>CAMWFQ010000052.1 GCA_947173495.1 uncultured Lachnospiraceae bacterium | reverse complement strand
GAAAGGGGCGAAGCAAAAACTCCGGAACATCCCTAGTACTTCGACGGAAGACGGGCTTCTGTGCAGGAAAAGCAGAAAATGATGGGGTTTCTATACCGGAAGGGCTTTTCGGTTGAAAATATAAGAAGTGTACTTTCGCTTGACATAACGGCTATTTGAGTTTAAAATTGAAGTGTTGTAAATTGCTGTTAGAATGTTGATATCACAATAAATTGACTTGTCTGATGTCAGTATTGTTACATACATTCTATATAGATCAGGGTACAATGAAAATTTAATAAGGAGGTGCTCCTGTAAATGATGCAGGTTTTGATTGCGGTCATTGCTACGTTGATCGTGTCTGTTCCCGTAACGTGGTTTTTATCCACCAACTATTACAGAAAGGTGTCGGAAGCCAAATTGGGAAATGCTGAGGAGAAGGCACGTGAGATTATTGATGAGGCTTTGAAAACTGCTGAGACGAAAAAGCGCGAGTCTTTGCTGGAAGTGAAGGAAGAGTCCATTCGTACAAAGAATGAACTTGACAAGGAAATCAAGGAACGCCGCGCAGAAGCGCAGCGGTATGAGCGCAGGGTTCAGCAGAAGGAAGAGAACATTGATAAGAAAACCGAAGCAATCGAGCGAAAAGAAGCCAGCCTGGCAGCTAAGGAAAATGAACTGTCAAAGCTGAGAGTTGAAATTTCAAAACTGAACGAGCAAAGATTACAGGAACTGGAACGAATCTCAGGCTTGACCTCCGAGCAGGCAAAAGAATATTTATTAAAAATTGTTGAAGATGAAGTGAAACATGAAACGGCTGTGATGATCAAGGATATGGAGCATCGCGCCAAGGAAGAAGCAGACAAGAAAGCCAGGGATTATGTGGTCACGGCAATACAGAAATGTGCAGCGGATCATGTATCTGAAACTACGATTTCTGTAGTTCAGCTTCCCAATGATGAAATGAAAGGACGTATCATCGGCAGAGAGGGCAGGAATATCAGGACCCTGGAGACTCTTACGGGAGTGGATCTGATTATTGATGATACTCCGGAAGCAGTTATTTTATCAGGCTTTGACCCTATCCGCAGGGAAGTGGCGAGAATTGCGCTTGAGAAACTGATCGTGGATGGACGGATTCATCCGGCCAGAATAGAAGAGATGGTTGAAAAAGCGCAAAAAGAAGTTGATATCATGATTAAAGAGGAAGGTGAGGCGGCTACCTTAGAGGTAGGTGTACATGGAATTCATCCTGAGCTGGTAAGACTCCTCGGTAAGATGAAATTCAGGACCAGCTACGGACAGAATGCATTAAAGCATTCCATAGAAGTGGCACAGTTGTCCGGCCTCCTGGCGGCAGAACTTGGCCTTGATACAAGAGTTGCCAAGAGAGCAGGCCTTTTACATGATATTGGAAAGGCAGTGGATCACGAGATGGAAGGCTCCCATATTCAATTGGGTGTTGAATTGTGCAGAAAGTATAAGGAATCGCCTACCATCATTAATGCAGTGGAATCCCACCATGGTGATGTAGAGCCTCAGACTTTGATCGCATGCCTTGTACAAGCTTCTGATACTATTTCAGCGGCAAGACCGGGGGCAAGAAGAGAAACGCTTGAAACTTATACAAGCAGATTAAAACAGTTAGAAGATATCACAAACAATTTTAAAGGCGTAGATAAATCTTTTGCAATTCAGGCAGGTAGAGAGATTCGTGTAATGGTAGTTCCGGAACAGGTTACGGATTCTGAAATGGTACTTTTGGCCAGAGACATTTCCAAACAGATTGAAGCTGAGTTGGAATATCCCGGACAAATCAAGATCAATGTGATCAGAGAATCCAGAGTAGTCGATTATGCAAAATAGTTTTGTTTAATTTACAGACATAAGGAAAGTATTGAAAATGCAGCGTTTTCAATACTTTCTTTTTTATGCACATGGGCACCCGAAGGAAAAATGTCAGCAGAAGCTGACGGGTGCCCGGTGCGCGAGTAGGGGAAGATAAATCTTCCCTACTCGATTGCACAGGTCCATGCAGAGGAAGTGTGCCGCTAAAAGCGGCGCATGGGGCGCACGGCGAGCAGGGAGAAAGCAGAAAGTTCAAAAAAGGGGTTCAAGGAATGGAGGAGAGAAAATGTTAAGAGGCAAATTGTATATAATCAGCATAGCTGGCGTGTGCCTGTTAGCCGGCTGTGGAAATCATAACGCAGAACAGAAGGACAGCCAGATACAGGATGAGATTATTTATGACAGGTACAGCGGTTACTGGTCTTATGAGGGAAAAACACAGGAACAGGTTTTAGCAGAGGGCGGCAGCGACTACGGAATCAGAGGTTCTTTTGAGCTGATAAGGGAGAAAGAAGATACTGCGGAGAAGGACACCTCTGTTGATTCAGATTATGATTCATCATGGACAGAGGAAGAGATGATAAGTGCAGTCAATGAAAGAAGCCAATATTATCAGGCCAGCGCCTATTATTCTGAAATAATTGATTATTGGGAAAATGTCAGAGAAGTACGGGATATTTCAAATGTGATAGAACCGCTGTTTGAAACGGATAAGAAATACTATACAAAAGAGGATTTTGAAGGTGAGCCAATGCTGGTGATTCATTTGGCCAAAAACGAAATATATGCAAGGCATGGATATCTATTTTCAAATAAAGATTTATACAATTATTTTATGGGCTGTATTTGGTACAGTCCGACTTGTGACAGCGCAGATTTTGACGACAGGACACTTAACGAATATGAAAAAGCGAATCTTGAAATACTGGCTGAGTTAGATACTTATTAATATAACCTATAGTTCTATTTACGGGAACTATAATTCCTGCCAATATATTCCATAATATGATAAAATTTTTATATATTGTGTGTAATAGAATGGAGGGATACTTTTATGGCAAAACAGTTACCTGCTTCACAGGCAAATCAATTACCGAGCACTCAAATCAGTATTAACGTAGATATGAAAGAATGCGATATAATTGAAACTGAAAATAAAATGATTTCTGTCAGCCTGGATATACCCACCGGAGTAAACTTCCAATATGCAACGAATAAACAAAAGATGATAAAAGGGCGCAATGAATAATTTACAGAATATAAACAGAAAAAATGCTATAAACATTGAGACAACAAAAATAAAGAAAAAATCAACAGAGTATGATAAAGGAGAAACCTATTATAACTTTTCCTCTTTAAAAACAATAAAGAAAAATATTACAGTATCTAAAAGTTTAATTAATACCATAAAAGGCATTATATATTTTATTCTGGGATTTAGCGTACCAATCCTTTTTTATGTAAAACCTGAGCCGGATGAAATTCTGAAAATCCTTTTTGAAATTCTGAAAAATATAGCGGCTGATCTATATGTACTTACACCATATTCTTTGGGAGACTTTGATGGAAAATTTATATATTCATTAAATGTTGGAACTATATTTTCCATCCTCTCAATCCTATTGATTTATTTATTATTGTTGAAATCCCAATGTTTTCGATGGAAATGGTTACTTAAAATGGTATCGATTGTGATTTTTGGGATGTTATGGTACATCAATTTCGTGCTTTCCTATCTGATCATTAAAATAACATTTTTGTATAAAGTCACGTCTGTACTTTCTCTATTTATTATAAATGTGATAATGGATTTTATAATATTATTGTTTTTAGACTGGGTGTGTGAATAATAGAAATGGTGATGACTTGATGAAGTATTATAATCACTTTATTGAATCTGGTTGTAATGAAAACAGAGTGGCCAGGTAGTGATTTTGAAATTGCTTTAAATCATAAAGGGGATGTCGCAAGATCATGAACATCCCCTTTTTAATGCACACGGGCACCCAGAGGAAAAATGTCAGCAGAAGCTGACGGGTGCCCGGCGCGCGAGTAGGGAGAAAACCTTCCCTACTCGATTACACACGGGCACCCAGAGGAAAAATGTCAGCAGGAGCTGACGGGTGCCCGGCGCGCGAGTAGGGAGAAAACCTTCC
>CAMWFQ010000051.1 GCA_947173495.1 uncultured Lachnospiraceae bacterium | reverse complement strand
GGAGAGGCCGGGATGCATCTGGTTGACCTTCGTGGGATGGTACGACCAGCCGTGACAGCATTTGGCAAACACTGTGACAGAATTTACATGACCTTCCTTCAATGCTTTTTGAAACTGATTCCGGCTAAAATCAACGCCGATTTCGGAAAGCAGTCCCGATGTGTGAAAATCTAAATGAACTTGTCTGAATCGCATATGTTTAACCTCATTTCAGCACTGCATTGTTGTACAGAGCTATAATATGGTTTTTCCTGTAAAAGGATATCTTTCCGGTGTCGGATAAAGTATATCATGTGTCAGGAAATCTGTCATTAAAAAATGAAAATAAATTTCATAAATATAAAATTGAAATAAATTAACTACAAAAAATATTTTTGAAAATATTTTTCTAAAATGTATTGACAAGCGGTTCCGTTATTATATAATTTAGTGTAAGAAAGCAATTGGAAATTTATTTTTTCAATCATTTTCAACAAAGAAGGAGGAACACCATGAGAAACAAAGTAGCGAAAAAGTTATTATCAGTCATACTTGTCGCTTCAATGGCAGTAGGACTGGCGGCCTGTGGAAACGCGGGAGAAGAGACACAGGGAGGAGCGGACGCTGCAGAGAACACAGAAAATGTGGAGGCTGAAAACGATACAGAGGAAAGTGATTCAGCAGAGAGTGAAGCATCTGAAGGTGAGACGGCAGCTGCCGGAGAAGCGGATTTTTCCATATTAGAGGGAAAGACCATTGCTTTTATGACATCACAGGCCAAGTATTTTGAGGCTTATCAGACTATGGCGGACGCTATCGAGGCGGATTATGGATGTACAGTAGAATTTCAGGTCATTCCTGATGATGAATATACATCCATGACCAATCTGAAGCTTTCCACAGGAGAGGTTCCAGATGTGTTTGAACAGAATTTCCCGTCACAGAACGTTACCATCAATGTGTATGATTACTGTGAAGATCTGAGCAATGAGCCCTGGATTTCCCGTCTGATCAATCCGGATCTGTTAAAGGATATGAAGGATGGAAAGATCTATGCGCTTCCGAAAGAATCCTCTTCAGGCTATCAGGCAGTTTATTATAACAAACAGCTCCTGGAAGACTGCGGTATCACAGATCCGAATCCCAAGACATATCAGGAATTCCTTGATATTCTGAAGGCAGTGAAAGAAAATTCCGATGCAACGCCCTTTTTACAGACAAATGCAGACAACTGGACCACACAGATCTATATGACAGGCGGTATTGCAGTTGCACTCGGGGATAATGCGGCGGCGACTTATGAAAAACTTCTGAACAATGAGATCACCTGGTCTGAGATTCCGGAGGCGGAGGAAATTCTTCAGAAATACATTGATCTGTATGAAGCGGGCTATGTAAATGAAGACAATTTGTCCATTGGTTATGACGATGCAGCAGCGATCATGGCAGACGGAAAAGCGGCAATGTATCTTACCATTGAGCAGTGGGCAATTGATTTTGAAAATAATTATGATATAGAGCTGGGGTCCTTTGCAATTCCTCACAATGATATTCCGAACCTTCCTACCGGAAACTACGTGCAGGGACTGTTTGTACCCAATGGCGGTTCCCAGATCGAGGAAGCAAAGGCATTTTTACAGGTATGGTCAATGCCCAAGTATCAGAACATCTATTATGAATCAAATCCCGGATTCCCGGCGTTCAACGATGTGGATGGCGGCGCTGTGACTCCCTGTGTACAGGATTTGGTTGACAACTATATTTCAACAGGTCAGTATTCCTATGAGATTAATGGTCAGCTGGCAGATGCAAACGGATGCTTTAATGACCTCTGGAATTTGTATGTAGAGGCAGCGGCAGGAACCAAGAATGCAGGAGAAGTGTGGGAATCCTTCCAGCCGATTTATACAGATTACATGGAGCAGCAGGGATATGAAGCATTTCAATAAAGCATAAATATGCAGATTTTAAATGCCGCAATCATGATTGACTGATCACGATTACGGCATTTATTCCCGCGAGCAACGAGCCAGGCGGACATGCTTGCATGTCCATTTGGCGACTGCCGCGAGGCTGATCTGCTCTTCGAAGAAGAGGAGATGCCACCCCGGCGAGGGGTCAAATACCCCGCAGCTTGCTGCGTGGTGTTTGACTATCAATAAGCCGGCTTGCGAAGAACAGCAGGGTTCCATAGCAATAAGCCGGCCGCTGGGCAAAAAGGCCTGTTACATGCGAAGGAGATCTGAACATGAATAAAAAGAAATTTTATCCGAATTATTTCACCTTCCCGGCAGTGATCTTATTTATCATCTTTTATTGTATCCCCATCATTGCGGGATTTTTTATGAGTTTTACTGACTGGCATATCAAAAGGCTGCTGACGCCTAAATTTGTAGGGTTTAAAAATTTTATAAGATTGTTTGGCGATGAGCATTTTATACTGGCACTGAAAAATACAGTGCTGTTTGCGCTGTCAACGACCATTGGCATCGTGATACTGGGACTTTTGCTTGCACTTCTTTTAAACAGCGCGGTAAAGGGAAAGGCATTTTTCAGAACCGTATTTTATCTCCCTGCGGTGCTGAGCCTGATTGTAATAGGGATTATGTTTAAGGCTGTGTTCAAGATGGATGGCGGTATTTTAAATAATATTCTGACGGTTCTGGGGCTGCAGAGTCTTACGAACGACTGGCTGGGGAATCCTAAAACGGCCATGTTCTGTATCATTTTTGTACAGATCTGGAAGTGGAGCGGTTTTGCCATGGCAATCTACCTTGCCGGTCTGCAGGGAATCTCCGCGGACTATTATGAAGCGGCAACGATTGACGGGGCGACAGCTCTCCAGAAATTCCGGAATATCACATTGCCGCTTCTTATGCCGGCATTTACAGTTGTCATTACGATGAACACCATCGGAGGATTCAAGGTGTTTGAGCAGGTGTATGTAATGACCAACGGAGGTCCGGGTTTTTCCACACAGGTGCTGAGCACCTATATTTACAGTGAATTCAGTAAGGGATCGCTGGGGCGCTCATCAGCCATGAGTTTACTGCTGTTTTTGATGATTTCCACAATCGCGGTAATCCTCAATACAGCGCTTAGAAAGAGAGAGGTGGAAATGTGATGAAACTTGGCATGAAAGAAAAGAAAATTGTATTTTCCACTGTCCTTACGGTCATTACCATAGCGGCGTGCCTGATTATTTTGATTCCGCTTATGATTGTAGTTTTGGGCTCTTTTAAAAACTCTGCGGAGGCACAGGCGTTTGCGCTTTCGCTTCCCACGGAATGGCATTTTGACAATTATTCTCATGTGCTGGTAAAAGGGAAAATCGGGCAGGCTTTCCGCAACAGTATGATCATTACGGCTTCCGTTACAGCGATTGTGGTCATAGCCGGCAGTCTGTCAGCGTTTGTAACATCCAGAAAAGAAACGCGGTATACCAAATTTGTTTACTATCTTTTCCTGATCGGTATGGTGGCGCCGATTCAGATCGTGACAACTTATGCGCTTCTGCAGCTTCTGAATCTGTCAGGTACCTTCGTCGGCGTTATACTGGTGGAAACTGCCCTGCAGATGCCGTGGACCATTTTTACCATGTCCGGTTTTATTAAAAATGTGCCCCGGGAGCTGGATGAGGCGTCATTTATTGATGGTGCCACGCCGGTAAGAACCTTTTTTTCAGTGATTTTTCCGCTGCTGAAGCCGATTGTGGCGACGGTGATTGTCACAACCGCCATGGGGGCGTGGAATGAATTCATGGTACCTTTGTATTTCTTTAATTCATCATCAAAATGGACCATGCCGCTTACGGTTTATAATTTCTTCGGACAATATTCCAGCGACTGGAATTACGTGTTTGCCGATCTGGTATTGACAGCACTGCCGATTACGATTTTGTATCTTCTCTGTCAGAAATATGTTGTTGCGGGAGCGACCGCGGGAGCTGTAAAAGGCTGATCTGATTTGGCAGGTTTGGATCTGCGCGGTAATGCAGGGACGGAACTAAAAATAGGAGGATAACGATGAAATTCAGACAAGTTCATTTGGACTTTCACACATCAGGGCTTATCCCTGAAATAGGTGTTGATTTTGATAAAGAGCAGTTCCAGAAGGCTTTGAAAACGGGCCATGTGGATTCTATCACGGTGTTTTCAAAGTGTCATCACGGCTGGTCGTACCATCCCACGAAGGTCAACCAGATGCATCCCGGCCTCTCC
>CAMWFQ010000050.1 GCA_947173495.1 uncultured Lachnospiraceae bacterium | reverse complement strand
AAAGGGGCGAAGCAAAAACTCCGGAACATCCCTAGTACTTCGACGGAAGACGGGTCGCGTATGAGGCGGATATCCGGCAGGCCCGGGATGTGATTATGAATGTGCTGGAAGAAGATCCTGCTGTGGTCAAAGAAATGGAAAGGAACGTGTTCGTGGATTCTCTGGAGGAGAGCGGTGTGAATCTGTGCGCCAGATGCTGGGCGCAGCAGAATGATTTCTGGCCGGCTAAATGGCGGCTGACAGAGCAGATCAAATATGCGCTGGATACTGCAGAAATCAAGATTCCTTATCCTCAGCTTGAGGTTTATCTGGACAGGCAGAAAGAATCTTAAAAAGTTTTACTTGCAAATTGAAAGAAATGCCGTTATAATAACTTTTGATGCTACTGTGGCTCAGTTGGTAGAGCAGCTGATTCGTAATCAGCAGGTCAGGGGTTCGAGTCCCCTCAGTAGCTTGGAAAAATTTTGGGAGACAGCGTAGGCTGTCTTCTTTTTATGCACAGGGGCGCACAAATGTTAAGAAGAAGTTAAGAATATTAAGAAAAATCTTAAAGGGTTGACAAATGAAAAGGAGACGTGTAAACTTTGTTTTTGTGTGATACTTCTATTTACATAGTATGTGTACACATGTACCCAAAGGGTATATTCTCATGAGTTGCTCACGAGAAAGAGGAGAATATCAGAAAAGGAGAACTATTATGAAAAAAAGAACACTGAAATCAATTGCATGTGCAGCCGTTATGGCACTGGCATTATCTGTAACTGCCTGCGGCGGTTCCGATGATGCAAAGACGAATGAGGACACCAATGCAGAAACCACAGAAGATGCCGGAGAGGGAACAGATACGCAGCCCGAGGCTGATGAGGCAGAAGATGCCGGCAGCGCTGACACAACAGAAGCTACCGACAATACAGACACAGCAGAAGAGGATTCTTCCGCAGATGCAGGTACAGGCTCTTATTCAACCCTGGAAGATTATTACAATGATCCCACTGTAAAGTCTGTTCTGGATGCTTCTTTTGAGAGCATGAGCCAGGATGGCATGACGCTTTCTGTTGAGACCAAAGGAAACGTACTTACCATGACATGTAAATTCGAAGACAGCAGTGTGATCGTGGATGGAATCGGCGATACTCTTTCTGCAGCTTTGGATGCAAATGCAGCTCAGTTTGAGCAGATTGTAGCTTCCTTTGACACAGCAGTTGGACAGGATGCAGGGACATGTTCCTTTGTCGTACGCTACACCGATCCTGACGACAATGTACTTGCAGAGAAGGAATTTAAAGCACAGTAATAGTGGTGTTTCATTAAGTGCAGGAAAACAGCCGGCGGAAATCTCCGTCGGCTGTTTTTGCTCTACATTTTCTTTTTGTAGAGATGCTCAATCCATTGAATGCATTGATACAGGACCATGGCGATCACGCACAGAATGATAATAGAAGTAATCACCATATTCAGCTGGAAGAGATGGAAAGCGCAGATGATAAAGGGAAATGCCCGAAAGAGCCTTCTCCTGATTGTCTATTCGATTGACTTCAGGGATTCGGCCATATTAATTTTTTCCAGCTTAAAATACATGAGGCCATTTACCAGCATGGCAAAGAGAAAGGTGAACAAAAGGCTCAGCAGGTAGCTGGCAGGAGTGATCAGCGTCTTGAAGGAAATCATATCGATATTGATGTTAAACATCACAAACCAGTGGAGCCATTTCCCAAGCCCAAGTCCCACGAGGGCGCCCATGGCGGTAAGTACAAGGTTTTCGCGGAAAACGTAGTCGGCAGTCTCCCGGGCATAAAAACCCAGGACTTTAATGGTGGCGATTTCGCGAATCCGCTCCGTGATATTGATGTTAGTCAAGTTATAAAGTACAATAAAAGCAAGACTTCCCGCACAGATGATGATCAGAAAAACAATATAGTCCATGCTCTCCATCATGGTAGCAATTCTTGCCCGCATATCCGCGACCACAGAAACGGCAAGGACATTTTTCCTGTCAGCAACGATTGCCGCGGCTTCATGAATGTCTGCGTCCTCCTTAATCAGAGCATAAGCGCTTTTAAATTCGGGTTCTGCGCCAAGCTGGGTTTTATAGGTCTCCTTATTCACATAAATATAGTTGTAGACAAAATTTTCACACAAAGCGCTTATCGTTACTTCCAGGCTGTTCATATCGCTGTCCCGCAAAATAACCTTATCGCCTGTCTGAATCCCCATATTTTCCGCTATTTTTGCGCTCAGAACGGCTTCCCCTTTTTTGGGATAGGGAATTTCTCTGCCTTCTTCCGTGTGTAAATCTAAGAAAGCAGTGATTTCTTTCTCATCCTCAGGTATTTCCAGGTAAACGGATTTGGTACGCCCGCCAAAGTTTAAATCCATGCTCTTTTCATATCGGCAGGCTATATTTGTCAGAAGATTGCCTGTCTGTTCTGCCAGCTTATCCATATCTTTTCCGGAAATACCATCTGAAAAGGTGATGTCAATGTCGTATATCTGAATTTCATCGTACTGCATCTCCGCAATATTTATGATAGAATCCCTGATACCAAAACCTGTGACAAGAAGAGCCGTACAGCCGCTGATGCCCAGTATCATCATGAAGAACCTCTTCTTATACCTTATGATATTTCGAACAGAAACCTTATGCAGAAATTTCATTCTGCTCCAGATAAATGTGATCCGTTCAAGAAAGATCCGCTTGCCGCTTTTGGGCGCTTTCGGACGGATCAGATTGGCCGGTACACTACTCAGTTCATACCGACATGAAAAATATGCCGCGCCCATAGAGCAGAGAAGCGAAACCGCTATGGAAAGGAGCGCCAGAGGAAGGTCGAAGTAATACTCAATTTTCCCCATGCTGTACATGATTCCGTAACCTGTCCATATGACCTTCGGAAAAAGCCAGGTGCCGGCGATACATCCCAGAACAGCTCCAACTGCAGCTGCAGAACCGGCATAAAACAGAAATTTCCCCATAATGGCTCCGTTTCCATAGCCAAGGGCTTTCAGCACACCGATCTGGGTTCTCTGTTCCTCCACCATTCGGTTCATGGTGGTCATGCAAATGAGAGCAGCAACCAGAAAGAAAAATACAGGAAACACATTGGCAATGGCCGCTACAATATTGGAGTCACTTTCGTAGCAGGCGTAGCCCACATTGGTATTCCGGTCAAGGACATAGCTCTCCGGCGCCTCAAGGCCTGCCAACTCCTGTCTGGCATCGTCAATTTTCTGCTGGGCATCCGCCACCTCTGTTTCAAATTCCTCCTTTGCATCACTGTATTCGGACCTGGCATCCGCCAGCTCGGTCTCACCGTCCGCCAACTCGGCGCGGCCTTCCTCCAGATCTGCTTCCGCTTTTATAATATCCTTTTGAGCCTGAGCCAGCTTTTCTCTGCCCTCTGCCAGCTCCGCTTTTCCATCTTCCAATTCCGCTTTGGCTTCCTCAAGCTTAACTTTTCCATCTTCCAATTCCGCTCTGGCATTGGTGACCTCGGATTTTGCCGACTGCAGCTCCGCCTCCGCTTCCAGAAGAACCGTTTCATTGTGCCTGATTTTGGCGCGCGCTTCTGTCAGCTGATCCTTTCCTTCCTGAAACTGGCTTTTATAAGAATCAATTTCCGCAAGTCCGGAACGAATCTGACTTAAACCACCCTCCAACTGGGCTCTTCCGGACTGGAGCTGAGATATGCCGGATTGAAGCTGGGATTTGGCCGCCTCATAGTCTTCCGCCGGCATCATACCTGCCAGATCCTCTAAGTCCTCCAGCTGTTTATTCAGTTCCGCCGCCTGTTCCGCCAGCTCTTCCGCCTGTTCCGCCAGCTCTTCTTCCCTGGCAAGAAGCATTTCCTCCTGCTGGATAAGAGGGGCTTCCTGTTCCGCCAGCTTTTCCTCCTGCTGCTTCAGCTCTTCCTTTGCGGCATTCAGCTCATCCCATGCATAGGCCAGATCCAGTTCATTTGCGAAGACTTCCCACTCATGATATTTCAGCTCCTCGTCAGCATCCTTTATTTCCTGTTCCTTCTGGGCGATCTCCTGCTCTCCGTCTATGATTTCCTGCTCAGCGTCTGCCAGCTCCTGCTTACTGTCCTCGATTTCCTTCCTGCCATCCGCCAGCTCCTGCTCCCCGTCCAGAAGCTCCTGCTGTCCGTCTGCCAGCTCCTGTTCTCCATCCAGAATTTTCTGCCAGGCGTCATTGAGTTCTTCCTCCGCCTCCGCCTTTTTGTCATCCAGCTCTGTCTGGGTATCGTCAATCTTCTCCTGAGCAGTGGTCAGAAGTTCCTCATATCTGTTCTGTGCCAGCAGCTCCGTTTCTGTCTCCACTTCATCGGTAACAGATTCTATATAATCCTCGTATTCATCGGTGTAAACCCCGTATTTCTCTCTGGTTGTCACATAAATTTCAGTGAGATAATCACAGTCAAACGCTTCCCGGGGAACATAAAGAAAGGCGCCTACTTTTCCATCGCCGATAGAAGTGGTTCCCCGTTCAAAATTGATATAGTATGGCGTACGCACAATCCCCACAGCGGTAAAGGTGCGGCTTTTAAACATTTCCAGTGTATCCTCGTTATTGTCATCCGTTACCGTGATCTGAGAACCGATTTTCTCTTCCCCATACACAGCGGAATCCAGGAGGCATTCATCAGCGCGCTCCGGCATTCTGCCTGCCAGCAATACGACCTGATTG
>CAMWFQ010000049.1 GCA_947173495.1 uncultured Lachnospiraceae bacterium | reverse complement strand
TTCAGCGATCTGTTTCAGTCTTGTCTGAAGCTTCAGCAGTTCCAGCGGAGAGCAGTTGTCGATTTCTATGACAGAGTTGTTTGACAGCTTTTTATGCTTTGTCAGTCTGCGTTCCCTGTTTTTACGAATTACTTCACGGACTTTATCCATTCCTTCAATAATAAACATCTGTGCATGACCAAATCCATACTTCTGGTCATAGCCGTTTTCAGACAGCAGCTCATTGTATCTCCCATAAAGTGTGTCTATCGTATCCAGCAGACCTGCCAGATGGTAATTGATCGTGCCTCTCCAGACAAATGTATAACGGTTTGCATTTGCTTCGATCTTTGTACCGTCAATATACAGTTCTTTCCGTGTAATAAGTCCTTCTTTTTCCAGACGACGCACAAACTGATAATTCAGGTCATCCAGCACTTCCTCTGTCAGCCTCAGATTTTTAAATTCATAAAAAGCATCCCGCTTTGGCTGTTTTCCTTTTGTCAGCCAGATAAAAGCCAGGTCCCTTTTGCACAGATCTACGATCATATCAACAGACCGGATTCCTCGCATGGCAGCATAAACAACGGTAGCATACATCATGATTGGGTTATACCCGTTTCTTCCCTTATTTGAATACTGGGCCAGCAGGCCAGAATAATCGAAATCCTCCATCACTTTTTTCAGGGTATAGACTGGATCGTCGTCAGGTAAACTCAATTCAAGGAAACTAAAGTTGATTTTCTGTTCATAATTCAAAAAAATCGTTATAATAATTAGTGTTTAGCATAGTTACATTATAACATGTAACGGAGAGAAGATGGTTGTCGTTAGCCATCTTTTTTCTTTTTTATTAATAAAAGTTTAGGGTGAGGAGCCGATGCTCCTCACCCTATTTTGAACTGTCTATTTCCCGACAGCCCCATCCGCCTTCTTCCCGCTTTCGCGAACCTCCCGTGTCTACCAGGATCACCGGCTCGCGGGTCCTAACTTCCTTCGTTCCGCCTGTCCATAACCAGGGTGCCGGCTTAGCTCCTAACCAGGGTCATGCCCTATGGTAAATATTCCTGCCGGCTACCGGCTCATTCTTTGTATAAGTCTTACTGACCTGCACGCTTCCCGCTCTGGCGCCTTGCGGCGGACGTTTCCCCAGCCTGTTCCACATACATCCCAGCCTTTCCTGTCATGGCTGGGCTCAGCTCCCGCCACCATCCGTCGGAGGCTCAGTCCAACCCTGACAGGGGTTTGCCTGTTTTTATTCCCGCTGCTATGCCGTCTGCGGCCTCCTGATATCACCAAGCAGCTTCTCTGGATCATACTCCACGCCTTTTGTAAGGATCACATAAAATATCCTCAGCACCTTACAGGCTACCGCTACCACCGACTGCATCTTTTTGAGCGGGTTCTTCTTCCGCGTCCGGTAATACTCGTGTATCTTCCGGAACTCCGCATTCTTTCCCACCAGCGATATCGCCGCCTCGTACAGCACATACCTCAGGCGCTTCCGGCCCCGGTAGCTGATACGGCTTTCTCCGTTATGCTTACCCGAATCGTTTGCCACGATGGCGTATCCTGCCAGCTTCTGCAGCTGTTTGGGGTTGTCAAAACGTCCAATGTCCCCCGCCTCTGCTATAAAGCCGCTGACCGTCACCATCCCGATCCCTTTGATCGCCAGCAGGTTATCTATATATGGGATCTCTTTCAGCTTTTCTTCTATTCTCCGGAGCAGCTCTTCCAGTCTTGACGCGTATACATACATATCGTTCAGCAGGTTTTTCAGCTCCATCCGCGCCGCTTCCGGCGCTTCCCTGCTTCCAACGCTATGCTCCGCAGCCGTTACCAGGGTCTTTGCCCTCTTCATCCCGGCGCCTCTCAGCTTCGCGTCCCTCCAGATCCGGTTCACGCCTTCCGCCCCCAGCTTTATGATGTCTTCCGGCAGCGGCGCTGCCTTCAGCACCATCCTCCCGCTTACCGCCTTTAAGTCCCCGTAAACGTCCTTATATTCGGGAAAGTAGATGGAAAACCACCTCGCCAGGCGGTTCTTTATCCTCGTGAGCTTTTCCTGTGCCTGGAAACGCAGATTCGATAAGCTCCTGATCTCCGCATAGATGCCGACCGGCATGTAAGGGTAAGAGAACCTCCCCTCGTTGACGAGCGCAGCAATCGTCTTGGGATCCTTTCGGTCATTCTTGTTGGGATTGTTGTCATCCAGCTCTTTCGATTTCTTCACATGATGGGGATTCACATGTACCGGCTTCATGCCGTTGTCCTGCAGGAATTTCCCCAGGGCAAACCAGTAGTGGCCTGTCGGCTCCATGCCCGGGATTACAGTAGTTTTACCGTGCCTCTCTGCAAGCTCCTCCATCCATGCCTTGAATGTCTGGAAGCTGGCCTCCGTGTTGCTGAATTCCAGCGGTTTCTTGGTATACTCGTAGTTGCGCCAGTCAAATGCCCTGGCATAATGGGTCTCGCTTCCCACATCAATTCCTACGATCAATGTTTTTTCAGTTATGGATGCAATTTTTGCGTTCTGTGTGTTACAATTCATCTTGGATACCTCTCTGTTCAATAAGATTTTTACTAACCGTGCAAAGTCAGTAATCTTATTTTACTCTGAGGTATCTTTTTATCAACCACCCTTCTTGGCATTCCTTATATTTGAATTATACAGGAAGCTCCTGATAGCAGTATCAAAAGTTGAGACTTAACTTTTCATACTCATGATAGAAATATAGTCTATTGTCACACATTTTCCCCTCGCAGTCGAGGTACGCACTATCTACCGGTTACTTTTTTACAGCAGGGGGGGGGGGGGAGATGTAGGGCAATTGAAAAGTTATAAGGAAAATTATACCCGTTTTTCGTCGATGTACTACGAAAGTTCCGGAGTTTTTGACTGCTGTATTTCGGCATTGCAAACCTTTATGCCCTGATTACTCCATATTTTATGTCCGTTATTGGCCTTTTCAATGAAAAATTTTTTTATTTATATTATATGATGCTGGGGTCAAAACATAGAGTTTTCTATGGCTGAATCCTTGTAAGAACCTTAAAAATTTAATATTTTACAGTAAATTTGTTATAAGAGGTGCCTTTTCTCCGGAAATACTGGCATTCTTTTAGTGTGTGTTCTATATTAATACAGGATTTTTGGCATAGTTTCCCAGCCCCTTCGTAAACGGTTTACCAGGGCGGCATCCGGGCTTGTTCCCATTATCCAGCAGGGAACCATGCCGTCAAAACAGTCCACAATTGGTGAAAGGTAGACTTTTCCCGCCGGCAGGGCAAACTCGGTAATATCCGTGAGCCATTTCTCGTTTGGCCTGTCTGCATGGAAGCCCCTTTCCAACACATTGGGTACTGAAGGGGAGATTTCTCCCTGATAAGAGCTGTACTTTCATCGTCTTTTGGCCTTTACCCTAAGGCCTTCCTCCTGCATGAGCCGCCGGACCACTTTTTCAGAAAGGATGATCCCTTCCCGCTTTAGAAGGCCATGGAGCCGTCGGTATCCGTAGCGCCCCGCGTTTTCATGAAATAATTCTGTGATCTTCCTGCGGACGCTGCTGTATTTATCTTTCAGGGCATCGACGATCACTGCCTTTTCCCTGTTTTTCAGGGCGCTCTGGTCTTTCCATAACTGCATGTTGATTGATTCCTAAGTACTATTTTTTGATCAAGACGACGGAAGTCAGATCCTACAAGCCCCAAAAGTGTTCCTAAATTCTTATATAAGCATTCTCTCTATGCCTCTCTTACCCTTTTGATAACCGCCGATACAATGGAGTCTCTATCGTTTGATATACAATTTTCGAGCATGCTGCTAAAATAATTACTACAGACAATATATCTATCTCAGCTACTGCCAAAAGATATATGGTCAATGGTGCATGTATACAATATATACTGAAGGAATACTCTCCTATGATATATACTATATTTTTTGAAGCACTAACATTTTCTCTGTCAACTGCAACAATCAGCATACCAAAGCTTACTCCCAATAATAGTTTTTTAATTTCTGTCAATATATTTAACAATACTCCGCTACTATTATGGCATAATAATATCATTACAATCTCTCCCATTCCCCCACATAAAATGAGTTCATTTATATGTTTCTTATTATGAATGCCATTGCAATACATTCCTAATAAAAAATATGGAAAAAATGATATTAACGACGCATTTTGCCACCATACATTATATCCTTTTTTACAGACCGCAAGAAAAGTCATAACGTATATTATACCGAATATAGCAATAGGTACTATCCTTTTATTACCTGATAGTATCTTCAGACAAAAAGGATACGATAATGTGCAAAACAATATAACCGAAATTGTTATTAATGATGCATTTCCACAATAAGTATCTAAATAATTCTGCGGAAATAAAACTATTATCCCCAATATTTTGAGTATTATCCCTGTTATACTTATATCATCAGTCGAGGTGCATGTTATTACTGCAACATTCCTATTCGACGCATACCATAATACCCCCCCCAACACACTGCCCACTAAAAGCATAGGATATAGCCTTATTATTCGCTTTGTTAAATAATTTTTGTATGATATTATTTTATTTTCCCTTATTCCATTCCGATGAGCCGTGTATCCGCTTACCACGATAAAAAATAACACAGCGGGATTCGTATCGCCATTTGGCTGAAATATTCTGGTAAGAGCCCGCATAATACTCCCCACTCCCAAAACCTGCTCTCCGCATATTGTTGAATGCCAACTATAAAAATGTGCCAAGAGCACATATAGGCATGCTAATCCCTTTAAGTATACTATGCCACTGCTATAATACTTTTTGGTTGGCATGTTCAATAAATTCATACTCTTTTAACCTCTTCTTCTAAAGGGAACTAAGGCTTTAGCTATTTTATTACATTACAATCGCATCTCGCTTTCTCAACTATATAGCAAGTATACTCCTCCTATACAGCAATGCTTTCCCTCATACATTGGATACCCTTCATGATCAAATTCTACTGCTTTTAGGAAACGCTTATGTTCCTCCTCTAACCGCGGTTCTTTTAGTGCACTCTCTATATATTTTTTTGCAATATCTGGTTCTAACGTATTAGGATATCCTCCCTTATACACTACCTTTGAAAAACCAGCCTTTTTACACATTTCGCTAAATTCATCCGGTGTATAACACTCTGCCTTTGCGCACATAATTCCATCTGTAGAGCGCCTAAACATTTCTTCCATTGACATATTTTCTTTTATATTATCGGGCAATTCTCTGAAAAGGCTATTATCGATAAATCTTAAATAATATGCAACATATAAATGCCACCAAATAGATTCTTTATTGTAAACCATAATGGAAGCAGATACTTTTCCTTCTTTTGGTTTTAAAACTCTATGAAATTCTTTCAATATTGCCTGCGGAGAAG
>CAMWFQ010000048.1 GCA_947173495.1 uncultured Lachnospiraceae bacterium | reverse complement strand
AAAGGGGCGAAGCAAAAACTCCGGAACATCCCTAGTACTTCGACGGAAGACGGGGTTCTGCACAGACCTGGCCGAATAGTTATTTGCATTACCATTCAAAAGGAATTCTTGACTTTTTTCTCCTTGTATGTTATAAATAAAGTCATAAACCGATGAAAAAGAGTAAGTACTTCAGAGATTTTTCATGACAGAGAGCCGCGGAGGGTGGAAAGCGGTATGAGGAAACTGGAGGAATGGGCTTTGGAGGGTGAGCCGAAGGATAAGAGTAGGCGAGACGGAGAGGAGACTCCGTTATCAAATCAGGCATATGATAGTATGCCGTGAGCGGATGTAAGAAGATTACATCAAGCCGGGTGGCACCGCAGGAGAGTTTACTCTTGTCCCAGCAGTATGATTGGGATAGGAGTTTTTTTATGCGCAGGGGCGCACAGATGAAGTTGTTGCAGACGCAACGTGCGCCCCGCGCGGCGAGCAGGGAGAAAATCGCCCCTACTCGATTGCGCAGGTGAGGGCGCACAGATGAAGTTGTTGCAGACGCAACGTGCACCCCGCGCGGCGAGCAGGAGGAAGGAATCTTCTCAGCCCGATTGTACGATAACATGCATCTATGTCAGTCATAAGAAGTCAGTTAACGATGCTTATACGTAAAGGCAGTGCAGAATGGAGGAGCGAAGAGCGAAAGATTTTTCAAATCTTTCCTCTGCAAGTTTGTGTCTGCGCTGCATCCACAAACTTGAAAGGCGCAAAATGTGGCGCGGAAATGAGGTAAAACATGAGTGAAGAAAACAAAATTCCTTACAAAATTTATCTGGAAGAAAAAGAAATGCCGGAGAAATGGTATAATATACGAGCGGATATGAAGAACAAGCCAGCCCCTCTTTTGAACCCTGGTACTTTAAAACCGCTGACTTTTGAAGAAATGCGGGGGATCTTCTGCGATGAGCTGTGCAGGCAGGAGCTTGACGATACTACCGCTTATTTTGAGATCCCGGAGGCGATCAGGAAGTTCTACAAAATGTATCGTCCTTCCCCTCTTGTTCGCGCTTACTGTCTGGAAGAAAAATTACAGACACCGGCTAAGATTTATTATAAATTTGAGGGAAACAATACCAGTGGAAGTCATAAGCTGAATTCGGCTATAGCACAGGCTTACTATGCAAAGGAACAGGGGCTGAAAGGTGTGACGACGGAGACGGGAGCAGGGCAGTGGGGAACGGCTCTTTCTATGGCATGTGCCTATCTGGAGCTTGACTGTCAGGTATATATGGTGAAATGTTCCTATGAGCAGAAGCCCTTCCGCAGAGAGGTTATGAGAACCTACGGGGCGCAGGTAACCCCCTCTCCCTCTCCGTTGACGAATGTGGGAAGAAAGATTCTGGAGGAGTTCCCGGGAACTACGGGAAGCCTTGGATGTGCCATCTCTGAGGCTGTGGAGGCGGCTACCACCCAGGAGGGGTATCGTTATGTACTGGGGTCTGTATTGTCGCAGGTAATGCTGCATCAGTCGGTGATCGGCCTGGAGGCCAAAGCGGCTTTGGATAAATATGGAGTGAAGCCGGATGTGATCATTGGATGTGCCGGAGGCGGTTCCAATCTGGGCGGCCTGATTGCACCGTTTGTGGGAGAAAAGTTAAGAGGAGAAGCCGATTACCGCATCGTGGCTGTGGAGCCTGCTTCCTGTCCCAGCCTTACCAGAGGAAAATATGTATATGATTTCTGCGATACCGGAAAGGTATGCCCTCTTGCCAAAATGTATACCCTGGGCAGCGGCTTTATTCCGGCGCCCAATCACGCGGGCGGGCTGCGTTATCACGGCATGAGCTCTGTATTGTCTCAGCTTTATGACGACGGATATATGGAGGCGGTGAGCGTGGAGCAGACAGCGGTATTCAAAGCGGCAGAGGAATTTGCAAGGGTAGAGGGAATCCTGCCGGCTCCGGAAAGCGCTCATGCTATCAAGGCTGCCGTGGACGAAGCCATGAAATGTAAAGAAACAGGAGAAGAGAAGACTATCCTCTTTGGCCTGACCGGCACGGGATATTTTGATATGGTTGCCTACGAGCGCTTCAACAACGGAGAAATGACAGACTATATACCTACCGATGAAGATCTGGCAAAAGGGTTTGCAGGGGTGCCTGCCTTTCCTGGAAACGAGATCTGACAGCGGCAGGAGGAAGGAGAGCTATGAGCACTTTGAGCGGGAGCATCATGGAATATGAAACAGTAGCACTGGATGAAAAGGAGAACTGTGTCCTGATCATCGATCAGACAAAGCTTCCCGGAAAAACAGAGATCATTCGTCTGAAGAGTGCGCAGGAAATCTGGAATGCCATTTATCTGCTGAAGGTCCGGGGCGCTCCCGCCATCGGAGTGTCGGCGGCCTTCGGGATTTATGTGCTGGCACGGCAAATTGCCGGGGAAATTGTCGGGCAGAGTACACGGCAGCTTGCCGGGCAGTTTGCCGGACAAATAACCGGGCAGATAGCACAGCACACAGCCGGAGAAGAAAAGGAGGCGGAGTTTGAAGCCTTTTACAGACGGTTTAAGGAGCAGAAGGAGTATCTGGATTCTGCAAGGCCTACGGCGGTGAATCTTTCCTGGGCCCTGAATCGGATGGAGAGAGTGTGTCTGCAGGCTGGCAGGGAAGGAAAGGGGCTTTCTGAAATCATTGAGTTGCTTCACAGGGAGGCTGTGAAGATAAAGGAAGAGGATATTCAGGTGTGCAGGTCTATCGGGGAATACGGCCTCGGCCTTGTAAAGCCGGGGGACGGGATCCTCACCCACTGCAATGCGGGCAGACTTGCCGCCTGTCGGTACGGAACTGCTACAGCGCCCATTTATCTTGGGCAGGAGAGAGGATATCATTTCCGCGTGTTTGCAGACGAGACCAGGCCCCTTTTGCAGGGGGCAAGGCTTACTGCCTGCGAGCTCAAAAGCGCGGGGGTGGATGTGACACTGATCTGTGACAATATGTCTGCCACGGTGATGAAAAACGGATGGGTGAACGCCATATTTGTGGGATGTGACCGGGTAGCGGCTAACGGCGATACGGCCAACAAGATCGGAACCTCCATGGTGGCCATCGCCGCCAGGCGCTACGGGATCCCCTTTTATGTCTGCGCGCCCACTGCAACCATTGATCTCGCCACGCCCACCGGAGCGGAGATCAGGATCGAAGAGCGTCCGGGAGAGGAAGTAACAAAAATGTGGTATAAGGAGCCCATGGCGCCGGAGGATGTGAAGGTGTTCAATCCGGCCTTTGACGTGACGGACAATGAACTGGTCACGGCGATCATTACGGAGAACGGAATTGCCGAAGCGCCCTTTGAGAACTCCTTACAGAAGCTATGCCGGACACAGAAATAATTTTTTCGCAAGAAATATAAGGAAAAAACAGGATGAAGCAAATACTCATAGTGGAGGATGACAATACCATTCAGTACGCCCTTTCAGAGCTTTTGCGGGAAGAAGGCTTCGGGGTATCCGGAGCCTTCTCTCTGCAGGAAGCCGAGGAGCAGGATCTGGGCGGGGTAGATCTGGTGCTTCTGGATCTGGGACTTCCGGACGGGGAAGGCTGGGATTTCCTTAACAAGAAGCATTGCGGCAGAATGCCGCCGGTGATCATTCTCACAGCCCGTGAGGATGAGGAGGATATCATCAGGGGACTGGATATGGGGGCGGACGATTATGTGACCAAGCCCTTTAAAAGCGGTGTTCTGCTCTCCCGTATCCGGGCAGTGCTGCGCCGTGGAAAAAACGACCCTGATGGGCAGCAGGAGCAGATACTGATCTGCGGGAATATTCTGCTGGATAAGGGAAAAACCGTTGCTTTTGCAGGAGGAAAGGAGCTCGCCCTCACAGCCGGAGAATTCCGGCTTCTGCAGTATCTGATGGAGAACAGAAATATAACGATTACACGGGGCCTTCTGCTGGCGCACTTCTGGGACAGCGCGGAAGAGTATGTGAACGATAATACCCTTTCCGTCATGGTGAAGCGCCTTCGGGAAAAGCTGGGAGAGGAGTCCCGGCAGATGCTGAAAACGGTGCGGGGAATCGGGTACAAGATGGAGGATTTTAATGATTGAGGGAAGAAGAGGGATCTGTCATGCAGGGGTGGTCTTTAGCGTCAGCCTTGCCCTGTGCCTGATGTTCCTTGTGGGAAGTTATAGGTGGAATGAGAGGCTGTTTTATGACAAAATTGCGGCGGCAGCTGCAGAGCTGCCAAAGGATCAGGCCGGTATTATGAAAGCGCTCAAGGATACAGAAAGCTGTGACATCATGGCCGGAAGAGAGATTCTGAGCCGGTATGGCTATCACGGGCAGCTGCCCGCGAAGGAGCTGTATCCCGTATTGCTGATAGGAAGTCTGCTGTTTGCAGGAAGCTGCACGGCAGTTTTTTTATTTTTTTCTTTCAGAGAAAAGAGCAGGGCGCAAAGGCGGATACAGGAGCTGACAGAATACCTAAGAGAGGTGGAGAGGGGAAACAATTCCCTGCTGCCGGACAAAAAGCAGGATGGCTTTTCCTCCCTGGAGGATGAGATCTACAAGACGGTATCGGCTTTGAGAGAGAGCCGCAGGCTGCTGCAGAGAGAGAAAGAGGAACTGGCAAAGAATCTGGCGGATATTTCCCATCAGCTCAAAACGCCCCTTACTTCGTTGTCCATCTTAAGCGATCTGCTGCTTTCTCGGGTTCCGGAGAAGGAGAGAGAGGTGGTTCTGCGGATGGAGAAGCAGACGGAGAGATTAAGCAATTTGAGCAGGGCGCTGCTTGTTTTGTCCAGAGCCGACGCAGGGGTGCTTCCCTTTGAGATCCGGCAGGTGCCGGTCAGTGAGCTGTTAGCGAACAGTCTGGAAACGGTCCTGCCGCTTCTGGAGGAAAGGGAGCAGCATATCGTCGTCTCCGGAGAACAGGAGGGGATCTGTCTTTCCTGTGATCTGGGATGGACAGGGGAAGCCATAGGAAATCTGCTGAAGAATGCTTCCGAACATGCGCCGGAAGGGTCTTCTATCATGATCAGAGTGTGGGAAAATCCGGTCTTTACAGGAATTGCAGTGGAGGATGAGGGGAGGGGCTTTTCGGAAAAGGACCTGCCTCATCTGTTTGAACGGTTTTACAGAGGAGAGGGAGCTGGAAAAGATTATGCGGGAATCGGTCTTGCCCTTGCCAGAGTACTGATCGAGCGGCAGAAGGGGGAGATACATGCCCGGAACAGGAGAGAAGGGGGAGCGGAATTTCTGGTCAAATTTTATAAAAATATCTGAATGTCACCGGATTGTCATGTTGTGATGCTATCCTGAAGAACAGGATTCAGGATACCGGCCGCCCGGACGGCTGCCGGCGGGAGGCATTCCCGTGGGCAATGAGCCAGGCGGTTGCTCATAGATATGCCGAGCATCTCATAGATATGCAAAGCATCTCATAGACATTTTGGCGAAAGGAACAGGCGACATATGGAGATCGTAAGATGTGAGAAATTATCGAAAATTTACGGAAGCGGCCAGACCAGGGTCACAGCCTTAGACGGGGTGGATCTGTCGGTGGAGCAGGGAGAATTTGTGGCGATCATAGGGACATCGGGATCCGGCAAGTCCACACTGCTTCATATGCTGGGGGGAGTGGACCGGCCCAGCAGCGGAAAAATATGGATAGACGGCGTGGATATCTCCACCTTAAGCGAGAAGCAGTGCCCTGTGTTCAGACGACGCAAGGTGGGGTTAGTGTATCAGTTCTATAATCTGATCCCCTCTGTGGATGTAAGGCAGAATATCCTTCTTCCCATGCTTTTAGACGGACAGAAGCCGGATGAAAAAAGATTTGACGAGCTGACAGAGGTGCTTGGACTCAGGGACAGGTTGCACCATCTGCCGGGACAACTCTCCGGCGGCCAGCAGCAGCGGGCCGCCATTGCCAGGGCACTGATTTACCGTCCGGCAATCCTTCTGGCGGACGAACCCACCGGTAACCTGGACAAAAGAAATTCCGAGGAAATACTGGGACTTTTAAAGCTCTCCAACAAAAAATACAGGCAGACCATCCTGCTGATTACCCACGATGAAAGAATCGCCCTTGAGGCGGACCGGATCATAACCATTGAGGATGGGAGAATCCTGTCGGATCAGGAGGTGGCGGGATGAAGGTGCTGTTTTTTTATACCCTTAACACCATCAGGAGGAATAAGAGCACATCCCTGTCCATTATGGCGGCGGTACTGCTCTCTTCTGTTCTGCTCTGCGCCCTGTGCACCTATGGATACACACAGATCCGATGGCGGGCGGAGATAGAGGAATATACAGAAGGAAACTGGCATGCGGAGCTGGGCGGAGAGATCCCTTACGAGAAGCTGAAGCTGGCGGAGGACAATCTGTATGTGGATAAGACCATGCTGAAAGGTCCCTTTAGCTGTCTTGCGCTTTCCGGGGAAAGCCAGCTCCCTTATCTTCTTTTCCGGGAGGCGGACGAAAATTACTGGGAGCTGATGGGAGAGAAAAATGTGATTCTGGAAGGCCGCTCTCCTCAGAAAAGCGGCGAGATCGTGGTATCCAAGTCATTTTTTGAAAAAAATCCCCGGTATCATCTGGGAGATACACTGACGCTTCCCCAGGGGGAGAGGGTGCTTGGGGGCGAGCGTCTGGACGAGACGCGGGTGTGGAAGGAGGGAGAGCAATTTTCCCAAACGGGAGAAAAGACGGTTACCCTGGTGGGAAAACTGGATGTCACCACCAATACCGCGATTCCCGGTTACTATGCCATGGGATATATGGACAGGGCATCCCTTTCAGGAAAAGAGGAGCTGGTAGTCTATGTGAAGCTTAAGGATATCCGCAAAACCTATGAGGTCATGCCCCGGATCGCGGAGGAAATTGGAATAGAAAAGGATGAATACGGACAGTACGTCAATCATTTCCGCTATCATGCACGGCTTCTTTCCCTGAATTTTGTATTTCCACCGGATGTGGATCCGGCCCTGGCGATGGAATATCTAATGGCAGTACTGGTCTATGTCGTTCTTTTTCTTCTGGTTATGGGAGCCTTTGTGATGATTATAAACGGGGCTTTCCAGATCTCCGCCATGGCCCGGGTAAGACAGCTGGGAATGTTCCGGTCGGTGGGCGCTACGCCTGCCCAGATCGTATTGTCTGTGCTGACAGAAGGCCTTTTGCTGTCCGCGGGCCCTATTATGCTCAGCGTCGGAATCGGATATCTGTTTACGGCGGCTGTGCTGGGCGCTTATTCCCAAATGCTCGGGGATCTGTTATACTTCCCCATCACGGTGCACTTTTCTCTGCCCCTTGCGCTTCTCTGCGCCGGGGCCTGTCTTATTACGGTTCTTGCGGCGGCCCTGATTCCTGCCCTTCAAATCGCCGGCCTTTCTCCCATAGAGGCCATACGGATGCAGGAAAGGGAAGGGAGCAGGAGACAAAAGCGGAGAGAAAAAAGCAGGCAGAACAGGGTGAGAAGGAGAGCGTGCAAAAATATAAAGCATCCCATCCTGTATCGTTTGTTTGGATATACCGGGGAGCTGGCAGGGGCTGCCCACTATGCCGGCAGGAAGAGCTTTCGCGCAGGCGTGATGTCCCTGTCCTTTTCCCTGACATTGATGATCGGCTTCTTTTCCCTGATGAGCATGAATGATTTCCTGAGTGAAAGAAACAGAGGCGAGGCCTTTTATAATATTCTGGTCAGACTGGATCTGGCGGCTCCTACAGATGGAAAGCTGCCCAAGGAGCTTCTTTCCGTGCCCGGAGAGCTGGCAGGTACCTGTTACTGCGACACGAGAATGGCCATGTGGGTGGATCCCTCCCGGGAGACAGAGCGTTTTCGGGAGCAGGGAGGCTTTGCAGGTCTTGACCTGAACAAGTGGGGGATTGCAGAGCGGGATGGCAAATACCGGATACGGACTTATCTGTTTGGAATACGGGAGGAGGATTTTGACGCGTACTGCCGGCAGATAGGAGAGGATCCTTCCGGATATTATGATCAGGAAAGGATCCGGGCGGTAGCCGTGAGTATGGCGCCTGTTTATCCCAATGTGGTAAACAATTCCCGGAAGTCTGATCTCTCCTACGCCCACCTGAATCTCTCGGCGGGGGAGGAGCTTTTGCTGGAGGAAAGGACCGAGGACGCCATGAAAACAGACTGCGTGCTGCCGATGGAAATCGGGGCTGTGGCGCAGGAAGGGCCGCAGATCGGCGATATCAGAAACAGCTACACCGTCAATCTCTACATGCCTCTTTCCGTATATTATGCGGCAATAGGGGAGCTTTCGGAGGAAAAAGCGGAGAGGTATCACGTCAATCTCCAGGTCAGGACGGAGCCTGAGGATGATCTGGCGGTGACGGATAAAATAGAGGAACTGTGCGGCCTGACCATGGCGCAGGAGGATGTGCTGATCATAAGCAACGCCAGGGAAAGGAGAGACAACGAGGTGGGGATGCAGGCCATGACCATGGTTACCGACTGCATCGGAGCGCTGCTTGCGCTGATCGGTATTTCCAATACGCTCTCGTCAGTCCATCATACCATGTTAAGAAGGCGGAGGGAATTTGCCATGCTCCGCTCAGTGGGGATGGATAATCGGGGAGTGGCAAGACTGCTGTTTCTGGAAGGGCTCCGCATGGCCGCAGGTCCGGTGGTCATTGCGCTGGCAGTGACCTTTGCAGCCATGCAGATGCTGATGTGCTTGCTGGAGGTATCCTGGAGGGAACTCCTGCCCTGGCTGCCCTGGGGAAAGGTTCTCTTATGTGTGACTGCTGTCGTAAGTGCCGTGGCCCTGTCCTATTTGGCCGTTACAGGGAGGATCAGAAGGGATACGATTATTGAGGCGGTGCGGGAGGAAAATGTGTAGAGGGGGATTTATCGGTTAAGCCTTGAATAGTAACCGGTCAAGAGAGACTGAAAGATAATGCGTCTTTTCATTGTGGCTTTTTATTAGTGAAATGCTTTTACAAATTTGGGGAGAAAGGACAAATTGTTATACCGCTTATTGTACGACTGTGTATATCAATGGCAGATTCATACTCACCATATGAAATGGCGCAGAAGTCAAGATAAAGATTTAAAGTTCAGCAAAACAGGAAAGGTATTTCTTGATTTATGTGTTATTCTATATAATGGCTTATCACTATTTTTGATGAATTAAAGTTTAACTGGATTTCAAAACCGCTTTACTTGTAAAGAAACGCGATTCTAAATTTAACGGAGGAGTTTTAAGTGAATAAAAATAATATTAAGGATTATAGCAGAAAAATATCTGAACGTATGTGGAATCTGCCTGATAAGGGTGAACTTGAGAGTCACCGTGAGGAAACTTATATTGATGATATTATTCAGAAAAGTCATATAGAGAGAAAACTTCTTGATAATTTAGAGGGTATAGATACTGTTTTTGACGCTGGCGCAGGTAGTGGACGATTTTCCATCCTTCTTGCAAAACATGGTTGCCAAGTTACACATTTTGATATTTCTCAGCCTATGATAGACAAAGCAAAGGAATTGGCAGAGCAAGCGGGTGTCATTGACAGAATAACTTTTGTAAAAGGCGCACTGGAAGATTTGAGTGATTATACAAATAAATCCTATGATATGGTTATTTCTTTTGATGCACCGATTTCATATACCTATCCGAATCAGGAACATGTTATCGGTGAGCTTGTGCGCATTGCAAAAAAACGTATTATAATAAGTGTAACAAGCCGTTTGGGCAGTTTGCCGTACCTTGCTAATCCGATTCAGAAAAATCAATTTATACTGAATGAACATTCTGACGACCCTTTTGTGCAATGGTGTATATCGAACAGACAAAATGCAATAGATACATTTAATTTTAATAAAAGCAATATAGAAAAACTGATGACAGACGGACTTATGGGAGGAGAAAACGAAATAGACGAATATGAAAAAGGAGGCGCTCCGTGGTGTATAACATATACTTTTATGCCAAATGAATTAGAAGGTTTACTTCGCCGCTTTGGAGTGAAAAATATTGAAATGGCAGGTCCCGGAGCATATGCAAGAACAGTTCCGCATGAATTACTTGTAAAAATAATGAATGATTCAAAACAACGATCAGATTTTTTAGATGTTTGCTATAA
>CAMWFQ010000047.1 GCA_947173495.1 uncultured Lachnospiraceae bacterium | reverse complement strand
TCTATTGTCACATATTTTTCCCTCACAGTCGAGGTACGCACTATCTACCGATTACTTAGTAAGCGCATAGTTTCGTGGTATCTCTCAGCTTTTATCCCGAAACTATGCGCTTACATAATATATGTATTAAACTCGAAAATGACCTGTTTTTAATTCATGGTAGTTTCCTGCTAAATATGACAGTAATGATTTGCATGCCTAATGACAAGATTGTAAAAATATTATTGTAAATGATTACTTTGCCGTTGTAAGATGCTTGGGAATACGGTATAATAAAGTTGCATAAATATGACTTGATAAAACGGCCAACGGACGAGGAAGCTACCTATGAAAAATACGATTGTTTTTTTGATAAATATAGATAATCAAGAAGGCTACAGCGCACTTGCCAATTTTATAAATAAAAGAGAGAATCACAGGAATCTGACGAACAGCGAGCTTAAGAACGTAACGTATAAGTACTATTTGAATAATGAGATCGAAACAAAAAGGGAATGGGCAAAGGTACTTGCGAAAGCGAGGAACTCCTTTTTGCGCGTTCAATATGCGGAAAGAATTAAAAATATTACGGATCAATATGAAGTGATTTACTGCATAAATATTGCAGAGGGAGAAGACATTGTCAGCCTGTATAATTTGTATTTGATCAGTCATTATTATCAAAAATCGAAAATAATAGTTTTGTTTAACGAACACAGTGACAAGTATTATTTTGAAGTATCACAGTTTTTATATCACGTGAATTGTGCGGATTCAAAATTTTTGGATTCCTGCTATTTTGTAAAAAAAGACGTGAGAAAGCCACAGATGGAGAATGTTAAGTTTTCCAGGGACTTTATCCCGTTGCAGATTGTGGATTGGGACCATATCAACGGTCTTTTTCAAAGCAGTGGGGAGTTTTTGGATGAAGCTTACGTACGGGAGATATTGACACAGAAAAAGGCAGGGTCTTTAAAGCGGACAAAGAATGAACTGCTTGAGGGTGCGGTAAAATTATTACATGACGTTCAAGGGGAGCTGGCTAAGGTGCCTCCAAAGCGCATTGTAGAGTGGATTGGGAAGACAGATATTTTTTCTTTTATCCTTTTATGTTATGTGCTGGCTGCAAATAAAGATTTGTTCCGGTTTGAGACTCTGGAAGCGTATGTTTATGAAATGCAGCAGTATGCTACCGCTATACGCCAGCTGGCTGAAAATATTGTTTTCCATTCTGAAACCGGCTATGGTGTGATAGCCGTTCGTGTTCATAAAGGTAATTCGGATTACATGAAGAGACAATATCATATACAAGAGGAGAAACAGAGATATAACTTTTTGGAGATCGTTGTAGGCGATTTTTGCGGAGGCAGCGGAACGAAGAATATTGCGGAAAATTTTCTTCAGAAGGTAGGGGATCCCCTTTTGAAAGAAAAGTTCAGCGGATTACGTCCTGAATCCTTTTTTATGCACGTTGAAGAGGAAGGTTCTGCCTGGGAACAGTTTTACCGCAATCCGGATAACATTGGTAAACATTTTGGGTTACGGATATTTCAATCGGTGGTTAGGACATTTGGAGGTCTTTTTGGCGCAGAGAGCCATAGCGGGTATTTGCGTCAACAGGGAGACGATTATTTATCTTATGCAGGGAAGCCTGCTCCAAGCTGTATGCCGGGAACGAAATATCACATTGTGTTTCCCGTAGGGCAGGCACAGGCTGGAACAAAAAAGCAGGATTTAAGCTTAGACACGGGTATTGGTATCAGCGCCAATATAGATAAAATTATAGAGTATAGTACGGGAATCCTGTTCGTGAGATGTAATCACCAGGAGCTTTTGTCTCAGGAGCAAAAGAATCAAAGGATTCAGGAACTCTCTATAGAATTACAGAAAGGAATGGGTACGGAGAAGATTATTTTATATGCTTCCATGGAGAATGTTGGGGAAGGAATGGGCGAAATCCTGACCAAAGCGTTGATTATGGCGTTGTTTCGTATGAAGCGGAATGTGTATGTAGTCCTTTATCAATGCAGTGAGAACATGAAAAAGAGTATATTCGATACGATAAAAGTTTTTTTTGACAGTGCGGATATGGAGGGGATGTTCTATGGTGTAACATGCCAGCTTATATTATACTCAAAGGATTATGAAGAGACTGTAGTGGACCTTGGAAGTGTGGGAAATACGGATAGTATTAACGCATATATCTCACATACAAAATGTATCCGATTAGACAAATGGCTTATTGGGCGGGATCAAAGTGCTGTTGACTTAAGCAAAGGGGCTGAAAAATATATTCCCTGCGAGGTGTTGCAGGAAGTAGCAATGAATGGAAAGAGCCAGACGCTTTTTGAGCATTATACGGAGATGATTCTGGAGAGAAATATTCAGGATCAGGACTTTGGCTGTAAGTTTGAACATACTCATATGCGGCTTGGTTCAACCATTCATATTGAAAACTTTTATGAGGCGGAAATTTTGTTCGGGAATAAGCTGTTTGTCTCAAGATTTGCGCTGCTTTTGTTTCAGGATATGCGGGAGAGTATTGATGATGTAGAAAAACTGACGCTGTATGGATACGGAACCTATTCCGAGACAGTGCTTGTACAGATGCGAGACATGATTTTATCCTATTATAAATCTAAAGTAGGCAAGGACGTTGACTATATTATTTTAGAACGTGAGGAAGAGAGAAGAGGCTTTTTACATAAGGACAGGATTCGTTATAACCGTTCGTTTTCATCCGATGAAGAAAGAAAGGAATATTTTAAGGATAGAAAGCTGGCAATCGTGGTGTTGATCAATTCAACACTTAAGACGCATGCCCGCTTAATCAGCATGTTTCGGAATGAAAACGGAAAAGGCGAAGATGATACGTGGCTGATCAAAAACTATGCAGCTATACTTGTAGGAAATATGCGGGATAATAAATATTGGAAGCCGGAAGGACATAGGGAAATCCAACTGAAGGAAGAGAACGGTACGAAGATCATTCCGACGCCAAGGTATTTTATCCAATTAGAGGCGGACTATAAGGAGCCGATGGACTGCGATTGCTGTTTTCCGGAGAATCCTTTAGCAGAATTACCATTGATCGAAGTGAATGCCGCGTCTACGATTCCAAATCAGGCTTATGGTATTGTGAAGCATGAAGAGTTTGAAGGTCAGCCGATTAATGCCGATTGGATTAAAAATGTGGAGGACGAGCTAAAGTGTCTGCACAATAATTTTATATATGGGCACGTCCAGAGGAATGAAAACCATTTTCTGTATTATTTCAGAACGGAAAACATATGGATTAATGAAAAAAATCAAATAGAAAAGAGTCTGAGGGAATGGGAAACAGGGCATTACAACAGGGAAACGGAGCGGTATAATATTATCGTGGCTCCCATGCACTATAGTAATGCCGGGTTCGTTGAGTTAGTAAACAATATTGTATTCGGCGGAAACGCTATTTTGGTGCGGCTGGATTTTGATAAGGAATATCGCTGTAATGCCTATACAAAGTTTTCATATCTCCGGAATTATGTAGAACAGCTTTCGTCCATGGAAAATGCCGGAGTGCTTAACGTACACTTTGTGGACGACTCTATTATCAGCGGTCGAACATTTTACAGGGCAAAGAGTCTGATGGAGTCTATTCTGAAGGTTGATCAGGGAGCGGAAAGTGCCTTGGAAATCAGAATATTTGATAAGGTGTTTGTACTGATAGACCGCAATTCCGGATCAAGTCGCGCGCAGTATGTAAAGTCTCAGGAAAAGAACTATTACAGCTTCCTGCATATTGATATTTCATCTCTTCGAAACCATGGGGATTCCTGTGTGTTTTGCAATCTGAAGAAGGAGGCTGACTTGTTAAAGGAGACGGCTTCAACGGCCTCTGTAGCAGAATACTGGGATCATTGTATAAAGAAGTTCCGGCTGCGTACACTGGAGGAATATGACGAAGAGAAAAAGCAGAAATCATCGGAAGCAAAAAAGAAAAATTCTTTGCTGGAGGCAGATGCGGCATATTTAAGGCTTTTTTGTACAAATATGGCTCAGCGCGTGTTAACGGATGAAAATCATGGAAACGACCGGGCCGAGACCATATACAGGATATTAAGATTAATTACTACAGATTACGATTTCCGGCGATCTGCAGAGAATGAGCCGATCAAATATAAGAAGCTTGAATTTGAATATTTCATGTCATATCTCAAGTGTATTTCACGGCCTTTTCTGGTGTTCAAAAGGTCCGTAAAAGAGGCAATCTTTGATATACTGCTGATTATTATAGACGCTGTTGTCAGGAGCATGGAAATACGCAAGGTTATCAGAGAAGTTGAAAATAAAAAGCCATATCTGAAGAATCAGCGGCTCATCAGGGAATTTAACCGTTTAGACAGAGACATATTATGCGATCCTGCGCGGACAGAAAGAGACAGGCAGGATTTAGTCAAATTACTGATGAAGCAGCTCACAGAGTTAAAGAGCAACTATATTATTCGGCCGGAAAAAATGACTGCAATCTTTCAATTTATGGGAAATGTGGATTCGGAAAAATTTGAGCTTTATTACCTTACCCTGATCTGCAGGCTTGTGGGGGCAAGCTCGGATACCAATAAAAGTATCTGGCTGGAAGAGCATATTGGTGCATGCCGGGTGCCGGAAAAGTTCAAAACATGGGTCAGACTGGAGAACACAAGGACGTTAAGGGACGGATTGGAGAAATTTTACATTAAGTTCAAAAGCTCTGAAGAATTTCAAGAATTGTCCCAGAAAAGACTTTCCGTGCTGCGCGAATATAATGAGCTGCGTATAGCAGAGAGGATGTTTTCGGACTATATCAAAAGAAACAAAGCCGAATTGAGTGATTATGAGAATCGGGAGGAAAACGGGCAGGAAACAATTCAGAACGTGAATAACAGTATTCGGCGTTTTCTTCGCAGCCTGCCGGTGATGGAGGAAATTGATTTTTATGACGATGCAGTTGGATGCGTCAGAGATGGGTACGACTGGAAATCTACATTGCATATGGAGCAGAAGAAGCTAAAAAGGAAAATGGATTGTGTGAAGCGAAGGCATGGCTTAGAGGCAGAAGGAGAAACAGGTCTTCAAGCTATAATAAATGGGGAATTGAATATATACCAATACAATAATTTTTGTAAAATATTAAAAGAGGAAAATTATATTGGCGATAGCGAAAAGATTACCCAAGATGGTGCGGATATGGTGATATGCAGTATGCGGGTTATGGAGCTGTGCAGGACGTCAGAAAGCCCCATCCTGAGTAAGGTGGAAGAGCTGGTAATGCTGTTTAAGATTATTCTGGGGGCGGAGAAGGTTCAGTTTATTGTAGAAAATAAGGCGGAAAATGCGCTGGACGAGTGGAAGAAAGAAATCGAAGAGCGCTTTAACAGGCTTGTCGAAGAGCGGGAAGGGCAGGAGAAAGAGTTGAAGCTTCATCTTAAGCCCGGCAGGCATTACGCAGTAATTCGAGAACAGGCAGAGACGGGAGTTTACGAGCAGGACCTGTCAGGCGAAATAGAAGAAATGCTGGAAAAAATGGAACAGGGAGGTGACGAAAGTCATAATTATATAATTGACCGGGATTCCGGTATCGTGATCTGGAAGCTGGCGAATAGGGCGAGAAGTATCTGGGTTAGTATGAAGAGTATTGCCTGGCAGGGAAACGATGACGGAAAAACAGAACGCGACTTGCGTAAGGTGATGCTGTTTTATCAGGAGCTGCGTGAAAAAATTTTTAGTCCGGAAAATGATGACTATATGAATGAAATATCAAATGCCAGGAAGAAATTGAACATCTATAACAGTAATAGGGTGTATACACATACGAAGGAAAACCTACAAAGAGAACAATATGAACGAGTATACAGGTACTATACTAAAGGTGATCAGAATAATGCCGAAAATGATAAAAACAATACTGGTAATGCCTCAAAATTTGAAGAATGTTACCCGGCATATGTTTTAAAGCTTCTGTCCGACATTACCGTGAGTAAATACTACCGCAGGGGGCTGCGGAAGATGCGGGCGGAAGTGGAATTAAAGCAATTTGCGCGTTGGAGCGAGTACTCTGAATTTTTTGGAGATAAGAAAGAGTTTTTCTACCGCATGGATGGAGACAATAGGTTGTTTGTGGAGTTGGAAACTGAAGAGATCGGGGGTGAGCAGGAGATCTTATGCGGGAAAGATGATAGGAATTCCATCCGTGAACTGACATTACTCATTTATGCTCTTGTGCTGAATGCTGCGGAAAAAAACCGCGGAAAACGAGAAATAAATGAAAATAGTACTATACAAATGGGGGAAGAAAGAGTTATAGTAAAGTTGAAGAAAAAGGATCAGTATCTGGTGATTGAAAATGAGTGTGAGGAATTGGTAGATATTGACCAGATCAGGAAAAAATTAAACCAGGTGCCGGAATCGGAAGAGGACGGTATTTCCCTTTGGAGCATGAATTGCTATATAAAGTGCTGCATAAATAATCTGATCACGGCAATGCTAAAAAGGGTAGAGTTTGGCAAATCCGGAATTTTAACCGGCACCTGTCAGCTATCAGAGATTAAAAGCTGGATAGAGGAATTGGCAGGAGAGAAGTTTATGGTTCAGCCGGATTCTTACTTCAAGGACGGTAAAAAATATTTTGCAGTGAAGATTCCTCTTTTTATGAAAGACTTTCACTGCAGCGCAGCCGAAAAGGAGAGAGGAGAACAGCATGATTAATATTGTAATTGTAGAGGATAAGCTGAAAAATGCAATGGATCTTGCAATGCAATTAAAAGAGCTGGCAGCGGAACGACCGGAGCTGGATATCAGGGTCAAGGTAATCTGTCTCTTCTATGAAGATTATAAAGAAAAGGATGAAAAAGAAAAAGCAGTTTCCAGAATACTTAGAGAAGACCATGATTATGAGGTCAAGCTGGTGAGTTTATATGACTTTGATGATGTCATGGACTCTTATATGCTGGATCAGGAGAATCCGACAATAGCGATTATGGATTTCCTGCTGGAAAGCGCCACCGACAGAGGTGCAAGAGGAATTGCTGCTCGGCGTGTCAATATACGGTATATAAGAAGCGCAGAAAAAGAGGCGCAGGATAGGATCTGGTGCTACACTACCAGCGGCAGGGACAATGTTGAGATCTTATGTGAGCTGATAGGACAGGAGCATGTATTGAAGGCGGATTCCATCAGGAATGGCAGACTGTTTTTGAACCTTGAGAATACATCATTTATGGCGGCACTGCAGGGTGAGGCAATGCTTCAGACAGGATAAGGGAGCAGGATATGGAGCTGTATTATTATACGACGACGGATACTCTGCGCTTCATTTTGGAGAAGGGTGATATATATGCCACAAATATCAGATATATGAATGATTCGGAAGAGTATTTTAACGGGCTGAAGGAACTCCATCGCTTGATAAATGAAGAGGATTTGGTAAAAAAGTGGTTGACCGAAAGGAAGCCGGATAATCTTACATACGAAGCGCTGCGAAGTGCGTTCACTAAGGAAGCACTGCAAAAGAATATGGATGACGCGGATTTTTATTCCATATCATTCTGTCAGAAAAACGATCTGCTGAGCCAATGGGCTATTTATTCTCGGGAGTCCGGAGTCAGTATAAAAATGAATTATGACAGGAACAATTATTCTTTTGTGACAGAAAGTATTGAAAAGCAGTCTTCCGGAAACATCCAAGAGCATGGGTCTGTGAATACCGATAAGCAGAATACGGCGAAGCCAGAAGCGAAGGCTCGCTTTCAGCAGGGAATTCTGCCCAGGAAAGTGTATTACTTTACGCATGACGTAATGAAAGGATCTGAATACAAGGATACAGCGTTTGAAATTTTGGACAGATTATATGCGCAAAGTGGAGTGTATCTTACGGAGGATATTCTGGAGCGATGGAGATATACCAGTACTTACATAAAGCGTTATGATTTTTATCAGGAGGCAGAAAGCCGTCTGGTATTTCAACCGAGAGCGTCTGCTTTAACGCCAAGGATTCAGTATCGGTGCGATCGGAAGGTATTGAAGCCATATCTGGATATTGAGTGCGAAGGGGGATGGCCCATTTGGGAGATTATGATCGGCCCTGGTTTCAATCAAGGTGTGGTATTTAACAGTGTAAAGCATTTTCTGGAAAATGTAGCTGTTAAAAACGGAGTGATGAATGTTCGTGATTATATAAAGAGGGTGGAGAATTATTTTCAGTCAATTCAACAAAGCGTAGATAAAGAAGATGATTCAGGGAAAGGCGCTCATAAATTAGACACCCATGAAATAGAAGCTCTGATTACTTATACAAAGTACCGAAGGATAGTTGATTTCTATAATAGTGCAGGAGAAGGCGAAGAGGAATTATCCAATGCAAGAATAAATCTTTTTGGTATAGTTCAGGAAATATGCACAGAAATACGTGAGAAAAGAGAATGCCAGCCATTTTCTAAAATGGCGGAATTTCTGGACAACCATTATTTTGCGGAAAGTGGGATCGTAGTTTCTAAGTCCAGTATACCATATTTGTTTTAAACGTTCAGATCATTTAAAAGGCGGTCATTTCCTGGCCGCCTTCTTTATTTCCTCCTGCTTTGCAGAAATATTGCATATTCCATGAGATGATTGACGGTATTGCTGTCAAAGGTAAGCACCGTATTGACAATGTCCGTCACCGTATATTCGTCTGAGATGCGGCGGTTTAATACCCTAAGGTCACCGCGGTAGGCGGTGCGGCCCAGCAGGTAATCGGTTGTTACCCCAAAGTAGTCCGCCAGCTTTTTCAGCATGTCAAGATCGGGAAAATGGACATTGTTCTCATAGTTGGAGATGGTGCCGATGGATACCTTCAGGTGGCGCGCAACCTCTTTCTGACAAACATCCTTTTCTTTTCGCAGCTGAGTGAGAATCGCTCCTGTCGTCATATGTTTTTCCTTCCTGTATTTCTTGTGATAATGAGTTGTTTTAAGAATCTAAAACAAATTATATATCATTCTATAATTCGTGAAATAGGGTTTTAGATAGTACATAAAAAATACAACAAACGGTATCTCTGTTTTATGATTCGTGCAATGGGCTAATAAAGCATTTATTCGTAAAACAGCTATTTCTAAGATATTGCGGATCGGCAGTAAAGTGTGGCTGCTTATATGAATTTGTTTATAAAAATTCAAGAAGGAATCTGGCTGCGCCTGCTCTGCAGAAATTTTGCATATTCCATAAGGTGATTTACGGTATTACCGTCAAAGGTCAGAAATGTATTGACGATGTCCGTCACCGTATACACATCGGAGACGCGGCGATTTAGGACATTAAGATCACCGCGATAGTCGGTGCGGCCCAGCAGATAATCGGTTGTCACGCCGAAGTAATCAGCCAGTTTATTCAGTGTAAGCAGATCGGGAAAATGAACGCTGTTCTCGTAGTTGGAGATGGTGCCGACGGTCACATCCAGATAAAGGGCAATTTCCTTTTGACCTATTTTTCTTTCTTCCCGCAGCTGGCGGAGAATCGCTCCTGTTGTCATACGTTCTTCCTTCCTGTAATACGCAGATGATTTCCTTAACCCTAAAACTAATTATAATGATTTTGATGATCTGTAAAATAGTATTTTATGAATCGAATAAAAAATGTATTGATTACAAAACAAAATTTATGATATATCGAGTTCTAAATGCTAAATTTTAGGAAAATGATAGATATATGCCTTTTTTTGTGCTTAGTGTTGAATATGAATGTAAATTCTGTTACAATATATTGTGGCTGCCTTTTGGAAGGCTGCAGAAAGGTGTGAAAATCACGTGAAAATCATAGATAAGATTTTTGGTACACATAGCGAGCGGGAATTGAAGAGGATCGAACCTCTGGCAGATAAGATTGACGAGCTGCGTCCGGTCATGCAGGCGTTGTCCGATGAAGAACTGAAGGCAAAAACCGTCGAGTTTAAAAAGCGGCTGAGTGAGGGCGAAACATTGGATGACCTGCTTCCCGAAGCGTTTGCTACAGTACGAGAGGCAGCAAAGAGAGTTTTAAATATGGAGCATTACCGTGTGCAGATGATCGGTGGAATCATTATGCACCAGGGGCGTATCGCGGAGATGCGTACCGGTGAAGGTAAGACTCTGGTAGCTACGGCGCCGGCATATTTAAATGCGCTGGAGGGGAAGGGCGTCCATGTGGTAACGGTCAACGATTACCTGGCAAAGCGTGACGCTGAATGGATGGGGCAGATTCATGAGTTCTTAGGGCTGTCCGTTGGTGTTGTTTTAAACAGTATGACCAGTGAAGAGCGGCAGAAGGCTTACCGTTGTGACATCACCTATGTGACAAACAACGAGCTGGGCTTTGATTACCTGCGGGACAATCAGGTGATTTACAAGGAGCAGCTAGTTTTAAGAAACCTGCACTTTTGTATTATTGACGAGGTGGACTCGGTGCTGATCGACGAGGCCAGGACTCCTTTGATTATATCCGGACAGAGCGGAAAGTCCACGGCTTTGTATGAGATGTGCGATTTGCTTGCTCGCCGTATGAAACGTGGTGAGGATATTGCGCAGCTGACAAAAATGGATGCCATTATGGGCGTAGTGCAGGAGGAAACCGGGGACTTTATTGTTAACGAGAAAGATAAGGTCATCAACTTGACGGAAGCCGGCGTGAAGAAGGTGGAGGATTTCTTCCATATTGAAAATTATGCGGATACCGAGAATCTGGATATACAGCATAATATTATTCTGGCGCTGCGGGCACACAACCTGATGTTTCGGGATCAGGACTATGTGGTCAAGGACGATCAGGTACTTATTGTAGATGAATTTACCGGGCGCATTATGCCGGGGCGCCGTTATTCGGACGGTCTGCATCAAGCTATCGAAGCTAAGGAGCATGTGAAGGTAAAGCGGGAAAGCAAAACGCTTGCCACCATTACCTTCCAGAATTTCTTTAATCTTTTTGACAAAAAATGTGGTATGACCGGTACGGCTTTGACCGAGGAAAAGGAGTTCCGCGAGATTTATGGCATGGACGTGGTGGAGATTCCCACCAATCGTCCCGTGATTCGTAAGGACCTGCAGGATGCGGTATACAAGACGAAGGCTGAAAAGCTGAAGGCCATTGTGGATGCGGTGGAGGAAGCCCATGAAAAGGGGCAGCCGGTTTTGGTGGGTACCATTACTATCGAAGCCAGCGAGGAGTTAAGCCGTCTTTTACAGAAGCGGGGGATTCAGCATAAGGTGTTAAATGCGAAATTTCACGAGATGGAGGCGGAGATCGTGGCGGATGCCGGTATCCATGGGGCGGTAACCATCGCTACCAACATGGCGGGCCGTGGTACGGATATTAAGCTGGATGAGGAAGCGAGAGCGGCAGGGGGCTTAAAGATTATTGGTACGGAGCGGCATGAGTCCAGGCGTATTGACAATCAGCTGCGCGGCCGTTCCGGTCGTCAAGGAGATCCCGGAGAATCAAAATTTTATATTTCTCTGCAAGATGATCTGATGCGCCTCTTTGGTTCGGAGCGTCTGATCGGCATATTTAATGCGCTGGGTGTGCCGGAGGGGCAGGAGATCGAGCATGGCGCTTTGACCAGTGCCATAGAGTCCGCTCAAAAGAAGATAGAGAATAACAACTTTGGCATTCGTAAAAATCTGCTGGAATATGACCGCGTTATGAGTGAGCAGAGGGAGATCATTTACGAAGAGCGTCTTCGTGTCTTAAACGGCGAGAGCATGAGGGATTTCATTTACAGGATGATTACGGATATTGCGGAGAACTGTGTAGACATCAGCATCAACGAGGATGCCGAGGTGGAGGATTGGAATTTCAATGAGTTGAACACCCTTTTAATTCCTACCATACCCCTGCGGCCGGTAACGGCGGAGCGGGTGAAGAAGCCTAAGAAAAACAGCTTAAAGCAGCAGCTGAAGGAGGAAGCCGTAAAGCTTTATGAGAGCAAGGAGGCGGAATTCCCGGATGCGGAGGCAATCCGTGAGCTGGAGCGAGTGATCTTGCTGAAGGTAATTGACAGAAAGTGGATGGATCATATTGACGACATGGAGCAGCTGCGGCAGGGGATCGGTCTCCAGGCTTATGGCCAGCGAGATCCGCTGGTGGAGTATAAGTCCAGTGGCTATCAGATGTTTGACGAGATGATACAGAATATCAAGGAAGAGACGGTACGTTTGCTGTTCCATATCAAGGTGGAGCAGAAGGTAGAGCGTGAGCAGGTGGCAAAGGTTACCGGCACCAATAAGGATGAAAGCGTAGCGAAAGCGCCTGTGAAGCGGGGCAATGCAAAGGTGTATCCCAATGATCCCTGTCCTTGCGGCAGCGGTAAGAAGTATAAGCAGTGCTGTGGGCGCAGAAGTTAGTGTGTGAAGAATTATAGAAAGCAGGTGGCAGATGTGGTTGAACTTGACCAGATGAAAACGGAAATTCTGACCTATGAGACACCCTTAAGCGAGGTGCGGGATTCTCTTGATTTGGTCAATAAAGCAAAACGGATAGAAGAGCTGGAGATGGAAATGGAAGCGCCGGGATTCTGGGACGATCCGGACAAATCCAACGCAAAAATGAAGGAACTGAAGAACTTAAAAGATACCGTAGAAGAATGTAACGGACTTTTTCGCCAATATGATGATATCTTGACTTTGATTGAAATGGGTTATGAAGATGATGACCCTTCCATGGCGGTAGAGATCCGGCAGGAATTGGATGATTTTACGGCTAAGTTTGAAGAGCTTCGGGTGGGAACCCTCCTTTCGGGCGAATATGACAGGAACAATGCCATTTTAAAGCTGAACGCGGGAGCGGGAGGAACGGAGAGCTGTGACTGGTGCAGTATGCTTTACCGCATGTATACAAGGTGGGCGGAACGGAAGGGTTTTGCCTTGGAGGTGCTGGATTTCCTGGACGGGGATGAGGCCGGCATCAAGTCTGTGACCTTTCAGGTGAATGGCATCAATGCTTATGGATACCTGAAATCCGAGAAGGGTGTACACAGACTGGTGCGCATTTCTCCCTTTAATGCTCAGGGGAAACGGCAGACTTCCTTTGTGTCTTTGGACGTGATGCCGGATATAGAGGAAGACGTGGATGTGGAGATTGATGAAAAAGACCTGCGTATCGACACTTATCGAAGCAGCGGGGCCGGCGGTCAGCATATTAACAAAACCTCATCAGCCATCCGCATTACGCATATTCCTACGGGAACGGTGGTACAGTGTCAGAATGAGCGCAGCCAGTTCCAGAATCGAGATAAGGCCATGCAGATGCTGAGAGCAAAGCTGTACCTGCTAAAACAGGAAGCAAATGTAGAAAAGCTTTCGGATATTCGTGGTGAAGTCAAAGATATTGCATGGGGAAACCAGATTCGATCTTATGTTTTGCAGCCTTACAAGCTGGTGAAGGATCTGAGGACCGAGGTGGAAACGGGAAATGCCGACGCTGTACTGGACGGAAGTCTGGATCCTTTTATCAACGGATACTTAAAGTGGATCAATACCAAGTCTTCCGAGGCGGAGCAGTAAGAGGCTATGAGTTTTTAGGATTGATCAGATCCAGGTAGAAGAGGGTATTAGTCATGTGAATATATGGTTCCAGCCATAGGCTGCCTACACCGAGAGTCAAGAGGCAGAGAAGCCGGAGGGGAATAAAACTGAGCTGCAGGGAGAAAAGGCGTATGCGGCTGCCTTTTATAAGGCGGAAGCTGTCCTGGATAATCCCGGCAGCTTTTTTGTCCGGAAAATCCAACAGCAGAAAGTAAGTAATGTCCAGCGCAAGCGCCGCCGGAATATAAATGCTAAGACCAACGGCACCGGCAAGCAGGGTCATCCAAAGAAACCGGGAGCCAGGGGACTGCACATAAGCGCTTCCGAAATATATGAAAGGCTGGCAGCAGATATAGCCGAAAGCAAGGCGGATTATGGTGAGCAGCAAGGCCTTGAAGAAGGTATCTCGACGGAAGCCGTAAAAAATATCCATATAGTTGCCGGGTTGTCCGCAGGCCAGCTTCAAACTGAGAAATGTTATCCCCAAATTCAGAAAACCGGATAAAATCAGCCCTGCCCCAAGTCCGATCTGAAAAATGCGATAAGCAATGATACTGTGTCCGGTACCGGAATATAGGGATGCGACCACTGACAAAAAATAAGCAAATCCAAAGATAAAAACGACAAGGCAAATAGCCAGCGAAAAGAGGAAGCTGCCTAAAATAAGGGTACCGTAGTTTCCGCCCAAAGTGTCCTTTGCCTTGTCCTTTAATTCATAACGTCTGGAGTATTGATTCATTCTGATGCCCTATACCGCATAATCCATATTCATACCGCTGTATTTCGCCTGGTCTGCAGTCTTTAAGTCCTTCTGGTATGGATTTTCTTCATTATAATATTTGATTTGGGTGTGAGTAGTGCCGCCGGAAACATAGGTTCTGCCGCATTCGGGACAGACTGCTGTCTGGATGGAAACGGAAGCAGAAATCACCTTGCCGTCGTTTTCAGCAGCCTTTTTGTAAGCATTGGAAACATGCTCCTGCTCATGGGCCCGTACCCTTGCGGCTGCGCTTTCCGGAGAAATATGAGCAGCGCTTTTAAAGGAGACCATCTCGTCGGAGCCGTCCTGATATTTTCGTTTTTTACAGGTCTCACATTCTTCTCCGGGATTCTTTTTGCCCGCAGTATTTTTCTCATCTACAGGATTTTTCTGTCCCACAGGATGTTCTTGTCCCACAGGATGTTCTTGTCCCACAGGATGTTCTTGTCCCACAGGATGTTCTTGTCCTGTAGGATCCTGCTTCCAGATGGCGGGCCTGCAGTCCTTAGAAGTTTCCCCGATGGCTCCGGATTTCCCTGCCGGGTCCTCCAGCCCCATAAGTTCTCTTCGTTCCTGTTCTTTTTCCTTTTCGGCAGACGTCAGAGGCACGTTCCGGCCGTTATATGTTCCATAAACACCGATTGAAAGATTCATAAGCTACCTCCCAGAAAGGCCGGATCACCAAGCCTTTTTACTACAAGATATAGGAGACTGACGGCTCCGTAAATGCAGCCGAAAATGCTCAGATAGAGCCCCATGCGGCAGTTGCTGCTTAAGGGCCTGTTTTTACGGCTGCAAAGAGCGGCAAAGAGGATTCCCATTGCGCCCAGAGGAAGAGAAAGGGAACAACAGCCTAATGTAATCGAAAGAAGACCACAACAGACAGCCGCTACGGAAAAGCCTTGATCATAAGGCTTGTGAGTAGGCTGGTTGTAGTAGCTGCTATGGGAAGCGTTGCTGTCCCATTTGTCCCAATTTTTCTTTTCCTGTTCTTCCTTCCATTTATCCCAGTTTTCACGGGCATTTTCCCAATCGTTATGGCCGTCATTATTCTGCTCATGATCCTGCCCGTCCCGGTTAAAGTCCATAGATCAGACTCCTTTCTGCCCCTATTATACTATCCGCGGGCCGGTATGTCAAAGGAAACGAGGGGGCAAAAATAAGTTTACACCAACCTGATTTATTGGTACAATGTAATTAGTGCAAAACAAAACCAAGCGGCTCCGCAGGAGACATTTGGTTTTGTTGCACAATTAACGAGCAAACGGCCGATGAAATCGGGCAGGGAGCGCAAAGCGCGGGTTTGCGAGTAAAACAGCAAAGAACTGAGCAAACGGCCGATGAAATCGGGCAGGGAGCGCAAAGCGCGGGTTTGCGAGTAA
>CAMWFQ010000046.1 GCA_947173495.1 uncultured Lachnospiraceae bacterium | reverse complement strand
ACGGCTACCTCATGGACGAGGACGAAAATTTCATCATTGACGAGGAAGCCGCCCCGGTAGTAAGGCAGATTTACAGCTTATGCCTTGCGGGGAATGGACCGACCAAGATAGCCCGTATGCTTACCGAGCAGGAAATCCCCACGCCGGGAACGCTGGAATACCGCCGGACGGGAAGCACACGCCGCTACCACCCCGGCTACGAGTGCAAGTGGGCGGCGAACACCGTGGTGCATATCCTTGAAAACCGGGAATACACGGGCTGCCTTGTGAACTTCAAGACCACCACACAATCCTACAAGTGCAGCAAGATTATCTACAACAGCGAGGACAAACAGGCAATCTTTGAGAACCACCACGAGCAGATAATCGACAGGGACACATGGGAACGGGTGCAGGAGCTACGCAAGCAGCGCAAACGCCCCAACCGCTATGATGAAGTGGGCTTGTTCTCCGGCATACTCTTTTGTGCCGACTGCGGCAGCGTCATGTACCAGCAGAGGTATCAGACGGACAAACGGCGGCAGGACTGCTACATCTGCGGCAGCTACAAGAAGCGCACGGCAGACTGTACGGCGCACTTTATCCGCACCGACCTGTTGACCGCCGGAGTGACCGAGAATTTACGGAAAGTCACCAGCTACGCCGCCAAGCATGAAGCCCGGTTTATGAAGCTGTTGACCGAGCAGACCGAGGACGGGAGCAAACGCCGGAACGCCGCAAAGAAGAAAGAGCTGGAAGCGGCAGAAAAGCGGATTGCGGAACTCTCCGCTATCTTCAAGCGGCTGTATGAGGACAGCGTGGCGGGGCGCATATCGGACGAGCGTTTCACGGAACTTTCGGCAGACTACGAAGCCGAGCAAAAGGAACTGAAAGAGCGTGCCGCCGTTCTGCAGGGCGAGCTTTCAAGGACGCTGGAAGCCACGGCAAACGCCGAGAAGTTTATGAAAGTAGTCCGCAAGTACACCAGCTTTGAGGAACTCACCCCTACCCTGTTACGGGAGTTTGTGGAGAAAATCGTAATCCACGAATCGGAAGCCCTTGACGGGAAACGCCGGGGGAAGCTCCGCAGACAGGAAATCGAAATCTATTACTCTTTTGTCGGCAAGGTAGAATTGCCCGACTAAAGCCCGACCCGTCCGGCAGTCAGCCGGACAGGGAACGGCAAAATTTTTTACACTTCTTTTACTTCTTTATCTCACATGAGCAAATGCGTAGGTAAACTCAGATTCCGCTGCGTCTACAAGGCCTTCCGGCTGTCCTTTCCGGTCGTCACTGATTTCCAGCAGCCCCTGGGTACTTTCCATGTCATCCAAAAAATGGATGGAGGCCTCCCCATAACCTTCCGTCACTCGTTCCCCTACTAAAAAGACGGGCGGAACCGTAAGTTCCGTTTCAAAGGGCAGCGAATAAGAAAGAACGGTTCCCTTTTCAAAAGCCACAATGACAGGCTTCGGACATTTCCAGGTGACATTATAGCCGCCCAGAACAACATACTGGACATACTTTCTGATATTGGCCTGCATATCCTTTGAAATGCCTAACACAACATTTACTTCCTCAATTAAATCATCCGCATTGGTGGAATAAAATGCATTTTTATTATATACAATAGCCGGTGCTTCCAGTTTTACGCAAAAGTTTTTCGTCTTTCTCCTGATTGACTGAGGCTTTTTTCCCATGTCTGTAATCCTGAGCCGGACTCTGCCATATTCTGAGGTTCTGGAATATCCGATATGATATATCCCACGTTGGGAAAGAATGTTATAGATTGTCTTTATCTGATCTGCCGTTCCTGCAAAATATCCCTGAAACGTCTGTCCTGCTTCAACGGAAGACATCTGGTAGAACTGGCTGTCACCATTTTTTTCCTCTGACGCGCGCCCGATCCCTTTATCCTCCGGTCTGCGGTGATGATAACGTTCTTCAATCCTAACCTTTTCCCTATGCAGCTTCTGCTTCTCATCAATGTATGCATAACAGTGTTTCATTCTGTTTAACTGCAGATGTTCGTTTTTTACACAATCGGGATCCGGATATAACCCATTCACATAATGGTTTTCATCATTTTTTACCGCATGAATATAAGCCGGTACTTCCGTTCCCCGGATATTGTTTATTGAAATATAGGCATTGGAACAAAATAATTCACCACTGCCGATCATGCAGATAACTTCTTCTCTGGAAGCAGCATTTTCCAACAAAAGTCCCTGCATCTTACTTCCCTCAATGTAATCCAAGGTTCTTGCCTCCTGTCCGTTGACGCTTTTACAAATCACCGGCTCTTCCAACTGAAGCTGATACCACAGAATTTCTGCCCCCTCTTGATATGCCACATGTTTTCTTTCTTCTTCACTGCTATTTGCCGGCTTCAAAGAAACCTTAATTTCTCCAAGCCCTCTGGTTCTGGACACCCCCATATTGTGCCAAACATCACAGCAAGTTCTCAAAGTCTCTTCATAAGAAGGTTCCATATTTATTTCGGCAATAAAAACCGTTCCTTTGGCAACAACGCGCATTGTCCTCAAAGAAGTAGGTTCTGCCACACCTGTCTCATGATTGATGGCTGTCTGGGTTCTGGTATATGCGAAATGGTTCAAAATGTTTTGGGGATGGAATACTGTCTTACCGGTATTTTTCTTCGCCAAACTGTTCATTTCGCAAAATTCTTCCAAATGTGCATCACCGATACGGATTGCCGCCCGTTTTGCACTCTCGCCCTTGCCTCCGAACATCTTCTCCCATGGAATCTCCATTCCCCAGTCCTGCAGTTCAATCGCACATTCCCTTAAGCAGCCACGGATACGCTTTGCAGGAATATATGGAAAACCATTTTCATCATGGCAGACATCTATATCTACACTGCTATTGTATACTCCTCCGTCAGACACACACATATCGCTCTGTAAGGTAATTTTTAAAAAAAACTTATTCATGCCCTGTCCCCTCCCCTGGCATTTCTTCTCTGTCAGACGTCATAAAATGATCAAACATTTCCAGAGCGTCATACCATTTTGCTGTCTTCTTCCCTTCATCTTCATAATACAGGTCATCCTTCCCATCCGGAAGCTTCCAGCCTCTCGATTTCAAAAAATTATAGAGCAATTCCATCTGGAACTCACCTTGTGGATATGTATTGCGGAGTTTCTTTGCAAATACCTTTGGCATTTTATTGCTGTCCTGGAAATATCGAATGGCATTCTTTAAACTATCCAGCGTTTTTTCCCATTCCACCTGCCCCTCTATTCCAAAATCTCCGTCTGTCCGAATAAAATAAGGCCGAATCATAAGTTCTTCTCCATGGCTTGTCCTGTATTCTTTTGCCCGCATAACGTTCAGGTTCTGAGCCTGGATATTTTTGCAAAACTGAAAATCCACCCAGTTTGCCACCCGATCAGGCTTCCCGCTTTTCTCATTTGTACTGTAACCTTTATAGCGATCCTCCTTAGCCCTGCCTTTGGCTGACTTACAGCAGGATTCTGCCACTTCATATCCTGCATAAAATGGAAAATGGCTGTTAATAAATGCAATTCCTGCACATACGCTAAACCCCATACTGGTAACTTTATCCTTGTCCGTTTCTTTTTCCAACGGATATGTATAACTACCGTCCTTTATCCTGTCCTCTTTCTGCCCGTCCATGGTATAACATACAATCTCTTTTGCAAAATATTCAACTGTGTCAAGGGCAATATTGCCATTACAGACATAGGTAATATCGTCCCCGGCTACAATTATCTTCAATACGCTGTTCGATCTGCCGTTCTTTTCCTTACCTTCCTGATCAAAATGTTCCTTCATCTGTTCAAATACTTTTTTATAAGAATGGTTGATACGGTAAGAAATCCTGCGCATAACCATCACAGCCGTATCATAATCCTCTATGCCTTCCGTCTGCCTGCGGATGCGCAGCCCCATATTATTTCCATCTATATGGACAACTGCCAGAGTGCTGTCACGCCTTTTTTCTGTTATATAATTGTCGAATATCTTCTCCTGTTTATTCATCTGACTGCGGACCATGTTTTCCATGACTTGTTTTTGGCGTCTCTCCTCTACATCCGGCTCTCCATCTGCCGATTCAACATAGGGAATGGTATAGCCTGTTTGGGCATCCCGTTTCATAATCGGGAGCGCCCCCAACGGCCTGGAAAAAACCATGTTGGCTTTTACCTGATTCATCTCTCTGAAAATATTCTCGTAATCCGTTTTATAATTACCGGTATACGGTATCATGCTTACAGCAAGCTGAAGGGAATAGGTTTTCTCAATTATATATTTGGACATAAACTTATTGATTTCCACACAAAGCTCCTTGTTTCGAAATGTAAAAAAAGCATTGCCGCCCCCAATATACAAAACCTGCACGTCCTTTTGCTGTTCCGCGCAATATTCACACACACCATTTTCATTATACCATTTCAAGTCCCAGCTATTGAGCCGGTCTCCCTTTTTTATATATCCGACCGCTGCCTCCATTGCATTTGAAATAATGTCCTCCACAATCTTGGACGCACCAATGGCATCTTTTACTTTTGCCGTCCTGAATATGTAGTCCTGTATCCCCCTGATATCATACATAGCCAATACTCTTTCCTGTTCCATCTTCATCTCCTCCTCATTCATTCTATCCCACTATACATATTCCCTGAACTGAACAAACTCAAATTCTACTTCTTTCCTGCCTGTTCCCGGATCTTCTTTCACCTTCCGCTCACTGCATGCCGCAACTACCTTGATTCCCCGTGCTTTCAGCCTTGTGATCACGGCATAGGCCATACAGAACTCTCCCTGACACATAACTGCATCAGGACAGTATTCTTCAATCTTTTTGCATTCCTCTTCCGAATATGCAGCCAATTCCATAATTCCCATATTAGGCGGGACATTGGGGAAGGGAATATCTACGATACCTTTCCCCAATTTTTCTGCCGCGCGGATCTGTCTCTCACTCCATGTGCTGCTCGGATGATTAGAATAATTCACAACCATTACATTACCTGTTCTTTCTTCATCAAAAATACTTACAGGCATCATGCCCTATATTAATATTTCTCTATATTTCATACTCACTGGCTTTATGCGCTTTAACAACTAATTATGTTCCTCTCGCAGATTGAGAAATACAGCCGTTTAAACTCTGTCCGATATTTGGAGAGTGAAGGGGCTATTGAGTCTATCTTCCTGACAACGCCTTTGACATCAACTAAAAAGTGGAGATAAATAATATTTGCTATCGGTATCTCTTCAGCATTATCTGTGTTTAGATATGCAAAATCCCGCTGTGCATGTAGTGGGGTTTTTACAATGGATGAAAATGTGCGGCAAATATCTAATATGCATTTTTTGTGCAGTTTATCAATGCCCTAAACGGGCTTTTCTCATTTCTACGGTGTCTCTCTCAAACCCGCTAAAATCAAGGGTTTCAAGAGCTATTTTTGTATGTAATTGTCGGAGCATTCTGGCAATAGTGGTTTTTTAGAGATTTTTTCTATAAATTTCCTCTTTTATTATTATACCTCCCCTCCACATGGTTTTCAATTTTAATATTTAAATTACCTATAATCTATATTTTTTTGCTATTGAACAATATCCCATAAAATCTTCTGCCAGATCAGGTGGTTCCAAGATTTTCACCTCCTGTCCAGACCTAAAGAAATAGCTTTGAGCCTGTAGCTTCGAGCAAATAAATTCATTGATGCTCTTTTAATATATAACGGGCGCAAATGCAATATTTTCTGATACATTTTTTCACCTTCTGGCGTAAGCTCTACAACTCTCCTGTAATCACAATCCCTAGCAGGTAAAATACTGTTCTCCTTGTCTCTTAATTATCTTTGTAACCAAATCTCTGTTTTCCTTACTAATAAACGTCGATTGTTCGAGCCTATCACAATTATAGTAAATGCTGCGTTGGTCGCGGTATTCGTCGCTGTTGCTAAGGGCGAGGAGTAGAGAACAGGAGGCACAAACCCCTTGCCCCTGGTCTGCTTTTTTCAAGATAACTCCAATCCGTCTATAATAAGAGCCTTAATCTTTTGATAATCGAGTTTCATTCCGCTCTGACCTGCCTGAAAGCCGATATCTATTTGCTCCAATTTTAAGAACCTAATTACCTTCTTTTCCTCCTCGCTTATTTCATTTTCACTTGCATGGTTCATACGATTGCGCAAAAGCTTCATTGCAAGATAATATTCCATAATCTTTACAGCCCCCGGCTCCTTTTCCTTCGCCGCCTTGATTGCCATCATCTTTTTTTCCAGAGAATCTCTTTTAGGAATCCTGAATCCATATAAGAGTTCCTGGCGATTTCCCCTTCCCGAATCATTACGCATCCCATTTATATAGCCCCGTATTGTTCTTGCTCCCTCCTGTTCTAATTGTATTGGCATGGGATCTCCGCTAGGCTTAAAACGTTGTCTTATGTTTTTTATCAGGGCATTGACTGCTCTTTTCAACTTATCACTTTCTACCGTCGCCAATTCCTCATCCAGATAATATTCCGCCCATACCCGCTCATTTACCTTCTCTCGCCCGGCCACAGAAGTCAAGATAGAATCCAAAATAGAATCCAGTATCGTGTCATTTTCATCTTTCAGCATTTCGTCAAACATTACTTCATAAAATGCTTTAGCATATGGGTTCTTTCCGCCCTCTGTTTTTGCCTCAGAATCTATTTTCAACGTCAGTATCCCTTTTTTATAGTAATACTCTGGCATTTTCTCAATATAAATTGTCATTGCCTGTTGATAGAACTCTTTCTTCACACACCACTTGATCTGCTCAATTGTATTATCGGGCTGCTGTAACAAAACGCCGTAATCACTTTTCATAAAATCAGCAAAGAGACGCAGGTATGGATCCTCGTTTTCATAAATCCCGGATTCTAAATAGTATGCAAATTTTCGAATCGCATCTTCAAACTTTTGCGGTTGGCACATTTGGATTGCGTCTGCTATTTCGTCAATCGCCTGTACGACGCGGTTCTCTTCGCCATAATACTTTTTTAACCCTGTTGCTTTCCCATAATCCATAAATTCCTGCATAGCCGAAACAAATTTGAAAATATCATAGTTTCTTGTCTGATCTATGACAGGGCATGGATTCTCCTTCGTATTGCCGGGCGTATATCTAATTGAATAAATTCCTTTAGGCTCAATCCCCTGCTCTCTCAAAAGTGAGAGAATTGCGTTAAAAACCATGACAATATCCCTAAAGCCCCCCTGGGTATCGATCCAAAGATTCACTTTTTCATTATACTTTTTCTGCTCGCCATATTCTTGAAGCAGAATCTGCGTAGCCCTGGCTATCCCATTGGCCGGATTTTCCACGTCAATCTGTACATCTACAAACTCTACATCTGCGTCCAAAAATCCGCCCACTCTCTCTTTGTAGAAATCCACTGCTGATTTTCTCTCGTCACGTTCCAGTAAAGTTTCCTCCGTTTCCAGAATGACGATTTTGTCCAGTCGCTCTCCCTTTCTTTTCCTTTCAAGGCTCACCATATGGGTGATCGGTTCCAACTGGCTCTGGCCGACAAGAACCTCCCCGTCCCCATAAGTATAATAGTTGTCCTTAATTTCCCTTCCCAGTGTGCTCATAGCCAGAAGCAAAATATTTTTCATAATATGTTCATCTCCCATGATTTATTCCCGTTCAGGCAGTCTTATAAATCCCACTCTTTTTGTATCTCTTTAAACTCATCCCACCTTATTTTCAACTGGTCTTTTAAAACCTCCGCTTTTGCAGTACTGGTTGTAAAACCAAAGTGGCTGATGTCATTTCTCCTGTTACCGATCTGATCCATAAGCTTCATTAATTTCCTGTGCTGCTCGTTTCCAATGATCATTTCGTACAACTCAGTGCCTTTTTCGAGTCCATCCTGAATTTGCCCGTTATCAATCCGTCCACCCCTTTCTCCTGCTTTCTGCAAAAAAATCTTCCAATCTTCAAAGCTTTTGTCCATCGCCTCACGATCCTTTCCAACCACATTGTAAAGGCCGCTGCACAACCGCTTTACCACTGTTTCCCGCCAGAACTCTTCATCCTGCGGTGCCCCAATCTTTTCGCACAAAAAGGTTTTTACGGTTTCCTCCAATGCCGTATATCCCTGCTGTACCATGTGATTGGCAATGCACCAATCAACTACCGCCATACCCACTTCGAGATTAGACTCTGCATCCTTAAACACTTCCATTTTGTGTTCGATCTTATCCAACAACTCCCGGAAGGGATAATATTCTTCTATTAATTTCTCAGATGTGGTTTTCTTCTGCGCTGCATAATTTTCATAACATTTCTTCACGCTCTGATTGTATTCAATATTCCCCCTTCCCGTCTCTATACTGGCCGTAAATTTCTGCAACCTGTCCGCCACATTGTTTAAATTGCCCGACAATTCCTCCATCTGGCTTTTCTGCTCTCTTGGCACTGTCCTGGCGCGTACTCCCCACTTCTCTTTCGCCAGATCGCTAATTTCGTCCCCATGCCCATATTTTATAAAGCTGTTCGCGGCATTGGACCAGTTCATAATCATATGGTAAAAGGTCAGGTCGTAGATTGGCGCTATCTTCTTTTTCGTCTCCGGATCTGTTTCCCCTACTTCAAACGCGCCGTAATAGATACCACCGATTGCGATATTCTTTGTCACCTTGGCATATTCCAGAACTGACATCACCAGCATTGGAATATTTCTGAGTCCGTGGGTAACGTCAAAGTAGATTTCTTCCTCCTCGTCAATGACCTCATAAATCTCCGAGAACATCCGGGCGATTTCCCGGCTGTTTTGCCCTGTGGCAATATTCTTCTCCTCGATCCTGATATTCGGCATCTCTCCTAAACAGCGTTTTAGCACAGTATGAAGCCCCTCGTATATTTCCCCCTCCATACCCTTATGATTCTCTATTTCCCGCTGGGTATATCTGCGGTCTTCCCAGTTCTGCCTGCGCGCGCCCTCTGTCAGACAGATTGTAACCCTGTCATCCGCACGCAGCTCGCCGCATGCCAGTTTCAGGACAGCTTCCTGCACGAATTTTGTATCACAGGTCTGCTCCTCCAAAAAATAAATACATGGCGTATAATTTCCTGTCCCTAACACCGCTATAAAATGTTTTCTTCTTCTCATGATCTTCTTAGCCATAGTGTCGTCCTCCTGATTTTCGTTACTTGTAACGTTCCTTTATCTTCCGACTCATTATTAAGAATTGATTTATACTACACTGTACCTTCCAAATCCAAAGCTGGTATTTTTCCCGATATGTATCAGCTCCCCTGCGAAAAGCCAGGGCAACATCTGTTCCGGGACCTGCCTTAGCTCTATATATCCTTTGATTCCATTCAAAACCATCTTTCGATCCTGTGTGGAGGAATAACGCTGTATGCCCACACGTCCTACCTCCTGCTTCACAATATCCGGCAGTATCAATGTCTTAAATTCATCAATATTATACACATTCTGCGTTATTTCTTCAAAACATTCCAGCATATATATTCTACGGAGCACCGCATCCCATATAGCCTCAATGTGATATTCCTCCAAAAATTTCCCCCGGTATTTCAGGGCTGCGGGCGTATGGAATACCAGTCTGTTCTGGCATCCTGTCCTGTTCATGCGTCGGATACGGTAATCCGCGTATTCCCCTAATGTCTGTATCCGGTAATTTAACATATGAACCGCGTCGCCTTCAAGCAGCGGATGGTTTTGGGTATTGGTTACGGAAACAATCCGGTATCTTGCATGCTCCTTCCCGATCCCTTCGTTTCCAAGGGCGAAAAAAGCCTGCATGTACTGATTAAAGTACACGATGGCCTTTCCGAACAGAATCAGATTAAACTGCAGCAAATCACCTTCAGCAAACAGCTTATCGTAATTTTCACACTCAAGGATATACCCAACGCTGTCGTCCGTGGTCACAAACTGCGGCACTATCCTGTACTTCGAATACATTGTTCTTCTTACAATACACTCGGATTCAAAATCACAGTCTGCGCAGTTTCGGTCGCGCACACAGTTTGCCCGCAGCAGCATCTCCCCCATTCCTCCTCGCAGTGCGGAAACCTTGTCGGCCGGAAGATACGTATCCTCAAGCATGGCTACGGTAAAATGAAGCTTAATATATCTGATTTTAAGCGCATCATATATTTTCGATTCCATAAAATCTTGTCTCTTTCTCTGCAATATTGTATGTTAAATTTTCTATTCATAGGGAGCTTCTAAAACTGCTTGTATTCTATCACATTTCCAAGCCAAAGCACAGCATTTCCAGACAATCGAGCAGGGATCGTTTCCCGCTGCGTACAGTCGCTTGCCGATCAGGATTCCGGCAGCCTGGGAAACGCCTGTACCAAGAGAAAGAGGAAACCGAAACCCCTTTTGTCCGCGTAGCCGAATCAGGTAGAAAACGACCAGCAGCATGTTGGCAAACCGGGAAATTACGCTGGCCTCTGCCGCTACGGTGACGCCGGAAGTCCGAAATGCCCAAATATCAGCGCATAATTTAGCCCTGTGTTTACGACTGCCGAAGTAATGCCGGCAGCACAGCCCAGGCATCGAACCGCAACGGCCAGAATAGAGGATATGCCCATGGGGAGATACGTCCACAGAATGCAGGTCAGATAATTTTGCCCAATGGAGTTTTATAAAAAATGGATCAGATCCACAGCGTAAAAATCTGACACGGCAAAAATGGCCGTATAGCTGCACAGGCCCTCCTCCGTTGCTGATCCATACACTCCTGATTATCAGCGATGCAGAGAACTTTTCGATGCCCCAAACGCTGGAGATATTCGCCCACCTAACGCCCTCCATCCCGGTCATCAAGCTGAAGATTGCAAATTCTTCCTCTGTTTTCAAAATATCTATCGTAAACAACAAAGGGGATGCGGCTGCGGAGTTCCTGATACTCATGGTCGCAGAAGACCAGGATCACCATGCCTGCCATATTTCACATAGACGCAAATTTTACTGTCCCATTAGCATAAATTCCCCGCCAAAAGTTTCCAACTGTGTACCATCGGCAAATCTACCCTGCTTTCCATCATAGCCGGTCTCATAAGCCCGGAATCAGGCGAAGTTATATTAAATGAAAGGGAAAAAGGACGGATCGGATATATGCTGCAGCAGGATCATCTCCTTGAATGGCGTTCTATCTGGAAGAATGTTCTTCTGGGGCCGGAGATTAACCACTGCCTGTCCCCGGAAAAAGAGTCGCTTGCCCTGAAACTTTTATCTGATTATGGCCTGTACAAATTCAAGGATAAAAAGCCTGCGGAGTTGTCGGGAGGAATGAAGCAGCGAGCCGCTCTGATCAGGACCATGGTTATGGAGCCCGGACTTCTTCTTTTAGATGAGCCTTTCAGCGCACTGGACTACCAGACCCGTCTGATGGTTTCCTCTGATATCGGAAAGATCATAAAAGACTGCGGCATTACGGCGATTCTGATCACCCATGATTTGTCGGAAGCCATATCCCTTGCTGACAGAATCCTGGTTCTTACCAGGCGTCCGGCTGCCGTCAAAAATAATATTCCGGTTCATCTCACCCTGTCAGAAAGCTCCTCTCTGGCTGCAAGAAGCGCGCCGGAATTCCAGGATCTGTTTAATTTATTATGGAAGGAGATTTCTGATGAGTACAGTACAGAAACAACCTGAATCCTCCGGAAAGGATTCTTATGATACAGGACAGTTATCTGCTCAGGAGCTTTATGTCCGGAAGCATCACAGACATCATCATTTTGTCACATTGCTGCGTATTCTGATCCTGATCCTGTTTCTTTCCCTGTGGGAATGCGCCGGCAGACTGGGGTGGATCGATACTTTCTTTTTCAGCAGTCCCAGCATGGTCGTTTCTTATTTTGTTGAGATGCTTCTCGACGGATCCTTTTTTTCCCACACAGGAATCACTCTGTTGGAAACATTGCTGAGCTTTTTCCTGATCACTCTGATCTCGATCCTTACCGCTACCCTTTTGTGGTATTCCAGGACACTATCAGATATTCTGGAACCGTATCTGGTAGTCCTGAACAGTCTGCCCAAATCCGCACTGGCACCACTTTTCATTGTATGGCTTGGAACCGGCACCAATACCATCATTGTAGCCGGAATATCCGTGGCCATATTCGGTTCCATCATTAATATCTATACCGGCTTCAAGCAGGTGGATCACGAGAAGCTGAAACTGATCTATACACTGGGCGGACGGCGTTTCGATGCTTTTGGCAAAGTTGTCCTGCCCTCCTCCATCCCGGCAATCCTCAGTAACATGAAGGTGAATATTGGGCTGGCTCTGGTAGGTGTGATTATCGGAGAATTTCTGGCTGCCAGGCGCGGGCTGGGATATCTGATTATTTATGGATCACAGGTATTCAGCCGATGGACGGAAAGGATAGAAATGGATATTCAAAAGTTTATTCTGAAACTATTTGTCTAAATTGTCCTCCTTTGGCAGGAACATTTTCTTCAAACTGTTTTAAGTATCCCCTGCAGCAAAAGCTAATAGCAAGGCTTATCCGTGAAAGGGAGATAAAATCTGCCATTCGCCTCTGCCGTTAGGGGAACTGTGCCTGATCTTTCCTTCCCTTTTCAATTCACGGATCCTTCTATGTATCAGAGAAAGGTTTACGTTCATTTCACCGGCAATTTCCTTTGCCGTAATTTCGGGTTTCTTTTCCATAAGATCTAAAATCCTCTTCTTTTCTTCTTCGATCATGGGCCGGTGAGACGTGCTGCATGTCTGTTCCATACGAATGGCCGTAAGCGTGTCGGTCTTGCTCCTGACTGTGGAAGAAAGATTTTCCGAGGAACGCCCCAACAGTGTCCGGGAATCGAAATAAACATCCAGATAGGTGGGAAAGACTTCAATTTTAGAAATGTTTTTGATCATATTCGCCATCTGCGCCTGCTCGATTATCCCGTCTTCCAGTTTTTCACGAATGGCTTCTATCCTGCTTTCCAATCTCGTATTCCGGAGAATGTCGTCCTCCAGAAACTTCAGCTTTTCTTCCATCTCCGTCTTCCGGCTTCCCAGCTCCTCATTTTTCAACTTAAAGTCTGCATCCGTAATAATTCCCTCCAACAGCTTTTCCAGCAGCGTATTTTTCTGCTGTATGATCTTGTCAAGCGCCACCTCCAGGCCTTCCTTTTTTAAAAGAACATTGTCGTCATTTAAAGCTTTCCGCAGAATAGCCAGCGTTTCCTTCAGCAAGACATCCTTTCTCACCTCTATCTTTTGATCTTTCTGATGGCAGACCTGCTCCAACGCCGCATGCAGCTTCCTTTCGTCCAGATGCACATTGTCGCACCCTGTGTCTTCGTCTGACCGATTTTTTTCCACCTTGCGGATCCGATCTCTTCGCAGCTGCGGCTCCTGCCTTCCGTTCTGAAGATAATTGCTGCATTTCCATTCCGTCACCTTTCCGGTTTTGCGCCGTCTGACGGTACGGTAAAAAGGACTTCCACACATTCCGCACAACAGCCTGCCTGATAAATCATATTTCCCCGGGCTGTTTCCTTTTACATAAGCACCATCCCGGTTCCCTTCTTGTTTCCTTTCATCCAGCCCTCTGTTCGCCCTCTCAAAAAGATCCGCATCAATGATCGAAGGCACTGCGTTTTCATGGAACAGCCATTCCGAAGGCGGATTTTTGCAGAGCTGCTTACTCTCAAAATCATAGTGCATCCTGTTCTGAACAACGGTCCCCTTATAAATTGGATTACGGATGATATTACGGATAAGGGAAGGACTCAGCCTCTTCCCTTTCCGGTTGCGGTATCCTTGTTGATATAAAATCTCCGCGCTGCAGTGTGTTCCATAACCGTTTGCCGAAAGGTTGAAAATCTTGCGGATCATTTCCGCTTCCTTCTGATCCACGACTATGCTTTTATCCGGCATTTTCTTGAAACCGTACGTCTGGTTGGTAAATACAAAGCTTTTCCCTTCCTTCTGCCGGTTTCTGTGGGCATTATTGATCTTTTTGCTCAGATCCCGGCTGTATTCCTCCGCAAGGATAGCCTTGATTCCGGTGATCAGAGCGTCATCCGGCGTGTAGAACTTATGATCCAAATACATGTAAAGACGCTTTCGGCTTTTCTGCATCCTGTCCAGAAACAGATACCAGTCCTTTGTGTTGCGCATCAGTCTGTCCTGGCTCTTGATTACTATAATATCGAATTTATCACTCTCGAGATCCTGATAAAGTCTGTTGTACTCCGCACGTCCCTTTACGGTTGTTCCGCTCTTTGCCTCCACATAGGTATCAACAAGCTGCCAGCCCTGTTCGAAGACACAGCGTTTGGATTCCCGCACCTGTTTTATGAGCGCATCCTTCTGGGATTCCTCTTCCGTGCTGCAACGGTTATAGATAACTGCACGCAGATTTCCCATGGGTTCACCTCCAGATCTTTGAAAATTTCAGATATCTGTTCTGTAAATCGTATTGTTTATTTCCCTGTCTGCCAATGGGTTTCCCTCAAATGTATAGTGAAATCTGTTCTATCAGGCTTAACTTGTCTTTTGACATGTTCTTTTGCTCCTTGTGCGGATATAAGCTTAATAATTTTATGCCCCAAAGTGTTTGTTTCATGAACAATAAACCGCTCTCACTCATCCCAAAAGCTCGCTTTCCGTTCCTTTTCCGAGCTCCATTTTCCTGGAAAGCAACTTTGGCGCATGAAAAAAAGAGCGTCCCAGCCGGTTTCTCCGCCATCCGGGATACTCTTGATCATTTCCATCATCCGCTTACGCTTCCCCATTCTGAAAATCGGATAGATCCTGCATATCTTTTAGGATCCGGATTTTTTACCGGAATCGGAAAATCATAAAAGCTTCCATATCCCGCTTATTCATTCCGTCAGATAACGCTGTCAGCCATGTAAACAGCCCGACTGGTCAAAGCCGCGGTGCTAAATTCATCCAATCAACACCTCTTTGCCCCGGAATGCGAAACCATATTTCCGGATATGCGCCTTTGATATGCCCTTGGCCTGTAAAATAGTGTCATACTGCATCCTTTCAATCTGGTCACAGGCGGCATGGACAGTGTCCTCCAGCGACTTATCCTTTTGGGGGTTATTTACTTTGAATTCTATAATGACAGCATCCAGACCCCGGACGGTCGGTCTTGGCTCCAGCATGACATCATAGCGTCCGAAACCGCTCTCTCGATTCGATGTTATGACGTACCTGTCCGACAGCTCCACCATCAGCCCCAGCACAAAACCGTGGTAAAAACGCTCCGGTTCGCTATATAGATTCGTACCCGTGTCGAAATAACTGAACAGATCTCGTGTCACCCGATTCATATAGGTATTCATCGCCTCCACATCGCCCATGAGCAACGCCTTTATAAAGTCATTATAGTTAGAAGATGAGCTGTCAAACCAACTGCGCACCATATCCCGAAACATGACCCGTACCTCATAGTTTGTCAGTTCCAGAGCATAATCCTGCCGCCACTCGCCATACTCCGTAACGTATGCCTTATACCTCTCCACCTTTAAATAGCCGCTGGCCAAAAGCAGGCTCCATATGGCGTTCTTTTTTGTGGAGAGTTGGTTATAGACTATCTGCTCATCCATCTCCACTTCGAGCTTTTTCCCACTCAGCAATTCTTCAAAATCTTTCTTTATGTCAGGATTGCCTTCCCTTAGCAGTTTACTGACAAGCCTGTTAGAACTGGTGTTCACCCAGTAGGCCCCCACCTTTCCCTTGTCAAGGAAGTTAATGATCGACCAGGGATTATAAATGTCCGTCCTGCCGCCAAAAGCAAAACCATCATACCAGTACCTGACCTGCTGTTTCTGCCCTGCCAACCCATATTCCTCCAGTGCTGCAAACACCTCTTTTTCCGTGAACCCAAAACTGTCCGCATATTTTTCCGAAGTCGTTGTCACCACTTCCAGATTGTTCAAGTCTGAAAACATGGACTCTTTGCTTACCCTGGTGATGCCGGTCATTAACCCACGCTCCATATGGGGATTTGTCTTGAAAGTTGCGCCAAACAGGCTCCTTGTAAACACCGCCAGTTCATCCCAGTACCCGCCCACATAGGCCTCCTGCATGGGCGTATCATACTCATCCAGCAGAATAATCACTTTCCTGCCATAATACCGCATCAGGTAGTTTGACAAAGCGTTCAGAGAATCCGCCGCAATATAGTCCTCCATATTGGCCGATATCTTTTGATATGCTTCCCTCTCGCTTTCATTCAGCTTTCCGCTGTCAACAAGAAAGTCAAATCGGTTATACACATCTTTAATAATCTGGCATATCCTTTTCCTGGCATCCTGATAAGAAGTTTCTTTCACCTTTGCAAAGCTGAGAGCAATCACAGGATAGGTTCCCTGCATCTGGCGGTATTTTTCATCCTGCCAGATTGAAAGTTCTTCAAACAGATCGCTGCGTCCGGCATAATCTATTGAAAAAAATTGTTCGACCATGCTCATGTTCAGTGTTTTCCCAAAACGTCTGGGGCGGGTGATCAGTGTCACATCATCCCCTTCTTCCCACCACTGCCTGATGAAATCCGTTTTATCTATATAAAAATTATGATTGACCCTGATCTTTTCAAAATCCTGCCGCCCTATGCTGATCGACCTCGCCATACTCAGCTTCTCCTTCCGTCACTTGAACCGGTACATGCCTTTCCCTATAGTTATAATATATATTTTTTCCGCTTCTAAATCAATTAAATTTTATCCAGTATAGCACTACAAAAACAACGGCTGCCTTTCTTATCCTAAGATACACCCTTTTATCATGTCTGCCACCTGTCTTCCTCTCAACTTCTCTGTTCCTCCTTCCTGATCAGCCTCAGCATCCGTAACTGTTCTTCTAATGAAATAAGTTTTTCCTGCAGCAAAATGACGGAAATATGTTCAATTAATTTCAGTTCTTCCCTGGACATGCTATTACCTCCTGCCCCGGACAGGGCGTAAGATGATATGAAATTTTATGAATGTAATTCTATGTAGTGAAATTCTATGCTCAGCAACAGTCGTTTCATGAACGCAAACTTTTTCTGATATTTTATAGTTTTTTTAGATTCAGAGTGTTTTTGTTTTCAAATGCATATGTTAAACTGTTCTTATTAAAATATCTGGTAAATTCGCTGTTCTTCTCAATTTTTTCGATACAGGCAGATGCAGGCACAGGAGGGAATGCAGATGGACTCATTTGTAGAATTTAGAAACGTGGGCAAGACATATCATATGGGAGAAGTAGATATCGAGGCGCTCAGGGATGTAAATTTTACAATCAATAAAGGAGAATTCTGTGTGGTGGTGGGAGCCTCCGGTGCCGGCAAAACCACGATCCTGAATATTCTCGGAGGAATGGACGCTCTCTCCTGCGGCCAGGTATTTCTGGATGGCGAAGAAATCTCCTCTTATAATAAAAAGAAACTGACAGCCTACCGGCGCTTTGATATCGGCTTTGTCTTCCAGTTTTACAATCTGGTGCAGAATCTCACGGCTCTTGAAAATGTGGAGCTGGCGGCCCAGATTTGCAAAGATCCGTTGGATGCCATGTCGGTTCTGGAGATGGTGGGACTGAAGGACCGGGCGGGGAATTTTCCGGCACAGCTCTCCGGCGGGGAGCAGCAAAGGGTTGCCATCGCCAGAGCCCTTGCCAAGAATCCGAAGCTTCTGCTCTGCGATGAACCTACCGGTGCACTTGATTATCATACCGGCAAGGCGGTTTTAAAATTACTACAGGATACCTGCCGCAAAAACAACATGACGGTAGTGGTCATTACCCACAATCAGGCGCTGACGGCCATGGCGGACAGAGTTATCACAGTAAAAAGCGGAACCGTGCAGAAAATGGAGCTGAACGAGCATATTGTTCCGGTGGAGGAAATCGAATGGTAGAATGTCTCCTGACAGAACATCGGCCGGAAGCAGAACCCTTTTGGCAGAACTCGTTTGAAGGAAAAAACAGGAAAGGCCACAGATTTTTTATGATCTTTCCTATATGCGATATAGGAGCAAACGGATGAGCAGCGGGATGATCAAAACAACGATCAGGGAAATCAAAGGAAGTTTTGGGCGGTATATGGCAATTCTCGCCATTGTAATGCTGGGGGTAGGGCTGTTTACGGGATTAAAAGCCACCACTCCGGCCATGATTGCAACTGAGAGCTCCTACCTGGCAAATCAGAATTTTTTTGATTTCCGGCTTCTGTCTACGGTCGGCTTTACGGAAGAAAGTGTGGAGTCACTGTTGCATATGGATGAAATTGCCGATGCGGAAGGGGCGATTTCCGTGGATGCCATATGCACGCTAAATGAGGCAAATGATATTTATAAATTCCACACAGTTCCTAAGAAAATCAATCAGGTCGTATTGCTGGCAGGCAGAATGCCGGAGCGCGCTGATGAATGCCTC
>CAMWFQ010000045.1 GCA_947173495.1 uncultured Lachnospiraceae bacterium | reverse complement strand
TCAGTATAGAGGGGTGGTGGTTATTTTTCTATCCACTATCTTATTTGACGCTTACATTGCACTTTATCTTCAATTCCCCTTGTCTATTTGTTTACATTGTATATTTTGTTTGCTATAATCCGATTCAAGGAAAGTTAATGAGCTTTAAGGCGGTTACCCTCTTGTTTTATCGGAGGGCTTCACCCTCCAGACGAAAGAAAGGAGGGGATGTTGATGTATATTACATACTCTGAATTGATTCAGATTGGAATATTCATTTGTACCCTTGTTGGATTATGTTACATGATCTTCAAGGGAAGGAAATAGCCGCCACTACGCTACTAGTGACGGCTGTTCTTAAGTAACAGTTTTCATTTTTTAGGGTAGCCGCTTCATTGACTTTCCCCTTTTTATAAGAATAGCATAACTTTTTTTTGAATTCAATACTATTGTAAAATAAAAGAAAACGATATCTCTGCAGACAAAAATTTTACTATTTTGTAATTTTGATATAAAGATTTTTTTAAATAGGGTCTGAAATAAGACCCTATTTTTTGTATAATTCTGCTATTTTATTTCTTAAAAATGGTTCTTTTTTATATGCGTCTATTTCTTTTATGAATGTTTTAGGAATTTCTGATTTGTTGTTTTTTATATCATCAGTATTTCCATATACTTTTTTGCTTATTAAGCATTCTTTTCTTGTATTTTCTTCTGTAAATTCGTCATTATATTCTGGATATTCAATAATAATCATTTGTTTATATCCTGCTTTATAGACCATGTCATTTTCATCTATCAATGATATGCTTACAATTTCTGAATATTCCATTATATCCCCCGGCTGTACCTTTAAATATTCACATATTTTATTTATTATTTCAGTTTGTATATTTTGATTTTTGTTCAGTTTTGCAAGCGTTCCGGAGGAAACGATTTCCAGAAGGTCAGTTTTTTTCATTTCCCTTTTTTCTAATATTTCAAATAGTCCATTATAGTTAATCATCTTTTTTCCTTTTTAATTCGATATTTTATTATTTTTCGTTTATTGGTTATTTAATTCTACTTTTTAATTATTTTTGTGTCAATAGATTATTTTTTACGATTGTGAATATTTTTGTTGATTTTATTATTTTGATCTGATAAAATTTCTATGAACATAGAAATATATATTTGAACTATAATATAAATGTGTTATACTGCATTTTATTGTGTTTTTGTGATCTAACGGATAAAAGCATTTTCTTCTGTTTAAACTGAATTGCTTTATGATTTTTAATTCGTTAAAAAATTTCCGTGAATGAAGCTTTTTCGTCCTCCCGCCGTTGCGTCAGCAGGCGGAGGACGAACGTTCCTTACTTGACTAAGTATCATATTTCGGGACAATTTTCTTCATACCGTATTTTTGGAGGTTAAATTTCGTTGAATGCCGCTTCTTTATATCCTTATGACAGAGATATTATTGTTGTCAAAAAATATGGTGATTATAAAGTTAGAATATCTCTTCTTTCTTCCTGTCGGGTTTTAGGATATGAAGACGAAAAGAAACAGGTTTTAAAAGGAACTGTTAACAATTATAAATTGGATAATAATTTGTCTCGGGCTGTTTCTACTGTATATCAATTGGCGGTCTGCAATCCGTGGGAATACTGGTGTACCCTTACTTTAAATCCTGAAAAGTTTGACCGGCATGATATGGATAATTTTATAAAAGTCTTTTCGGAATTTATTCATAGTCTGAATAGGAGAAGGGAATGTAAGGTAAAGTATTTGCTTATTCCTGAAACGCATAAAGACGGCGCCTGGCATATGCATGGGTTTATTAATGGCTTGTTAGATAGTGATTTAAGCCCTACTGGTAATAAGGATTATCTTACATGGAAAAAATATCATGATAAGTTTGGCTTCATGTCTTTTTCAAAAATTAGGGATCCGGAAAATGTATCAAAATATTGTTTGAAATATATGACGAAAGATAACAGTAGAAATGTTACTAAGTTAGGCGCGCATTTATATTATTCTTCCCATGGATTAAAAAGGGCTGAAAGGATATTCAAGGGAAAAGCATCATTTCATGGTGAATGGGACTGGATTCACCCGGAAGGTTATGTGAAATGTAAAGATATCGATTTAAGGGAAACTACACTGGAAGAATATGTTGAGGTTATGCAATGACTGTAAATGAAGTTTATATTAAGTTTATCCGCTCAAGAAAACTAAATGGACTTTCTAAAAAGACAATCGAATCTTATAAAAATTTTGTTGGTATTTTTGTTCATTATACTGGCCCTGAAAAAGATTTATATTCTCTTTCACAGAATGATCTGGAAGATTATATTGCATATCAGGTTGACAGGGATATATCTAAAAATACTTTTGCGACTTATATATGCCACTTTAAAGTATTCGTCAGGTGGGTATGCGAAAATTATGATGTCAATTTTACATATAAAACAATTAAGGTACCGAAATCATCAAAAAAAATAGTCAGGATATATTCGGATTCGGATATTAAAGAAATGTTCGATATGATATGTTATCCGGTAGAGTGGATTGAACGTCGAAATAAGGCTATTATTGCTTTTATGCTTGACAGTGGTATCCGTCAGGCAGAAGTATGTAATTTAAAGCATGATTGTGTATTTTGCGATACGGAAAGAATGATTGTCTATGGAAAGGGTGATAAAGAGCGTATTGTGCCTTTAGGACGCCTTTCAGCAGTCTTATACAAAGAATACCGGGCTTTATGTCCTTTTCAAAGTGAAATGGCTTTTGTAACGAAAACAGGGGAAATGATGAAGACAAATACAATAAAGTTAATGGTCAGGAAATTAAATAAAAAGCTGCCTTTTGATATTTCTTCTCATAAGCTCCGACACAATTTTGCAACGAATTATTGTCTTGATATGTATAATAAAAATGGTAATATTGATATATACCGTCTTATGGTTATCATGGGTCATGAAGATATAAATACTACCAGACGTTATCTGCATCTTGCCAATGAGATTATAGCGAGTTCTGAGCATGTTTCACATCTTGATGATATATTCGGTAAATAATGCAGGGAATTATTAAAATATTGATAGAAAGGAGTCTGGACACCTTTTTACATAAAAACAGCCTTTTCCGGACAAAAAAAGCACCACCCCCGAGGAAGAAAACCCTCAAAAATGGTACTCATATGCGCCTTCAGGGGCTCGAACCCTGGACACCCTGATTAAGAGTCAGGTGCTCTACCAACTGAGCTAAAGGCGCTCATTAATTTATCTTTTGTTTTACAACGCAAGGATTATTATAGTATAATGTTTTTAAATTTGCAAGTATTTTTTTAAAATATATTTAAGAAAGTAAATAAAAAATAAAGAATTAAATGATATCAGTGGGGAAACAGAAATGATATTCGATACACATGCACATTATGACGATGAATCTTTTGATTCGGACAGAGATGAGCTGCTTGGCAGTATGCCGGAAAAGGGAGTAAAATTTATTGTAAATGTTGGATCTGATATAAAATCTCTCAGTAAAACTCTGGAATTGTCCGAAAATTATTCTTTTATCTATGCAGCGTTAGGTGTACACCCTTCGGAAACAGCAGAACTGAAAGAGGAGGATATCACATGGATAGAAGAGAAATCAGTAAATCCGAAAGTAGTAGCGATTGGAGAGATTGGACTGGACTATTATTGGAAAGAGCCTGACAGGGATATTCAAAAGAAATGGTTTGAGAGGCAGCTTTGCCTGGCAAGTAAGGTAAAACTTCCGGTAATTATACATTCCCGTGATGCAGCTCAGGATACTCTTGACATATTAAAAAACTGGCAGGCACATAAGACAAAAGGAGTTATTCATTGTTTTTCCTACACAAAAGAAATCGCCAGGGAATATTTAGATATGGATTATTATATTGGAATTGGCGGTGTGCTTACTTTTAAGAATGCCAGGAAACTTAAAGAAGCGGTGGAATATATTCCCATGAACCGTATTCTTCTGGAAACAGACTGCCCGTATCTGGCCCCTGAGCCTTACCGGGGAAAAAGAAATCAGTCAGATTATATTGCGTTTGTAGCTCAGAAACTTTCTGAGATTAAAAAACTTACCCGGGAAGAAGTATTATGGCAGGTAATGAAGAATGCACAGGATTTTTATGAAATTTCCTGAAAGCAAAAGGAGTAAAGAATGGCAAATCTGGGGACACCGGCGGTAACAGCAGAGATTATAAAAAAATATAATTTTACGTTTCAGAAAAAATATGGGCAGAATTTTCTGGTTGACACGAATATATTAAAAAATATTGTAGCATTTGCGGAGATTACAAATGAGGACTGTGTGGTAGAGATTGGACCTGGAATCGGTACACTGACCCAATATCTTGCAGAGAGAGCCAGGGAGGTTCTGGCTGTAGAGATAGACAAAAATCTGATTCCAATTCTGAAAGAAACTCTTTCAGAATATCAGAATGTTTCTATTCTCAACGAGGATATTTTGAAAGTTGATTTATTAAAATTTACTGAGGAAAGAAATAAAGGTTGTCCCATTAAAATTGTGGCAAATCTTCCTTATTATATAACCACACCTATCATCATGAACTTGTTTGAAGGGCATGCACCGGTTTCAGATATTACGATCATGGTTCAGAAAGAGGTGGCGGATAGGATGCAGGTCGGACCAGGTAATAAAGATTATGGTGCTTTAAGTCTGGCGGTACAGTATTACGCGAAACCAAAGATTGTGATGAATGTCTCTCCCCATTGCTTTATACCAAGACCTAATGTAGGAAGCTCTGTCATCCGCCTGATTCGATATGATGTTCCTCCGGTTGAAGTATGCAGTGAAAAAAAGTTTTTTTCCATTATACATGCTGCTTTTAATCAGAGAAGAAAAACGCTGGCAAATGCTCTGAGCAATTCGGAGACACTTACAGACAGTGATGGTGAGAGAATGAAAGTGAGCAGGCAGCAGGTGTATGATGCTCTTGAAAAAATGGGGCTTTCCATGACGATCAGAGGAGAGGCACTCAACCTGAAGGAATTTGCACAGCTCTGCAATTTACTATGAAAGTCAGGGACTTTCATAGCATGGATGGCTATGCGGCCCGCGAAAGCGGCAGGTTGAGCATGATGGAGGTTTACTTTAAAACCTGTGAGGATATTTTTGACATAAGAAAAGCCGTATGGTAAACTGAAAAATAATAATAGGATATTTATGCTTTTCGAAGAAGTATATATGAGGTGAGTACCTTGGATAAATTTGAATATAAAGTGCGTGCAGATGAAATAAAATCTCTGATTTCAGAAGGAAGATATGCAGATGCTGTTAAGGTAGCAGACAGTATTGATTGGCGCAGAGTCAAAAGTGTCATGATGCTGTGTACGATCAGTGATTTGTATAAAATAAACAGAAGACTTGAAGACAGTAGAGATATCCTTCTGTTAGCATATGAAAGACATGCAGGGGGACGGTTGATCGTATATTCGCTTTGTGAACTGTCCATAAAACTGGGGGAATATGTTCAGGCAATTGAATATTATAAGGAATTCGTCAAGCTCGCGCCGAAGGACAGTGGAAGATATGTTTTGCAATATAAATTATATGAAGCCCAGGAAGTGAGTCTGGAAGAACGCATTGAGGTATTGGAGGAACTCAAGAAAAAGGATTATCGTGAGAAGTGGGCTTATGAGCTTGCTTACCTGTATCACAGGGTTGGACTGGAATCAAAATGTGTTGAGGAATGTGATGAAATGTTCCTTTGGTTTGGAGAGGGACGGTATGTATTGAAGGCTCTGGAGCTGAAAATGCTTCATGTGCCGTTGGATGAGGGGCAGCAGATCAAATATGAACAGATGAAAGAAACAGGTGGATTCATCACTTCAGACTATGCGGTGGATCAGCAGACGATCCGGGAAGAGGCGGAAAATGAAACCGAGGAAGAGGAAGATGATGAATTCAGCCTTCAGGAAAATATTTTAACAGATGATACCCAGGAGGTACCGGGAAAGGAAGAATTGGATATACAGGTAAAGACGGTAGATGTAAGCCAGTATAATACAATTAATCTTCAAAAGGAACTGGCGGAGAGTATGAAGGAATTTTTAGAGGATGGAAGTCCGGCAGAGAATCCTTCAGAAAAAGTGATAGGTCCGGAACAGACACAGATATATGAACCGGTTGCAGTTTCTGAAAGCCAGACGGATCAGGAAGAAAAGGAACAGGGACCGAAAGATCATAAAGGAATTCATTATACCACCGATGAAATTCAGAGAATTACCGACGAGTATCTGAAAGAAAAAAGAAAAGAATCGGAACAAAAAAGAGAGGGTAAAGCAAACAGTCCGGTAAACAGTAATTCGGAGGAAGTTTTTTTTGGCAATACTGCTGAAGTTAATATTCAGGATGTAATTTCTGAACTGGCAGAAAAAAATAAAGAGAGTACATTATTCACGCCAATCGATGAACAGACACAGGAGCCGGACGATAAAAGTGATACTGAAATGCCGGAGGCCAGCCCAAATCCTGCGATCAGTAATACAGGGGTGATAAGAAGCTTTCATAAACCGTCAGGATATGATGGTATGCTTACACAGGAATATGACGGTCAGATATCTTTGGTGGTTCCGGAGCAGGAAAAAGTAGAAAAACAGATCACCGGTCAGCTGAGTATTGAAGATATTATGACTGAGTGGGAAAAAATGAAGCAGGAAAGCGAGCGTAAGCGGATGGAGGATATCCGTAAACGTGTTCAGCAGCAGACAGATACTCTTTTTGCAGATTTTGATGAATCTACCAAATCAGGACTTTTGGAAGAATTAGAGAAGGCCATGGTATCAGCGGCTATGAAGGAGGAAAAATTCAAAGCGGCTCAGGAGAGGCCAAAGGTGGTAAAAGTTGCTGATATTGCCAGGGCTTCACAACAGACAAAGGCAGAGCCGGTGAATGGTCCGGTGGAAATGAAATCTGTAATTCCTTCAGAGGAAGAACTGGAGATAGAAGATATCTCTGAAAGGGAAGATATTCAGGAGGATGAAAAGAAAGATTTTGAAGAGAATGACAGCACAGATGAAGTAGAAGAAATAGAAGAAGATTTTCAGGAAGATGCTGAAGAGGAAGAAGATCAGCTTCAGGAAGAGCCGAAGGAAAAGGCACCGGCAGATCAGAAGGTGATAAATTTCAAGAAGCAGAAATCACGGGAGGATATCGAGGACGGAGAGAATAAATATGCTGCCAGAGAAATGACGGGCGGAGAAAGGGAACAGTTTGCTCCTTTTATTCATCACAGACATACCAGAAGACAGATCGTTGAAGCAATTGATAATATCAGTATGGCATCCTATACCGGAAATGTGATTATTACCGGTGAGGAGGGAACGGGAACGATAGCGCTTGCCAAGCTTCTTGTGAAGGAAATACAGTTATCGGACAGCAATTTTTCCGGAAAAGTAGCTAAGATTTCCGGAAGCACTATGAATAAAAAGGATGTGGCCGCTACTTTGTCCAAACTTTCCGGAGGCGCACTTATTATTGAATCTGCTGCCTCCATGAAAAAGCAAGCAGTGGAGCAGCTCCTTAAAGAACTGAATCAGGAAGGGAAGGGACTGATCGTTCTGATAGAGGATACCAAGGCCCGGATGAATGATTTTATAGAAAAATATCAGGATATAAAGGTGCCTTTTAATCTGAGAGTGGATGTGGAGGCACTGGATGATCAGACCTTGGTAAAATATGCAAAAAAGTATGCTCTGGAACAGGAATATACGATTGATGAGCTGGGAGTTCTGGCGCTTCATACCAGAATAGCGGATATGCAGACCAGCGACCATGAAGTTACTCTGGCAGAAATAGAAGAGCTTGTAGATGAAGCGATTTATTATGCTGACAGGAAGACACCGAAACACTTTTTTGATGTTCTGCTTGGTAAACGGTATGATGAAGAAGACATGATCGTTCTTAGAGAAAACGATTTCATGCATTATTAAAAATGGGGGTTTATGGCAATGAAAGGAACAAGTAAAAAAACGGAAGAAGGAGTTTTTATTTCGGAAGCGGATCAGTATCTGTTCGCGCAGGGAACTCACTATGACATTTACAAAAAGCTGGGGGCGCATGTAAGTGAGCAGGATGGTCAGAAGGGAATGTTTTTTGGGGTGTGGGCTCCGAATGCTGCCAGTGTACATGTAATAGGTACTTTTAACGGGTGGAATGAAATGGCGAATCCTATGGAGAAAATAGGGCCAGGAGGAATTCATACAACATTTATTCCAGGGGTAGGTGTTCATGAATTATATAAATATATGATTACAACGCCTTCCGGGGAGAAGCTTTACAAGGCAGATCCTTTTGCCAACAGTGCTGAACTTCGCCCGGGAACGGCTTCACGAACAGTGGATATTTCCGGATTTAAATGGACAGATGATATATGGATGAAAGAAAGAGCCGGAAAGGATTATAATAAAGAGCCAGTGGCTATCTATGAATGTCATATCGGCTCCTGGATGCGTCATCCAAGGCCGGAGGAAAAAGGCTTTTATACTTATCGTGAATTTGCAGACAGAATTGTAGAATATTTGAAAGAAATGAAATATACCCATATTGAGCTCATGGGAATTGCGGAGTTTCCTTTTGACGGTTCCTGGGGATATCAGGTGACAGGGTATTATGCACCTACCTCCCGTTATGGAGAACCGGAAGATTTTATGTATCTGATCAATCTGCTGCACAAAAATAAGATTGGTGTGATACTGGACTGGGTTCCCGCTCATTTTGCAACGGATGCACATGGACTTGGAAGATTTGACGGGCAGTGTATTTTTGAAGACCCTGATCCGCGTAAAGGAGAGCACCCTGACTGGGGAACCAAGATTTTTAATTATGGAAAGACAGAAGTAAAAAATTTCCTGATTGCCAATGTTTTGTTCTGGATTAAGGAGTTTCATGTAGATGGAATCCGGGTAGACGCGGTAGCTTCCATGCTGTATCTGGATTATGGGAAAAAGGACGGACAATGGGTAGCAAATAAATACGGCGGAAATGAGAACCTGGAGGCAATAGAATTTTTTAAACACTTAAATTCTGTCGTAAGAGGAACTTACCCGGGATTTTTGACGATTGCTGAGGAGTCGACGGCGTGGCCTAAAATTACGGGTTCTGTTGAGGATGGAGGACTGGGCTTCTCATTTAAATGGAATATGGGATGGATGCATGATTTCTGTGAATATATGAAGCTGGATCCCTATTTCAGAAAAGACAACCATTATGCCATGACCTTTGCCATGTCTTACAATGACAGTGAAAATTATATTCTTCCTCTGTCTCATGATGAGGTCGTACATTTAAAATGCTCTATGGTAAATAAAATGCCGGGCTATCAGGTGGATAAGTATGCAAATCTGCGTTGCGGCTATACCTATATGTTTGGTCATGCAGGAAAGAAGCTTTTGTTTATGGGACAGGATTTTGGCCAGGAAAGAGAGTGGAGTGAAGAAAGAGAACTTGACTGGTTCCTGCTGGGTGAAGACCTGAACAAAGGTCTGCATGAATATGTAAAGGAGCTGTTAAAACTTTACAGAAAATATCCCTGCCTGTATGAATTCGATAACTGCTGGGATGGATTTGAATGGCTTAACTGTGACGATAAGGACAGAAGTACTTACAGCTTTTATAGAAAGTCTTCCAGCGGAAAAAATAATCTTCTGTTTATTATTAACATGACCCCCATTGCATGGGAGGGGTATAAGCTCGGGGTTCCCAAAAAGAAAAAATATAAGCTGCTTTTAAACAGTACAGAGGAGCGGTTTGGCGGAGCTGGCGGGATTATTCCCAAAGAGATAACGGCGGTAAAGGATGAATGTGATTATAAGGATTACAGTATTACTTTGGATCTCCCGCCTTATGCGGCAGCTGTATTTGTTTTTTGACAGACCTTAAGAAAAAGAAAAGATGTGCCGAAATAAAGGGTGAATGCGCATTGCATTCACCCTTTTGTCCGGTCAGATGGCGGGGCGAAAAAGAGTTTATCAGGATGTGATTATATGAACGTTTTAGTAGAAAGAGCAGACAGCAGGGCAGCCAGGGCATATACAGAATCGGGCAGAGAGGCCGCTTCCTATCACGCCTCCAAAAGTCAGCAGGTGACGGAGACAGGCGGATTTATACTGGACATTTCCGGTACGGCTATGAATAACAGAGCTTATGCGGATCATGGACGGACCGTAGAAGATGTGATACAGGAGGCAGGGGCGGAGGATATCACTGCCCGCCGCAATTATATGGCCATAATGTCTAATGCTGTTTCTGATGAAGATTTTGCCAGGCTTCAGAGAGAAGGATTTCATCCGGGCAGTACCGATATTGAGACCGTAGTTACGATTGTAGATCGGATGAAGGCGGCTCTCAGTATGGGAGGTACAGAGATTGCAGGCTATACGGATACAGTGAGCGATGATGCCCTGAAAGAAATTACGGGAAGTGAGACGTTTGCCAATGAGTTGAAAAAACAGTTTTCAGAGAAGAACCTTCCCTTAACAGAAGAAAATATTGCAGCTGTGACAGAAGCGTGGAATATCCTAAATCAGGCGGGTGAACCTACGGACGGCAGTATGAAATATATGATTGAGAATGAGCTGGAACCAACTCCTGAGAATTTATATACTGCCAGATATTCAGCCTCAGCTGATGGCAGCCGTCAGGGAAGAGGTTACTATGAAGCGGGAAGCGTAGCCGGATATTATGCCCGGAAACCGGATGAGATTGACTTTGAAAAGCTCCGCCCTCAAATGGAAAAGATCATAGAAGATGCCGGATATACGGCAGACAAAGAGAGCCTTGAGGATGCGAAATGGCTGGTAGAGAAGGGAATTCCGTTAAACACAGAGACTTTTTCACTGTTAAATGAAATAAAGCAGCATAGCTTTCCTGTAAAGATTGAGGATTTTATGTTAATGGCTTCCAGCGCGCTTGCGGATGGGATTTTGCCAGAGAAGACCAGTCTGGGACGGACAGAGAGCTACAGAGAGCAGGCGGCGGCTTTGATGAAAGAGACAGCCGCTGTTGATGAGAAAGCAGCAGATTTGATTCTCGCCAGAGATATTCCTCTTACTTTAAAAAATCTTCTGGCGGTTCAAAAGGAAATGCTTTCCTATGCGGGAAAAGGAAGAGAAGAAATATACGCAGAAAATATCCATGGCCGCAGGCTTCTGGAAGAAGTCAGGCTGTCCATGACAATAGAGGCAAATCTTAAGCTGTTAAGGAGTGGCTTTCAGATCGAAACGGCTCCTCTGGAAGAGCTGGTATCCGGACTGAAGGAAGCGGAAAATAACCTGGCAAGTACGTTCACCGGTGAGCCGGAAATAGTACGGGCGCAGGAGAAAGCTTCACTTTATCAGGAAACCATTGAAGTGGTAGCCGGAATACAGTCTTCTCCTGTTTCTATCGTTGCACAGATAAACGAAACAGATACATTAAGAGAAGTATATGCCCATGGCAGGGGCGAAAAGCGTGCCTGTGAAAAGGCAGGGCAGAGTTATGAAGCAATGATGACCCAGCCCCGGAGAGATATGGGGGATTCTATACAGAAGGCTTTTCGTAATGTGGATGATATTCTGGAGAGTATGGGATTGGAAACTTCGGAGGCCAACCGGAGGGCAGTCCGGATTCTGGGGTATAATTCTCTTGAGATTACAGCTGAAAATATCAGCCAGATCCGGAAGAAGGATGAGCTGCTGGGAAGCGTAGTCCGGGAAATGAAACCGGGACGGGTGCTGGATATGATCCGCGAAGGGATGAATCCTCTTGTGATGTCACTCGAGGAGCTGGAAAATTATTTTGACCGGCAGGAGGGAGAGAATCCGGCGGAACAGATGGAGTCCTACAGTCGGTTTTTGTATAAACTTGAGAAACAAAAGGGAATTTCGCAGGAAGAAAAAAGTGCTTATATTGGAATATACAGACTGGTCCGGCAGCTGGAAAAAACAGATGACGCAGCGGTAGGAGCTCTTTGGCAGATGGGATCAGATTTTACACTGGGAAATCTTTTAAAGGCGTTGCGCAGCAGTAAACGGGGATCAATGGATTATTCCGTGGATGATAAGTTTGGCGGAGTCGGTGTCCGGCAGAGCGGGAAGGAGAGCATCACAGATCAGATTGCGAGGGGATATACATCCCAGGAGCTGCCTTCCGGACAGGAGCTGGAGCAGATCCTGGAGGATGCGGGAAGCGAGGAGGCAGGAAGAGAATTTGACAGTATGCTTTATGAAGAGATCCGCACCGCGGTAAAGTCGGAAGAAGAAATATTAAGGCATCTTACAGATTACGGAGAGACAGTGACAGCAGATCATCTTCTGGCAGCGGGTACTCTTCTAAAAAATCCAAAGGAAATCTGGCGGGAATTAAACCGGATGAAGGAACAGAAAGAGGATTTTGAAGAGATACCGGCAGGAGAGCGGAAATCTCTTGAGGAGATGGGCGAGGAGTTTGTGAAATCTCTTGAGAATAAAGAGGATGCTGGCAAAGCATATGAAGACTTGCAGGAAACGCTTCAGGGCATAATAGAGAGAATGGCATTTTCCGATTCGGCAAAGGCTCTGGACGTAAGAGCAATGAGTACTCTTTATAAGCAGATCAGTTTTATGGGGAGTATGGCGAGAGAAGAAAATTATGAGATACCTGCCAATATAGGAGGATCGCTGACGTCCATTAATCTGAAGATTATTCATAAGGGGCAAAAGGAAAGTAAGGTTGCCATAGCTTTTGAAGCGGTGGGATTCGGAACGACCACTGCAGAGTTTAAGCTGACAGGTCATGGACTGGAGGGATATTGCACCTGTAGCTCCCCGGAAGGAGCAGGGCTTCTGAATGAGTATAAACAGTTTCTGGAAGAAAAGCTTGAAAAGGAGCAGGTGCTGGCTGGCAGGATTTATTTTGCAGCGAAAGAAAATCTTGATCTGAAGGAATTTTCCTTAAAGGAATCTGACGGGCGGCAGTCCGGCGATCATTCAAAACTTCTTTACAGAGCAGCAAGAGCATTTATAGAATATGTACAGGAAACGGGACTGAAGAAAGGAAATTAACCTATGAAAATCAATTATAATGTATCGGCAGTGATTGCCAACAACTATTTAAACAGATCTGATAATAAGCTTCAGGAGTCTATGGGCAGACTTTCATCAGGCCTTAAGATTGTAAAACCCAAAGACAATCCTTCAGGACTGGCAATGTCAAAGCGTATGAATGCTCAGATTGAGGGACTTGATCAGGCAAAGCAGAATTCAAATGATGGGATTTCCATTGTTCAGATTGCAGATGGCGCCATGTCAGAAATTCATGAAATGCTTCAGAGAGTGAATGAGCTCAGCGTAAAGGCCAGTACAGGGACATTGACAGATGACGACAGAGTCATTATCAATGAGGAAGTAAAACAGCTTACGGCCGAGATTGACAGAACAGCATCTGAGGTGGAGTTCAATGGACAGAAACTGCTGGATGGCTCTTTTGATTTGAAGGGGTATTCGCTGGATAACGCGGATGTGAATGTTGCCTATTATAGCGATGATATGAAGAGCGGTGAATATGATGTGTCACTGGACGTTGCTTTTGATGGAGATATGATTGATGATGTGTCTAATCTTGTGCTTACAGGACCAGATGTTCCCGCTGATGCCGAGGTCAGCCATTGGGATGGAAATACCGTTACGATTAAGGGAAGTCAGGGATTTGAGCTTCGGCTCGAAATCGGTAAGGATGCCGTAGCGGCAGGAGCGACAGTAGCAGCTAAAATCAGTCTGGAGGGATTTGGCGCAATGGATACTCAAATTGGTTCCAATGAAGGCCAGCAGCTGGCAATTCGGATGCCAAAGGTTTCCCTGGAGAATATGGGAATTGCGCATATTGATGTTTCAACAGAAACAGGAGCGAAGGAGACGATTGACAAGGTGGATGGAGCTATTAAATATATCTCTTCCGTGCGAAGCCGTCTTGGCGCTTATGAAAACCGTCTGGAGCATACAGTCAAAAATCTTGATATAACCAGTGAAAATGTGACAGAGGCTTATTCCCGTATCATGGATACGGACATGGCAGAAGAAATGACAGAGTATACGACATTGCAGGTATTATCTCAGGCCAGCACTTCTATACTTGCTCAGGCAAATGAAAGACCCGCGCAGGTATTGCAGCTGTTACAGTAGGTGTATGTTTTTGGGGGAAAGGATGTAAGCAATGACAAAGGAATTAAAGCAGGAGTATACATTCAGAATTTCCCAGGCGAATAAGACGCAGTTGGTGGTTATTCTTTATGAGATGACAATTATTTACCTTGAGGAAGCTGAGCAGGCATACAAAAAGGAAGACAAAGAAGGTTTTCAGAGTGCTGTCAGGAGGACCCGGGGATGTATCAGAGAGCTGATTTCTTCCCTGCATTCAGAATATGAACCGGCCGGAAATCTCCTGCAGCTTTACCTTTATGCCAACAGAGAGCTGACAAGGGCAAACATACGAAACAGTAAAGAAGAGCTTGCTCATGTAAAAGGAATCATGACAAAGCTTCATAAGGCCTATCAGGAGATTGCCGTGCAGGACACATCAGCTCCCGTAATGGGTAATACGCAGACTGTGTATGCCGGTCTGACCTATGGGAAAAACAGTCTGACAGAGAGTTTAGCTGATCAGGGAAGTAACAGGGGATTCCTGGCTTAACTGTGAAGAACGAGTATTTTCTTCAGGCAGCGGAATCAGAGCCGCTGCCTGCTCCATGAGAAATTTGTAGCGTTTCAGAACAGAATTTACCTCATAGATATAGCAGTCGATCAAGTCAGGTTCAATGACACTGTCAAAGCCTGCATAGGCGTTTTCCAGAGCCTGCTTGGTTTTTTCCAGATCTGATAACAGTGCATTGCGTTCAATTTCTTTTTCTGAAAGAGTATGGTTTGCACGGGAACTCCGGCTGAAATACATTTTCATATTAATCCTCATTTCTGATAAAAGTAAATTCCGGCGTCAACATATCTTATTACATATTATTCCGATATTATCCAATAATTACCTTTTGCTAGGAGTATTAACGAAAAATATTCCCTTTATTCCGGAATAAGCCTGAAAATACGGACATATATTGATTAGCAGAAAGGGGGATAAATATAATGGGTATGGATATGAATACGGGTGTATTTCTGATCGTTGGAATATTGATAGTGATATTACTGATAGGTGCATTAAAGAATCAGGCAGAATGGATCATCAATTTTGTTCTCCGGGGTGTACTGGGAATGATGTCAATCTATTTTCTGAATCTTTTACTTGCAGATGTGATGCCGGGCATGAAGCTTGGATATAATCTGATTACTTTTTTGACAACCGGAATCCTTGGATTTCCGGGGGTTGCGATGCTTTATGGGATAAATTTTTATATGATTTTGTGAAATAGTAACAAAATTTAAAAAAGTAAAAAATACTACTGGACATTTATAAGTTTTTTCTATATAATTCCTTTTACAAACAGAACGTTCTTATCAATCAATTTTATCAGGTACTTGATTCTAAGTTCATTGGAAGGAATCCTTCCGAAAATCACTTTTTCTGTAACATTAAATAAAAGAGAAAATCTGATTGTATGATCAGAAAGGAGGTTATGTTGGACAAAAGAATCCTTGCGATTTTTGACAGCGAGGAGAATTATGCATATCGGCTTATGGAGTTTATCAGTGGAAAGATCAATCTGCCTTTCAGAGTATTTGTCTTTACCAGTGAAGAAAAATTTTACTCCTATATCGGAATAAAAGATATCGAGTGTCTTCTCATCTCAGAAAGCGTTTACAAGCAGAGGGTGGAAACCCTCAAAATTCCGCACATCATTATTCTCAGTGAAAACGGAGAAAATCTGAACAAAGCTCTGCATCATATCAATAAGTATCAGTCATGTGACAATATTCTCCACGAGGTTATGGAATATTATACAGACAAATCAGGAATTGTCCCCGCGTCCCTGCGGACAGGTCTGAAAAAAATGAAGATTATCGGCATATATACGCCCATCGGAAGGTGTTTGCAGACTACCTTTTCACTGACGCTGGGACAGATGCTGGCCAGGCGTTATAAAACGCTTTATTTAAATTTCGAGATTTACTCGGGGTTTGCCAGAATGTTGAGTAAAAATTTTGAAAGTGACATTTCAGATCTGATGTATTATTTTACCTGTGCCCGGGAAAAGCTGGCATATCGTATGGAAAGTATGGTGGAAACGGTAAATGGACTGGATTTCATCCCGCCTGCTGAAATCTATCAGAATCTGGCCGGGGTCAGAGGAAATCAATGGATGGATCTGTTTCTGGAAATAGAAAAAACCAGTGAATATGAATATATGCTGCTTGATCTTACGGATGGAATTATGGATCTGTGGGAGGTTTTAAGAGGATGTGACCATGTTTATATGATTTCCCGGGAGGATGGACTGGCTCTGGCCAAGATTGGTCAGTATGAAAGAGCTTTGGAACGTATGGAATACGGAGATGTCATAGCGAAAACATTAAAATGGAAATTGCCGGTATTTAAACAACTGCCTATGGGATTTGAAGAGCTGACCTATGGAGAACTTGCAAGGTATATCAGAGACAATGTATTTCCGGATCTGCTCAGGGAGGAAACAGGTGAACAGCTGTAATACAAAGTTGCAGGAATTGATCATGGAAAGACTGGATCTTACCAGGGAAATGACAGAAGATGAAATCAGAGAACTGATTGATGAACAAATTACCCGGGAAAGCAAAAAGGGATATCTCGAGGTAGCAGCCAGAGAACAGCTCCGCAGGGAAATTTTTCATTCGATCAGACAGCTTGGAATCCTGCAGGAATTAATTGAAAATCCGGAAATCACGGAAATTATGGTAAATGGAACAGATGGAATTTTTATAGAAAAGGAGGGAAAGATTGAAAAACTGAATCAGAGATTTGATTCTACAGAAAAGCTGAGGCATGTAATCTGGCAGATCACGGCGGGATGTAACAGGGTAGTCAATGAAGCTTCTCCTATCGTAGACGCAAGGCTGCCTGACGGGGCCAGAGTGAATGTAGTGCTGGATCCGGTAGCTATAAATGGACCGATTCTCACAATCAGGCGCTTTCCGCCGAAACCAGTCACGATGGATCAGCTTCTTGCAATGGGGGCATTGTCAGTACAATGTAGAGATCAATTGGAAAAGCTTGTGACAGCAGGCTGTAATATTCTGGTAAGCGGAGGGACAGGCTGCGGCAAAACAACTTTTTTGAATGTGTTGTCGGGATTTATACCAGAAACGGAAAGAGTGATTACCATTGAGGACAGCGCGGAATTGCAGATAAGAAATATACCGAATCTGGTCAGTCTGGAAACACGCAACGCCAATGTGGAAGGATGTAAGGAGATCACGATCAGGGATCTGATCAGGACGAGCTTGAGAATGAGACCGGAGAGTATCAAAATAATTCAGGGAAAATTAAAGCATAATAAAAAGCGTTTCCCCATCCCAGGTGCATTCCTTCAGCACGTTTTTGGCGATCTCATTCCTCTCATTTGCTGAGAAACTATCAAAATTATCTAAAAGCCGGATTATGGCCTCTCTTTTCTCCATAGCACTCTTCATTTGGGCGGCGGCCCGTCTTTCCTCAGCGGCAAAATTCAACAGCTTATTTTTGAGGGTATTATATTCTATATCAAGTTTTTCAATTTCCCCTATAATATACTTTGCGGCAGCAGATTCATTATTCACGGCCAGGGCGGCGGTGAGCTTCCCGATCTTTTCCTGGCATGTTTCCATGCGGGCCCGGACAGTGGCAGAGGAATCTCTTGCAGGCTTTTTCCCGTCCTTCAGATACTTTTTGACGGTGGCCGGATCGTGCTGTATCTCTTTGAATACGTCCAAAACCTTCCCATCCAGTAGATCGGCCTTAATTTGCCGCATGTCGCAAGCCTCAGCACCGGCTCTCATGCGTTTGGGGCAATAGTACCAGGTGGAAACGGATCCATCGGCTTTCTTTTTCCTGCTCATGCTCATGGTACGGCCACACTTGCACCGGAGCACACCCTTCAGGAGCGGCAGATCGTACTTTGCAACCTTTGAAAAAGTGTTATGCCCGAATTGAGCCATAATAGCAAAAAAGCGCTGATCTTCCATGTATGGCTCATGGAAGCCGATGCTCACTCTCCACTTCTCAGGCGGGGCCAGGGAGTGGCGCTTTTTACCATTCACCCGCTTTTCCATGGTGCGGCCATACACAATGATCCCATGGCGGCCATCCCATTTCTCACGGGGGGAATTTTCATCAATCATGCAGCCTTTAGCTTCAAAATAATCATACATAGCCGGAGTGGCCCGGACGCAATGCGGAGAGGTAAACATGCTATATAGTTGGGTGGTAGAAAGAAAGCTCCCGTTTAAAGAGGTGATCCGGTTATTTCTGCAATATGTTTCCATGTTCTGAAGGCTGAAGCCGTTCTCTAAAAATATGTCAATGAGATTGTTTTTGTAGTCGATCTCTGCCTGATTAAATACAAGCGTTTTGTGGGATTTGGATCCCAGGTCAACGGTGGCTATATCATAGCCAATAGGAGCCTGGCCGCCACACCAAAAGCCACTAGCCGCCAAGTGGTTCATATTATCGGTGATCCTGAGGGAATCTGTGCGAACTTCCAGGCCGGAAAAGATAACAGCTAAGTACATCATGGCCTCTCCCAGGGGTGTGGTGGTATCAATGCCATCTCTTACTGTGATAAATTTAACCTCATGCTCCCTCAGGTAAGAGTAGAAGGTGCAAAAATCCATCATATCAGAGCACACCCGATCTATTTTATAAATGATTACACAATCAATGAGGCCTGCTGCAATATCTTCCTTCAGTTGGTTCATGCCTGGCCGATCCATATCAGAACGCACATAGCCATCATCTTCATAGAATGAGATAGAGCTAACCTCAGGGAATCTCTGATCAATATGTTCCTTGCATTTTGTGAGCTGCATCTGTGTGCTCTCTGAAGTATCAACAAAATATGATTTTCTGCAATATATTCCAAAATTCATGCTATTTTCTCCTAAAAAAGGGCATAAAAATGCCCGGAATCTGATTGAAAGCTCCCGGAGATAATGCTAAAATATATTTTGCGGAATACATGAGCATTATCTCATGGGGCCCTGGTGAA
>CAMWFQ010000044.1 GCA_947173495.1 uncultured Lachnospiraceae bacterium | reverse complement strand
TTGCGAAAGACCCGGCAGTAAAAGGGTATACCGATCTGGACGAACTGTTCGCAGAACTGAAAGCATGAGAAACGCAAAATATATCGTCAAGTTCACCACACAATTTAAGAAGGATTACAAGCTGGCAATGAAGCGCCGGCTGGACATTGGACTGTTGGAGGGCGTGATCGCCGACCTTGCCACGGGAATTCCCCTCCCGGAGAAAAGCAGGGACCACGCCCTGTCCGGAAACTGGGCTGGACACCGTGAGTGCCATGTGCAAGCCGACTGGCTGCTTATCTACCGTATTGAGGATGATGTTCTGGTGTTGACCCTATCCCGTACAGGCTCACACAGCGATCTGTTTGGAAAATGATCTTTACCTGCAGCCGTTTCAGTCAACATACTGAAATGCAATATAAGGTCCCCTCTGAAACGTGGCTATGCTCGTTTGAAAATTGACATTATTTTTGTCGTTTACTATAATGATAGAAGGAGGCGCATCCCATGTATATTTGAGGAGATTTTCGAAAGATGAAGACTAGAAATATGACGAGTATTTATCTCGTTAAGGATAAGAAAATGCTTCTGCTCTACCGCATCGGTTCCAGGGTGATAAAGAACAGCTACACGGGAACGGCAGGCGGGCATTTTGAAAAAGAAGAGCTTAACGATCCCAAAGCCTGTGTTTTGCGCGAGCTTTTGGAGGAAACGGGACTTGGGGAAAAGGATATTGGAAATCTCGCCTTAAGATATGTCACACTCAGGCTTAAGGGCAAGGAAATCCGCCAAAATTATTTTTACTTTGCAAACCTGGAATCGGATATTGAGGTGACCAGCAATGAAGGGATGCTTCAATGGTTCGATTTTGACGAAGTGCCTGAACTGGACATGCCCTTTACCGCAAAATATGTGGTAAGGCATTATCTGAAAACAGGAAGAAAAACAGATTTACTTTATGGCGGTGTTGCAGGCAGAGAGGGCGTAAATTTTGTTGTCATGGAAGAAGAAGAGATGGTATGACAGTTTCCTGAAACCATACCTGCCAATATAGAGTGATGTGCACAGTAATCCTCATTCCGGAGCGTTTACGCAACAAGGGGCATTTCTTTGCTGCCGCAAAGTCGCAAATCTCCAATTTGCGTCTGCCATCAGGGCTTATTTCTGACTGCATCCATCCTTATGTAAACAACATACTTCCTTCCAGATATGCCTGCGCTGCCCGCTGCATCTGAAACAGATTCCGTTCTGCGCGTATCTCTGTCCTTTCTTCTCCTGCTGCCTTGGTCAGAAGATCATCCGCTTCTTCCGGCATCTGATCTGCCGCCGTAATGCCGGTCTTCTTCCGATCAGGCACCGCAGTCATGACCGGCGTCTCCTCCTCTTTCATGATGCGGGAAGCTCTCAGCCGCCCCGACTGCATCTGCCTTCCCAGAATATCCATAAAATTCAGGGTCTGTCCTTTTCTTAAAGGATTGCGGTTCAGACGTTCGTCTGTCAAATCGGAGAAATCTGTCTTACCTGCGGTCAGATCATCCCCGATAGGAGCGATCCTGGAAAGACTCCTGCTGCTTAACATATTGGTGTTGTAAATATATGGCCTGAATGTCAAAGCGCTGATCTGCATCATAACCTCCCTGCTGCCGACACCTGTAAATTGGGGCGTCAGCACAATATTTGCAAAACGAACAAGTTCGTTTGTGAAAAATTTACTGTTGCATAAAAACAGAATGACTTGCTGATATGGTTTTATTATAAGATACCCGCATTCCAAATACAACCTTAATCTTTTTCAATTTCCCGCAGCGCAGAAATCTAATTACTCTTCAAAGTTTATCCGGAGTGCCTCTCCAGCAGCACCGTCCCGATGCTGTGCGCCCCCAGCTTTACAAAAACCATATCCTCCCCCGCCTGCACGCAGCCTCTGATCTCCTGATCCGATGCGTTCATCAGTACAATCACTGTCTCTCCGTCCCTATTTAAAAAGGCACAGCTCTCCAGCCCCTTCCCGGCTGCTTCCTCATCTGTCTGAGTTTTCAGGTTTTTTGCGCCCCGTTTTATGTACCTGCTGAAATGCCCGATATAAAAATAGGATGACATGAAAATAATCTCCTGCTTTTCCTCATCCAGTATGATGGGGGCGGCACAGGGATTTTCTGCAATCTGGGGCCCGCTGTTCCGGTCAAGAAACAGATTCCAGTCCATCCAGGCGCAGGTCCAGTTATTAAAATCCCCTATCATATCGTGGGCATATCTCTCTCCCACTGACCATTCTCCCAGATCCTCCGGCATCACCACACAGCATTCCGTTGCCAGGAGCCGGACCTGAGGAAATTTCCGGTGGGTTCGCTCCAGTTCCTCAAAGTAGTCTCCCGAATACCAGTGGAAGGCCACTCCGAATACTTTTTGGACCAGTTCCGGGTCCGAAAGGATCTCCTCCGCCCTCTCCTGCATGAAATCCTTGTTGCATTCCCAGCAGAAGATCTTCTTGTCCCCATAGCCCGTCTTTTCCAATGCAGGTATCAGATAATTTTTCAGGAAATCTCTTTCCTCCTCTCCTGTATACTCGCAGGATGCCCAGCGCTGTATCTCGATGGGCTCGTTCTGGGCGGCAATCCCCCAGAGGTCGATCCCTTCCCCCTCGTATGCCCTGATAAATTTGATCAGATACGCCGCCATCGTCTCATAATGCTCCGGGCGCAGCTTTCCGCCCCAGCTCATCTGCCCGTTGGTTTTCATCCAGCCCGGCGGACTCCAGGGCAGGGCATAGAGCAGAAGTTTTTCTCCTGAGCCACCCGCCGCCATGGCGCTTTTCGCCTCTCTGATCAGCGGTATGATTCCCTGCCTGTCCTGTTCTATGGAGTGAAAGGAAAGCTCCTTATCTCCGGGCACCTCCGCATGAGAATAGGCAACCGTCGAAAAATCACAGCATCCGATGGGAACTCTTCCCATGTTGTAGGCAAGACCTGCTTCGGGATCAAAGTAAGCCCTCAGCGCTTTTTGCTGAATCTCCTTTTTCATATGAAATAAAGCCATGGCCGCCGTATCTGTAAAGGCGCCTCCAAATCCCAGTATCTCCTGCCGGAGCGTTTGGAGATCCACCCTCACCAGGGGCTCCATCCCCGCCGCCACTTCTCCGCACTCCTGCCAGGTCAGCTCTTTTTCAGCAAACCGCTCCCCGGTATCCCGCGCTGTATAAATCATTCTCCCCTTCATTTCTGCTGCCATGCTCCTTTCCTGATCCGGCCCAGGCCTGTCATAGTTCTATTAATAGTTCCGTCGCGGTGCTTCCTGAAATCCTTCGCTGCTTTCATTCCGGGACTGCTCATCCTTTCACTGCGCCTGCTGTAATTCCCTTGACAAAATACTTCGAACCGAAAATAAAAATGATCAGCACCGGAAATGTGGACAATGCCAGTGCCAGCATCTGCGCGCCATAATCCTGGCGGTAAGACACGGAAATATTGGATATCATAAGCGGCAATGTATATACTTCCTGCTTATTCAGTGTGATAAGCGGCAGCAGATAATTATTCCACGACCATAAAAATACCAGCGTCGCCACTGTGGTAATCGCCGGCTTCATGCAGGGAACCACGATCCGGAACAGAATCCCCGGCTCTGAACAGCCATCGATTCTTGCACTCTCCAGCATCTCCTCCGGTATGGAATCTCTCATGAACTGCATCATAAAAAAAGCACTGAACGGATTTGCGATCCAGACACAGATCACCGACCACAGGGTATTGGTCAGATGTGCAACCCGCATTTCCATAATATATCCAATGATGGAGATTTGTGTAGGCAGCATCATGCCTGTCAGTACCAGTAAAAAAAGGATCTTTTTTGCCCTGAATTCAAATTTTGCCAGCGCATATCCCATGGTAATACTGGTAAAAAGGCACCCTGCCACCGCCGCAGCCGACACCAGAATACTGTTCCCATAGGTTGCAAGAAGTCCGTGGCTTAAGGTCGTCTTCAGGTTCTCCCAGAAATAATCACTGACCCAGAGCGGCATTCCCCTAAACAAATCCTCACTGTAATAGGTACCCATCACAAACATCATATAGAAGGGAATCAATGCGATCAGGGAAATTACTCCCAGCATCAGATAAATCCACCAGTCTCCAAATCCTTTTTTACGCATTTCTCCACCCTCCTTAAGAATCCTTCCTGTTGCTCCAGAAATAGCTGAACAGAGAACAGGCGCCGATAATCAGAAACAGTGTATAGGCAATGGCCGCCCCATATCCCAGTCTGGTATTGCTTCCAAAGGAATCGTCATAAAACTTCCAGATCACCGTCAGCACCGAATAGTCCGGGCCTCCCACACTTCGTGAAGCGGCCGACCATCCGGAGTAGAGCTGAACCGGCTCGTCAAACATCTGAAAACCGCCTATCATAGCTGTAATCAATAAAAATACTGAGATATTTTTCAGGAGCGGCACCACAATGGCAAAAAAAGTCTTCAGCTTCCCCGCTCCATCGATAGCGGCAGCTTCATATATATCCTGGTCGATAGCGGTCATTCCGGAAAGATAGATCATCATACAGTATCCGAAATTTCTCCACACAATCATAATCGCCACGATCAGCCTGGCGGACCAGGGCTGCTGCAGCCAGAAATAATTCTCTTCCAGAATACCGAAGTGAGTCAGCAGCCCGTTCAAAATTCCACTGTTCCAGTCAAAAATATAAGAGAAAATGAAGCCTATAGCCACAGGTGTTGTAATATAAGGAAGAAAATTCACCACCTGAAACAGCCTTCTGCCTCTGGCAAGGCAGAAAAGCAGGTAAGCGATCACCATCCCCAGAATCAGATTGACCGGCAGGGACATCAGCATGATCAGGACTGTGTTAAAAAGAGATTTTAAAAACAGTCTGTCCTTTGTAAAAAGGTTGATATAATTTGACAGCCCTACAAAATGCTTTTCCACAATGCCATTGTATTCGAATAAACTTAAGTAAAAAGAGTACAGCATGGGGAACAGCATAAACAATCCATATGCCGTCAGAAACGGTGTTGCAAAAATAACCGGCCATTTATTACGCTTCATTCTCTCTCATCCGCCTTTGCTTTTATTGAATCTCTGCCTCTGTCGCCTTTAATGCCACTTCCTCCTTAAACAGCTCCAGCGCCTTCTGTGTATCGATGGTCATATCGGTCATGTATTTCGGAGTCAATGCCTGGAATACATCATTGATGATGGCGTCATATTTTGTCTGGGATGCCGTCCTGGCATTGGGCGCCGCTTCCTCAATGTAATACTTCACCAGACTCTGGCCGCCGAAGAACTTATCTACCGGGCCTTCCTTGTCCATGGGGGAATACTCGCTTTCATAATAAGGCAGATAACAGCTGTAGTTTCCGGTCAGATCATACATATAAGATCCGCCCTGCTCTGAAAAATAGATAAACTCCAGATAAGCCCACGCCGCTTCCTTGTTTTCGCTGTCCTTGTAAATGCTCAGGGTGGTTCCGCCCAGATTAAAGGATCCATCGGGAGGCGTTGTAACCGCCCAGTTTCCCTCTCCCTCCGTATCGTTTTTGGCAATCACCAACGGAGGACACCAGGAGCCCGCCTCATAGAACAGATATTCGTCGGAGGCATATGCGGAATACCAGGAGGCCGAATACATCTCCACGTTTCCGATGATACCCGCATCTCTCAGCTTCAGAGTGGTTTCCAGAGGCTTTGTCATCTTCTTCGTGATATCGACTTTGGTGCCGTCCACATAATCCACCACGTTCTGACCTATGGTTGAGAGCAGCACATCCCCCAGGGAAACCATCATTTTTACTTTTCCATTGCTTTTTTCGCTGACCTGCTGTCCCACCTCAAGGAAAGCATCCCAGTCGCTGATCATAGCTCCCACTTCCGCCGGATCATCCGTCCCCAGATATTCCTTCGCCAAATCTCTCTTATAAGCAAATCCTGCCGGGGTCACCTGCATCTCCACGCCAAGGATATTTCCCTCCTGATCCGATACCAGCGGTACAGAGGAGGCTACCATTTTGCTTCTGTCAAGGTTATAAGGAGCTTCCTCCAGATCGTCGCAGATCCCCATCTCATACAGAGTGCCTCTCCACGCCATCTCTCCCAGAATAATATCCGGCAGTTCCATTCCTGAAACATAGCTGGTCTGCAGCTTTGTCATATAATCGTCCCAGGCAACATCCTGTACCTCGATTGTTACGTTAGGATACACTTCATTAAATTTGTCCACATATTTCTGCTGTGTTCCGCCATCCCAGTCCCAGATCACCACTGTACCTGTCAGGTCTTCCGGATTGCTTTCCGCTCCGTTATCCGCCCCGGCATTTTCCGCCGCAGCATCCTCTGACCCGGCATCCGCCGTATCCTCCTGTGTTTTTTCGACTTCGCTTCCCGTATCCTCCTGACTTGTCTGAGTGGAAGAGTCGTCCGCATTCTGACTGCCGCCGCTGTTTCCGCATCCAAAAAGAACAGATGCCAGAAGTGCTGCGGCCAATAATACACTTACAGATTTTCTTTTCATAAGCATTCCTTTCCTCACCCGAAATACTCCTTTTGCGCGGCATTATAACGCACTTGGATAAATATTTCTTTCTGTTTTGTTTCACAGAGCCGTACTTTTCTCCGCCCTGCCTGTTTCGTTTCTCTGCAGAGTAATATTAAAATACTACTTGTTACTGTTATTTATTTTATCATTCCCGACAGGTGATATAAATATCAGAAGAATTTCAAAATATACCCGTCTGCGATAAAAGCATGGAATTCTTGCATCTATAACGCATTGTGGTATAATTTAAGATATGAATGAGAATCATACTTATATTTTTCAGAGAACCAACTACACTGACCTGACTATCTACCAATATGGAAAAGAAAAATGCGCGCCGCTGCTTTCCTGCGGCCCCGCCACTCACAACCACTATCTTCTGCATTATATTCTGGAAGGCAGGGGATTGTTTACTGTAGGCGCCGACCGCTACTATCAGCTGAAAGCCGGACAGGCTTTTCTGATCTGTCCCAAATACGTCACCACCTATACCGCTGACAAGGCGGACCCCTGGACCTATCTGTGGATAGAATTCGACGGGCTGAAGGTTCCCACCTTCCTGTCTGACGCCGGCCTGGGGCTGAAGCACCCCATCTATATTCCTCAGACAGAGGCTGATACTCTGGAACTGCGGCAGCTGATGCTCTCCATGCTCCAGAATCATGACTCACCTCTGCGCCTTCTGGGAACCATGTACTGGATTCTGGAGACGCTGATCCGCACCTCCTCCACACGCAAGCCTTCCAAAGCAGACAATCTCCAGGATTTCTATGTTCATGAAGCCATGATGTACATTGAGCGTCATTATAATCAGGATATAACAGTGGCCCAGCTTGCAGGCTGGTGCAATCTGGACCGCAGCTATTTCGGGAAAATATTTAAAAATACCATGCTGGTAACTCCTCATGAATATATTCTGCGCTACCGCATCAATACGGCCTGTGATCTTCTGAAAAACACGGATCTCTCCATCGGCGAGATCTCCGCACAGGTGGGGTACGAAAACCAGCTCCATTTTTCACGGGCCTTCAAAAAAATCACCGGCGTTCCTCCCAGAGACTGGAAAAAGCAGAACCGGGACTGACCGCATTGGTCAGTTTCTTACCGCCCGGACGAATACTGCCCGGAACAGCTTCTTACCGCCCTGGACAAGTACTGCCCGGAACAGCTCCTTACCGCCCTGGACAAGTACTGCCCGGAACAGCTCCTTACCGTTCCGGGCAGTACTTGTTTTCACTACTCTACATCCACATAATCCCCATCGATGATGGTTTCCTTCTTCTTTTTCACTGTAAAGAGTCTGGATAGGATCCATATATCTGACGCCCCATCATAAATCAGGAAGATTCCGATCAGCCTCACAATGGTCTCCACCACCTCAAAGGAATTCCAGATCAAAAATCCACCAAAACCAATGGTAAGTACCGCGAACAAAAGCGCCAGCCACCATCGTTCGTATCCTTCCTTCTGCAGGGTAAGCGCCTGCACCACATTATGCACGCCGTGAATCACGATTAAAATACCCACAATCGTAGGAACCGCCATGATAATCATCCCAGGAGACATCATGATCCACAGACCGATCACCGCCAGAACGATACCGAAAACCAGCATTCCCTGGGAAAGAACGGTCCGGTCTCTGTTCGCTAAATAAAGCAGGATCTGAATCACGCCATATGCCAGCAATACCCCGCCCAGCAGCGTGCACAGAATCCGTGCAGTTGCCCCCGGCCATATCAGAAGTACCAGCCCCAGCAGCACACACAATACTGCCGACACCGTATAATTTGCTCTCAATCCTTTAAAGAAATCTGCCATATCAACCTCTCCTTTTCTTATTACGACGCCATTTTTTCATAGTTTCAAATACCAGGTATGCCATATACCCCAGCACTGCCCCAAAGCAATTGAGCAGAATGTCATCTACATCAAATGCGCCAAAGGCACTGAAAAGCTGAAAAACTTCTATCCCCAAAACCAGCAGAAACGCATGAAGAAGCATAATAAAAAAATTTCTTCCCCGGCTGATCACATATGGAAATAAAAATCCAAAGGGAACAAAGACTACAATATTCCCCGCCAGATTTTCAAAACTGTTCAGTTTATAAGAATAATCTATATACATACGTATGGTTTTAAACAACGTAAAATTAGCTGTATCCAGGCCCTCCAGAATCACGTCCTTCTCCCACGTGGCAGCAATTTCCATAAGTTGCTCCAGAGGATATTTAAAAATAATGACCTTGATCACTACCAGTAAATAAAGAAAAAAGATCGCTCTGACATGCTTCTTTTGAAACAGTCTGTCATTCACAAATAGAAAACCTCCATAAAATCAAACCTTTTAAGGCACGACTCCCCTCCCTGTTATTAAGTATATCTGATTTGTTGTCATAATAATACAATCCAAACTCATTTTCTGCAACGTCAAATCCCGCTCCGCCGATTTTCCGCTTTCGATACCACGGATCGGCGCCGGGGGCGATCCGCGCGCCTCCTGCGGCTTTGATGATCACGACGCCACTTTCATTTCTCATCCGAACCTTCCGTTTTTCTTTGTTCTCTTTCAGCAATGCGTTTCTTTTCCCGTTCTCTGTAGATACGGACCGCCTCCATGTCCTCTTCATTCAGGTGCCTGAAATTGCTGATGCTTGCATACAGGATTCTGATGCTGTCCAGCGTGGTGTCAAACACGCCTTCCTGATACATGTTGAGCACAATGATACCAATGGGGACTGCGATGATCATTCCGCCCACGCCCCCAACCTTATAACCAAAAAACAGCAGAAATAACGTGGGAATCGGTGCCAGTCCCATGGAATCCCCCATAATCTTGGGCTGGATCAACTGTCTTGCCAGCTGCCCTGCTCCCCAGATAATGAGAAGGCCTATGACCATAGTATAATCTCCGCTTAAGAATTTAATCACTGCCCAGGGAAGTAATACTGTTCCCGTTCCGAAAAATGGCAGAAAGTCCAGGAACGCAACTGCAACCGCAATAAAAAATGCATATCTGACCTTTAAAACGGTAAAGCCCACCCCCAGGAGCAGATACATCCAGAATTCAATCTTAAGCTGCGCCTTAAAGTAGCCTCCCACCGCATGCTTCAATCCTCTTTTAATCATTTCAAACCGTTCCAGGATCGCCTCCGGAAGCACTTTCGAAAAAAGCCCCGGTATGTACTCTCTGTCCGCCACAAACAGATAAGAGGATAACAGGCACATGATCACTCCGATCAGAATATTCGGCAGACTCATTGCAAAGCGTCCCAGGGCCTCGATGGTAGGGGTACTCAGCCCCCCGAAGAAATCTCCCAGGAAATCCTCTATGTTGCCAACTGTATTCAGAATGGTATCCTGCACGTCCACAGGCAGATATCTGCCGGCTGCCGTCAGCTTTTCTTCCACTTCGCCGAAATCCTTAAGTGTGTTCTCCCACATATCCGGCAGCTCGTCAATAAAATTGCCGATCTCTTCCGTCAGCTTAAGTCCCAGAAAATACCCTCCCAGAAATACCAGCGCAATAGCGGCAATGATCACAACGGCGGAACCTGCTTTTCTTTTGATCCGCAGCTTCTTTTCAAAAAAACGCACCATCGGACTGGCGATCAGCGCTATGATCCACCCCACAACAAAGGGCATAAACATAAAAATCACTCTCGGAAGCACCAGAAAGCACAACAACAGGCAGATCAGCATAATCCCCAGATTGACTACCACCTTTAAATAGGTTCTTTTATTTCCAACGCCTTTCATATCTTTTCTTCATCCGCCTCCTTCAGGCAGGCATCCAGGAGCCCGTAAATCTCTTCCCGTCCCTGCTTTGTCTGGGACGAATAAGGGATGACAATGGTATTTTTCACCGTTTTGAGCCCCTCCTTTATCATCTTTATGTGCTTTGCCACCTGACTGCGCTTAATCTTATCCAGTTTGGTGGCAATGATCACCGGCTCAAATCCCTGATGAAGAATCCATTCATACATCATCCGGTCATTCTCCGATGGTTCATGACGGATATCTACCAGCAGAAACACTGTTTTCAGCTGCCTGGATCTGTGGAGATAATTTTCGATCATTTTTCCCCATTTGGCTTTTTCCCCCACATTGGCCGTGGCATATCCATAACCGGGCAGATCCACGAAATACATCTGATCGTTTACATTATAAAAGTTAATGGTCTGCGTCTTTCCCGGCTGAGCGCTTGTCCTTGCCAGCGCCTTCCGGTTCATCAGTCCGTTAATCAGCGAGGATTTCCCCACATTGCTTTTGCCTGCGAAGGCGAATTCCATATGCGAATTTTCCGGCAGGGTGCTGGTAATTCCGCACACTGTCTCAAGACTTACATTTTTGATTACCATTTTCTTCTTTCTCTCCTGCCGTGCCTCAAAGCAGTCATTCTTTCAGACAATTACGCCTTAAGCCGGCTATGCTTTGATCAGCGCATGTTTCAAAACTTCCTTCATATTCTTAACATAAGTGATTGACAGTCCCTCTCTGATCTCCTCTGAGATCTCCTCTATATCCTTCTTATTTTCAAGAGGCACCAGAACTTCCTTTAAGCCTGCCATCTTAGCCGCCAGTATTTTTTCTTTCAGGCCGCCGATGGGCAGCACTCTTCCTCTTAATGTCACCTCTCCTGTCATTGCAAGATCGCTTCTTACCATTTTGCCGGTGATTGCCGAGAACAGTGCGGTTGCCATGGTGATTCCCGCAGAAGGCCCATCCTTGGGCACCGCTCCCTCCGGGATATGAATATGAAAATCATGTTCCTTAAACACCTCCGGTTTGATATGGTTTTCTTCTCCTACAGAGCGTACAAAGCTCATCCCGATGATGGCGGATTCTTTCATCACTTCTCCCATCTGTCCTGTCAGCTCGATCTCACCCTTTCCCGGCATCATATTCACTTCGATCTGAAGCGTATCTCCGCCCACACTGGTCCACGCCAGCCCGCGCACAATTCCCACCTGAGGCTCTTTGCCGGCCTTATCCAGGCTGTATTTTCTTTTGCCCAGATACTTATCCAGATTGGAGGCGGTTACTTTGATCTTTTCAGCTTCCTGGCCCGACTCCTTCACTTCCAGAATTTCCTTGGCAGATTTCCTGCAGATCTCGCCGATTTTGCGCTCCAGCTCCCGGACTCCTGCTTCTTTGGTATAATAAGTAATGATATTTTTGAGAGCGCCATCCTGAATCGCAAGCATCTTGCCCGTAATACCGTTTCTTGCCATCTGCTTTTTCAGAAGATGCTCTTTTGCAATATGAAATTTTTCATTCTCTGTATAGCTGTTTACCTCTATAATCTCCATACGGTCAAGAAGAGGCCTTGGTATCGTCTGAGTGGTATTAGCCGTGGCAATGAATAAAACCTCCGACAAATCCAGCGGAACCTCCACATAGTGGTCCCGGAACCTTACATTCTGCTCTCCGTCGAGAACCTCCAGAAGCGCTGAAAAGGTATCTCCTTTATAATCATTGCTCACTTTATCTATCTCGTCCAGAAGCATCAGCGGATTTTTTACGCCCGCCTGTTTTAAACCGGTTGCAATTCTTCCCGGCATAGCGCCTACATAGGTCTTGCGATGTCCTCTGATCTCAGCCTCGTCCCTCACGCCGCCCAGGCAGATCCTCACATACTTCTTATCAAGGGCCTGCGCCACGCTTTTTGCGATAGATGTCTTACCGGTTCCAGGCGGTCCCACCAGACAGATGATAGGGCTTTCTCCCTTCCGGGTCAGGCAGCGGACTGCCAGAAATTCAAGAATCCTCTCCTTCACCTGCTCAAGCCCGTAATGCTCCCGCTCCAGGATATCCTTTGCACGGTTCATGCTCTCGTTGTCACAGGACGCCTTATCCCAGGGAAGTTCCAGCAACGTCTCGATATAGGCTCTCTCCACAGAACTCTCCGAACTGTTTACGGAAAGATTTTTGAATCGTGTAATCTCTTTTTTAATCCTCGCCTTTACTTCCTCGCAGGCATTCAGCTCCTTAAGAGCCTCCTCGAACTGATCTGCGTCCGAAAAGGAGCCTTCCTCTCCCAGCTCCTCCCGGATATAGTGAAGCTGCTCCCGCAGCAAATATTCTCTTTGATTGTTGTCCACACGATCCTTGATCCTGTGGGCCAGCTCCTCCCTTGCCTTGGCGATCTCAATTTCATTGAGCAGATATTCGCACAAGATATCATAGCGCTCCTCCAGATCGAACGCTTCCAGTATCTGTTGCTTCTTTCCAAATCCTACCGGCAGATTCATTGCAATCTGGTCCATAAGACTCCCGGGATCATTGATCTGTGAATATCTCTGCAGGGCATTCTTATCCAATTTGGGATAATGGGCGGCAAAAAGAGTAAAATACTCCTTCAGCTGCCGTATCATAGCCTCATTTTCTATTCCGTTTTCTGCTGTTTCTGAAACTTCCTTCTGTCCGGGTTCCACATACCCTTCCAGAAATTTCGTATTTTCTTTGTTGACACCATGCAGCGTTCCCCGCATTGTTCCTTCCACCAACACCCTTACAATCTGATTGGGAAGTCTGGTGATCTGCTTGACCGCCGCAATCGTACCCACGGAAGAAAGGTGTTTTTCTTCCGGCACATCTACATCCGCGTCCTTCTGGGTCACCAGAAAAATCTGTCCGCCCTTCATCATAGCATATTCCAGAGCCTGCACAGACTTTTCTCTGTTTAAATCAAAATGAATCACTGTATCCGGCAAAATTGTCATCCCGCGCAGGGGGATGATCGGCAATACTGAAATCTGCCCGGCTTCTTCTTTTTTTTCGCTCATAAACTCATCCTCTGTTCACAGAATATGAAACAACACTATGTTATCAGGTCATAGCCCTCCGGTCATAGCCCTTTGGTCATAGTCCTTCGGTCATACACTGTAACAAAATGCCGCCCGCCGGCGGCATTCCTGTCCTTGACACTACAACATTATCTGGCTCTGCGCATTACCTCCCGGCGGATCAGCAGAGGTTCTTCTTTTCCCTCCACAGCGCCTCTGGTAATAATACACTCTTCAATCGTTTCGTCTGATGGAATCCTGAACATCACATCCATCATCACCTTTTCCATAATAGAACGCAGTCCTCTCGCACCGGTCTTACGTTCATATGCCAGCTTTGCAATGGTTTCCACCGCTCCCTCTTCGAAGGTAAGCTCCACATCATCAAAACCGAACAGCTTCTGATACTGCTTAACAAGCGCGCTCTTGGGTTCCGTCAGAATCCTGACAAGGGCCTTCTCATCCAGTCCCTGAAGAGAGACGCTGATCGGTACGCGGCCTACAAACTCAGGGATCAGGCCGAACTTCACCAGATCCTGAGGCGTTACCTCCTTAAGCGCTTCGCTGGTCTCCAGATTATTCTTAGAGGCGATCTGTGCCTCAAATCCAATAGAATTACGGTTCAACCTGCTCTCAATGATCTTCTCCAGCCCGTCAAATGCTCCGCTGCAGATGAATAATATATTAGTAGTATCAATCTGAATCAACTCCTGATGGGGATGCTTTCTGCCACCCTGAGGAGGTACGCTGGCAACCGTGCCTTCTATGATTTTGAGAAGCGCCTGCTGCACGCCCTCCCCTGATACGTCTCTGGTAATAGAAACGTTTTCGCTTTTCTTGGTGATCTTATCAATTTCATCAATATAAATGATACCGAACTGTGCTCTCTCCACATCGTAGTCCGCTGCCTGCAGCAGCTTGAGCAGTATATTTTCCACATCCTCGCCTACATAACCGGCTTCTGTCAAAGTAGTGGCATCTGCTATGGCAAAAGGCACATTGATAATACGGGCCAGGGTCTGAGCCAGGTAGGTCTTACCCGATCCGGTAGGCCCCAGCATGATAATATTACTCTTCTGCAGCTCCACATCATCCAGATCTCTGGGCGCCGTTACTCTTTTATAATGATTATAAACAGAAACGGCAAGAACCTTTTTGGCATCCTCCTGCCCTATCACATAATCATCCAGAAATTCCTTAATCTCCACCGGCTTCAGCAGATTGATCTCATACCCGGTCTCTTCTGCTTCCTCTTCTTCTTCATACTCTTCTTCCACAATATCAGCACAGATCTCCACGCATTCGTCGCAGATATATACTCCGGTAGGCCCTGCGATCATTTTCTTCACCTGATCCTGCGTCTTGTTACAAAAAGAGCACCTGATATTGTCAGAATTCCTTCCTGCCATTCTTTTTCTTTCCCCTTATCAACCTGATTATCACACAACAGATACCATGTTCTGCAGCCTTGCTGCTTATTTATCCGAACGCCTGTAGTAGATCTTATCGATCAGACCGTATTCCTTTGCCTCCTCGGCAGACATCCAGTTATCTCTCTCTGTGTCAGCCGCAATCACATCATAATCCTTTCCGGTATTTTCAGACAGGATCCTGTTTAACTTTTCCTTGGTTTTCAGGATATGTTTCGCTGCGATCTCTATTTCGGTAGCCTGCCCCTGAGCGCCGCCCAATGGCTGATGGATCATAATCTCTGCATTGGGGAGCGCAAGCCTTTTACCCTTGGTTCCTCCTGCAAGCAGAAAAGCTCCCATACTTGCAGCCATGCCCATACAGTTGGTAGACACATCGCACTTAATATACTGCATGGTATCATAAATTGCCATACCTGCCGTCACACTTCCGCCGGGGCTGTTGATATAAAACTGAATATCTTTTTCGGGATCCTCCGCTTCCAGAAACAACATCTGCGCCACGATCAGGCTCGCCGTCACATCGTTTACCTCTTCCCCCAGGAAAATGATCCTCTCTTTTAAAAGCCTTGAATAGATATCATAAGAGCGTTCCCCTCTGCTGGTCTGTTCAATGACATAAGGCACTAAGCTCATTCAAATAACCTCCTACTTTTCCTCTGCGTTCTCCACTGCAAATTCAGCGGCCTTTCTCACCGCAATATCCTCCCTGATCTGAGCTGCGCTCTTTTCAGGAAGATCTCTCTTTACATCCTCCAGATCGATCTGATATGCTTCCGCGATCACACCCAGTTCTTTCTCATACTCTTCTTCCGAAGCTGTAATATTCTCCGCCTTCACGATTGCCTCAAGTACCAGTCTGGATTTGATCCTCTTCTCCGCCTGGGGCTTTACCTGCTCCACCATCCTGTCATGGCTGGAGCCCGTAAACTGATAATACTGCTCAATGCTCATCCCCTGCATCTGAAGTCTCTGGGCAAACTCGTCGACCATCTGCCTCTGCTGCGTCTCCAGCATCGCATCCGGAATTTCCATGTCGGAATCGTTCACGATGGCTTCGATCACAGCTTCTTCCTTTGCATTTTTGGCTTCTGTCTCTTTCTTTTCTGTAAGTTTAGCCTTCACATCAGCCCTGTATTCTTCCAGCGTCTCGAATTCCGAAACTTCTCCTGCAAACTCATCGTCCAGCTCGGGAAGCTCCTTCTCCTTGATCTCCTTGACCGTACATTTAAATACTGCTGCCTTACCCTGTAATTCCGCCGCCTGGTAATCCTCCGGGAAGGTTACATTCACTTCTGTCTCCTTATCGATCTCCGCGCCGATCAGCTGTTCCTCGAATCCGGGGATGAATGCGCCGGAGCCTATGGTAAGGGAATAATTTTCACCCTTTCCGCCTTCAAACGCCACACCGTCCACAAAGCCCTCGAAATCCAGAACCGTCATGTCGCCATCCTTTACCGGTCTGTCTGTCACTTCAATGTTTCTGGCATTGCGCTCTCTCTCTTTGTTGATCTCTGCGTCAACTTCCTCATCCGTCACTTCCGTATCGGCCTTCTCCACCTTCACGCCCTTATATTTCCCAAGCTTCACCTCCGGCTTAAGAGCAACTTCTGCCGTAAAGATAAAAGGCTCGCCCTTTTTAATCTGGGTAATATCAATAGCCGGTGAAGATACGATATCCTCTCCGCACTCCTCCACAGCCTTTTCATAGGCGCCCGGGAGCATTTCGTCCACCGCATCCTCATAGAATACTTCAGGCCCGTACATCTTTTCAATCATCTGGCGGGGTACTTTTCCCTTTCTGAAGCCAGGAACGCTGATCCTGTTCTTATTCTTTAAAAAGGCTTTCTGTAATGCCTTTTCCACTTCCTCCGCCGGAACCTCAATGGTAAGCTTTGCCATGTTCTTTTCCAGTTTTTCTACCTGTACACTCATTTTGTACATCCTCCTTACTATCGTCCTTATCTCTTTTTATATCAATTTACTGCAAATTTTAAACATACCCACAGCCATTTTACGATTATAGCATACCACCGGAGAAAATGCCAGATTTTTATTGATAATTCACAGATTCCTTTTATAAATGTGTTACTTCTCTCAGCGCGGACTGCCTGTCACCCGCTTTTCTGTTCTTCTTCCATAAATTCATGCCTTCCGGGCTTTAATTTCTGCCCGCCGTGAAACACCTGTACTTTATCAGGCACCTCGATCGCAAGCCTTACCCTTCCGGCTTCTTTCCGCCAGGCCACTCTTACTGTCCCCTGACCGGCTCCATATTCTCCCTCTGCATGATCCAGCGCCTGGAAGAAATACGGATCCACGTGCACTCTCACACTTGCATCCTTTTTTCTTTCAGGCCGGATTCCCAGTACGGTTTTAATGATCCAGGACATAAAATCCGAATACATATGATGGTTTTTGGAATCCTCATGCCAGCTCCAGTCCCAGTATTCCCACAATGATGTGGCACCCTGTTCAAACCATTCCCGATACCCCGGATATCCTCTGGCTGTAAGGATGCGATAGGCGTATTCTTCCAGCCCGCATTTATTCAGCGCCATATAGAGCCGCCGCAGCCCTACCATACCACAGTCATGGTGGAAGTCCGCCGACTCGATCAGTTCCTTCAGCTGTTTTTTCAGCGGCCCCAGTCTCTCATACACACCATAATAAATTAAAAGCGCCACAGCGCTCTGCTTTTCTACTCTGCATCTTCCCTGCCCGTCAATATAATCTGAAATCACACGCCGCTTCAGCTTTTCCGCGCATTCTTCATATTCCTGCCCCTGTGCGCCGGACAACTCCTGCGCCAGGGCTGTAACATGATAAAATTTGCGAATCAGCAGCGCATTTATAAATTCCGGCGGCACATCCGGCTCCCGACTTTCTCCGTTTTCCAGGAATCCCGGCTTCGCCCAGTCCCACAGCCCCCATCGCACATATCCATCCTCATCTGCTGTTCTCTGCAGAAAGGCCAGGTATTTTCTGAAACAGGGAAGAGAACGTATCAACATTTCCGGATCTCCCGTATGAAAATAGCAACGGTAAGGGATTTCAAACAAAATGCCATCCGAGACAGGCCCGTTTCCCCATTCGTATCCCCACCCCGCAGTCGGAATAATTCCGGGAAGCGCCCCTTCCTCGTTCATTGCATCATAAATATCATACAACCATTTTTCCATAAGTTTTTCCGCCCTGAAGTTCGTCAGGATCTGCTCCATGGAGCTTTGAGCGTCATTGGTCCATCCCAGTTTTTCACGGGTAGGGCAGTCTGTCAGCATATAAAACATGTTGGAATACACCGAATATTGTCCTGCCCGGAACAGCTGATTGATAAATTCATCAGAGCATTGAAACTTCGTATTCTTTTCTACCGCCTGATGCACAAAGATTCCACTGACTTCCACATCGTCCGTATCCTTCAGTCCTTCTATCTCAATGAATCGGAATCCGTGATAAGTAAATCTGGGAGACCATATCATTTTTTCACCTGAGCAGATCAGCCGGTCTGTCTGGAACTCACTTTCATGATAATGCGCATTCATCCTGTTCAGCAAAAGATTTCCCTTTTCATCCGCCTCCTCTGCATATCGAATGGTCAGCATCTGCCCGCTTTCCCCTTTCACTCCGAGACGAATGTATCCGGAAATGTTCTGGCCCGTATCAAAAAGCCAGGTATTCTCACCCGTTCTGGTGCTTTTCTGTGCCGGATATGCCTCAAATTCTCTTACAGGTTCACATTTGCATTCACGAAAACGTCCCAAAGGCGGCGTATGATCCACAGCGACTTTTCCCCAGTCTTTATCATTAAAATCCGTTTCTGTCCAGTCCGCTTTGAATTTGCGGGCATCAAAATATTCTCCGCTTCTTAAAGCGTTAAACCATATGGCACTGTCCGCATTGCATTTCCAGTTCTCATCGCTGCATACTGCCATTTTTCCATCGATATCAAGCCTTAAAATAAATTTAGGCAGATCACGCCATCTGGCCTTATCAAAATCCCAGGAGGTGGAAAACTCTTCATTATACCAGCCATTCCCACACCATACTGCAATCACATTTTCCCCATCGCATATCAGGTCCGATACATCATACACATTGTACCACAGCGTTTTATCGTAATTGCTCACAGGCGCCGTAAACAGATCCCTGCTCACAGGCTTTCCATTTAAATAGAAATAAGCATATCCCAGCCCGCATACGGACAATTTTGCCCCGCCTGCGGCATCCGCCCGGAACTTTCTGCGAAACTGGGGCGCAGGATTGCTCTTCCTGTAAGTTCTGTCAAAAGGTATATCCGGTTTTATGAATGAAATATCATCAAATATCATTTTTCCTCCCATTTCTTCTTGATCAATAAAGTTTTTCAACCACCGCCCTGGAGGTCTTCCTGTTATTCTCACCGGAGATTTCAGGATTTCTTCTGCAATATTCCTGAAACAGAATATCAATAATATATAACTGGCTGATCTTGGCCCCCATAGAACCGCCCTCCAACGGGCCTTCGTTTGCACCGCAGGTTAATATCACATCTGTATAATTGGTCAGGGGCGACTTCAAAAAACGGGTTATTCCTATAATTCCCGCCCCTGACTTTCTGGCTATTTCAGCCACATAAATGCTGTCTTTTGTTGAACCGGAATAAGATACAATAAAGATCAGATCATCACTGTCTGACATTGCCACTGACATTGCCTGCATATGAGGATCGCTGATACAGTTCACCTTATTGATCACCCTCAAAAACTTATTGCGCGCCTCCTGGGCTGTCAGCATACTGTTTCCGATTCCAAAAAAATAAATATTTCTGGCCTTCTCCATCATGTCAACCGCCTTTTCAACTGCTTTCATATCGAGCAGCATTCTGGTATCTTTCAATGCCGTAATATGACTTTCCAGCACTCTGTCAAATATCCCTGAAAGAGAGGGCGCCGCTTCCCCGCTTTTATCCAGATCTTTATCTGGCTCAGTGGCTGCGATCCCCAGCGACAGCTTCATTTTAAACTCCTGATACCCTTTCACGCCAACGGTCCTGCAAAAACGATGAACGCTGGCATCCGCCACCTTACAGGCGTCCGCCAGATCTGTGATGGACATAAACAAAACCCTGTTTACATTTCCCATTACAAAATCCGCAATTTTTTTCTCTGTTTTGGTAAACTGATTATAGGATAAGCGCATATCCATTAGCAAACTGTTCGCTGTCATTCTGCCTTCCTCCCTCGCTTTTTCTTTTATTTTACAGAATATTGTACCTTTTTTTCAAGTACCTGGCAGGTCGAACAGGGAAGATTTTGTAACTATTCGTTACTTTTCAGCAAGGCTGAACTGTTACGAGATTTTTGTCCCTGCCCGCTGCGCGGCCCGCATTACAGCCTCAGCAGTACCCCTTATGCGTGCTGTACAGCAAACAGGGCCGACACATTTCTTTCCGTGTCAGCCCCATGGCAGATTAATACTCTAAAACGATCATCTGATGGCAGGTGAAGCAGTCCACAGTAAACCTTACCGCCCCTTCCGCCTCCTCAAAGAACAGCTCCTGCA
>CAMWFQ010000043.1 GCA_947173495.1 uncultured Lachnospiraceae bacterium | reverse complement strand
GTTTACAGGAGAACGCCATATATTTCACTACACGTTCTTATTTGACGCTTACGTTGTAGCTCAACACCAGATCGCAGCCTTTCAGTACCTTTTGCTGAACCTCACGCCACGCCTGCAACTCCTTTAGGGTGTCTGTGTCGATATAGATTGTGCGGACGCTTGCCTGCGTCTTTGGTTCAACAAACTCAATGTCAGACCATTGCAGGGCGGCGGCTTCGCCTATCCTCATGCCCGTCATAAATAACAGCCAAAAGGAAATGAAAAGGTAATGTTCGTAATAATGCAAATTGGAAATAAAAGTGGTATAATCAGACATATTGTTGTAAAGCTTCAGATGAATTATGGGAGGAATATAGATGTCAAAACAAAAATTGATTATTATAGCAGGCTCTCCGTGTGTGGGGAAAACGACAGTGACACAGAAACTTTTTACTTCTTATGAAAACAGTGCTTATTTTGATGGCGATTGGGCATGGTGTGTCAATCCGTTTTCGGTTGATGATCCGAGACTGAGAAATGGTGATAAAACAATGTCTTTTGCGCTATCAACATATTTAAACTCTAGTTTTGATTATGTCTTTTTTTCGTCGGTTGTTGTTGTGGATAAAACAATTCGTGAAGCGATATTAAGGGATATAACGGCAAAAGATTATTCTGTTATTGGCATTACTTTGACCTGTTCAGAGCAAACTTTGCGTGAGCGTCATAAAAAGCGGGGAGATGCAAATGAATGCTCCTTTTTCTGGCTACATTTAAAACCATATGAAGGCGATTATGTTATCAATACAGATAGTAAAAGTGTTCAGCAAATAGTTGATGAAATGAAAGTTATTATAGATAGCGAAGGAAATGAATAGTGGAATTTAAAACAAACGATTTAATACTGCGAACTGTGACTGAAAACGACATTGAGGAAATAGCAAGAACCAAATGTGATAATAGGCTGGTGCGGATTAGACGGAGAAGCCGAAATAGGAAAAACAGAAAATACCGAAATCAAGGTTATGCTACGCAATGTGCTATGGAATTGATAAATTATGCGTTTGAGGAGATGCAATATGAAATAATCTATGGAGGATGTGCAAAGAGCAATGTAGAATCATATAGAGTAATGCAAAAGGTAGGAATGGTTCAAAATTCCTTTTATGAAAACGCTTTAGCCTTTAGAAATTCCTTATTTTACAAGGCATTTAAGATATGAGTATGACGTGGAGGGGATCCTATACCTTTGTTCTCAAAAATAGCTTTTATTGTATAATATTTCAAAAATGAGTTGCTAAATTGCCGGGATTTGCTATAATAAATGCGTGGCAACATTTTGGCAACAGAAAATCAGCAAGCCATAATAAATGAGGTAAAATGGGCGTTTCCGGGATTGCTTTATGCCTGTTGGCTCTAAAATGGCTCTAATTGTTTTCGGGAGCGTTATTCTCCGAGTAATAACGGAACGTTTTTACGATATAATCAGAAGCCCCTTTTCCATATTTGCTGTCAGTCATGCTCTTTATATAATCGTTTGAATATGTGTCGATAAGGATATTGATATAGGGCTTGTCGAGGGGTACGTTAGCGCTGTTTTTCTGTATAAGCTGCATCAGTTCACCTACAATGGATTGTATGTTAGGGGAAGAAACATCTTTTGACAAATCAGCGGTTAATCTGCCATACAGTATATCAGACTGTTTTCCGATTTCTTTCACTTCCTCCGTTAATTGTGTATTCATGAGTTCAGAGAAATGCTCTAAATTATGTTTAATGGCTTCGGTGTACTTTTCAATACTGCCGAATTGTTGAATGGCAAGTTTGGCTACCTCTGCTTCATCATCTTTGATTTTCCGAATAAACATATCAAAATTTTCAATACTTCCCCAGTACTTGATAACATCATCAGTGCTGTTATTTTTAAAATCCTCTAATGCTGTGATGTAATCAGACAGGTCAAATTCCTTAAAACTCATACATTGTTCTCCTTTCTCTAAATGGCTAAGAAGCTGTATAAGTCGGTCTGTCCGATCGCGCTTCAGCAGAAGCAGCTCTTTTTGCCTTTTAAAAGCCTTAATCCTGTCAAAGTCTGGTTTTTGCAGAATTTCTTTAATTTCTTTCAGCTTAAATCCCAATTCCTTAAAAAACAGGATTTGTTGTAGCTTTTGCAAGGCTTCATCATCATATAGGCGATAGCCGGATTCGGTCAATTCGCTTGGCTTTAACAATCCAATCTCGTCATAGTATTGTAATGTTCGTGTGCTTATGCCTGTTAATTCTGCAACTTGGCTTATGGTTCGCATTCTTATCAGCTCCTTAAATTTGTGAAGAAGCAAGACAGAGATTGCCGGCTTATTTCTATTCTGCTCCTATGAGAAAAGAATACAGTATCACGTTACGTGGAAGTCAATACTTTTCTTTTAAAATACTCGTCCTCGGAAATCTCTCCGTTCTTCAACTGCTCTTTCCGCAGACACCGCTCCCGCATGAAATCATGGACCAAACCGCGCCATTTCCATTAAAGTGTTGTTCTTGGGAACACGATAGCCGGATTCATACTGTGCGATACGAACATCAGCATTATGTTCCTCATATCCCAATTTCAAGACGGTTTCACGTTGTGTCAGGCCCCGGAACGTGCGTATTCTTTTTATCCGTTCTCCTAATACCATAGTCATGTTTCCTTTCTGAAAATCAGAGTGATTGTTTTGAAATTATCATGTTACATCTGCTCCACAACTCGTCTTTATATGCAAATACATCTTTGTCAATCGTTCTTTCAACAAAGCCGACTTTTTCATAACATTGCTTTGCTAATACGTTTTCACTGAAAACATTTAGTTGAACCACTTTTGCGCCGGTTATCTGAAAAGCGTATTGCAGAGCCAGATTCAGCATTTCTTTTCCGTAACCTTTTCCACGTTTGGTTTTATCAACAATAACAAATTTAAGAAAACCGATATTGTCTGCTGTATTGACAGAATAACAGAAGAAGCCTACTGCCTGTCCGCTGTTTTCAGTTGCGACATAAGCACTGTCTGTCCAGTCCATTGCATTTTTCTCTAATAAATCATGGAAAGATTTTTGTGTCATGGGGTATGGCAAAAGATTTGCACACCAAAAAGCATGAGTTCTTTCGTCATCAATCCATTTTGATACATATTCGTAATCTTTGTTTGGTATATATGGTCGGATTCTCATAAATGGAATGTCCTTTCTCCAATTTATTTATAAATTTGTTATAGGTAGCACACCATAATATATTCTTCTTCATTCTCCCTTACGATCTCAAAACCAGCCTTTAGATACATCTTTGCCGCATAATTGGCTTTTTGAACAGAAAGCGAAACCTGGCTGTACCCATGTGATTTAAGCAGAGTAAGAATTTCTTTCATCATGGCTGTTCCAATGCCAAAGCCCCGATATTCTTTATAAAGAGAGATTGCCAAAGAGGGCGTTTTATCATCTATATGTCCGTAATCATTCATAATGCGAACCCAAACAGCACCGACAATCTTACCGTCAACCTCCGCTGCTAATCCCCAATCATCTTTGGATTCCCCGAAACGCTCAACATAGACCTGTAATTCGGGAGATGTAATAATGGTTTTGGGAGGAGGCTCGATACCCTCTGGAATAAAGATTGCTTCATATAGAAAATGATCCAGTAACGGATATTCCTGCTTTTGTATTTCTCGTATCGTTACGTCCATAACTGACCTCTCAATTCTGTATTTTCCATATATTCTAGCATAATTCAGATAATACAGTAATAAAAACTTTGAATCTGCCGTGAAGGCGGTGAACAAAATGGAAGATTTGAAAGCTATTATAGCGATAAAAATATATAATATAAAGATTGTATACACTAGAATAAAGGAATTTCACCCTCATAGTTGTTGACTCTTTCCAAAAGAGGACCAGTTGCACCCATTGTAAAAGCGATATCGCTGCTTCGGATAGGATTATCGGTAAGAATGTATCCTAACTTTGACGGTTCTAACAATCCTTTTCTTGCCACACAAAAGCCGCCAGTGGCTTTGCTCCCGGTAAAAAGATAGATTTTGCCCTCCGTTGTGGAGTTGTACTCTGTAAGAGCCTGTGTCGGGAGGTGGATTGTCAAATCATCTCGTATCAATGATTTTTTTTCGGCATAGTGAGATTGGCTGATTTATATATGTACCAAAATAAAACAATGAAAGGACAGGAAACGGAGTGGATACGGATGAAGCAAATGGCATTGGCAGGAGATAAAGAAAAGCTGTTTATGGAAACCTATATGATGGTATGCTATACTTAGAACAATAAATTTAGAATTTACGGAGGAGATTCAATGCTGGAAAATATACCGTCTCAATCTGCTATGACTGAATTGCTCGGTCAATCGCTGTTTGAAGTTTGGCAGGAGTTATGCTCGGCCATTGATGAAAAATACGAAATGGAAAGATTATGGAATTCTGGTGGTAAGAATTGGACTTACGAGTATAAATATCGTAGAGGTGGTAAAACACTCTGCTGTCTGTATGCCAAAAGTAATTGTATTGGTTTTATGATTATCTTTGGAAAAGACGAAAGAACAAAATTTGAGGAGATAAGGAGTACTCTTTCTACTGCCGTCTGCAGGCAGTATGATGAAGCAAAAACCTATCATGATGGGAAATGGGTGATGTTTGAACCTGCCGATACTGCTGAATTTGATGATTATATTAAAATGTTGGCTATTAAAAGAAAACCGAATCGGAAATAGTGATTTAACTTTCAATGTGATAAGAAAGCCGGAAAGCCGTATAAACAGCGGACTTTTTGGCTTTTCCAACAGAGAATCAGCTGCACCCATTGTGAAATAAACTAATCTGCCCATTGCGCAGGCTTTGAACTTTTCGTTCTGTGATTTTATCCAGTGCTGTTACCTGACTACAAAGTAAGGGAGAATCGGGGTCGTATGCTTCACAGTTTCGCTTACGGATATCAGCGTTATGATTGGCATAACAATAGATGCAGCCGTTTTGGCAGGTATTATAGAGGCCTAAATCAATACTTGCAACGCACCCGCATCCCAGACGTTGGTTTTTATCCTTGCCGCTATCAATAGAGCAATCAAGTAATTTAGCAATGAGTTTATCGTCAATGCAGCGGGCATGATCAATGCCATAGGCAGATAAGTCAATATCCTCGGCACAGGTATCTATTCTCAGGTTGTGCGAATGAGCGATTTCAGAAAGACTTTTTGCAAGGGCATTTTTTTGGCTGCTGGACAGCTCACAAATATTTTTTCTTTTTGCGTTATTTGAAATTTTTGAATTTAAATCAATAAAACTTATGGTGACTTTTTCTGTATAATTGTACAATTGATTTGCGATGTATTCAAATTTTTTAATATGCCAGTCTATAGAGTATTGATTGTTAAGAATGACAGGATCATATCGCCATATAACACGTTGTTTGCCGATTAACTCCGACAGAACTTGAAAAGTGTGTATCCGATCTTCCGGAGAAGGAAGATTTGTTTCAAGATCTTTATTATAGGCATTAAGAGTAAATTGAAAATAATACATATAATCCTTTAATTTATCTAATTTAGTTATCATTGGTTTCGGATTTTTACTCCAAAAAACGATGCAGTCAACGATACTTGGCATAAGGCTGATTTTACTGATTTGATGTATGTTCATAGGGTTTCTTACATATGCATACTGCGCCTGTATTCGGTTAATGAACCATTCAGAAAAAAAGGCCGGTATATCAGTTCTCCTGCTTGCACTTATTATCATAGGAATTCACCTCAATTTTATTATTGACTGATCATCATCCAGTTCCCCGAAATGCGCAACATAAACCTGTAATCCGGGAAATGTGATAATGGCGTTCCTTGTTCCCTCTTTATTCTAGCATGATTCAAATAATACGGAAACCGGATTGCCTGAAAATCTTTTATTATGGGCTTGACTCTCACACCGTGGTATAGTTTAAAGTAGGATTGAGCTCAGGAATACACATATATGTGAGGTGGAACAAATGTTAAGAATAGGAGATTTTTCAAAGCTGTCAAGGATCAGTATCCGTATGCTGCGGCATTATGATGAGATAGGTATCCTGCATCCGGAAAGTGTGGATGACTTTACAGGATATCGTTATTACAGTGAGTCCCAGCTTCCGCTGGCCGGGAAGATACAGACTCTGAAGAGCCTGGGGTTCGGGCTTTCCGTGATAAGGGAAATACTGGGTAAGTATGAGGATCTACGGGAAATGGAGAGATTTTTGCTGGTGAAACGGAAAGAGCTGGAGGAGGAAGCGCTGGAGACACAGCAAAAGATAATGCTTCTTGACAGTACATTGAAATGGATGAGAAAGGATGGTAGCCTTATGGATTATAATGTCACATTAAAAACAGTTCCGGAACGCTTCGTTGCGAGTGTGCGGCAGGTGATTCCTGCTTATGACCGGGAAGGGATGCTGTGGGAGATTATGTGCCGGGAGCTGAAAGGACAGAATGTGCAGCAGGCGACGCCTTGTTATGGGATGGCGATTTTTCATGATGAGGGGCATAAGGAGCATGACCCGGATGTTGAGATTCAGAGTGCGGTTGTGGGAACATATCAGGATACGGAGCATGTGAAATTTAAGACCGTGCCTCCGATTCAGGTTGCGTCCGCCACATATAAGGGCAGCTATGATCAGATTGGAAGGGTGAATGAGGCGGTTGCAGACTGGGTGGTTGCGAACGGGTATGATTTTGCTGGAAAATCCTTCTGCATTTATCATGTGAGTCCGAGCCAGACAGACAATCCGGAGGAGCTGGTCACGGAGGTCTGTTTTCCGGTGAGAAAGAAGTAATGGTACATTCGTTTTATATGAGGGAAAAGCATCTCTTTTGAGGTGCTTTTCTTTTGGCATTTTCCATTATGTCTGTTGAGATCTCTATTACATATGATATAATGAGCGTTAGCGAGAAGAATGTGCTCGCACATTCGGCGAGCGGCGAATGGTGATCATGAATCGCAGATTCATGATATAATAAGTGTCAGCGAGAAGAATGCGCCTCAAAGGAGAAGCTATGTCGGCGGTTACAGCATTAGGATTAGGAAAAACAATGGAAAAGAAACTCCATTCAGTGGGGATTCATTCAGCAGAGGAATTAATAGAAATCGGCAGTAAACAAGCGGTTTTTCAACTGAAAGAGAAATATCCGGGCACCTGTGTTGTTATTCTTTATCATTTGGAGGCCGCTATTCGCGGCGTTGAAATCAAACAGCTTGAAGATACCTGCAAAGAGGAACTGAAAACCTATTTTAAGAGCATGGTTTCCGGTAAAGCCACAGAAAGGGAATAAAGGGGAAATGGTCTGCAAAATAAGAAAATGGGAATTATCAGATGCAAAGGATCTGGCAATAGCTCTTTCTAATAAAAAAATACAGGATAATCTTCGGGATGGCTTACCTTACCCCTATACGGAGCAGGACGGAATAGAATTTATCTCTTCTATGCTTTCCGCGGATGAAAATGAAACATTTGCATTTGCCATTACAGTGAACGGTAAGGCAGTGGGCAGCATAGGTGTTTTCCGGCAGGCGAACATTCACAGGCAGACGGCGGAATTGGGTTATTACCTGGCGGAAGAATATTGGGGCAGGGGAATTATGACAGAAGCGGTAAAGCAAATCTGTGAATATGTTTTCCGTAAAAGTGATATGATTCGTATCTATGCGGAACCCTTTGCCTATAACACAGCATCCTGCAGAGTTCTTGAAAAAGCAGGATTCCGGTATGAAGGCATATTGAGAAAAAATGCCGTGAAGAATGGTAAGACGATTGATATGAAAATGTATTCCAGGGTGAAATTTGATCATATATTTTTCATAAGCGGAACGGCATATGCCGGGAAGTCTACCATGGTGAAGCGGCTCGCCGCAAAGTATAATGGTATTGCCTGTGAGGAAAATTATCATGATGCATTGTCAGAGGGACTGGACAGGGACAAATTTCCATGTCTGACTTACACAAGAGATTTGCAGGACTGGCACGATTTCATCAGACGAACACCGGATGAATATGAAGCCTGGATAAAAGGAGTATCCAGGGAATGTGAAGTTTTGGAGCTTCAAATTTTGGAGCAGTTAAACGCCGAAGGCAGAATGGTTTTTGTGGACACGAATATTTCGATAGAAACGTTGAAGGAAATATCAGATCGGAATCATGTGCTGATTATGTTGGCGGATCCTGATGTATCGGTGAACCGTTTTTTTGAAAGACCGGACAGAGAAAAGCAGTTTCTGTATCGGCTGCTCATGGAAGAAGAAAATCCTGAACTGGCAATGGAAAATTTCAGGCAGTGTCTGAAAAGGATTAATTCCCCCGCAGCGTATGATTCTTTTCTTCATTCCGGCTTTCGGGTTATTGTCAGGGATGAAAGCAGAAGTATTGAGGAGACCCTTGCTTTAGTCGAGAGGGAGCTTGGTTTGCAGAGATAGTTTCCGGCCTCTGTTGTGCCTCCTAAAACGCATCAGGCCTCAAGCCAAGCAGCGCAGCTCTTTTTTTAAAACTGTTGTACTGCCTTTCGGTGATAAAGTCCTCCCGGGTGATGGGCGCCGTAAAATGGAAATCGACTTCATTCATAGCTTTCCATGCGGCCTGTTTTATGGTCATCTGACCAAACTGATAAGGGGCGTCCATATTTCGCATATAATCAATATCAAATGCATTGTTATGGTCAAACAGTGGATGACATCCCAGGATATCCATCGTTTCCGTATCGTAGAAAAATCCCCAGTTCTGCCCGTGCCGGTCACGGTTGCTGATCAGAAAATCTACGATCCACATCTTATATATACTTTCTTTATCCAGCTCAAACATTTTGCTGTCCGGATCGAAGCCGTTTACATTGCAGTAAGAATAAAATTCCATTCCCGTCAGAATTGCTTTTGATTCTGTCGTCATACAGGGACACATGCAGACATACCTATCATTATCCTCTCCGGCTTCATAATGGACATGATCCACATTCATTTTGTCCAGCAAATTGGAGCACATGACTTCTATCCTGGATTCTGTATTTCCGTTCGCGCCCAGCTTGTACAGCCACAGTAATCCGTCTTCATGACGTCGCCACGCCTTTGCGTAGGCGCCGTTGGTAGTCAGCTCCGGCGTAACCGGGGAGCCCTGCAGCGTGAGGGACTTTCCGTGTAAAGCCACCTGTGCAACGATCTCATTGAGAGGATTCTGCTTTACATCAACCTTACGCCATGAAGTGTCTTGATCATCATCATATTTAAGCCAGTAGGGATCCAATACAGATACAGCCCGGCATACCAGAGCGATTTTCAGACGCTGCTCATTTGTTTCTACCTGCTCAAACTGAAAAAGATTGTAGATCCACTTGGCGTTGGCACGGCTCAAAAGCAGAACTCTGCCTGCCAGCCAGCTTACAACGGCATCCTCGTTTTTCCGGGATGCAAGTATGGATTGTGTCATATCATAGGAGGACTTTATCTCTCCGGGACGCAGCATTGCCTTCAGCCGTCCCTTGATGGGATAGGGAAGATACTTTTCATTGATTACTTCGTATGTCAGTGCGTCAAAATCTACCCGCATCACTTCAATATCTTTCATCATGATTGTGAAAGCTTTTATGCCATCCATAAGCTTTTGGCCTCCCGGTTTCTTTTTGCTGTTTTCTATAGTATAAAAGATACGGCTTACACCGTCAATCGGTTCGTGGGGCTGATAGGAGGGCTGAAACGGCAGAGGGGGCTGATTGGATTATATCTCCAATGACAGGGGGAAGAAGACATGGTATTCTTTCAGTCAAAGATTCCGTAGCATTCAACAAATGTCTATGAAATGATTTGCATCTCTATGAGCAGCCGCCTGGCTCATTGTCCATGGGAATAAACGGTAAAATGATATGTTGTAGTAAGCGGAGAAATGGAAGTGACATTTATGTTATTTTTGATTGATTATGAAAATGTTGGAAATGCGGGGATGAAGGGCTGCGATTATCTGGATGCAGGAGATCATATCATTGTTTTTTACAGCGACGCCAGAAAGCATGTAGAGCAGAGAACGTTAGAGAATATTACAGTTTCCGGTTGTGTCTTTGAGATATGTAAGCTTGGCAAAGTCGGCAAAAACGCGCTTGATTTTTATATTGCATCGCGGCTCGGGGAATTGATCGGAGAAGGGTATGAGCAAACTGCAGTGGTGGTAAGCAGCGATGGAGGGTTTCAGGCGGTTCGGGATTACTGGCAAAGCAGAGCGATTCATAAGAGAAGGATCCTCTTATCATCATGCATTGAAGATGGGATCGTAAGCGGGAATGAAAATAAGGAACGTACAAGAATCTTAAAGCAAATGCGGGAAAAGCTTGAAATTGGCGAATACTATTCTGTATATGCAGAAAGAATGAGAGTAAAGAAGGTGCTGCAGGATATGTTTGCGGGGACGGAATATGAGGGCAGGGTGGAGGAAATTCAAAACATGCTTAATCAAAAAGAGAAAAGTGCGAAGATCATTTATCTCAACAGCCTTCATTTGTTTGGCAGAAAGGGAGGTTTGGAGATTTATAACAGGATTAAACAAATCGTATAGAATTTTGGAAAGGCCTCTTTATTGACGTCAAATATGAAACAAAATATAATGGAACTGTGATGGGTTAAATCTGTCTGCGGACAGATAACAGAGAAAAGAGAGGTTGCTGTGAAAAATAAATTTTTCACAAACGAACTTGTTCGTTTTGCAAATATTGTGCTGACGCCCAAATTTGCAGGTGTTGGCAGCATGGAGGATTTAGATGAAAAAAGGAATCTGCTACGTGGTAGGGGCAGGTGAAAACTATGGCCTGGATTTTACTGTGCAGGCGGGAGATTATGTGATCGCGGCGGACGCCGGATTTGTGCTGCTTGAACGGGAGAAAATCGCGGTGGATCTGGCGATTGGCGATTTTGACACAATGCAGTGCAGGCCCCGGCATCCCAATGTAATTCTTCTGGATACGGAAAAAGATGATACCGATATGCGTGCGGCCGTCCTGGAGGGAATCAGGGCCGGCTATGAAATATTCTGTATCTACTGCGGAACGGGCGGACGCATGGAACATACCATTGCAAACATCCAGCTCCTGGCCGAGCTGTCGCAGCAGGGAAGACAGGGATTTTTGTTTGGAAAGGAAGCGGTGATAACTGCTGTCACGAACGGCTCCGTATCATTTCCGGAAAACGCATCCGGTTACCTGTCGGTATTTTCCCATTCTGACAGATCGGATGGAGTATATTTGAAGGGATTGAAATACGAGCTGGAAAACGCCGTTCTGACCAATACGTATCCCCTTGGCGTCAGCAATGAATTCATCGGGGAAAAGAGTAAGGTCTTGGTTGAGAGGGGTACTCTGCTGCTTGTTTTTCCGAGGAAAGTAGCAGTGAATAAAATCACCTGAGGAATATTATCATTCACGACAATAGAATTTTTGCCAAGCGTAAATTCTATTGTTTACAGGCAGGCCTGATCAGAGGAAGACGCAGGATTACCTGGGTTCCATCCTTCGAGGAAATCTCTACACCATATTCTTTTCCGTAGAACAGCTGAATGCGCTGGTGTACATTAAGGATACCGATGCTTTCCTGCTGGCTGATCATATCAGTGTGAAGCGCCTTCTGAATAGAGGAGAGACGATCGGCAGGGATTCCCGTTCCGTTGTCACAGATGGAGATTACAAGAATTTCATGTTGCTTTTTTGCGCTGATCAGAAGGAGGCCGCCTCCGGCTGCAGAGCCGGAAAGGGCAGGCTTTAATCCCATAGGCTTTAAGCCGTGCTGAATTGCATTTTCTACAATGGGCTGCAGCATGATCTTAATCACCTGACAATCTAAAATTTCTTCTTCAATTTCCCATTTTACACAGAAACCGTTTTTGTAGCGCAGCATCTGGAGATCCAGGTATACCCGGGTGTTGTCTATCTCTTTGCGCAGAGGAACAAGAGAATCTACGTCGTCAAGGGAGTAACGAAGAATACGGGCCAGCTTGGAGAGCATGACGGAGGCTTCGTTTTTGCCGCCGGTAAGGCGCATGGCCGCCCAGCTGATGCTGTCCAGAGTATTATGGAGAAAATGAGGATTGATCTGACTCTGCAGGGCAATGGACTGAGCCTGCTTCAGAAGCGTCACGCGTCTGGCAAGTTCTTCTGTAATCTGTTCGTTTTTCAGAGACATTTTATAAATAGAGTCCAGGATAAAGCTTTCTTCATCACGGGTAATCTGTATTTTGTTCTGCATGAGCCCGGCGGGAGTCTCCAGCTCGGCCAGGATTTTCTGAAAGGGCCTGTAAATTCGTATAGAAATAACGAGGGTAAGAAGCAAGACCAGCAAAAAGACGCCGGCCACAAGCAGAATCATCAGATTGACAGGCTTTTGAAGATTTGCTTTCAGCGCATCCTTGGACAGTACGGAATACAGGTACAGGTCGGTGTATGCCACCGGAGAATAATGCACGATCACATCTGAATTTTCCCAGTAACCGCTTTCGTCAGGAGAACCTATATTTTCGGGAAACTGCCCGGCATTGCCCCAGAGATTTTCTTCCAGAAGTCCGTCTTCTGTGCGCAGACTCAGATTTGTATCATATTCCCCGCGATATTGAGAAATAGTCTGGATAAACTGGTCAAAATTGATGTTATAGACGATTACGCCCAGACGGTTTTTGCCGCGCATCAATACCTTATACAGGCTGAGAACACGTACAGGCTGCAGATGGCTGGTGGTGGAGTCACGAAAGGCACAGAAAAAGCTGTTGTCGCCATGATAATTTGTATAAGCGTCCAGCCAGCCGGTATCAAAAAAGTGATCCAGGGATGTTTCCCCGTAGTTGGACACAAATTTTCCGTTTTTGTCAGAATAGATATAAATACTCAATAACTCTTCATTTGCCTGCATCTGAGCCTGCATGAGCTTATAGATTACATCATTGTGATAGAAGGTGTATCCCTCTTTCTCCGTAATCAGGAAAAGATTGATATTATCTTCTGCCAGCAGATACTCAGCCTGTTTCAGGCAGCTGCCGAAAAGCTGATCGATAGAATTCTGAAGCATGGAAACGGTGCGCAGATTATAGAGAGACACTTCTTTTTCTACTACCACTCTTTGAGAATAGCTTCCCAGCACAACAGCAAGAAGCATGGGAAGGATTATGAGGGCAGTGAGCATAAAAAGGTTATGAAAAAAGATCCTGCCCGGGAAAAAGGCGCTGTTCTTTTCAGGATTCATGATAAAAGTCTCCCATGTGCATCCTCTGTCTGTAGGCGGAGGGCTGCATACCGGTGTGAGCCTTAAACAGTTTATTAAAATGCCGCAGGCTTTTGTATCCTACCTGTTCACAGACGTCATATACTTTCAGGTCGGTGGTTGCAAGGAGTCTGGCAGCGTGATCCATTTTACATTTGCTCACAAAGCGGACAAAGGTTTCTCCTGTCTGGGATTTAAAAACACGACTGAAGTAAGAGGGACTGAAATAAAAGTATTCAGAAACATCTTCCAGAGAAATATCTTCTCCAATATGCTCCATAATATAGTTGCGGGTCTGCCCGGCAAGATCCATTTCGTCAGGAAAAGGCGTTACAGACGAATGAGGGGAGTGTGCTTCGGAAGACTCCCGGACGGGATTTTCCGCTGTACTGTGCCGGGAGGAGACGGCTTTGAGCATGTCTGAAATGCCGGGAAAAATCTGCAGACCGACAGCCCATGCAGAGATGTCAAAACCGGTTTTGATCGTTTCACAGAGCAGAGTGATATCCTTTTCAATGGCGGCCTGGAGGGAAGGAATTCCCGGGCCTGTCAGGATCCCGAATACAGCAAGGCGGTCAGGCTCTCTGCAGATAGCTTTCAGCTCTGTATGGGAGCCTTTTTCGGCGGAAAAACCGTCAATACAGCGGACAATATCGTTCTGATCATGATTTTGGCCGGTGCGTATAAAGCTGTGATATTGCCGGATGCGGAGAGAGAAGGAAAAGCAGGGGCAACTCTCGCAGGAAAAACCGGGAAAAAGAAGCTCCAGCATCCTCCGGATCATTCTTTTGTTCTGCAGGCTCCCCTGGAGGACTTCATCAAAGAAAAGCTTCAGAAGATCCTGCATATCGTTTCTGGTCCGGTTCAGTTCGGATTTCTGATGAGAAATGGTGGCGGCCGCATCAAGCTCCGCCCGTATTTTTAAAATGCAGGCGGTCAGCTCGTCTAAGTCTATGGGCTTGAGGAGGTAATCCTTTACCCCGTATTTGATGGCGGACATAGCAAGATCGGCTTCCTTGTATCCGCTGATCAGAATGACCTTGGTGGGAAGCCTGTGTTCCTGGATGTATTTGGATATGTCAAGCCCGGAGCAGTGATTCATGCGGATGTCTGTTATGATCAGATCCGGAGGTGATTTTTTGAGAAGGGAAAGAAGGCCTTCTCCGTCTGCAAAAACTCCTTCAAGAGAAAATCCAAGACCCTCCCAATCTACCAGTTCCTGCAGTCCTTCGTAAATGCCGATTTCATCATCAGCGATTGCCGCGTGATACATGGGGTGCATCAGTCTCCTCCATATGACTGTGAATATCAAAAACAGCTGAAATTATTATGCCACAAAAGGATATAAAAAACAATAAAACGAAAAACTGATGACAAAAAAGAACCGAAAGAACAAGAAAATGTACATAGTTAACAATCGGCAGTCAGCAATGCGGCAGAAAAGTGACATAATAGGCAAATTCGAGCGGTTTTGATCAGAAGAAATTTTCTATAAGATAAAAATAAATATACAGGAAGGGGAGGCAGAGACATGGCAATTGAAAAAAAGGGACGGACAGAAAAAAAGAAGAGCCGCAGAAGCACACGGATCGACAATGTGCAGCTTTTTATTCTGGCACTTCCTGCAATCATTTTGTTATTTGTATTCTGCTATATACCGATTGGAGGGGTGATCCTGGCTTTTAAAAAGTTCAAGGTGAATCTGGGGATTTTGGGAAGCCCCTGGTCCGGACTTGACAACTTCAGATTCTTTTTTACCTCGTCCGATGCCTGGCGCGTAATCCGCAACACACTGGGAATGAATTTTCTGTTTATTGTTTTTACGACCCTGTGCAGTGTGCTGTTTGCGGTTATCATGTTTAACCTGAGGAACAGGCGTATGGTGAAACTATATCAGACAACAACACTGATGCCCAGCTTTCTTTCGTGGGTAGTGGTAGGGTATATGGTATATGCGCTGCTGATGCCGGGAGAAATGGGGCTGATCAATCAGGTACTGACGCTCTTTGGGGCAGAGCCGGTAGACTGGTATGCCAGGGCAGCATACTGGCCGGTCATTCTGCTGCTGGTAAAACTATGGCATGGCGTAGGTTATAACAGCCTTTTCTACTATGCAAGCCTGATGGGAATCGACGCATCTTTTTTCGAAGCGGCACAGTTGGATGGTGCAACAAAGAGTCAGCAGTTCAGCTATATTATTCTGCCATCTCTAAAGCCGGTTATCATTGTAATGACACTGCTGAATATTGGAAATATTTTTCGGGCAGACTTTGGATTATTCTTTAATGTACCGAGAAATGTGGGCGTGCTGTATCCCACAACAGATGTGGTGGACACTTATGTATATCGTGCGCTCACACAGCTGGGAGATGTGGGAATGTCAACGGCAGTGGGGCTGGTACAATCTCTGGTTGGATTTGTGCTGATCCTGATCACAAATCTGGTGGTACGGCGGATCGATCCTGAAAGCGCGCTGTTTTAATCGAGAGGAGATGTTTGATGATACTTATGAGACAATCTAAAAAGAAACCGCAGATACTGATTCATGTGATCAGCATGACATATTTGATCATCTGCCTCATTCCGTTTATCCTTCTGATCTCAGCATCTCTTACGAATGCTTCGGCACTGAACGAAAAAGGATTCCGGCTGATTCCGGCACAGCTTGATCTGACAGCCTATGAATATATTTTCAGAAGTCCTGTAAGAGTGCTGCGCAGTTATGCGGTTACCATATGTGTGACGGCGGCAACGGTGGCGGGAGGGGTGTTGATCATGAGTATGATCGGATATACGCTGTCCCGCACAAACTGCAGATTTGCGCGCCCGCTTTCCTTTTACGTATTTTTTACGCTGCTTTTTTCGGGCGGTATGGTGCCTTCTTATATCCTGATGACGCAGGTGCTGCACTGGAAGGATACGTATCTGGTAATGATTATGCCGAGTCTGGTGTATGCGTTTCACGTGATTATGATCCGGACCTTTTTCCAGAAGCTTCCGGCAGAATTGTTTGAATCGGCGAAGATGGATGGAGCGAGCGAGTTTGTAATGTATTTCAAGATCGCTCTCCCATTGTCCACACCGGTACTTACTACAGTGGCCTTTTTTACAGCGATGAGTAAGTGGAACGACTGGCAGACGGGCCTTCTCTATATCACAAAGGAGGAGATGGAGCCCTTGCAATATATGCTGTATCGGATTCAGCAGAATATTCAGTCGCTGCTGACGGCACTCAGCCAGGGCGGCGGCATCTCCGTAGACATAAGGGATATTCCCGGCCAGAATCTTCTGATGGCGATGGCTGTTGTGGCAGCAGGACCTATGCTGGCAGTATTTCCCTTTTTTCAGAAGTACTTTATCTCCGGACTTACTGTGGGAGCCGTAAAGGGCTAGCAGTCAGGAGGGAGACTAAAATAAGAAGGAGGACAAGTCATATGGCAAAGAAACAATTATTTAAAAGCCTTCTGGCAGGGCTTTTGGCAGGAACCATGCTGTTATCAGGATGCGGGCAACAGGAAACAGGCGGCGCGCAGGAAAAGGAGAAGGAAGGAGCATCAGAGATAGCCGGTTCTGAACAGGCGGAAACGGATACCGCGAAGGAGGAAGAAATCATTCCTGTGAGATGGATCACAGCAGGGACACCTCAGACAGGCATGGATGCGGTACTGGCAGAGGTAAATAAGATTCTGGGTGAGCGCTACGGACTGAACCTGCAGCTGGAGATTTATGATTACGGCAGCTACGATGAAAAAATGAATATGATTATTTCGTCAGGAGAGGCGTTTGACGTATGCTTTACCACACAGAGCTGGCTGAATAAATATCAGCCGAATGTATCCAGAGGAGCATTTCTGCCCCTGGATGAACTGATAGAGGCAAACGCGCCCGGGCTGAAAAATATTCTTCCGGAATTTCTGTTTGAACAGGCGCGGGTGGAAGGAGCGGTTTACGCGGTTCCAAACTACCAGATCTGCTATGATTCCTTTGGCTTTATGATGCGCAAGGATCTGGTGGAGAAGTATGAATTCGACTGGGAGAATGTCAAAACCATAGAGGATATGTATCCTTTCTGGGATGCGGTCCGGGACAACGAGCCGGATCTGTATCCGGTAGGAGATCTGAGTATTCAGGCCTTCGAAGAGGACTTTGTGGCGATCAATATGATTGGCGACTATTATTCCGCAGGCGGCAGCGGAGTTTCCATGTATATTAAAAAAGGGGATGACAGCTATACGGTAGACTGGTTCCCGGATCTGGTAAAAGAGTACAAGTCCGCTTTTGGCGAATTATACAGAAGAGGGTATATTCGCGACGATATCATTACGTTGCAGGATGACAGTGCAGACGTTACGGCAGGAAAATATGCATCCCGGCTGGGAATTGTAAAGCCCGGCGGAGAAATTGAACAAAAGCTTCAGGCGGGGGGCTATGATTATGTACAGGTTGCGCTGACGAAGCCTTTTATAAATGCCCTCGCATCCCGTGCGGCAATGAATGCGGTTTCCAGTAGCAGCGAGCATCCGGAGGCGGCGATTAAGATGCTGGAGGTTATGAACACGGATGTGGAAATCTATAATATGATCAACTATGGTATTGAAGGAACCAATTACACCATGGAAAACGGTTTTGTAAAAGAAATTCCTGACAGCGGATATTTCTTTAACAGCGGCTGGGCGCTGGGAAATCAGTTTAACGCCTATCTGGTAGAGGGACAGAAGGAAGGCGTCTGGGAGGAAACTATGGAAATCAATAATAATGCAGAGGTTTCTCCGATTTCAGGGTTCAGCTTCAATGAAGAGCCTGTATCCACACAGATGGCTCAGATGAGCTCAGTGGCAGGTGAATACAAGTTTGCAGGCCTGTATGACGATTTTGAGGCACGCTTTGAAGAGTACAGAACCAAGATGGAGCAGGCAGGCGTGGAGGAATACAAAGCCGAGGTGCAAAGGCAGCTTGACGAGTGGCTGAAAGCAAACGGGAAAAAGTAAGATCAGTCTGACAGAAAGAGTATTTTTATGTATCATTTTGATGATCAAAAGAGAGAGGTCTGTTTTGACCAATATCATACGCCCACACCATGGATGAACTACATGTCAAACGGCGTTTTTCACACCATGATGTCTCAATGCGGAGGGGGACTGGCTTTTTACAGGTCCCCTCAGATCTGGCGTATCAATCACTACCGTTTTTTTCACCTGCCGATGGATCGCAGCGGGTTTTATACATACATACGTGATAACGGAGAAGTATGGGCACCTTCCGGTGAGCCGTGTCCTGTAAAACCGGAGAGATGGCAGGCAGCCCATGGTATGGGATATTCCAGATTGGAAGCAGAAAGAAAAGGACTGCAGGCGGCTGCGACTTATTTGATCGGGAAATATGAAAATTGCCTGATCTGGAATCTGCATTTTAAAGCTGACCGGGAGAAAAAAGTTACGCTGTTCTTTTATGTGGAACTGGGCATGATGGAATTTATGCGGGAGCTCCAGTGGCAGTGCTATAATAAGCATCAGCTTTCCGTCAGCAATCTGGATGACATTCTGGTGTACCGGTACGGCGTGGAGATGCAGCCGAAACCGAAGGAGACGCCGTTGATTTACTTTGCGGCGGACACCGGTATAGAAGCTTTTGACTGTGACAGGGACGAGTTTATCGGGAGCTACCGGAGCGAGGAGAATCCTGCAGCAGTGGAAAGAGGACATTGTGGCAATTCGAGACTGGCAGGAGGAGATCCGTGCTTTGCCCTGCAGATTCCGTTGCATCTGCAGGCGGGAGAAGAAAAAGAGATCAATGTTTTTCTGGGAGCGGCGATGACGGACAGAGATGTCAGAAGGGCAGTTGCCAATTGCAGAGAAAAAAACTTTGTGGAAAAATCTTTTACAGCATTGCAGAAACAGTGGGAGGAATATTTCAGTCACTTTCAGTGCAGGGTGCCGGATAAGCAGGCCATGACTATGGCAAACATCTGGAATCCGTATCAGGCAGAGAGAAATTTTCTTTTTTCAAGAAATCTTTCTTATTATGCAACAGGGACGTTCCGCGGTATGGGATTCAGGGACAGCGCGCAGGATGTACTGGCGATGATTCCATTTGATACAAAGCGGGCGGAAGAGAGGATCATTCTGCTGCTTTCTCAGCAGTATCAGGATGGACATACCAATCATTACTTTTTTCCGATAGAAGGATATGAGCCGGTTACCAGAATTCACAGCGATAATCACCTTTGGATTGTAATGGCGGTGTATGCTCTGGTCATGGAAGAGGGAGAACTGGCGTTTCTGGGCCGTGAAGTAGAATTTTATGATGGAAACAAAGCCTGTGTATGGGAGCATCTGAAAAAAGCAATTGATTTTGTTTATCGGAATATTGGGGCAAACGGCCTGCCTCTCATGCTCAGCAGCGACTGGAACGATATGCTTTACAAGGTGTGCAGACAGGGAGAAGGTGAAAGCGTCATGGTTGCCTTTATGCTTGGTGTCTGTCTGGAACAGATGGCGGAGCTCTCTGCCCTCCTCGGTGAAAAAAATGACTACAGGGAGCGTTATGATTCCATGAAGAGAACCGTAAACAGGGTGGCATGGGATGGGGACTGGTACATCCGGGCAACTATGGACAACGGAAGCTTTGTTGGAAGCAGAGGGGAACCTATGGCAAAGATCTGGCTGAATGCTCAGACCTGGGCTGTTCTGTCCAAAATGGCGGAGCCGGAAAGAGCGATTATGGCCATGGACAGTGTTAAGAAATGGCTGGATACACCCCTTGGTATCAAAAAAATCCATCCGGCTATGGAAAACTACCCGTCGGCAGAGGATCCGCTGACCTATTACAATAAAGGCTGCGGAGAAAACGGTTCTGTCTTCTGTCATGCCAATGCCTGGGCGGTGATCGCAGAATGTATGCTGGGCAGAGGAGATCTTGCCTGGAAATATTACAGTCAGCTTCTTCCGATGAACGCACAGAAAAAGGCGGGGGAACAGCGCTATAAAGCGGAACCCTATGTGTACAGCTCCAATATATTCGGACCGGAAAGCGACAGATTTGGTCTGGCCAACGTCAGCTGGCTTACAGGGACAGCCGCCTGGATGTATGTGGCTTTTACCCAGTATATTTTAGGAGTAAAGCCCCGATGGAACGGACTGGAGATCAGCCCCTGCCTGCCTCATGAGTGGCCGGAGATTGAAATCAGCCGGATATTCCGCGGGAAAAAGTATGAGCTGCGGGTAAAGAATGGGGAGAAAAAGTTTATACCGGTGAAAACAGAATAAAAGGAAACATGGGATGAGTCCTGCAGTTTGGCAAAGAACTGCAGGACTTTTCAATATGGGCTTTAGCCTGTTGAGTATGACGTAGTTTTTCGTGTTCCGAAAAACGG
>CAMWFQ010000042.1 GCA_947173495.1 uncultured Lachnospiraceae bacterium | reverse complement strand
CGTTAAGTGATCGAATAGATACTGTCGAGAGGTCACTAAATGAGCGGATAGATGCGGTTGAGAAGTCGCTAAGTGAACGGATAGACGCCGTCGAGAAGTCGCTAAGTGAACGGATAGACACCGTTCAGAAGTCGTTGAATGAGCGGATAGACGCGGTTGCAAGTATACTGAATGAAAAGATGGATCTGGTGGAAAAAGCTTTGGATACAGAGATTAATTGTGTTTATCAGATTACATTGGATAACAAGTATAATATTGAACAATTGCTGATCCCTTATAATGACCGGAATCTGCATGTTAATGAGGAGGTGATTAAAATTCCGGAATTAGAGGAAAGGCTGGAGGCAATGGAGATGGTCGTCGGAGAACACAGTGAGTCGATTCGACGCTTGCAGACGATGGTTATCTGCTAAAATAGAAGGAAGGGGCAGGCTGAAAGCCGGAAAAGAGAGAGTATATCATAAAAATAGTATAAAATTTTACTTTATCAAAAAATATATCTTGAAATTTTTCAGATTTTGGTAAATACTTCCATATATGGCATCAATCCATGCATATAATAAGGTATAATACCATATATGGGAGGGTGAATTTATGAATGCTCAGGACATATTAGTAGAAAGAATTAATAATTTATGTAAAGAAAAAAGAATGACGTATTATGCTTTATCATATGCGTCTGCTGTGCCAATGACAACTTTGATGCATATTGTGGATAAGTCTACGGTCAATCCGGGGGTACTTACAATCGGAAAACTGTGTGAAGGCTTCGGCATCACATTAAGGGATTTTTTCGATTCTCCGGAGTTTAATAATATGGAACGTTTTGATATGTAAAATTCCATATAAAAGAAAATTGATTCCTGTATTATGCATCATGCTGTAACATTTTCATAAAGTTTATTTAAAGCGTGCATTGCAAAGCGGTTATAAGGTTGGCAGCTTAGTACATATCCGTGCAAAGTTTGTATTTTGTTCGTGACTAGGATTTGCAAATGTGCTATACTTACCTTATTAGTAAATGTAGTGGCTTTTGATGCCATCAGTAATAGGAGGGCTTTGCAATGACAAAAGCAGAAATATTGAAGCAGGAAATTTTGAAACAGTATAAGAGTGTAAGACAGTTTGCTATCGATATGGAAATTCCTTACAGTACGCTGGTAACAGCATTGGATCGGGGAATTGAGGGCATGGCATATGGAACAGTAATCCGCATGTGTGATAAGCTGAGTCTGAACCCTGTTGATTTTTCATCTCTGGAAAAGGGAGAGGTGCTGGGAGAGAAGATTCTTGAAAATAGAGTTATGCAGTACTACATCCAGTTGAACAAAAAAGGACGTAAAAGGATTCTTGAAATGATGGAGGATTATATCCAGCTTGAAAAATACAGGGAGCAGTAAGAAGGATGAATAAGAGGTTCAACTATCTGGTAGTAGGAGCCGGGCTTTTTGGGGCGGTATTTTCCTGCGAAATGAACAGGCGGGGCAGGTCCTGTCTGGTTATCGATAAAAGAGGACATGCAGGGGGAAATATTTATACCAGTTTGAAACGGGGTATTCATATACATGAATATGGGGCACACATCTTTCATACGTCCAATCCTGCAATATGGGATTACATAAATGAATTTGCAGAGTTTAACCATTTTGTGAATTCACCTATGGCGGTTTATAAAGGGGAGATCTATAATCTCCCCTTTAATATGAATACCTTTAGCAGATTATGGGGGATCAAAACTCCCAATGAGGCGCAGGCCAGGATCAGAGAGCAAATTGAGAGTCTGTCTGTCACGGAGCCGAAGAATCTGGAGGAACAGGCATTATCTTTGGTGGGAAAGGATGTATATGAAAAGCTGATCAAGGGGTACACTGAAAAACAGTGGGGAAGAGACTGCAGAGAACTGCCTGCTTTCATTATTAAAAGAGTACCTTTGCGCTTTACTTATGATAATAATTATTTTACAGACAGATATCAGGGAATTCCTGTTGGCGGCTATACAGCGATTATCGAGAAAATGCTGCAGAATACAGAAGTGATACTCAACAGGAGCTATAAGGAGTTCTGCCGGGAGCAGGAGGAGATTGCCGCCAGTGGAGGAGAAGGAATATCCTTTGATAAAGTGGTTTACACTGGCATGATTGACGAGTATTTTGATTACTGCCTTGGGAATCTGGAGTATCGTTCTCTGAGATTTGAGAAGGAAGATCTGCCGGAGTGTGAAAATTATCAGGGGAATGCTGTAATAAATTATACAGAACGGGAAATTCCATATACCCGCGTTATAGAGCATAAGCACTTTGAATTTGGAAAAGGTGAAGGAACGGTCATTACCAGAGAATATCCGGCGGCCTGGAAAAAAGGAGACGAACCATATTATCCGGTTAATGATGAAAAGAACAACATCCTGTTTGAAAGATATCAGGAGCTGGCAAAGAAGGAAAAAGGAGTCCTGTTCGGCGGAAGACTGGGGCAATATCGTTATTATGATATGGACAAAGTGATAGAAGCAGCGCTTGCCATGGTGGAAAATGAAACGATGAATGCAGCGTTTCATGAGACACCCTGATAGTCGAGCAGGGGAGGCTTCATTCTGCTCGCGCACCCGTCAGTTTATGCTGGTATTTTTCCTTTGGGTGTCTATCTGTATAAAAGTCTGCAATCGAGTAGGGAAGGTTTATCTTCCCCTACTCGCCGCGCGCCCTATGCGCCGCTTCAGCGGCATACTTCCTCTGCATGGGGCTGCGCATAAAATATTAAGCGGGCTTTAAAGCCCGCTTAACAATAACTGCTGAAAAGCATGCCGCTGTAATTGCTCGTCATATAAGGTGCGGCAAGATTGCGTCCACCCGGATTTTTGTAGGCAACAAGCTTTTTATCTACGTATTCCATGGGATCAAGAGAAATCTGATCAATTTTTCGGAGAATAGAATTTGTAAAATCCTTTATGGTCGAAAAAAGGGTTCGGTTTTCGTCTTTTAACAACGAATGGCGAAACGTATCATCATTCAGGGTCAAGTGTTCGTTCTTTTCGAAAGAAAATCCGATATTTTCCAGTTCGGGCTGGTAGTGGCGGCATATATGTCCCATTTCGTTTATAAGACGCCCGCTTCTGGGATGGGATTCCACATATTCTGCTGCAGTTTGAATAAAAGAGTTATAACCATTTATGAGGTTATCGACATTTTCCGTCAGGGAATCCAGATCGGTTTTCAGGCCGATTGTGGCGGTTTCAGCGCTGTCTTTACTGATACCGTTTAAGGTGACTTCAAAAATTTTATCAATTGTAAAATGATTGGAAGAGGCACTCTGAAGTTCGCCGTCCAAAACAAATTCCGCATTTGATGGTACTCTGGACATGAAAGAAAGTCCGAGATAATCTACCGTTCCGGCCCGCTTTCCGGTTTTGTCGTCAGAAATTTTAAAAATGTAATCTTTATTATTTTTCAGTCCGCTTGATGTGGAAATCAGACGAAGAGAAGAATTACCCCTTCCATCTTCCAAAATGTCAGCAGTGATACCGATATCCGCATTGGAAATCAGACGGGAAAGACGGCGCTGAAGATCATAATTGGACTCTCCTTCCCGCACGTTATATTGAAATTCATAGCTGAGATCATTGACGGTAACATCAAAAGAATAGGCATCGGGCTCTAACTCAATCTTCCCGCCCGACGGGAGAAAAGTTCCCAGATTGACCTGATTGGAAGCCAAAGCCTTTATTTCTATTTCATAAGAAGGAACAGATCCATATTCATTATTTTTTCCGACATAAGACGCGCTCACAAGATCATCCCTTGTAGAGTAGGCTGCCTTTTTGCCCAGCATAGCTTCCTCTTCAAGCCCGCCCAGGGACGCAATGGTATTGTGAAGCGCTCTTGCATTTTCTTTCAGCCCCACTGCAAATTCACGGGATTCCGTACTGGAATCAAGCAGATACAGAGGGGATTCTTTGTTCAATTTTACGATAGAATTGTAGATACTGCGGAGTTCGCTCTTTTTATGCGTATCATATTGAGTGGTTTTAGGTGTATAGGTGGTTAAATAATGGTTATAGACTGCGTCAAGCGCTGCATTATAAGCCATAAATGCCCCTCCTTTCTTCCATGAACTACATATGCCAACACCATTTGGCAAAAATCTTCTCTTATAGATATTTTATGCCGCTATAAAAAAAGATTTCCTGTATAAGGGCATGCCCTGCATAAGGGTATAATAACCTACTTTTATATCGATTTTACCACGAAAGTCCTCTGAATACAATAGTTCCGGGAGAAAATGGAGAAAAATTATGGAATTAAGTTGACTGTAGAAAAAGGATGTGGTATATTAATCAAACGAGATAGGATTCAGGTCTTTTTTTTATGCACAAAATCCGGTAAAAGATTGGAGGAATAATCATGCGTACAAGAATCACATTGGCATGTACAGAATGCAAGCAGCGCAACTACAATACCACGAAAGACAAGAAAACGCATCCGGAGAGGATGGAACTTAAAAAATATTGTAGATTCTGCAGAAAGCATACATTGCACAAAGAAACGAAATAGTGTCAGACGTTTGAAAGGAGTTTAAGATGGCAGATTCCGCTAAAAAAGAAAAAGCAGCCAAGAAGCAGAACAAGCCGGACTTTTTCAAAGGTGTTAAAGCTGAATTCAAGAAGATTTCCTGGCCGGACAAGGATTCACTTTTAAAGCAGTCTGTTGCAGTTGTTTGTATTTCAGTGGTTTTGGGAGCCGTGATTGCAGTTCTGGATTTTCTGATGCAATATGGCGTAGATTTCCTGACAAGTCTGTAGAGTGAGGGTGATTGTATGTCAGAGGCAAACTGGTATGTAGTGCATACTTATTCCGGATATGAAAATAAGGTCAAAGCTAATATAGAGAAAACCATCGAGAACAGACATCTGGAAGAGGAAATCCTCGAGGTTCGAGTACCTATGCAGGATGTGGTGGAGCTGAAAAACGGTGCCAGAAAGACGGTCCAGAAGAAGATGTTCCCGGGATATGTTCTGATCAATATGGTCATGAATGATGATACATGGTATGTTGTCCGAAATACCAGAGGTGTGACGGGATTTGTGGGACCGGGGAGCAAAGCGGTTCCCTTATCTGAGGCGGAGATGAAGCCTCTCGGAATCAAAACAGAGAATATTTCAGTGGATTTTGCAGAAGGTGACAGCATTGCTGTGGTAGCAGGCGTATGGAAGGACACGGTAGGTGTAGTCCAGAGAATGGATTTTGGAAAACAGACTGCAACGATCAATGTGGAATTGTTCGGCAGAGAAACACCTGTGGAGATCAGCTTTGCAGAAGTCAGAAAGATGTCCTGACGGATATTTATGACGGAATTTTTCCGTATAAATATAAAGTAACTTTATCATAAGCCTGTATAATATGCGGGCTGTGGGAGCAGAATCGGCTTTTTGTCAGGGGCAACGCCGGAAGAACGGTTTCTGCGCCATACCACGATGCAAGGATATTTGCATTACAATTAGGAGGTGCCAAATGGCAAAGAAGGTAGTAGGATATATTAAGTTACAGATTCCTGCTGGTAAAGCTACACCAGCACCCCCGGTTGGTCCTGCACTGGGACAGCATGGGGTTAATATTGTTGAATTTACCAAGCAGTTTAATGCGAGAACAGCCGACAAGGGCGATCTGATCATTCCTGTAGTGATCACAGTATATGCAGACAGAAGTTTCAGTTTTATTACGAAAACTCCTCCGGCTGCTGTACTTCTCAAGAAAGCTTGTAATATCAAGTCTGGTTCCGCTGTGCCAAACAAGACAAAGGTAGCTACAATTTCCAGAGCCAAGCTTCAGGAAATTGCAGAGACAAAGATGCCTGACCTTAACGCAGCAAGTGTGGAGGCTGCTATGAGCATGATTGCAGGAACAGCAAGAAGCATGGGGATCACAGTAGAAGACTAATTCATAAATTTGAAAGAGTGGGAGACACAGAAGACAGAGACAGGTATCTGGCGGTGTCGTTTGAACCATAGGAGGATTAAGAATGAAGCATGGAAAGAAATATGTAGAAGCTGCAAAGCAGATTGACCGTATGACGGCTTATGAGTCTGCTGATGCGATATCGCTGGTTAAGAAAACAGCAATAGCAAAATTCGATGAAACAGTTGAAGTTCATATCAGAACAGGCTGTGACGGACGTCATGCGGAACAGCAGGTCCGTGGCGCGGTTGTGCTTCCGAACGGTACAGGAAAGACCGTTAAGGTATTGGTATTTGCCAAGGGAGATAAAGTAAATGAAGCTGAGGCAGCCGGAGCGGATTATGTGGGAGGCGATGAACTGATTCCAAAGATCCAGCATGATGGATGGCTTGATTTCGATGTGGTGGTGGCTACTCCTGACATGATGGGCGTAGTCGGGCGTCTGGGCAAGATTCTGGGACCTAAAGGATTGATGCCCAATCCCAAAGCAGGTACAGTTACCATGGATGTAACGAAGGCAATCAATGACATTAAGGCAGGTAAGATTGAGTACAGGCTTGATAAGTCCAATATTATTCATGTGCCGATTGGAAAGGTTTCTTTTACAGAGGAAAAGCTTCAGGAGAATTTTGACGCGCTGATGGAAGCGATTGTCAAGGCAAGACCTTCAGCTCTTAAAGGTCAGTATCTGAGAAGCATCACCCTTTCTTCAACAATGGGACCTGGTGTGAAAGTCAGTGTTGCAAGATATTAATTCATTCCCGTGGGCAAGATGCCGGACGGCTGCAAAGCAGACATCCGGGGAATGCCGCGAGAGATATGCATACTCCTCAGCTCTGCTGCGGGGATGTTGACTGGTATGTATGAAGGAAAGCCGCGGCGGAAAACAGCTGCGGCTTTTTGGTATGAAAATGAAAAAATATTCATCGTATGCAAATAAAAGAAAGAAAAACAACCGGCCGGGGCTCTTTCTGGTATTTTTCGTCACATTAAGTCTTGTAATTCTGACGGGAATGGCAGGGATTTTGACGTATAAGGCTTTACAGGAAAAACGCTCTGGTATAGAACAGTCGGTTCCGGTATCTGCGGATACTGATACGCGAAAGCAGGATACAGAGGGGATTTCGTGGGAAAAAATACCGGAGGGAGTTACCAAACGTCAGGAGTCAGAAGAAAGTTGCGGTGAAAAAGGAGAGGGGGATAACTCAAATACGCGTTATGGAGCCGAGCTGGCTGATGAGGAATACATGAAAGCAAATCGAATTCTTGCGTGGGAGAGCAGCAGTAAGGAGGAGATTGCTTTTGGCTTTGTGGGAGATATTCTCCTGGATGATGAATATGCAATTATGGCGAATCTGCTTCAGCGCGGAGTTACCATAGAAAATGGAATATCAGACGTACTGCTTGCGGAAATGAGAAATGTGGATATCATGGTGGTTAACAATGAATTTCCGTACACGGACAGGGGAATACCTACAGAAGGGAAGATGTTTACGTTCCGGGCGGATACCGATACCGTATCTTATTTACACGATATGGGAGCAGATGTGGCGATTCTGGCGAACAATCACATATATGATTTTGGAGAGACCGGGCTTATGGATACACTGGATACCCTGGAAAAAGCCGGCATCCCGGGGATTGGAGCAGGTAAAAATATTGATGAAGCATCAGCTCCGCTTTACTTTATTGCAAACGATACCAAAATTGCGCTGGTGGCTGCCACTCAGATCGAACGTCTTGATAACCCGGATACAAAAGGAGCAACTCAGGACACGGCAGGCGTTTTCAGATGTCTGAATCCGGAGAAACTCTATGAAGTGGTAGCAGAGGCAAAGAAAAACAGCGACTTTGTTATTGTTTATATTCACTGGGGAACAGAGTTTGAATCAAAACCTGACTGGGCCCAGCTGGAACAGGCTCCCGGACTTGCACAGGCCGGAGCGGATCTGATCATTGGCGATCATCCGCACTGCCTTCAGGGGATTGAGTTTTTCGGAGACACACCGGTGATTTACAGTCTTGGAAACTTTTGGTTTAATTCCAGAACGGTAGACACCGGTATGGTGCGGGTAACAATCGGACAGGAGGGAATGAGATCCTTCCAGTTTATTCCGGCAATCCAGTCCGGCTGCAGGGTCGATCTGGCATACGGAGAGGAGAGGGAGAGAATTCTGGCATATATGAGAGAGCTCTCGCCGAATGTGCAGATCGATGCGGAGGGGTATGTGAGTAAAAAATAATCATGAACGTTTTCACGGAATGCGCAGCCTGTGCGCATTCCTGACCGTGAACAGTAACGAGCTGTGGGCAAATCAGGCGCTACAGTGAAAAATAAATTTTTTATGGATAAATTTGTGCTGACGCTCAAATTTACAGGTGTTGGCAGCATGGAGGATTATTATAAAAAATGGATTGACACAGGATTGTGAATGTGGTATTTTAAGAAAGGTCATGTGACCATGCCGAAGACAGCAGGTGCCTGAGCTGAACGGTTTTCAGCTGAAAGAGGGGCGTAAGTGTATCGCCTGCCGAGGAGAAGAATTTACGTAATGTAATTTTGTCTTTCCGTCTTCGGAAGGACTTTTTTATTCATAGAAACTTCCCAGGGGATTTCTTGTAATGGAAAAGCCCTTCGGGCAGCGAAGAATATCCGGCCCGGTTTCTAAAATCTAACAGGAGGTAAAGAAAGTGGCAAAAGTTGAATTAAAACAACCCATCATTGATGAGATTTCTGCAGGCATTAAGGATGCACAGTCGGTTGTTCTTGTTGACTATCGCGGACTGACAGTAGAACAGGATACGAATCTTCGTAAGCAGCTTCGTGAAGCGGGAATCACTTACAAGGTTTACAAAAACACAATGATGAATTTTGCATTTAAGGGAACTGACTGCGAAAGCCTTATGCCTTATCTGGAAGGCCCTAATGCGCTTGCTATTTCCAAGACAGACGCAACAGCGCCTGCAAGGATTCTGTGCAAGTTTGCAAAGGATTCAGGTAAGATGGAGATTAAGGGCGGCATTGTGGAAGGCACAGCTTACGATGCGAGCGGCATTGCCGAAGTGGCGAAGATCCCTTCAAGAGAAGAACTGCTTTCCAGATTGTTCGGAAGTATGCAGTCACCAGTTGCAAACTTCGCACGTGTTATGAATCAGCTGGCAGAAAAAGGCGGTGCCGGCGCATGTGAGGCGCCCGCTGCTGCGGCAGAGCCCGTTGCTGAAGAGACAGTACCTGCCGGAGAATAACCAAAAACATGAAACGATAGAATTCACACTTTGAGAAAATTCTATTGGCTTGAATGAAAAATGAAATGGAGGAAATCAAAATGGCAAAGTTATCCACACAGGAATTTATTGACGCTATCAAGGAATTAACAGTATTAGAATTAAATGATCTTGTAAAGGCCTGCGAAGAGGAGTTTGGCGTATCTGCAGCAGCAGGTGTCGTAGTGACAACAGCAGGCGGCGATGCAGCGGCAGAAGTAGAGGAGAAGACAGAGTTCGATGTTGAGCTGACAGAGATCGGACCGAACAAGGTTAAGGTCATTAAAGTGGTTCGTGAAGCTACAGGACTTGGACTGAAGGAAGCTAAGGATCTGGTTGACTCTGCGCCTAAGATGGTAAAAGAGGGTGTATCCAAAGAAGAAGCTGAGGATGTTAAGGCTAAGCTGGAGGCAGAAGGCGCTAAGGTTACGCTGAAGTAATCCGGGTATAATTTCTACTTATGAAATTTACTGTCTTTACAGACAGTTTTTAAAAACAACAGGCTGTATACTGCAGATTCTGCATATAGCCTGTTGTTTTTTCAAATTTTTAAATTTCCAAATTTATCAAAATATTTGTTGACTCAATTATTGGCTTGTAGTACAATGGAAAGTGCACTATTGTTGTGTGTTGCGTATTGCGGCCTTTTTTCCTGTACACATTACAATATTGTTGCTTTTTATGCGCGGGGGCACGAATTGTGCCATGGAAATTTGCTGCTGAGGCAGTATGCTCTTTGCGCGGAGAAGCAGGAAAACTTCCTGCTCAATTCTATATTATATCATATAAAGAACGGGGTGAATAGTCAATGGAAAAGAACAGAATACGTCCCATTGCCGCTGGCAAGAATTTGCGTATGAGTTATTCACGGCAGAAAGAAGTACTGGAGATGCCGAACCTGATCGAGGTCCAGAAGAATTCCTACGAGTGGTTTCTGAGCGAAGGACTGAAGGAAGTGTTTGACGATATATCTCCAATCGCAGACTACAGCGGGCATCTGAGCCTGGAGTTTGTCGATTTTAAGCTCTGCGAAGATAAAGTGAAATATTCTATTGAAAAGTGCAAAGAGCGGGATGCCACTTATGCGGCTCCTTTAAATGTCACAGTTCGTCTTTACAATAAAGAAAAGGAAGAGATCAGTGAACATGAAGTATTTATGGGCGATCTTCCGCTTATGACAGAGACGGGTACGTTTGTGATTAATGGCGCTGAGCGTGTAATTGTAAGCCAGTTGGTCCGTTCGCCTGGCATTTATTATGCGATCAGCCACGATAAGATCGGCAAGCGGCTGTTTTCGTCGACGGTCATTCCCAACCGTGGGGCATGGCTGGAATATGAGACAGACTCCAATGATATTTTTTATGTCCGTGTTGACAGAACCCGTAAAGTCCCCATTACAGTTCTGGTCAGAGCTCTTGGCGTAGGCACCAACGAGGAGATCAGAGAGCTGTTTGGTGATGAACCCAAAATCGAAGCAAGCTTTTCAAAAGACGTTTCTACGAATTATCAGGAAGGTCTTTTAGAGTTATATAAGAAAATCCGGCCAGGCGAGCCTCTGAGCGTTGAAAGTGCTGAAAGTCTGATTAACGCTATGTTTTTTGACCCCAGAAGATATGACCTGGCGAAGGTGGGCAGATATAAATATAATAAGAAGCTGGCATTCAGGAACAGAATCAGACATCATATTCTGGCGGAGGATGTGGTTGATACTGCAACTGGAGAGATTCTGGCCGCTGCCGGAACCAAGGTGACAGCCGAGCTGGCTGATCAGATTCAGAATGCGGCGATTCCCTATGTATATATTCAGACAGAAGAGAGAAATGTCAAGGTTCTTTCTAATATGATGGTAGATCTCACCAGCTTTGTGGAATGTAATCCCAGAGAGCTGGGTATTACAGAGCATGTCTACTATCCTGTACTTGCGCAGATCCTTGAAGAATATGGGGACAGTCCGGAAGAGCTGGCGGAGGCGATTAAAAAGAATGTGCATGAGCTGATCCCGAAGCATATTACAAAGGAAGATATCATTGCTTCTATCAATTATAATATTCATCTCGAATATGGAATCGGCAATGATGATGATATTGACCATTTGGGTAACAGACGTATCCGCGCAGTAGGGGAGCTGCTGCAGAATCAGTACAGGATCGGTCTTTCCAGACTGGAAAGAGTTGTTCGCGAGAGAATGACGACTCATGATGCCGAGGAGATTTCTCCGCAGGTTCTGATTAATATTAAGCCGGTACAGGCTGCCGTGAAGGAGTTCTTCGGTTCTTCCCAGCTGTCCCAGTTTATGGATCAGAATAACCCGCTGGGAGAATTGACACATAAGAGACGTCTTTCCGCTTTGGGACCGGGAGGTCTTTCCAGGGACCGGGCGGGATTTGAGGTTCGTGATGTTCATTATTCCCACTACGGAAGAATGTGTCCTATTGAGACGCCTGAAGGACCGAATATCGGTCTGATCAATTCGCTGGCATCCTATGCAAGGATCAACGAATATGGATTTGTAGAAGCGCCTTATCGTAAAATAGATAAATCTGATCCCGCCAATCCACGGGTAACAGACGAAGTGGTTTATATGACGGCCGACGAGGAAGACAATTATCATGTGGCCCAGGCAAATGAGGCATTGGATGGAGAAGGCCATTTTGTAAGGAATACCGTATCAGGACGATTCAGAAAGGAAACCTCTGAATATCCCAAGGGGATGTTTGATTATATGGATGTGTCTCCGAAGATGGTGTTCTCAGTGGCGACAGCGCTTATTCCCTTCCTTGAAAATGATGATGCAAACCGTGCCCTTATGGGGTCTAACATGCAGCGTCAGGCAGTGCCTCTTCTGACCACCGAGGCTCCTGTTGTGGGAACCGGTATGGAACCGAAGGCAGCGGTTGACTCGGGTGTCTGTGTAGTTGCCAGGAAATCGGGAGTGGTAGACTATGTTTCCGCCAAGAAGATCAGAATTACCTGTGAAGATGGCGAGAAGATGGAATATAATCTGACTAAATTTTCGCGCAGTAATCAATCCAACTGCTATAACCAGAAGCCCATTGTGCTGAAAGGAGAACATATCAAAGCAGGACAGGTGATTGCGGATGGACCTTCCACTTCTGAAGGCGAGCTGGCACTGGGTAAGAATCCATTGATCGGCTTCATGACATGGGAAGGCTATAATTATGAAGACGCAGTTTTATTAAGTGAAAGACTGGTGCAGGAGGATGTTTATACCTCTGTGCATATTGAAGAATATGAGGCGGAAGCCAGAGATACCAAACTGGGGCCGGAAGAGATCACGAGGGATGTCCCTGGTGTGGGCGACGAGGCGTTGAAGGATCTGGATGAGAGAGGGATTATCCGTATCGGGGCAGAGGTCCGTGCCGGAGATATTCTTGTGGGAAAAGTAACTCCCAAAGGAGAAACGGAACTGACGGCAGAGGAAAGACTTCTTCGCGCCATATTCGGTGAAAAAGCAAGAGAGGTAAGAGATACTTCGCTGAAGGTCCCTCATGGCGAATATGGAATTATTGTGGATGCCAAAGTGTTTACAAGAGAAAACGGAGATGAGCTTTCTCCAGGAGTAAATCAGGCGGTGCGCATCTATATTGCGCAGAAGAGAAAGATTTCGGTGGGAGATAAGATGGCTGGCCGTCATGGAAATAAGGGCGTTGTTTCCCGGGTACTTCCTGTGGAGGATATGCCGTATCTGCCTAATGGCCGTCCGCTTGACATTGTACTGAATCCTCTGGGAGTGCCGTCCCGTATGAACATTGGACAGGTATTGGAGATTCATCTTTCTCTTGCGGCAAGAGCGCTTGGCTTCAATGTGGCAACACCCGTATTCGATGAGGCAAACGAAAACGATATTATGGATACGCTGGATCTTGCCAATGATTATGTAAATCTGAGTTGGGAAGAGTTTGAAGCAAAGCATAAAGAAGAACTTCTTCCGGAGGTCATGGATTATTTATACAAAAATCGTAGTAACAGAGAGCTCTGGAAGGGAGTTCCCATTTCCAGAGATGGTAAGGTAAGGCTCAGGGATGGACGGACAGGAGAATATTTTGACAGTCCTGTTACCATCGGACATATGCATTACTTAAAGCTACACCACCTGGTAGACGATAAGATTCACGCCCGCTCTACCGGCCCGTATTCGCTGGTTACACAGCAGCCTCTGGGAGGAAAAGCCCAGTTTGGCGGACAGCGTTTTGGAGAGATGGAGGTGTGGGCGCTGGAAGCGTATGGAGCCTCCTACACGCTGCAGGAAATTCTGACGGTGAAGTCCGATGATGTGGTAGGACGTGTGAAGACGTACGAAGCCATTATCAAGGGCGATAATATTCCCGAGCCCGGGATTCCGGAATCCTTCAAAGTATTGCTTAAGGAATTGCAGTCTCTTGGACTTGATGTCAGGGTGTTGCGGGAAGATAATACCGAGGTGGAGATTATGGAGACCATCGATTATGGCGATACGGATTACCGCTATGAAATCGAAGGCGAAGGGAAGAATTACGAATACGACAAGAGTTCTTTTACTTCCATGGGATATCAGGAGCAGGAATTTGATGCGGACAGCGGGGAGCTTGTCAGCGCGGAGGAGGAAGAAGAGGAACTGGACGAAGGGTTTGATGAAGATTTCGATGCCATACTGGATTCCGATTCATATGAGGAATAGCTGTTTTAGCCCGAATGCAGACTGGCAATAACCGATCAGTATTTTCGGGTCGAAGCAGGAGCATAAGAGAGCCATAAACAGAGCAAAGGCATGGGCTTAGCTCAAATCTCCAGATTTTGAAAGGAGCATGGATTAGCGATGTCAGAAACAAAGCAAGAAGTGTATCAGCCGATGACTTTTGACGCCATTCGAATTGGTCTGGCGTCACCTGAGAAGATCAGAGAGTGGTCAAGAGGCGAGGTTCTAAAGCCGGAAACCATCAATTACAGAACCTTAAAGCCTGAAAAGGATGGCCTGTTCTGCGAGAAGATTTTTGGTCCCAGCAAGGACTGGGAATGTCATTGCGGGAAATATAAGAAGATCAGATACAAGGGTGTAGTCTGTGACCGTTGTGGCGTGGAAGTAACAAAGTCCAGCGTCCGCAGGGAGCGGATGGGGCATATCGAACTTGCTGCGCCGGTTTCTCATATCTGGTATTTTAAGGGAATTCCCAGCCGCATGGGCCTGATTCTGGATCTGTCCCCCAGAGTTCTTGAAAAGGTGTTGTATTTTGCGTCTTATATTGTTCTGGACAAGGGCGATACGGATCTGGAATATAAGCAGGTATTATCTGAAAAGGAATATCAGAGTGCAAGAGAAAACTGGGGAAATAAGTTCCGCGTAGGTATGGGAGCCGAAGCGATCAAAGAACTGCTTCAGGCAATTGATCTGGAAACAGAGGCAGTTGAACTGAAGACAGGTCTTAAGGAATCTTCAGGCCAAAAGAGAGCAAGAATTATCAAGCGGCTGGAAGTGGTGGAGGCTTTCAGAGAATCGGGAAATGAACCCTCCTGGATGATTATGGATGCGATTCCGGTCATTCCGCCGGATCTGCGCCCTATGGTGCAGCTGGATGGGGGGCGTTTCGCCACCTCCGATCTGAATGATCTGTACAGAAGGATTATTAACCGTAATAACCGGTTGAAAAGGCTCCTTGAACTGGGCGCACCGGATATCATTGTCCGGAATGAAAAGCGAATGCTTCAGGAAGCAGTAGATGCATTGATCGACAACGGAAGAAGAGGCAGACCGGTGACTGGCCCCGGAAACAGGGCATTGAAGTCTCTTTCCGATATGCTGAAAGGAAAATCAGGCCGGTTCCGTCAGAATCTTTTGGGGAAACGTGTGGACTATTCGGGACGTTCCGTTATTGTAGTGGGACCGGAGCTGAAAATTTATCAGTGCGGTTTACCGAAGGAGATGGCGATCGAACTGTTTAAGCCGTTCGTGATGAAAGAGCTGGTAGCCAGAGGAATTTCGCAGAATATCAAGAACGCTAAAAAGCTGGTAGAAAGACTGGATACACAGGTGTGGGATGTGCTGGAGGAGGTTATTAAGGAGCATCCGGTTATGCTGAACCGTGCGCCTACACTGCACAGGCTTGGTATTCAGGCATTTGAGCCGATTCTGGTAGAGGGTAAGGCGATCAAGCTTCACCCCCTGGTATGTACGGCATTTAATGCCGACTTTGACGGCGACCAGATGGCAGTGCATCTCCCTCTTTCTGTGGAGGCACAGGCAGAATGCCGTTTCCTGCTGTTATCGCCGAATAACCTGTTAAAGCCATCCGACGGAGGTCCGGTTGCCGTTCCTTCACAGGATATGGTTCTTGGTATTTATTACCTTACACAGGAAAGACCTGGCTGCACAGGCGAGGGAAGATTCTTCAAGAGTGTAAATGAAGCCATTCTGGCATATGAAAATGGAGCCTGCACGCTTCATTCCAGAATTAAGGTTAAAATAAGCAAAAAGAATGCAGAGGGAAAAGTAGTATCCGGTATTGTAGAGTCCACATTGGGACGGTTTTTATTCAATGAAATCCTTCCGCAGGATCTGGGGTTTGTAGACAGGACGAAACCGGAAAATTTCCTTGTGCCGGAAGTGGATTTCCATGTAGGTAAAAAGCAGCTGAAGCAGATTCTCGAAAAGGTAATCAATATTCACGGTGCATCTGTGACGGCAGAGGTACTGGACCTGATCAAATCTACGGGCTATAAATATTCTACAAGAGCAGCAATGACAGTTTCTATTTCAGATATGACAGTGCCTGCTCAGAAGCAGGAAATGCTGAATGAAGCTCAGACTACGGTAGATAAAATTTCGCAGAATTTCCGGCGTGGTCTGATCACGGAGGAGGAGCGGTACCGGGCAGTAGTGGAGACCTGGAATGAGACTGACAAAAAGCTGACAGATGTGCTGCTTGCAGGACTTGATAAATATAATAATATTTATATGATGGCGGATTCCGGCGCCCGTGGTTCCAACCAGCAGATCAAGCAGCTGGCAGGTATGCGTGGGCTGATGGCAGATACCACAGGACGGACCATAGAGCTGCCTATCAAGTCCAATTTCCGTGAAGGACTGGACGTACTGGAGTATTTTATGTCGGCACATGGGGCCCGTAAAGGCTTGTCCGATACGGCTTTGCGTACTGCCGATTCCGGATACCTTACCAGACGTATGGTTGACGTATCTCAGGAATTGATTATCCGTGAGGTTGACTGTATGGAGGGAAGAGCCGAGATCCCCGGGATGTGGGTCTCTGCCTTTATGGACGGAAAAGAGACGATTGAAAGCTTAAAGGACAGAATTACCGGAAGGTATTCCTGTGAGGATATTAAAGATAACGAAGGCAATGTGATTGTGAAAAGCAATCATATGATCACTCCCAGCCGTGCCGCCCGGATTCTGAGCGTAGGCGTGGACGAGGAAGGAAAGCCCATTGAGAAGGTAAAGATTCGTACCATTCTTGCCTGCCGGTCTCACAGTGGAATCTGTTCCAAATGCTATGGGGCCAATATGGCAACAGGAGAAGCAGTTCAGGTAGGCGAAGCAGTAGGAATTATTGCGGCGCAGTCTATCGGAGAGCCAGGTACACAGCTGACTATGCGTACTTTCCATACAGGCGGTGTGGCGGGCGATGATATTACCCAGGGTCTTCCCCGTGTGGAGGAGCTTTTTGAGGCAAGAAAGCCCAAGGGTCTTGCTATTATCGCAGAATTTGGCGGGGTTGCTTCGATCAAGGATACCAAGAAGAAACGTGAGATTGTGATTACAAATCCTGAAACAGGAGAGACTAAAGCTTATCTGATTCCTTATGGATCGAGAGTGAAAGTGTTGGATGGAGCAGTGCTCGAGGCAGGCGATGAGCTGACAGAAGGAAGCGTAAATCCGCATGATCTGTTGAAGATTAAGGGAATCCGCGCAGTTCAGGATTACATGCTCAGAGAAGTGCAGAGAGTGTATCGTCTGCAGGGGGTTGATATCAGCGATAAGCATATTGAAGTGATTGTACGTCAGATGCTCAAAAAAGTGCGGATTGAAAATAATGGCGATACAGAATTTTTGCCCGGAGCGCTGGTTGATGTTCTTGAATATGAAGACATCAATGAAGAGCTGATAGCGGAAGGGAAAGAGCCTGCGGAAGGAAAACAGGTGATGCTGGGTATCACCAAGGCGGCTCTTGCCACGAATTCTTTCCTGTCGGCAGCATCCTTCCAGGAGACTACCAAGGTTCTCACTGAGGCTGCTATCAAGGGAAAAGTTGATCCTCTGATCGGACTGAAGGAAAATGTTATTATCGGAAAACTGATTCCTGCCGGTACAGGCATGAAGCGCTATCGCAATACCAGACTATCTTCAGATCATGAGCTGATGGGTACCATTGATTTCGATATGGATGAAGAAACCGAAGTTTCTTTTGATGACGGAGCCGATGATACGGATATGTTTGAAGAAGATGAGTTTGATGAATTTGACGAGACACAGGAACTTGAGGAAGAGGATGAGCCCCTGGAGGATGAATCCGAAGAAGCTGTTATGGCAAATGTGTCAGAGGAATAAATCGAGATTTGATAGCAATGTGTCTGAAAAAACAGCATAATGAGAATGCAAAATACTGCAGTGAGGTATTAAAGCCGGGCTGCAGTATTTTTTTACAAAAACAGGTTGACAAGAAAAAAAGTAACATTTATACTAACTAAGTGTGTGCATCCTATGCTCACATGTATTATAGTGCGCGGAGAAGAATGATCCGTTCCTGCGTACGCAGCAGCAAAAGTATTTTATAAACAGGAGGTGAAACAGAATGCCAACATTTAACCAATTAGTCAGAAAAGGACGTCAGACATCCGTAAAGAAGTCAACGGCTCCCGCTCTTCAGAGAGGATGGAATTCCCTTCACAAGAAAGCAACCGATACTTCTGCTCCTCAGAAGAGAGGTGTCTGCACAGCTGTTAAGACAGCAACTCCTAAAAAGCCTAATTCAGCCCTCAGAAAGATTGCCAGAGTACGTCTTTCCAACGGAATCGAAGTGACAAGCTACATTCCCGGTGAAGGTCATAATCTGCAGGAGCACAGCGTTGTCCTGATCAGAGGCGGAAGAGTAAAGGACCTGCCTGGTACAAGATACCACATTATCAGAGGTACACTTGATACTGCAGGAGTCGCAAACAGAAGACAGGCCCGCTCCAAATATGGCGCTAAAAGACCGAAGGCATCCAAATAATTATTGATCGCAAATAGTTATCTGGAACAAATTGGACCCACAATCGTAAACTAATTTAGTGTTGGAATTCTGTTACAATATAAAATCTGGACAGACTGGTTGTAATGAGATTTACCGCACGTACACAAATTGTGACATAGCAGAAATCAGATAGATTTTGCTATTTGAATTAGAATGACACACTGTGAGTACCGATGATTTAATGTAGTAAATAATTAAGGAGGGAAGAACCGTGCCACGTAAAGGACATATTCAGAAGAGAGACGTGTTGGCAGATCCTTTATACAATAATAAAGTGGTAACCAAGCTTATCAATAACATTATGTTAGATGGTAAGAAAGGGGTCGCACAGAAGATTGTATACAGTGCATTTGCCAAAGTAGAAGAAAAATCAGGCAAGCCGGCTCTTGAGGTTTTCGAGACAGCCATGAATAATATCATGCCTGTACTGGAGGTTAAAGCGAGACGTATCGGTGGTGCAACCTATCAGGTGCCTATTGAAGTAAGACCTGAGAGACGTCAGGCGCTTGCGCTTCGCTGGCTCACGATGTTCTCTCGTAAGAGAGGCGAGAAAACCATGAAGGACAGACTTGCGAATGAAATTCTCGATGCTGCAAACAATACTGGTGCAGCAGTTAAGAGAAAAGAAGACATGCACAAAATGGCAGAGGCAAACAGAGCATTTTCTCATTATCGTTTCTAGGCGGGGAAATGCCGTGCTGAATTAAAATAAGGAGGAAAAACCTTTGGCTGGAAGAGAATATCCGTTAGAGAGAACCAGAAACATTGGTATTATGGCTCATATCGATGCGGGTAAGACTACGCTGACAGAGCGTATTTTATACTACACTGGAGTCAACTACAAAATTGGCGATACCCATGAAGGAACTGCGACTATGGACTGGATGGAACAGGAGCAGGAGAGAGGTATCACTATTACTTCAGCTGCTACGACATGCCACTGGACTCTGGAAGAAAACTGCAAGCCCAAGCCGGGAGCACTGGAACATCGTATTAATATCATTGATACGCCCGGACACGTTGACTTCACTGTTGAAGTAGAGCGTTCCCTGCGCGTGCTGGATGGTGCGGTAGGTGTATTCTGTGCAAAAGGCGGCGTTGAACCTCAGTCAGAGAATGTATGGCGTCAGGCTGACACTTATAATGTACCAAGAATGGCTTTTATCAACAAAATGGACATTTTGGGCGCTGATTTTTATGGTGCCGTAGAACAGATCAAGACCAGACTTGGTAAAAACGCAATCATGCTTCAGCTGCCCATCGGCAAGGAGGATGATTTTAAAGGAATTATCGACCTGTTCGAGATGAAGGCATATATCTACAATGACAATAAGGGAGAGGACATTACGGTTACCGATATCCCGGAAGACATGGCAGATGATGCCGAATTATATCGTACAGAGCTCATTGAAAAGATCAGTGAGCTGGATGATGATCTGATGATGAAGTATCTCGAGGGTGAAGAGCCTACCGTTGAGGAAATGAAAGCAGTACTCAGGAAGGCCACCTGTGAGTGCACAGCTGTTCCTGTATGCTGTGGCTCCGCATACAGAAATAAGGGAGTGCAAAAACTCCTGGATGCAGTTCTTGAATATATGCCTGCTCCCACGGATATCCCGGCAATTAAGGGAACTGATCTGGATGGCAATGAGGTTGAGAGACATTCTTCAGATGATGAGCCTTTCTCAGCGCTGGCATTCAAGATCATGGCGGATCCTTTCGTAGGAAAGCTGGCGTTTTTCAGAGTTTACTCAGGTACAATGAACTCCGGTTCCTATGTACTGAACGCAACAAAAGACAAAAAAGAGCGCGTTGGGCGTATTCTTCAGATGCATGCTAACAAGAGAGCCGAGCTGGATAAGGTTTATTCCGGTGATATTGCTGCTGCAGTAGGATTTAAGTTCACCACCACAGGTGATACGATCTGTGACGAGCAGCATCCTGTTATCCTGGAATCTATGGAATTTCCTGAGCCCGTTATTGAGCTGGCGATTGAACCCAAGACAAAGGCCGGTCAGGGAAAAATGGGTGAGGCACTTGCAAAGCTGGCAGAAGAAGATCCTACCTTCCGCGCACACACCAATCAGGAGACAGGACAGACGATTATTGCAGGTATGGGCGAGCTCCATCTGGAGATCATTGTGGACAGACTTCTGCGCGAGTTTAAGGTAGAGGCGAATGTAGGCGCACCTCAGGTTGCCTACAAGGAGACGTTCACAAAGACAGTGGAAGTTGATTCCAAATATGCAAAGCAGTCCGGCGGACGTGGTCAGTATGGTCACTGTAAGGTTAAATTCGAGCCTATGGATGCAAATGGCGAAGAGCTGTTCAAGTTTGAATCTACAGTGGTGGGCGGTGCCATTCCCAAGGAATATATTCCTGCAGTAGGCGCTGGTATCGAGGAAGCATCCAAATGTGGTATTCTGGGAGGATTCCCGGTTCTCGGTGTTCACGCAACCGTATTCGATGGCTCTTATCATGAGGTAGACTCATCGGAGCTGGCGTTCCACATTGCCGGATCCATGGCGTTTAAAGACGCTATGCAGAAAGCAAATCCCGTCCTGCTTGAGCCCATTATGAAGGTAGAGGTAACAATGCCTGAGGAATATATGGGTGATGTAATCGGTGATATCAATTCACGCCGCGGACGGATCGAGGGTATGGAGGATATCGGCGGCGGCAAAATGGTGAAAGCCTATGTACCGCTTTCTGAAATGTTTGGCTATTCTACAGATCTTCGTTCCAGAACCCAGGGACGTGGCAACTATTCCATGTTCTTTGAGAGATATGAGCCGGTACCGAAGAACGTACAGGAGAAAGTCCTGGCGGCAAAGAGCAAGTAAAGGCAGGCTGAAATAGTGCTTGAAAATACCGGTATTTTCTAATATAATCAAAGATAGCCAATATGTAACGAATAATTTTTCTTATTAATTAAAGGAGGACTTTAGAAATGGCTAAAGCTAAATTTGACAGATCCAAAACGCATTGTAATATTGGTACCATTGGTCACGTTGATCATGGTAAAACCACACTGACTGCAGCTATCACAAAGGTACTTGCCGAGAGAGTTGAAGGCAACACAGCTACCGATTTCGATAACATTGATAAGGCTCCCGAAGAGAGAGAAAGAGGTATCACAATTTCCACAGCTCACGTTGAGTATTCAACAGAGCACAGACATTACGCACACGTTGACTGCCCGGGACATGCTGACTACGTTAAGAACATGATCACCGGTGCTGCTCAGATGGACGGTGCTATCCTGGTTGTTGCTGCTACCGACGGTGTTATGGCTCAGACCAAGGAGCACATCCTCCTTTCCCGTCAGGTAGGCGTTCCTTATATCGTTGTTTTCCTGAACAAGTGTGATATGGTTGATGACGAGGAGCTGATCGAGCTGGTTGAGATGGAAGTTACAGAGCAGCTTGAAGAGTATGGATTCACAGATTGCCCGATCATCAAGGGTTCCGCTCTGAAAGCTCTGGAAGATCCCAACAGCGAGTGGGGCGACAAGATCATGGAACTTATGAGCACAGTTGACGAGTATATTCCTGATCCTGAGAGAGAGACAGATAAGCCTTTCCTTATGCCTGTAGAAGATGTATTCACAATCACAGGACGTGGTACCGTTGCTACCGGTAGAGTAGAGCGTGGTACTCTGCATCTGAATGAGGAAGTTGAGATTGTTGGTATCAAGGAAGAGACACGTAAGACTGTTGTAACCGGTATCGAGATGTTCCGTAAGCTGCTTGACGAGGCTCGTGCAGGTGATAACATTGGTGCTCTGCTCCGTGGTGTTCAGAGAACAGAAATCGAAAGAGGACAGGTTCTTTCCAAACCCGGTTCAGTTAAGTGCCACAAGAAATTTACTGCTCAGGTATATGTTCTGACCAAGGATGAGGGCGGACGTCACACTCCTTTCTTCAACAACTACAGACCTCAGTTCTATTTCAGAACAACTGACGTAACTGGTGTATGTAACCTTCCTGCAGGTACAGAAATGTGCATGCCTGGTGATAACGTAGAGATGACCATCGAGCTGATTCATCCTATTGCTATGGAGCAGGGTCTTACTTTCGCTATCCGTGAGGGTGGTCGTACAGTAGGTTCTGGAAGGGTTGCTACAATCATTGAGTAATCTTGTGATTAGAGCCAAATAAGTAAAATAAGCACCGCAATCCTTTGAGAAATCAAGGGGTTGCGGTTTCTTAATGTCTAAAAATAATAGCGAACAAAAGGAAAAGCCACTTGCCGGAATTTCATTGAAAATGGCTTGTGGCTCTAAAAATAAATTAAAAAAAATAGGGAGTCCACTCGTGACTCCCTTTGCTTAATTACAATAAATTCTTTGGCACACGTCCAAAGAAGAATTGTAATAGTATTTTATGTTGAAGAAGAAAAATTATGTATAGATAAAATAAAGGGAACTCGCCCGTAGTTCCCTTGTTTGAAATACTATATTAGTGTTCCACTCGTGAACACTTTTCTTGTACTCTTATACTAGCATGAAAATCCAAATTTGTCTACATTTCTTTTTGAGATTTTTCTAAAAAATCTGCTAAATTTTGAATATCTGAAAAATGATAGGTATCAAGCAATTCTTGGAATTTATCAAGCTGTTGCTGTTTTGAATCCAAATCAGCTTGTTGCAAGGTACGATTGCTTTTCAGCTTTTCAATATATTGTAGTTTGTCGTCATACATATTTTGCAATGTCTGATAATGGTGGTTTATACCAAGCGATAAAGAAATGGCTTTATCAACAGCTTTCATTTCATCAGCGGAAAGGTCGGTAATATAATCGCTAAGTCTTGCCTTGCTTACACAGGTAATATTTCCGAGAAGAACATTTCCATCAAGTATGAGTTTGCCGGAGGAATCTTTTTTCTCTGCAATCGGTACAACAAGTAGGAAGCATAGAGGTGGTATGTGTTATAGGTGCAACCAGTGTATTAGGTGATGTTCTGTTAGCTGAATTATATTGGAGAATCACACAAGGTCGCTCTTTGCATTCCTCACTACCAATGCCAACACCTAAGTTGCAACGGTATACTTGTCCTCTATATACGATACGATTTTTAGCAGAGGTCGCAATAGCGTTTAGGTATAGCTTGTTTTTGAGCCATTCAAGATATTGTTGGGTTTTCGTAAGGTCAATATTCATGCAAATCTCCTTTGTTTTTTGCAAATAGTAATTGGATTGAGTGTATATCAATCAGATGTATTCGTCAATCGGTACATTAAATAATTTCAAGGTATCTTCTAGCCACATATCATATTCTTCTTTATCCATTTTACCGGAAATTAATGCTTGATTTATTTTGTTCCAGTCGGGAATAAAGGTTGCAATCTGTGCATTGGGTATATCTAATGTCAAATGAGCAGTTAGTTGATTATCTTCTTGTGAATAGGTAGGGTTTCCTTTTATTTGCAATCCCCTACGGTCTAAATCTATCAGAATAAAAAAAATCAGCAAAAGTATTTACAGTAGCGGATTTATTTGAAGTAATCTTTACTTCCAACAAATCATTTAAAGTAATTCCAAGTGTATCACAAAATTTTAATATTGTTTCGACTGGCGGTTCACTATATCCATTTTCATAATTAGAATATGATGAAGATGTGAAATGGCAATTGGCAGAGCCAGGGGCATTGATGAGCGCAAAGGTATATCAGGATAAAAAGGCTTTATCGCTTGTGGAGAAATTGAAAGAAGTCGTTAAAAATCTGACTATCAAGTGCGTACA
>CAMWFQ010000041.1 GCA_947173495.1 uncultured Lachnospiraceae bacterium | reverse complement strand
TGCAGGAGCTGTTCTTTGAGGAGGCGGAAGGGGCGGTAAGGTTTACTGTGGACTGTTTCACCTGCCATCAGATGATCGTTTTAGAGTATTAATCTGCCATGGGGCTGACGGCGCTTCAGCCCTGTGTTATACTTGTTATTATACTTGATATCAAAGCAGCAAATTCGTAAAAAGGAAAATATAAATGAAAAAGAATCTTGAAAAAATCCTCTCTGATACCCATCATTCTATCATCGTTTCCTGTCAGGCTCTGCCCGGGGAACCTCTCTACTGTGAAGCGTTCTCTCTCATGCCTTATATGGCAAAGGCTGCCCAGATGGCCGGATGCAGATGTATACGCACCAGCAGTGTCCGGGATGTGGCCGCAATCAAACAGATGACCGGACTTCCTGTGATCGGTCTGATCAAACGTGTTTATGAAGGATATGCTTCCTATATTACACCCACCATGAGAGAGATAGACGAGCTGACAGAAGCCGACGCTGATATTATTGCGCTGGACTGTACGCTCCGCGCCCGGGGGGATGGAACCACTGTCAATGAATTTCTGGACCAGATCCGTCGGAAATACCCTGATATTATCCTGATGGCGGATATCTCAACCTATGAAGAAGGAATAAACGCATGGAAATGCGGCGTAGATATCATCAGCACCACCATGAGCGGTTATACGCCCTACTCTCCCCAGACAGATGAACCGGATTTTGAACTGGTGGAACATCTGGTCCGGGATCTCAAAATTCCTCTCATCGCGGAAGGAAAGATCCATTACCCTGAGCAGGCCAAAAAAATGCTTGCAACAGGCGCACATGCCATAGTGATCGGCGGCGCAATCACAAGGCCGCTGGAGATCGCAAGGCGTTTCTACGATAGTATCGGATAGAGCAATCCGCCTCTGTGTTTTCTTCTTTCACCGTGTATCAAATGGCATAATTTAATCGCTTTCCATATCTAAATAGACTTTAGAACCGGTTGCTCCGCGCTGCCCCTGATACTTACCGCGATAAGGATTCAAAGCAGGCTGATCAAGTTGGGCAAAAACCAGCTGCCCGATTCTGCGCCCGGTCTGCAGTTCAATTGCGCAACGATTTGCGTTGAAAAGTTCTAACGTGATTTCCCCCGAAAATCCGGGATCCACCCAGCCGGCATTCTGGATAAACAGTCCCATACGTCCCAGAGAGCTACGCCCTTCTACAAATGCCGTCAGATTATCAGGCAGAATAATATATTCCATTGTAGAAGCCAATACAAACTGCCCCGGTAATAAAAGATATGTATCCGAAAAAATCTCTTTATATTTTATTTTTTTCGAAAATGTAATAATACCTGTGGAGGAATCCTCTACAACACTAAATGTATTTCCCAGCCGTATATCTACACTGGCCGGCTGAATCTGCTCATTCCGAAGCGGCGATATAGACAACGTACCTTCCTGAAGCAATGATACAATTGACTTGTCAGATAAAATCATTCTTATGTCTCCTTTACTATACCCTTATACAATTGGTTCCCATATTCTTCCATACCTTTTGGGAGATTTCCTTCTATCTCATAAACAGATGAACCACTTTGTCAAAGTACTTCCGATAAGGCTGATAGCGCATGGGCAGATCCAGCCACGTCTTCTTATCCACAATACTCTTATAATGCGTAAAAGTATCGAATCCTTCTTTTCCATGATAGGCCCCCATTCCGCTCTCTCCCACTCCTCCAAATCCCATTTCACTGGTTGCAAGATGAACAATGGTATCATTGATACAACCTCCGCCAAAGCTTACCCGTGAAACGATCTTCTCCGCTGCCGATCTGCGCCCGGTGAAAATATAGAGTGCCAGCGGGGAAGGGCCCTCGCTCAGTTTCCCGATCAGTTCCTCCGGACTGCGATAGGTAAGCACCGGCAGGACAGGGCCGAAGATCTCTTCTCCCATTACCGCATCCTCCATCGTCACATGGTCCATAATCGTGGGCTCGATCTGCAGGCTCTCCCTTCTGCTCCGGCCTCCCCAGACCACCTTTTCCTGTCGGATCAGTCCGCAGAGCCTCTCAAAATGTCTGACATTGATGATCCTGCCATAATCAGGATTATCAAGGGGTTTACCGCCGAACTGTTTTACAATCTGAATTCTCATCTCTTTGATCAGCTCATCCTTGATCTGACTGTCACAGTATATATAATCCGGGGCCACACAGGTCTGACCGCAGTTTAAGTATTTTCCAAACACAATCCGTTTTGCCGCCAGCTTCAGATTAGCAGTCTTATCCACAATGCAGGGGCTTTTACCGCCCAGCTCCAGTGTCACCGGAGTAAGATGCTCAGAGGCGCTCCGCATTACCTCCCGTCCTACCGACTGACTTCCGGTGAAAAAAATATAGTCGAAACGCTCCTTCAAAAGAAAGGCGTTTTCCTTTCGTCCGCCCTGCACCACAGCCACCTGAGCTTCATCAAAGCATTCTTCTGCCATCCGGCCGATCAGCTCGCTGGTACATGGCGAATAAGCGCTGGGTTTGAGCACAGCTGTGTTTCCTGCCGCAATCGCATCCACCAGCGGATCCACTGTCAGCAGAAACGGATAGTTCCATGGACTCATAATGAGCGTCACTCCATACGGGGCCGGCTTCCGAAAGCTGCGGGCCGGGAACTGTGCCAGAGGTGTCCGGACCGGTCTGCTGCACGCCAGGCTCCGGATATGGCGAAGCATATAACCCACCTCGCTCAGCACCATTCCGGACTCAGACATGTAGCTTTCAAACGCGCTCTTGCCCAGATCCTGCTGCAGGGCATCCCCAATCTCTTTCTCATTCTTCCGGATCCAGTATTTCAGTCTCCTTAATGCCAAAACACGCTTCTCTACATCCAGTGTCGCTCCTGATCTGAAAAAGGTGCGCTGCCTCTGTATGATTTTTCTGATCTCGGTCTCTGTCATGCTTATCAGTTCCTCCTTTTCTGTTCCTATATGTAATCAAGTGCGGCCCGCATACTGCGTCAGCAGCAAATTTCCTTATGCGGGCCTGCGCATAGAAACAGCCCGCCTGCCTAAAGCAAACGGGCCATTTCTCCGTATCGAGTCTATTTCGAATATTACCGTGCCGATACGTTATTTCATTTCTTCTTCTTGCTTCTTGATCATTCTACGAACCATTTCGCCACCGATAGAACCGGCTTCCTTGGATGTTAAATCGCCGTTGTAACCTTCTTTTAAGTTAACACCAAGCTCAGAAGCAACTTCTGTTTTGAAACGATCCATAGCTGCCTTAGCTTCAGGAACTTCTACTCTATTAGACTTGTTGCTGCTTGCCATCTTTTTCACCTCCGTTTTATTTTTGACTGCTCTGGCAGTCTTCTTCAAGATAAGCGATTTCGTCTTCGCTTATCCTGAAGTTTCCTTCTCTCAAAGCGCTTTCTCATCACTTATCTTGTTCATAGTATTTACGGCGTTCGTGAAAATATTATGGTAAGTTTTTCCGATTTTAGAAACTGCGGATTTTATCGCTTCCGTCGTCTTCGGTATTGGTTATGGATCTGATCTTTAAATAATAGCCAAAGTCCCCATTCACCTGCACATAAACTCGCTCGCCGGCTTTATGCCCCATAAGCGCTTTCCCCACAGGAGATTCAATGCTCACAAGGCCGGCCAGAGAATTTCCCCGCATGGTTGTGACGATCTTGTAGGTTTCCACCGATCCATCCTCCTCGAACTCCACCTCCACCGTGTTGTTCATTCCCACTTCATCTTCTCTGGAATCATCCGGTATCACCTGCGCGGTCCTGATCATCCTTTCCAGAAAGCGGATCCTGCTTTCATTTTTATTTTTCTCTCTTTTTGCCGCATAGTATTCAAAGTTTTCACTCAGATCGCCATGGGCTCTGGCCTCCTTGACGGCCTCCAGAAGCTTTGGACGCGTTACCAGCTTTCGTTCTTCTATCTCAGCCTCCATGGCCTCAATATCCTTCTGTGTTAATTGATTAAACATGTTCCCCTCATTTCCGGAATTCATTGCCGCACATGCATTGATAAATATCCATCTATGTAATGCTCATTCCGCCTGCCTCCAACTGAATCGTCACCAGTTTTTTGCACAGATACTGAATCAGATCTTTTCTGGTAATCAGCCCGATGAAACGCTTCCTGTCGTCGATCACCGGAACAAAATTCTGGTTCATCGCCTTATTCATCAGATCTTCCATATTCACATCCACCTCCACCGGCTCATTGTCACGCCGGCGCTCCACAGCAGTCATGGGAATTTCTTCTGCTCTTCTTAAGGAGAGATCTCCATGATCCTTTATGTACCAGAGCAGATCTCCCTCCGTCAGTGTACCCACATAGCGTCCATCTCTCCGGCGGATAATCGGAATAGAGGAATATTTATGATTTTCCATTTTTTCCAGGACCTGGCGGAGAGTGTCCGTGTCATAAACGTATGCCGCTTCGCTTTTCGGTGTTAAAAAAAACAATATGTTCATTTTCTTTATCTCCGTCATTTCATATAAACAATCTTTTCCGCCATGGCTGCGGCCGTTTCTTTGTCTGTAAGGTACTCCAGGATCGCCAGTGCAAATTCTGCTGAACATCCCATACCGCGTCCTGTAATAATATTTCCATCTCTCACCGCGGGTTCCTCAATAATATCGGCTCCCTCCAGATGACTTTCAAATCCGGGGTAAGCAATGGCTCTTTTACCCTTCAAATGGCCTCTGTGCCCCAGAATAGAAGGCGCCGCACAGACCGCACATACCGTCTTTCCTGCGGATACAAACGCATCCACCTGCTCCATAAGCACAGCGCAGCTCTCCAGGTTCCTGGTACCTGCAAGACCGCCGGGCAGAACGAGCACATCCACCGTATCAAAATCCACCTCCTGGATCAGAGCGTCTGTTATCACCGGAATTTTATGGGATCCCATCACAGTTTTCTCTTCCATCACCGACACCATTAGCGTTTCTATTGCCTGCCTTCGCAGGATATCCACTACGGTAAGCGCTTCTATCTCTTCAAACCCCGTTCCAAAAAAAACACATACTTTACTCATTTCAACTTATAACCTGCTTTCTTTCTATACTTTTTATGGATATTTTACCATTAAACAGGCAGGATTACCAATGAATGATTTGTAAACTTTATTAAGAAAAGATATAATGCTGTTAACAGATCTCTTCAGAAAGGACTTATGACTATGGAAATTGAACGTAAATTCTTAATCCGGCAGCTCCCCGGCTCCCTTTCTTCCTTTCAGTGTCTCTTCATCGAGCAGGCTTATCTGTGTACAGATCCAGTGGTACGGATCCGCAGGCAGGACGGGGACTTTTATTTAACCTACAAGGGAAGGGGGCTGATGGCAAGGGAGGAATATAATCTTCCTCTCAACGATGCTGCTTATGCTCACCTGCTTGCAAAGTCAGACGGGCATGTCATCTCCAAAAAAAGATATCTGATTCCCATAGAGGATCCGACTTTTTCGGAGGGCTATGTTCCTCCCGGGACTCCTTTTTCTCTGCAAATTGAGCTGGATATTTTTGAACCGCCCTTTGCTCCGCTTATCCTGGCGGAGGTGGAATTTCCCGATGAGGAGATGGCAGGCGCCTTTCTTCCTCCCCAATGGCTGGGTGAGGATGTAACAAATAACAGAAAATATCACAATTCCGCCATGTCCCAAATGTCAGATCCCCGAAAAGAATTTGCCCTGTGATCTGCAGAAAATTCCGCTTTGTGCCGATATAGATAGTAGGAACAACGAACGGACAGCACGCTTCGCGAACTGCCCTTATGCTGAACCAACGCTGCCACGCTTCACGGGCAGACTTATCGTAACTGAAAAGCACAGCCATGGAGGGACAAAGAAGCATACGGAGATGAATTGCTTTATAAAGTTCACGCGGTTACGGTGATTCCGCCTCTTCGGAAGGTTTCTTCCGATGAAAAAAAACACCAGTCCAAGCAAAACCCATCCGATTCCCTTCTGAAAAAGAATTTTTCAGAGGTATTAGATGAGGCATGTGATGAGGAAGAGAGACAGACCATTTATGTCCGTACCAGCGGATATACCAGATACGCCCTTCCTTATTACAATTTTATCAATATGCGGGAATATCGCTGAACGGTATCCGCATATGGCAGTCAGACAGGAAAATCTCTCAAAAAAAAGTATCTCAGATTTCTCTGGGATACTTTTTTTATGCGCAGGCCCGCATAAGGAAATTTGCTGCTAACGCAGCATGCGGGCCGCGCGGCGAGTAGGGGAAGATAAACCTTCCCTACTCGATTGCACAGGCCCGCACAGATGAAGTTATTGCTGACGCAATGTGCGCCCCGCACGCGAGTAGGGAGAAAAAGCATCCCCTGCTCGATTCTTATTATCTTGCCCTTCCGTAGAGCCTGCATACATCGCGTATTTTTTCGGCAAGCGCACTGTTTGTCTGGCCTTTCTGCATCCTCCACTTCCAATTATTTCCAAGTGTGGAAGGCACATTGATTCTTGCCTGGGTGCCAAGCCCCAGGTAATCCTGCATGGGGATCACCGCCGTGTCGGAAACGCTGGAGAGCGCCGCACGTACAAAGGTCCATACCGCTTCCTCTTCCTCCTTGATATTTAAATATTTATCTGCAAAGCTACGGTCATGATCATTGATCACACGATACCAGCCCTGTGTTGTGTCATTGTCATGGGTTCCCGTATATACCACGGAATTCGCTGTATAATTATGGGGAAGATAATCGCTTTCCTCTCTGGAATCAAAGGCAAACTGTAATACCTTCATACCGGGATATCCTGTCTGCTCCAGGAGTTCTTTGACCGTCGGAGTCAAGAATCCCAGATCCTCTGCGATCACAGGCCTGTCGCCGATCTTTTCTTTCATAACTCTGAACAGATCATAGCCCGGTCCTTTTTCCCAATGGCCGAACTCCGCCGTACTGTCCCCATAGGGAATATGATAATACTCATCAAATCCCCGGAAATGATCGATCCTCAGCACATCATAGAGTCTGTAGCAATAGGAAATCCGCTGCATCCACCACGCGTATTCTGTTTTCCTGTGATAAGACCAGCGGTAAAGGGGATTCCCCCATAACTGCCCGGTTGCCGAAAAGGCATCCGGCGGACATCCTGCCACTCCTGTTGGCTCCCGATCCTCGTTCAGTTCAAAGAGCTCCGGATTCGCCCAGGTATCCGCGCTGTCAAAAGCTACGTAAATCGGAATGTCGCCAATGATACGGATTCCCTTGTCATTGGCGTATTTTTTCAGGCGCTGCCACTGGGCGTCAAAAAGATACTGCTGGAATTCATAAAACAGGATCTCCTCCGCAAGCTGCCGCCGATATCCGGCAAGTGCTTCGGGCTTTCTTAAACGGATCTCCTCCTCCCACTCCGACCAGCTTTTTCCATTGTTAGCGTCCTTTACCGCCATATAAAGAGCATAATCTGAAAGCCAGAAATCATTTTTCTGAAGAAATTTCCGGAAGTCTTCATTGTCCTCGATATTACTGTTCTTAAACGCCTCCTTCAGAACCGCAAACCGGGACTGATAAATCTTCTCATAATCCACATAGGAATCACTTTCCCCCCAGTCACAGCTCTCGCATATTTCCCTGCTCACCAGACCTTTTTGAATCAGTTCTTCCAGATCAATATAATAAGGATTTCCTGCAAAAGTTGAAAAAGACTGATAGGGAGAATCCCCGTATCCGGTAGGTCCCAACGGCAGAATCTGCCAGAAGGTCTGTCCTGCCTCCTTCAGGAAATCAACAAATTCATATGCTTCTCTTGAAAAAGATCCGATTCCATATGCAGAGGGAATACTGGATACCGGTAATAAAATGCCGCTTGCTCTCATTTCTTTCTCCTGCTTTCTACTTATATTACTGCATCATTAAAAATCCTCTTTCATCCAGAATACCACTTGTAAAAGTAATTGCCTAGAGGTATTTTGCACAAAAGACTCCTGGTACTTTTTACAGCTTTACGATCGCCTGTAAATAAGTTAAAATGGAAGCAGATAAACTTAAAGGAGGAAGGTTTCGAATGAACATGAAAACATTTACCAAAAAATTTTCTGCAGCTGTTCTCACCGCCGGACTTTGCGCCGGATCTGTATTCTGGGCACCGTCTGTTTCCGGAATCGATCAGGTACGGGCGGACGAGCAGGTGCCCAGCGTTTATACCAATGAACCGGTACCTGCCGCTCTCGCATCCCAGCGTCCCATCGCTGTTATGATGCCCACCGACAAAGCGGCGCAGCCCTCTTACGGAATCGGGAATGCCAAAGTCCTTTACGAAGTGATGGAGGAGGGCGACATTTCCCGTCAGCTGGCTGTCATTGATGACTGGCAGGGCCTCAGCCGTATCGGAAATATCAGAAGCTGCCGTGATTACTATATTTCCCTTGCCACAGAGTGGGACCCCATTCTGATTCATTTCGGAGGCGTTTATTATATGGCCGACCGCATCAGCGCTCCCGATATTAACAATCTCTCAGGTGTGCGCGAATACGGCACCGGCGGAGAGATGCCTGGTTCCGGCTATTTCTTCCGCACCAATGACAGAAAAGCGCCTCATAACGCTTACATCAGTGGAGAAGGCATTACCAATGCCTGTAATTCCCTTGGGTATTCTCTCTCTACCCGTCCGGAACACTACAATACCTCCCACTTTCAGTTTGCAAACGGCATAAATACATTGGAACAGTACCCGGCAGCCGTTCCCGGCAATGTGGTGGATCTGTCCAATATCTTCACCTACACCAAGAGCAGCTTTACTTACAATCCCGAGACAGGGCTTTACGCCAAAAACCTGCACGGGAAAGCCCAGGTAGATGGCCTTACCGGCGCCCAGCTCACCTTTGCCAACGTGATCATTCAGAATACCAAGTGGTCCAAACGGGACGCCAAGGGATACCTTGCCTTCCAGACCATTGATTCCACCGGAGATGGTTATTACTTTACCAAGGGCCGGGGCATTCATATCACCTGGACCAAAACCTCCGATTACTCGCCTACCCGATATTATGATGATAATGGAAATGAAATCCAGCTCAATACCGGCAAAACCTACATCGGGGTTGCCCAGGCGGAGAGAACGGTACTGTATTCTTAACAAAAGACGAATCATAACATTCTAAAAGGATTGAGGACTGTATATGCAGTCCTCAATCCTTTTATGCGCAGGGCCGCGCGGCGAGCAGGGAAAGATAAATCTTCCCTACTCGATTTCCCGCGAGCAAAAAAACAGCGGACATGCTTGTTGCGGGGTCTTTGACTTTTAGCGGAGGATTACCGTCTCAGCCCGCATACCTCTCTATTATCTCCTCCAGCTTCTCAGGATATTTTTCTGCCCATTCTTCATACAGCATTCCCTCCTTTTCCACCATCCGCCCCAGCTCTGCCAGAAATTCAGGGATATCCTCTGCCAGAATCGACTTCCCCATATCCCCAAGAACCTCCTTTCCCTGAACAGGACAGCCTCCGGTAAAAATGGCAAAAGCAGGCCTGGGGCCTTCCGGCGTCTGGCGGATACCGCCGCGGAAGCCGATCCTGCCGATCTGATGCGTCCCGCAGGAAGAAGGACAGCCGGAAATGTGTATCCTGGGAAGCACGCCATCGGCAAAGCCTTCCCTGCGGACCCTTTCCATGCAGGCATTCAATAATGCCTGGGAATCGCCGATGCCGACCTGACAGACGGAAGCGCCGATGCAGGCTACGGAGGTCTCGAACAGAGTCTGGGCGCTGTCTTTTGTGGCGGAGAGGATTTCCCGGGCTTCCGCAGCATTGCAGTTCACCACATAAAGCCCTTCTTCCGGCGTCAGCCGGATCTCCACCTCTTCCATGGGCTTAATCAAATGATAAAGACTGGCGGCCTGGGCAGGTGTAAGCATACCGCCTGTCGGCTGATAAAACACGGCATAAAGGCCCTCCTGCTTTTGCGGAACGACGCGCTTATCGGATAAAATATGGCTCTTTACAGGGATTTTCCGCTTTATGACAGGGCGCGCGGCCTCCTGATATTCCTCTGACGCCATATATTCTGAAAGTTCCAGAACTTCGCCGGGTTGAGAATCAGGGGCTCTCTCCCCGGTGTGTAATGCAACTACCTCTTCCAGCTTTTCCAGGTAAGCTTTCCGGAAGCCGTCCGCCCCCAATGCCTCCGCCATAAAACGGGTTCTTGATTTTGCGCGGTTCTCATAATTTCCATAAGCCACGAAGGTATCTACCATGGCCTTGATATAGTAAAGAATCTTCTCAGGAGAAATTTCTCTTGCAACACAAATTCCAAGGGAGGGCTTTATCCCCAGTCCCCCGGCCGCATAAACATCAAAGGTACGATTTGGACCGGCCACAAACCCCAGATCGCGGAATGTAGCGTGGGTTTCATTTTCCGGCCGGGAAGAAAAACAGACCTTCAGTTTACGGGGGAACTTTACCGCCCTGATGAAGCTCATCAGATATTCCCCTGCGGCAACGGCATAGGGCATCACGTCAAAATATTCCTCCTTTTGAAGGCCTGATAAAGGGGTGGCCATTACATTCCGGGGAAAATCCCCGCCGCCGCCCCGGGAAATCATTCCCGCCTGCCAGGCTTCTTTCATCAGATCACACAATTGTCCGGCTTCCAGATCATGAAGCTGGATGGACTGGCAGGTGGTCATTTTTAACCGTCCGATTTCATATTTATCGCAGCTCTCCGCAATGAATTTCAGCCTTTCCTTTGTAAGGCGGCCGCCGGCCATACGAAGCCGCAGCATGTGCTTTTGGCCGCCGCGCTGTGCATAGCTTCCAAATCCGCCGGAAAATTTCTTATATTCGGCCACGGAGAGCTCTCCCTTATGAAATTGCATGGTTTTTTCCCGAAATTCGTCAAGGTCGGGAAGGAACTCGGTGAAATAGTCTTTGGGCATGGTTCGGTGTTCTCCTTTTATCAATATAAGGTTTTTACGAAACGAACAACATCCGTTGTCTGCTCCTATTATTGACAAGGAACGAATAAATAACTCCTTCCGGGCCCAAAATCATTCCTGCGCCATTTTTTTGATCTTCAACAGCCCCTGTTTCACCGGCGGCAGAAGCAGAATCGCTATTGTAATGGCAGCCTCCGTTCCCAGATAAGATCCGTTATATAACAGGGAATACACCGGCGCCGTCATATTGTAACTCGACGCATAACTCCCGAAAAAGATCATACCTGATAAGAAGGAAAAGAAATACCTTCCCAGTACACCCACCAGGTATCCCCATACCATCCCATTCTTTTTACCGGAAAACAGACCTGAAAGTCCCAGGGCTCCAAAGGCAAATATGTAATCGGTCAGCATCTGGGGAATACTGATAATATAGGGATCCAGCACCAGCTGCAAAAAACCGTAGGCAATGGCTGCCATTAATCCCGTACGCAGTCCGAACAGATACCCGATCAGGCAGATAAACATCATGCTGCAAAGTGTGATGGAACCGCCCATAGGCAGATCAAGAAGCTTAATCATACTCGTCACTGTGCCAAGGGCCATGGCCATAGCCGAAAATACCAGCTGTCTGGTACTGATCCGCGTCTTCCGCTCCCTGTTTCCGGTCATACAGCCGATCAGAAGTACTGCAATCATGACGGCGATCAGCACGCCATAACCGGCTCCGGTCAGTTCATAGGAATTTCCCCATTCTTCATCCATGATCTCTGTTACAAAAAAAGACATAAAAAAACCTCCTTGTGTATGATCACAGGAGGAGACGTTATTCTTATAAGCGCATATTTCCGGTCAGGTAAACCGCCCAAAATCATTTACGGGGTTGCTTTCCATATCCCGTTTGCCAGCATGCCTCTTATAAAAATCTGCTTCCCTACGCCGGTATTGTCCGGTTCAGGTGGTGAGGGTCAGTCTGCGGATCAACCTGATCCACAGACACTCTCAGCTTACGCTCCCCTAGCGACTTATTTTTCTTCTTTTAAAAATATACCTTTCGGAATTACTTGTCAACCATTTTGTTTTTTCGGCTGCCTTACTTCGTAATGATCCGTTACGATTCCGTCTTCAGCTTCCAGATATCCCTTTCATACTCCGCAATGGTTCTGTCGGATGAAAAGAACCCGGCTTTTGCAATGTTCACCAGCATCATCTTTTTCCATTTATCACGGTTTTCATAGTCCATGATCGCCTGGTCTTTCACTCTGATATAGTCCTCCAGATCAAGCAGCGTCATAAACCAGTCTTTATTCAGAAGCTCCTTATACAGGCGCTCCAGATTCTCCTTATGGCCGACTTTAAGCGCCTGCTCGCCCACGATAAAATCCACTGCTCTTCTGATCACAGGGCTCTTCTCATAATAATCTCTGGATACATAGTCCGCTTTTTTGTAATGCTCGATTACTGCTTCGGACTTCTCGCCAAAAATGTAAATATTATCGTCTCCCACCAGCTCATGTATCTCCACATTGGCTCCATCGGATGTGCCAAGCGTTACCGCGCCGTTCAGCATAAATTTCATGTTGCCCGTGCCGGATGCCTCCTTGGATGCAAGCGAAATCTGCTCTGAAATATCGCAGGCCGGGATCAGCTTTTCCGCATAAGTGACATTGTAATTTTCTACCATGAGCACTGTCATGTAAGGGCTCACATCGGGATCCTTATTCACGATTTCCTGCAGCACCAGAATCAGATGAATAATATCCTGCGCGATCACATAAGCCGGAGCTGCCTTTGCGCCGAAAATAAAGGTAAGAGGCCTTACAGGCTTTTTGCCCGCCTTAATCTCAAGATATTTATGGATAATATAAAGCGCATTCATCTGCTGGCGTTTGTATTCATGCAGCCTCTTGATCTGAATATCAAATACAGAGTCCGGATTCAGAGCGACGCCCTCCATCTCTTCCACGAAAGCCGCCAGCTCCTTCTTGCGGTTCATCTTGATCTCGGCAAGCCGGTCCAGAACCGCCTGATCTTCCTGATATTCCAGCAGCTTTTCAAGTTTATCGGCATCCTTTTTAAAACCGCATCCAATGGTGTCCGAAAGAAAACCTGCCAGCTCATGATTACAGCTGAGAAGCCATCTTCTAAACGTAATTCCGTTGGTCTTATTGTTAAACTTCTCCGGATAAATCTCATAGAACGCATGGAGCTCCGTATTCTTCAGAATCTCTGTGTGAATGACTGCCACGCCGTTTACAGAAAATCCGTAATGAATATCGATGTGGGCCATATGCACTCTTCCATCCTCATCAATAATCTGCACTCTGGGATCCTTATATTTGGCTGCCACTCTCTTATCCAGCTCCTTAATATAAGGCACCAGCTGAGGAACCACCTTTTCCAGATATTTAAGCGGCCATTTTTCCAGCGCCTCCGCTAAAATCGTATGATTGGTATAGGCACAGGTGCGGCTTACCACCTCGATAGCCTCATCCATGGTGAAAGCCTTTTCTTCCACTAAAATACGGATCAGTTCCGGAATCACCATGGTAGGATGGGTATCATTGATCTGTATTACCGCATGTTCATTCATTTTACGCAAATCATACTTTTTCTCTTTCATCTCAAGCAGGATCAGCTGCGCTGCATTACTTACCATAAAATACTGCTGATAAATACGCAGCAGATGCCCCTTCTCGTCAGAATCGTCGGGATACAGGAAAAGGGTCAGATTCTTCTCGATTTCTTCCTTATCAAATGTAATGCCTTCTTTTACAATACTCTCATCCACAGATTCAATATCAAACAGCCTCAGTTTGTTGACACCATTGTCATATCCCACCACATCAATATCGTAAAGACGTGAAGTCACTTTCTTCTTTCCAAAATAAACATCAAATGTTACATCTGTTCTGATCAGCCAGGAATTCTCCTCGATCCACGCATTCTTCTCAGCCTTCTGAAGCTTATCCCTGAATTCCTGCTTAAACAGACCGAAATGATAGTTAAGTCCAATCCCCTCTCCGGGAAGACCTAACGTGGCAATTGAATCCAGGAAACAGGCTGCCAGTCTTCCAAGACCGCCATTTCCAAGGGAAGGTTCAGGCTCCGCCTCTTCGATCACTGTCAGATTCCGCCCCCGCTTTGTTAAAATTCTCTCAATCTCGTCATATACCCCCAGATTGATCAGATTGTTGGATAAAAGCTTGCCGATCAGAAATTCGGCGGAGATGTAATAAATCTTCTTCTCGCCTTCATTTGCTGATGAGACAGAAAGCAGTCTCCTGGTAAGCGCTAACAGAACATAATAGACTTCCTTATCGGAAAGCTTTTCTACCGGCTTCGAAAACATTTCTCCGGCAATCTCATCAATCTGTTGCTCCAGCCTCAAAATCAGTACATCTCTCTGCATGTTTGATTGCGTCATTCTCATTTCCTCCTGATTTCATCAATTTTCAGTTTGATACAATAAATTATTCCTGATTTTTCCAAGTGTATACCTCTCTTCATCGAGGAAGTGTAGCACAAGAAAACGTTTTCTGCAAGCTATAAATAAAAATTCTATCACAAAAATAGAATTTTTTAACAAATAATGTCCTTATACTTTATTCTCACAAGAGAATATGGTGTCTTAACCCGCCTGCCTTCTTTTCCGCCCAGGAGCTGATGCAGCTCTTCCATTGCCGCTGCGGAAATCCCCGCAAAATCCTGACGCACTGTATTCATCTGTTTTCCCACGTATCCCATCAGAATGATCCCATCGTATCCGCACACCGGCCTGAAAATATCCATTTCTATCAGCGCTTTCATAGCTCCGATCGCCATCAGGTCAGAAGAACACACCACCACGTCATAATACTCTCCATACTCCAGCGTAATATTGCGTGCTAACAGCTCTGAAAGTCCTCCGTTTTTAACCTTCATGGTCAGTTTCATTTCCTCCACCAGCTGCTCCATGCCAAGAAGCTTTTCCCTCGCAGAATATCCATCCTTCTGTCCTGAAATGTAAAGAACTCTCTTACAGTTATTCTCCACAATAGTCTTTCTGGCAACATCATACTGAGCCCTGCAATGATCAATCCCCACAGAAGAAGTGTTCTCATTTACAATAGACGCGTCTGTAATCACACATTTAAACTTCTGGCTTTCCGCCAGTTTGACAAGGATATCATCCTCTCTTCCCATTCCAAAAATAATAATTCCGGCAATGCTCTGGGACTGCAGATACCTGATCAGCTCCTCCAGAGACCTGTCCTTAAACATAGAAAAAAACAGCGTGATCACATCCAGATTCAATTCCATGGCTTTATTGATGGCACCCTGGATATACTGCATATTGATCTCGTCAATCGCCTGGGTTTTGATGTTCAGATTCACAAGCAAAGCCACCCTTCCCGCCTGTTTGGAGGAAAGTGCGGCCGCCACCGAATTGGGAACAAAATTCAATTCCTCTACAGCCCGGTTTACTTTTATTTTTGTTTCTTCACTCACATTCGGGTAACGGTTCAGCACCTTTGAAACCGTTGAAATCGCCACTCCGGCATGTCTTGCCACATCTTTTATTGATACCATTAAACGCCTCCGACATTTTTATGGAATTTGTTTTTACATTCTTCCCTGCTTTTCCACCCCGACCTCACTGTCTATCGCAAAAACAAAATCAATCCTCTCCCCCATGACATGCAGCGGCAGAACCAGCATCTCGTCTCCTGTCAGAGCCTTTATTTCCGGATAAGATTCCAAAGGTGATATTTCCGCGGAAATTCCCTTACGATTTAAGTTATCCACATAAATTCCAGTAATACAGCTTAACAACTCTCCTATGGCATCCAGTACTTTTTTATTCACCTCTGAAAATTCTTCTCTGCCGAACACCGATGCAATAGGCAGAAAAGCACTCCCTTTACCGGCCATAGAGCACACCACATTCATCTCTCCATTCATACACTGCATGACACAATTATCTTCCTCCCGCCGGCGGGTAAGAAAAGCCTTCTCGATATAAATCTCTGCATTGACACAACGCATGATGGTGCGCAGTGCGCTTCCCGCCACGTTTAAATACCGGAAGCCCTCCTCCGAAAGATACAGCGGCAATATCCGGTCTACATCATCACTCTTCATATCCTCAAAATCCGAGGACGTAAATCCGTTTTCCGCCAGGAAATCCGCCACATACGCTTCCAGCTGTCCGATCGACATCAGATGCCTGTTTTCCAGCGCCTGGGCAAATGCCAGATAACTGTTTTCCTGAGCCCCCAAAAGAGCTTCCACCTCTTTCCTGGTCAGGTATCCCTTTTCCACCGCAATATCCCCGAAACGCATGTCCTTCACAGCCTGCAGCGCATTCACCTCGTCCGCTTCCTCCTGCGTCATCATGCCCTCCGCCACTGCAATCAGTCCCAGTTTTACCCGGATTTCCTGCTGCTCCTGAAGCAAATGCTCCAGCTCCTGATCCGTGATCGCTTTTCTGCTTACCAGATAGTGTCCTACAATACTTGATATCATAACCGCCCCTCCTGAAACTTATATAAGAATAATACATTTCCGGTCTATAGTCAATGAAATCAGGGACAAAGAGCTCCTGCAATCGAGCAGGGAGGCTTTTTCTCCCTGCTCGCCGCGCGGCACGCATGCTGCGTCAGCAGCAAATTTCCTTATGCGGGCCTGCGCATGAAAAGGACCGGCAAAAGCCGGTCCTTAAAACGGTCAATCATTCTATTTTCTGACAAGGTGGCGGGGAACTCCGTTGACAAATACCGGGAACTGTTCTCCCATGATCAGCGGTCTGGCATATTTGATATATCCTTCGTTCAGCCCGCATCCGTCCTCTGTGATCCACTCCTCCGGAACGGTTCTCTCCACATTTGCAATAGCGTGAATATCATAAGCGCTTGTACCGCACTGATAAGGATCATTTCCATTGCGATCGAGTGTGATCATCATACCTGTTTTGCCTGCTTCCGCAGCCATCACTGCAGCATGACCCACCTGGAAGGCCTCGTTGATATCTGTCAGGGAAGCCAGATGCGTAGCCGCGCGCTGCAAAGTCGAAAACTCAATTGCCCTGGTCTTCAATCCCGTCTCATCAGCCACTTTCTGTGCCAGAAAAGCGGCGGTACCGGACATCTGCTTGTGCCCGAATGCATCTACTGCGACATTTTCATTGGCCAGCTCGCATACATAACGGCCATCCGCCAAATGAATTCCTTCGGAAACAGCGATCACTACAGAAGACTTGGTTTCAGCCAGATATTTTACTTTTTTCATAAAAGCATCCATATCAAATACTTTTTCCGGCAGATAAATAGCGTCTACACCGCTGCAGTCATCCCCTTTTACAAGGGCCGCCGATGCCGTAAGCCATCCCGCGTTACGTCCCATGATCTCCACAATGCAGATCGTAGGCTTCTTCGCTCCGAAAGACTCATTGTCACGGATAATCTCCTTTATACTGGTTGCGATATACTTGGCAGCGCTGCCATAGCCGGGACAGTGATCTGTCACCGGGAGATCGTTATCAATTGTCTTGGGCACTCCCATAAACCTCTGAGGCTTTCCGTGAGCCGCCGCATAATCAGACAGCATTTTGACTGTATCCATTGAATCGTTGCCGCCGGCATAAAACAGACATTCTATATCATGTTTCTCCATGATTTCAAATACCTTTTCATACATCTCTTCATTGCCCTCGATCTTAGGCATTTTAAAACGGCAAGAGCCCAGGAATGCAGAGGGAGTCCTCTTTAGCAATTCGATCTCCGTAGGGTCAGACAAATAATCTTCAAGTTCGATCACTTTGTCCTCCAGAAAGCCCTCAATACCGTGAACCATACCATACACCTTCTCAACACCCAGCTCTTTGGCAGCGGCAAATACGCCTGCCACAGATGAGTTGATCGCGGCTGTAGGGCCGCCGGACTGTCCGACTACAATATTTCCTTTCATTTGAACCTCTCCTTTATTCTTTATCTGTTCTTTTACATTAAATTTCAGTTAGCAGTATAGCAGATTCCATTTTCCCTGACAAGTATAATCCCGTTTTTCTTGTACTTTTTATATGAAGGAAACAACGCAGTATACCGTATAAATTCCAAGAAGCGCAATTCCCTGAAGCCGGGAAGATTTCCTGCGGACTAAAATAGGCACCAGCAAAACCGCCATGACCAGGCAGGCAAGAGGCATATCCACCGTGACGGTAGAGGCTTCCAGAGGAATTCCCGCAACAGCCGAGGGGATTCCGATTACCAGAAGCATGTTCAGGATGTTCGCTCCGATCACATTTCCCAGTCCCACATTTCCATAGCCCTTGACCAGCGACATAACGGAAGTTACCAGCTCCGGCAGGGAAGTTCCCAGCGCAATAAAGGTAACTGCAATCACCCTCTCGGGCACTCCGATCGCCTCCGCAATCAAAATACCATTGTCCACCAGAAGGTTTGCACCCACATAGAGAAGCGCCGCACAGACTGCCAGTACGATCAGCTGCTTTACAAGCGATACCTCCGCTCCGCTCTCATCCTGCGCCTCATCTCCCCCTTCTGCAGAAGCGCGCCTGATATTCAGCCATGCGTACACTACAAAGAGCAAAAGGAGAATAACGCCGGCCGGCCGGTTAAAGGCCCCCGTCACATAGCCATACACATTCATCAGAATCAAAACTCCGAAGAAAAATCCACTGCGCCACGCAATAGATGCGAACTCAACCTTACGGGACGGCCGTATGGTCTGGGTAAGCCCGGCAATCAGCGCGGTATTGCAAATAATAGAACCGAAGGCATTTCCCGCCGCAATGGCCGCCGACCCGTAAAAAGCCGCCGTTGTGGAGACCAGAATCTCCGGAAGCGTCGTTCCCAGACTGACAATGGTCGCTCCCACCACAATCTGAGGGATGCCGAGTTTCTTTGCAATGGCCACCGCCGCATCTACCAGCCTGTCTCCTCCCAGACAGATCAATACGAGCCCCACGATAAATAAAACAATTGCCTGTACCATCATTTTTTACCTCTCTTCCTGGTATTATTTGTTTTTTGTGTACTGTTTATCCTCAGAAATTTGCGCTGCGTCCCGTGCAGTCTAGGAGGGAAGATTTTCTCCCTGCCCGTGCGCATAAAGAAAGAGACCTCTAAGCACACCTCTCTGGGTATGTTAAAAGTCTCGTACTTCCATTCATACAAGGAAGGGTCTCACCACAGCTTTCGCCGGAGATTGTTGGCTGAACCTTACCTACTACTCCCTCTTAACTTAAAAATGACTTTACCAGAAAATTTCCTGAATGTCAAACAATATTTTCCAACGTTTCCCGCGAAACGATCTTTTTGATATTTTTCAGGAACAGAATGGCCGCTACCGTTGCAGATGTGATATCCGAAATGGGCTCCGCATAATAGATTCCCATCACACCAAATTTCAGAGGAAGGATCAACGCAAGGGGCACCAGAAGAATCACCTTACGGAAAGTGGCGATAAACAGCGAGATCTTCGCCTGTCCCAGCGCCATAAACGTAGGCTGAATCCCCTGCTGCAGACCGAATATCAGCATTCCGCACATGAATATGGGCATCACCTTCTCCACCAGCGCAATCAGCCCCGGGTCATTGGTGAACATTCCTGCAAAGACGCCCGGAAAAATCATCACCAGAAGCGTTGCGCCGGCAGCAAATAGGAAGCTCACCGTGATCATACATCTGTAAAGCTTCTTCACCCGTTCAAAGTTCCCCGCGCCAAAGTTATAGCTGATAACAGGCTGTACCCCCTGGGTAAATCCTCCCAGCGGGGCCGAGTACATCTGCATCACACTCTGCATGATCGTAAGAGAACCCACATACACGTCACCTCCGTATTTCTGCAGGCCGTGGTTGAGCACGATACTGATCAGACTCTCTGTCGCCCGCATAATAAAAGGTGAGATTCCCAGTCCCATCACGGAACCTATCACCTGAAGATCCGGTTTCATGGCCTCACGCTTAATGGTAAGGGAAGACCTTTTGCCCATCAGGAAGCCGACTGTCCACAAAGCGCTCAAAGCCTGGGAGATCACCGTGGCCCTGGCCGCTCCCTTCACACCCATGTGAAAAACAAAAATAAAGATGGGATCCAGAATAATGTTGGCTGCCGCACCGATCAGCACTGCCATCATGGCGGTCCGGGACTGCCCCTGGGAAATAATGAAGGTGTTGAGTCCCAGCGCAAGTTCCACAAAAATGGTTCCCACAAGATAAATGGAAATATAATCTGTCGCATAACTAATGGTAGCATCGCTGGCTCCAAACATATAAAGCAAAGGCCTGCTAAATGCATAAAAGAAGATCATGAGCACTGCTGAAAAAAAGATCAGCATGCTCACGCCATTGCCCAGGATCCTTTCCGCCCGCTTCCGGTCTCCTTTTCCCAGCCAGATGGCCGCCAGCGGAGCGCCTCCTGCCCCTACAAATGCGGAAAAGGCTGAAATCAGGGTGATAATCGGAAAGGTAACTCCCACTCCGGTAAGAGCCTCCATTCCCACGCCCTCAATATGTCCGATATAAATCCGGTCCACAATGCTGTATAAAATATTAATGACCTGAGCGATCACAGAAGGAATTGCCATGGAAAGCATCAGCTTTCCGATCCCTTCCGTTGCCATGCGCTCTTCTCTTGTCTGCTGCATTTTCTATACCTTCTTTCCCTTAATGAACCAGGCACACGTATAGTCAACCTGTAGCTCTCCCATTCATTGCCAGCTCTCAAAAAGCTCTTTTCTTTTTTCTGCATTCATCACCGTAGCTTTTAAAATCATCCCGGTAAACCGGAATTCCCACAAAAGTTTCGGCCAGAAGGTCATTCCTTTTACCTTTTTCTTCTTAAAGGGATAGTATGCCGTAAGCATATAGATCAGCCATATAATAAGACCTGCCGCTGCAATCCCGATATATCCATCCGGCAGATCAAACGTCCCACGCCCCCGGATATACAGATAATCCAGCGTAAACACTCCCCGTATCCTGGTGATCAGCCGATAAATGAGTGCGGCTATCCCGCAATCCAGTGTATAGAGTACCCCCCGCCGCAGGTTAAAAAATCTGCAGACCGCCTCCACAAACCGAAAAAGCCAGCACTCTATCAGAATGGAAAATCCATGCTCCGCCATCAGTCTGAAGCGGTCATAATCGAGTCCCATTCTCCCGTAGATCCAGCTTCCCTTTTCATTATAGACAGGGTGAATACACATAAAGCGGCTGAGTATAACGGGCTCTGCCGACCACTCTTCATAGTGAAGAAGCATCAATCTCTCTGCCAGCCCTGCCGTAAGACACAGCAGACAGATCAGGAGCACGTGTCTGTTTTTCAATAATTTCATAGCTTCACCTACAACCCTCTTATTTGCCAGAGCGAACCCGCGACGCCACCCTTCGCAGGACAGCTTATTACTCACTAAAAAATAAGGCCTGTCAAGAAGTCAAGTTCTCGAAAAGGCCTTATTTTATGCGGAAAAAGGGACTCGAACCCTCACGCCTTGCGGCACAGGAACCTAAATCCTGCACGTCTGCCAATTCCGTCATTTCCGCTCGTCTGTACCGGAATCTGAATTCTGTAAAATATCTTATCATTGACCGGCATGACTGTCAACAGAATTACATTCCCTGCGCTTGTTCCCCATAACTCTATTCAGCCTTCGGCTTCACAGTTACTGTTCTCCTCCCACATGCCGTATCACATTTCTGTTAATACGGAGCAGGAAAAATACCGAGACGGCTAAAGACATCAGCTCTGCAATGGGAAAAGCCCACCACACATAATTGACATTTCCTGTCAGGGAAAGCAGATAAGCCACCGGCAAAAGAACCACTAGCTGCCTTGCCACAGATACCGCCAGACTGTACATCCCGTTTCCAAGCGCCTGGAACACAGAACCGCACACAATACAAAAGCCTGCCAGCAGAAAACTGACGCTGATAATCCTGAGTGCCGGAATTCCCAGAGACAGCATGGTCTCCGATGCGTCAAACATGGATAGCAGCTGAGCCGGCAGCAACTGAAATACCGCAAATCCAACCACCATCAGACTGACTGCATATGTAATGCTGTACTTAACCGTCTGGATCAGCCTCCCTCTTTTTCCGGCGCCAAAATTATATGCCACAATAGGCACCATACCGTTATTAAGCCCAAATACCGGCATAAACACAAAGCTCTGAAGCTTAAAGTATACGCCGAATACCGTAGCTGCCGTGGCGGTAAATGCCAGGAGGATTCTGTTCATACCATACGTCATGACAGAACCAATGGACTGCATAATGATGGAAGGAACCCCTACTTTATAAATCTGTCCGATGATTTCTCTGTCAGGGCGAAAGCCTCTGATCTGCAACGTGATCTCTGTATTTTTCTTTTGATTGATAATGACCGCTGCTGTTCCGGCCACGATCTGCCCCGCAACAGTTGCAAGGGCCGCCCCGGCAACCCCCATACGCGGAATACCAAAATATCCGAATATAAAAATCGGATCCAATATAATATTAATAACGGCTCCCAATCCCTGGGTAATCATGGTATAGAATGTTTTTCCCGTTGACTGGAGAAGTCGTTCAAATACAAACTGCATGTACATGCCAAAGGAGCAGCAGCATACAATAGTCAGATACTGCCTTCCGAATCCAACAATCTGTTCGTCCCTTGTCTGACTTAAATAAAAAGGGCCTGTCACAAAAATCCCCACCAGTAAAAAAAGCGCATAACTCATCAGAGAAAGAAAGACACCATTGGCCGCCGCCTTATTCGCCCTTTCTGTATCTTTTTCCCCCAGAGACCGGGACAGCAGCGCGTTAATACCCACACCTGTGCCCGTACCGACGGCAATCATAAGACTCTGTATGGGAAACGCCAATGATACTGCTGTCAGCGCATTTTCGTTGATCCTGGATACAAAAATACTGTCTACAATATTGTAAAGAGCCTGCACCAGCATAGAGATCATCATGGGCAGCGACATGTTGATCAACAGCCTGTTGACCGGCATGACTCCCATTTTATTTTCCTGTGTTACCTTATGTACATCCATATTAAATGCCAATCCTTTCTGGTAATATCTTTCAATTTCATACTTGCATTTTGAGCTTATTATGCTATAATCATTGGTATGGAAGCATAGCTCAGCCGGGATGAGCGTTCGCCTCACACGCGAGAGGTCATGGGTTCGAGCCCCATTGCTTCCATTTTTATTTTATGTTTTTCATTTCATATTCCAAAAAACCGCAAATCCGAAGGATTTTCGCAGCATCAGGGAATTGTGGCTTTTCAGACGCAACATCATCATACCGTCTGAAATTCTTTTTGTCAACATGGGCAGTTATCTTGCCCCTGCGCGTAAAAGACCGCGGAACTTTTCAATTGTCTCAATTCGTCTCTCTTTCTATTCTCGCTGCTGTCCCTGTATCTCTTGTATAAAAATCCTCTTACAGCCCACGCTCCACAAGCTTAACCCGCTATAATTTTCATTTCTGTCACGGTAGAATTTTGTCCAGATTTTTCTATTCCGCATCTTGAGGCATCAGCCGCAGCGTCAGACGACTCATAAATCTTTCAGCTTCATCTTATCTGCCTGGGAAAGCCGATGCTTCCCGCCGACAGAGAAATATAAAATACCCGCAAAAAGTACGACTATATTGGCAATAACGACTGTTAATATTACCGCCTGGTGGTAATATTCAACATCGGCATTTATACTCCGTACATGTTGATAAGTCTGCCCGAGCAAGAGTATCAGACCCCCTGTATATAATAAAAACACTCCTCCTGTTATTCCGCAGCGCACAGAATCTTTTGTTGTATGCCGCAATTGAGCAAGCAAAAGCTTCACTGCGATTCCAAGTATAAGCACCAGCAAAATGGAGCCGATCATTTCATAATTACTCATCAATATTCTTCTCCTTTCGATACTCTTTGATTAAAATCATTGCGGCATCAAATTCCAGTTTTTCATCCAATACCATTTTCTTTATAAGGCTGATATAGGCATCCTCCTTTTTATAGTCTGCCGATGTAATCTGCTCAATAATCCGGTTCAGCCTGGACCGTACCGTCGGATATGTCACTTCATATATCCTGGCCATTTCTTTAAGAGAACCTGAGCAAATGACAAAATGTTTAATAAAATTCAAATCTTCTTCTGTCAACATCGTGATCCATTGAGGAATGGTATACATTTGATTATCTCGCAAAAGTCACGCCTCCACAAACTGTCATAAATACAGAAACAATCTTTCTTCTCATATCTTCTCTTTCTGTAAACAGTTTACTTTTACTATTATTATAAAGTTTAATTTTATTAAAGTCAATATTAATATTATTAAATTTTATTCACCCAATTTTATAATAATATAAAATATTTTCCTTTATTTTTTAAGAAATAAATCCGTCAGAAGATGACATGGCCGGAACCGATTCTGAAGCAATCGCTCTTTAGCTTTGACCTGACTTTGCATAGCAAAAAACTGACTTTGCATAGCAAAAAAATAGATCTTTCATAGAATATCTATGAAAAATCTACCTTTGAATGAGCCACCCGGGACTCGAACCCGGGACAACTTGATTAAAAGTCAAGTGCTCTACCACCTGAGCTAGTGGCCCATAATATATAGCTGGGCTAGCTGGATTCGAACCAGCGAATGCAGGAGTCAAAGTCCTGTGCCTTACCGCTTGGCGATAGCCCATCATTACACCAAGCTCATCCTTGGACAATAGCCTGTCTCTGAAACAAGCTCTGGTATAGGGTGGATAGAGGGACTTGAACCCTCGGCCTCCAGAGCCACAATCTGGCGCGCTAGCCAACTGCGCCATACCC
>CAMWFQ010000040.1 GCA_947173495.1 uncultured Lachnospiraceae bacterium | reverse complement strand
GAAGCAGGATCCGGGAAAAAGGCGTGGCGGGAATGACGGGACTGTATGCGGCTAAATTATTCCGCTGCTTTGGAGATGGCACAATAGGGCTTTCCGATTTTCTGGACGACTATCCCGTGCAGGAATCCACATTGCACAGCTATCTGCTTTATGAAGGCAGGAATTTCGGATTCTATCAGAGCCTGTGCAATATCGTGCTATATGCACTGCTGCTGTTGATGACTGTCTGCCAGTTTATGAGTGTCAGGGAAGAAAAACGGGTGCGGGAAGCCGTCAGAGGAAAGGAACTTGCCCTGTCTTTATCCGCGGGTGGGCTGATGGTATTTCTTATGTGGTGGGAGACAAGCCCTCGCTATATCACCAATTACCTTCCGGTTATAATCGTACTGGCAGCAGGAGGAGCCATGTATCTGACCGCAGGGATTATAGAGAAGGGATGGGACAGCCGGATTCTGTCTGCGGCGAAAAAGTATTCGGAGGAAATAAGGATCTTTGCTGCAGCGGCGGGGTTCAGAACCGCCATCTATCTTTTGTCTGTCTGTATCATGGCTCTGATGGGAGACTATGCGGAAGGAATCACGTTTTCCGATTTCCTGGAAGCATGGAAGAGATGGGACTCGGCGCATTATATTAACATTGCGGAAAACGGCTATGCAGGCGCCATAGAAAATGGAGAGCATATTTTTCTGGTGTTTTATCCGCTCTATCCGTGGCTTATGAGACTTGTTTATGCGATCTTTGGCGATTTCAGGCTGTGCGGAATTTTTATATCGGTAGTGAGCTATGCGCTGGGCAGTGTCTTTTTCTATAAAATTACCAAAAGAGAAATGGGAGATGAGACGGCGGAAAATGCGCTGATCATGATCAGTGTTTTCCCCTTTGCTTTTTTCTTCGGCTCAATTGCGACGGAATCGTTGTTTTTTGCTGTGACGGCTGCATTTTTTTACTATCTCAGGAAGCATAACTGGAGTAAAGTGGCTTTTCTGGGGTTTCTGGCCTGTCTGACCAAGGTGCAGGGGCTTCTGCTGGCCTTTGCGGTTTTGGTGGAGCTGTTCTATTTTAAGAGGGGATTTGCCCTGATCAGAAAGAGGGACTGGAAGTCCCTGTTCAGAAGAATCATTTATCCTGGTATGGTAGCAGCTACAATGCTTTCAGGATTTGTAATCTATTTGCTGATCAATTTTGCCGTGGAAGGCGATCCTTTTAAATTTATGTATTATCAGAGCAGTCATTGGGGAAATGGACTGTGTCCTATATGGAAAACTTTCCGGTATGTGAAGGAGTACGCGCTGGATAACTGGCACACTTCCACAGGAATGGGACTCTGGCTGCCTGAGCTTCTGCTGTTTATCCTGTATCTGGCAGCGATTATCTATGGAGTACGCAAAAAGCTGCGCCCCATGTATATGATCTACCTGATTGCATTTTTCCTTCTTACTTATTCTTCCACGTGGCTGATCAGCGCCGGAAGATATACCCTGAGTGCATTGCCGCTGTTTATGCTGGCCGGACAGTGGTGCCGGGAACATCAAAGATGGAAGCTCCCTCTGATGCTGTTTTCTGCCATGCTTATGATGATATATATGACGGGATATTACACCTGGAAACAGATTATGTAACGACTGATTTAGCAGTTGCAAGGGAAAGGAAAAGCGTGTATAATCAACATTGGAAAGATTGTTATTAAAATAACGAAATAAAAAAGACGAAAGTATAAATGAAAAGAAGGAGAAAAGCGATGAAAAAACCAACAGTATTAATGATCCTGGACGGCTATGGCCTGAATGAAACCAAAGAGCATAATGCCGTTGCCGAAGCAAGTACGCCGGTGATGGACAAATTGATGGCGGAATGTCCTTTTGTGAAAGGAAATGCCAGCGGCATGGCGGTAGGGCTTCCCGAAGGACAGATGGGAAATTCAGAGGTCGGGCACCTGAATATGGGCGCCGGGCGGATCGTGTATCAGGAGCTTACCAGAATTACCAAGGAAATTCAGGACGGAACCTTCTTTGAAAATCCGGCTCTGTTAAAGGCAGTGGAAAACTGTAAAAAGAACGACTCTTCACTTCATATGTACGGACTGCTCTCCGATGGCGGTGTTCACAGTCACAACACGCACCTGTATGGTCTTCTGGAGCTGGCCAAAAGAAACGGACTGTCCAAAGTCTATGTGCATTGCTTCCTGGATGGACGCGATACGCCCCCGGCCAGCGGTAAAGGCTACGCGGAAGAGCTGGAAGCGGAGATGAAGAAGATCGGCGTAGGACAGATCGCTACGGTGATGGGACGTTATTATGCAATGGACAGAGATAACAATTATGACAGAGTAAAGAAAGCCTACGACGCTCTTACCAGGGGAGAAGGTCTTACGGCGGCAAGCGGACCGGAGGGTATTCAGGCATCCTATGACAGGGAAGAGACCGATGAGTTCGTGAAACCCACTGTAGTGGTAAAGGATGGCAGGCCGGTAGCCACCATAAAGGATGGAGACTCCATTATTTTCTTTAATTTCCGTCCCGACCGTGCGAGAGAGATCACCCACATTTTCTGCGACGATGTGTTTGATAAGTTTGAGAGGGGAAAGAGACCGGATGTAGTCTACGTATGCTTCTCGGATTATGACCCTACGATTCCAAATAAAGATGTGGCGTTCCACAAGATTTCCGTGACCAATACGTTTGGAGAGTGGCTGGCCGCCAATCATATGAAGCAGGCCAGAATCGCCGAGACGGAAAAGTACGCTCATGTGACATTCTTCTTCAATGGCGGTGTGGAGGAGCCCAACGAGGGAGAGGACAGAATTCTGGTGAATTCTCCCAAGGATGTTGCCACCTACGACCTGAAGCCTCAGATGAGCGCTTATGAAGTATGTGACAGACTGGTAGAAGCTATCCGTTCCGATAAATATGAAATCATCATCATCAACTTTGCCAATCCGGATATGGTGGGACATACCGGTGTGGAAGAGGCGGCCATCAAGGCGGTGGAAGCAGTGGATGAATGTGTGGGAAGAGCGGTAGAAGCAATCAGGGATGTAAATGGACAGATGTTCATCTGTGCAGACCACGGCAATGCGGAGCAGCTGGTGGACTATGAGACGGGAGCTCCTTTTACAGCGCATACCACCAACCCCGTTCCCTTTATTCTGGTAAACGCAGACCCGGCATATACTCTGCGGGAAGGCGGATGCCTGGCAGATATCGTCCCTACCCTGATCGAGCTTATGGGAATGGAGCAGCCGGAGGAAATGACAGGAAAGTCCCTTCTGATCAGAAAATAAATTTTAACTGTGCGGCTGCAATCCAATGACCTGTTTGCATGCCATTTATGGCGATGCAGACGGGGCGTTGGATTAGCAGCCCACTCCCAAATGAGCAGCCCACGGATGCGTAGCAGACGTAAAGAGCGCGTAAGCGCGAGGGCTGCGAATGTGGGGAGTTGGGGAGTCAGGTTGGATGCTCCCTGGAGCGTCCAACCGCACAGTTGGAATAAATTTAAAAAGCAGTTTCAGAAATGTATGGCGCCCGGATGAAAATCCGGGCGTTTGTTATGCGCAGCCCCATGCAGAGGAAGTATACCGCTAAAGCGGCGTGACGACCTGATAAAGGCGGATATCGCCCTCTGCAAAAATACAGGGAAAGAGCGTATCAAAAGCGTTCTCGTCAAGATGATAGTCGCCTCTTTCCCAGGAAGAGACCACCACGTAATCTACTCCGTATTTCTCATAGAGAGCCGAGGAAGCGGCCGGATTTTCGTACATGGTTCTTACATCGGCGGCGCGCGCCTCGTCATAGATACCATGAGGACCCAAATAAATCCAGGCGCCGCTGACAATCTTTCTTCCGGCCAGAACAGCCGCTTCGTTCAGATGCCGTTCGCTGGTAAGAAAAGTGGCGTCTGAAGGCGTATGCTCTTCAATATACTTACAATGTGCCACCTGGGCGGAAGAATAGACCTGATAATCCGATACCAGTTCCCGCCCCATGGAGAGCAGGGCGGAGAAACAACAGAGGAAGAGAAAGACGGAGCTCCAGAGCCGTATGCCGTTCAAATGCCTTGTCCTGGAATAAAGTTCATATGCATAATCGGCGCTGATACAGCAGAAGAAGAGATACGTCACATAGAGCAGCTTGTTGTTGTCATAGGTGTTGGGAGAGAAGGCCACCAGCTCCGCCACAAACCAGATCAGAAAGCCGGCGGAGAGTACGGCAAACTGTTTCCGGCTGCAGTACAGGATTCCGGGAATCAGCGCAAGAAGAATGATCCCCCAGTTTTTTATGTAGAACCACAGATAATTGTCCCCCAGATTTGCCCAGTTGAAATGACCGTTTAAAAAGCTTTCAGAGGAAGTCTGCTGAAAAGTCCATGTAAAAAGCTGAGGAAGGGCAGCGATCAGAATGAGAAGCAGATAGAGCGCCCAGGATGCGGCGAGCCTTCTGCCCTCCTTTTGTCTGAGTGCCTGAAAAAGACACCAGAGTCCGAAACAGAACAGAGCGCCGAGACCTGCAATACAAATCCTCAGGAACAGAGAAGCGTGATCCTGGGGGTCTGTTGTCAGCTGAAGCCGGCACATGAGGAGAAGAAAAGCAGGAAACAGGATCATTCCGGGCCTGCGCCATTGGGGTCTGAAACGAATCTGCCGGCACAGACTCATAAGAAGCCAGGCGGCGCTGATAAGACCCATAGCCAGAAAGGAATGGGTATGGATCATGGGCAGTGAGCCTGTAAGCAGCGCTGTGAGCGGAAAAAGATCTTTTTCATGATTAAAAACAGCCCGCCAGAGCAGCCAGATACAGCAGAACAGCACAGCATAGCCAAACAAAGTAGCTCTCTGGGGCAGGAGCATATCCACAATGATATTTACCCAGCGGATATTCCGGCTTACCAGATTGGTAGGCGTCTGATAATATTCCGTGAATATATTTTTAAAGAAGAAAGTACGTGAATCGGACCAGTCGATAAAGTATACGAAAGCCAGTCCGCCATTATAAAAAAAGAAAAACCAGGCCAGCGCGGCCTTCACCGTTTTCTTCAGCCAGGAATACGCAAAACAGTAAAAGCCTGTCAGCACCTGCAGGAAGGCAAAATACATGGGAAGCATATAAGCGTACCGAAGAGAAGCGCCGAAGAGATAAATGCTGGAGGAAATACTGTCGCAGAGAAAGGGATAGCAGAGCCTGTCTCCGGGAGAAACAGAATATTCAGGGGGAAAGGTCTGCTGCCGGGCGATGCTGGTGATAAAGCCAAGATGCATACTCATATCTCCGTAAGTGGCCTGTCCGCTGTAAAGCCCGTCTTCTTTCTGTAACAGGGTATGGGTGGAAAGCATGATGCAGAAGATCAGAAAAGTAAAGGCGCACAGAATCAGAAAGAGACTGTGCTTTCTGAAAAAAGCTTTTCCCTCATCGCGGGAAAAAAGAACGATGCCTGCGTGAGGAACTTTAAGGAGATACAAAAAAGCGATAACGACGGCGCACAGTAAAAGCGCTCCCGCATGAGCAGCAACAGAAAAGCCCAGGAAGAAGGCGAATAAAGCGGGCAGCCATTGGAGAAGCACACTGCCCAGCACGCTTCCGCACAGCAGTCTCGTATAACAGTCTTTCTTATGTAATAGAAATCCTGCCAGAAGGATTCCAAACAGTTGAAACAGTAAAAAATAGAGGGTTCCGGTTATATTTCCACTCCAGGATCCATAAATAGAATTCATATGTATTTCCTCCCGATGATCGATTTTATAGTAAAAGTATAGCTTATGCAGAAGGAAGGGACAAGTACCGTTTCTAACAGTTTCCTAAGATACTATTAATCTTCCTTTCTGTTTCTTGACAGTTGCCTTCCCGAATGATAGCATAAGTACACTACAAGTGTATTAATAAACTTAGTACACTAAATACTGGCAGGGTGTATCAGAAAGGAGTGCCGTATGATACTCATAGATTATCGTGATGCAAGGCCTATCTATGAACAGGTGGTGGAGAGATTCAAAATGATGATTCTCCGGGGCGTATTATGCCCGGACGACAAAATTCCGTCTGTCCGCAATCTGGCAGTGGACCTGTCCATAAATCCCAATACCATTCAGAGAGCCTATTCAGAACTGGAGAGGCAGGGATATATCTATACCGTAAAGGGAAAGGGAAATTTCGTTTCAGACAATGGACAGCTTCTTCTGAGATTTAAAGAAGAGCTTTTTGCCGAGCTGAAGAAAATCTGTAAGGAAGCCTTTGAAGTAGGCATTACAGAGGAAGAAATCATACAGAACATCAGAGGGGGAGAGAAGGATGATTGAGATCAGAAATGTGAGCAAGTCCTATGACAGAATAAAAGCCGTTGATGACGTAAGTGTGACGATCAGAGAAAATACGGTGTTTGGTCTGATTGGGACTAACGGGGCCGGTAAAAGTACGGTGCTGAGAATGGCAGCGGGCGTTTTGAGACCGGATCAGGGTGAGATTACCATAGATGGTATGCCGGTGTTTGATCATATGGAAGCCAAGAAGAACATTTATTTTATTGCAGATGAACCTTACTTTTTTGCCAACAGTAATGCAGTGGATATGCAGAAATATCTGAGCAGCGTGTATCCGGAGTTTGCCTCGGAGGATTTCTATCATTATCTGATGAACTTTGGACTGGACAAAAAGAGAAAGGTCAATACCTACTCCAAGGGAATGAAAAAGCAGCTTGCACTGATCTGCGGAGTGTGCAGCGGAGCCAGATACCTGTTCTGCGACGAGACTTTTGATGGGCTGGATCCGGTGATGCGTCAGGGAATCAAGAGTATTTTTGCAAGCGAGATGGAGCGCAGGGGGATGACGCCGGTTATCGCGTCCCATAATCTTCGGGAACTGGAGGATATCTGCGATCATATTGGACTTCTTCACAAAGGGGGCGTCCTTTTGTCAAAGGATCTGGAGGATATGAAGTGTAATGTCCAGAAAGTACAGTGTGTGTTCAAAACCACGGAGGATGAAGCGAAGGTCATTTCCTGCCTGGATATCATGAAAAATGAAAAGAGAGGCTCTTTGAATGTTCTGACTGTCCGGGGGAGCAAGGCGGAGATTGTGGCGATATTTGCTACGGTGAATACCATATTTTTCGAGGCGCTGCCGCTTTCCCTTGAGGAAATATTTATCAGTGAAACGGAGGTAGTGGGATATGACATCAAAAAACTCATTCTTGGTTAGTCTGAAAGAAAACAGCAAAAGGCGTCTGTGGGTATGGGTGGTGTCCGCCATTGGATATATGCTGATATTTCCGGTGGCCTTGTCCATGTTTTTAAGTAATATCGCTCACAGGTCATCCAATCTGATTGAAAAGTTTGGTGCGGCGGCAGCAGAGGAAATTCTGCATGAAAGGCTGATCGAAAGCGTAATAACACAGACCGGGTTTTCGGGTGTCAGAATTGCATTTACGGCTGTTCTGGCGTTGGTGTGCGGCGTTCAGGGATTTTCCTGGCTTTATAGCAGAAAGAAGATAGATTTTTATATGGGCGTGCCGGTAAAAAGGAGCAAAAGATTTCTGATAATCTGGCAAAACGGCGTTCTAATTTACCTTCTGCCCAGGCTGTTGGGGGTTGTGATAGAGCTTCTGATTGCGGCAGGTGCGGGCGCTGTGGACAGACGGGTGCTTATCAGTGCAGCTGCAGCATTTGGAGTGGATTTATGTTTTTATCTGAGCGTTTACCATATGGCACTGCTGGCGGTCATGCTGACAGGAAATATTGTGATCACCGGATGCGGTTTTTTTGTGTTCTGCGTTTATGAATGGATCATCAGGGACGTACTGAACAGCTACCGGGGGCTGTTTTTCAGGTATTATTATTTTGGTTCTGAAGAGAGCCCGCTGATCTCTCCCTTTACGATGTATTATGAGCTGGCTGCGACCTTTAATTTCCGAAACAGGCTGGATGTTGGATATCTGGCGGGAATGCTGGCATTTGCGGCTGCAGTCGGAGCGCTGGCTTATCTGTGCTATCGAAAGCGTCCGGCGGAAGCGGCGGGAAAAGCGATGACATTTGCTGTTACCAGACCTGTTATCAAGATTCTGCTGGTAATCCCTTTTTCGCTCCTGGCAGGGCTTCTGATCGCCAGTGTGGTGGACTTTGAGCCGAAGCAGTCGACAGACGGAATCGGGTATGTGATTTTCGGAATTGGGCTGGTATTGGTGCTGGGAAGTGCGCTGATCCAGGCGATCTATGAATTTGATATCAAAGGCGCGCTTCACCGGAAGCTTCATATTGTAATCAGCGGGCTTTTGACCGCACTGATTTTCCTGGTATTCCATTTTGATCTGCTGGGCTTTGATGAATATGTACCGGATCCGAATCAGGTGGAAAGTGTGGCGTTTGTACCCCAGGGGTATGACGAAACAACCGGAAATGTTCGCTTTGATGAGGAGGGAAACTATATTTCTGAGCAGACATATGCAGAGAAATATATGTATCTTACGAATGCGGAGGACGTGTGCCGGCTTGCGCAGAAGTCTATAAAGGATTACAATGCGCTTATGGAGGCGGGGATGCTGAATGAGGATATGATATTTGATGGTGAGGTGTCAGGAAAATGGTCTTCGTCCAGGATACTTTATCGCCTGAAAAGCGGACGGAAGGTATTCCGGCAGATATGGGTGAACGTGGAGGATCAGGAGACAGGAGAGCTTCTTGACAGGATCATAGGCTCAGACGAATTTAAAGAAGGATATATGATAGGAGCTTCCGATCATTTGATCAATCTTGTTAACGATCAGGGGAGCCGTAAGATTGCAGCTGCATATGGAAATATGGTTTATTGGAACAGTATGAGCAGCGCGGACGCAGTGGAGTTTTTAAGGCTTTATCAGAAAGATCTGGCTGAAGCAAACTTCAGCAGAATACGGGAGAATGTGCCGGTGGGACTGTTCAGTATTTCTATAGCGGAAGAGATTCCCGCAGGAGGCTATACCGGAAGAGGCGGTTATGCCACAGGAACAAGAACCTGGGAGTCTGCCGTAAATATCTATCCTTTTTATGAGGAATGTATTTCCTGGCTGAAGGAGAAAGGTTACTTCATGGATACACAGCTGGCACTGAAAGACATCGATCATATCCAGATTGTCAACGACAATTTAGAGGCCAATGAAAAGCTGCAGAAGGAAAAGCAGCAGGGAGGTATACAGGAAGCGGAAGATCCGACTGCAGAGTATTGGCCGGGGATGGTCTATACGGCGGATGAATATATTGATACCAAGGTCTATGCAGAATATACAGATGAGCAGCAGCTGAAGGAAATCATTGACAGCATTTATCCTTTTGAGATGCTCTCAGGCAGATGGGATTATGGAGCCGAGAGAGATGACAATATCGGAATTTTCGTTTATTTCAAAACGGACTCTCCTATGACCCGGAGCTATGGAACCAATGCCAGCTACAGCTTTCTTAAGGGTCAGGTACCGGATTTTGTGATAGAGGATACGGCGTACAGGGAAAAGTAGAAGGCTGAGTTTAGAAGGAAAGTTTCAGTGGAAATTTTAGAAGGTTAATGGTACAATCAACCATAAGCAGATTTTTAAGAGGCTGTCGCACTTTTTATGCGCAGGCCCGCAAAAGGAAATTTGCTGCTGACGCAGCATGCGGACCGCGCGGCGAGCAGGGAAAAAATCTTCCCTTTTCGATTCGGTGTGGCAGCCTCTCACGGGAAGGAAATCAAATGCAGGAACGTATCATTGACAGATTCATGTTTCATAAGATTAAAATCAGGAGAATTACATTCAGGGCAGTGGATTTGCTGTTTATCCTTGCTCTTTTTTTCTTTTCCTTTATGATCAGGTGGAAGCTGATGCCCATTGAATCGGCAGATTACTGGGGATTTCTGGAGGAATGGATGGCGCAGATCCGCGAAGGGGGAGGATTCCGCTCGCTGGATCATCAGATATCAAATTACAGCTCACCTTACATGTATCTGATGTGTATGATCTCATATATTACAGATAACGACCTTTACGGGCTGAAATTTCTTTCTATTACCTTTGACTACCTGGCTTCCTTTGCCATGTTTCTGATTATTTTTCAGTTGAGCGGCAGTGTAAGAAAGGCAATTACAGGGATGGCGTTTCTTCTTTTGTCCCCTACAGTGATACTGGACAGTGCCTACTGGTGCCAGTGTGATATTATTTATACGACGTTTATTCTGTATGGACTGTATGGCTTTTTTAAAGGAGACAGTCAGACGTGCTTTATTTTTGTGGGAATATCCTTTGCTTTCAAGCTTCAGGCGGTTTTTATCCTTCCGTTTCTGCTGATTATGTGGCTGAAAAAGAAGACCGTACAGCTGGGAGATTTTTTTATTATTCCACTGCTTTATGTGGTGAGCCTGCTGCCGGCATGGATGGCGGGCAGAGATCTGAAAGAACTTTTGCTGATTTATTTTGACCAGACAGGTACTTATCCCTGGGGAACGCTGGAATATCCCAATATTTATGCGCTTTTGGGGGAAGCCATGCCGGACATGCATCACGCGGCCGAAGTAAGCGGTGCCGGAACCTTCATGACCATTATTCTTCTGGGATGCATTGCTTACTATCTGTATACGGAGGATGTGAATCTGACAGAGGAACTGCTGATCACGCTGGCTCTCTTTACAGTGGCGCTGATTGTCTATTCGCTGCCTCATATGCATGACAGATACGGATTTTTGATTGATCTGCTTGCTGTTCCCTACGGAATACTGCGGGTCAAAAGGCTTCCTGTGACCTGCGGGTTTATGCTGATTTCCGTTCTGACTTTCATGCCCTATTTAATTGCAGTGCACATCGTTCCACTGCAGTATCTGTCTGTTGCGCTTCTGGGACTGATTCTTTTCGTGGGATATGATCTTTACAGACAGATCCGGGAACATTCTCTTACAGTACCAGGATCCAGTCTTTAAGCCATCTCAGATGCATTCCATATTCCCGGCTCACGGGCAGTCCGGAGACCACCGGGAAAAACAGAATAAAGCAGACCACAGCGATCGCCAGATACAGAGCGATCGCTTTTTTTCCCCAGGCAAAATGTTCTTTGACCTGCAGCATGGTATAGCCCATCATGAGAATAACGAACAAGATGGCCGGAAAGTAATGATAAATAAAAGTAATACGTCCCACGGACATCCAGGGGATGTACTGGGCCAGATAGGAGATACACAGAAACCCTGCCTTTTGATCTTTTTTAAAGATCCAGCGGAATAACACATAAATTTCGCACAGGATTCCGGTCCACCAGATGGCGGGATTCCCCATACAGCTGACAGAGCTGACAAGATTTTCGCCTACCGCATCATTTGCATCCAGCAGAGGCATCCAGATCACAGGCCATTCATAAAACGGAGAACTATAGTAGTGCTCCGCCACCAGGTTGGAGTGGTAGTCAAACATATACATGGTTCCGCTGACTGCCTTGTCGATCAGATTTCGATAAGGGGAATAGCCTACAACCGGAATAAAGCAGAGGGTATAAACCGTCAGAGGAATAATAATAAAGAACAGACAGCAGAAACCGAAGAGCCGCAGAATCTGTCCTTTGGGAAAGTGCGTAAAGGTATACCACAAAAATAAAACGCCCAGTCCCATGCCGGCATAGACACCGGTCCATTTGGTGGCAACGCCAAAGGCCATACTGATTCCGCACAGCCCCAGAGGGAGGTATACTTCCCTGGGAGGAAACAGGTCTTTCGATGTGCATTTCAAGGTACGGTAGGCCTGGTCAGCAAGGAAATACCGATAGAGACAGTAGTACATCAAAAGAATGAAAAAAGCGGCGAAAATATCGATGGTGGCAATGCGGGAAAGATTATAGTGCATACAGTCAAACACCAGCAGGCCTGCCGTAGCAGTTGCAACAAAGGTATCCTTAAACAGTCGTTTGGCAAACAGGTACATTACAGGAATCAGAAGAATCCCAAAAACAACGGACATAAAACGCCATCCAAAGGGCGTCATTCCGAAGAGAGTAATTCCCAGAGAGATCAGAATTTTCCCAAAATGCGGATGGGTTGTTTCATAAGTGGTAAGGCCGTGAAGAAATTCATAAGCGGTACGCCCATGGTAGACCTCATCGAACATGGTTCCCGTCAGATAGGTTTTCGTTTCCGGAAACAGATCCTGCTCATCAAACAGAGCCGGATATTCGCCGGAATTGACAGGCTGCAGGAGAGAGCCGTCCGGTCTCTGAAAGACCAGTTCATTGAACATGGCCTCATCGTCGGTGGCGACGATCCCCAGATACCGCAGCCGGTAATGAAGATCGATCTGATTCCAGGCAAAGACGGATTCTGCGATGGCATCGGAGTTTATGATCTCCCAGGCGCCGGTCACCTCGTTGAAGGCGGAAAGGGAAAGATGTCTGGTACTTTGATTCCCCAGAAAAACAGAAAAGGAAGCGATATCCGTATACTCTCCGAAATCAAGTACAATGTCCCGGTTTTCCGTATTCGTCATATAAAAGGACTGGGGAGCATAAGTGTTTCCCAGCCTGAAAAAAGAGCACAGGGCAAACAGAATCATCAGCACGGACAGACAGAGCCGGTCAAGCTTCGAAAGGAGCCGGGGGCTGCCGGTTTCTCCGGAGCCGGGAGTATGTGCAGGTATCGTTTTACCCGCTGAAGTAAAATAAGCAGATATGCGGTTCATGAAAGCTATCCTCCAAATTGATAAATTGAATCAAAGCCTTTTATCAGTATAGCAAGTTCTAAAAATGGATACAATAGCTGCAGTGTGAAAAATTAAGATTGAAGTGTGCCGGAGCAGCAGGGATACGATCTGAACTTTATACGAAGTTATACGCAAAGGCAGTACGGAAATGGAGGGAAAATGAAAACATATATGCAGATTACCGGTGTGTACGGAAGAGAGATTCTGGATTCGAGAGGAAATCCGACTGTGGAGGCGGAGGTCTTTCTTACAGATACCGTTACCGGAAGACGATTTGCCGGAAAGGCCTGTGTTCCTTCCGGGGCAAGTACCGGAAGATTTGAGGCAGTGGAGCTTCGTGATGCGCAGACAAGATATTTTGGTCTGGGAGTCAGAAAGGCTGTCAATAATGTTAATACCAAGATCAGAGAAGCAATAACAGGGAAAAACGGCCTGAATCAGATAGAGATCGACCGGATTCTAATGGAAACAGATGGAACAGATAATAAGGGAAATCTGGGGGCAAACGCCACGCTGGCGGTATCCATGGCGCTGGCAAGAGCCGACGCAAACGCGCTGAGTATTCCTTTGTATCAATACCTGGGCGGCGCTTATACAAGACTGATGCCGGTTCCCATGATGAATATTTTAAACGGAGGAAAACATGCGGCCAATACGGTGGATTTTCAGGAATTTATGATCATGCCGGTACAGGCGGAAAGCTTTTCGGATGCACTGCGCATCTGTGCGGAGATCTACCATTTCCTGAAAAAAATACTGGAAGAAAAGGGCCTTTCCACCGGCGTGGGGGATGAGGGCGGATTCGCGCCGGATCTTCCCAATGCAGAAGCAGTGCTGGACCTGATCATTGCAGCCATAGAAAAAAGCAATTATTTTCCAGGACAGGATATTAAAATTGCACTTGACGTGGCATCGAGTGAATTATACAATGAAAAAACGGGCATGTATCACTTCCCGGGCGAGAGCTCTTTAAAGGGCAGTGAGATTGTGCGCGACACATCTGAAATGATTGCTTATTATGAAGAACTGATCTCCGGCTATCCGATTATTTCTATTGAAGACGGGCTTGCGGAGGATGATTGGGACGGCTGGAAGCACATGACAGAAAGATTGGGAGATAAGATTCAGCTGGTGGGTGATGATCTGTTTGTCACCAATACCAAGAGGCTGGATGCAGGAATCAAGCTTCATGTGGCTAATGCCATTCTGGTGAAAGTCAACCAGATCGGTACCGTTTCGGAAGCTATGGAAGCAATTGAAATGGCGCAGAAAAACGGGTACAGAGCTGTGATCTCCCACCGTTCCGGAGAGACGGAGGACACCTTCATTGCAGATCTTGCCGTGGCGGTCAATGCAGGACAGATCAAGACAGGCGCGCCCTGCAGAAGTGAGAGAGTGGCCAAGTATAACCAGCTTCTCCGTATCGAAGAAGAGCTTGGAACAGTTGCCTGTTATAAAGAGCCCTTTAATAAAATATAGAATGCGGCCCGGAAGAAGGATGGGAGCAGCGGCGGATCAGTATATTACGGACAGGTTCCGGCATCTTGGGAAATGTCATAACATCATTATGATGTTTCCTGTACATAAAAGCATATTTCAGACAACCGATAAATAAAAAACGATACACAGGATGAGAGAGGAAAAGCGGCAAATGATATTGAACAAATTAAAAACAGTGAAGCAGAGAATCTGTGCTGCTGTACTGGCAGTATCCGTGTTTATGATGGCTCCGTGCGCAGAGGCCTTCGCAGTGGCGCCGGGAGGAGCCCTGGCGAGGGGGATCGATGTGTCCATGCATAATGGAGCGATCAACTGGGGGCAGGTAGCATCCTCCGGGATCAATTTTGCTTTTATTAAAGTAGGGAGCACTAAGAGCGGGGTGGATCCCCAGTTTGCGGCCAATATCACAGGAGCACAGGCGGCGGGGATCAGAACGGGTGTTTATTTGTATTCATATGCAGTAACTCCGGAACAGGCAGCCAATGAGGCCAATCTGGTTCTGCAGTGGATTGATCCCTATACGGTAAATTATCCCATCGTTTTTGATATTGAGGATAAATGCCACAGGAATCTCTCCAATCAGCAGCTGATCGATATTATCAACGCATTTTGTACCACGATTGATGCGGCGGGATATTATCCGGTGGTTTATTCCTATAAAAATATGTTTACCGGAAAACTCAGCAATGTAGGATGGGATAAATGGGTGGCGCAGTATGCAGACAGCTGTGATTATAACAATAATGTCTGCTTCTGGCAGTCGTCCAGCCGCGGCAGTATAAGTGGTGTGAACGGAAATGTGGATCTGGATTATCAGTACAAGGATTACAGTCAGTTCATTGTTCCGGAAGGCTTTGTGGGACATAACGGCAGCGTGCGTTTTTACCGTAACTGGAAAATGCAGAGAGGGTGGGTGGCTTACAATGACACCAGATACTATCTGGACGGGGCAGGAAACCTGGTAAGCGGCTGGTTTACCGATACGGATGGCAGCACCTATTATCTTTCTCCTGCAGACGGGAGCATTGCCAGAGGGCAATGTGCAGTCGAAGGAGGAGATTATTACTTTACGGCTGATGGCGTTAAAACCACAGGCTGGGTAACCGTTAATGACGCAAAATATTTTTATGAGCCCGCCAGCAATGGTGTTATGAAAAGAGAATGGCTCAGCGATGAACAGGGGAATTTTTATTATTTTGATCCCCAGGATGGCCATATGCTGACAGGAGCGCAGACAATTGGCGGAGCAAATTATCTTTTCAGCCCTGAAGGAGTCAGAATGAGCGGCATGGTCGCGCGGGAGGACGGAAGCTATTATTATGACCCCGCCAGCGGACAGATGGTCACAGGGTGGTTTGAGCTTCCGGACAAAAAGTGCTTTGCAGACCAGGCCGGCCATGTGGTAACAGGCATTTATGAAATAGAAAAGCAGCTCTATTACTTTGACGAGACAGGGGCGCTGGTGAGAAACCAGACACTGGAATTAAACGGAGTCATTTACAATGCCTCTGCGGAAGGCGTTCTTTCAGAAGCAGTGGTTGAGGAAGCACCCGCGGAGCCGGTTCAGGAAGAGAAGCCTGCGGCGGAATAAAATGATTAAAATGCTGAACTGCTATGTTGTTTAACTTCGAAATACAGAAATAAGTACTTGAAATCTTCCGGTGAATGTGATAAACTGATTTTTGTTTATTACGAGACGGGCATAGAGCGGGATGCCGCGATATCCTTCAGGAGGTAGGGAGAATGGAAGTATTGAGAATCGTAATTCAGGTTATGTTTATTTTGATATGTATTGCACTTACGGTGCTTGTATTGATGCAGGAAGGCAAGTCGGCAGGATTGGGAGCCATAAGCGGTGCGGCAGAAACATACTGGGGGAAGAACAAAGGGCGTTCCATGGAAGGGAAGCTCATTAAAATCACCAAGTATCTGGCAATCGGTTTTTTGGCACTGACTGTTATTTTAAATCTTAATGTGTTTTAGGATACAAAGGCATTCCGGCAAAGAGGAATGCCTTTTACTATGCGCAGGCCCGCACAGGGAAGTCTGAAAAAAGTGAAAAGGATTAAGAAAAGTTGAACAGAGAAAAACAGAACAGAGAGAATAAAGAAGCTGAAAAGCTTGTTGGATTATTTATCAGCAACAGCAGGGGATTTGGTTTCGTGAGAATAGAAGGGCAGGAGCAGGATCTCTATATTCCGGAGCATGCAGTACATGGCGCCTTCCATATGGACACGGTACAGGTGGAGCTGCAGAAGGAGCTGTACGGCCGGAGAAAAGAGGCCAGAGTCACGGCGATATTATCTCACGGCATTGTACGTCTCGTGGGCACCTATGACAGTGCAGGCAGCTATGGGTTTGTAATTCCGGACAATGAAAAGATTCCCACGGATATATTTGTGCCGAAAGAAAGTTCTAAAGGTGCCATCTCAGGGCATAAAGTGGTGGTAGAGCTTGTCAGCTACGGAGAGGAAGGAAATCTTCCGGGACATAAGCCGGAGGGAAAGGTCATTGAGATTCTGGGACATATTAACGATCCGGGAGTAGATATCCTGTCTATTGTCAAAGGGTTTGACCTTCCCACGGACTTTTCGGAAAAAATGCTGAATCAGGCGCAGCGAGTGGCAAAAGATGTAAGCCTTAAGGATATGGAAGGGCGAAAGGATCTGCGATCAGTACAGATGGTGACCATAGACGGGGAGGACGCAAAGGATCTGGATGATGCAGTGAGCCTTTCTAAAGAAGGAAACCGATATTTTCTGGGAGTCCATATTGCTGACGTGGCAAACTATGTGCAGGAAAATTCCGCGCTGGACAGGGAGGCCTGCAAAAGAGGAACCAGCGTTTATCTGGTAGACAGGGTAATCCCCATGTTGCCGCATACGCTTTCAAACGGGATCTGCTCGCTGAATAAAGGAGAGGACAGGCTTGCCCTGAGCTGCCTGATGACTCTGAATGAAAAAGGCGATGTGACAGATTATGAAATCGCAGAAACGGTTATTAATGTAGACGAGAGGATGACATACACGGATGTAAACCGCATCCTGCAGGGAGATGAAAAAACTGCGGAAAAATTCAAAGAGCTGGTACCCATGTTTCTGCTTATGAGACAGCTCTCCGGGCTTGTAAGAGAGAAGCGTAAAAAGCGCGGTTCTATCGATTTTGATTTCCCTGAAAGCAGGATCATTCTGGACCAGGAGGGAAATCCGCTTTCCATCGAACCCTATGAGAGGAATGCGGCCACAAACCTGATAGAGGATTTTATGCTTCTGGCAAATGAAACGGTGGCGCAGCACTTTTACTGGCTGGAAACGCCCTTTGTGTACAGAACCCACGATGTTCCTGATCCGGAAAAAATAGTAAAGTTGGGAACGTTTATTAACAATTTTGGTTATCATATAAAAGTCAGAAGCAGTGATACAGGCGAAATCCATCCCAAGGAAATACAGAAGCTTCTGGGACGAATTGAGGGCTCCCAGGAGGAAGCACTGATCAGCAGACTGACTTTGCGGAGTATGAAAAAAGCGCAATATACCGTGGAATGCATCGGACATTTTGGACTGGCCTGCCAGTATTACTGTCACTTTACATCACCTATCAGAAGATATCCGGATCTGCAGATTCACCGTATTATCAAGGAACATCTGCGGGGCAGGCTGAAGGAAGAACGCCTGGAGCACTACAGGGAGATACTGCCCCAGGTGGCAAAGCACTCTTCCGAAATGGAACGGCGGGCGGATGAAGCGGAGCGGGAAACAGAAAAACTGAAAAAAGTTCAGTACATGGAACGGAAAATCGGAGAGATTTTTGAGGGAGTCATTTCAGGGATTACCTCATGGGGGATTTTCGTGGAACTGCCCAATACCGTGGAAGGACTGCTTCATGTATCAAAACTTGCAGGAGATTTTTACTATTATAAAGAAGATACCTACGAGATGATAGGAAGGGATACCGGGCAATGCTTTAAACTGGGACAGAAGATTAAAGTCATGGTGGATGATGTGGATTTTTTTCAGAAAAGCATAGATTTTGTACTGGCATAAGTGATCTCTTCAGGAAAGGATGTGGCGGATATGGCAAAGGAAGAAATGAAGCTTGTGGCAAACAACAAAAAGGCATATCATGATTATTTTATAGAAGAAAAGTATGAGGCCGGTCTTGTGCTGCACGGAACAGAGGTGAAGTCGCTGCGTATGGGCAAATGCAGCATCAAGGAAGCGTTTATCCGGATTGAAAAGGGAGAGGTTTTTATTTACGGCATGCATATCAGCCCCTATGAAAAGGGAAACATTTTTAATAAGGACCCTCTGCGGGTAAAAAAGCTCCTCCTGCACAGGCAGCAGATCCGAAAGCTGATTGGAAACAGCGCCGAGAAGGGCTATACCATTGTTCCGCTTCAGGTCTATTTTAAAGATGGAAGAGCTAAAATTGAAATTGGCCTTGCCAGAGGCAAAAAGCTCTATGACAAGCGACAGGATATTGCCCGGAAGGATCAGAGAAGAGAAGCGGAAAAGGAACTGAAGGTGAGGATCAGAGGGTGATGCTTTTCACAGGACAGCCCTCTGCCCAATCAGTGAAAAGCAATGCCGGGCGGCCCCCAAAAGTCCCAAAAGCCGGCGAAAAAAGACAGTTGCATTTTAGACGACGGTTGCGTATAATAGTAATTAACAGGGGATAGTAAAGGTTTCGACAGGGATCTTGCAGCTGGAGAAGCTATCCGCAGGCGATGCGTCAAATCGCAAACCTAAATATAAACGCTGAAGATAATTTAGCACTCGCTGCCTAATGGCAGCTGTCCGGCCTGATGCACCTGCACACCAGGGCCCGGGCATCGACTATGCAGGAAACGACACAGGCTAAGCTTTGCACCTGTGGGCGTATGATGAAGCTACTGAATAAACCGGGGGGTCGGTCTCCTGGTTTAGGAGGGAATGAGGGTTTCCCGAAATGATCGACTATGATAGTAGAAGGACAGGGAATGGGTCTTTGGACGCGGGTTCGACTCCCGCCTATTCCATCTTACGCCGTCTTAAGTTAATTCTTGAGGCGGTTTTTTATGCGCAGCCCCATGCATAGGAAGTATGCCGCAGAAGCGGCGCATGGGGCGCGCGGCGAGCAGGGAGAAAAAGCCTTCCCTGCTCGATTGTGCAGGCCCGTGCATAGGAAGTATGCCACTAAAGTGGCGCACGGGCCGCGCGCGAGCAGGTTTATGCAGTAGAAAGAGAAAGGAATGTTTTATGACAGAAAGAAATGAATTAAATGTAGGCGGTTATTATTTCGGTTCTCCGGCGGATGCGGAAAAAGCAAGGCTGGAGCGCAGCCAGATTGAATTTTTTGAACCCCGTCTGGAGGGGAAAAGTGCCAGAAATATACTGGCAGTATACAACAGGATTCTGGATGAGAAGGTTTTTGTAACGCCTGTGGGATGGGAGTACGCCCAGAAGCTCCAGAATCGTCTGCGCGGGATGGGGGTTGAGGAGGAAGAACTCAGACCGGTACCGCTGTATATTACATTTGTTCATGACAATGAGGAGAAGAAAACTCCAAGGCCCAGAATCGTTCCTTCCAGGAAAAAGGAAGGGCAGGGAAAATTTCGGATTTCGGTGTTGATCAATATTATCCTGGCAGCAATGGTTGCCGCCATGCTTATGATTGCCGTCAACAGTAAAAATCCCAACATTCTGAATTATAAAAATCGGATCACAAATGAATATGCAGCCTGGGAGCAGGAGCTGACTGAGAGGGAACAGGCTGTCAAACAGAAGGAGGCTGAGCTGAGAATGCCGGATGCTCAGTGATTTTTCACATTTTTTACATAATTTTGAGATATACTTATTTTATACAAATTGTGAAAAAATGCGGGAGGACTCAAACAGATGGATAAACTGAAAATTCTCGTGGTAGATGATGAAGCCAGGATGAGAAAGCTGGTAAAGGATTTTCTGGTAAAAGATCATTTTGAGGTGGTGGAAGCCGAGGACGGCAGCCGGGCGCTGGATATCTTCTATGAACAGAAGGACATTGCCCTTATTATTCTGGATGTTATGATGCCTCAAATGGACGGATGGGAGGTCTGCCGTGAAATCAGGCAGTATTCCAAAGTGCCTGTGATCATGCTGACTGCGAAGTCGGATGAGCGGGACGAGCTGCAGGGCTTTCAGCTGGGTGTGGATGAGTATATTACCAAACCCTTCAGCCCCAAGATTCTGGTGGCGAGAGTGGAGGCGATTCTGCGCAGAACCAGTCAGCTGGGAAACGAAGAAAATCTGGAGGCAGGAGGAATTGTGATCAACAAGGCGGCTCACAGCGTGACCATTGACGGCGTCTCGGTGGATTTAAGCTACAAGGAATTTGAGCTCTTATCCTATTTCCTGGAGAACAGAGGGATCGCCCTTTCCCGCGAAAAGATTCTGAACAATGTCTGGAACTACGATTATTTCGGAGATGCCCGGACCATCGATACCCATGTAAAGAAGCTGCGCAGCAAAATGGGGGAAAAGGGCGATCTGATCAAAACCATCTGGGGGATGGGGTACAAATTTGAGGTGAACGAGTAAAAGCCGGTATTCTGGGCGCACTTTCCTTTTGGCAGGCATGGGGCATTAATATGAAAATGAAAGGTTTATGAAACCATGGATTACAAAATAGCAATCTGTGATGATTCAGAAGCAGACAGACTATATATAGCGGACTTAGTGAACAGATGGGCCATGGATGCAGATCATACGGTGCAGGTGTCCGCTTTTGTTTCTGCAGAAAACTTTTTGTTTCAGTATGAAGAGAAGAAGGATTACGATATTTTGCTGCTGGATGTAGAGATGGGAGCAATGGATGGCGTGACCCTGGCCAGGAGGATTCGCCGGGAAAATGAGCTTATGCAAATCGTTTTTATTACCGGTTTCCCGGAGCATATGGCAGAGGGATATGAAGTTTCGGCATTGCACTATCTGATGAAGCCTGTTGCAGAAGAAAAGCTTTTTTCGGTACTTGACAGGGCTGTTATCAATATTGTTAAGGCAGAAAAGCGTTTGTGTGTGAATTATGATCATCAAAGGGATTATATTCCCTTAGGGCAAATTTATTATATTGAAGCACAAAAGCAATATGTTGCAATTCATACAGATCATGAAGTTTATCGTATGAAAGCATCTTTGTCTGACACGGAGAAGTCTCTGGATGAATATTTTTTCAAGTGCCAGCGTTCCTTTCTGGTGAATCTGCGGCATGTGAAACGTATTTTGCAAAATCATGTAGTATTAAAGAACGATGAAGAAGTACCCATAAGCCGCGGTATGGCTGAAAAAATCGGCAAAGAAATGATCCGGCTGTTTTAGAGGTGACAGGTACGATGCTGTTTCAAAAATGGATTGATAAAAGGATCGATGCTTATCAAAGTGACCTGATTCGTAAATATTGTGATGAGATAGAATCTATGTACACGAAAATGCGTGGCTGGAGACATGATTACCATAACCATATCCAGGCTCTGCAGGCGAGTATGGCTATGGAAAAATATGAAGAAGTGAACGCCTATCTTCGTCAACTCAATGATGACCTTGTGAGTGTTGATACGGTAATTAAAACCGGACGGGTTATGGTAGACGCCATACTCAACGGGAAAATAAATATGGCGGGCTTTTCTCGGCGGACAGCGAAGACGGAGGATTTACAGCAGAACTTCTTATACCTATGGAATAATAGAGATGCATTTCGTTCACCCAAGATAACATTTGGTGCACGAAATGCATTTTTTTGACTGTCAGTATGATATCCTGACAATGTTCAGGAAGGAGAGCTGAAATGACTGGAAGAAGTACCGGGAAGAAAAAAACAGTATATAAGCCCAAATACGGGGTGCTGTCCTGTGTCAGGTATGTATATCGACTGCTTTGGAATACGGAGCGCGGATTCGTATTTGCCGGAGTATTTATGATCCCCTTGTCTTTGGTAATGTCTGCATTTGCGTTATATACGCCCGCAGTGATTTTGTCTGCATTGGAAACAGAGGAGCAGTTCTCTTATATTGCGATGGTGATTGCAGGCGTGTCATTGGGAAAACTGTTATTTGAACTGGCACAGAATATGATCACTGCCAGGACAGAATATGCACAATATCGGGTAAGCAATCAAATGATGTATTTATGGCAATGGAAACGTCGCGACCGTGACTGGAATCACGAATTTGATCCGGAGGTTCAAAAGGGCGATGAACGCAGCAGAGAAGCGTTCCAAAGCGCAAACACGGCAGGGACATATTTTCCCATGGATTTTGCCAATATCATATCTATACTTCTTAATTTCCTGTTGTTCGGTTCGGTGATTTCTTTGCTGAATCCTGTGATTATTCTGATTCTGGCGCTGGGATGCATGCTGAATTACTATGCGGACAGGTGGAGACGGGAAAAGAATCTTAGTGATAAAGATGTACGCAATGATTTAGTAAAAAAACTGAATTATTCCACACGCGATATGTCCATTCACTTTGAATATGCAAAAGATTTGCGATTGTACAATATGGAGAAACCGTTACTGAATCGTCTGGTAATGGTATTTGATAAAAATCTCAATGCATTAAAAAAAGTAGAGCATCGGGGCATACTGGTTGCACTGGCAGGTCTTCTGGTGATTTTGATCCGTGATGCGGCTGCCTATGCATTTTTAGTATATAAGGCGGCAAGAGGAGAAATAGACGCCGCTTCATTTGTTCTTACTTTTACTGCGATTACATCTATGTCTGCTCTTATGGATCAGGTTCTTCAAATTGTTAACCGCATTAAGGTAGAAAAGGCAACCATTAGATATCATTCGCTTTCTATTATTCTGAATGGGATTTTTCTGTGATGAAATTGCAGTATTTGATAAGGGATCTATTATACAGACAGGCAGTCATGATCAACTGGTTGTTGATGAAAAAGGGAAATATTATGAGCTATGGAGTGCACAGGCGCAATACTATTCATGACAATAGGAGATTCGCGAAGCGTGGATTCTATTGTTGAAACATAAGGATGGCTGGCGAAGCCTGGCATCCGTTGTTTATGCGCAGCCCCATGTAGAGGAAGTATGCCGCTAAAGCGGCGCATGGGGCGCGCGGCGAGTAGGGGAGAAAAGAGTTCCCCTACTCATTAGGATACCCTGTTGTTGACAGATTGTGTAAATTATGTGAAATACTAAAAAACAGGTGTAAATAATGAAAAAAAGTGTTATAAAAGGAGTAGAAATTATTGTGGGTATGGGGGACAAATTCGAAATGGAGAATCAATATGAAATATTCAATCCGCAGACAGTTTGCGCTTATATTCGGCCTGCTGATGGCGGGAACCATCCTGCTTTGCTGGTTCATTAACAATACCTTTCTGGAAAAATATTATCTCAACAACAAGCAGAAGGTTATGCTGAGCGCTTATCAGCTGATCAACAGGGTGTCAAATGAAGGGACCATTGGTTCAGAGGACTTTGACATAGAATTTCAGAAGATTTGCGGGAAGAATAATATTAATATCATTCTTCTGGACGCGGCGACCAGGACCATCAAGACCTCCATGAATGAGTATGAGATCCTGAGCAGGCAGCTTCTGGATTACCTGTTTTCAAAGGACGGAAATACCGCAGATCAGCGTTTGACTGCCGACCGTGTGCTTTCCAATGAAGAAAATTATGAGATGTGGATTCACACAGATGAGAGAACTCAGCTGGAATACGTGGATATGTGGGGCGTCCTGGACAACGGGAACCTGTTTCTCTTCCGCAGTCCTTTGGAAGGGATACGGGAAAGCGTTGATCTGGCCAACCGTTTTCTGGCCTATGTGGGAACCGGAGCAGCCATATTCAGTGCGCTGATCATTCTCCTGGTTTCCCGCAAGGTCACGGAACCCATTATGGAGCTTACGGCTATTTCAGAGAGAATGAAGCATCTGGATTTTGACGCCAAATATACCAAAAGCAGCAAAACGGAAATCGCCCTTCTGGGACAGAATATCAATGAACTGTCGGAGACGTTGGAGGCCACCATATCGGAGCTGAAAAATGCCAACAATGAACTGATGAGGGATATAGAAAAGAAAAACAAGACGGATGAAATGCGGAAGGAATTTCTTTCCAATGTATCCCATGAATTAAAGACGCCCATTGCGCTGATCCAGGGATATGCAGAGGGGCTTAAGGAAGATATCAATGATGATGCGGAGAGCAGGGACTTTTACTGCGAGGTCATCATGGATGAAGCGGCCAAGATGAATCAAATGGTCAAGAAGCTTCTCACCCTGAACCAGCTTGAGTTCGGAAATAACACGGTGACTATGGAGCGCTTTGATGTCACGGCGTTGATCAGGAATTATCTCCAGTCTGCCGAAATTTTGTGTACACAGAAGCAGATCCGGCTTCAGATGGAGGAATATCCCCCTATCAATGTCTGGGCGGATGAGTTTATGGTGGAGGAAGCCTTCGGAAATTATTTCAGCAATGCAATAAATCATGTTGCAGGAAACAGGGTAATTGATGTAAAATTAGCTTTGAAAGACGAAAAAGTCCGGATCTCGGTGTTCAATACGGGAGAGCCGATACCGCAGGAGAGCTGTTCCCGTATCTGGGAAAAGTTTTATAAGGTTGACAAGGCCAGAACCAGAGAATACGGAGGCAGCGGCGTGGGACTTTCCATTGTCAAAGCGTCTATGGAGGCTATGAATCAGGAATACGGTGTCATCAATTATGATAACGGCGTGGAATTCTGGTTTGAGCTTGAAACTTCAGAAAGAAAAGCGTGAAGAGAGAATGATTCAGGAAAGCAGTCAGAATATAAATGATCTGGACAGAGCCAGGATGCTTCGCAGGCAGGCGGAGCTGCTGGAACAGAAAGAACGCGCGAGAGCAAGGCTCAGACAGCTTATGGCACTGTCCACAGATCCATATTACGATCGATATCTGGCACAGATGATGAAGGATCTGGAAAGCGGAAAGGCTACCCCGGGCCAGGTAGAGCAGGAAGCGGCGCGGAGCTATCAACAGTACCGGCAGCGTATGACTCAGACGGGGAAAACGCCGGTGCAGCCCCGGCAGATGCAGATACGGCCCGCAGAGCCGGCGGCGAAAAGCATTCACAGGCCGCCTTTGCCGGAGACAGCAGCAGAGCCAGAAGCTTTCTCCAGAAAGAAGCCGCAGCCTGTTGCGGAAAATGCGCATCTTCCGGCAGAAAGGCCGCAGTCTCTGGCAGAGACCGTGAAAAGAGGCGGCGCTGTGGAAAGCTCATATCCCGGCAGTTCAGAGAAAAGTCCGATTGAAGTTAAGGTGGGTGTTCACGTTTTCAGTGTGATAGGAGCCATATTTGTTCTGGCGGCTTTTGTGATTCTGGGGTATAATTTTCTGGAGGGCCTGGGACAGGGGATGAGCCTGTACGGAATCGCCCTGCTTACGGTAATCCTGCCGGAGCTTTTGTTTCGCAAAAGACTGCAGAGCAAGAGAGCCGGAAAGATCCGCAGCATTATCTGCGGGATCGGTGTCGGCGGACTTTATGCGGCCAACAGTGTGAATTATCAGGTGCTGGGCGTTATAAACGGGATAGAGGCCATGGTCATTACGCTGCTGATTGCGGCAGGGGCTGTTTTTATAAGCAGGAAAAAGGATTCTGCGTTGATCAGGCTCATCAGTCTGTCTGGCGCATATCTTTCGCTCCTGCCGATACGGGAATTCGATTCCGAATTAGAGTTTATGATCATTGCGGTCATACTGTTCAGCATCAATTCCATCAGTTTTTTCTTCCCGAATCAGAAAAGGCAGAAGGCTGTAAATATCATACATATATGTTTGAGCCTGATCTTTACCTTTGTTTTTACCGGGATTGCCTGGACAGAAGAGGTAGAGGCTGTTTATCTTGTGTTTTATGTGATAACTTCCTTTATCTTTATCTGTATTGCGAGCTATAAGAGCAGCAGGGAAAAGGAAGGAGGACTATTCCCGCTCTGCTGTATTGCAAGCGGTTTTTACATTTTTCTTCTTTTCCTGATCGGAAATTTCGGACCGGGAATTTCACCGGAGGAACCCGAAATGGTTCTTCTGGTTCACCTTACGGCGGAATTGCTTATGGCGGCGGTATGCGCCGTGATGTTTCTGCTATGGGAGCGAGAGGATGGCAGACGCTGGGCCGGTCTGTATTTTGCGGCAGGTAATGTGCTGCTGCTTGGCTCTTATTATGTGACAAACGGTTGGTTCCTGAGGTATGTGGGATCTTCTGACGGTATGGCGGAAGCCTGCCGCTGGCCATTTATCTTCTCTGTGCTGGCCGTTCTTCTGGCTGCCAAGCTGGCGGCTGCACACAGAGAAGTCAGATGGCTGGATGCGGCCGCCGTATTCTGGACAGGATTTGCCGGTCTGTATTTTTGTGAAGAACCTTGCGGCCTGCTGTTGGCAGGGGCGCTGTTTCTGTCATCCTTCCGGATTAAATGGTTTTATATGTATCACCAGTTTGTAATCACCATTGGCGTGTTACTGATCAGCCACAGATGGTGCTATACCTTCTTTTATAACAGAGAGGGGATGATGACCGGTTGGTGTTATCCCCTTGGGGCGGGAATTCTGCTTCTGTTGTTTCTTCTTTTTAACCATCTGCCGGGACTGAAAACCAAAAAACAGCAGCCCTACAATATTATCAGTCTGATACTGATGTCCTTTTACTATTTCGGTGTTCTGACCTGCCGCAGTTACCTTTTCAGCTCAGTGATGATGGTGCTGGGAGGACTGACGATCCTGATCATATTCCGGCAGAGGTATGAACTGGAGGTCTCACGGAAATATCTGATACTGGCAGGCTTTTTGACATGGTCTGTACTGACCGGACATTATGAAACGCCTGTGATTGTCAGCATCCTTCTTATGATCATTGCACTGGGGTGCGTGTGGATCGGCTTTAAGCAACGGGATAAGGCGGAAAGAATCTGCGGGCTTCTTCTGGCATTTTTTGTATGCTTTAAGCTGGTACTGTTTGACTTCAGAGAAGTGGGAACTTCGTACCGGGTGGGATTGTTCCTGACGGCAGGTGTGTGCGCGCTGCTCATATCATGGATTTATATGCGCCTTGAGAGAACTATGGAGACAGCAGTTCAGAAAGACGCTCTGACAGCACAGGAAGAAGAAAGCATTGAAAGTGACAGAAACGAAATTAAAAAAGAATAAGCGGCAGTACGGCGCCTGCTGATTATAAAATGCAAAAATCATATTGGAATAGTTATATTTGCATCGCCATAACTGGCATCGTCATAATTGGCATCGTCATAATTGGCATTACAATTCAAAGGCCGTACAGAAATGAGGGTGAAATGAGAAAAAAAGTGATAAATGGAATATCAGTACTGGCTTGCGCTCTGCTTGTCACGGGATGCGGAAACGCGATACCGGAGCTGGACGATCAGCAAAGAGATCTGGTGGTAGGATATGCATCAGAAGTTTTGCTCAAGCACAGCAATAACTATGATTATAAACTGCTTAGTCTCTCCGCGGTGGAGGAGATGGAAGAAGCCCTGGGCGAGGAAGCGGTGGACAGCGAAGAACAGGACGGGGAGAGCGCTCCGTCTGCTGAGGAATCAAAACAGGAAGTAGAGGTTCGCGACAATGCGGAGGAGAGCGTCAGTGAAATTACGTCAATAGAGGATTTTCTGGGTTTGGATTCTGTGAAAATCACCTATACCGGCTGTGAAATAAGCGATGTATATCCGGAACAGGGCGAGGAGCTTTATTTCATTATGAATGCCACAGAGGGAACAAATCTTCTGGTGCTGAAGTTTTTGACGGAAAATACATCAGGGTCTGAGGTGAATCTTGATATTGCCGGGAGTCAGATCAGGTTTAAGATCACTGTGGATGGCGAGACAAAGAATGCTCTGACGACTCTTTTGCTAAATGATCTGGCCTATTTCAAGGGGACGCTGGGAGCAGGGGAGAGCACAGAGCTGGTGCTGGTCTGTGAAATTCCCGAAAATGTGGAGGAAATTTCATCCCTTGAGCTCACGATGAAAAATGTAGATGAACGGGCGACAATTTCATTGAATTAAAGTGATAAACTAAATGTAAGATCACCGGAATGCTGATTTGACGGGCTTTCCGGTGATTTTTAAAGTGTTCAAAAAATTTCTACAATTTTTTCAAATTTAGTGTTGACATTATGTGGCCATGGTGATATAGTAAGTTTCGTTGCAGGTGGTAAATAGTGTCAAAGGAAAACAGACGATTTGTCTCTGCAACTGAACCTTGACAAATAAACAGCAGTGCAGGTCTGAAAATTCAAGAAGAGTAAGA
>CAMWFQ010000039.1 GCA_947173495.1 uncultured Lachnospiraceae bacterium | reverse complement strand
TGCCGGAGAGCGCCTCCTCATAAGTGAGCTGCTCCATGGTCTCAAAGGCCTCCCATGAGATTTCCCCCAGGGGCTCATAAAAATCGTCCTTCAGGGTACGGATCCAGTGCCCGATCCTGTCCTTCCATTCCGAATGCATCAGTTTCATTTCTTTTTCTCCTTGTCCGCAGTCCGATCTGTCTGTTGTCTCAGCCGCTTTTCTATTATCATTTCTGATTCGTTTCCAGTTGTTCTCCCTTGTCAGAAGAGCCTGATCTCTTTCATCAAAACCTCGCCTCTTGCTGCCGTCACCTGTACCTTAATCGTTGAGATCTCCGGCAGCGAATCGTCCGTCAGGGGATTCTGCTGTGCAAAAGGATCCTGCAGCTGGCAGATCTTTTTATGGCCGATACAGGTGCCCTGATACAGAGGATACTGGCTGCCGCTGGCGAATTCCGCAAGAATCCTGAAGCTCTCCACCCTCTGTCCCTGCGCAATATCCTCCTGCAGCACCACATACCGTATGTTTTTCTGAGGCTTTTCGGTGGTGATTCGATAGACCGGTTGTGTCGGTCCGCCCCCTTCTTCCTTATTCACCGACGCAGGGATCTCCTTGCTGAATTCCTGCTTTAAGAGCGTCCCAAGCTCTTTCAGGCGCTTCACATCCCTCTCGTCAAAAAGCCCCTCCTTGTTGGGCGGAATGTTGAGATTCAGGCAGGCATTTCCCCCTGCACTTGACAGATAAATGTCAAACAGACGCTTCAGTGAATGAGGCTCTTCCTTCTGATGCCAGAACCAACCCGGACGAATAGAGGTATCAATTTCCGATGGTGTAAAAACCAGTCCTTTGGAATACAGGATATTGGCCATAGTCCCCAGCTCTTTTTCTGTATTATAAAGGTACGCCAGGCTTCCTTCCTGTGCCAGAGGACCGGGTCCGGTCTGTACCTTACTGTAATGACACAGCTCGGAGGGCACCACCGCCCATTCGGCATGGCGCGCTGTGCCGGCCTCATTACCGCACCAGCGTATATCCGGGCCAAAGTCATTAAAAATGACAGCTTCCGGCTGATATTTGTGAATCAGATCAAAGTATCTGGGAAAATCATAAACCTGCTTTTTGCCGTTTGGCCCCTCTCCGCACGCATTATCAAACCACACATAAAAAATATCGCCATACTGCGTCAAAAGCTCTGTCAGCTGATTACAAAAATAATCATTGTACGCCGGCGTGCCGTAGTATTTTGAATTCCGGTCCCAAGGAGAAAGATAAAATCCGAACTTGATTCCGCCTCTGCGGCACGCCAGTGCCGCTTCCTTTACAATATCCTTCCTGCAGGGACTGTTCTTCACAGAATGCTCTGTATATTGGGAGGGCCAGAGACAAAATCCGTCATGGTGCTTGGCTGTCAGCACCATTCCCTTCATTCCTGCTGCCTTGATGGCTTCCACCCACTGATCGCAGTCCAGCTTCTCCGGATTAAAAATTTTCTCATCCTCCGTACCATCCCCCCACTCTCTGTCCGTATAAGTATTGGGTCCAAAATGAACAAATGCATAGAATTCCATATCAAACCAGTTCAATTGATTCCGGGAAGGCTTCACCTGTGCCGCCTCTCTTAAAAAATCTATCATAGCTGCTCCTTTCTGATTCATCCTTTCACTGCTCCCACCATAATGCCTTTTACGAAATACTGCTGCATAAACGGATATACCGCAAAGATCGGGAGGGACGCCAGAACTGTAATGGTCATGCGGACGCCCTTGGGCGAGATGGACGATATCATCTGTTCGATTCCTCCAATATTGGAAGTATTTTTAATCTGCTCCGCCACCCTCTGCGCTTCATTCAGGTAATTGTAAAGAAGATACTGCAGCGTCATCAGACTTTCATTTCCTCTTGTATAGATATGATTATCAAACCAGGAATTCCAGTGCCCCACTGCCACAAACACCACGATCGTTGCAATGATAGGCTTGGACAGAGGCATAACAATCCTGGTAAACACCGTAAGATATCCTGCCCCATCCAGCTGCGCCGACTCCTCTAAGGAGGCCGGGAGCTGCTCTATGTAGGTTTTGATCAGCACTATGTTATAAGCGGATATCATCCCCGGCAGAATATATACCCAGAAGCTGTTGAGAAGCCCGTAGGATTTGATCACGATATAGTTGGCGATCATCCCTCCGCTGATATACATGGTAAAGATCAGAAGCCGGTATATAAACTTTCTGCCCGGCATTTCTTCTTTTGTAAACAGATACCCCAGAAAGGAACAGGAAAGAACCGATAACGTTGTTCCAACCACCGTCCTTAACACTGACATGGAAAGCGCCGGGAAAAAGCCGGATAAAGTAAATATATTTTTATAATTTGCCAGGGAAAACCCTCTGGGAAATAATACAGGAGAACTCATTTCCACTGCGGCAGGGTCACTGACGGTATAGATCAGAATATACCAGAAGGGATAAATGCAGATCAGGGTAAATCCCACCAGCAGACAATAATTAAACAGTTGAAACGCCCTTCTGGAGGCCGATGCTTTTCGAATACCATTCATATCTTGCTCCATTTCTGCGCGGCTGCAACACGCGCTCTTTCTTTCTCTCAGATCACTGTGTTTCCGCGAAGCTTCTTCGCTGTCAGATTTGCCGTCACTACCAGCAATATACTCACAAAGGACTTGATAATACTGATGGCCACACCGTAGGAATAATCCATGCTCTCCAGTCCGATCCGGTATACATACAGATCAAGCACTTCTATATTGGGGGCTGTCAGGGAATTCTTAAACAGCATAAACTGCTCGTATCCCGTATTCAGGAAGTTCCCCACGTTCAGTATAAAGAGCACCACATAGGTTTCCAGCATGGAAGGCAGTGTGATATGCAGCGCGCACCTGAAGTGTCCTGCTCCGTCTACCCGTGCCGCCTCATACAGTTCCTGATCGATCCCCGCAATAGCCGCCAGATAAATGATGGAGCTCCATCCAAGGGACTTCCACTGTCCCAGGAAGGTCTGGAACCAGTAAACCGATTCCCTTGCGCTCAGGACAGACTGTGCTTCCTCTGTAAGCCCCAGCTTTACCGGAAGCGAAGTCAGAATTCCATCGGTAGAGAACAACGCAAAGGCCAGTGAAAAAATGATCACCCAGCTGATAAAGTTAGGAAGAGTGGTAAATGTCTGGATAAATTTTCTCACCGGTCCGCTTCCCACCTCATTGAGCAGTATGGCAAAGACCATGGGCAACGGCGTAAGAAAGATCCCGATCACCGCAAAAATCATGGTATTTTTCAGGGTACGCAGGATGTTGGCATCCTTAAAGATCAGCCGGAAATATTCCAGCCCCATAAAGTCACAGTCAGGAAGCGCCACTCCCGGTATATAGTCATAGACAGAATAGATCCATCCGAAGATCGGCACGTAGCTGAACAAAAATACCATCAGCATAAAGGGAATCGCCATGAACAGAAGCTGATATTTCTTTTTCTTTTTGCTTACAACCATCGCTGTCTTTGCCATTTTCCTCCTCATTTCTGCGCTGCTTTCTGCGCATAACGAGTTTGTGGCAAGCAGCGCGCAGACACAAATCTCGCGATTGAAAATTTTAATTTTCAATCTTCTCTCCTTTCTCTTTCTGCCGGGGCGGCCCGACTATGCATTTTGTTCCGTCCGTGCCTTGCCGCCCCGCAGGTTTCTTTCAGCTATTATTGAATACTCTCGATTTCCGCCTTTGCCTTTGCCCAGGCTTCCGTCCACCAGCTTACGGATTCCTCTGCACCGGCGCCCTTTAATTCCTCTAACAAAGCCTGCTTTGCCGCCGCAAATTCCTCATCGCTTTCCGCCTGTACCAGTCCCGGCAGTGCGTTTAGTGTGATCTCCTCACAGTTGCTGTCAATACGCACAATGTTTTTGGGTGTCGTCTCAAGCGCAATCTGGATCACGTTCATGCAGGTGCCAAGATCGATACTCTCTCCCGCTTCCACACGCTTTTTCAATAGATCGCTGGGAACCGTCAGATCCAGTGTCTCGCACATATCCTTCTGTACAAAAGTCATACTCTTTGGCAGCATATCATCCTCAAACCACAGATTAATGCGCCCCCCATCCTCTGCGATATTGTAATAATCCTCACCGCAGACAGCCTGCATATTTCCCTCACGAATACCGCTCCTGTTCCATTCATCCGCACGATTTATATCCGTTCTCATGGAAATCGTATCCTCCGTCAGAGCCGGCTTTCCATCCGCTCCGATCTCCCACCGGCCTTCAATACCGGAATCGATATCCCTTGAAAATTCTTCGCTCTGAAGGTAATCCAGAACCATCACCGCGCGCTCCACATTGGGAGAGTGAGAGGATACAAAGAAATATTTTCCAAACCATCCGGCCAGGTTTTTCTCATTTGCCCATCCCAGTCTGGCAGGCAGAATCACAAACTGCTTTAAGGTTTCCTCATCCTCCTTCTGCATTCTGGAATTATATCCACTGAAAAATCCATTCACACCGCCTATGTACTGGCCCTTGGTATACTTTTCCTGGAGATCCTCTCCCTTTGTAATCAGGCAGTCAGGATCAAGCAGGCCCTCTCTGTAAAGCTGATTATAAAATTTCACACCGGACCAGAAGGGAGTCAGCACATCCGGATTGGCCGCATCATAGATATCCGGCAGAAGCTCATTGGTCTCCACATTCTGCACATAGATCCCGCCTTCCAGATTCACATAGCCTTCCGCCAGACATCCCTTGAAGAAATAAGGATGAAGCTGAGAGTCGTTGTAAGCGCTGAGGGCATATACCGGAAGCCCTTCCTCTGTCTCCGGATAAATTTCCTTCATAGCCTTCAATGCATTGATATAATCCTGGTCATTTTTGATTTCCGGGCATCCGATCTGCTTATAAAGATCCCAGCGTACAATATATCCGTAGTTTAAATAGGTTCCGTAATTCGCTTCCGTATCACCGAAGGTCACACGGGGTGTCACAAAATACTGTTTATCTTCACCGTTGCTCTTAAATGCTTTCATCACGCCGTTGCGGAAGCTCATTTTCTCCGAAAAAATATTCTTTGCAATGGTATCCTTATAATCCTCCAGGCACACCGCATGCTTTCCTTTCAGAACGCCCTCAATGTGATCGTCGTTGACCTGTACAATATCGCAGGTGGTTCCTCCGGAAAGATCCAGATTCAGACTTTCGTTATCATACTGCCTGAGCTCCAGGGTCACATTGAACTTTTCTTCCAGCTTCTGCACGATCTCGGAGGGCCACACCTCAAGAGTATCAGAATTTCCCAGATTGATCCCGCCCATGGAAATCGTCACATGCTCACTCAGGTCATCGGATACTGCCGCGCTTTCTCCTTCATCTCCGCCCGTTTTCCCGGACTGGCTGCCTTCTGCACCCTGCTCTGCTCCATTCTGATCTCCCGATGCGCCACATCCTGCAAGCAGCCCTGCCGCCATTGCCGCCGCACAAAGTAATGCTGATATTTTCTTCGCCTTCATAATATTTCTCCTTTTTACAATTTCTGTATTGCTTTTCTCAGAGCTCCCGGGTTCTCTGGTTTTCCTGATTGATTCTAAAATGATTGTATCCTATCTTTTTCTTTTTTTGTATGACTTATCTTTTCTTTCGTTTATACTTTCTTTTGATATTGTGCATATTGTCTTTCTTTTTTGACTTATTTTACGATTTTCGGATAGAGTTACCAAAAAAAGAATCCCGTTTCCGGGATTCAAAATTCAAGATATACTACAATTCCTTTTTCCTTATCCGACTCCAACCACATCCGACCCTTTTCTCCGTATAGAAATGCAAGACGCTTTCTGACATTTGAAAGTCCGATACTCTTCTGCTCCTTCTCGCTTCCGGACAATCCCTGATTGATCTGTCTGACCCTTTCCTCCTCCACAAATACGCCTGTATTCTGAATTTCTATATGAAATCCTTCCGATCTCCGGATTCTTACATAAATATGCCGCACCTCGCTGTTGCTGCTTCCATGCACAAAGCAGTTTTCTATCATGGGCTGCAAAATGAATCTGGGAAAAATTTCGTGATACAGCTCCCTTTCGCATTCCAAGTGATATTCCATCTGCGGTCCAAACCGGATCTGCATCATCTCCACATAGCTCTGTAAAAATTCCAGTTCATGTTCCAGCTTCCAGGTAAAGCTGGGATCTCTCAGAATGGGCATTATAATTCTGCTTAAGGTTACCAGCGAATCCGCAACCTTCGTATTATTGGTCATCATCGCCATCCAGCGGATAGAATTCAGGGAGTTATACAGAAAATGGGGATTTATCTGATACTGCAGTGCCAGAAGCTCTTCCCTGGCCTTTTCCTGCTCTGCCTGCTGCACCCTCTCAATATAGCCTTTCAACTTCTGTACCGTTGCATAAAATTCCTCATTTAAATGATCCAGCTCAGGCAGTCCTGCTTTCACAGGCTCGGGAATATCCAGATTCTCCTTCCCCACACTTTCCATTTGTTCCATCAGATTCTGAATCGGCTTTGTATATCTGCGGCTCCAGACCAGCGAAACCACCAGCACTCCCAGACTGGCAAGCACTGCCAGCGCAATCCCAAAATTGCGAATATCCCTGGCTTCCCGCAGGTAACTGTCTTTCGACACCATATTAATCAGCTTCCATCCCCTGTAGGACATATCATATTCAATATTCTGATTCTGCCGGTCAGGCTGATACTCTGTTCCCAGCATTTCCTTCCGGGTGGCGGAAATAATCTTCCCTTCTTCATTCAAAAGTACAGCATCGCTTCCATTATAAACCGCCTGGGAAAAGCTGTTCTGCACGCTTCTCTCATCCAGCGCCACCAATAAATAGCTGTCTCTGTCGGTTTCCTGGAATTCTCCCATGGCCTTGATTCCCAAAATTACCGGGCGGTTTACCATGCGATAAAGGGGACTGCCCTCTGCAATGGCCGCCTCCCCATTTGATACCCAGAGCACATAGGGATAATCCTGTTTACACTTTTCAAGAAGCTCTGTAAGCTCTCCTTCTGCAAGCTCGCCCGTTCCGCTTTTTCCCTCCGCTGTAGATACCGCGGCTCTTCCATCTCCGGATAAAATAGCAAATCCATAAGCATCCGAATTGGCGGCAAGCATCTCGTCAAAGGCTGCGACGATCCCCTGAAGACATCTGCTTCTCCGGGCATTGCCGGAAAACTGATTGTCTGCAAATTCCCATGCCAGCTCGTTAATGGAAAAGCGGCTCAGCTGCTTCTGGGCATTTTCCATCATATATTTCAGATCTTTTTCTGTCTGGCGAAAGGTCAGCTGAACGATCTTTTCGTTATTTACACTTAATTTCTTTACAAAGTAGCGGTAGGTTATCCCAAACAGAAGGGTAATAATAAGCAGGGTTCCACAGAGGATAAACAGAACCTGCTTCACCTTCCAGTCCACCTTCTCTGACCATTTCATTTATTCTGCTGCCTCCATTTTGCCGGTGAGATCCCCATTTGCTTCTTAAAAAAGCGGCTGAAATATTCCAGATTATTAAAACCGTGGTTTTCCGCCACTACCGCGATTTTATGGTCGGTGCCTTTCAGTTCCTTTAGCACCTCTTCCATACGAATCCGGTTGAGAAACTCCACATAATTTTTACCCGTTTCCTTCCTGAAAATATGGGAAAAATAACTGGGGCTGATCCCAAGCACCCCTGAAATCTCCGAAAGTCCAAGCGCCCTTCTGTGGTGCTCTCTCATATATTCCACCGCCCGGCAGATCAGAGGGTCCCACCCCTGCTCTCTTGCCTTTTCCTCCTGTCCTTTCCGCAGCCTTTCATACAGCTCCTTTATGCTTTCGCCTTCCCTGCGCGTCTCCTCCGCCGCCAGAAACCTGACTCCCAGGTATTCTTCTGCAGAACGGTTCAGCTGCTGTATCTGCTTTTTCTGATCGCTCACAGCAGACGGCAGCAAAAGACAGAAGCTTCTCGTCCCGTCGGGTACCAGAATCTTTTCCGGAAACAGCCTGCCCGCCAGCTCATAGACGAATTCCATGGCCAGCTCGTTAATTTTGTCAAAATCCTCCGGCTGAAGCCAGAACCGAAGCATCCGACTGATATTTTCTTTTCCGGGCCATGAAAAATCCATGATCTGTCCTTCCAGATACTTCGCCAGCCTCCGGGACAGCTCCTCTTCTTCCTTTCCGTTCTCTTTTCCCCTGCGTCCGGTTTCTTCCAGATATTTTCTGGTCTTCTCCAGCACACCGAATATTTCATCCATACTCATACTCGCCTTGAGAATATAGCCGGCGATCTTATAGGGAATCAGTTGTCTCAGCGTCTCAAAATCATCCATACAGGATATGACGATAACCGCACATTCCTCATCTGTCTCCCTGATTTTGCGAATCAGCTCAAGGCCGCTCATCCCCTCCATTCGAATATCCGTGATCACCACATCCGGATGGATTTCCTGAAACAGATCAAAGGCCGTAAGCCCGTTATCTGCCTGAGCTGCCAGCTTCATTTCATATTTCTCCCAGGGTATGGAATTTTGCAGTCCCAGACGGACCAGCAGCTCATCCTCAGCAAACAATACCTGATACACAGCGCACCCCCCTCGCTGCAGGCTCATCCTGCAATCATACTGTACTCATTTTACCAGATTTTCCGCTGTCTTTCAGCATTTACCTTAAACTTTCCAAAATTTGCGTAACGACATAGTAACTTCACAGCTTCCGCTTTCCCTGATCTCTTCCGCACTGATATTGAAAAAAAGCTCTTAATATGGTATATTTTCAGATATAAGAAATGTGAGGTATTGATTGTGTTAAGGTTCTGGTTTATTATTCTTGTTTCACTGCCCTTTATTATTTTCTACCTGGGAAAAGTTACCTATATCGAGCGACATGATGCCCGTTATTCTGAAGCTGACCGCTACAGGGTTGCACGGCGGGCGGTGGCGATCATGCAGCGGAACGGCATGATCCGCACGGATGTGTTCGGTACGGAAAATCTTCCGGAAGAAGGCGGATACGTCATGTACGCTAATCATCAGGGGAAATATGACGCCCTGGGTATCATATCGGGACATGCCCTGCCCTGTACCATTATGATCGACGACAAGCGCTCTCATCAATTGGTTACCAGCCAGTTCATCACTCTGCTGAAGGGAAGCCGGATCGACAAAACTGACATGAAAAAACAGCTGCAGACCATCCTGTCCATCATTGCGGAAGTAAAGTCCGGCAGAAGATACATTATCTTCCCGGAGGGAGGATACTACCGCAACAGAAACAGGGTGCATGAATTTCTGCCGGGCGCTTTTAAATGCTCCATTAAATCCCGTACTCCGATTGTACCTGTGGTACTGATCGATTCTTATAAGCCCTTTGAGCTCAATTCCTTAAAGCCCGTAAAGACACAGGTTCATTTTCTTTCGCCGATTCTCTATGAGGATTATAAGGAAATGAATTCCAGGGAAATCGCAGAGATGACCAGAGACCGGATTATCGCCAAGATCAGCGAAATCTGCGGATATGAAAATGTACAGTCTGCATAGCACGTCAAAATCTTTCAGATGCCGGTACTGATACGTCTGTACTTGAAGACACAACGGGCAGGGAAATGTTTCCCCGCCCGACTTTTTATGCGCAGGCCCGCAAACGGAATTTTGCTGCTGAAGCAGCATGCGGGCCGCGCACGAGCAGGGGCATAAAGCTTTCCCCTCGCTCGATTATGCAGGCCCGCAAACGGAATTTTGCTGCTGAAGCAGCATGCGGGCCGCGCGCGAGCAGGGGCATAAAAATTTCCCCTCGCTCAATTATGCAGGCCCGCAAACGGAATCTTGCTGCTGAAGCAGCATGCGGGCCGCGCGCGAGCAGGGGGAAGATAAATCTTCCCTGCTCGATTGCGCAGACTTCCCTACCCGTTTTCCGCGACCATATGAAATTCCATCTGATAAGACAGGTACTCTCCTCTCTCCACAGGCAGCACGATTCCTGCCTCCATCAGCGCAGATCCATAAAACCGTTTCTTGCTGCCCGCCTCTTCATAGAGCGCATCTGCCTTTAAGCCTTTCAGCTTCACATACGTAACCGGCATATTCCCGTGATTTTCCAGCATTACCACACTTACCAGCGCCCGGCTGCCGTCCTTTGAAACAAACATCCAGGCTCCGCAGACATCCCGGAGCGGATTGGAAAGACGGTAATAGTATCCCCGGCTGATCAGTTCTGCGTGCCGCTTGTATTCTATTACCTGGTCCTTCACCTGCTGCTTCTCCTCTTCCGTAAGCTTGCCCGGATCCAGCTCATAACCAAAGGTTCCCGCCATAGCCACCACGCCTCTGGTATGCAGGCTGATGTTGCGCCCGGTCTGATGATTGGGTACCGCCGACACATGAGACCCTACGGCAGATGCCGGATAGAAGAAGGATGTCCCATATTGAATTCTTACTCTGTCCAGGGCATCCGTATTGTCGCTGCACCAGATCTGAGGCGTATAATACAGCATTCCCGCATCAAATCTTCCTCCGCCTCCACAGCACCCCTCAATCAGGATATCCGGGTATCGCCGGATCAGCTTTTCCAGAAAGTCATATACGCCAAGTACATACTCATACACAACTTTTCCCTGACTGTCCCTGTCCGGCATATTGGCGGAAAACACATCTGAAAGACTCCGGTTCATATCCCATTTTATATAGTCAATCTTTCCCTGATCCAGCATCCGGCAAATCTGCTCAAATACATGCTCTCTCACTTCTGTCCTCGTAAAATCAAGCACCAGCTGGTTTCTGGCCAGCCCCGGCTCTCTTCCCGGAATCTGCATCGCCCAGTCGGGGTGCTCCCGGTAAAGATCGCTGTCCCGCGAGATCATTTCCGGTTCAATCCAGATACCGAATTTCATCCCCATTTCATTGACTTTTTCAGTCAGTTCTTTCAGGGTACATCCCAGCTTCTTTTCATTGACCCGCCAGTCTCCCAGGCCGCTGTTGTCATCATCCCGTTTGCCAAACCATCCATCATCCATGACGACCATATCGATCCCCAGCCCGGACGCCTCCTTTGCCAGTCCGCAGATGGTATCGCCATCAAAATCGAAATAAGCCATCTCCCAGCTGTTGATCAGCACAGGCCTTATCTCCCGGCTATATTTTCCTCTGCAGATATGTTCCCGTATACAACGATGAAACAGGTTGGAAAGTTCTCCGAATCCCTGACCGGAATATGCCAGAACACTCTCCGGAACTGCCAGCTCTTCTCCCTGCTCCAGAGGATAATGAAACCCTTCCCCGCCAAGCCCCATGACCACTCTGGTCAGATTAAACTGATCCTTCTCCGCCTCACACAGAAAATTCCCGCTGTAAACAAACATCATGCCGCAGCATCCGCCGGCTTCCTCCGTGGTATCCGGCCGTGCAACGATCACTGCCGGATTATACTGATGACTGGAGGCTCCTCTCCGGCTCCCCACCGTATAGTTCCCATAGCCAATCTGTACACGTCTCGGGATCCTCTCCATCATATGCCTCCCGCAAAAGCTTATCAGATCATAATCCCCTGTCAGATAATCCAGACAGACAGAAGCGGCTTTCTCTATGATCACTCTTCCTTCTCCCTGATTCGAGATCAGAGCACTTCTTGTAATAATATCCTCTTTTTCCAGCACACCATAGAGCAACTTCACCTGAACTCTGCTCGCCTGATCCTCCAGCAAAATTTCCAGTGTCTCCGCCTCCTCACAGGATGCATATACTGCCGGAAGACCTTTTAATCCATACTTTCCCTTCCTGATCTCATGAGATACATAACGCAGATCGCAGCTTTCCGATCCGTCCCCGTTTTTCACTACAAGGGCACACCTTCTGAAATCTCCTGTACCTGCCGTCGGATACTCCTGAGGCAGCACGTCCATGGAGTAGGTTCTGTCCATCACTCCTGCCGGGCTTCCTGAAAATCCTCTGTCATAATAGGAAAGAAGATAGTCCATGGCTCCTGATATCTTTTTTCCATAATACAAATGTAAAAGGAAGCCTTTATCATCCGCCTTCATCTGATAAGACGTATGGTCGCTCTCCAGTGTAAAAATCTGATTTTCAGAATCAAAATAAATTGCCATAGCGCTTCCTCCCAGTCTGTTATTTCGTAACCGTCTTACTCCCTATATGCTGATCTGGCCTTCAATTTATATTAGCAATTGAAGGCCAGATTTTCAACTATACTCCTGTTTTTAACTGTAAAATTTTTCTAAAATTCCGACTATTTCACTGCGCCGTTTACCACTCCATTTAAGATCTGTTTCTGGCAGACCAGATAGAAGACCAGGATCGGGATCAACGACAGCAGATAAGAAGCAAATGCCAGGTTATAGTTTGTTCCAAACTGTGACTGGAAGTTCAACTGTGCCAGAGGCAGCGTATTCTGTGCGGTTCCCGCCATAATGACCAGAGGAGTCATAACATCGTTCCACACGGCCAGCGCTGTGATAACGGCAACCGTTGCATGCATGGGGCGCATGATAGGGAAGATAATGCTCCAGTAAGTCCTCCAGGTAGATGCTCCATCCACTCTCGCCGCTTCTTCAAGGGCCAGCGGAATATTCACAAGATATCCTGAATACAGCATGATGTTCATAGGCATGTAGAATACCACATACAAAAGGATTACGCCAAACCAGTTGGCCAGCCCCATTTCAGCCGTCTGCTTTGCCAGGGGCATCATCAGAATCGCGAAGGGTACAAACATACCGCTTACGATGAAAAGATATACAAAGTTATAAAACTTGCTGGAAGCTTTATTCCTTCCCAGCGCATACCCCATAAGAGAGTGAAGGATAATGGAAAGTCCCACCGTAAGCACTGAGATCAGGAGACTGTTCTTTAAAGAATTCCAGAAATCTGTTACCTCCATAGCCTCCCGGAAGTTATTCAGACTCCAGGTTTTAGGAAGTGACAAGATTCCACTGATGCTGTTGGTCATCTCTGAGGGCTGCTTGAACGCAATCACAACCGTCAGATAAAGGGGAAATGCAATCGTGGAAAGGCCGAGAATCAAAAGGATAAGTACGGCTGTATTCGACTTTCCCGGTGAAGTTGTATTTTTCATAGCTGCTCCTCCTTTGAACTTGAAAATTTCATCTGCGCAACAGAGATCACTACAATTACGATAAAGAATACAACTGCGTTGGCACTCTGGAATCCGAACTGCCCGCCTGCCATACCATTGTTATAAATCAGGTAGGAAATAGATTCCGTGCTCTGGGAAGGGCCGCCCTTGGTCAATGCCACAATCTGATCGAAAACCATGAGGAAGTTCTTTACACTGAGCACCATATTAATGGAAAAGAAAGGTATAATCAGGGGGAAGGTCAGATGACGGAACCTCTTCCATCCGGTTGCTCCATCCAGTCCGCCTGCCTCGTACACATCCTCCGGTACTGTCTGCAGTCCCGAGATATAAATAATGGTATTCATTGCAATCGCCTGCCACGCACATACGATCATGACGCCGATCCATGCCCTGCTGGGACTTGAGAGGATACTGCTTCTTAAAGATTCAATCCCGATCATATCCGCCAGTGCCGGAAGAATATAAGTAAAGAAATAATTGAAAATATAACCCACAACCAGGGATCCCAGTATATTCGGAAGGAAGTAGGCTCCTCTGAAAAATCCCTTTGCACGTATCTTACTGTTAAGCCCCAGTGCCAGGATCAGGCTCAGTACATTGACCACAATCGTCGTCACAAGAGCCAGTTTCACAGTGAACAGGTAGGATTTCCCTACACGGGAATCTGTAAACAGGTCGGCATAGTTTCTGAAACCAACCCACTCAAAACTTCCGAATCCTCTGGAATTTGTAAAGCTGTACATCGCGCCGCGGATCAGCGGAATCGTGTTAAAGCAGATAAACAATGCCAGGATCGGAATCGTAATCAGTAGAAATGTTCGTTTTCTGTCATTTTCATGTTTCATAGCTTATCATTCCCCTTTCTGCTAATTTGCATTTCCATGCGCAGCTTCATAAGCCTGCACCATGCGGATGATATCTCTGTTATACCTCTGCCAGTTTGTATCAAAGGTGGTCAGGAAATCGTCAACATCCTTTTCGATCAAAAACGTCTGAAGCAGAGCGTCCACAGACATTTCCGAAGGATAGTAGTGATCCTGGTAGTCCGTCATATTTCCTTCCTCGATAAAGGGAAGCATTCCATCCAGCATGGACGCCAGCCTGAAGTCTCCTGTTTTACAGGGTACTGCGTTCTGATCGTCTATGTACTTCTGCAGATTTTCATCCGCATAGAGAAAGTCCAGGACCTCGTAGGCAGCTTCTTTATTCCTGCATCCTTCCATGACGCAGAATCCAAGATCGATTCCGGAATTCAGCGTTCTGTCCTCTTTGTTATCGCTCGCCGGCATCACGAAGGAATCGATATTCAGATCAGGGTTCACGGAAAGAATCTGAGGGGTCGCATAACTTCCAATAGGATACATGGCCGATTCCCCTCTTGCAAATGCCGTACACGCATCGTTATAACCGTAGGCAAAGGGATCATTCGGCCCGTAAGGCAAAAGCTGCATATACTTTTCCGCCAGCTCTCTGTACTCGCTGGTGAAAGTCGTAGCGCCTTTGTTGACCTGCTTTGCCGTATCAGAAGGGGAAAGTTCTACCGCCATGGCATTCCAGGGCGCCAGACAGGTCCAGGTATCCTTAAAACCAAAGTAAAAAGGAAGAATTCCTTCCGCCTGAATCTCACCGCACAGATTCAGCATTTCTTCCCATGTCTCAGGAATCTGCCAGCCATGCTCTTCAAACATATCTCTGTTATAAAGAACACCCGCCGCATTCGCCACATAGGGAAGGATATAAGTTCCTTCCACAGGAACCAGCTCCAGAGACTCCGCAATCTCCAGATAGCCGGGATTAATATTGGCGATTCCCTGATAATCCGAAATATCTGAGAGAATCTCCGCATCCACAAAGTAGGAATAATTGATATCACCGCCGATTCCGATGATATCCGGATAGTCCTCACGGATAAATCTTGTTTTCAAAATCGTTGTTGCATCGTTCGGGGAACTGATGGTCAAATGGATGTCATCATGAGTCGCATTGAATTCATCTTCCACCGTCTTAAAGTAATTTGCTGCTTCCGGCTTGTATTGAACGATCTCAATTTCAACCTTTCCATCTGCCGAAGAAGCGCAGCCCAGAAGAGATAGTGCACACCCAAAGGCCAGTCCCAGACATTTAACCCTTTTTCCTTTCATAGCTTTTATCTCCTTTTTTATTTGATAGTCGCATTATAACATACCTCTATGCTACTAATAAATACCGCAATATTAGCCGTTTTATGCCTTTATACTATTTTTTTGTTATATATTTGAAATCACCCTGCATTTGGGTATATAATGGTTGTAATCTGTTTTCCCATTCTTTTCTTATGAGGTGGCTTATGAGCGAAATCATCTTTTCCGTTTTTCCCCATGAAAATTTTGTGGATCTGGGACTGTATCAGTTTGGCTGGGAACAGTGCGAGCCCTCCCATTCCTTCGGTCCTGCCGCCAGAAATCACTATCTGTTTCACTACTGTATCTCCGGCACCGGCCTTCTGTATGCCACCGACACAAAGGGCGATACAAACACTTATCAGATCAGAAGCGGGGAAGGTTTTATGATTTTTCCAGGTCAAATCTGCACTTACATTGCGGATCATGAAATTCCCTGGGAATATACATGGATTGAATTTGACGGGCTGCGGGCCAAAGAGACCGTTGAGCTCTCGGGACTGAACCGGAATCACCCAGTCTACAGAACGCGGCACAAGGATATTGCCGCCATGATGAGAGATGAAATGCTCTATATTGTGAATCATAAGGAGGAATCGCCCTTTCACCTGATCGGGCATCTTTACCTGTTTATTGACGGACTGATGCGTTCCGCAAGCTCCACTCAGGTAAACAAGGGGAACAGCCTACGGGATTTTTATATCAAGGAAGCCCTCTCCTTCATTGAACAGAACTTCCAAAATGATATTTCCGTGGAGGATCTGGCTGCCTGCTGCGGCTTAAATCGGAGCTACTTCGGGAAGATCTTCCGCGAAAACACCGGTAAATCTCCTCAGGAATTTCTGATTTCCTACCGCATGACCAAGGCCGCCGAGCTTTTAAAGCTCACCGGGCTCTCTGTGGCAGACATAGGAAATGCAGTCGGCTATCCAAACCAGCTGCATTTTTCCAGGGCCTTCAAAAAGGTATATGAAATTTCACCCCGCCAGTGGCGGTATGAAAACGGAGGCGGAAGGAAATCTCCTTCGGAATAGGCATTGCTTTCGCCCTGCCTCTCACCTGCGGAAGTCAAGGCTGTCGCTTTCGGAATCGGAGGAATCGTCCGGCGCATCGTCTGTCCCCTCAAAGAATTCTCCTGCTTCCTCCGGCAGGGCGCCCCCTTCAACGGGACAGAATGCCTGTACGACCCAGCGGCTGGCATGACCACTCCCGGTACAGGTAGAGAGGGTCAGGATACGGTCGAAGGTAGTGGGCTCAATCCCGGTATCGATCACCGATTTCTCAAGCCCAAACTGAATCAGTTCCTGCTTCTTCGGACGGCTTCCGATCTTCAGCCCATAGGTGATGTCCTCTAAATCCGCCTTGTAGGCAGCATAGATATCATACCTGTACGCCTCTTTGTCGATTACCACATAAACACTGGGGTTTTCCTCCCAGTAACTTATATTTTCGTAATATTTCAGACTGCCGAACATGGAGTTGTCTCTCATCCTGTGTCCGTAAATAATCGTGTTGAAATCCCCCAGTCCCGGGTCTACCTGACATTCCAGAAACACAGATCCCACAGAATTGGATTCCTTTTTCCAGGTATGATTCAGATAAAAGTCATTGTCTTCTCCCTGCATCACCGGGTAAGATAATTCCGTTCCCGGAATTTCAATCCACCCTGCCACATCAGGATTGACTCCCCGCAGCGCCGCCAGATCAATCTGTTCAAGCAAAAGCTCTCCGTAAGGATCCTTTTCTCCCGGAGCTCTCTGCATCACCTTCTGATAAGAATCAGTGTCCTTCTCCCGGGATGGCAGATTGGCAATCTGCTCCGCCTCGTCATAATTCTCCTGCCCCCTCTTATAGTCTGACGACTGCTTCCCCACTACCACAAGCGCAGTCACCAGGATCGCTGCCAGCAATATTTTCACTGCCGTAAAAATTTTTCTTTTCAACGCGTTCCTCCTATCGGACATTTTTCAGCATCCCATACGCTTCCAGTTTCTCATAATTGGCAGCATACAGATAGTACCCGCCGATATTATGCTGCACATCGTCGATGCGGACCCGGTATCCGTCATGACGTACCATGAAGGTGCCTGCAATCCTCTGCGGGTTCTGCATATACATGGCAAATTCAGGGTAAAAATATCCTGTCCGCATATAATCAGCCCGGGCATAAATCGTCTCAAGAAACTTTTCCAGATCAAATCCATCCACCGAAGCTCCGCTCTCTATCATCCGGTCATAAAGCTCAAAAGTAGCCATCAGCAGTTCCAGATATGTATGATAGGTGGTTTCCGCACCGGCAATCTCATCCAGATTCGCCTGGGCGTTTTTCAGGGCAAATACATAATAATCAGCATCATTTCTCACATATTTCGTAATCTCGTTCATGGCATAAGCGACCCAATGATCCTTATATTGAGTATAGTCGGCCCGGATAAAATGATCCACCGCGTTTCTTGCCGCAAAGATCCACTCCTTTTCCCGGGTAAGCCCGTAGAGCCGGCACAGGGCAAAGGTAGCCTCCCCATCATAATACACGGTACGGAATTCCTCTTTTCGTGAAAAATCTCCGTTCAGCACATGATAATATATCCCCGTCTTCTGATCCAGCAGAGAAAGGATTCCGTTTCCAAGCGCCCGGCATACGTCCAGATAGTTCTCATTCTGAAAAGCGTCCATATATTCGGTCAGCGCAATGACCGCCATTCCGCATCCCCCCAGTTTGATCTCGTCATCCTTTTCCTCATAGAGAAATGCATTTCCTTCTTCATCATAGATCACCTGCTCCAACATATATGTAATACTTCTCTCGATCACCGCCGCCAGCTCCTCATCTCCGGTCATACGGTAACGACAGATCAGCGACCAGATGGCACTGGCATGGCGGATCATATTATAGTTATCAATTTCTTTGTCAAAGCGGGGATATATGCCATAGCAGAAAGAACCGTCTTCCTGCACCTGATCCGCCAGGAATGCGGAAGCATGCAGGATCATCTCCTCTGCACATTCCTTATCGACTGTCTCCTCCTTCCGGCACCCATATGTGAGGCCGCTTCCGCTCAGCTCATAAACCGCACTCTCCTCGTCGCAGAGCCATCCGATGCACCGGAATACCGTACAGGTATCGGGCAGGTTCTCTATCGGTTTCCTGTTTCCCTCCTCAAGGTAGTGATTGAGATACTCCAGATCAATACCACCATTCTCATAGTCAAAAACCTTTGCCCCATTTAATTCCGCTTCCAGAAAAGCCATCTCCCATTGGGGATCCATTGCCACCCCGTAGCGGAAAAATTCCTGACGGGCATTTTTTACTGATTCCTCCAGCTCCGCTGCCGGGATAGTTTCAGAAAGATATACCACATCCGCCTTCACCCACACCGGTTTCAGTTCTCCTGCCCCCACTCTCTTTTCCGCTCTGGCACTGGCATTCTCCCAGGCTTCTTCCAGTGTCCCGCCCGTTCCGGTAAAAACGCTTGCTCGTCTGGCCGTATCACAGACAGAAAGAAACACCGCATTTCCCACCTCCCCGGCAGGAGAGATTCCCAGCTCCGTTTGTACCCAGTCCGCCAGAGCCTGTTCCTTTAAAAGCCCCGCTTTCTCCCGAAAGAGATTCAGACTTTCCTCATCCTTAATGCCGCAGGCAGAGAGGCTGACTGATAAAGAAATGATCATCCCTATAAAAGTAATAAGCCTTTTTCCTCTTTTCCTCCGCCCCTGTATCCTTTCCTCCATTACGCGCTCCTTCCTGCCTGTCTGTTTTCTCTGTGCCGCCGCAGAGCAATGTCTCTTATCATCTCTTTACCGGCCGCGTTCTTTTATCCCAGGCTGTCCGCCGGGCCCTCCGAGACTGCCGTCACCTCGCCGGCTCCTTCAAGAGAAACCTCCACTTCCACCCCAAACTTCTGTACCGGCGTGGTTTCTTCTTCCGGATCCGTGTATTCACGCTCCTCCTCCTCGCCATAAAGGGTTTTATCCTTCTTGCGTTTTTCTTCCATGTCATGAAGCATGGCGGCGCTTTTTGCAACCTGATACAGCTCAAAATCGTATTCCATCAGTTTTTTTTCATCGACAGCCGGAACAATATGGCCATCTGCAATTCTGCGTGCAGTTTCCAGAGCCTTCGCCATGTCCTCCGCCATATCCTGTCCCGCCTCGGCCTGCTGTCTGGCCACATAACTGTTGAATTCCGCCACATAACGCGCGTTTTCCGCATCCCGGTCTTTCAAATATTGATCTCTTTCCCTGGAAAGCGCCTGCATCGCCTCGTCCGACAGCTCTATCGTCACACCGTCCACATTGATCTTACGGGCTGCAAGCGCCTTTCCTATCTCCGCCGCACTGGTAAATACGATCTTTGCCCTGCTGCTGTTTTTGCCCTCCTGCCCCCTGGAAGCCTCAAAGAATCCTTTTGACGTTACTGATCCGATCTCCATGCCCTCTCCTCCTCATACAATTTCCGATATGCCTCTCTGCGGCCCTGCACAAAAGCCTGCTCTATCTGCTCCGCTGCCCTTTTCTCCTGCAGCCACACCGTCAGAAGCGGAGAAAATCTTCTGCCCTCCAGCTCTATTGCCGTGCGCACCGCTTCTGCAAAACTTTTTTCCACTCCGGTGTAAAGCCGGTTGGAAAAGGTCACATTTTCCATCCAGTCGATCAGCCCGATCACATCCACCATCTGGCGGCAGGCGCATTCAAGCCTCCGGTAGGATTCCGGATATCCTCTGGAACCGTCATACCAGGCATGATGCCCTCTGGCGGCGGCTGCATAAAGGCTGGTAGATGGACGGGTAGAAAGACAGTTTCCGCCGACTACCGTATGCAAATGGGACATCTCATATTCTTCCTCAAACCACTGCCTCCCCGGGTGAGAATATAAATTCATAAAGTTCAGCTTCCCCACATCGTGAAAGATACCGCACTGCATTGCATAGTCCTGGAGAATCTGCTTTTTTTCTCTGGGGTCCTTCTTTTCTCTGATCAGATCAATGTCATCAAAAAAATCGGGCTCCTCCTCTATAATGATTCCGCACAATGCGCTTGCCGCTTTCCCCACCACATAGGAGTGCGCATATATTTCCGGTCCGAAAAGAATCAACAGCTTCTTCAGAAAATCTCCGTAAGTAATGCTTCCTCTTGTCTCCAGAAAAGCACTGGAGAGCTGTCTGAGATAGAAAAAAAGCGACTCGTTTCCTGCAGCTCCGGGGAACACCGCCAGATAATCAAGAATTCTCTGATAAAGCGTTTCAATATACTCTTCTCTCTCCAGAATCCGCTCAGGATAGTCACTCAAATACTGGCAGTAAAATGCAGGCATGGATATCAGTCCATACATACTGTCCGGAGAAAAATCCGTGGTGTCAGCGCTGTCCATCAATGCCTCCATTTTGGTCAGCAGTCCATCCAGCGTGTCCAGCCCACAGTAAAAATTAATGGTATCATACGAAAAAATCCATCGGCAGGAAGGCTGCTGCCGCTTTTCTTTTGCCTCCTGAAGGCGCCTTTGATACACAATATACACAGATTCCATAACATCCGCTATGTCCTGAGGGGTCATCACACTCTCCCTCCCCCGGGATATACTGGAGGTCATCTGCTGATGAGTCATATAGACAAATCTGTCCCAGGGAAGCTTCGGTTCCTTCTCCCGATACGTTTCATCCTGCAGAATTTCCAGCGTCTGCTTTACCAGCCGGATTTTCTCACCCGGGGACTTAAACTGTCCCAGCGAAATATTGGCCCGTGAACGCAGGATATACCCTCTGGTCTCCGTATTCTCAATCTCATCGTAATATTTGAGATAAGCGGCCGCTTCCGCAAAACACAGTCTCATCTGGGACATATAGCCTTCTGTCTCCGACAGTTCCAGTCCTACCATCGTATTACACAGCCTGTATCGTCCCATTCCCAGCCAGTACAGCTCCTCAATCATACGGCCTCTGTCTTTTTTCAGTCTTGCCAGACTCAAAAGCGCCTGATGAATCTGGCAGAACAGCATAACATCCAGCTCCTGCGTATTGCTTGATAATTGACCGGCAAATTCCTGAAGCTCTCTCAGCGTCTCCTCATCTGCTTCAAACAAATGATCCAGCACAGGAAACAAACCTTCCCTGAGAAGCTCCATATTTCGTTTTACCTTCTGCTCCGCCAGCTTCCGGTCTTTGAGAATCTCCGCCAGATATTCCTCAAAGGACTTTCCTCCGGATTTTTTCCGCGCTGTAAATACAGCGATATCTTTTAAATTAGAAATATATTCTTCCTGATATGGCTGCATGTTTTACTCTTTCTCTCCTCACGCTAACCTCCATGTCAGAGCCGTTTACCGCGATGACATTTGATTTTTCAGTCTAATCGCTTATGCAGAATCTCCTGCAGACGCTCAAAATCCACCGGTTTCGATACGTGCTCATTCATTCCCGCTTCCTTGGAACGTCTTACATCCTCCACGAAGGCATTGGCTGTCATCGCCACGATCCATACATGCCCCGCATCCTCTCTGGGAAGCCGGCGGATACGCCTGGCAGCTTCATACCCATCCATAACCGGCATCTGAACATCCATGAAGATCAGATCGAAATGATTTTCCTCCGACGCTTCAAAGAGCTCCACCGCACGCGCTCCATTGTCAGCCACTTCCACCTGTACTCCCGTCAGTGAAAGCAGCTCCACGGCAATTTCCTGATTCAGCTCATTATCCTCTACCAGCAGAATGTGATAATCACTGTAGTCCCTGCCCCTTTCCCCAAGCGCATCCTCCCTCTCCTGGCTTGAGATCAGCTGCGCCAACGTTTTAAGAAGTCTGCTTTTGAACAGCGGACAGGGCACAAAGGCATTGACGCCGGCCCGTGACGCACGATACTCGATCTGCGCCCAGTCCGCCTCTGATACCATGAGAATCGGGAAAGCCGGCCCTGCCAGCTGACGTATATGAGATGCCAGCTCCAGCACCGGCATATCGGGAAGCTTCTGCCCCAGCAGCATGGCGCATGGCATATTGCTTTCATACTGCGCTTCTGTCAGCCAGGTAACTGCATCCAGTCCGCTTTGGATCTGCACCGGTATCAGTCCGCTTCCTCTCAGGTAATCCTCCATTTGTGCCGCTCTGTCATCCCGGCTCTCCACCACCAGAATTTTCTGTCCTGATGGAAGCTTCAGTTCTTCCTCTTCCTGTCCGGAAATATGAACCGGGAGCTCCACTCTGAAGCAGCTTCCCTTTCCCTCCTCACTTTCCACACTGATTCGTCCGCCCATGCGGTCTATGAGGTTTTTAACGATAGCCATTCCCAGCCCGGTTCCTTCTATCTTACTGGTTGTGTCATTGCGTACCCGCTCAAAGGGCTCAAAGATCCGTCCCAGAAATTCCCGGCTCATTCCAAATCCGTTGTCCTCACACAGAAAGTCCAGCCAGAGCCTCTTCTCCTCCGGCATTTCTTCCATCCGCTGTTCAAAGCGCACTCTTATTCTTCCGCCCTTCTGGGTATACTTCACAGCATTTCCTATGATGTTCACCAGAATCTGACGGAGCCGGAGCGGATCTCCTTCCAGATTTTCCTCATAAATACATCCGATCTCCATAAGAAGAGTCTGCTTTTTCTGCTCTGCCTGAGGCCGCAGGATCACAGCAAGATCATGGACCAGATCGGGAAGCGAAAAGTCTTCCTGGTTCAGTGTCATACGTCCGCTGTCGATCCGGGACATATCCAGAACATCGTTCACCAGACTCATCAGATGGGTAGATGCCGTCTGTATCTTCAAAAGACAGTCCTGTACCCGGGATTTCTCATCAATATGGGACAATCCAATGGATGTCATACCCATAATGGCGTTCATGGGCGTACGGATATCATGTGACATATTGGAAAGGAAGCTGCTCTTGGCCTGATTGGCAGCCTCTGCCGCGCGCAACGCCTCCTCCAGCTCCATATTTCTCCGCTCAAGCTCCTGCACACGCTGCTGCCATTCCCGCTCTGCCATCGTAACATCCGATTCCTTTTCCCTGGTACCACTGTATCCCATATTGAACTCCCGCTTTGTTTTCTGGGTAAATGAATTTGATACATATTATACTACAATCAGTGATGCGAATCAAACGAAAATGCAGAGCAGCGCCGGAATATCAGCACTGCCCTGCAAAGAATCAGAGTTTGTTTGAAAAATGCTCTAGCAGACCTCAATACTCTTCATAAACACTTCATCCCGTGCCGATGTCACCTGCACGATCAGGCGGGATGCTCCGTACTCGATGGTCTTGGTAAGAGGGTTCTGTCCCGCAAAGGGATCCTGAAGCTGGCAGATCTTCCGATTGCCTATGGTCGTCCCCTGGTAGAAAGGATAGTTCATTCCATCTCTGGTCTCCACTATAATCTGGAAGGATTCCACTCTCTGCCCCTTTGAAATGTCTTCCCGCAAAATTACGTATTTGAAATCATTTCTGGGTTTGTCAAAGGTGATCTCATAGCGGGGCTGTGTAGGAAAGCCTCCTTCCTTTTTGGTGACAGCAACAGGAATTTTATTACCGAATTCCTTATCCAGAAGAGCGCGTAGCTCCTTGAGTCTTTTCACGTCTCTCTCATCAATCAGTCCGTCTTTTGTGGGCGGAAGATTCAGGTGGAAGCAGCAGTTCGCTCCCACAGAAGTCACATATGTCCTGAACAGTCTTTCCAAAGAATGGGGTTCCTCCTCCTGATGCCAGAACCATCCGGGCCTGATGGACATATTGATCTCCGCAGGCGTAAAGGTAAGGCCTTTCGAATAAATGATATTGTCCAGTCCTCCCAGGCTCTGGGATGTGTTATACAGGAAGGACAGGTCTCCTTCCTCCGCCATGGGGCCCTCACCGGTCTGAACCTCGCTGTATTTGCAAAGTTCCCCGGGGATCACCGCCCACTCCGCATGCCTGGCGATTCCCGCCTCGTTTCCACACCAGCGGATATCAGGTCCGAAATCATTAAAGATAACTGCCTGGGGCTGATATTTCCGGATCAGCTCAATATACCTCGGGAAATCATATTCCTGTTTTTTTCCATTGGGCCCTTCTCCGCAGGCATTATCAAACCATACATAGAAAATATCTCCATACTGTGTCAGAAGCTCTGTCAGCTGATTACAGAAATAGTCGTTATAAGCCGGCGTGCCGTAAAGCTCATTATTACGGTCCCAGGGCGAAAGATAAAAGCCGAACTTGATCCCTCCTCTGCGGCAGGCATCAGCCGCCTCACGGACCACATCTCTTTTGATGGGTGAATTCTTCACGCTGTGTTCCGTATAGGCCGAGGGCCACAGACAGAATCCATCGTGGTGCTTGGCTGTCAGCACCATTCCCTTCATACCCGCTGCTTTGATTGCCTCTACCCACTGATCGCAGTCCAGCTTTTCAGGATTGAAAATTTCCTCCGGCTCATTGCCCTGCCCCCATTCTCTGTCCGTAAATGTGTTGGGACCAAAGTGAATAAAGGCATAAAACTCAATGTCATACCAGGCAAGCTGCCTTTCGCTGGGCTTTACCGCCGCCGCTTCTTTTAAAAATGTGTTCATACAAATCCTCCGCATTTCTTTTTTTTGATTATATCAGGCACTACTATGTCCTGCAAGGCATTTGATTCTGTCATATGCTGACTCGCCCGGCAAAAGCGTTTTGTGAAAAAAGATTCAGCCTGACCGAAAGGCCAGGCTGAATCAATACTTTTGCTCAGATCTTCTGATCGCCTGCTCGCTAATTAGTAAGCTGACGCCTTCTCTACTGCATTATTCCATTCTGTGGTATACCAGTCAATTACTTCCTGAATTCCAATGCTCTCAAACTCAGCGATGGTATCGGCTTTCAGAGAATCAAATTCTGCCTGGTCTTTCGCAAGGATCAGCTTGGAAGCCGCCGAGATCGCCGCTTCGTTTAAGCTTGCCTCGATACGTGTAATGTTATCCGGTGCGGAAGGTACCAGTGCCACTGCAAACGCATCTGTGTTGCCCTGATCATATACGTCATATTTCTCTCTGTACTGCTGGAAGATTTCATCCGGGTAGCTCACTCCGTAATGAGCGGAGAAATCCTTCTTACACTCGGTCAGCATCTGTCCGTAAATGGAAGGATCTACAAAAAGATCCAGCGTCTTGCCATCATCCGGATGAGCCGTGTAGTTGCCCAGACCTGTGATATTTCTGTCAAATCCCAGTCCGCTTTCCTTCCAGGGGTCTCCTCCTGCCAGGTACAGATCAATACTCTCCTGTGTCAGTGCGGGAACGCCGTTTTCTACCGTATAATCCTCTCCCTCAATACCGCTATAAAGCAGACGGCATCCATCATAGGAATAAATATAATTCAAATATGCCATAGCCTTTTCAGGATTCGGGCATTTTGCACTGATACCGAAGCACTTGTCTACCCAGCCTGCAGTGTAGTTTGTTCCGCCCCACTGATAAGCCCAGTTGGTGGGGATTACTTCAAATCCCACTGCTTCTGTGGAATGACTGGAATCAAAATCGCCCATTGCCCACATAGCCGGTCCGGTCAGGAGCTGGCCGTTGGAAGCCTTGGCCGTAAAATCATCATAATTGGTGATAAATGCGTCGGGATCAAGAATTCCCTTCTGGTTTGCCTTGAAGTAATAGTCTACGCTCTTCCAGAACAGGCCATCTTCTTCCAGAAGGCAGCTATATTCCATAGTGGAAGGCTTATAAAGACCTGTTGCCGCGCCGCTCAGCTCATTATAACCATAGTAGCAGGCAAGAGGATATTTGTAGCACCATACACCCCAGTCAGCAAACATGGAAACACCGTAAACCGGAAGTCCATCGTCTGTTTCAGGATGGGCCTTCTGCATCTCCGCCAGCATATCAAGCCACTCGTCAATATTATTGATCTCAGGATATCCCATCTCTGAGTAGTAATCCCAACGGGTCAGAGGTCCCATTCCCTGATAAACACCCTGGGAATCCACACCGATCTGGCAGGGAAGGAAATAAAGCTCTCCCTTTCCGTCACTCCAGTTGTCCTTACTGAATGCCACTGTATCCGGAATGTTTGCATTGATATCTTCTCCATACTGGGCAAGAAGATCATCCATGGGAATTACAACGCCGCCCTGGATCAGCTGGCTGAAATTGGTGGTGGGAGAAAGGATCAGATCAAATCCATCTCCGGATGCCATATATACATTGTACTTATCCGCATCCGCCTCAATAATATTGATTCTTACGCCAATTTCATCCGCCATTGCCTGGGTTACATGGGTGTCCGGATGATCCGTTACATTACTGGATATTTTCTGAGCCAATATCGTCAATGTCACAACATCCGAATTATCAGAACTGCCCGTATCGGAGGCAGTATCCTGTGCCTCGCTCCCTGTATCGGAGGCAGACTGCTCTTCACCTGTCGTTGTGCTGTTATCTGCCGTGCTTGCGGAATCGCCCGATCCGCCGCATCCTGAAAGTGTGGCTGCCAGAAGCGCTGTACACAAAACCATTCCCACAATTTTCTTAAATAACTTATTCATCTTTTTTCCATGCACTTATAATTGACTGAAAGAATGCTTTTTGCATGGCCTCCTTTTTTCTTTTTTTCCTTCCAGTCCTTTAGACTCTCTATCTCTTCCAGGCATTCCTCCCTTCTTTCTTAATTGAATGGACAGCAAAGCCTTTTTAAAGAATTTCAGCCTTTCACTGCCCCAAGCATGATTCCTTTTACAAAATACTTCTGCATAAAGGGATATACACATAAAATCGGAAGCGTTGCCACCATAGTGATCGTCATACGCACCGACTGTGCTGTTACATTGGCTGCTGCCGCACCGTGCTGCAGAGATGATGTGCTCATCTGGGAAATCTGACTCGCCTGATTCAGATAATCATAAAGCATCAGCTGCAAGGTTTTAAGCGTGTCAGACTGTACATAAATATAGTTGTCAAACCAGTTGTTCCACTGCGCCACCGCTGCAAACACCGTGATAGTGGCAAGAATAGGCTTGGAAAGAGGAAATACGATCCTTGCAAACACCGTCACATAACCTGCCCCATCCAGCTTGGCGCTCTCCTCCAGGGACATGGGAAGGCTCTCAATAAAGGTTTTCAACAGAACCACATAATACGCCGAGATCGCGCTGGGCACCACATAGACCCAGAAAGTATTGGTCAGGTGATAGCTTCTCATGGTCAGATAATAGGGAATCAGACCGGAGTTAAAGTACATGGTAATGATCACGAAACGATAAATGATCTTTCTCCCGTATAATTCCTTGGTCACAAGATAGGCGAAAAAGGAACAGGCAAGCACTGTGATCATGGTTCCAAGAACCGTCCTCGCCAGGGAAATGAAAAACGAATTCACGATTCCGTCCAGATTCAGAACCTTTATGTAATTTGCCACCGTAAGCCCTTTGGGAAGCAGCGTAAGCCCTTTCTGTGCCGCGGAAGAGTCGCTGATGGAATAGATAAACACATAATAAAATGGATACAGGCAGATAAACATCAGCAAAACCATAATGGCATATGTAATAATATAAAATACAGTATCTTTTGCACTTTTGGCATTTCCATTCTTCATACTCTCACCTCTTTCCGCCTAGACCAGGCTTTCCCCTCTCAGCTTTTTGGACAGACTGTTCACACTAAAGAGCAATATGATGCTGACCAGCGATTTGAAAATACCCACTGCGGTAGCATAAGAATAATCCTGTGTCACAAGTCCCAGCCTGTAAACATGCAGATCCAGCACCAGAATCTTATCCGCTACCATACTGTTATAGAATGCAAGATACTGGTCCACTCCCAGGGAAAGAAGATTACTCACCTGTAACAGAAGTAATACGAAAAATGTGGAGGAAATCCCCGGAACCGTAATATGTAAGATTCTCTGAAACCTTCCGGCTCCGTCCACACTGGCTGCATCATAGAGTTCGCTGTCAATCCCGGCAATTGCGGCAAAATAAATAATCGCATTCCACCCCAGAGACTTCCAGACGCTCAATGCCGTCTGAAAATACCATGTCGCGTTGCTGTTGCCTATGATGTTAGATGCCTTTTCCAGAACTCCGGCATTCATCAGCACCTGATTTACAACGCCTTCTGATGAAAAAAGTGCATAAGATAAAGCATATATAATAACCCAGCTTACAAAATTCGGTATCGTCGTAAATGTCTGTACCAGCTTCTTGAATCGTACAGACGGGAGCTCTGACAGAAAAATTGCGAATATGGCAGGCAGCGGCGTGCAGATCAGTCCCAGAAAACTCATTCCCAACGTATTTTTGAGAACGGAAGACATCTTGCGCCACTCCTTAAAGATCAGCTTAAAATAATAAAGTCCTGCAAAATCACAGTCCCAAATCTTCAGTCCCGGCTTATAATTTATAAAAGCCAGTATCCATCCAAACAGAGGTACATAACAAAATGCAAAGATGAATACAATAAAAGGGACTGCCAGAAGCGTCAGGGTCACTCGTTCCTTTTTAAATTTGAACCTTCCAACTTGAATCATTGCACTACCTCCCACCTATAAAGTGATATAATAAACGTAAAGTTAGTATACCACAATATTCCACAAAACAAAAGCACATTTTTGCAAAATATAGATGCATATTTTATATTTAATATTTGTTTTGTCAGAAATTGATTATATATATTGTATATTATCTCTATTGTCTTTCAGATATTTCAAAAAAGGTGTTCCGGAACTATTGTTCCAATCAAAAAGTCTTGCCGGGCGTAATGATAACTGTTTTCAATCGAGCAGGGATACTTTTCTCCCTGCTCGCGCGCCGGGCACCCGTCAGCTCCTGCTGACATTTTTCCTCTGGGTGCCCGTGTGCATAAACAGAGCAGAGGAAAAACTCCTCTGCCCTGTCTATCTGACTGTCTATCTGATTCTGATGGTCTTGACCTCAAATACCCGGAAAGACAGCGTGATCTTTCCCTCCTTAACCGGTACCTCCTCTGTTACATTCTCCAGCATGTCGCACACATAGGCCTTCTCCGGATACAGA
>CAMWFQ010000038.1 GCA_947173495.1 uncultured Lachnospiraceae bacterium | reverse complement strand
GGCTTGCGGAAAAAGCAAAGGAGAGCGGCGCAGAGGTCATGGACGGCGTGGCGGCCCTATCCTGCACGGAAAAGGACGGGTTTGTGGAAGTCAGTCTGCACGGGCAGAAGAATTTTACAGAGGGCGCAAGGTATGTCATTGACTGCGAGGGTGTTGTCGGGACATTAAAACGGCAAATTGCAAAGCAATTTGCCGGGAAGATTACTGGGGAATACATAACCACATACCAGACCTTTAACGAGGGCAGCATAGATTTAGACCCGTATTACTTCTATGCGTACCTGCAGCCGGAGCTTTCGGAATATGACGCATGGTTCAACGTGAAGGATGACCTGCTGGTGCTTGGGGTGTCCGTGAAGGATATGGATAAAATCGGTCATTATTACGGGTGCTTCATTGCCTATATGGAGGAGAAGCACCACCTGCGGATCAGCAGGCAGACGAAAGAAGAAAAGTGGCTGATGCCGCATATCCGTCCGGGATGCCGTGTGGACTACGGCGTGGGGCGAATCCTTTTTGCGGGGGAAGTCGCCGGGTTCTTAAACCCGATGGGTGAGGGCGTATCTGCCGGGATGGAGAGCGGGTACTGCGCCGCCAGTGCAGTAGCTGGGCATTTCGATAACCCGGAAACAGTCCGGGAGGCATACAGGCAAAGCACGGAAAATCTGAAATCCTATATGCAGCGCCAGTGGAGCCTTGTCGGGGGAATGGCCGGCACGTTCAGGGAGATGGAATGATGTGAGGGAAGAAAAAAATATCAAATCTACACAATAGATTCAAATTCCCCTGTTATAATCAGAAGCCAGGAGGTGCGCTATGAGTAAAATTTTAATAGTTGAGGATGATCTGTCCATACAGGCATTGCTGCATGATTTCATACAGGAAGCAGGGCATAGCGTTACACTGGCATCTGACGGGGTGGAGGCCCTTGCTAAATATTCCGAACAGGACTTTGATCTGGTACTGCTTGACATTATGCTTCCTAAAATTGACGGTTACGGTGTCTGTGAGGTTATCCGGCAGAAATCAGATGTGCCGATTATCATGCTTACGGCTTTGGATGGGGAGGAAAACCAGATAAGAGGATTGGACCTACAGGCTGATGATTATATCACGAAGCCTTTTTCCATGCCCGTCCTGCTTCGGAAAATAGCTGCCGTCCTGCGCCGTTCATCAAATCAGAATGATATTCCGCAGACTATAAGCTATAGGAATCTGAAACTGGACTTAGACGGGTATAAAGCCTATGCAGGGGGAGAAGGCATTGACCTTACTCCGCGTGAATTTGAAATACTGCGGGAACTGTTGGTCAACAGGGGCAGAATTTTGACACGTCAGAACCTTTTGCAGACAATCTGGAAATATGAGTTTTTCGGGGAAGAACGGATCATTGACACGCATATCAAGAACCTGCGGAAGAAACTTGGTGCTGCTGACTACATAGAAACGATCAGAGGGGTAGGATATAGAATTGATAAAGAAGATTAAGAGCCGGTTATCTGTTAAAGTTTTTTTGCTGACATTATTGCTGATTGCGGGGTGTTGTTTTACAACATATAGTTTCATTTTACAGGCGGCTCCCAAAAACTATCAATATGACATAGAAGATGCCGGTTTGGAACTTAGCTTTTTGCCAGATGACTTATCGAGGGTTGAAAAAGAAGATGCTTATCTTTGGCTTGAAAGTAAGTCTGAATTGATGGGCGAACTATATGACAATGAATTTGAACTGCACTTCTTTCAGCCTGACGGACAGGAAGTAAGTTTACACGATATTAACCAGCTTGTCGGCGGGCAGATTACGGATTATGACAAAATTGAAAAAAGCAGGACTTACACCACTTCATTTTCCGACAGCGATTTACTCTATACACTATTGCTGACAAGAAATGACGCAAAACATACACAGACGGAGGAAGCTATACAAAGAACGCTTCCGGTGCTTTGCCTTGTCGTCCTGTTAGGTTCTATCGTTTCAGCTTTTTTCTATTCGTGGTATATGACTGCGCCCATTAAAAAAGTAAGTAAACTTTCAAAGCAAATGGCAGATATGGATTTCAGCGGTTTTTGTTCTTTGGGACGTACTGATGAAATAGGCGTGTTATCTGACAGCCTGAATACACTTTCCCGGAAATTGGAGGCGGCTCTTTCAGAATTGCAGGAAGCCAATCAAAAGTTACAAGCTGACATTGACATGGAAAGGCAGCTTGAAAAACAGCGGGTAGAATTTTTTGCAGCAGCTTCCCATGAATTAAAAACACCTATCACCATTATCAAAGGACAGCTTCAAGGTATGCTCTATCAAGTGGGACGCTATAAAGACCGGGAAACATATCTTGCACAGTCTTTGGAAATTACGGATACTTTGGGAAAAATGGTGCAGGAGCTTTTAACAATATCCCGATTAGATACTCCGGGTTATACTTGCAAAAAAAGCAATCTTAATCTTAGCAATCTCATAGTTGACTGTATTACAGCGTTTGAAGATTTATTCATGCAAAAGGACTTGACGGCCACCCAATCCATATCCCCGGAAATTTATATTTTAGGCGATATGCAGCTACTTCAAAAAGCATTGGATAATCTTTTAGGAAATGCGGCTGCGTATTCGGGAGCCGGAAATCAAGTATTGATAAAGTTATGGAAAGATACTGAAACAACCACCCTTACAATTGAGAATACGGGCGCACATATCCCCGACGAAGCTATTCCCAAACTGTTTGAACCTTTTTTTCGGGTAGACCAGTCAAGAAACAGGCAGACAGGCGGCACAGGTTTAGGATTGTATATTGTAAAAACGATTCTTGATTTGCATGGTGCGAAAATTGAAATTGCTAATACGATTCAAGGTGTTATTGTTTCTGTACAGTTTTAGCACTTATATTTCAAAGGCGGCGAGCAGTTAGCTTGCTGCTTTTTCTATCTCCACATAAAAAACATATTCAATTCAAAGTAGATTCAAGTTAGGACTGTATTCTTTAACTGTACCCGAAAATAGGTAAACAACAAATAAATTTGTTGATAAAAACCGTTGTTCACAGAAAGGAGATTCTACTATGAAAAAATGTTTACCCATCATCTTTGCCGCCCTCTTAATGATAAGTGCGCTAACGGGGTGCGTAAGCCAAACAAGTTTGACCGGGCAAAATTCCTCGCCTGAACAAAACAATGTTGCTGCACAGGGTGGCGAAACCACAATTAGCCAGCCTGTAATGTCAACAACTGGGGCTTCAAACCCGACCGTTTCCCCTGTTGCGTCTGCTGCATATGAAAAGCTGATTGCATACAAGACCGAGAGTTACGGGGAGCAGAGCATAGCCGATTTTAACGCGATGCTTGCACCGACACCCGATGAATTGACAGAGCTTCTTGCCGCAGTAGCTGATGTAAGCGGCACCATATCTCACGATGATGAAAACTATGAATTTTTCACGACCACAATGACCTTTTCGTCCCATGAATTATACTGCGAGCATATGGGAGAAGAATTTACATTTAATATGCCACTCTCCAAACAAAGCGGGCCATGCGACTATTTGGACGAGGATGGGGAGACGGTATATGATTTTACCTGTTTCGTTGAGGCGGATGTTGCTTATTCTATCAACGCTCCGGAACTTGTAACGGTAGCAGAACGGGATAAGGCGTTGCTGACATTCAAAGAAGAAATGCAAAATTACTTGAATGGTCTAAGTGAAGAAGAAATTGCGGGCGGCGATATCAAAAAAATGCTTAAGACTAAGTCCACTGAACTTGCAAATAGCTTGTCTACCGAAAATATGAAACTATCGCCCTGTGAAATTTACTTGATTGAAATCAACGGCGGAGCAGAAAAAGTCATTCAGTAATGGGTTCGGCTATGAAAAATCACAGGTATGTGATTCGAGAAGATGCTTATCATGAATATTAGCAAGTACACAAAAGCTAACCGCCGTATTATGGGGGCTGTCTATTTCCCGACAGCCCCAGTAAAAGTTTTGAAAAATTTGGAGGTTAAAGAATATGAGCGAAAAAAGAAGAGACAGCAAGGGTCGCATATTAAGAGTTGGGGAGCAACAAAGAAATAACGGTCAGTATATGTATACTTATCATGGAAGAGACGATAAGGATCATTATGTTTACAGTTGGAAACTGGAGCCAACAGACAAACTCCCAACTGGTAAAAGGGAATGTGTATCATTGAGAGAAAAGAGAAAGAAATTCAGAAAGCCCTCAATGATGAAGTAGCATACCACGGAGGGGATGTCACAGTATTAGGGCTGACACAAAGATATGTGTCAGTTAAAAGTAATAATGTCCGACACAATACACTGGCGGGATATAAGACAGTGATGAATCTTCTTGAAAAAGAGGCATTTGGCAATATGCGTGTTGATATGGTCAAGCAGTCAGACACAAAGCTCTGGTTGCAAAAGTTACAGACAGAAGATAAAAAGAGTTTCAGTGCCATAGCAAGTATACGGGGAGTATTAAGACCTGCTTTCCGTATGGCTGTTGTAGATGATCTTATAAGAAAGAATCCCTTTGACTGGGAGTTGCGGGAAGTAATATATAATGATAGTAAGCCGGGAGCAGCAATTTCTCAAAGACAGGAGCGTCTGTTTTTGGAGTTTGTCCAAAATGACAAACATTACAGACAATATTATGAGAGTATATATATTCTCTTTAAGACTGGCATAAGGGTGTCAGAGTTTTGTGGACTGACATTAAATGATGTCGATATGAAAAATCGAAAGATCCATGTCGATCACCAGTTACAAAGGACGAGGGAGGGGAAGTACGTTATAGAAAGACCTAAAACAAAGAACGGAGAAAGACATCTTCCCATGACAGAGGATGTTTACCAGTGCTTTAAAGAACTGATACGCAAAAGAAAAAAATTAAAAGTAGAGCCGATGATAGATGGCATAAGCGGTTTTCTGGTATTTGACAAAAACCATATGCCCTATGTGGCATTACACTGGGAGAATAGATTTGAGTTCGCTTTAGGAAAGTACAACAGAACGTACAAGGAAGAGTTGCCAACGATTACACCCTATACATGCAGACATACTTATTGCACAAACAGGGTGAGGGATGGAGTGAGCCCAAAGACTTTACAATATCTCATGGGACATGCTGACATCCGAACCACATTACAATACTATACTCATTATGAGTATGAGGATGTGGAAAAAGAGATAAGGAGGCTGGAAGAGAAAAGGAAGAGAGCGAGGTAGAATTTACCTCTGGAAAGAGTAAAAAAGAGGTCATTTTACTTCTTTTTTACTCTTTTTGGGGACAAAATATACCGAGTTATGGTAAGATATAAGACGTATAGTGTTTTTGAGATCATGGAGAAAACCTTGAAAACAAGGGAAAAAACCAAGATATACCAAGAAAAAAGAGGTTATGAGAACAATGATAAAAATATTATTTATATGCCACGGCAACATATGCCGCAGCCCCATGGCCGAGTTCATACTCAAGGATATGGTCAGTCAGAGAGGGCTTCCGGCAGAGTTTGAGATTGCTTCAGCGGCCACCAGTACAGAAGAGATCTGGAACGGCATAGGCAATCCGGTCTATCCGCCGGCGCGGAAGGAGCTTGCCAGGCATGGAATTCGCTGCGAGGGCAAGCGGGCTGTGCAGCTTAAGGCTGCGGATTACCGGCATTATGATTATCTCATCGGAATGGACGATGCAAACATAAGGAACATGCAGCGGATTTCGGGAGGAGATCCGGAGCATAAGATACATAAGCTCCTGGAATTTGCCGGCAGCAGTAGGGATATTGCGGATCCCTGGTACACAGGAGATTTTGAGACAACCTACAATGATATCGTGGAGGGCTGTGAAGCCTTTCTTGATCAGTTCCCCAAAAGCCGTTGACAGACCTTCAGGGACATATGGCTTGTTGCCTTTTTACCGGTACTTCCGCACGGCAAACATACAAAGCAGGGTCTGGACTGCCTGGCTGGCCAGAAGGCCCCACAGATATCCGTGAATTCCCCAGAGAGGAATCCCGAAGAAGACGAACCCAAGCCTCACCAGAAGGCTTAACATGCTGTAGAAGAAGGTAAGACCCGTTTTGCCCAGACCGTTCAGGATGCTGTTTAAGGTACTTGCAATATACATAAGCGGGCAGAGAAAGCTCAAGATAAGAATAAAGTTTCCGGCGAGGCTGCTTTGATAAAGAAGGTTTCCCAGGAACCTTCCGGTACATAAAAAGAGTGCAGTGAAAAAGATACCCAGAAAAAAGCCGTAGCAGATAGATTTGTGCACGGCTTTTTTGATGGCGGAGGTATTATCCGCGGCATCGGCTTCGGAAACCATGGGCAGCAGCAGCACACAGATGGAATTGGTAATGGCGCCGGGAAACAGGATCAGAGGCAGGGACATTCCGGTGAGGACTCCGTAAATGCCCAGCGCGGTGGCATTGTCATATCCATGATACATTAATCGGTTGGGGATAAAGATTGCCTCGATGCTCTGCAGAAAATTAATGATGACACGGTTCAGGGATAAGGGAACGGCGAGACGCATGAGGCGGCTGCAGGCGTTTCCAAAAGCGCCTTTTATGGAAAAGAGCTCTCTGGTCAGGAGAGGACCGTAGTTTTTGGGTACAACATGATAAAAATGTGCGCGGACAGCGACCAGAGAGACGATCATGGAAGCGCTTTCTCCGATCACAAGTCCTACTACGGCAAAGCTGATCGTAGGGGTCATATTGTACTTCAGGCAAAAATAGTAAATGGCGTAGACACTGCCCACGCGGACGATCTGCTCAGAGAGCTGGCAGAGAGCCGGTACAGAGGTTTTCCGTATACCGTAAAAATAGCCGTTGATGCAGGAGTGGACGGTTGCCATTGGGATGGAGAGGGCGATAATCCGCAGAAGAGGTGCAGTACGCTCTTCCAGCAGGAAATGGAGTGCAATCTGGTCAGCATAGCAGTAGATCCCTGCAGTACAGAGAACGGAAAGACTCATGGAAAGGACAAATCCGGTGAATAAATACAGCACAGAGGATTTATAATCCTTAGTGACGGCTTCTCCGGCAACGTATTTAGAGACAGCTGTCTGAATGCCGGCAACCGTCAGGGAAAAGGAAAGAGCAAGAACGGGAGAAATGAGCTGATAAATACCCATACCTTCAGCGCCGAACAGGCGGGATAAGAAGATCCGGTAAAAAAATCCAATAAAGCGGCTTGCAAAGCCGGTAGCAGTCAGAATGATAGTTCCGGTTATCAGGGGATTGTTTTTATGTAGAAGCTTCATAGATCACCATACCGCAGCAGTTATTGATAAATATATGCCGCTCCTTTCATTGACAGAACAAATTGGAAATGCTATAGTAGGAATTGCAAAATCCTAGTAATATGATAGGAATACGGAAAAGAGCCTGGATTTGTGCAGGAGCGTCACAAATTTGTTTGATGGCATCCCATTGTGTAAACGCTTCAGAATGGAGATTTTATGGATAAGATGATATACCTGGACAATGCGGCTACGACCCGGACCTCCCGAGAAGTAGTAGAAGCCATGCTTCCTTATTTTTCCGAATATTATGGAAATGCCAGCAGCATTTATCACCTTGGAAACCGGAGTAAGAAGGCCATTGCAGAGGCGCGGGCAGTGATAGCCGAAAGCCTGGGAGCAGACCCTTCTGAAATATATTTTACGGCAGGAGGATCCGAATCCGATAACTGGGCGCTGATTGCCACAGCAAAGGCTCTTGCACACAAAGGAAAGCATATCATCACATCCTCCATTGAACATCATGCGATTCTGCATACCTGCCGGTATCTGGAGGAAGAAGGGTATAAGATTACTTATATAAATGTGGATGAAAACGGCATGATAAAACTGGAGGAACTAAAGAATGCCATCCGGCCGGATACGATTCTGATCACAGTTATGTTTGCCAACAACGAGATCGGAACAATACAGCCTGTTCAAAAAATAGGTGAGATTGCCAGAGAAAGAGGTATTTTGTTTCATACAGACGCGGTTCAGGCGTATGGACATATACCTGTCGATGTGGAGACGATGAACATTGATATGCTCAGCGCCAGCGGACATAAACTGCATGGTCCCAAGGGAATTGGATTTTTGTATATCCGGAAAGGAGTTAAGATCCGTGCCTTTATCCACGGCGGCGCACAGGAGAGAGGCAGGCGTGCGGGCACAGAAAATGTGCCGGGAATCGTGGGTTTTGGAGAAGCCGTAAGGAGGGCTTGTTCAGATCAGAAAGAGTATATGGAAAAAGTAAGCGCGCTCCGGGATTATCTGATCGAAAAAATAGAGAAAGAAGTTCCCTATTGCCGTTTGAACGGACACCGAACAATGCGTCTTCCCAATAATGTCAATTTCAGCTTTCAGTTTATTGAGGGAGAATCGCTGCTGATCATGCTGGATATGAAGGGGATCTGTGCCTCAAGCGGTTCTGCCTGCACGTCAGGCTCCCTGGATCCCTCTCATGTGCTTCTGGCGATTGGACTGCCGCATGAGATTGCGCATGGTTCACTTCGGCTCACGCTGAGCGGGGAAAACACGATAGAAGAGTTGGACCACACGGTAGATGCCATTAAGGAGATCGTGGAGAGATTAAGACAGATGTCTCCGCTTTATGAGGACTTTTTGAAAAAGGAAGGAAAGGAAGCGTAGAGAAATGTACAGTGAAAAGGTAATGGATCATTTTACAAATCCCAGAAACATGGGCGAGATAGAAAATCCCAGCGGAGTAGGAACGGTGGGAAATGCCAAATGCGGTGACATTATGAGAATTTATCTGGACGTGGATGAGGCCGGCGTGATCCGGGAATGTAAATTTAAGACCTTTGGATGCGGCGCTGCTGTGGCGACCAGCAGTATGGCGACAGAGCTTGTAAAAGGAAAGACCATCGAGGAGGCTTTAAAGGTGACCAACCAGGCGGTTATGGAGGCGCTGGATGGACTGCCTCCGGTGAAGGTGCACTGTTCTCTGCTGGCGGAAGAAGCCATTCATGCAGCGCTCTGGGATTATGCTGAGAAAAAGGGTATTACCATAGAGGGACTTAAAAAACCCAAAAATGATATTCATGAAGAGGAAGCGGAAGAAGAATATTAAATGAAAAAAAAAGTAGTGGTAGGGATGTCAGGGGGTGTGGACTCCTCTGTTGCGGCTTATCTTTTAAAGGAACAGGGATATGATGTGATTGGCGTTACCATGCAGATGAGAGGGCGGGAGGCGCTTTCTTCTGTGGAGGAAAACGGAGGATGCTGCACGCAGAGTGCAGCGGAAGATGCGGCGGAAGTGGCCGGGCTTCTTGATATCCCTCATTATGTAATGAATTTCAAAGAGGAATTTCAGAAAAAAGTGGTGGACTATTTTGTTTCATCGTATCTGCAGGGCAGAACGCCGAATCCCTGTCTGGCATGCAACCGATATCTGAAGTGGGAAGCTCTTTTAAGTCGCAGTATGGAGATCGGCGCCGATTACATAGCTACGGGGCACTATGCAAGGGTGGACCGGCTTGAAAACGGCCGGTTTGCTATTAGAAATTCCATCACGGCGGGCAAGGATCAGACCTACGCTCTCTATAATCTGACACAGTTTCAGCTGGCTCATACCCTGATGCCTGTAGGGGATTATACCAAGGAGGAGATCAGAGATCTGGCGAGGAAAAATCATTTTCCTGTGGCGGATAAGCCGGACAGTCAGGATATCTGCTTTGTGCCGGACGGAGATTATGCGGGATTTATTGAGAAGGAGGCGCCGGGGCGGATACCTGGAGAGGGAAATTTTGTGACAGGTGATGGGAAGGTTCTGGGAACCCATAAGGGAATTATTCACTATACAATAGGGCAGCGGAAGAAACTGGGACTTTCTGCAGGACATCCTGTTTTTGTGTCGGAGCTGCGGCCAAAGACCAATGAAGTGGTGATCAGCGATGAGGATGTTTTCAGTACCAGGCTGAACTGCTGTCAGATCAACTTTATGGGAATGGAAGATCTGAAGGATCCCCGAAGAATGTGGGCAAAGGTGCGTTATGCGCACAAAGGACAGTGGTGCACGGCTTATCGAATCAAAGAAGATGAGATTTCATGCGAGTTTGAAAAGCCTGTCCGGGCAGTAACACCGGGACAGGCGGTCGTCTTTTATGACGGGGAATACGTTATGGGAGGCGGAATTATTATGTGAGATTTGCGCCGCCTATATACGATGAAATTCCGGTGTCCGTTTCTCGAAGGTGCAGTAATATTTGAAACCGCAGGCAGTAAGAACTTCCGCCGCCCGGTCAAATCCTCTGGCGATCCGGTCCGGGCGATGCGCGTCAGAACCGACAGTTATGATTTCACCGCCAAGGGCTTTATACCGCTTTAAGATATCCATGCAGGGATTCAGGTCACGCAGACCGTAGGAAATTGCTCCGGTGTTGACCTCGATCCCTTTTTCCATTTCAAGAAGAGCAGTCAGGATCTGATCCAGAAGATCTTTATATTTTTCGTAGCTGTAATCGGCATCCTTGCTTTTTCCGTAGCGGACCACATAATCCAGATGACCGTAAACATCAAAATTGCGGAAGGATTTCAGGCAGTCCAGAATAGAAGAAAAATATTCTCTGTATCCCTCCTCATCGGAACGATTCTCAAAAAAGGACGGATAGTAAGGATCCCTCCCGTTGCATAAGTGAGAGGATGCAATGATGAAATCAAAGTCATAGCTTTTGGCATAGACTGCCAGCTGTCTTCGCAGATGGGGCTGGATACCGAGCTCCACGCCGAACAGCAGCTTGATTTTTCCGGCATATTTTTCTTTGCATTTGATAAGTTCATACAGATAGGAGTCAGTATTCAGCTCAAAGATGCCCTCCTCCTGCGGCGTTGCGTAAACGTAATCCATATCCTGGTGCTCCGTAAAGCACATCTGAGTAAGACCTGCCTCAATCCCCTTTAAGATCATCGCCTCCATGGGGGTGTCAGAGTCCCCGGAAAAAGAAGAGTGTAAGTGATAATCAGCTTTAATCGCCATATTGATACCTCCCGTTTTTTCGCTCATCCTGCAAAGCAGGAAGCCCGTTGTCTTCTCTCAGTGTAGCAAATGAAGGCGAAAAAGACAACAGAAGTACAAAAGATCATACAGGCGTGCGGGGCTTGGGCTGATAGGATACGGAACTGACAGCGTAGACGGTAATAAATGCAGTGGGGTCAGTTTTTTCCAGATAAGCCATCAGCTGGACATACTCAGATTTGTTGACAATCACAACAATTTCCTGATGCGGGACATGATCGTAAGCGCCGATCGCTTCGTAAAGAGTGGCGCCGCTGTGCAGATCGTTGATGATAAAGTCGCGCAGTTCTTCTATTTTAGGAGAAAGAATACAGACGCGCCTTTTTTGATCCATGCCGAAGATAAAGTGGTCTAAAACAACGCCGTTTAAATAAGTACCCAATATGCTGAGAATCATTGTTTTTATATCGTATACAAACAGGGAGGAAAGCGCAACGCACATACCCGCCAGCGACATTGCTTTGCCAAGATCCACGCGGAAGAACTTATTAATAAGTTTTGCAACAATATCCAGTCCGCCGGAGGATGCGTTCCGGACAAACAGCATTGCCAGACCGATGCTGACAGTAAACAGATAACAGATCATATCCAGAAAAGGATCCCCCATAACAGATGAAAGATCGGGAAAGAAATGTTCTGCAACGCCCAGAAAAACCGGAAGCAGGACAGAGGTATATACGGTTTTGACGCCAAACTCTCTGCCCAGCAGCAAAAAGCCCAGAATCAGTAAAAAGGCATTGAGCAAAAAGGTAATGACGGAAACCGGAAGCGGGAGAAAATAATTGAGAATTATGGCAAGCCCGGAGATACTGCCCACAGAAATATGGCTGGGAACAAGAAAAAAGTGTATGGCGGCCGCACAGATTGCAGTAGCCAATGTGATCATCAGAAAATCTTTCAGAACGCTTTTGGAAATCATTATGACAGAACCTCCCTGCCTGTTTGTTGAAAAAAAGACAATCATATAGTTACAATGAACAAATCGTAAGAGCATTTTAACATGGAGATTGGTCAGTGTCAACAAACCCCTAATTCCGATACTGAAATCCTTTCAGATGGTAAATATAAAAATATTATAAAACTTACCAGAAAATACAATAATTTTTCAATTTTATCTTGCACTTTTAGGACGGATTGGGTACAATAAAGTTGCTGATAAAATTTTGTCAATCTTAACGGGTTGCAGAATACTATAAAATAATTATCAATTTCAGGAGGAATCTAAAATGGCAGTAAGAGTAGCAATTAATGGTTTTGGCCGTATTGGTCGTCTGGCATTCAGACAGATGTTTGATGCAGAAGGTTACGAGGTAGTAGCGATCAACGATTTGACAAGCCCCGAAATGCTTGCACACTTATTAAAGTATGACACCGCACAGGGTAAGTACAAATACGCAGACAGCGTATCCTACGGTGAGGATTCCATTTCCGTTAATGGAAAGACAATTACCATTTACAAAGAAGCAGATGCTAAGAACCTTCCTTGGGGAGAATTAAAGGTAGACGTTGTTCTTGAGTGTACAGGTTTCTATACCTCCAAGGCAAAGGCAAGCGCTCACATCGAAGCTGGTGCCCGTAAGGTTGTTATCTCCGCACCTGCCGGAAATGATCTTCCTACCATTGTTTATAATGTTAACCATACAACACTTAAGCCGGAAGACACTGTAATTTCTGCAGCTTCCTGCACAACCAACTGCCTTGCACCTATGGCGAAGGCTTTGAATGATCTTTGCCCGATCATGAGCGGTATCATGACAACTGTTCATGCTTATACCGGCGACCAGATGATCCTTGACGGTCCTCAGAGAAAGGGAGACAAGAGAAGAAGCCGTGCAGGCGCTCAGAATATCGTTCCCAACTCAACAGGTGCCGCTAAGGCAATCGGCCTTGTAATCCCTGAGCTGAACGGCAAGCTGATTGGTTCCGCACAGCGTGTTCCCACTCCTACAGGTTCTACTACTATCCTGATTGCAGTAGTGAAGGGACAGGTTACCAAGGATCAGATTAATGAGGCAATGAAGGCTGCTTCTACAGAGTCCTTCGGTTACAACACGGATGAGATCGTTTCCTCTGACGTGATCGGAAGCACATTCGGTTCTATTTTCGATGCTACCCAGACTATGGTTGCTCCCATGGAAGATGGCAATACACAGGTACAGGTTGTTTCCTGGTATGACAATGAGAATTCTTACACCAGCCAGATGGTTAGAACCATCAAATATTTCTCTGAGTTAGCATAAGCTTTTAAGACCTTAAGGGTCCGGTCTCATGGACCGGGCCCTTTTTTTGCACAGCCCCATGCAGAGGAAGTATGCCGCTAAAGCGGCGCATGGGGCGCGCGGCGAGTAGGGAAAAAAAGCCTTCCCTACTCGATTGCACAGGCCCGCATAAGGAAATTTGCTGCTGACGCAGCATGCGGGCCGCGCGCGGGCAGGGTCGAAAGCATCCCTGCTCGATTGAACTCAATCTTTTACCATTTAAACGATGTATGGAGGAATGAATCATGGGATTAAATAAGAAATCAGTTGATGATATCAACGTGGCCGGCAAGCGTGTGCTTGTGAGATGTGACTTCAATGTACCTCTCAAGAACGGCGAGATTACGGACGAGACACGTATCAAAGCAGCCCTTCCCACTATCGAAAAGCTCCTTAAAGATGGCGGCAAGGTGATCCTTTGCTCACACCTTGGCAAAGTAAAGAACGGCCCTAACGAGGGAGAATCTCTGGCACCGGTTGCAAAGAGACTTTCCGAGAAACTTGGCAGGGAAGTGAACTTTGTTGCGGATTATAATGTAACCGGCGAAGCGGCTACTGCAGCCGTGGCGGCTATGAAAGAAGGAGATGTGGTACTGCTTCAGAACACCCGTTTCCGCGGAAAAGAAGAGACCAAGAACGGCGAAGAATTCAGCAAAGAGCTGGCTGATCTGGCTGATGTTTACGTGTGCGATGCTTTTGGCTCGTCCCACAGAGCACATGCTTCCGTTGCAGGCGTGACAGAGGCAATCCGCGCTAAGGGCGGCGAATGCGCAGTAGGATACTTAATGCAGAAGGAGATTGACTTCCTTGGAAATGCAGTGGAAAATCCTGTGAGACCTTTCGTTGCAATCCTTGGCGGTGCAAAGGTGGCCGATAAGCTGAATGTTATTAATAATCTTCTGGAGAAATGCGATACTCTGATCATCGGCGGTGGAATGGCGTTTACGTTCCTGAAAGCAAAAGGATATGAGATCGGAAATTCGCTGGTAGATGATGAGAAGATCGATTATTGTAAGGAAATGATGGATAAGGCAGAGAAGTCCGGCAAAAAGCTCCTTCTTCCTGTTGATACTGTAATAGCAGATGGATTCCCGAATCCCATTGATGCGGAGATCGAAGTGACTACAGTGGATGCTGACAAGATTCCTGCTGATAAGGAAGGACTGGATATCGGCGCAAAGACGGCTGCTCTTTATGCAGATGCAGTTAAGAGCGCAAAGACGGTTGTCTGGAACGGACCTATGGGCGTATTTGAGAATCCTACTCTTGCAAAAGGAACCATTGCGGTTGCCAGAGCGCTGGCGGAGACAGATGCCACCACTATTATCGGCGGCGGCGATTCTGCAGCAGCCGTAAACCAGCTGGGCTTTGCAGATAAGATGAGCCATATTTCCACAGGCGGCGGCGCTTCCCTGGAATTTTTGGAAGGCAAGGAACTGCCCGGCGTAGTTGCAGCAGATGATAAATAAGAGATATAGGGAAATCTGAATGATTCCGTTAGAAAAGGAGAGACAGAAAAATGGCAAGAAGAAAAATCGTAGCAGGTAACTGGAAGATGAATATGACTCCCAGCCAGGCTGTTGCATTGTGTGAGGAATTAAAGGATCTGGTAAAATCCGACGAGGTAGACGTAGTATATTGCGTACCGGCAGTTGATATTGTACCGGTAGTGGAAGCCGTGAAGGGAACCAATGTTGAGGTTGGCGCAGAGAATATGTATTTCGAGGAGAAAGGGGCCTATACAGGAGAGATTTCCGCAGCCATGCTGGTAGATGCAGGCGTCAAGTATGTGATTATCGGCCATTCCGAGAGACGCGATTATTTCAAGGAGGATGATGTGCTCCTGAATAAGAAAGTAAAGAAGGCTTTTGAGGCCGGACTTACGCCTATCCTTTGCTGCGGAGAGACTCTTGAGCAGAGAGAAATGGGAATTACCCTTGACTGGATTCGCATGCAGATCAAGTCCGATCTGGTGGGCGTCAGTGCAGAGCAGGCTGCTTCCATGGTAATCGCTTATGAGCCGATCTGGGCGATTGGAACCGGCAAGACAGCGACCACCGAGCAGGCACAGGAAGTCTGCAAGGCAGTTCGTGACTGTATCGCAGAAATCTACGATACAGCTACCGCAGAGGCAGTTCGTATTCAGTACGGCGGTTCTGTAAATGCCGGAAATGCTGCAGAACTTTTTGCACAGCCTGATATCGATGGCGGACTGGTAGGCGGCGCTTCCCTGAAAGCTGACTTTGGTAAAATTGTGAACTACTGACTTGTTTCGCCAGGAGGGCATGCAAGCATGTCCTTCTGGCCGGCTTAGGTGTTAACCGGCTGATCTTGATCAAGAATAAAAACTCACTTCAATCCAGGAGAAATCTGTAATTGAAGTGAGTTTTTTTGTTCAACATAAGGACAACTCGCAAGGCGTGCTGCCCGTTTTATGTACAGGACCGCACAGAGGAATATGCCGCTACAGCGGCGTGCGGCCGCACGGCGAGCAGGAGAAAATCTTTCCCGCTCGATTGCGCAGGCTCGCTATCTTGTCAGATCCTGTACCCACTTATACTTCTTAAAGCGTGCCATCACCCAGGGAATTTTACCCACCTCGTCCAGACAGGTACAGGCGTAAACGGCAAGAGGCGACCAGTGCAGAACAAATGCGCCGGCGAGCGCTAATGGAATGGCGATGATCCACATGCAGACGATCAGGCTGTACATGTCAAATAAGGTATCGCCTCCGCCATCCAGCACGCCGTTTATCGTGACGGTGTTAACACATCGTCCGATCATATAGAAGGACATGATCACCATCATTCCCGTAAGGTAGCTCTGTGCCTGCTCTGTCAGAATTACCATTTTTACAATCAGCGGCGTAACGGCAAGCACAAGTGCGGTGGAGACGAAGCCGATGACGAAGGAAATGTTCTTAAGCTTTGTCCCATATGCTTTTCCCAGGTCAAGGCGGCCTGCCCCCAGCGCATTACCGACCATGATTCCGGCGGCGCTGCCGATTCCGTTACACATGCAGCAGATCAGATCACGAACAACTGCGGCTACGGAGTTCGCCGCGGCGGCATCTGATCCCAGATGCCCCATGATTGCAGTATAGGACGTAAATCCGATTCCCCAGCATAGTGAACCGCCCATGAGGGGAAGACATTGTCTGATAAAATCCGATTTCAGCTGCCCCGGCAGTTTGATAAATCTTTCAAATGCCGGACGTATGCAGGTTCGTCCTGATGATAAAGCAATACACAGAGCCAGTTCCACAATTCGTGAAATGGTGGTGGCCAGAGCGGCGCCCCTTGTCTGCATTCTGGGCGCGCCCAGCAGTCCAAATATAAATATCGCATTCAGGCACAGATTCAGGAGTACTGCGCAGGAACTGATGAGTGCGCAGGGTTTTACATGATCTGACACTTTCATCATAGTCAGATAGCATTGTGAGATGCCTGTAAGCAGATAGGACCAGCCTGCAATACGCAGATAAGAACTGCCGAGAGCAATCAGCGGGGCGTCATGTGTGAATATATGCATGAGAAGCTCCGGAATCAGTTCACATGCCAGGAAAAACAGAATGGACACGACACCGCAAAACCGGAGCATCATGTTAAAAATATCTTCCAGGGTATGTCTGTCTCCTTTGCCCCAATACTGTGCGCCAAGGATGGCGCCTGCTGCCGTGATAGCGCCAAGGAACATATTCTGGACAAATTGAATCTGAGTTGCCAGAGAGACCGCTGTCATTTCATCCTGAGCAACCTTTCCAAGCATCAGAGCATCGCCGGCGGCTACCGACGCGAGCATCAGGCTCTGAAGTGCAATCGGAAAAGCAAGCCTCGCCAGATTTCTGTAAAAGTCGTGTTTATTGATTAATAGTTCCTGTTTTGTTTCTTTCATGAACTTATCCCTGCATCCTTAGTATCAGTTTATTCATCAAGATTGCAACATGTTTTTCATGATACCATATCCACATGACAATTGCCAGTACAAACCGAAAGAAAAAATGTCGGAGGAAAGGCTGCAGAAAGTGAATCAGGAGTGTAAAAAATCATTGTATCTTGCGGGATAATAGGATATGATATATAAGTATGCTCTTTTGACAGGGCTGCGGAATGAACTGTTGCTGCGGTATACGTGTACGGAGAAAGCGTTATGGAAAATATTTTATATCTTGTAATCCCATGTTACAATGAGGAGGCTGTATTGCCGGAAACAGCCGCGCGTCTTCATAAGAAAATGGGTGATTTGGTCAGGCAGGGTAAAATTGATAAGAAAAGCCGTATTATTTTTGTGAACGATGGTTCAGAGGATCGGACATGGGAGCTTATCTGCGGGCTGCATCAGAAAGACAAAGTGTTTGGCGGCATCAACCTGAGCAGAAACAGGGGACACCAGAACGCTTTGCTGGCCGGGCTCATGACGGTAAAGGAATATGCGGACATGGTAATCTCCATGGATGCAGATCTGCAGGATGATATCAACGCTATGGACGCGATGGTAGAGAAATACCTAAACGGAACGGATATCGTTTATGGCGTTCGCAGCAGCCGGGAAAGAGACAGCTTTTTCAAAAAGGCTACCGCCGAAGGGTTCTATAAGGCGATGAATGCCATGGGAGCCAATACTGTGTTCAATCATGCGGATTACCGCCTGATGAGCAGGCGTGCCTTAGAGGGGCTTTCCCAATATGGGGAGGTCAATTTATTCCTTCGGGGGATCGTACCAATGATTGGATATTCTACAGATGTGGTATACTACGAAAGAGGAGAGCGCTTTGCAGGTGAGAGCAAATATCCTCTGGGGAAAATGCTTTCGTTTGCTGTGGAAGGGATTACCTCTTTGAGTACCAAGCCTATCAGGATGATCACTGGTCTGGGATTTTTTATCTTTATTGTCAGCATCGGCATGCTGATCTACAGTCTTGTGCGGCATTTTACAGGGGCAACGATTGTGGGATGGACCACATTGATGGTGTCGGTGTGGGCGATTGGAGGATTGATTCTGCTTTCTCTTGGAGTGGTGGGGGAATATATCGGCAAAATTTATCTGGAAACAAAAGCGCGCCCACGGTTTATAATGGAACAGTTTTTGAATGACGAAGAAAATGACGAAGAGGAAAGAAACGGATGGTAACACCAGTGGAAGAAAGAATGAACGATGGAATTAATAATGAAATAAGCGAAGAGACAGGAGGAGAACTGCGCTTTGGCGAGTCAGGGATTTTGCCTGAGATTCTGAAAGCAGTGCAGGAGATGGGATTTGATGTGATGACACCTATTCAGGAAAAATCCATCCCGATCTTGCTGGAGGGAAGAGACATTATCGGACAGGCGCAGACGGGCACAGGAAAGACAGCGGCCTTTGCGATTCCCATGATACAGAGCGTAGATCCGGATATCAAAAAACCCCAGGGGATCATTCTCTGCCCTACCAGGGAGCTGGCTATGCAGGCAGCGGAGGAGATACGTAAGCTTACCAGGTATATGCATGGTATTAAAGTACTTCCGGTTTATGGGGGACAGGATATCAGCAAACAGATTAAGGCGCTCAGCCAGGGCGTTCAGATCATCGTGGGAACACCCGGACGCGTTATGGATCACTTAAGACGACATACGATCAAGACAGCCTGTGTAAAAATGATTGTTTTGGATGAGGCAGATGAAATGCTGGATATGGGCTTCCGTGAGGATATAGAGACGGTGCTGGCGGACATGCCGGAAGAACACCAGATGGCTCTTTTTTCAGCGACGATGCCCCAGGAGATACTGGATATTGCCGGAACCTACCAGAAAAATGCGGCTTTTATCAGAGTGACGCCTCAGGAGCTGACAGTTTCTGCGATCAAGCAGACATATTACAGGGTGAATAAGAAGGATAAGACAAAAGCGCTCTGCCGCCTGCTGGACTATTATCAGCCTTCCCGCAGCCTGATTTTCTGTAATACCAAGCGTATGGTGGACGAGATCGCATTGCAGCTGAAAGAGGCAGGATATGAAGCGGAAGCGCTTCATGGCGATCTTTCTCAGTTTCAGAGAGATACCGTGATGAATCTTTTCAGAGGAGGCAGGTGTGCGATTCTGATCGCGACGGACGTGGCAGCCAGAGGAATCGATGTGAGCGGTGTTGACGCGGTGTTCAACTATGATGTACCGGATGATATCGAGTACTATGTACACAGAATCGGTCGTACCGGAAGGGCCGGCAGAAAAGGCAGATCTTTTACGCTGGTATCCGGAAGAGACATTTATAAGATACGAAGCATAGAAAAGGTTTGCCATACCACCATCAAAGAAAGGAAAATGCCCGCACCGGAAGACATAGTGAGGGTAAAGTCCGACCGAGTGCTTTCAGAGGCGATGGAGCTGATGGCGCAGAAGGATCTGACGGAGATGAAGGAATTTGTCCTGCATATGACAGAAAAAAGAGAATTTGCGGTTCTGGATCTTGCCGCAGCTCTTATGAAGATGCGTGTGGGGGATGAACCGGAGGCGATTGAAGAAGAAAAGCCTTTTATGGAGAAGAGCCGCAGAGCAAAGAGACACGAAAGGGAAAGACGGCAGGGTGGCAGAAGTGATGTCTTTTCGGGTGCCTGGAGAGACCGCGGCAGAAGAGGCGGAGAGGATCATTTCGGCGGAGAGAGCGGCAGAAGAGACGGGGAAGACCGTTTCGGCGGAGAAAGAGGCAGAAGAAGCAGAGAGGATCGTTTCGGCGGAGAAAGAGGCAGAAGAAGCAGAGAGGATCGTTTCGGCGGAGAAAGAGGCAGAAGTGGCAGAGAGGATCGATCTGCCGGTGACCATGGCAGGAAGAGACGCGAGGACCGCTTCAGCAGTAATGAACGAGAGAGCAGGAAAGGAAAAGATACAAAAGGCGGCAGGCCTTTGGGCAAGATTCTGTCCAAAAAGAAATCATAAAGGCAGATGCCGGTACGCTGGAGCAGCAGGAATGGAAGAATTTGAAATTGAGGAAGGTAAATGAAAGAAAAGGAAACAGGAAAAATCAGGACGACACAGAACAGCCATGCCCGTACCCAGGCAACGGCCCGTAACAAGCGGACGCCGGCCGGAACACGGGCATCCGCCCGGGTGGTACATACACGTGTGCGCGGGAAGAAAAAGCGAAGGAAAACTGTAATGATGCGGCGCATCGTGCTGGCGCTTCTGATTCTGGGTATCGGGGCAGGAGGAAGCCTTCTTGTATGGAATCTGATGCCTCAGACAAAGGTGATAAGGCATCTCGAAGCAGCAAGCGAGTATATTGAGACCCGGGAATATGAGGAGGCTATTGCCTCCTGTGAGGAAGCGCTGCAGATTGATTCCATGTCAGTCAAAGCTTACCGGGCTATGGCGGGTGTCTATCAGAACCAGGAGGACTGGGAGTCGGCGGAACAGGTACTTTATCGCGGTTGGGAGACAACGCAGGATGAAGGACTTTTGCAGGAATACTGTGTGCAGGTGTTAAACGATGCAGTGGCGGACATTAATGAGGACAATTGCAGCTTTGACACACTTGAAAAATGTATTGCCGCCATAGAAACGGATCCGGATAATGTGGACGGGTATCGTTTGCTGGATGCCTGTTATGCCCGGCTGCTGGGAGAAGAACAGACAGAGCTTTTCTGCGGAGCTTTTGGAAGCGGGGAAGAAGGGGGCTGCAGCTTTGAACGGTATCTTGCCGTGATGGAAAGAATGCTCTCCGTTTATGCGGAACATCCCTCGGAGGAGCTTAAAACAGAGATCCTCCAGTTTGCGCTTCCCAGGAGTCAATCGATCAGTCTGGAGCTTTCCCACATGACAGACTATCAGGCGCTTCTTGGAGAGATATCGCTGCTGGATGAGAACGGGAGCCTTACCGGGCTCAGCGCCTGTCTGGACAAGGCAGTGTGGGCACAATCGGCTTTTGCAGATGCTTTCGCGATTTTTGAGTCCGGAGAGTTTGAGCCCATCAAGGATTTTATGCAGTCGGAGACTTATCTCTCTATTCGGGATCAGTTTATTGAAGGAAGTATGGAATATTGGGACGGAAAAACCTACATACCGGTAAGCCGGGAGAAGATCCAACTGACGTGTGAAGAAGGGCAGTGGAGATTTGCCTTTGCAGATTTTGAGGATTATCCCCAGACCGGCGGAGTGATTAAGATCTGGGGAGCAAAGCAGGAGGATGCGGGGGTTCAGCGGATCTGCATTTCCTATGAGCCGGCCTCTGAAAATGGAGAGTATTATCCGCACACTACGTATGAATTCGTATATCTTTACAGCAATGTAAAGCTTGGGCAGGAGAATTATGTCCCCCAGATGAATTATCGGTTTGAAACCAGGGTGCTCACACCGGAAGGGATGACCTCACAGCTGATTGGAGACTGGGGAGGAGAGCATGAATGGGATATGGAATATTGACCCCATGCGACCCTGCACATAGATAAGGCGGCAGCACAGGTTTGAAATGTGTTGCCGCCTTTTTCTCTTACAGGAAAGTCCCGCGAATCTGGTAAAGCTTGTTTGTCTGCCTGTTAACCGGCCGATCCGGTCATCAGCTGTGCAGTATAGAGCCTGTAATAGGCTCCCTTTTTGGCCATTAGTTCCGCCGCGGATCCCTCCTCTGCAATACCGCCGTTGTCGATCACAAAAATCCGGTCGGCTTTCTGGATGGTAGAGAGTCTGTGCGCGATTACGAAGGATGTGCGTCCCTTTAACAGGGCGTCGATTCCTTCCTGCACCAGAAGCTCTGTCCGCGTGTCGATACTGGAGGTCGCTTCATCCAGTATCAGGATATTGGGGTTGGATACCATAGTGCGGGCAAAAGCAAGGAGCTGCTTCTGACCGACGGAAAGACCGCCTCCCCGTTCGGACAAAACAGTGTCATATCCCTTTTCAAGCGCACAGATAAAATCATGGGCACGGACAGCTTTGGCGGCTGCCACGATTTCCTCATCGGTGGCATCCAGCCTGCCATAACGGATATTGTCTCGGATTGTCCCTGTGAACAGGAAGTTATCCTGCGTCATAATTCCCATCTGACGGCGAAGACTTTCAATGGAAACTTTCTTTACGTCATATCCATCAATGCTGACGATTCCTTCCTGCACATCATAGAAGCGGCTGATCAGATTAACAATGGTCGTCTTGCCGGCACCGGTAGGGCCTACCAGGGCAATGGTTTCTCCCGGACGAATGTCAAAGCTTACATTATTCAGTACTTTTACATCCCGATCATAGGAAAAGCTCACATGGGAGAAAGTTACCCGGCCTTTAATAGGCGGGATCTCTGTCACATTCTCGTCATCTGTGATGCCGGCGGGGGTATCCATGATTTCAAAGACGCGCTCGGCAGCGGCAATATTGGTGATAATCTGATTATAAAAGTTGCTCAGATTCATAATCGGCTTCCAGAACATGCCAATGTAACTTCCGAAGGCAAGGAACGTTCCGATAGAGACCTGACCGGGGCTGAAAATTCTGAGACCGACAAAATACAGAGCAGCCAGTCCCACACCCCAGCTTAGATCGATCACAGAACCCATGGCATCGTTGAGACGCACAGCGCTGGTAAAAGAACGACGATGTTCATACAAAAGCTCGTCAAAGGTATTGCCGGTCTCCTTTTCTGCGGTGAAGCTCTGGATAATGCGCATCCCTGACATATCTTCGTGGATAAAGGCATTCAGGTTGGAGGATTTCTTGCGGAAATCCTGCCATTTCTGGTGAGAATAAAACTGAATCAGCCAGATACACAGGATCATAAAAGGCAGACTGCTCAGAGAAGCCGCCGCAAGGCCCGGATTTTTGATAAACATGATAAAGGCCACAGCTATGACAGTGGTAAAATCCGGTATCAGAGTAGTGACAAAATTGTTCAGTACCTCCTTCAGGGAATTGATATCGCCAATGATCCGGGCAAGAATCTTGCCGGTGGGGCGGCTGTCAAAAAACTGCAGATCCAGGGTCTGGATATGGGTATACAGTTCCTGCCGGATGGTCAGAAGTATCTGATTGCAGACCTTTGCCATGATATACATGCGCAGCCGGATCCCTCCGATCATCAGAAGATTGAGCGCTGCGGCAAAGAAAACCAGCTTCAAAAGCCCCGGCAGGTTCCCCGCAGAAATATAGGAGTCAATAGACGCTTCAATGATCAGCGGATTCAGGAGTGAGACCATGACGCAGAAAGTCATGATCAGCAGAACGCAGATCACCTCTTTTTTATAGGCAAGAAGGTAGGAGAGCAGGCGGAGAAGGGTGCGGGTTTTGCTGCTCCCTTCAAGATGCTCATCTTCTTTATAGGAATTGATACTCATGCTGTAATTACCTCCTTTGGTTCGCCATATTGGGCGACATAGGTTTGATAGTACATGCCTTTCCGGGCCAGCAGGCTTTCATGGGTTCCCCGCTCTGCAATCCTGCCGTTTTCCAGGATCAGGATTTCGTCGGCATGGCAGACAGCGCTGATTCTGTGGCCGATAATGATCTTGGTCGTGTCCGGCAGCTGACGCAGAGACTCATGAATAGACTGTTCGGTTTCCATATCCAGAGCGGAAGTGGAATCGTCCAGTACCAGCACCGGTGTTTTCTTGGCGAGGGCTCTGGCAATGGTAAGGCGCTGCTTCTGGCCGCCCGAAAGACCAACACCTCTCTCGCCGATTACCGTGTCGTATTGCTTTTCCATCCGTTCAATGAAGCCTCCTGCCTGGGCGCTCTCCGCCGCCTGCCGTACGGCGGACAGAGAAAGAGAGTTTTTCTGCCCCAGCTTGACATTCTCAAGTATGGTGTCCGAGAAAAGAAACACATCCTGCATCACCAGCGAAATGGAGCTGCGCAGCTGCTTCAGCGAGAGATTTCTTACATTCACATCATCCAGCATAATCGTTCCGTCTGTGGCATCATAAAGGCGCTGAAGCAGATAGATCAGAGAACTTTTTCCGGCTCCGGTAGCGCCCATGATCCCTACTGTTTTTCCGGGTTCCACGGTAAAGGAAATATCATGCAGAATTTCATGGTTGTCAGCCTTGTGAAAAGAAACATGTGAAAACGTTATTTTTCCGTTAACCTCCGGCAAAAGAACCGGATGTTCGGGATCAAGGATCACCGGCTTTTCCGCATAGAGCTTTTTCAGTCTCCGGTTGGAAGCAATTGCAGCGGAAAAGCTGTTGGTAAGCCATCCCAGCATCTCCATGGGCCAGACAATGTTCATGGAATATTCAATAAAAGCGCTCAGATCTCCCAGAGACATTTCCCCATTTCTGACCAGGAAGCCCCCAATCAGAAGGATGACAAGGGGGAGGAGCTTTGTGATCATGGAAAGGTACGGATGATACTTTACAAACAATTTGGACTGTGTCATATTCAGGTCATAGTAGCGCTGATTATGAGAAAGAAATTTGGAAATCTCATATTTCTCACGGGCAAAGGCCTTGACGGCTCTGACACCTGCCAGATTTTCTTCCGCTACAGTATTCAGAGATGCGTTCTCTTCACTGATCTCTTCATAGACCCGGTCCAGCTTCTGCTCCATAAATATGGCGATGGCTGCGGCAACAGCCATACAGAAGGTGGGAAGAACAGCCAGCTTCCAGTTCAGACTGTACATGCAGAACAGAACAATGGAAGTATGTATCAGAACTTCAAGCAACAGCATTCCCACATAAGAAAGACCATCCCAGAGCCTGTCCACGTCATCTTTTACCCGGCTCATCAGCTCGCCGGTTCCTGTCCGGTCAAAAAACTCCGCACTCAGTGACTGTACATGTGTAAAAATATCACGCCTTATTTCCCCGGCGATTCTGGCGCCGGTGATATCAAACAGAAATTCCTTGGTATACTGAAAAAGGCACCTCCCAAATCCGATGCACAGAATGCCGATAAGAAGCGGCATCAGCTTTTCACTTTTTCCGCCCAGGATGACATCGTCTACGATCAGCCGGGTAAGCTGGGGAGAGAGCATATCCAGAGAAACGCTGATCACCATTGATACAATAGCGATCAGATAAACAAATTTGTGTTTAAAAATGTAAGTTGACAGTTTTTTCATATTCTCCTCATTTCTGCAGTAAGATTCTGATATATAATGCGCCATCGAGCAGGAAAGACGTTCCCTGCTCGCGCGCGGCCCGCATGTTGCGTCAGCAACAACTTCCTCTGTGCATTCCTGCGCCATCGAGTAGGGGAAGGCTTTCCCCTACTCGCGCACCGGGCACCCGTCAGCTTCTGCTGACATTTTTCCTCTGGGTGCCCGTGTGTAATTCGAGTAGGGAAGTTTTTTTCTCCCTACTCGCGCGCGGCCCGCATGCTGCGTCAGCAGCATATTTCCTTATGCGGGCCTGCGCATAAAAAAGCCGTGGCAAATTACCACGGCTGCTGAAGGCTCTTATTTATCTGCGGGCGCTAAAACGGCTTCTTTTCATGAAAAGAAACATATGCTGCATCCGGCCTCTGATCAGGGAAACATAAGCAGTCAGGTAATTTTATGGAAATGATTCGATTCATACGACTTTTGGATTTTATATTCATCATTACCCTCCTTTCTTATGTACCATGTCAATAGATAACAAATTTAACATACGCTTCTTCAAGATGTTTGTCAACAGAAATATTGTATTTTTTACCGGAATATTTTAAAATGGATAGAAAACATAACAGGGAAAGTATTTGAACTGTTAGGACCTGTTCAGCAATAACTTTTAGTATCGCTTGTCTTTTTCTCCGAGAGCACCGCTCAAAAATCAGGGGGAGTTAAGATTGAAAATTAAAATTTTTAAAATTTTCAATCGCGAGATTTGTGTCTGCGCGTTGCTTGCCACAAACTCGTTAATCCATTTTATGGATTTAGCCATTTTATGGATTTAGCCATTTTATGGATTTAGCCATTTTATGGATTTGCACAACAAAGCAACGCAGAAATGGGGATAAAAATGATATCATTTCTTGCCAGATTATGGATCAGAGATCATCATAATATATCGGATACAAAGGTACGCCAGGCATATGGCGTGCTCTGCGGGGGCGTTGGCATTGCGCTGAATCTTTTTTTGTTTGCCGGAAAGGCTCTGGCCGGGCTGATCAGTGGTTCTATTGCGATTACCGCTGATGCCTTCAATAACCTTTCAGATGCCGGTTCTTCGGTTATTACGCTGGTGGGGTTTCGGATGGCGGGGCAGAAGCCGGACAGCAGTCATCCCTTCGGACATGGACGGATCGAATATATTTCCGGTTTTCTGGTGTCTCTTATTATTTTAATCATGGCATTTGAACTGCTGAAAACATCAGTGGAAAAGATTCTCCATCCGGCAGCGGTGGAGTCTTCACCGGTTATACTGGGAATTCTGATCCTTTCTATTCTGGTCAAGATCTATATGTTTCTTTACAACAAAAGCGTGAGTAAAAAGATTGAAAGCGCCGCTATGGATGCTACGGCAAAAGACAGTTTAAGTGATGCTGTGGCAACTTTTGTTGTATTTGCGACTACGCTGATCGCACAGCATACGGGACTTGTGCTCGATGGCTATTGTGGTGTGGTGGTAGCGCTGTTCGTATTCGGAGCAGGGTACAGCGCTGCCAGGGAAACCATAGGACCGCTTCTGGGCCAGCCCCCTGAGCCCGAATTTGTGGAAAGAGTGGAGCGGATCATCATGGAATATAAGGAGCAGGGCGTGATAGGACTGCACGATCTTGTGGTACACAATTACGGACCCGGCAGGGTGATGCTCTCTGTTCATGTGGAGGTACCTTCCTCCGGAGATATTCTGGCGCTTCACGATATGATCGATGTAATCGAACACCGGCTGCAGAGAGAATTAAACTGCAGTGCAGTGATCCACATGGATCCCATCTGCCTGGATGATGAACTGACCAACGAGCTGAAAGGCAAAGTGGCTGATATCATAGCGGGGATGGAGGGAAGAGTGAACTTTCATGACTTCAGAGTGGTGCACGGCCCTACCCATACAAATCTGATCTTTGATGTAGTGATCCCTTATGACTATCCAATGTCAGATCAGGAGGTCACGGCTTATATTCAGAACAGGATTTTTGAGATCAACAGGAATTATTTTGCAGTGATTGATGTGGATAAGGCATATTCCGGACATTGACAGGGCTGCCATATAAAGAGGTCAGAGAGGGCATGAGGGGGATCGTGAGAACAGTATTTTTATCTGAAAAAATCATAAAACGAAAGTGCCGGCTGGCAGGTATGGCCCTGGGATTTTTATTCAGCGCGATTCTTATCATTGGAGAGGCGGTGGAGAAAGAAGTATGGAGGGATTCTTTCTGGATACAGTTTTCGGTATGGGGGTGTATCTGGGGAGAATTATTTTCGATTTTTTATCAGGTGATGGAGAAGACGGCCCAGGGATTCCGGAACAGAAGCGGAGAAAAATCTTATAGATTTTGGCCGGTGTATCTGCTGTTGACGTTATGCTATCTGCCATGCTTTCTGGCATATTTTCCGGGATGTATGAGCTATGACGCAGGCTATATCACATGGCAGACGCTGCGGATCATTCCATTTAACAATCACCATCCGTTTTTTCATACGCTCGTATGGAGCCTGTTTCTTTATCTGGAACAGCTCCTGCAAATAGAACAGATTGGAATTGTTTTATATACATCTGTACAATTGTTGATTATAACGGGAATTGATGCATATGTGATTGTCTGGATCTCCGGAAGAAAGGGAGAGCGCTTCTCCACAAAAGCTGCTTTTCTGTATTATGCGGTAAATCCGGTATTTCATATTTTTGCGCTGATTATGACAAAGGATGTACTGTTTTCAGGATTCTTCCTGCTGTTCAGCATAGCGCTGACAGATTTTTTTGAAAATGAGGTTACGACAGATAAGAAAGAAGATGAGAAGCAGCAAAAGAAGGTAATGGCGCTGGGGCTGCTGTGCTGTCTGTTCAGGAATAATATGATTTATGTACTTCTTCTTTTTCTGCTGATATTGCTTTTGGTTTTCAGAATGAAAGTGTCACGGTTCAGAGGGCTGTTGTTTGCGGTGCTGGCGTATTACTTTGTGACAAAGATCATATATCCGGGCATGGGAGTAGCGGAAGGAGAGCGAAAGGAAATGCTCTCGGTGCCGATGAGTCAGCTGGCAGCCGTTTACCGGGAACATTCCGGAGAACTTGAGGAAGAGGACAGGGAACGGATAAAAAAGTATATACCGGATGTGGAATCCTATGACCGCTTTTTTGCAGACATGATCAAAGCCCGCTTTAATGAAAACGCATACAGGGAGGATGCGGGGGAATTCCTTTCGCTCTGGTCGAGACTGCTCATGATTTATCCAAAGGAATATAGTAAGGCCTTTCTTGCGCTGAATTTACCCTATTGGTATCCCCCGAAGGATTCTGTCAGAGAATATATCGAGACGGAAAATTGCAGTCAGGAATATCCGGCTGCGAGAGCGGATCTGCTGCCGTCTGTTTTCAGATGGTATGAAAAAGTAGCAGAAAATCAATTCGGATGGATGCATTTGCCGGTGCTGCGGCAGATTTTTTCCATTGGAACACCTGTATGGATTCTGCTGTTTTTTGGAATCTGGTCTGCGATAAATAAGAAAAAGGCGGCGGTTCTGGCCATGATTCCATCCTTTCTTTTGTGGTTTACCTATTTGCTGGGACCGGTAAGCAATTTTCGGTATATAGAACCGCTGATGCTTACATATCCGGTTTGGCTCAAGATAAGTTTGGAAGGAGAACGTTCAAGGTGAAAAAAAGGAGAGCGGGTATTATTCCACTGATCGATATCTGTCTGTCTGCGCTGATGACCTTTATGCTGATCAGTATACTGATTCTGAACCGGTCTGCGGGAGTGTGGACGGGAACCGTATTGTTTTCTTTACTGATTCTGTTTTTGCTCTGTAAAAGTATTGGAAAAGACGAATTTTTTAATAAAATCTATCCTTTTTGTCTGACTGCATTTTTAATCATAATGGGAACGACTCAGATCGGTCATATCAATAAGCTGCGATATATTCCGAGCTATGATCTGGAAGCTATCTACGGGGGAGCCATACAATGGGTGGAAACGGGAAGCTTTGCCGGCTATTATGATTATTTTGACTGGTTTCCCAATAATCTGGGCGGCCTGTGTTTTCTTTATGCTGTATTTAAGCTGTTTCACGTTTTTACAGATGATTATTTCCTGATTGCGGCACTGGTAAATGAAGGGCTCCTTCTGGCCACCTATTCACTGGTCAGTCTGACGGCTAAAAAGCTCTGGGGAAGCAGGTATGGAATTCTTACCTTGCTTTTGACCGGCAGTATGATTCCGTTTCTGTTTATGGCAGATGTTTTTTATACGGATTCCCTGTCCATGCTGTTTCCAATCCTGTTGTATTATATTGCGCTGAAAACAGATGAAAGCGAAGGATACCGCATGTGGGGGCTGTGCCTGCTTTCCGGTGTGACCGCAGCGGTGGGCATATGGCTGAAGCCCACAGTCCTGATTATGAGTGCGGCGATTTCTCTGACTTTTCTGCTGAGAAGAAAATGGAAGAAGGCGGCCGCATATATGCTGTCCACAGGGGCGCTCTATTTGCTCCTGACATCTGCGCTTCAATATGGTATCTATCATGATCATCTGAGCCCCGAACTGGCGGAAGTGAAAAATACGCCGTACTGTCACTGGATCATGATGGGTCTTGAGGAAGATGGACGCTATAACCCTCAGGATTATGAGTTTACCCGTTCGTTTTCGGATCCGGATGAGAGAAATGCGGCTCTGAAGGAAGAAATACGAAGCAGGATCCGGGAAAAAGGCGTGGCGGGAATGACGGGACTGTATGCGGCTAA
>CAMWFQ010000037.1 GCA_947173495.1 uncultured Lachnospiraceae bacterium | reverse complement strand
TTTCCGAGCATCTTGGAATCCCTGTTATTTCCTATGCACAGAAGATTCAGATCGAAGGTGACAGTGTGATCGTAGAGCGCCAGTATGACGACAGATATCATGTTTTAAAGGCAAAAATGCCCTGCCTGATTACGGCACTTGCTGAATTAAATGAGCCCCGTTATATGACTCCCGGCGGGATTTTTGATGCATATAACACAGAAATTACCGTATGGGGAAGAGCAAATCTGGTTGATGTGGAGGATTCCAACCTTGGACTTAAGGGGTCGCCTACTCAGATTGCAAAGGCATCTGACAAGGTGAGAAAGGGTGCCGGCGAAAAGGTTACTCTTGATCCTGCGGAATCTGTAAACTACATCATCGAGAAGTTAAAAGTAAAGCATGTAATTTAAAGAACGATTGCGATTTAAATACAATAATGGAGGTTCAAAATGAATATTCAAGATTATAAGGGAGTATTTGTCTTTGCTCAGCAGGTAGACAATGTACTCGGTGGAATTGCTTTGGAATTGGTAGGCAAGGGCAAAGACCTTGCAAAGGATCTGGGCACAGAAGTAACAGCCGTTCTGGTGGGCTCCGGTGTAAAGGGTCTGGCTGACGAACTTGCCGAGTACGGCGCTGACAAGGTAATCGTTGTGGATGATCCCGAACTGAAGGAGTACAGAACAGAGCCCTATGCGCATGCTATCAGCTCTGTAATCAATGAATTCAAGCCTGAAATTTTCCTGATCGGCGCGACCGCTATCGGACGTGACTTGGGTCCCAGGGTATCGGCAAGGATCCATACAGGACTGACGGCTGACTGTACACAGCTGGATATCGGAGATTTCCCGTTAAATCCCATTCCCGGCAGGGAGCAGCTTCATAATCAGCTGCTTATGACACGTCCGGCATTTGGCGGTAATACAATTGCAACCATCGCATGTCCTGATTTCCGCCCGCAGATGGCAACTGTTCGTCCCGGCGTTATGCAGAAGGCGCCCAGGGAGGCAGGAAGAAAGGCGGAAGTGATCGAGTTTAATCCCGGATTTACACCTAATGAGAAGTATGTTGAAATTCTTGAGGTGGTTAAGGCTGTTTCAGATGTGGCCGATATTATGGATGCGAAGATTCTGGTATCAGGCGGCCGTGGTGTAGGAAGCCCCGAAAACTTTAAGATTCTGGATGATCTGGCGGCAGTGCTGGGTGCTACCGTAAGCTGCTCGCGTGCAGTAGTTGACGCAGGATGGAAGCCGAAGGATCTGCAGGTAGGACAGACCGGAAAGACTGTACGTCCCAATGTATATTTTGCCATCGGCATCTCCGGAGCGATTCAGCATGTGGCAGGTATGGAGGAGTCCGATATCATCATTGCAATCAACAAGGATGAGACAGCTCCTATCTTTGATGTGGCTGATTACGGCATCGTAGGTGATCTGAACAAGATTGTTCCTGCTCTCACAGAGAGCCTGAAAGTGGAACTTGCGGGCAAGTAAACTATCAGAAACTGAGAAATGAAACTGGGAAAATAATCGAGCAGGGGGAATTTTTCTCCCTGCTCAATTTTTAGCGCAGCATGCGCAGGCCCGCAAAAGGAAGTTTGTATGAAGAATATTTTGATTGTGGAAGACGACAGAGGGCTCAGGGAAGGAATTGAACTGGCCCTGAAAAGAGAGGATTTTACATTCGTTCTGTGTGAAAGCATATCGGAGGCCGAAGTGGCCATAGAGGCACAGCCGGAGCTTGATCTGATACTACTGGATCTGAATCTGCCGGATGGCAGCGGTTATGATCTTCTGAGGCGGATAAAGGACAGCAGAAATATTCCGGTGGTGATCATTACGGCGAATGATCTGGAGATCGATGAAGTGCGCGGACTGGAACTGGGGGCGGAGGATTACATCACGAAGCCTTTCAGTCTTATGGTGCTCAGGGCAAGAATTGATAAGGCGCTCAAAAATACAGGCAGGGGAAGAAAAGAGATCTACCGGTTTGGAGATCTGACCTTCTGCTTCGAGGAGATGCAGGTCAGAAGGGGAAGCGAGGAGATTCCCTTAAGCAGGACAGAACTTAAGCTCCTTCAAATTCTGGTGGAAAATAGAAATATCATCCTCAGCAGAGAAAAGCTGATAGACCGCATCTGGACAGAGGAGACGGAATATGTGGATGAAAATGCATTGTCTGTCACGGTCAACAGACTCCGGACAAAACTGCGGGAAGGCGGAGACGGCCATCTGCAGACTGTCTACGGAAAAGGATATATCTGGAAAGTATGAGTGAAAACGTCTCTAAACGCAGCATAAATGGAATCGCAGACGCAAAAGTGTCTGTGCCAATTTCACATCGCGATGCTGCAAAAAAGGGCAGCATGGAGGGCAGGGTGAAAAGAAAGAAAAGAACACGCTTTAAAACCATGGAAATACTGGAAAACATGCTGGACGAAGCCATGGATGGCACCTTTGAGGAGGGAGAGTATGATGAGAGCAGGCTTTCCAGGCTGGAGACAAAATGGAGGCGGTTCTTATCCTCCTCCATGGCTTCAAAACGGCGGGTGGAGGAGGAACAGGGGAGGATCAAGTCGCTGATCTCCGATATCTCCCATCAAACCAAAACGCCCATCGCTAATATTTTGCTTTATTCCCAGCTTCTGCAGGAGAGGGAGAGAGATCCGGAGCTTGTTCCCATTGTGGAAAATATAAGAGAGCAGTCGGAAAAGCTGGATTTTCTGATCCGCTCGCTGGTGAAAGCTTCCCGTCTGGAGGGAGAGATCTTTGTACTGAATCCTGAGAATCAGCCTCTTATGCCCATGCTTGCATCGGCGGTTTCAGGCGCCGGTGAGGAAGCGTCCGCAAAGGGGATCAGGGTGATTCTGGAACCCTCGGAAGCATTCGCCTGCTTTGACCGGAAATGGACAGAAGAAGCCATCGGGAATCTCATCGACAATGCAGTGAAATACAGTCCTCCCAATACGGAAGTGCGGGTGAAAGTGAAGGAATATGAAATGTTTGCGGCCGTGCAGGTGGAGGATCAGGGAATCGGGATGCGGGAGGAGGAGCAGGCGCAGATCTTTGAGCGGTTTTACAGAAGCCGGGATGCGGCACAGGAGAAGGGTGTGGGGATCGGCCTCTACCTGGTGCGGGAAATTGCCGCAAAGCAGAACGGTTATGTAAAAGTGAAGTCGGGACAACAGGGAAGTATATTCTCTTTTTATATCAGTAAGAATGAAAAATAGACGGTACTATTCAGCTAGGACTTTGCAATTGTTGCAAAGTCCGTGAGAACGTGTAAATTTAGCCAAGAGGGAATCTGCTCTCGCCGAAGGGCGCGAAACGTCCGGTGGACGTTTGTCCAGCGCCGACCGGAGTGGAACGTAGACATTTGGAATGGGCAGATTCCGTAACTATGAAGCAGGAGGCTGAATAGTTACAAATAGCCGGAACCAAATCTTTCAGAACTGTTAGAATTCGGAAAGAGGAGGGAAAGGCTTTTTTATTATAATAATAAAAAATATGAGATCAGAATAGTGAGGTATGTTGATCTTAAGGAAATAATGCGGAGGTAAGGTATGATCATTTTGGAGACAACGGGATTAAAGAAATATTACGGAGAGGGCGAGAGCCTGGTAAAAGCCCTTGACGGCGTGGATCTGAAGGTGGAGCAGGGTGAATTTGTTTCTATCATAGGAACCTCGGGAAGCGGAAAATCCACGCTTCTGCACATGCTGGGCGGTCTGGACTACCCAACGGAAGGGAAGGTGGTGGTGGACGGCAAGGATATTTCCACCCTGAAGGAGGATGCTCTGGCCATTTTCCGTCGAAGAAAGATAGGCTTTGTGTTTCAGAGCTACAACCTGGTGCCGGTTCTGAATGTATACGAGAACATTGTTTTTCCCATACAGCTGGATGGAAATAAAATCGATGAGGAGTACATTGACCGGATTATCAAAACCCTGGGACTGGAAAGTAAGACAAACAGCCTGCCATCCCAGCTCTCCGGAGGGCAGCAGCAGAGAGTGGCCATAGCCAGAGCGCTTGCTGCCAAACCTGCCATCATTTTAGCGGATGAGCCCACAGGGAATCTGGATTCGGGAACCAGCCAGGATGTATTGGGACTTTTAAAGGTGACGGCAAGGAAATTCGAGCAGACCATTGTGATGATCACCCATAATGAAGAGATTGCACAGATGGCGGACCGTATGGTGAGGATTGAGGACGGAAAAGTAAAGTCAAGAACTTAAAGGGCGCAATGCGCACGTTCGCACAGGAAATTTTGCTGCATCCGAATCCTGCAGACAGTGCAAAACGAAACGACGAAAGCCGTTTCCTATTAAAAGAAAGGAACATATCGGGAAGTATGAAAAAAGTATCGAATAAAAAAATAATCCGTTCCCTTTCCTGGCGGACCATGTGGGAGAAGGGATGGAAAAATCTGATTGCCGTTCTGGCAATCGCTCTGACTACACTGCTTTTCACGGCCCTGTTTACGGTAGGGGGATCCATGATCGAGTCCATTCAGGAGGCTACCTTCCGGCAGATCGGAACCAGCGCCCACGGAGGATATAAATACCTGTCGGGAGAGGAGTATGAAAAGATCAGGCAGGCCGGCGGCTATGAGGATATCTCTTATGATATCATAGCGGGCTTTGGCGCAAGCCCGGAGCTGAATACCATCCAGACAGAGGTGCGCTACGCGGAGGATAAGATGGCGAAGTGGTCCTTCAGCTATCCGGAGGAAGGAGAAATGCCCCATGAGCTGCATGAATGTGCGGCCAGCTCAAAGGTTCTGGAGGCCCTGGGCGTTCCCTTAAGGCTGGGTGAAAAGGTGCCTATGACCATCAGTACCCACGACAGGGAGGGAAATGAGAGGAAAATAGAAGCGGAATTTGTCTTAAGCGGCTTCTGGTACTCCAACGACGCATCCCATGCCCAGGAATTCTGGGTCTCCAGGCAGTGGCTGGAGGAGAATATTGATCTTCTGGAAGAAAATTACAACAGCCGCATGAATGAAAGGGGGCTTTATCATGCGGAAGGTTCCATTCAGGCTTCCATCTGGTTTGCTTCCTCTTATGATATAGATTCTCAGATGGAAGAGCTCACGGAGCGGGCAGGCTTTTCCGATGAGGAGGTGCGCATCAGTGTAAACTGGGCTTATGCGTCGGCCACGGTGGATACCGTTACCCTGATGCTGGGAGTGGGAATACTGGCGGTGATCATCCTCTCCGGATACCTGATCATCTATAACATTTTCTATATCAATGTAACCACGGATATCCGGTATTACGGTCTGTTAAAGACCATTGGAACCACGGGAAGACAATTGCGACGTATGGTGCGCCTGCAGGCCTTTATGCTCTCTGCGGCAGGAATCCCTCTGGGCATGATAGCCGGGTGGTTTGTGGGAAAGGGAGTTTTGCCTGCTCTTTTTGAGGCGCTTTTCACAGACGGTGTAAAGAAGGTATCCTTAAATCCCTGGATTTTTGCAGGTTCCGCCCTGTTTTCTCTGCTGGTAGTCTACTTAAGCTGCATCAGGCCCTGCCGGCTGGCCACGGGAATCTCCCCAATAGAAGCGGTCCGCTATGTGGATAACGCCCGGTATAAAAAGAAGGAAAGAAAAACCGCAAAGGTCTCCATGGGACGGATGGCGCTGGCCAATATGGGGAGAAACAGGCGTAAGGCCGTGTCGGTGATCAGTTCTCTGTCTTTAAGCCTGATCCTGTTAAGCGGTACCTGGTGCCTGGTAAACGGCTTCAGTTTTGATCAGTACGTGAAAACCTACCTGCTCACGGATATGCAGGTGGGGCATTTTTCCACTGTCAATTTTGCGGCGGATGCAAGCGATTACGAGGCTATCACGCCGGAGGTGAGAGCGGAGATCGAACAGATGCCGGGCGTGGAACAGGTCAGGGTTCCGGAGCACAAAGGCGGACGTATCGACCTGTCGGATGAAATGATCGGGAAGCTGACGGAATACTTTGCCTCGGAAGAGATGGTATCCGAAAGCGGCCCCTGGCTGGAACAGATCGTGGAACAGATACAGACAGAAAAAGCGACCAACGGAACGATTTACCATCTCGGAGAGGATATGATGTCCTATCTGGACATAAAAGAAGGAAAATTTGATCCGGAGCTCTTTGCGCAGGGGGGATATGCTCTGCTGCTTGTCAACCAGCAGGACAAGTGGGTCCGCGTGGGGGATAAGCTGACAGCGGGCAGCGCAAAAGAGGCTTTGCCGAAGAAGGAGTTGGAGATCATGGCCATCGCGGACTATCCCTATGCCATAAGTACCCGCTCAACCGTCATAGGCGGCGTGGAGCTTCTGCTCAGCGAAAAGGATTTCCGGGAGCTTTACGATGTGAAAGGCGGACTCTACGCCTGCCTTGATGTGGAGGAGGGACGGGAGGAAGAGGTGATGCTGTCCTTAAATGAAATGATCGAGCAGGAGCATCCGGAGCTGGTGCTTTCCACCAAAGCCACTCTGGAAGAGGAATTTGCAGGAGAGACCAGGATGTTTTCCATGATAGGCGGGCTGCTGAGCTTCATTCTGGCGTTGATCGGGATCCTGAATCTGATCAATGCCATGGTTACCAGCATTTTGTCCCGGAGGCAGGAGTTTGCCATGATGCAGGCGGTGGGAATGACCGGCAGGCAGTTAGAGCAGATGCTCACCATGGAGGGAATCTGGTACGGCATCTGGACCCTGGCCATATCCGCCACCTTTGGGAATGTGGTGAGCTACGGGCTGATCTATCTGGTGGGCAAGAATATGGCGTATTTTGAGTGGCACTTCAGCATTCTGCCCCTGGCCCTGAGTGTTCCCGTGATCGGAATTCTCTCCGTGCTCCTGCCGGTGATCTGTTATCATGCCCTGTGCAAAAAGAGCATCATCGAAAGGCTGCGGCTTACGGAGGTGTGACCGGATATGCGCGTGCCACTTCCGGAGTCTTTTTCAGGGCAGAGGCTTCAACTGGTGACATGAAAAAGGAAATTGATGACATGAAAGATTACTTTTTCATGCCTTTCTGCCGATATATTCATAGAAAAGCAGCACGGTATTTTTCCGATAAGGAGTATCGGAAAGCGGGAGAGAAAAGAGTTTCTTTTGCTTGATTCAGTCATGGAGGACGAAAATATGGGTATATCAGGTATTGGCGGCGCTGCCCTGGGAGCGATTGCCTACAAAAACAAAAGTGTTTCCGGTTCAAAGGCCGTGCAGGTCAGCAAGCCGGAGCCCAAAAAACGCAAACGGCTGCAATACAGCTTTAAGCGGATTGGAAATCAGATCATGACCGCCAAAACCTCAGGCAGCGCAAGGCGGGTGCTCACAAGAGCCAAGAGCCAGACTGTCACGTTGCTCAGAAAGAAGGCCGGCGGAGAGTATGACGAGACGGAGCTTCGGCACGCCATTATTCATGCGCGGAAGATGGAGCGGATTGCCAAAAAGAAAATGAAGCATCTTCAGGAAGAAGAGAGAGCCAAAAAGCAGGGAGGACCCTGCGAGGCGGACCTGGAGGAGAAAACCGAAGAGCTCCTGCCGGAAGAACTGGAGGAACAGGAGGATGTGGCCGGACTCAGTGCGGAGGAAATGAAACGGCTCCTGGACGACCTGATGCGGGAAATGGAAGATATGATGAAGGAGCTGGAGGAGCTTGAAAACGGCGACCTTCTGGAAGAGCTGTCAATGACTGAATTGAGAGAGATGGATCCCGCAGATTTAGAGCTTCTGAAGAAAAAGCACAGATCCGAGGAGCTCCGGGATATCGTGGAAGCGGATATGAAATACCTGAAGGCTCTTTTTGATAAATTTGAAAGAGATAAGGAGTCGGCTTCCCAGGCAGTTTCCCAAGCCATCGCCCAGTCTATGGCGCAGCAGCCGGCAGGGGGAGTGTCGTTAGAACTTGCCGGGGCGGAAGTGCCAATCCCCGTTATGGAAGCCTCTGCGGCGGAGGTGATTGCCATGGGCGAAGGCACCGGCGGGAATTTTGACGCCAGTGTGTAGCGTAACAATTTTATAATGGTTGAATCTGAACTGCAAATCTGTTACAATAAGATTTGCAGTTTTTATCATTATTCGCTTTTCATACAGGAGTTGGGCTCAGGTGTGAAGAGAAACCATCTTTCAGAGAGGTAATAGATAGAAATGAAACTAGTCCAAAAAATATTTGGAACTCACAGTGAGCGGGAGCTGAAAAGAATAGAAGATACCGTAAAAAAGATAGAAGATTTGCGGCCTTCCATGCAGGCATTGACAGATGCAGAGCTTGCCGCTAAAACAGAAGAATTCAAAAAGCGTTTTGCGGGAGGGGAAACTCTGGACGAGCTGCTTCCGGAAGCCTTTGCGGCGGTCAGGGAAGCTGCCCGGAGAGTGCTCAATACAGAGCATTACAGGGTTCAGCTGATCGGCGGTATCATTCTCCATCAGGGACGGATTGCTGAAATGAAAACCGGGGAAGGAAAAACCCAGGTGGCAACGCTGCCGGCCTACTTAAATGCCCTGGAAGGCAAAGGAGTATGTGTGGTGACAGTGAATGATTACCTGGCCAAACGTGACGCGGAGTGGATGGGAGAGATCTACCGTTTCCTGGGACTTACAGTAGGCGTGGTCTTAAACAGCATGAAATCCGACGAGAGGAGAGAAGCCTACAACTGTGACATCACCTATGTCACGAACAACGAGCTGGGCTTTGATTATCTGAGAGACAATATGGTGATCTATAAGGAGCAGCTGGTACAGAGGGGGCTGCACTATGCCATTATCGATGAGGTGGATTCAGTGCTCATCGACGAGGCAAGAACACCTTTGATCATTTCCGGTCAGAGTGGAAAATCCACCAGGCTTTATGAAGTGTGCGATGTGCTTGCCAAGCAGATGAAGCGCGGCGAGGATATGGAAGAACTGACTAAGATGGATGCCATTATGGGTGTGGAACGGGAAGAGACCGGAGATTTCATTGTCAACGAAAAGGACAAGGTGGTTAATCTTACCGCACAGGGAGTGGAAAAGGTAGAGAAGTTTTTCCAGATTGAAAATCTTGCAGATCCGGAGAATATTGAGATTCAGCATAATATCATCCTGGCTCTGCGCGCCAATAATCTGATGTTCCGGGATCAGGATTATGTGGTGAAGGACGAGCAGGTGCTGATCGTGGATGAGTTTACCGGCCGTATCATGCCGGGAAGGCGTTATTCGGACGGTCTTCATCAGGCAATAGAAGCAAAGGAACATGTGAAGGTGAAACGGGAGAGCAAGACCCTGGCGACCATCACTTTCCAGAATTTCTTTAATAAATTTGAGAAGAAAGCGGGTATGACGGGTACGGCTCTTACAGAGGAGAGAGAATTCCGGGATATTTACGGAATGGACGTTATAGAGATTCCTACCAATGTGCCTGTTGCAAGAAAGGATCTGCAGGACGCGGTCTACAAGACCAAAAAGGAAAAGCTCCATGCGATTGTAGAGGCGGTAAAGGAAGCTCATGCAAAACAGCAGCCGGTTCTGGTTGGCACCATCACAATCGAGGCATCTGAGGAACTCAGCAGACTTCTCACGAAACAGGGAATTCCTCATAAGGTTCTGAACGCCAAATTCCATGAGCTGGAAGCAGAAATCGTTGCGGATGCAGGCATTCACGGGGCGGTTACCATCGCCACCAATATGGCGGGACGTGGTACCGATATTAAGCTGGACGATGCATCCAAGGCAGCGGGAGGACTTAAGATCATCGGTACGGAGCGCCATGAATCCAGGCGTATCGATAATCAGCTGAGAGGACGTTCCGGTCGTCAGGGGGATCCCGGTGAGTCCAAGTTTTATATCTCTCTCGAGGATGACCTGATGCGCCTCTTTGGTTCCGAGCGCATGATCAAGATGTTTAATGCTCTGGGGATTCCCGAGAATCAGGAGATCGAGCACAAGACCCTGAGCAATGCCATCGAGTCTGCCCAGAAGAAGATAGAGAACAACAATTATGGCATCAGAAAGAATCTCCTGGAATATGATCAGGTGATGAATGAACAGAGGGAGATCATATACGAGGAACGCCGCCGGGTGTTGAACGGTGAGAGTATGCGGGATGCCATCTACAAAATGATTACAGATATCACGGAAAACGTGGTGGACATCGTGATAGGAGATGATACGGACTTCGATGAATGGAATCTGGAGGAGCTGAACACACTGCTGCTTCCCACCATTCCCTTAAAGCCGGTGAACAGAGGACGGATCAATACGCCGAAGAAGAATGCCTTAAAGCATCAGCTCAAAGAGGAGGCAGTAAAGCTCTATGAGGCAAAGGAAGCAGAGTTCCCGGAACCGGAAGCCATCCGTGAGCTGGAGAGGGTGATCCTGCTGAAAGTGATCGACCGCAAGTGGATGGATCATATCGATGACATGGAGCAGCTCCGCCAGGGTGTTGGGCTTCAGGCCTACGGCCAGAGAGATCCTCTGGTGGAATATAAGCTCAGCGGTTACGAAATGTTTGATGAGATGACCCAGAATATCCGTGAGGAGACCGTGAGGGTTCTGTTCCATGTGAGAGTGGAGCAGAAGGTAGAGCGGGAGCAGGTTGCCAAGGTGACCGGCACCAACAAGGACGATTCTGTGGCGAAAGCGCCGGTGAAACGTGCAAGCACCAAAATCTATCCCAATGATCCCTGTCCCTGCGGCAGCGGGAAAAAATATAAGCAGTGCTGCGGAAGAGCACAGGGCGGAAAACCGGCCTGAGGCAGCAGCATAGCATTTAGTAAATAAAAAAAGAAAGAGGTGACGCAAGGTGGTAGAATTAGATCAGATGAAATCTGAACTACAGACTTACAAAAGCCCTTTAGCGGAAGTGAGGGATTCACTTTGACTTAGCAAATAAGTCAAAGAAGATCGAAGAGCTGGAAAGAGAAATGGAAGCCCCGGGATTCTGGGACGATCCCGATATTTCCAACCGTAAGATGAAAGAGCTGAAAAATTTAAAAGATACCGTGGATACCATCCAGAGGCTGGAATCTCAATATGAGGATATTGAAATGCTGATTGAGATGGGCTATGAAGAGGAGGATGATTCGCTGGCAGCGGATATCCGCGGGGAAATGGATGAGTTTATCACTGTTTTTGAGGATATCCGCATCAGTACCCTGCTTTCCGGAGAATACGATGCCAACAATGCGATCCTGAAACTGAACGCGGGGGCCGGAGGCACGGAGAGCTGCGACTGGTGCTCTATGCTTTACAGAATGTATACCAGATGGGCGGAGCGAAAGGGGTTTGCAGTGGAGGTGTTGGATTATCTGGACGGGGACGAGGCCGGAATCAAATCGGTGACCTTCCAGGTAAACGGCATGAATGCATATGGCTATCTGAAATCGGAAAAGGGTGTGCACAGGCTGGTGCGTATTTCCCCGTTTAACGCTCAGGGCAAGCGTCAGACATCCTTTGTATCCCTGGATGTGATGCCCGATATCGAAGAAGATGTGGATGTGGAGATCAATGAGGATGAGCTGCGCATTGATACCTATCGAAGCAGCGGGGCAGGAGGACAGCATATCAACAAGACTTCCTCAGCCATCAGAATTACACATCTTCCTACCGGGATCGTAGTACAGTGCCAGAATGAGCGCTCCCAGTTCCAAAATAAGGATAAGGCTATGCAGATGCTGAAGGCCAAACTGTATTTACTGAAGAAAGAAGCAAATGCGGAGAAACTTTCAGATATCCGTGGTGAAGTGAAGGAGATCGGATGGGGAAATCAGATCCGCTCCTACGTAATGCAGCCATATACTATGGTGAAAGATCACAGAACCAGCGCAGAGACAGGAAATGTGGACGCCGTAATGGATGGAGCAATCGATCCGTTTATCAATGCATATTTAAAATGGATGAAATCGAGTAGGGAAGATTAATCTTCCTCTGCTCGATTGCACACGGGCACCCAGAGGAAAAATGTCAGCAGGAGCTGACGGTGCCCAGTGCGGCGGGCAGGGAGAAAATCTTTCCTGCCCGATTCATAGCAAAATTTCAAATCTCAGAGAGCTGCCTCCGCAGCCTGAGATTTGCTTTTTTTGATCAGATCCAGATAAAAGTTTGCTGCTGTGGCCTCCATATAGGGCAGCAGCCACAAAAGGGCGACTCCACAGGAAAGCATGCTGAGCATGATCAGCGGGAAAAAGGAAAGCTGGATATAGAACAGCCTGCCCATATTGCCCTTCATAAGACGTATACTCATCTGTAGCAGCTGGGGAGCCGAGTATTCAGGAAAATCCAGCATCAGGTAATATACCTGTGAAAACAGAAGGCGCGCATAAACTGTGATGACAGTTCCTGCCAGATACAGGATCACATAGAGCAGAAACAGGGATCCGCCAGGCATGGAGATACTTTCAGCAGAACCTCTCAGAAGGGGGCCTGCTGCCAGAGAGCTTATCAGGAAAGTTCCTGCAATGGAAGCGGGCAGGGCAGCCACGGTGGTGATTCCTGCTATCACAGCCTGAATATAAATGACTCTGGAGGTATCGCCCTGAAAGCAGTGAAACAAATCGGTGATTACCGGCATCTGGTTGCAGGCGACCTTTAAATAGATATAAGACTGGCCGGCAAGAAAAAAACCGGCAAAAAGGCTTACCAGAAAGCTGCCGGCAGCAGAAAGCAGAGTTCCTATCAGAGTATTGGAACCGACCACAAAGGTGACAGCCATTGTGACCGGAATAACACAAAGCAAATGAAGAAGATAAGCGCCTACGGTAACACCGTATTTCCCCAGCAACTGCCCTCTGGCCTGGGCTTTCAGGCTGGAAGATGATAAATATTGATTCATTTAAAATCTCCTGTTCTTTTTTATTTCCGCGGGCAACGAGCCAGGCGGACATGTAAGCCTGCTTTCGGTTGTATGGCAACTTCCGCGGGTAATGAAGCGGTCTCAAAGCAGATTCAGACAGCAATATCCAGATTCTGTCCCACAAAAGCGGCGGCATCCCGCTTTTTCAGATTTTGAATATAGGGATTGCTCTCGTCGGAATATTTAATTTTGGTAGAAGTGGTTCCGCCTGCCGTATAGCTTCGCCCGCACTCCGGACAGATAGCCATTTTTAAAGATACGGAAGCAGAGAGAACTTTTCCGTTCTTTTGCGCCGCCCTGGCGTTGGCATTGGATACATGTTCCTGCTCATGGGCTCTGACTCTGGACGCGGAGGCCTGAGGAGAAATATGAGCAGCCGATTTAAAGGAAACCATTTCATCCGATCCGTCCTGATATTTTCGGTTCCGGCAGGTCTCGCATTCTGCCGGGGAAGACTTGTGCCCGGGAGAAACTTTAGTGGATTCGCCGGGATTTAAGACAGGTGAGCCTGCTCCGGAAGAAGCCTCACCCTGAAAGCCTGCCCTGTATCCGGCGGCTGTAAGGGCGCCGTATCCTGCGCCATAAGTATTCCCATAATTGAAATTCCCATTGATCATCATACCCATAAAAAATCTCCCTTCATTTTATCGCAAACGGCAGGCTGCTTACTGTGAAAGTCAAAGACTTTCATAGCATGGATGGCCATGCGGCCCGCCGCATGGGCGCTTGATTGCGGGATATCAGTTCCCGAGTATCTCCGCATAATCTTTCATAATATCTTCATAGGATTCCCCCAGAAAATCCTCCAGCTGCTGTCCCGTCTGACGTTCAAATCGCTGATCCATCTGCCGGCCCAAATCTACAAGAGCATCTCCGCCGGACAAAAGTAATGCCATTACAGAAGTGAAGACGGACAGGACCAGCACTACTCCGCCAATCGCGCCTCCGATCCCTATTTTAGCAGTTGCCAGCATTTTCTTTCCATAGCCTTTGGAAAGTATGGCGAGAACAAAAGCAGTGCCTCCGCAGATTAAGGGGAGGTAGACAGTAAACACGGTAAAAACGCTGACCAGTCCCAGGATCATGGAAGCAGTGGCCATGTTCTGACCCGGATTGTGTATCAGATTATCAGTCCGCCTGGGATCATATCTGTTCTCAGGCGGTATATTGGGATCGTAATTATTATTGTAATCCATAAAGAAGATTTTCCTCCCTGCTATCATACAAAGCCGTAATTCAAATTGTAACGCTATTTTACCACTTTTAACCTTCAAATACAAATCTTTCTTGAAAAAGAGAGTCGGGGCATGATATGATAATTGAGACCTTCACGTCAAAGAGGATCTGCAGAAGATGGGAGGGACGATTAATAATTTTATGAGGTTGGAAAGTTATGGACATTGTACTGAAGTTAAAAGAAGAGCTGAAGGTGGAGAAGTGGCAGATAGAAGCCGCCATCAAACTGATCGATGAAGGAAACACAATACCGTTTATTTCCCGTTACCGTAAGGAAGCGACCGGTTCTCTGAATGATGAAGTGCTTCGAAACCTTCATGAGAGACTGACCTATCTCCGTAATCTGGAAGAGAAGAAGGAACAGGTGATAGGCAGTATCGAGGAACAGGGCAAGCTGACCGATGAACTGAAGGAAAAAATCCTTGCGGCAGAGACCCTTGTGGTGGTGGAGGATTTATATCGTCCTTACAGGCCCAAGAGAAAGACCAGAGCAAGCGTGGCCAGAGAAAAGGGACTTGAGGGACTTGCAGAATATATCTTAAAGCAGGAGGCGGATCAGCCTCTGGAGGTGGAAGCGGCTAAATACATAAATGAAGAAAAAGAAGTCATGGATACAAAAGAGGCATTGCAGGGAGCAAAAGACATTATTGCGGAGATGATCTCCGACGAGGCGGACTATCGTATGTATATCCGGAACATCACCATGGAAGAGGGAATGCTCACCAGCAGCGCCAGAGACAAAAAGGCTCAGAGCGTTTATGAGATGTATTATGATTATGAAGAGCCTGTGAAGAAGACGGCAGGACACAGGGTGCTGGCTCTTAACAGAGGTGAGAATGAGAAGTTTCTGACCGTAAAGGTGGCGGCTCCCACAGAGAGGATTTTTCAGTATTTATGCAAAAAGGTCATTACCGGACAAAATGAGTTTACAACGCCCGTTCTGCAGGATGTGATCCAGGATGCCTATGACAGACTGATCGCACCGGCGATTGAGCGGGAAATCAGAAATGAGCTCACGGAGAAGGCGGAGGATGGCGCTATTTCCGTATTCGGAAAGAATCTGGAGCAGCTGCTGATGCAGCCTCCCATTGCAGGAAAAATAGTGCTTGGCTGGGATCCCGCTTTTCGAACAGGCTGCAAGCTGGCGGTAGTAGACGCCACAGGAAAGGTGCTGGATACAAAGGTCATTTATCCCACCGCACCTCAGAACAAAGTGCAGGAAGCGAAGGCGGAGCTGAAAAAATTGATTAAAAAGTACGGGGTATCTCTGATCAGCGTGGGAAACGGTACGGCATCAAGAGAATCAGAGCAGGTAATTGTAGAGCTGATCAAGGAGATAGATACGCCGGTGCAGTATGTGATTGTAAATGAAGCGGGCGCATCTGTATATTCTGCAAGTAAGCTGGCTACAGAAGAGTTCCCCAACTTTGATGTGGGTCAGAGAAGCGCCGCATCCATTGCAAGAAGGCTGCAGGATCCGCTGGCGGAGCTGGTGAAGATCGATCCCAAATCCATCGGCGTGGGGCAGTATCAGCATGATATGAACCAGAAGAAACTGGGAGAGGCCTTAGGCGGCGTGGTGGAGGACTGCGTAAACAAGGTGGGTGTTGATCTGAACACAGCCTCGGCTTCTCTTCTGGAATATATTTCCGGCGTATCCAAAACCATCGCCAGAAATATTGTGGATTACAGAGAACAGAACGGCCGCTTTGCAAGCCGCGCCCAGCTCCTTAAGGTGCCGAAATTAGGACCCAAAGCCTATGAGCAGTGCGCCGGGTTTTTGAGAATTCCGGATGGGGAGAATCCCCTGGATGCCACCAGCGTTCATCCGGAATCTTATGAGGCGGCAGTAAAGCTTCTTGAAAAGTTGGGGCTTACTATGGAGGATGTACGCCTTGCCCAGAAGCAGGCGGCAAAAAATAAGGGGAGCCTGAAAAAGGAAGCTCCCGTTCCCCGGAAGGAAGCCAAAGGCAGACAGCAGAAAATCGTGATCCGCAACACCAACACTGCCATGGGGAAAGCGCTGGCAGCCGCCATGGGCGGAACTACCATGGCCTATGAGACAGAAAACACAGGCCGAAAGAACACAGGAAGAGGTGCCGTTCCGGAAGCGGAGAGGGGCGTCTCCTCTTCAGCACAGGCCGGACAGATCTCCGCGCTGGAGAGAAAGATCAAAGATAAAAAACAGCTGGCCCAGGAGCTTGGAATTGGAGAGATCACCCTGACCGATATTTTGAAGGAGCTGGAGAAGCCCTCCCGGGATCCCAGGGAAAGCATGCCCACCCCCATTCTGCGCAGTGATGTGCTGGATATGAAGGACCTGAAGCCGGGCATGATCTTAAAGGGAACCGTGCGCAATGTGATCGATTTCGGCGTGTTTGTGGACATTGGCGTCCATCAGGATGGACTGGTGCATATTTCGCAGATCACAGACCGCTTTATCAAACATCCTCTGGAGGCGGTCAGTGTAGGAGACATTGTAGAGGTGCAGGTGCTTACGGTGGACGTTCCCAAAAAGAGAATCGGCCTGACGATGCGGATTAATCAGGATAAACAGTCATAGAACAGCATGGCGGCCGCCACAAACCGGCCATCTGCAACATCCAGGGACAGAGATCCGTTATATTTGTGTACGGTTTTGCGGACACTTTTAAGCCCCCATCCGTGACGGAGACGGTCTTCCTTGGAGGTTGTCCATAATCCCCGCTCCGCTAGGAGCGTATCCGTTAGGAGCGTATCCTTCAGAAAAGTTTCCGTTGGGCGCATTCCGGATGGAAGTATTTTCCGTGTGGGCGTATCCTTCGGGAGCAGTTCCAGGCAGGGATTGGAGATGCGGATCACCAGAAAATGATGAATACTCCTTATGGAGACATCGATTACCGGCAGGGGCTCTGAGACTTCTGCCGGTTCGCTGTGCGGCCTGTAAAGGGGAGTCAGTTTCCTGGTTCTGGCAATGGACTCTATGGCATTATCCAGAAGATTGGTCAGGATGGTACAGAGGTCGTCATCTGCAATCCCGGTGTTGGCGGGCAGCTGTGCATTGATATCAAGACGGCAGCCATTCTCCTGGGCAAGCTGTTTTTTTGCGTTGAGCACGGCATCCACAATACCGGTCCCGGTCCAGCAAATTCCGGAAAGATGTTCCAGGGGCCTGCTGATCTGGGAAATATAGTGCCGGATGTCTTCATTTTTGCCTTCCTCAGCCATATGATAGATGGTTTGCAGATGATTCTCCATATCGTGAAAAAGCATGGCGTTTTCTGACCATGCCTGCTGGAGCAGCTGATACTGTCTGCCGAGCATTTTTATTTTTTCGGACTCCCTTATCCCGTTTCTGTGTTTTCTCACAACAAATCTCCTCGTATCAGATATGCCTCTTCCAGAATTCCAGGAGCCGTTCCTTAAGCCGGGGCATTCTGGACTGGCTCACCGGCAGGCGCGTCCCGTTTTTTAAAACCACATATCCGTTCCGGATACTCATGATACCTGAAAGATTCACAATGCAGCCTCTGTCGATGAAAAGGAATTCTTCTTCGTTCAGCTCTTCATATACCTGTTGCAGTGTTTTGCGGACCCGGCAGCAAGCCGTCGTTTCATTCGCATCTCCGGACAGATCTGTGACCAGGACAGCATTTTTCCCTTCATGGGTGATATAAAGCAGATTCTGAAGGGGAATGCGTTCAAAACGGTTCTGATTCTGGATTACGTAGCTGTCCCGCAGCTGAACCTCTGTCATGGCCGCTGCATCCAGCAGCGCATGTCTGAGCCTGGGACCCGGATCGGCCTTTGGAATGTAGCGAAACACGGACAGCTCGTAGGCATCCAGCACATATTCCATGTGCGAGGTGATGAAAATGATTAAGACCTTCGGCAGCAGCTCTTTGACTCTGGCAGCAAGCTTCATGCCATCCATACCAGGCATTTCAATATCCAGCAGCAAAAGATCGAACCGTCCGCCATCCTCAATTTCATAAAGCAGCAGGCGGCTGCTCTGAAAGCTCTCTACCTTGGCAAAAATCTGATTTTCCCTGTAACAGTCTGTTACAAAGCCGTATAGTTTTTCCAGCAAAATCTGTTCATCGTCGCACAGGCCTACTCTGATCATGGCGATACCGTCCTTATCGTATAAATGCTTTCGTGCTGCTCGACTTATATTATAAGCAGTATTATCGAAAGCAACAATCTTTTTTCGGAGACAAAAAGGGGGAATTGAAAGACAGTTTGGTTTTTCCTGTGATTAGCAGGTATACTTATCATGAACGCCTGAAAAGGGAGGAGAGGATGATTTGAGCAGGAAGAAAAAAAGCGGAGGGACCAGGGAAGGTGCAGTCAGAAATAATCTGTATATGATGCGTCTGGCCTGGCGTATTTCTCCGAAAAGAACCATATTTTCCGGAATCAGTTTCGGTCTGAATCAGTTTGAATACCTGTTTTTTTCCGGATTTTTCATGAAGAAAATATTATCCATGATCGAAGCTGAAAGCAGCTTTGGGGAAGTCCTTGCTTTTCTGGGAATCACCGCGGGCACGTTTTTGCTTGTGTTCTGCTTTTACAGCTGGTATCAAAATCTGCTGGTGCCAGTTACGGATGTGGAGATCTGTCAGGGGCTCTATGAAATGCTCTATGAGAAAGCGGGCAATGCTGATCTGTCCTGTTTTGAGGATACCGAATTCTACAACCGGTATATGCTGGCGATGTCGGAGAGCGACCAGCGCCTGACAAAGACGGTGGATAATCTTTGGCAGATCCTGCTGGGTACAGCTGCAGTCGCCGTCTCCTGGGTGATGATGATACGGATCGACCGTTGGGTCATTTTGTTTGTGATTGCTCCCCTGATCGGGAATTTTGTTTTTGCGGGCGCGCTGAACCGGCTTGCCTATCGAATCTATGAGGAATCTGTGATTTTCCGCCGGATCGCCGATTATGTCAACAGGGTGATTCATCTGGCAGACTATGCAAAGGAACTGCGGATGACCAATATTTTTCGTGTGATGGAGCAGAAACAAAAAGACGCAGAGGCAGGCATTACCGGCACCATGGACAGGTATGTGGTGAAAAACGTTCTTCTCGGCTGGGGATATCTCTATTTTACCTTTGTGATTATTTTTGAGGGCGTGATTTTTTACGGTGCCTATCGGACCATGGTGTCCAAAACCATGCCGTTGTCTGATTTTGCCGTGCTGACTACTTTGATGACGTCCGTCTCCTGGATTCTGATCGGCTACACAAAAGCTCTTCTGGAAATCAGGAAAAACAGTCTGTTCATTCAGAATCTGCGGGATTTCATGGCATATGAGCCTCCCATTCCGGAGGACAGTCCGGGCATTATGCCAAAAGAGAGGGTGCAGAGCATCGAATTCAGGGACGTTAGCTTTGCCTATAAAAGCGGCCGGGAGGTATTAAAAAACATCAGCTTTTCTCTGCAGGAGAAGGAGGCCTGCGCACTGGTAGGGTATAACGGCGCCGGAAAATCAACGCTGGTAAAGCTTCTCCTTCGCTTCTATGATCCCACAGAAGGGGAAATACTGGTAAACGGCATCAATATAAAGGAGTATGATCTGAAGGCATACCGGAGGCTGTTTGCCGCCGCCTTTCAGGACGGAAAAATCTTTGCCCGCAGCATCCGGGACAATCTGACCATGGGTCGTATGACGGATGAGAAAGCTCTTTTGGACGCCCTTTCCGGGGCGGGAATAAAAACGCTGGTGGAAGACCTCCCCGGCGGCATGGACACGGTGCTGACGCGTGAATTTGCAGAGGATGGGGTGGTCCTCTCCGGAGGCCAGAACCAGAAGCTGGTGGCGGCAAGGGCTTTCTCGCAGAACACGCCTGTCAGAATATTTGACGAGCCCTCCAGCGCGCTGGATCCCATGGCGGAGCATGAGCTTATGGAAAGCATCAAAAGGGATGGCAGCGGCAGGATTCTTCTGATGATCTCCCATCGGCTCTCATCGGTGCAGGACATGAAAAAAATCCTGGTTCTGAAAAACGGCCGTCTGACAGAGCAGGGGACCCATGAGCAGCTTATGGCGGCGGATGGAGAATACGCATCTCTGTACAGGATGCAGGCGCAGCAATACCGAATGGAGAAGGCGTTTGCCGAACCCCGGATTCTGAAACGGCAGGCGGGAGAAACCCCGGAGATCTGCCCGGACATTTAGGAGGTGACCTGTTATGAAAAAGCAGATATCCCAGCAGCTCTGGATGCTGCGATTTTGCATCAGTACCGCACCAAAGCTGTTTTTCTTTAATCTGTTTGCCTGCCTGGAACAGAGCTGTTTTCTCTTTTTTGAATACACCATTTGGATCGGTTATAACTTAAATGCGGCGGAGGAGGGGGCACCCTTTTCGCAGGTGGCCTATCTGACACTGGGAGTTTTTATTCTGTATCTGGTGCACCAGTTTATTGACAGCATTTATTTTCAGTGGTCCTTTGAGAGGATCAAACCGGTACTGACCTTCCGGCTGCGCAGGCAGATCTATGAAAAGGCGAGAACTATGGACTTATCCTGCTATGATGAGCCGGATTTTTATAATGAATTTGTTCTGTCAACTACCCAGGCTGACCAGTGCGTGGAACGGTTTCTGGAAGAGGGAAGAGAATTTCTGCGTCTGCTGGTTCAGCTGCTTTTGTACTTTTCCTATCTTATGGCGATGGATAAGGCGGGGCTTGTACTGGCTGTTTGCTGCTGCCTGGTGAATTATCTGCTGGGCAGGGCCTATTATCGTCTGCAGGAAAAGGCCAGGTTGGAAAGACTGCCTGCAGAACGGGAGCGGGCTTATCAGCACAGGGTGCTTTACCTTCATGAGTATGCCAAGGAACTGCGCCTGCATCCGGAAATGAACGGGAAGATCATGAAAGACTTCCATGAATGCAATGAACGTCTCTCAGACATAAGTATACAATATGGACATAAGCTGTGGATTCTGGGCTTTCTGAGGGAATATGTCTTCCAGAATTTTATGCTGTATGCAGGTTATTTTCCCTGGCTTTTGTTTCAGGCAATGATCAGGCAAAACATTTCTCTGAGCAGCATGGTGATCCTGCTGGCAGCAGTCCGGAGAACAATAGCAGATGCGGGAAAGATCCTGGGATGTCTGTCCGGCCTTACCTACAACAGCACTTTTATCGGAAGAATACGAAGCTTTCTCTCTTATGAACCGGGGATCAGAAGCGGAGAAAAGGAGGTGGATGCCTCTCTGGATACTCTTACGCTTTCTCATGTAAGCTTTACCTACGGGAGCGGCCGGGGCTGGCATGGCGCCGGAACCGGGGCTGTAGAGGAAGCAGGGCAGGAGTCCGTGGCAGTGTCCGCAAAGGATCCGGGACAGAGGCCGGCGGGAGCGGCCGCTCAGGTACAGGGAAGGGTAGGAGAAACGCTGAAGGATATCTGCCTGGAGATCCGAAAAGGGGAAAAGATCGCCCTGGTGGGCTACAACGGTGCCGGCAAAACAACGCTGGTCAAACTGTTGATGCGGCTTTATGATCCTGACAGCGGTGTCATATTGTGGAACGGGGAGGATATCAGGAATCTGAAGCTTGACCAGTACCGGAAGGGGATCGGCGCGGTTTTCCAGGATTATAAGATCTATGCAGCTACCCTGCGGGAGAATGTGGCGATGGATCTGTGTACCGGCCAGAAACAGGAAACCTATCAGGTGGAGAAGGCTCTTGACCGGGCCGGCTTTCATCTGGAGGAAAGAAAGCTGAAGTACCAGATCGATACCCCTCTTACCACAGAATTTGAAAAGGAAGGCGTCAATCTCTCCGGAGGCGAAAGCCAGAAGGCGGCTATAGCCAGAACTCTGTACCGGAATCAGGAGCTGATTATCATGGATGAGCCCTCCAGCGCATTGGATCCGGCATCCGAATACCGGCTGAATCAGGAGCTTAAGGAAATCGCGGAGGACAAGACGGTGATTTTCATCTCCCACCGCCTTGCCACGGCCCGTGACGCCGATTGCATTTATATGATGAAAAAAGGACAGATTGTGGAAAAGGGTACACATGAGCAGCTTCTTGCCATGGGCGGGGAATACAGCAGGATGTGGGAGGTGCAGGCCCGGGCGTATCAGTGAAAAGCAAACATAAGCTATTGACTTTTGCGGCTGATCATACTAAAATAAATTTCGTAAAATAAAGAAAAGTTCTTCGGGGCAGGGTGAAATTCCCTACTGGCGGTACAGTCCGCGACCCATGAGTTTTTCGGCGGGAGGTCTTCATGCAGGTTTGCAGTCATACTGACTGACAGCAGTATGGAAACACGGCGAAACGAATTGGCTGATTTGGTGAAATTCCAAAACCAACAGTATAGTCTGGATGAGAGAAGAAAAGGAACCGTTTTGCAGTGTGTGCAAAGCGGTTGTGAACAAGGCATTTAAATCAATCCCCGAATGAATTCAGAGCATTCGGGGATTCTTTTTATGCGCAGGGGTGTGTATGGAAAATTGCTGCTATAGCAGCGCACACCCCGCGCGGCGAGTAGGGGAGAAAAGCATTCCCCTACTCAATTGCGCAGGCCCGTGCAGAGGAAGTATGCCACTAAAGTGGCACACGGGCCGCGCGGCGAGTAGGGGAGAAAAGCGTTCCCCTACTCGATTACGCAGGCCCGTGCAGAGGAAGTATGCCACTAAAGTGGCACACCCCGCGCGCGAGTAGGGGAGAAAAGCATTCCCCTGCTCGATTGCGCAGGCCCGTGCAGAGGAAGTATGCTGCTATAGCAGCACACACCCCGCGCGGCGAGTAGAGGAGAAAAGCGTTCCTCTACTCGATTGCGCAGGCCCGCATAAGGGAAATGCCGGAAGAAGAACCTTTCTGAAAATCATATAAGGATTTTTAAGGAGGAAAAGAAAGAAATGAACAATGAGTTATGGAGCAGTGTAGTGGAGAATGCAGTATTTGTGCTGGCGTCAACAGGGATTGCGGCCGCCCTGTTTCTGGTTGCTTATCTGGCAGAAAAGGCAGTGAAGAAGAAAAACAAAGACACTGAGAGAATTCTTACTACCAGGAAAATTGCGACTATCGGTGTGTTTTCTGCCATTTCGGCAGTGCTGATGCTGTTTGAATTTCCCGTGCCCTTTGCACCGGCATTTTACGAGCTGGACTTCAGCGAGATACCGGCGCTTGTGGGAACCTTTGCCTTTGGACCTGTGGCAGGCGTAATGATCGAATTCTGCAAGATTCTGCTGAAACTGTTTATGAAGGGAACCAGCACAGCTTTTGTGGGAGATCTGGCAAATTTTGTGATTGGATGCAGTTTCATCCTTCCGGCGTCCATTCTTTATATGCTTAAAAAGACCAGAACCAATGCAATTCTGGCCTGCGCGGTGGGAACCGGGATCATGACAGTGTTCGGCACCATGTTTAACGCAGTGTATCTTCTTCCTACGTTTGCGACTCTTTACGGAATGCCTCTGGACGCCATCGTCGGAATGGGAACTGCTATCAATGAAAATATTACCAGTGTGACTACTTTAGTTATTTTCGCAGTGGCGCCTTTGAATTTGCTGAAAGGTTTCAGCGTATCGTTGGTGACAATGCTGGTTTATAAGAAATTAAGTCCGATTTTAAAGGAAGGAACCATTAGCAGAAAACAGAGAGCAGTAAAGCCGTTATAAAGATTCGGACCAATTGCCCCGTCACCGGAAAGACTCCGGCGGCGGGGATTTTTTATGCGCAGGCCCATGCAGAGGAAGTATGCCGCTAAAGCGGCGCATGGGGCGCCATGGCCATCCATGCTATGAAAGTCTTTGACTTTCATAGTAAAAATATACTTGACAGGCCCGCTGACTTTTCATAAAAATGGTTTAAACAATTTGACGTTAAGCGTAAGTCGTTTTACAATATCTCAGACGGCAATATTACGGAAACAGGTTATAAGAAAAAAGTTAGATAAAATTAAGAATTATTTATAGATTTTTGTAATTTTTAGTATATATAATTCGTTATAATAAGTAAATGTGGAAATGAAAATAAATGATGAATGCAGTTTTGGGTATTGACAAAATCTGTACTAGTTATATAATACAATAGTACAGATGATATAAGGAGTACTGTGAAAAATAAATTTTTCACAAACGAACTTGTTCGTTTTGCAAATATTGTGCTGACGCCCAGATTTGCAGGTGTTGGCAGCATGGAGGAGTATTTTACAGATGAATGAACTGATTGAGATCCGGGAAATGTGTAAGATATACAATCCCGGAGAAAATGAAGTCCGGGCATTGGATCATGTGAATCTGAAGATTGATGTAAACGAATATGTGGCGATCATCGGTCAGTCAGGTTCCGGCAAGTCTACCCTGATGAATATGCTTGGATGCCTGGATGTGCCTACCAACGGCACTTACATATTAAACGGACAGGATGTTTCAGGACTCAGCGACGATGACCTTTCCGATATCAGGAATCGGGAGATCGGCTTTATATTTCAGGGCTTTAATCTGATCGCAGGTCTGACGGCTCTTGAAAATGTGGAGCTGCCGCTGATTTACCGTGGTGTGGGCAAGAAGGAAAGAATAGAACTTTCACAGATTGCGCTTGAGAAGGTAGGACTGAAGGCGAGAATGGAACATAAGCCATCAGAGATGAGCGGCGGGCAGCAGCAGAGAGTGGCCATAGCAAGAGCGATTGCCCAGGCCCCCCCAGTGATTCTGGCGGATGAACCTACCGGAAATCTGGATTCCGGATCCACCGGAGAGATTATGGATATTCTGGAGGAGCTGCATGGAGAAGGCAGAACGGTTATTTTGATTACCCATGACAATGAGATAGCAGCCAGAGCCAGACGGATCATACGAATAAGAGATGGCAGGATAGTAGATGACATTGTGAATAAAAAATAACGAGGAGGAGAACGATGTTTAAAAAGAAATCAGAAGGGGAAATAGAAGCATTACCTCAGAAAGAGAAGAAACCCAAAAAGGAAAAGAAGCCGCTGGATGCCGCGGGAAGGAAGAAGCGCAGGCGGATCATCACATGCAGTATCATTGGTGTGATCATACTTTTTGTAGTTGTTAAAAATGTTCTTGGCGCAGGCAGTGCGCAGACTTTTGTGGCGACCGCAGGCGCCGTTTCAGGGGAGATCGAACAGACCATTAACACCAGCGGCACGGTTACCACAGAGAAAACCAGGAGCTATTTTTCGGATGTGGACGTGCGGATCGGCGAGGTGGCTGTGTCTGCGGGAGATGCTGTGAAGGCAGGAGATGTGTTGATTGCCTATGATGCTGATGCTCTGGCGAAAGAAAAGGAGCTTGCACAGCTCAAAGCGCAGTCTGCGGAAGGCAGTTACAAAAATTCCGTACAAAGTAATAATCAGAAACTGGGAGATTTAAGCGAGGCAAATGTCAATCTGGAGGTTCTGGATCAGCAGATCGCAGATACAGAAGCATACATAACAGGACTGGAAAACAAGATCGAAAAGAAAAAGAGCGATCTGGCCTATGAGGGTACGCTGCTTCAGATTTCGCTTTTGGACTGGCAGGATCAGCCGGACTCGGAAGAATATATGAATCTGCAGAAGCTGGTACAGCTCAACAGCTATGAACAGCAGAATAATAAAGAAATCAAGGGATGGCAGGATGAGCTGGATGTATACAACAAGATGCTTTCAGATTATAAGGAATACCGCTCGGAAATGAAATCCCAGCAAAGTTCAGCAGAGGCAGGAAAAATGACTTCCGGTGCAAAGGAAGAACTGGAAGCCGAAAATCAGACCAAGGAAATAGAAGCTGCTGATTCTCTGGAAAATCTTACAGCCGTAGAAAATGGAATAACCGCTGAGTTTAATGGTGTGGTGACAGAAATGAATGCGGTGGAGGGCGGAACGGTAACCGCGGGATCTCAGCTTCTTAAGCTGGAGAGCACAGAGAATGTGATGGTGAAAATTTCTGTCACCAAATATGATCTGGATAAGATCGCCGTGGGACAGAAAGCAAAAGTAACGATTGCAAGTAAGGAATACGATGGCGAGGTTTCCAAGATCAACAAGATGGCTGAGACCAATAACAGCGGCGCTGCAGTGGTAGGCACAGAGATACGGATCAATAATCCTGACAGCGATGTGATTCTGGGCGTGGAAGCCAAGGTGATCATCAGTACAGATCATGCGGACAATGCAGTGTTGATACCAGTGACATCCGTCAATGTGGATATGGAGGGAGAGTTCGTTTATGTAGTGGAAAACGGAATCCTGACAAAGAAACGGATTGTGACGGGAATTTCTTCTGACACTATGGTGCAGGTAGTGGAAGGGCTGAGTGAAGGAGAACAGATTGTGACGGATGTGACAGCGAATCTGGTGGAAGGCATGGCGGTAGCTGCGCTGCCGGCTCCTGGCAGTATGGAGGAATAGTGAAAAATCACACTGATGTGCTGATTTTTCATACGGCTATTTGTGCCGGAGCGTCACAAATAAGCCCTGATGGCAGACGCAAATTGGAGATTTGCGTCGCCCCGTCGCGTAAACGCTCCGGAATGGAGATTAAAATGGCACAGATTTGGGAATACATCAAGATTGCACTGATGAATATCAGGAGCAACAGAGGACGTTCTATTCTTACTATGCTGGGAATTATTATTGGTATTGCGTCGGTGATCATGGTAATTTCCACCGGTAATGGTGTCCGCGGAGAGGTGAATTCAGAACTGGAGGGAATTGTCGGAGGACAGATCGCCTTCTATGTGGACAGCACCCGTAAGGATACAACGGTGACTTTCAGCCAGGCGGACTTTGATGCGATCCAGGAGCAGATTCCCCACGTGAAAGGAGTAACGCCGACTTTTGGAACCTGGGGGACAGCAGAGGGGCCAAAGGGAGATTTCGATATCCGTATGAGCGGAGGAACCACAGGCCTTCAATATACCTCTTCGGATCCCATTATCAAGGGGAAATATTTTACCCAGAATGATTATGACAGCGCTGCAAATACCTGTATTATTACAGAAGGCAGTGCGGTAGCCCTTTTTGGAACCAGCGATGTGATCGGTATGAGCTTTGATGCTACTTTCTGGGGAGTGACCCAGGAGCTGCGTGTTGTGGGTATCCGCAAAGACAATGCGTCCAGTCTGATCAATACGGGCTATGGAGTTGTCACCATACAGGCAGAGGTGCCTCTTACCTTTATGGCAAACAAACTGGGATACTATATAGACGAGATTGAACAGTTTTATGTGATTGCGGAAGCGCCGGAATATTCCACAGAAATCGCATCTAAAGTAATGGCACTGCTGGAGAGCAGACACAATGTCCGGGGAGAAAACCAGATTATGACAGAGAGCTTTGCGGACTACACAGCTCAGTTCGATACCATACTGGGATTCATTACGATCTTTATTTCTTTTGTGGCGGCGATTTCTCTTCTGGTGGGCGGTATTGGCGTTATGAATATCATGTTGGTGTCTGTGACAGAGCGAACCAGAGAGATTGGTATCAGAAAAGCGCTGGGAGCAAGGACAGGTTCGGTGCTGTTGCAGTTTCTGGCGGAGGCGGGTATTATCACCCTGCTGGGCGGTATTATCGGAATTATTCTGGGAATTCTGGGAGCCATGGGAATCTGTTCTATTGCAGGGGTTACGGCTCAGATCAGTGCGGGAGTTGTGCTTGCGGCGTCACTTTTTTCCTGCGGCATCGGTATTTTCTTCGGAATCTATCCGGCAAGAAAAGCAGCGAAGCTTAGTCCCATAGAAGCCCTGCGGCATGAATAAATCGTTAATCATGAGTGAGCTTTAAGGGTGAATTGTCAAAAAACATTGCACTTTATGAGATTTTTAGTATAATAAAATAATAAGAAACGCCAAAGAGCACCTTCGGAGGTGCTCTTTGAGTTGGTACAGAATTTGACAGGGGAATGGATAAAGGCTATGGAAGTAGAATTTGATGTGAAGATAACACCCGGCGTTCTTTATGATTATATGCTTTATCATACCTACACCAGTGCGGCGGGGCTGATCGGATCCCTCACGGGCGCGCTTCTGGTAGTGGCGTTTTTTATGGGAGGAGGCGCGCTTTTCCTGATCGGCGGAATTATTATACTGGCATATCTTCCGTGGACGCTGTTTATCAAATCCCGGCAGCAGTATCTTGCAAATCCGGCATTTAAGGAAGCGCTCCATTACCGGATGAACGATGAAGGAGTGACAGTGTCCCAGAAAGAGGAAGTGCAGAGCCAGCAATGGGAAGATATGTACAGGGCGGTATCCACGCCCCGGAGCCTGATCCTTTATACATCGAGGGTGAATGCATCCATTTTTCCGAGAAAGGATCTTGGAGAGAAGGCGACGGCAGTTATGGAGATAATTTCTATCCACATGCCGCCAAAGAAGGTAAAGATTCGCGGCTGAAAATGCTTAAAAAGCAAAGCGATGAGGTAAAAATGAAAGAAACACTGATAGAAACCTTCAGTCCGGAGGAGACCTTTGAGGTTGGACGAAAGATTGGAGAAAAGGCGTATGGTGGTATGGTCGTTACCCTGACAGGTGATCTGGGAGCGGGGAAGACGGTTTTTACCAAAGGGCTGGCCGCCGGCCTTGGTATCACAGAGTTGGTAAACAGTCCTACTTTTACGATCCTTCAGATCTATGAAGGAGGACGATATCCGTTTTATCATTTTGATGTGTATCGGATCGGGGATATTTCCGAGATGGAGGAAATCGGATATGAGGACTGCTTTTATGGGGAAGGCGTATGCCTGGTTGAATGGGCTGATCTGATAGAAGAGATACTTCCGGAACATTTTTTGCATGTTACGATTTCCACGGATATGGAAAGAGGATTTTATTACAGAACGATCAGGCTGGAGGAAAAATAAATTATATGAAGATCATAGCGATAGACAGTTCCGGCCTTGTGGCGTCAGTAGCGGTCATAGAAGACGATATTCTGATTGGGGAGTATAACGTACAGTATAAAAAGACACATTCCCAGACACTGCTTCCCATGCTGGACGAACTGAAGAAAATGATAGAGCTGGACCTGAGTACGGTGGACGCCATTGCGTTGTCCAAAGGACCCGGCTCTTTTACAGGTTTGAGGATTGGTTCGGCGACTGCAAAAGGACTGGGGCTGGCCCTGAAAATACCTTTGATTGAAATTCCTACGCTGGATGGCCTGGCCTGCAACCTTTATGGAACTGACAAATTGGTCTGTCCTCTTATGGACGCCAGGAGAAATCAGGTGTATACGGGACTTTATGAATTTACCAAAGGAAGGGAGGAGGGCGGCACTTATCGGCTTGCAGTATTGCTTTCCCAGAGAGCGGTTCCTGTTGACGAGATCATTCAAAAATGCAACGGGACAGGTCGGGAGACGATCCTCTTAGGAGATGGTGTACCTGTATTTGCAGAGAGGCTGAAAGAGGAGCTGAAGGTTCCTTACAGCTTTGCGCCTGCCCATATGAACCGGCAGAGAGCGGCGGCGTTTGCCGTACTGGCATTCCAATATATGAAGGAGAGAAGAGCAGTTCCGGCTGCAGATCATGTGCCGGAATATTTGCGGCTGCCTCAGGCGGAGCGCGAAAAGATTGAAAATTAAAATTTTCAATCGCGAGATTTGTGTCTGCGCGTTGCTTGCCACAAACTTGTTAAGCATATAATATGCTTTAGCTATATCATGGCTTAGCGCAACAAAGCAGCGCAGAAATGAGGAGAAATATGAGAAGGAGATTCATCTTGGTACAGATCAGGGACATGAAAGCCGCTGATGTGGAAGCGGTCAGTAAAATAGAGAAGGAAAGCTTTTCCATGCCCTGGTCAGCAGAGGATTTCCTGGAGATGGTGGAAGCAGATTACGCCTTCTATTATGTGGCGGAGTCGGAGGGAAAAATCGTGGGATGCTGTGGCATCAGGAATATGGCTGGCGAAGGAGAAATTACCAATGTGGTGGTGTCTGCCGAATATCGAAATCAGAAAATAGGATATCAAATGATGAAACATATGCTGAGTCAGGCGGAGAAAATCGGTATTTCAGCCTGCACACTGGAAGTGCGTACCAGTAACCGCCCGGCTATCCGGCTGTATGAAAGTCTTGGATTCAGAGCGGAAGGAATAAGGCCCGGTTTCTATGAAAGACCCAGAGAGGATGCACTGATCATGTGGAAAAGATAGGAAGAGCATGGAGGAATTACCACTGTTTCTTATTCCTCTTTTATGTATAATGGTAGTTGGGGATCGAGATAAGATTACAGAGAAAGCTTTCAAAATCTTATTCCGGAAAGATACTTAAAGGAGGATAAGTCCATGCGTATTTTTTTAAATGATGCTACGAAAGATTTAAAAACAGTGATTTGTAATAAATGTAAAAAAGAGTTAAAAGTCAAAAACGGGATCCTGATGGAAGGATGCTTTCAGGGGGATGTCCGTTTCGGATATTTCAGTAACAAGGACGGCACAAGACATTCCTTTGATTTGTGTGAGGAATGTTATGATAAAATGATACGTGAATTTTCTGTTCCGGTTGACGAGGAGGAGATGAGCGAATTATTTTAAAAAGATATGCCGGCCTGCTTTAAGTGAAAGGTTTGGAGAATTATGCTGGATATTTGCTTACTGGGGACCGGCGGGATGATGCCGCTCCCCTACCGGTGGCTGACATCCATGATGGCCAGATATAACGGCCAGAGTATATTGATCGATTGTGGAGAGGGAACGCAGATCGCCATGAAGGAAAAGGGGTGGAGCCCGAAACCGATTGATGTGATTTGCTTTACCCATTTTCATGCAGATCATATTAGCGGACTTCCGGGAATGCTTCTCACGATGGGAAATGCGGAGCGGACAGAGCCGCTTCTTTTGGTGGGTCCAAAAGGTTTGTCAAAGGTAGTGGCGTCTTTACGCATTATAGCCCCGGAACTTCCTTTCGCGATAGAGACCCTGGAATTGAATGAGACGGAGCATATTATTCATTTTGACGGTTTTGATATCGAAGCATTTCGCGTGAATCATAATGTGCCCTGTTATGGGTACAGCATATCTGTTTCCCGCACGGGAAAGTTTCAGGTGGAAAAGGCCCTCGCACTTGGAATCGAAAAGAAATACTGGAACCGGCTTCAGCGGGGAGAAATCATTGAAACAAAAGAAATGACACTTGTGCCGGAAATGGTGCTGGGACCTGCCAGAAAAGGGCTTAAGGTGACTTACTGTACGGACACACGTCCTACGGAAGGAATCGTAAAGCATGCCTGCGGCAGCGATCTTTTTATTTGTGAAGGAATGTACGGAGAAGCGGAGAAGAGCGCCAAAGCCAGGGAAAACAAGCATATGACTTTTTATGAGGCGGCGCAGCTGGCAAAACGTGCAGAGGTGCCCAGACTCTGGCTTACCCATTACAGCCCTTCTCTGAACAGGCCGGAGGAGTATCTGGCGGAGGTAAGAAAAATTTTCCCTTATACGGAAATCTGCAGGGATGGAAAAACAATAGAGCTTACATTTGAGAATGATGAGGAGGGATCCGTATGAAAAAGCAAGGGAATGGAATGATAAAAAGCATTGTGATAGGGGTGATTCTGGTAGGGCTGGTAGCAGGTTATTATTATTATCTGTCCAACGTAAAGCCGAGAAAAGATGACAGTGAGGAAGTGAAGATCACTGCGGTTCAGGAAGTACTGACCCGGAACCTGGACAATAACTATCCTCCTACCCCTCGAGAGGTGGTCAAATATTTCGGTGAGCTTACCCAGTGTCTGATCGGTGAGTCCTATACGGATGAAGAGTTCGGGAATCTGGCGTTGCAGATACAGAAGCTGTATGATGATGAACTTGTGGCGAATAAAACCCAGCAACAGTATCTGGAGGATCTTAAGTGGGACATTCATAATTTTACAGAGGAAGGCGTAGTGATATCCAGCTACAGTCCGGCTTCAAGTGTAGATGTAGAGGAATTCCAGCAGGATGGGTTTAAGTGGGCAAAATTGCAGTGTAGTTTCACTCTGAGAAAAGGAACTCAGATTCAGGCGCTTACAGAGATCTTTCTTTTGCGTAAAGATGATGAGGGACACTGGAAGATTTACGGATGGCAGCCAGAGGAAGAGTGATTCTGCAGGCGATGAGCCAGACGATGCCAAACTGGATGTCGCGCTGCCTGGAACGAAGGTGTTACTTTTGTAAACAGTATGACAGGACGGTATCAGAATACCCGTTTATCTATATATAAGAAAGGACAGACATGGAAAAGGATGTTTATATACTTGCCATTGAAAGCTCCTGTGATGAAACGGCGGCGGCAGTAGTCAAAAACGGCAGGGACGTATGCTCTAATGTGATTCACTCCCAGATCGCGCTGCATACGGAATATGGGGGAGTAGTGCCGGAAATTGCCTCCAGAAAACATATTGAAAAGATTAATCAGGTGATAGAAAGAGCACTTACCGATGCAGAAAAAGAACTGATCGATATGGATGCTGTGGCGGTTACCTATGGGCCGGGGCTTGTGGGAGCATTACTTGTCGGCGTATCTGCCGCCAAAGCGATCAGCTTTGCATCAGGCATTCCTCTTGTAGGTGTGCATCACATTGAAGGACATATCAGTGCCAACTATATTGAAAACAAAGAGCTGAAGCCTCCTTTTATCTGCCTTGTGGTTTCCGGAGGACATTCTCATCTGGTAATGGTGAAGGACTATGGAGAATATGAGATTATCGGAAGAACCAGAGATGACGCGGCAGGAGAAGCCTTTGACAAAGTGGCGAGAGCCATTGGACTTGGGTATCCCGGGGGGCCGAAAATCGACAGAATCTCCAGAGAGGGGAACCCGCAGGCAATTTATTTTCCACGGGCAAAAGTAGGAAACTCAGAATATGATTTCAGCTTCAGCGGCTTGAAGTCTGCAGTGCTGAACTATCTAAACTCCTGTAAAATGAAGGGGGAGGAGATCAAGACCGCGGATGTTGCGGCTTCTTTCCAGAGCGCAGTGATTGATGTTCTGGTAGAGCACTCTATGGAAGCACTTAAAAATTACAGTTGCCGAACCTTTGCCATTGCGGGAGGAGTAGCTTCCAATAGTAGTCTGCGGAACGCTTTTGAGAAAGCCTGCCGCCGGGAAGGAATTGATTTTTTCCACCCTTCGCCGGTTTACTGCACGGATAATGCTGCAATGATCGGAACCGCCGCTTATTATGAATACTGCAAAGGGGTCAGGCATGGTTTCGATCTGAATGCGATACCTAATTTAAAACTGGGAGAAAAATATACAGGAGATTCATTCAAATGAGTGGGAAAGAGTATACAGCAGCGATCGTACTGGCGGCAGGCAGCGGGAAGCGCATGGGAAGCAATATGAAAAAGCAGTTTATGCTTTTGAATGGCAGACCGGTAATTTATTATTCGCTGCAGGCCTTTCAGAGCAGCTTTGTCGATGAGATTGTGCTGGTGGTTTCTCCCGGAGATGTTCCATACTGCCGCAGAGAAATTGTTGAAAAATACGGGTTCACCAAAGTGAAGAATATTGTGGAAGGCGGAAGGGAAAGGTATCATTCGGTGGCTGCCGGTATAGACAGTGTAAAGGAGTGTGATTATCTGTTTATTCATGATGGGGCAAGACCGATGGTGACCCGGGATATTCTTGACAGAGCATTGGTCTGTGTCAGGGAGCATGGAGCCTGTGTGACGGGTATGCGGGTGAAGGATACGATTAAGATTGCAGATGAACAGGAAAATATCGTATCCACTCCGGACCGGAATCTGATATGGACCGTACAGACACCACAGGTATTTGAGTATTCCCTGATAAAGGAAGCGTACGGAAAACTGCTGATGCGGGAGCAGGATCTGCAAGAAGCAGGAATGAATATTACAGATGATGCCATGGTGGTGGAAATGCTGACGGGTCATACTGTAAAGCTGACAGAAGGAGCCTATACCAACATTAAAATAACAACACCTGAAGATCTTCTGGCCGCAGAAAACTTTATGAACAGCCTGTCTTTTTCATAAGCAACAGAAAAATATAAGGTTAAAAGGCGATTAATAAAAAACATTAAAATAATTACAAAAAAAGTGTTGACACTATTGGATTGATTTGCTACAATAATCAATGCGCTGGTCAAAAGCGTACCACATGGAGAGGTATCGAAGTGGTCATAACGAGGCGGTCTTGAAAACCGTTTGTCCGCAAGGGCGCATGGGTTCGAATCCCATCCTCTCCGCTGGAGATGCCTGCTCCGACGAATATTGTTGATAGACAAACAGCAATTTGGAGAAGTACCCAAGAGGCTGAAGGGGCTCCCCTGGAAAGGGAGTAGGTCGTTAATAGCGGTGCGAGGGTTCAAATCCCTCCTTCTCCGTTGATAATCTCCAATATGATTATCTGAACCTTGACAAATAAACAGCAGTGCAGGTCTGAAAATTCAAGAAGAGTAAGA
>CAMWFQ010000036.1 GCA_947173495.1 uncultured Lachnospiraceae bacterium | reverse complement strand
AGAGCACTCGGCTGTTAACCGAGTTGTTGTAGGTTCGAGCCCTACTCGGGGAGGTAAGAATAGTTTAGCGAAAACCTGTAGACATGCTGTTTACAGGTTTTTGTGTATTTTATCTTTCATCGAAAAACAGAGCACGGTAAAGGTTAGAGTAACCGTAATTGTTACATGCTGCTTTTCAATGGCAGGGTATGCTGAAGATAAGATTATTAGAAGAATTTTTGAATTGTAAAAAAGGAACTTATAAATGAATGTCAGTTCTTGCTTTTTTAAATAAGTACATTTCAATTAAGGATAGGCAGTAAAGAGAAATGATTGGAGAAATTGATATATATAAAAATAGGGATATGAGTATTTCTGAAGAAGAGGATCAATCCACTGAGTGGAAATGGTCTTGGAATGATGATTTCCTAAAATGGTTATGCGGTTATGCAAATATGGATGGCGGAATCCTTTATGTGGGAGTTAATGATGACGGATATGTCGTTGGACTTAAAGATTCCCGAACGCTTCTTGAATCTTTGCCTAATAAGATTAATGACAAATTAGGAATTGTTGCAAGTATAAAAATACATCATGCGGACAGGCAGGGAGTTAATATCAGGTATGGGAATAATGTTCCAATCAATATATCTGAAAAACTTGTAAATAAATATGCGAGTGGCAAAATTAATTCTGCAATAGTTGAAAATTGTGCCGATATAGAAGTAAAAAGATACGAACAGACTATTTTGAGATTGGAAAAAGAAACCCCAGTCTACTTTAGCCAAGAGGGGAGACTGGATTATATTAGCATAGCGATTGAGCGTTATCCTTTTGCAATAAGCTGTGATGGGAAATATTACAAAAGGTCAGGTTCTACACTTCGAGAGCTACAGGGGTTTGAATTGCAGAGTTTTCTGTTAGAACGTGCAGGAAAAACATGGGATTCTGTTCCCGTACCGGGGGTTTCTGTTGAAGACCTTGATAAGAATGCACTCAACGCTTTTCGTTCTAAGGCAGTTAAGAGTGAGAGAATGGGAGAACAGGATGTAGCTGTGTCAGATGAGCTCCTGCTTAGAAATTTGAAATTATATGATGGAAATTATCTGACCCGGGCGGCAATTCTTCTGTTCCATCCAGATCCGGAACAATATGTGACGGGTTCATATCTTAAGATTGCTTTTTTTGCGCCTGCTGGAACATATGGCTTAAATGAAGATGCTGATATTATATATCAGGATGATATCCATGGACCATTGATTATGCAGACAGATAAGGCAATTGACGTATTATATACTAAATATTTCAAAGCATTGATTTCTTATGAAAAGCTGCAAAGAACGGAAACGTACATGCTTCCGCTGGGGATAATCAGGGAATTATTATTAAATCCTATTAATCATAAACAATATGAGAAAGGTGTACCCATACAGATTTCTGTGTTTGAAGATCATATTGAATTGTTTAATGTTGGGATATGGCCTGAAAGTATTCCAGTGGATGATGCATTATATCAAAGGCACGAATCTATACCATATAATCCCAAAGTTGCTGATGTATTTTATCGAGCAGGAGAAATTGAATCCTGGGGCAGGGGTTTTTTGAAAATTCGTCTTGAATGTGAAAAGGTAAAAGCTAAGCTGCCGGATTTAAGTAAAACAGGGAGTGGTATAACAGTAAAAGCTTTTGCATGTGAGCGATATCTGCATATTCTTAATGGTAATAAAGCATTTGACGTGAATAAAACAATGAAGGAGACCTCATTTCTTGTTGATTTGGATGGTGATTTTATCACAGATGACGATGGAATACCATTCGTAATGGAAACAGTCAGAGAAATATCAGAGGATGAGAAGGAAGAAATAAATAAAAGAAAGGCGATATATGAGCATGTATTGGAGATATGCAGCGAGAAATTAAGCGAAAGAGAAAAGAAACAGATGCTTTCAATTATTGAGTATTTTGAAACTCATGATGAAATTAATCGTGCGACAGCAGAAACAATTTGTGGAAAGGGTACGACAACTACGGTAGGATATTTAAATAAATTGATTGAAATTAAGGTTCTACAAAAGCAGAAAGAATCAGTTGCAACCATTTATAGGATTGCAGAATTATAAAACTGAAAGCAAAATTGAAAGGAAATATAAAACTGAAAGCAAAATTGAAAGGAAATATAAAACTGAAAGCATAGATTTTCCGGTATGTAACCGTATCAATGGTAGAGAGGTCGGCTTAACCCAAGTTGTTGTAGGTTCGAGCCCTACTCGGGGAGTTGGATGAAGCCCGTAGACATCAAGGTTTGCGGTGACAAGGAAGTAATTTCAGATTAGGCGGTATAGCCCCGATTACAAGGGCTGTACCGTTTTTCCTTTCAGATTTTGATCAGGTTTTTCAAAATATTTTTAAGGAGTGCTAACCACATATATCTGCAAAGAATTTAATTGCTTCTTCAATATCTTCATCATTAGGCCGCCCTTTTGCAATCCCTCCAATTAGTTTGAATGGGCCAAATGTATCAAAACCTGGACAGCCATAGCTTCCAATTATTTTTGCTTTTTTAGAATCGGCAATCTGTTTGATAGAATTAATATAAGTATTTCGCTTTACACCGCAAGTGTAGAGGAAAAACACCCGTTTATCTTGCGGCAGATATTCTTTGGCGCACTTTAAAATATCATCATGGAATTTCTGATAGTAGATACCAGAAGCAAGGCCAATTAGATCATAATCAGACCAGTTTATATTTTTGGCGTTAGTGGCTTCTACCAGAGTGACATTTTCCTTTTGTGCAATCGCTTCTACCAGCTTTTTTGTATTGTCATGGTGTTCTGAATGGTAAACAATCAATACTTTCATGATACGCATACGCTCCTTTTACTTTTATGAGTAGGAAATTTCAATAGAAAACTCTTTTCCATCTGTTACAGGTGTGGCAGATAATACTTTATTGCCTTCATTCTCCAAAGCAAGCACGACATGTCGGGCGGCAATGCCTACATCAATTTTATTCAGCCTGTTTTTCAGGATAATGCGTTTCATGCCACGTCCGGCATCATGGATGATTATTTTTTCATTCTGGAAATCCAGTTTCCACGGCTGTGAGTTCAGTGAGGATGGAGCTAAACGGACAGCCTGAGTAATGGGATTATCATGCCCGCCGATCGCACTGGCTGCGATTCGCTTAAATTCATCCGGACTTTTTCGCATGGGAACATCCGTATTGCCAATGGCAAGGGCAATGCAGAAACGTTCTGATTCTTTTTTCGGTTTTATGTTCATAAACCAGCCGCAGCCCAGCTCCATACTCTGGACACACAGGTCAACCTTTTGCAGTACAAAACCGATATTGGCATAGGCAGACGAAGAGTTGTCGCAGAAACCGAGTAAATAATGGGATGCGCCCTGATTGGCGGAAACTTCCGCAGCCGGGAGAAGTTTAAAATCTGCGTGTTGCCCCGTAAGCTGTTCCGCTTTGGAGGCACAGGCAAGGATATGGTCTAAACAGTCTTTCGGGACAGGTGCGTTCAAGAAATTTCGTACTTGTCTGCGTGTGAAAATTGTTTCATAGAGTGTCATAGTGTTTTCCTCCTACTTGAAAATATACTTTTATCATAGCTTCTGGACATCATGTGTCATATTCCCTCGTAAGTGACAGAGGAAGGGATACGGTAAATGTCGTTCCCTTTCCCTCTTTACTGGAAACAGAAATATTTCCGCCATGCAGATCGACAATCCGCTTTGCCAGCGCAAGCCCCAGGCCGTTTCCCTGGGAGGAACGTGAGAAGTCCCCCTGATAGAATTTTTCAAATACCCGCCGCATTACGTCCTCGCTCATACCGATTCCATTATCCGTGATGCTGGTTATCAATGAGCCGTTTTCTAAGAAACTTGTTTCTTTGCGGAGCAGGATATGGATGATTCCATTTTCAGGGGCAAACTTAATGGCGTTGCTCAAAATATTCTGCCACACATGGGCGAGCAAATCTTTATTGCCATAGTAATCCACAGCGTCCAGGTCAATTTCAAGTTCCAGTTGTTTTTCCGTCCAGCCATCTTCCAGAAGGAGAAGGATTTCCCGAAGCTGTTCATCCAGACAAAAGGATTCCTTTTTAATGCCGATCTCCTGATTTTCCAGCCGGGATAAAAGTAGAATATTGCTTATCAGTGTGGAGAGACGCCTGGTATTATACAGGATTTTTTTTGTGTAATCCTGGCGTTTTTCCGCACTTATCTCTTTTTTCTGAAGCAGGGTGGCATAACCCTCTATGGCAGACAGCGGCGTCTTGAACTCATGGGAGACATTTTCTACAAAATCTGTGCGGAGGATTTCCGTTCCGGCCAGTTCCTTTGCCATCAGGTTAAAGCTATGGGCCATCTCCCGCAGCTCTTTGATTCGGATATTTTCGTCAAGGGACACGTCGAAATTGCCCCTTGCTACTTCCTGGGTTGCATTGCTCATGGCAATGATCGCCGTGAGGGGATGTCTGCCGGCATAATTAGAAATAATGGTGCCTACAGGAACGCTGACGAGGGCTATAACGAAAAATACAATCCCCCGGTTCTGCCGGACTAATATGCCGGTCCGGATCAGCAGCAAGGTAAGGAGAGCTGAAAAAAGGATAGTCAGCGTCAATGTCAGGAAGGTTAAAAGGGAAAACATGACCGAGAGCCGTTTCGGACACTTCCTCGATTTTTTTGTCGGATAGCGTTGTTTCGGTTCAGAAGATTTTTGATTATCCATGATTCCTCTCATTCCGCCGCGTAAGCGGCATTGTCATCAGCGAGAATTTTGGGACGCGTAGCGTCACAAATTCCGGACTTGAAAATTTTAATTTTTAAGCTTGCTCACCGCCTTATATCCCAAACCACGTACCGTGACGATTTCAAAGTCTGCATTATTTTTGAACCGCTCCCGCAGGCGGCTGATATGGACATCCAATGTGTGGGAATCCGCTTCGCTGTCCGGCCCCCACACATCATCCATGATCTGCCGTCTGGTAAAAATGCGGTTGGGAGAGGTTATCAGCTTATATAACAGGTAAAATTCTTTCTGCGGCAGTTCAGTGGTCTCTCCGTGTGAGGAAATCGTCAGGGTGTCACAATTAAATTCTGTTTCGCCAAATTTGCTTTTACGCTGGCTGACAAGCTGGCTGCGGCGCAGCAGGGCTTCCACCCGCCAGACCATTTCATTCACATCAATAGGTTTCACCATATAATCATCCGTACCCAGACGGAATCCCTCGCGTTTGTCGGTGGCGCTTTCCTTGGCTGTGATGATCAGGATGGGCATAGTATATCCTGATTCTCTTAATGCTTTGGTAAGCTCAAAACCATCCATACGCGGCATCATAATGTCGGAAATAACCAGATCAATATTCGTGTTATCCAAAATATCAAAGGCGGCAAGTCCATCAGCCGCCGGAACAGCCGTATATCCATTATCTATAAGAACCGTACAGAAAAGGTCGCGCAGTTCCTTATCATCTTCTACAACTAAAATCTGAAACATCTTTTCCTCCATTCCTCAGCTATTAGTATAGCTTATGAGCAGGCAGCAATAAAGCGATTTGCTGCTTATCTTATAAAAATATTATGCTTTTGATTTTCCTTGCTTTTCATCGAAATAATAATATTGAGGCAGCAGGATAACCTCTTTGTCATAAGGAGATGGAAGGTCTGCGCCGCCATCGGTAAAGATCATAAATTCTATTACGGGTTTGCCTTTCTTAAAAACGGAAGTTGCCTGTTTTGCGTATATGAGGTGTTGGGAGTATATCTGCAATATATATGCCCAATCTCAACTGAATCTCAACAAAACAGGTTATTTCATTTTTTAAAAGTCAGGTGTCCGTTGAGGCTGAGTTGGGAGTCATGGTACTTGGTAATAGGAAAAATAAATGAGGAGGTTCTATATGGAAAATTCATCAGCAAAAAAGGAAAAGAAAAAAATGAGCAGACGTAAAAAATTGTAATCGCTGTCATAGCGGCAGTAGTGGCGGCAGGCATAGGGGTGGAGTGGAGGCATTTTTTACTGTATCTTTTCCCAAATCTGCATTAAGGTAAGTGATTTATACCCGGAAACCTACGGTGGGGCGTTTGACCGGCACCACAGCGAGATGGGGACATCAGTTCGGCCAGAACAGACAGAGCGTCTGAGCTGTCAAAAACAGGTTGCCAGTATATGCAAGGGGTATCGTGAATTCCTGATAACGAGTATTGTCTGGTGACCGTCTTGCGGGACGGTTTCAGGTATGGTATTATGTAAACATTTCCTGGCTGGAAAATCATATAAGAGGTGTAATATGAACATAACTCCGGAAGAGATTTTTGAATTATTGAATAATCATGGAATTCCCTATGAGAAGGTTGCGCATGAGGCTGTTTACACAATCGAGGAAATTGATCGTCTTGGTTTGGAAAACGTGGAGAATATTGCAAAAAATTTATTTATTCGTGATGATAAAAAAAGGCAGTATTTTCTGTTGGTTTTGAAAAAAGAAAAACGGCTGGATTTAAAGCTGTTGCAAACACAACTAAATACCCGCAGGCTTTCCTTTGCGTCTGAAACTGATTTAAACAAGATACTTGGATTATCAAGAGGAGAAGTTACGCCTTTTGGCGTCTTGAATGACCATGAACATCGGGTAACGGTATTGATTGATATGGAGTTTAAAGACGGAGAGATTGGGATTCATCCCAATGACAATACGGCAACGATATGGATTCAGGCAGAGGAATTATTCTGTCTCATAGAACAGTTTGGAAATTCCGTAAAATGGGCAGCATTATAAACAATTCGGGCTTTTTACCGAGATTTTGGAAGCGATGCCGGACAAGGAATTATTTACATAGTCATCCTGTATTCTCCTGCATCATCATCAGAAACTTTTCCGCAGCCTTGGAAAAGACCTGATATTTTTTCCAGATCATATACATTTCAATCTCAATAGACGGTGACAGGGGGCGAAACGTAAGTCTGCTGTCACCAGAGGTATTGATGATTCTGTCCAGACAGATAGCGTATCCCAAACCCTCTTCCACAAGAAGGGAAGCATTGAACAGCAGATTATAAGTCATAATGATATCCAGTTCCGAAAGGCGGCGTTTCATCCACTGTGACATTCTTCCGCCCTCTCTTTCCTGCTGTGATATCAGTAATGGCTGATCCCACAGGTCTTCCGGAGAGATAGAATCTTTTTCTGCCAATGGAGAATCCTTCCGCATTAAGACACCCCAGATATCTTTTGACGGGAGCTTTAATACTTCATATTTCTTTGTATCCGGCGTTCCGAATATAATCCCGAAATCAATCAGCCCTTTATCCAGCTGTTCCCTGACAAAGGCAGCATTACCGCTGGAAATATGGTAATGGATCCCGGGATATAGTTTTTTTAATCTCCCTGCAGTCCTCGCCAACAGGCGCATACCGTCTGTTTCTCCTGCGCCAATATAGACATCTCCGACAACCACATTGTCGGAACAGGTAATCTCGTTTTCCGCCTTCTTTACCAGATCCAGAATTTCCTCAGCTCTTTTCCGGAGGATCATTCCCTCTTCCGTCAACGTAACTTTGCGGGAACCCTTTGTACCGCGGATCAGGAGCTGTTTTCCCAACTCATCTTCCATGTTCTTAATCTGCGTGGAAAGAGTAGGCTGTGAGAGGTGAAGGGATTCGGCAGCCCGTATGATGCTCTGTTCTCTTGCAATGGCAAGAAAGTATTGAAGTACCCGTATTTCCATAGTTTACTCCGTTTCTGCGCTGCTTTATTGCGCAAAGCCATGATATGGCTAAATCCATAAAATGGCTAAATCCATAAAATGGATTAACAGGTTTGTGTCTGCGCGTTGCTCGTTTAAGTAAAAAAATCCTATCACAAACTTCAACAGGATTCAACTATAAGGGAAAAACGGACTTAAAGAAAGGAATAGGCCGTGGGCAGTTCTATACTGATACAGGTTCCTGTGCCTTCTTTTGAGATACAATCAAATCCGCACTGATTCTGGCTGAATATCATAAGCCGTTCGTATACATTGTATATTCCGTATCCGCCTTCCGGCTTCCTGCGGGCATCCAGCAGATGTGCGGCTGCTTCCTGTGTCATACCATTTCCGTTGTCTTCTATCTCAATGGTATATTTCCCTTCTCCTTTCCAGCTTCGTATAGTTAAATGGCGTTCCTTTTTTTTACAATATAAAATGCCGTGTAGGAGGGCGTTCTCAACTAAGGGCTGCAGGGTAAATTTAGGAAGCAGGCAGTCTTCTGTTTCCGGCTCCAGTTCGTAGATAACCTTGAATTCGTTGGTAAAGCGTTTCTGCATCAGTCCGAGATAGGCGCGTATATGCTCTGTTTCCTCTGATAAGGGAACAATCCCATTTCCTCTGGAAAAGCTAAGCCGCATAAAACGGGACAGTTCATTCAGCATCCATACACTGTCCTCTGTTTTCTGATCCAGGACCATCCATTTAATGGCATCCAGAGTATTATATAAAAAATGAGGTTTGATCTGCGCCTGCAGGGAGATCATCTGATATTCAGCCACTGCCAGCCGGCTCTTATATTGTTCTTCTATGGCGTCCATTAGAATATGAATGATCTGTTCTGTTTCGGCATCCAGATCTGATGCAAATCCGGAGGAAAGCGGTCCGGCATTTTCTGAGAGACTTTTCGGGGGAAAGCGGTTCTCTTTTAACTGACTGGCTGCCCGGCGTATTTTTGATACATTATATTTCAGCTGCATATGATGCAGTGAAAGTGATATACTCAGTGAAAGACTCAACAGAGACAAGACAAGCAGGACAAAGGGCATAATCATCCCGGCGTTCAGCACATACATCCCAGAGGGCTCCATAGTCGTCATAACGTACCAGCCTGTTTCCGCAAGCTTACTGTAAATGTAAATGCTTCCTTCCTGATTAAAATGTCCGGAAACATCCATGCACCCCGACTCTATTACCGCGCTGTCTAACAGTCTTTCTCCTATCCGCGCACTGTCCTGACTGACCAGAACCTCGCCCTCCCTGTTCACCAGAAGAAACTCGTTTTCGCCCTCCGTGCTTAAAATATCCTGAAGCTCTGAAATCTTTACATCTGCCGCGACTACGCCGCCCAGCTCTTCGAAATTGCTTTGGGATCTGACAGGGCAGAGATAGGAGATGACCTGCTCGCTGCCCAGAAGAAGTGAATAATTCTGCATATGCGTGTCTGTCCACATAGCGCTCAAAATGTCCGGGCTGTTTTCAGGCAGTTCCAGTTTATCCATGGAATTCAGCGAAAAGGCCGATGTGATCTGGCCGTTATAGATCTTATCCTTTGCAATATAGATCCGGCAGTAGGAAATCTCATCATGATCCAGGATCTCTCCTAACAGCTGCATTAATCTGCTGTATTCTTTCAGCTGGCCTGAAAAATCTGAATCTGCATTCAGAATTCCGCCCAGAACACTTCTTAAGGTCTCCGTGCCTGCCTGTGTCCGTTCCAGCCTGTAGTGCATATAGTCCCCTATCCTGTCTGCAGTAACCTGTAAATTGTCACAGAATTCCTTCTCCGCATTCTGCAGGGCAAGCCTGAAATACAGAATAGAAAAAAGCAGAAAGACGAGGGTGAGAAATACAAAAACACGGTTTAGATTTTCTCTCAGCAGTGTCATCAATTTCATATAACCCTTCCGCCTCCTTTTATCCATGGGTATCCCGCCATTCTTTCGGCGTCTGTCCGGTATACTTTTTAAACAGCCTGGAAAAATAGGCGGGAGAAAGGTAGCCTACCTGATAACAGACCTCATACAGATGTAGATGGGTTTTGCCAAGAAGTTCTTTTGCTTTGTCTATGCGCACCCGGGTCATATATTCGTTGATGGTTATGCCGTTTTTCTGCTTAAACAGAACACACAGATAAGCAGGCGTCAGGTTGACCGTATCCGCCAGAGAGATCACTGATATCTGATCCATATATTTTTCTGCAATGATATCCTGTACCTTTTGAATGGCTGCATGGTCATGGGGCTGCCGGGCATCTTTTATTCTGTCTGCAAATTCTTCATACAGCTCCAAAAGCATTTTTTCTCTTTCCTCCAGGATTTCACAGGTAAGAAATTCCCACAGCAGCTTTTCAAGAGAAAAATAACTTCCGGGGCGGATCTCCTTGATCCTTATGGCTGTTCTTTCAGGAAGCTGCAGTAAAAAAAGAAGGAAATTGGTTCTTTCTTCTTCAGACGGTATCCTGTCTGTTATCTGAAGTATGCCCGCAAGGGTATTGTGTACGGATTCCCGGTTCCCTGAAAGCAGCGCGCCCCGCAGTTTTTGCTCAGCTTCTTTATACAGCAATTCGGTTTCTGTGCTGCCGTACTTATTGATGCTGACGGGCACAGTCTCCTCAATCAGATATCCGCTTTCAATTGCGCTGCAGGCGCCAAGATAAGCTTCATGCAGATTTGCTGACGTTTTAAAAGCCTCGCTTATGCCAATTACAGTGTCCATATGAAACTGATCTGCAATCTGCAGCTGCAATTCCCGGGAAATGCCAAATAACTCTTCCTCATAGGAATTCTGCCTTATGTTGACGATCAGAAAATACGCAATACAACGGTCGTTAAAGACAACATATTTTCCATATTCATCCAGCTTTTTTTTACACAATTCTTCTATCTGCATTCCTGTCAGGACCCTTTCCTTTTCAGACATTTCGCGGATCAGTTTCCACCTGGATCCGGAGCTTATGCGAAGAACGATGACGCAATACCAGGCATCGAAATCCGGCAGGACCTCCAGGGACTTTAATTCCTGAAGCAGGTCGTCATCATTTTCCCGAAGGACTCCCAGCAGAATCTGACGTCTCAGAAGCGGCAGACTCAACTCCAGTTTGCGGGACATTTCCTGAAATTTTTCCTTTTCAACCCTCCGGGCTCTTATTTTTTGTACCGTTTTCTCTATTGCAGATGCCAGTTCCTCCAGGTCGATGGACTTTAAAATATAATCTACTGCGTCTACCTTCAGGGCGCCGCGCAGATAGGCTATGTCCGCATAACCGCTGATAAACAGGATACTGACCTCAGGATACTTCTCCATTGCCTTTTTGGCAAGGGTGACGCCATCCATATATGCCATTCGGACATCCGTTATAATGATATCCACTTCGTGATTCCGCAGAAATTCCCATGCGTATTTCCCATCCTCAAAACACTGCGCTATTTCAATTGAATATTTTTCCCAGCCAAAGTGTTTTTTCAGACCTTCCCTTACATTTTTTTCATCGTCTACAATAATTGCCCGATACTCCACTCTGTGTCCTCCCTTCCCCAATTTCTGCTGCGGGTATTTTTCGGAAAATGGAAATATTCCCGGAGAGAATTCATCTTTTACCTCATTTCTGCGCTGCTTTTTGTGCATATCGAGTTTGTGGCAAGCAACGCGCGGACACAAATCTCGCGATTGAAAATTTTAATTTTCAATCTTCTCTCCCGGGAATTTCCTGATTAAATCCGGTTTTACAAGGTATGGCGGCGTTTCATGCGCCGGACCGAACTGGAAAATCTGCGGTTAAAGCAGCATACGGGCCATGCCGCGTTATGATTCTGTTTACTGGTAGTACTCCGTATGCCAGGTCTGGAGATCGGTCTTTACTTCATCGCCTCCGGAGGCTGTCCAGTCATTCATGAAGGCATCCATTCCGCTATCCAGATCATTGGTTCCCACCACAACCTGGACGAAATAATCCTGGAAGACATTCAGCAGAGCCGTGTTCTTTTCTGTGTAGGCGCCGGCTGCGGGCTTATACAGAAAATCATTGGGTACATAAATGTCAGGGTTGTGCTCCACAGTATAGTTTGTGGTCCGGTCAAAGGCATCCTTCTGGTATTCGCTCTTCTTCACCCGTGCCTGCCACTGCTGCGCATAGGCGTCCGTATCTGTCGCATTGATGTACCACCATGCATATGTCTTATCGTCGGCAAATTTAGGCATTATGGGGATATAATTTCCGTTTTCATCCAGGTCAAAGTGAACGCCTTTTTCTCCGATGCAGATCCATTCCTGATTCTGTACTTTCAGATCAATGTAGTTGATGGCATCAGCAGCGTTTTCACAGTTTTTCAGAAGGCAGGTCACATAATTTACGCTGTCCCATCTCATATAGCTGCATGTTCCGTCCGCTCCCTTCAAAGGACAGATAAAATCTACGTCTTCCATCTGTAAGCCCATATTTTCCACCAGACTTGTGGAGATGGCAATCTGGGAAGAATGATTGGAGAGCCCCATGATCGCCTGTCCGCTGGAAAGCTTTTCGCTGACAGTGTTCGAGGTGTTGACGGCAAATTCGGAATCAAGCAGGCCTTCGTCATAGAGTTTTTTCATAAAATCTACATATGCTTTAAAATTTTTGTGTTCCGTTATATATTGCACCTGTCCGTTTTCGTCTACCATCCAGTCATTATAAATTCCAAAAGCGGAAGAAATGCATCTGGTGGAAGTCCAGCCGTTATGAGTGCTGAAAATAATATATTCGTCTCCGTAGTATTCCTTCAGAGTGACAAGGCAGTTGTAGAATTCATCTATGGTAGTGGGCATTTTCGTGATCCCGGCCTTTTCCATCAGATCCCGGCGGCAGGCGATAAAGTCCACCTGTCTTGGAAATTCGTTCATAAACGGTATGCCGTAGATCTGCCCCTGATCATCGGAAAAGGTCGTCCACATCTTTTCATCAGCAAGACCGTTTACAATATTCTGCCCATAAGTATCCAGAAGATCATTCAGGGGCATCAGAGCTCCCTGAGAAAGCAATTTCTGGAATTGCCCTGCAGTAACCTTTAAAATATCATATTTAACGCCTCCCGCAACATCTGCGATCAGTTTTTCATCTGCTCCGTCGGATGGAAGCATGGAATACTGTGTTTTATAACCTGTTGCTTCCTCGATGACACCTGCCATCACATCTGCGTTGGGATCAAAATCCAGATTAAATCCCAGAAATGAGAGCGTGACATTGCCCGGTCCCTTTAGCGGATCCGCTTCGGATTTTGTTTCGCCGACATCCGTTGCCTCTTGTGAGGAGGGGACTTCTTTTGTTTCAGTATCACGCTGTTGCAGTGAATCTGCGCTGCCTCCGCATCCGGCCAGGAGAGAGCTCATCATGGCGATTCCAAGTAACCAGGAGATTTGTCCTGTAAATTTCTTTTTTTTCATTTTCATTACCGTTCCTTTCTGTGATCTGCAGATCAGACTGCAGAAAACCTTTTGTGCATCGTTATCCCTTTACAGAGCCAATGGTAATCCCCGATACCAGATATCTGGCTATAAAAGGGTAGAGCAGCGTAATTGGGATAATGGAGATGGTAACTGCTGCTGCCGTCAGCCCATCTGAGGTCAGGTTCGGGGAATATCCCGTACTTCCCGTGATATCCGCCAGTGTCCCCTGAATATTGGCGATCAGGTTCTTTAAGTATACCTGAAGCGTCTGCATTTCTGTGGAAGTGGTATAGAGCATGGCGTGAAAATAGTTGTTCCAGTAACAGACTGCGTATAGCAGCGTAACTGTCGCAATAACCGGTTTTGCCATGGGGCACACAATGGTGACCACAGTCCGCATATCTCCGGCTCCGTCCACTCTTGCCGATTCCAGTACTTCACCCGGAAGCCCCTCAAAATAATTTTTCATCATAAACATGTTAAACTGTACGATTGCAAAAGGCAGGATCATTCCGGCATAAGTGTCGATCAGGCCAAGGGTCTTGACCACCATATAAGCCGGAATGGTGCCTCCGAAGAAAATCATACTGAACACATACAAAAAGGTAATGATAGTGCGACCTTTAAAGTCCGGCCTTGAGAGCGGGTATGCCGTCAGAATGGTCGTCACAACACTGATAAACGTCCCTGCCGCCGTCACAATCAGAGAGTTCTTCAGACTGCGCAAAAAGGGCGTTCTGGTCAGAACATAGCCAATGGTTTCCAGCTGGAATCCTGTGGGCAGGAAAAATACCTTTCCGCCCATAACATCTGTTCCGGGACTGACGGCCTGGCTCACGACACTCAGGCAGGGCAGCAGGACAAGGAAACACAGAATCGTGAGAAAAACACAGGCGATGATCTCGATGGTCTTTTCGCTCCCCTTTTTTCGTTTCAGTTCTCTTTTTTCATTGTTGCGCGGCTGCATCATAATTTACTCCATTTCTGCGCTGCTTTTTGCGCTTCCTGTAAAAGATCCGGCTTTGATATGCCGGCGTCTGAAACCTGTTACCAGATACTTCGTTTTGTCAGCTTTTTGCTGACGGTATTCGCTCCCACGATCAGGAGAAAGGCCACAAGGGAATTGAACAGACTCATGGCGGAGGATAAGGAGAAGTCCATCTGGCCAAGGCCGATCCGGTATACATAGGTATCGATAATGTCTGCAGTGTTATACACAGCCGGATTATAAAATACCAGGATCTGTTCAAATCCGGCATTCAGGATATTACCTACCCTCAAAATCAGCATCAATACAATGGTGGATGAGATTCCCGGCAGAGTGATATGCCATATCTGCTTCCATTTCCCGGCACCGTCCACTTTCGCAGCGTCATACAGCGTCGAATCAATTGCAGTGATCGCCGCCAGATAAATAATGGTATTATATCCTGTTTCCTTCCATCCTTCGGTGAATACGATCAGTCCCAGAAAATGAGCTGCATCCGTCAGAAAATCAATTCTCCCGCCGCCCAGGGATGTAAGTATGGTATTGATAACGCCGTAGGAGCCCACAATGGCATAAAATACACCATAGATTAATACCCAGGAAAAGAAATAAGGAATATAAATTACCGTCTGTACAATCCTGTGGTACAATTTGCTGTGGATCTCGTTGAGCAAAACAGCGCAGACAATGGGGAATGGAAACAAGAAAAGAATCTTCAGGCTGCTGATCACCAGCGTATTGCGCAGAACCTTGAAAAACTGAGAGCTGGAAAACAGTCTTTTGAAATAAGCCAGCCCGATCCACTCACTTTTGGCGATTGCGTCAATCGGATTGTCGCCAAGGAAAATCTGATAATTTCTGAATGCAATCTGAATCCCGTATAAAGGAAGCAGTTTATAAATAAAAAGGAAAAACAGTCCGGGCAGAAGCATCAGATACATTGCCGGGTGATGTCTGATATAGACCCATGTTTTGCGGCATTCTTCCCGGAAAGAGCTTTTATATTTCACTTTCTGTGGTCGTGTAATTAACTTTTTTTGCAATCTTATACCCCCGCATGTATCACAAGCCTTACCTGCAATACTACATCAATAAATAGTTTGAAAGATTCCGTTAGCTGTACAGATCCGCACCCTTTGCCAGAAGAATCTTCTGAATCTGCTCCGCCTTTACACTCCGCGGGCTCACTCCCGTTTCTGCGGAGATTGCGGCTGCAATACCGGCAGCTTCTCCCATGGCCATGCAGATAGACATTACGCGGAAAGATGCCATTGCTTCGTGAGTCCCTGAAATACAGCGGCCTGCCAGAAGGAGATTTTCAACGCCGCGGGGGATCAGACAGCGGTAGGGAATATCGTATGGCTTTACCACCTCCGCCAGGCCGAATTCCTGACCTCCGCCCGCCGGATTGTGGATATCCACCACAAAATTTGCTTTATGCACGACTACATCCGGAAAACGGCGCCCTGTACGCAGATCCTCAATATCCAGTACATATTCGCCCAGAATACGTCTGCTTTCCCGCACACCAAGGGTCGAGGCGCCGGTTTTCACCGTGCACGTTTCATATCCCGGTACATAGCTTCTCAGAAAATCTGTGATTTTATCAATCTGATGTCTTAATTCTACCTCGGCCCTGAGAATATCTTTGTGACTGAACGGGTCGATATCATTTGCCTGCGTTGTGTTGACAAGTCTCTCTCCCGGATGTGTGGTGGGATAGAGGCGGACAGAAGAGCAGTTTTCCGGAAGACGTCCATCCAGGCAGCAGCGGGCTGTAAATTCCAGAAATCTTTCGTCTCCCAGTTTTACCTCATCTTCTTCCCCATAACAGGAAATTGCCTGGGAGTCATCTATATTTTCCAGGATATACATTAAAGTAACCGGCTGTAATTTTCCATCTCCGCATCTCCCAATTTCCCAGGGGGCGCCGGCAGCAAAAGCAACGTCGCCATCACCGGTGGCATCAATAAAGCACTTGCTCTCGATCACGCCAAGTCCGCTTTTCTGCGCAAGGATAACGCCTGTCAGCACCTCTGATGATTTAACCACGTCCAGAACCTGAGCCTGCAGGTAGACAGAAACGCCGGCCTCCGTGAGGAAATCCAGAAGAACCCTTTTGGCTCTCTCCATATCATGTACGCAGCCGCTCTTTTTTTCTCCATATTCTGTGAGCAGCAGCCCGCTCAGTTCTCCGAACATGGTTCCCGGAGCCACATTTCCCAAAATGGGGCCGACACAGCCGATGGTGAGATTGCCGCCCACTACACCGTATCTTTCGATTACGGCGGTCTTTCTTCCCTGGCGGGCAGCGGCAACTGCCGCACAGATGCCCGCCGGTCCGCTGCCGATTACCGTCACATCGTATTCTGCCAGAATCTCCAGGTCCTTTTCATACCGTATCATCGTTCACACTCCCTTCTTTTGTTTTGACATATTTTGCATATTTACAGGTGATTAACCAATACTTTGGTTCAACTTTTCTTTATTTTCTATTTTATCCCGTTTCCTTTTGTGCAATCAATGTAACATCCTTTTGATTTATTGTTGGTTTTGTTGATTTTGACAGTGACGGATTCCTTTAGAAATTTACATCTGTATGGCGCCAGCTTTATTTTTGTCAAAACCGGAAAAATGAGCAGTAATAATATTAATTTCTGATGACAAGGTGAAATATTGCAGATTTAAGGTTCAGTACGGAATTGCTATAATTTTTTTATCGGAGGTACCGGATTTATGAAAGCAAAAAAGTTATGGAAGCGGCTAAAGAAAGAGAAAACAGTTCAGCTTTATGTATTACTGGGAATGGTGTTTCTGTTTGTCTTCAAATATATTCCGATGTTCGGGATAATTATTGCATTTAAGGATTATCAGCTGAAAACGGGAATAGCCGGTTTTTTCACAAGCCCATGGAATCATTTTAAACATTTTAAAGAGTTTTTCGGCTTTTACCGTTTCGCGGAGATATTGAAAAATACGTTGGTAATCAGCCTGTGGAAACTGCTGTTTTCGTTAGTGATGCCGCTGTTTCTGGCACTTGTTATTAATGAAATATCGAATAAAGCCTTAAAGCGTTTTGCACAGACAGCTACTTATTTACCCCATTTTATTTCCTGGATTATTATTGCGGCAATTTCGTTTACATTTTTTTCGCAGGACAATGGAGTTATCAATCATATTTTAATAAAGCTTCATATGACCAAAGCTGCGCTGCCGTTTCTGTCAGATCCGGATTATTTTTACGGGATGGCTGTTTTTACAGGAACCTGGAAGGAATCCGGCTGGTGGGCAATTATTTATCTGTCGGCGATGGCAGGTATAGATCCGGGATTGTATGAGTCTGCTGATTTGGATGGAGCAACCAGGCTGCAGAAAATCAAGTTTATCACGCTTCCCTCTATTTTACCGAGTATTGTGGTGGTTTCCATACTGTCTATTGGTAGTTTGCTGGGAGGAGGGCTTGTAGGTTCAAATTTTGAACAGTGCTATTTAATGGGAAACAACAGTAATAACGGGGCGTCTGAAATTATACAGACTTACGCGTTTAAAGTAGGTATGTTGAATGCGCGGTATGATTTTGCAACGGCGATTGACCTGCTGCAGTCACTGACCTCTGTTATATTAATATTTGGAAGTAATGCTGTTTCAAAAAAAGTGACGAAGCAGGGTTTGTTTTAGAGGAGAAAACAGGATGGGAAAGTCAAACGGGAAGGCGATGCGTTCAAAGGACAGCTATATATTTGAGGTAATCATTACAGTATTAACCTGTCTGATTATTATTTTAATGCTGTATCCTTTTTACTATATTCTGGTGAATTCCTTTAATGAGGGAAGGGATACTATGCTGGGCAGTATTTTCTGGTGGCCAAGGAAATTTACGTTGGAAAATTATCAGTACTTTTTCAAAGAAGATGTATGGATAAAGTCTCTTTTGGTTTCTGTAATACGGACAGTTCTGGGGACGCTGTTATGTGTTATTTTCACATGCATGGTGGCGTATGGCCTGTCGAAAGAAGATCTGACTTTCAGAAAGGGATATTATGCCGTAATTATACTGGCAATGTATTTTTCGGGCGGATTGATTCCAAACTATATTTTACTGCGTTCATTGAATCTGTTGAATTCTTTTTTGGTGTATATTGTTCCAACCGCGTTAGACCTGTTCTTTATCCTGATTGCTGTAAGCAATTTTCAAAGTATACCAAAAGAGCTGCCGGAATCGGCCAGGTTGGATGGGGCATCGGAAAACAGAATATTTTGGGGAATCATTCTTCCGGTCTCCAAACCGCTTTTGGCGACAATGACACTATTTACAGGGGTAGGTCAATGGAATTCGTGGGTGGATTCCGCTTATTATGTGAGTAATGACAGTCTGCGGACGTTATCCTACCGGATGATTGAAGTATTGAATCAGGCAAGTCTGCCGGTGAGCACCTATGCGTCCGGAATATCATCGTCAAATGTAACGTATCTGTCCGTTCAGATGGCGGCAATGATTATATCCACTTTGCCGATTATGTGCGTATATCCTTTTTTACAGAAATACTTTGTGTCAGGTATTATGCTGGGGGCTGTGAAGGGATGAAAGCCGAAGGCTAAGAAATCCCTTAAAGCATATATTTCAAAATGTACAGGTTTTACAAATGCATATCAAAAACAGGAGGAAGAGGAATGAGAAAAAGAATATTGTCAATGATGATTTGCACTGCTGTCCTGATGGGGCTTATGGCAGGATGCGGAAATTCACAGGAGCCTGAGAAGGAGGCTAGGCAGGAGAGCGGTATCGACGAGTCTGTACCGGTACAGAAGCAGGGGACGGATGATGATGTGGTTACAATTGATCTGTTTGTTGCAGAAAACTGGTTTACCTGCAAAGACTGGAGCGGTGCAGTATGCGATGCAATTACAGAGGCCACGGGTGTAAAATTTAATGTAACCATCGCTACGGATTATAACCAGCTTCCGGTGCTGGTAGCTTCAGGGGATGCGCCGGAAATGGTATTTTCTTCTGTAGACTATAATCTGATGAGTAACAGCGAGGTATCTTATGACTGGGGCAGCTTAATAGAGCAGTATTGTCCGGATTGGGAGATTCCGGAAGAGACAAAGGCATTGTATACAATGAGCGATGGAAAATTCTATACGCTGCTTAACAGCTACAGTACGGAAGAAGAATGGAGTAATGACCCGATTGCCGCCCCGGCGACCATGGCAGGACTGGCTGTTAATGATGATATTATGAAAGAACTGGGAAATCCGGAAATTAATACTTTGGATGATTTGGACGCAGTTTTTGCACAAGTGAAAGAAAAATACCCGGATGTGGTTCCGCTGGTAATGAACTCGGTCTGGATGAGTATGTACTTTGCGGAGGAAATGGGTGTAAACAGGGAAGCTTCTTTTTATGTGGCAGATAATGGAGATGTGAAATACTGGATTAATCAGCCGGGGCAGCTGGATTTTTATAAAAAAATGAACGAGTGGTATAGAAAAGGTTATATCATGGCGGAAAACTACGCTTTCAATAATGAGGATGAACCTTTGCAGTATGCTATCAATGGAAGATGCTTTGCCTATGCGTATACCTCCAGAGCCGCGGATACGATCAATGACAGAATCCAGGCAAATGGCGGAACATTGCATTATTCAGCTCTGATCAATCATCTTACCGATCATCCGGTATTTACTTATACATGGACAGGCTGGGCCGGAACCTATATTACAAAAAACTGTAAAAATCCGGAGGCGGCTATTAAAGTGATGCAGTTCCTGCACAGTGATGAAGGACAGAAGTTGTCTTCATGGGGGATAGAAGGAGAGGATTATACATTATCCGAAGATGGAGCCTATCCGGTATTTATCTCCAGCAGAACGGATTATGATGCTATGGCGAAAAGGGGACTTCCAAACTGGGGGCTCATGGGAGGTTCAGGAGTGATTGAATGCCTTGCAAATTATACGGAAGACTCTGAGTTTGCCAAAACAATCAAGGCTCAGAAGCCATATGTATATTACAATTCCTATCTGGGGCTGATCAAGCCGGAATCCGGAACAGAGGAATATGATATAAAGATTAATATTGATGAAATGGTTAAGAATGAAACGGCCAAAATTTTCCTGGCAGATTCTGAAGAAGAATGCGAAACTGCCTATAACAGTATGCTGAACACGGCTGCGGATATGGGTCTGGAAAAACTGGAAGCTTATGCAACGCAGGTATATCAAGAGAAACGAAAGTGATCACAGAGAGATATGTGAAAAATGGGGACGGAGATGTCCGTTCCCATTTTGATGCACACGGGCACCCAGAGGAAAAATGTCAGCAAAAGCTGACGGGTGCCCGGCGCGCGAGTAGAACGAAAATTTTCTTACTCCATTAATTTCCTGTAATCACTGGGAGAGCAATTCTCATATTTCCGGAAAATTCTGGAAAACTGGTTGGAGCTGGTATATCCGACCTTAAGCCCCACAGCCTCAATAGATAAGGAGGAATTTTGCACAAGGAGGTCTTTCGCTTTCCGAATACGTGTCAGATGCAGACATTTGAGGAAGGACTGCCCGAGTTTCTGGGAGAACAGAGAACAAACATAGTTAGGATGCATGTTAACCGCTTCGGCCAGAATTTCAAGGGAAATATCTTTCATGTAATTCTGGTCAATGAAATCTAAAAGCCGGTGAAGGGTCTGAACAGTTGAATTATAATTTTCAGAGGGAAAAAACAGTTCCCGTTGGGCAAAAATCCTTTCTTTAATAGCCAGCTTTAAAGAAGATATATCTGAAACGATATCAGGAACCGAAATGGGAGCTGTCTCCTGAGAGATGCCTGATGTTTCCAGATAAATACGGATGTTTACAAAAAAACATTGATAAATATCTCTCAGCAGTTTGACAGGGCAGTTAGGATGCAGGTTTAAGCGCTTTAGATAGTCATCCAGTTTTGAATCAAAAAGACAGGCATCCTGCTCCATAAAAAGGGAGATACAGTCCTGATAACTGCACAGACTAATTTCTGAGGCTTTGGTATCATTGCCGAAAGCCTTATGGTAAAGCAGCCTTTTATGTGCGTTTAAATAGAGAGAATGGAGTTCTTCAAAGGAATTAGACACGATACTCACACCCCAGTAAAGCTTATGGTCCGATTGAAGAACGGACAGATTATGAAAAAGAGGAGTATGATTGACCCTGAACAGGGGATGATTGCAGACTGCAACATACTGATGCTTCTGGCGGAAGTGGAGGGCAAAGCATTTGGGGTATACCATTAATAACTGCGATTCAAAGTACGAAAGACTGATATTTTTGTCCGATTCGATATACAAGATGCAGACCGTAAAATATTCATAAGGAAAATATTGTGATAAGAAACCAGAGTCCAGATTCAGGTCCGTAAGAGGAAAGTCATAGAGAAGAATATCACGAATACTCTTCAGATTTTCCTGATACTGCTTTTCTGCTTCCATAGTCAGATTTTTCTGAACCTTTAAAATCAGATTTTTCAGAGCGTCTGTTTCAACAGGTTTGAGCAGAAAACCGATAGCTTCGTACTGAATTGCATATTGGGCGTAAGAAAAGTCCGCATGGCTGGTAATAATCGCAACTGCACAATCAGGAGAAATCTCTTTAGCGGAACGAATCAGGTCAAATCCATCCATAACAGGCATACGGATATCCGTCAGGACGAGATCAGGAGAAAAATGCCGCATGATCTCCAGCGCATCAGGAACATTTGTGCTGATTGCTGTTTCTACAGGAAAATCAAGATCCAGTTTTTTTTGAATCATGAGTGATATTCCGTTCAAAATGATGTGTTCATCGTCAACAATGAGTATTTTCATGATTGATTAAATCCTTTCGTGGAATGGTAATGATATTAGTTGTGTATCCATCTTTTGAATCAAACTGTAATGATGCATCAGGAAAGAATAACTTCAGGCGTTCATTGATATTGTACATTGCAAAACCGCCTGTGGAGGTCTGAAAGCTGCTTAATGGTTTGGTTCCGGCCAACAGCTGCTGTACCTTTTTTAGACGGAATGGATCCGGAGGTTCTCCGTTATTTGCCACAGAGATTTTAAGACAGCCGTCAGTCCGGTATATGTTAATATCCAGCCTGCATGGGGTCAGGACCTTTGCTATTCCATGTACCACTGCGTTTTCAACCAATGGCTGAAGGATGAAGGCAGGACAGGTAACAGAGAGCAGATCTTCTGCCGCATGGATATTATAGGTTAACCGTTGGGCGAACCTGAGCTGTTGGATCTGGAGATACGCTTTTGTATTTTCCAATTCATCTTTTAACGTAACTGTCTGATTTGTGTTTGTAAGGGTATAGCGCATAAATTTTGAAAAGGCCAGAAGCATTTGCTCAACTTCATTGTCATCATTTTGCAATGCCAGCATTCGTATGGACTCCAGAGTTCCGTAAATAAAGTGGGGATGCATTTGTGCCTGCAAAGCTGTATACTGCGCATCTTTGGTTAAGAGCTCCATTTGGTGCACCTGATCGGATAGACGGGTATTGCAGGTAATCATGGTGTTATAATTGTGAATTAATGTAGTGAACTCATCGCATACGTTATCGGAAGGATAAGGAAGCAGGGATCCCTTCGGACTGCTTTCCATATGGTGGGAAAACCGCACAATTCTTCCGGTAAAGCGGTTTATATAAAGGAAGAAAAAAAGGGACAGTATACCAAGGCAGAGAAGACATATAATAAAAGTTTTAAACGGATTGCTGTCTATGGACAAAAGACCGGGCATATCCTGAATTCTTATAATACGGCAATCCATGGAGTCTATATAGAGGCTGTTGACAAGATACCTGGAATCAGAATAACTGCAGGTATTGCTTTCAGAAAGAGCAGTGAGCACAGGCGAGAGTACTTCTGAGGGAAGCTGTAGCTGGTTGTCCTTATAAATGAGAGTATCTCCCTGATATACAAGAAGAGTCTGGTTCTTGGTAGAGGAGAGAAGAGAAAAAAAGTTTTCGATTACATGAGCGGATACATATAAGCAGGAATAGCCAATGCAATGGAAGGAGACGGGAGAGTAAACCTTTCCGTAACAGCGGACAGAAGGAAGAACATCAGTATTTTCAGACGTGATGCTCCATAGATACTCCCCGTATTTTAAATGAAACAGTCGGGCATACATATTTTCATCTAAAGACAGATCCTCTATATGCTGCAGTTCCGGTTTCAATATAAGGATATCCTGATTAGGGCAGAAGATAGAAATATCTTCTATGCTGGTATTATACTGTAAAAAATTCCTGATAAACGGCCGGATCTCTTTTTTAAAATTGTAAACCATATCGGCGTTTTTGCGATAATGACCCGACAGGTAATTTGTCAGATACAAGTTGTTTTGTAAATAAGACAGTATATCGCATACAAGAATATGGGTTGGGAGAAGAGAGTTATAGGCAGTTTCCAGCTGTGTCTGTTCAGAGAGTTCCAAATCAGAAATTGCCTGCCGCCGTATGCTGCAGAATGTCGCATACCAACTGATTAAGATTGGAATTAAAATCAAAAAAGTATAATAAAAAAGGATTTGCCTGCTTATGGATTTTTTTGGGGATTTTCTGAAAGGAATCATTTTAGAGCCTCCTTTATACTATTATGGGCAAAAAATGAAATGATATCAATATGCAAAAATACAGTTAAGCTACAAAAATTAAGGTATAGGATAATTTAAGAAAAGCAAAGGAGAAGAAAGATGACAAGGTTAGAAAACTGCCGTTATAATTTGTCAAGGGTAATTGAAAATGAAATACAAAACAGAGAGCTTGCCGGGGCCAATATTGGACTTATAAAAGACGAAAAAGTACTATATATGGAAAACTATGGCTATGCAAATCTGGAAAGCAGCATACCAGTACAAAATGATACTATTTTTCGCCTGTATTCTTTGAGCAAACCGATTGCTGCGATTGTATCCATGATGTATTGGGAAAGAGGATATTTTGATATTTATGAGCCGGTATCCAGGTATTTGCCGGAATTCAGACATATAAAGGTATTTCAGGATCATATGCTTACGGATGCCAAAAGAGAAATTTTGATAAGAGATCTGCTAAATATGACGTCCGGTATTGTATATCCGGACACAGATGATGCCGGAAGAGAGGCGGGAAAATTATTTGACGAGATCCAGGCAGATATTTACAGGGATAGAGGTGTCAGAACAAGAGAGCTGGTAAGACGTATGGCAGGCTGCCCGCTGGCGCATCAGCCGGGGGAGAGATGGAGGTATGGATTTGGCTGTGACGTGATGGGGGCAATTCTGGAGGTGATCTCCGGAAAAAAATTAAGTGAAATTTATCAGGAAGAATTGTTTGTACCTTTGGGAATGAAGGATACGGGATTTTATGTACCAAGTGAAAAGATAAAGCGTTTTTCCGAACTGTATATCTATAAGCAGGATGAAACAGGACATTGGCTGGAGCCGGAAATGCAGCGCCATCTATGCCTCACCAAATGTCTGAAGGAGCCAGCATTTGAATCGGCCGGGGCAGGACTTGTATCTACTTTGGATGACTTCCTGAAGTTTGCTTCCATGATTGCAAATAAAGGAGTAAGCCATGGAAAGAGATATCTTTCAGAAAAAACCATCGAATATCTGCAGCAAAACCAGCTGGAGGGGCAGCAGATGGCAGATAAAGAATGTGAGCATATGCATGGATACGGCTATGGAAATTTTATGCGTGTTTATATGGATCATGCCAGAAGCGGAAGCCTTGGAACGATAGGCGAAATTGGCTGGGACGGATGGACAGGAACTTATTTTATGGCTAATCCATGTGAAAATTTTGCCATTGTTATGATGACACAGCGATGCGGGTATGTGAATCCCGGACTGATGCGGAAAATACGGAATATTGCATATGTGATGTTGGAGGAGAGCGGTTGCTGAGATAATAGCCGCTCGTCCCAAATTTGATTTTACGCGCAGGCGCGCAGAAGAAATACCTTGACAATTCTGTCCGTGACATGCTAGTATAAAACATACCGACGGTATGTATGAAAAGTGAAACGCGATGCCTGGAAATAAATATCCGGAAAGAAAGCAGCGCAGAAATGAGGTGAAGGTTGAAAATTAAAATTTTCAACCACGAGATTTGTGTCTGCGCGCTGCTTGCCACAAACTCGTTATGCACGGAAAGCAGCGCAGAAATGAGGTGAAAAATGAATCAGAAATTGTTTTCGAAGGACTTTACGTTAGTTGTCATCGGGCAGATCATCTCTTTATTCGGCAATGCGATCATCAGATTTGCTCTGCCTCTGTACTTATTAAATCTGACAGGTTCGTCAGCCCTTTATGGAACGGTTACGGCGTGCGCTTTTGTGCCGGCCATTCTGCTCTCTCCGGTCGGCGGTATTGTGGCGGACAGGGTGAATAAAAGAAATATTATGGTGCTGCTGGATTTCCTTACGGCGGCTGTTATTCTGAGCTTTTCTCTGCTTATGGAGGATGGAAATCTTGTTCTTCTTCTGACGGTTACGCTGATGATTCTGTACGGTATTGCGGGCGCTTATCAGCCGGTTGTCCAGGCAAGTATTCCGGCGCTTATCTGTCAGGATCATTTTATGGCGGCGAATTCTGTTGTCAATACCATCAGCTCTTTTGCGGCTCTGACAGGTCCTGTTTTCGGAGGAATTTTATATAGCGCATACGGGTTAAGGCCTGTATTGTGGGTCTGCATGGTCTGCTTTACCCTGTCGGCAGGTATGGAAATCTTCATTAAAATACCCTTTCAAAAGCAGGAATTAAAGGGCGGGATTTTTAAGACAGCCAGAACCGATTTCGCGGAGAGCGTATACTTTATTCGAAAAGAGAAGCCGGTGATCGGGAAAGCTTTGCTGATGGTCTGCGGAATCAATTTGTTCCTGTCTGCAATGATCACCGTTGCACTGCCCTATCTGGTGACAGAGGTGCTGAATTTAGATGCGCTGTGGGCAAACAGACTTTATGGATTTGCAGAAGGGGCATTGGCTGCAGGAGGATTGGCAGGGGGGATCAGCGCAGGGATTTTCGCGGAAAGGCTTTCGGTTCCAAAAGCCGGCAATCTGGTAACAGCCTGCGCAATATCTGTGTTTCCCATGGGGATTGCCCTGATGTTGTTTTCATCCGGCATATTCCCCTATATCGTTATAACCGTGTGCTGCTTTGCCGTTATGCTTTTTTCAACGATTTTTACTGTACAGATGCTGTCCTTTATCCAGACGGAAACACCACAAAATTTGCTGGGGAAGGTGATTGCTGTTATTTTTACCGTTTCCATGTGCGCGCAGCCTCTGGGCAATGCATTATACGGCGTCCTGTTCGAGGTCTGTCAAGGATATGAATATGTCGTTGTTCTGTTCTCAGGTGTTGTGTCGCTTATGATTGCGGTCCGGGCGGGAAAAATTTTTAAATGTGTGCATGCTTTTACCCGCCCTTGAATTTAAACGGACATAATGTTATGATTTTATCGGGCAGGTAAAGTATTCCTTTCCTGCCCGAAATATGTAGATGCAGAAATGCATGAGAATGAGAGCAAAGATATAAAGTCGCTTAAGGAGGAGCCATGAAAATCAGGATCGGTATTTTGGGATACGGGAATCTGGGGAGAGGTGTGGAGTGCGCGGTTTTGCAGAATCCGGACATGGAACTGCGGGCTGTCTTTACCAGAAGGGATCCGGAGGAGCTGGAGATTTTGACGAAGGAGGCGAAGGTCTGCCATGCAAGCGAAGCGCCGGCCTGGAAGGATGAGCTGGATGTGATGATTCTCTGTGGAGGCAGCGCCACGGATCTGCCCCGGCAGACGCCGGAATATGCAGGGCTCTTTAATGTGGTGGACAGCTTTGACACCCACGCAAAGATTCCGGAGCATTTTGCGCAGGTGGATGCTGCGGCGAAGGCAGGCGGAAAGACAGCTGTTATTTCCGCGGGCTGGGATCCGGGGATGTTTTCTTTAAACAGACTCTATGCCGGCGCGATTCTTCCGGAGGGAAAGGATTATACTTTCTGGGGCAGAGGGGTGAGTCAGGGACATTCCGATGCCATACGCAGAATTCCCGGGGTAAAGGATGCAAAACAGTATACCATTCCGGTGGAAGAAGCTCTCGCATCGGTGCGCGCGGGAGAGAATCCGGAGCTGACCACGCGCCAGAAGCATACAAGGGAATGTTTTGTAGTAACCGGGGAAGGGGCTGACAGGGTCAGGATAGAGGAAGAGATAAAGACCATGCCCAATTACTTTGCGGACTATGATACTACGGTGCATTTTATTACAGAGGAGGAGCTTGCCCGGGAGCACAGCGGTATCCCTCACGGCGGCTTTGTGCTGCGCAGCGGCGTGACCGGATGGGAAAAGGAAAACCGCCATCTGATCGAATACAGATTGAAGCTGGATTCCAATCCGGAGTTTACTGCAAGTGTGATCGCGGCCTATGCCAGAGCAGCATACAGGCTTTCTGTGGAAGGCAGCTGTGGCTGTAAGACAGTTTTTGACATTGCGCCGGCATATCTGAGCCCCAAAAGCGGGGAGGAACTGAGGGCATCTCTTCTATAAGCAAACGTTAAAACTTTGCGTTTGTACGTAGCAGGAGTGCAGGAAACGTCATAAGGGGAAATAGTATGACGCTTCCCATATAAAAGGCAAATGTGGAAAGGAAGAAAGAAATGAGCAAATTTCGTTTTGCAATTCTGGGAGCGGCTAAAATAGGAGCGAAATTCTGCGGAGCTGTTTCCTTAGTGGAGAACTGTGAGGTGTGCGCAGTGGCCAGCAAGAGCAGCGGGCGGGCGGCGGCATTTGCAGAGAAGAACGGGATCAGAAAATATTATGACAGCTACGAGGAGATGCTGCAGACAGAAACGCCGGACTGCGCGTATATTGCGGTGACCCCTAATGACCACTACCGTCTTTCTATGATGTGCATCAGGCATAAAATTCCGGTGCTGTGTGAGAAGGCTATGTTCCGGAACAGCAAAGAAGCCGGGGAGGTTTTCCGGGCGGCAGAGGAAGAGGGCGTCTTTGTGATGGAAGCATTGTGGAGCAGGTTTTTGCCGGCAGTTTTGAAGGTCAGAAGCTGGGTGGCGGAAGGAAAGATCGGAAGGCCTGAGATCTCACAGCTTTCCATTGGCTTTGTGGCGCCGGAGGATAAAGAAAATCGGTATTTTAACCCGGATCTGGGAGGCGGTGCGGCAAAGGACATAACGGTATATGCCTATGAGCTGACCACCTTTATTCTGGATCAGGAAATAAAAAAGATGGATGTTTCGGCCGCCTGGGGGGAGAGCGGCGTGGATACCAACAACCATATATCGATTCAGTTTGAACATACCCTGGCGGATCTGGCGACCAGCTTTGTGACCCGAATGGAGGATCAAATGATTCTTTACGGCAGATGGGGAAAGATCGTCCTTCCCCGCCCCCATGCAGCCTCCGAATGTTTCCTGTATGACGAAAAGGGAGAGCTGACGGAGTATTTCCGGGATCAGGAAACCCAAAACGGCTTTACCTATGAGATTGAAGAATGCATCCGCTGCATCCGTGGGCAAAAGACACAGAGCAGCGTCGTTCCTTGGAAGGATACCATGGCATGCGCGGAATTATTTGACAGGATTGAGGAGACGAAGCCTCAGACGCGGTGAATCCGTAGACTTTGCCGGAAACGGCAGGAAAGCCGCGACAGAAGCCGGACGCCCTGCCGGAGGATCGGGGAAGAAAGGCTGCTGTCCGCGGCTCTCAGACCGTGAACAGCAATGAAGAAGGAGAATGGGAGCATGCGTGTTTTGATTGCGGAGGATGAGGTGGAGCTGGCCAGAGGGCTGAAATATCTGCTGGAGAAAAGCAGGTTTTCCGTTGACATCGTTCACAGTGGTACGGAAGCTCTGGACTATCTCCACAGCACGGAATATGATGTGCTGGTGCTGGATATCATGATGCCCGGCATGAACGGAATGGAGGTGCTCTCCCGGATAAGAGGGGAGGGAGCGGGGATTCCGGTGATGATGCTCACGGCAAAGGGAGAAATAGAGGACAGAGTGACAGGGCTGGAGGCAGGAGCGGACGATTATCTGCCCAAGCCCTTTGCTACCCGGGAATTTATTGCCAGAGTGAAAGCCCTTGCCCGCAGAAACAGCGGTTATACAGACAATGTTCTGCGTTTTGGCAATACAGCGTTGGACTGCAACTGTTATGAGCTTTCCTGCAGGGGCAGGTCAGTACGGCTCAATAATAAAGAATATCAGCTGATGGAGCTGTTCATGCGGCATCCCAGGTTTGTGTTTTCCACAGAGCATTTGATGGAGAGGGTCTGGGGAAAGGACTCGGAGGCAGAGATGGATGTGGTGTGGACTTATGTGGGATTCGTGCGGAAAAAACTGAAAATGCTGGGAGCGGATATTGAGATAAGAACGGCCCGGGGAGCGGGGTATTCGCTGGAGGAAAATGCATGCTGAAGAAGTTAAGATGGCGTTTTATTATTGCTGCAATGACGGCCTTCGGGACGGTGATGCTTTTGCTGGTGACCGGCATTAATTTTCTCAATTACTCCATTACTACGAAAAGAGAGGATGATACCCTTGCCGGGATTCTGGAATATGAACGTCTGAGGATGGCGCGGCCTGCAGGAAGTATTCTGATGATATCGGAAATGCCCTGGGCAATCGGAGCGGAAGTGGATTTTACCACCCGCTTTTTTGTGGTGCATTATGACCGGGAGGGGGATATGGTTCTGATCTTTAAGGATCATATTTCGGTGGATGAGGATACCATCCGGAAATACGCGGATAAGGTGCTCTCCGAACACAGGACAAAGGGAAGCTATAAAGAATACCGGTATGCAGTGAATCAGGAGGAAGCGGGTACGACTATCATCTTTCTGGACGTGTCCGGAGAACAGAAATTTGTCCGGTCTCTGCTGAAGGTATCCCTGGCCATTGCCCTGGTGAGTCTGCTGGGAGTTTTCGGGCTGATCGTGCTTTTTTCCAAAAGAGCCATTGCACCCTATGTGAGGAATATTGAGCGGCAGAAGCGGTTTATCACAGATGCCGGCCATGAGCTGAAAACGCCGCTGACGTCCATTGCCACCAGTGCGGATATCGCGGCCATGGAGACAGAGGAAAATGAATGGATCGAAAATATCCGTAAGCAGACGGCGAGATTGACCCGGTTGGTTAATGATCTTGTGGCGCTTTCACGGTTGGACGAGGAACAGCCCTTCCCGGAAAAAAGCATATTTTCTCTCAGTGATGCCGCATGGGAAGCGGCGGAGCCCTTTGCCGCGCTGGCGAAGGCGTGCGGAAAGCAGTATACCCAGCAAATAGAGGAAGGGATGGTTCTTTTAGGGGATCAGAATACCATCCGGCAGATGATTTCTATTCTGCTGGACAATGCGGTGAGATATTCAGAGGAAGGGGGAGAAATTCGGCTGAGAGTTTACCGCAGATACAATAAAATCTGCCTGGAGGTGTTTAATACCTGCCATCTTATGGAGGATGCGGATCCGGAGCGCTGGTTTGATCGTTTTTACCGGCCGGATGAGTCCCGCTCCGCCAATACCGGCGGCACAGGGATCGGTCTTTCCATGGCCCAGGCCATTGCGGAAGCTCACGGTGGAAGAATCACGGCTGAGAGTCCAGATAAAAATCAGATTCTTTTCAGGGTACTTATTTAGTCTTTTTATCTTTTTCATATCTGAATTGTTCGCAGAATTTTCACAGATCATTTCAAGTACATTTCAGGTAAGCCTCTTATGATAGAGCAAACGACAGATCATTTTGTCGTTTACGATAGCTGCTGATGGGAAAACAAGTATTTCATAACAGAGCTGAAAACAGGAGGTTTGCGATGATAACAGTGGAGCATTTGACAAAATGTTACGGTGATTTCATGGCGGTGAGCGATTTGTCCTTTGAGATTGGAGAGGGGCATGTATATGGTTTTCTGGGGCCCAACGGCGCCGGAAAATCAACCACCATGAACATTATGACCGGCTGCCTTTCCGCAACGGAAGGAAAGGTAAAAATAGGCGGCTGTGATATTTTTGAGGAACCGGAAAAGGCCAAGAGGCTGATCGGTTATCTTCCGGAACAGCCGCCTCTTTACATGAATGAAACGCCTGCGGAGTATCTGCGGTTTGTGGGCAGGGCCAAAGGGCTGAAAGGAAGAGAACTGGCTACACAGATCGGAGAGGTGATAGAGCAGACAAAAATCGAAGATGTAAAAAACCGCCTGATCGCCACTCTGTCGAAGGGATATCGACAGAGAGTAGGGATTGCCCAGGCGCTTCTTGGAAATCCGAAGGTGATCATCCTGGATGAGCCTACGGTGGGACTTGATCCGATTCAAATCATTGAGATTCGGGACCTGATCCGGCAGCTGGGGGAGAAGCACACGGTTATTTTAAGCTCCCATATTCTCTCGGAGGTTCAGGCGATCTGCGAGAAGGTTTTGATCATTGCCCATGGAAAGCTGCAGGCCTTTGATTCACCGGAAAATCTGGAAACGCTTCTGCGCTCCTCCAATGAGATCGATTTTCTGACAGAAGCGGGGAAGGAAGAGACGGAGGAGATCCTCTCAGGGATCAGTCAGATTACGGAATGGGAATGCAGCGTGCAGGAAGAAGCATTGTCCAGGGTATCGGTAAAGGTGGATCATGAAAAGCCCCGGGAAATATGCCGCCAGCTGTTCTTTGCATTTGCGGACAGAAAAAAGGCGATTCTGGAACTGTCATCCAGGAAGGCCAATCTGGAGGACGTATTTATAGAGCTTACGGAAGGAGAGGCTCTGCAGGAAATGCCGCAGGAGCCTGCCGGGAAGGAAGCTGAAAATGAACAGAGACCTGCAGAGAAAAAAGAGGCCTCTGAGAAAACGGCGGAAAGTGAGGTGAACGCAGATGACAGCAATATGGAAGCATGAACTATCCGGCTATTTTCATTCTCTGACAGCCTATATTTTCTCCGCATTTCTGCTGGTGTTTGTGGGGATTGGCTCTATGCTTTATAACATTCAGTCGGCGGTGGCTAATTTCGAGTATGTGCTGCGCTTTGTATGTCTGGGATTCGTGGTCATTATTCCAATTCTGACGATGCGGGTGATCGCGGAGGAGAGAAAGCTGAAAACCGATCAGCTTTTATATTCTCTTCCCATTAAAACATGGCAAATCGTAACAGGAAAGTATCTGGCGCTTTTGGTGGTATATCTGGTGCCTCTTAGTGTAATCGCCCTGTATCCGCTGATCTTTGCCAGGTTTGGAGAGGTTTATCTGCCGGCGGCCTATGGTTCGCTTCTGGCGTTCTTCCTTCTGGGAGCAGCGCTGATCGCTGTGGGGACCTTTATTTCCTCTCTGACGGAAAATCAGGGCTTTGCAGCCGGAATTGCCATACCGGTGATTCTGCTTAATTATTACAGTGTCAGTCTGGCCGAACATGTTTCCGCCACCGCGTTTGGAACGGTCATCGCACTGCTTGTGATCGCAGCAGCGATTGGTTTTGTGATCCGGTACATGACCCGGAATGATAATCTGGCCTTTGGGGTCAGCATTCTGCTGATTCTGGCTGTTGGTGCGCTGTATCTGGCGGACAGCTCAAAATTGGAAGGACTTTTGCCGGATATCATGACCAGATTGTCTCTTTTTGAACAGTTTTACACGTTTGTAAACGGGGTATTTGATCTGACCTCTCTTGTTTATTACGTGACTGTAATCATTTTTTTCTTATTTTTGTCGGTTCAGTCGCTTGAGAAAAGGAGGTACAACTGATGAACGGGTTTATGCCTGATAAGAAGGTAGAAAAGAAAGGAGTAACTGGCGCCATTGCGCTTAAGGGAGGATCATATTCTCTGGCGATTACAGTCATTGTACTGGCAATTCTGATCGTGATCAATGTATTTGCATCGGTATTGCCGGCAAATCTGACACGCTATGATATCAGTGTCACCAGACTGTTTTCCATAACGAGCAATACCAAGGCTGTGGTAAACGCCCTGGAGAAGGATGTGACGATTTACTGGATCGTACAGGCGGATCAGGAGGATGAGGTAATCGAAAACCTGCTGAGCAAATATGAGAGCCTCTCTGATCATATAGAGGTCGTGAAGAAAAATCCGGATGTTTATCCCACATTTGCCTCCCAGTATACGTCAGAGGAGGTTATGAATAACAGTCTGGTGGTAGAATGCGGAGAGCGGAACCGGTTCATCGGCTATGATGATATTTACCTGTATGAAGCGGATATGGCCGCCTACGGCTATGATGTTTCCTTTGATGGAGAAGGAGCCATCACATCGGCCATTGACTATGTGGTGAGCGAAGAGCTGCCCCAGGTTTACCTGCTGGAGGGGCACGGGGAAGCAGAGCTTCCGGAGACCTTCCGAAGCCAGATCGAGAGGGAAAATATGGAACTGACATCTTTTTCCCTGCTGAACGAGGATACGGTCTCAGAGGAAGCGGACTGTGTTCTGATTTATGCGCCTTCCAGTGATATATCCGAAAAAGAAAAGACGATTCTGTCAGACTATGTTTCAGAGGGCGGAAAGCTGATGGTCCTGGCAGGTCCTACGGAAAACGGTACACTGGAAAATCTTTATGCGCTTTTAGCGGATTACGGTGTGGAAGCTGTGGAAGGGATCGTAGTGGAAGCGGACAGAGAGCATTTTGCATTTCAGGAACCGTATATCCTGCTCCCGGATATTGCCGGAAGTGAGGTGACGGATCCTTTGATCGAGGAGCATTATTATACCATCGTGCCCATTGCCCAGGGATTGAAGGTTCAGGACGAGAATAACACCGCTGTGACAGAGCTGCTGACCACATCGGAGTCGGCCTTCAGCAAAACAGACGGCTTTGCCCTTTCCACTTATGAAAAAGAGGAAGGCGATATAGAAGGACCATTCGCAGCAGCCCTTTCCATTGACTGCGGAAACGAGGGACAGATGATCTGGATTTCCTCCTCCGATTTTCTGAATGAGCTTTATAATGCTTATTCTTCCGGAGCCAATCTGGATCTGGCCATGAATGCATTATCCTCCCTGACAGGAGAAAGAGAAGCAGTGGCGATCCGCAGCAAATCCTTAAACTATAATTATCTTACCATCAGCGATTCCGCAGCCTCTCTTTTGAAGGTACTGATGATCGGTGTATTTCCGCTGGTATTTGTGGCTGTGGGAATTTATGTGGTTGTAAGAAGGAGGCGACAAAATGAGCCGGTCTAAAAAACTATGTCTGCTGGCGGGGATCCTGCTGGTGGTATGCCTTTCCACCATTGGCGTCAGTCAATACGAAGTGCATAAGGAAAAGATCAAAAACAGTGATCAGGTCATCCTTACTTTAAACAGCGAGGATGTGAAAGCTCTTTCCTGGGAATATGAATCGGAAACGCTTTCTTTTCACAGGGACGAAAAATGGGCTTACGACGAGGATGAAAATTTTCCTGTAAGCGAGAAGAAGATAAATGAGATGCTGGAGCAGTTTCAGGAGTTTGGAGCGGCCTTTGTCATAGAAGAGGTGGAGGACTACGGGCAGTATGGTCTGGAAAATCCCCTGTGCCGGATCCGGATCGAGACGGATGAGGATACTTATGAAATCCTTCTGGGTGATTACAGTACCATGGATTCCCAGAGATATGTGGCCATAAGAGAGGAATCCTCTGAAGACGGATCAGCCGCAGGCGGAGACACCGGAGCCGAAAATGCCGAAGCTTTCAACTTCGGCGGGAATGTTTATCTGGTGAAAAAGGATCCCCTGGATGAATTTGATGCAAAGCTCAGCGATATGATTCTTCACGACGAAATCCCTGATTTCACGGACGCCTCTGAGCTGACACTGGCAGGAGCGGAGAACTATACCATAGTCTTCGATGAGGAGCGTGACGAAGCATACTGTGCAGGAGACGTTTACTTTACGGAAAAAGAGGGCGGAAAGCCTGCGCTGGATACAGAGAGGGTCAGAAGCTATCTGCAGACTCTCAGGGATTTAAATCTGACAGATTATGTATCTTATGATGCAGGAGATAAGGAATTGTCCCAATATGGCCTTGATCAGCCGGAGCTGACGCTCACCGCAGAGTACAGCAGCAGGGAAGAAGGAGAAGAGGAAAAGAAGGACGCCTTTGTGCTGAGCGTTGCCCGGGATCCCGAAGAAAGAAAATCAGAAGATCAGAAGCAGGATTCCGCAGCGTCAGAAGACGCAGAGGCGCAGGAGGATGCATCCGCAGAAGAGAAAGGAGCAAAAGAGACTGCGGCCTATGCCAGAGTGGGAGAGTCCCAAATTATTTATAGGATTACGGAGGCAGAATATGAGGCGCTGATGAAATATACCTACAATGACCTGCGTCATCAGGAAGTATTCTATGCAGATGCGGAGGATATTTATCAGGCGGATATCACGTTAGAGGGCAACAGCTATACCCTGACAAGGGAGGAAGAGGAGGAGGAAAAGGTCTGGTACTACGGGGGAGAAAATCTGGAAAGCGAAAATTTTCAGAGCGCCCTGACCGCACTGCGGGCGGAGAGCTTTACCTCGGAGCAGCCCTCTCAGAAGGAGGAGATCAGCCTGAAGATTTATCTGCATAACGAGAAGCATCCGGAGGTTTCTCTTGTTCTGTACCGCTATGACGGAGACAGATGTCTTGCAGTGGTGGACGGAGTTCCCACGGCCCTGGTAAAAAGGAGCGATGTGGTAGATTTGATAGAAGCGGTAAACGGGATTGTGTTGAAGGCGGAATGATGGCTGGAAATCGTTTCATCTGACCGCCCCTCACGTCTGAATCATTCTCACGGGATACGCAATTTATACGCATTCCCGGGCGGTGAAACAATGTCAGTAAGTTAACGGTAACGGACGCCGGGAGGACAGTTAATTTACTGACATTGGCTGTGGGAACGAATCATGATAAAGTAACGTGAAAAGTAGAATTTCCCTCTTGCCAAACGCTCTCACTTATGGTAAGATGATTTGCGTCAGGTCGTTATCCGGCTCACAGGTGTATGCGGGAGTGACCGTCATGAGGGAGGAGCGGAGCGTTCTTCCATAAACAAGGCTCCGTGGTCAAGCGGTTAAGACATCGCCCTTTCACGGCGGTAACACGGGT
>CAMWFQ010000035.1 GCA_947173495.1 uncultured Lachnospiraceae bacterium | reverse complement strand
GGGGAGCCTTTATACAAAACCCCGAAAAGCGTACAGGAGTGTATCGAGATTCTTAAGATTGCACCGGACGGCATCTTTGAAGTGGCGGGGAACCGCTACAGCAAAAGCTACCTGTTTTCGGACGTGAACTACAACACCACCAGCGAGACGGAGCAGGTGGGGATATTTGAAAGCTACTGCAAGTTTTTAAACGCAATGGATGTGGAGTTCAAGATTACCATCAACAATAAAAACCGGAACATGAAAGCCTTACGGGAGAAGGTCTTATTCCAGAAGAAGGGCGACGGGAACGATAAAGAGCGTGATTGTTATAACCAAATCATGGAGAAGAAAATCGTGGAAGGGAAGCAGGGCATTGAGCAGGAGCGTTACCTTACCGTCTCCATTATCAGGAAGAATTATGAGGAAGCGAAAGCGGCTTTTGCCAGCCTGGAAGCGGTATTGCAGAAGGGGTTCGGGGAGCTGGGGAGCAGCCTTGCCACCATGGACGGCGTGGAACGCCTGCGGGTATTGCATGATTTTTACCGTATGGGGGAGGAAGAATATTTCTCCTTCGATTTTGAGGAAGCGGTCAGGGTGAGCCGGGATTACAAGGATGATATCTGCAACAGCATGTTGAAGTTTTTCCCGACCTATATGCAGGATGAAAAGCGGTTTGCCAGGGCGCTTTTTATAAAAAAGTACCCAAGCTCTTTATCGGACAGGTTTTTGACGGAGCTTGCCACGGTTCCGGCGCACACCATCATCAGCATTGACGTAGCGCCTGTCCCAAAGGACGTGACCACCAGCACTTTACAGAAAAAGTATATGGGGATTGAGAGCGACATTATCCGCCAGCAGAGGGTGCGGAATAAGAACAACGATTTTTCCTCCGACATTTCCTACAACAAGCGGACGGAGAAGCAGCAGATAGAGGAGATCATGGATGACGTGAGGGAGAACGACCAGAGGCTCTTTTATGTGGCAGTGACCATTATCATCAAATCAGATACAAAAGAGGAACTGGAAGCCATTGAGGAAACATTAGTGACAATCGGTAAACGGAATTCCTGCCAGATTGAGGCGCATTATTTAAAGCAGAGGGAAGCCCTGAATACCGCATTACCTATAGGGGTGCGTCAGGTGGAGACCATGCGAACCCTGATGACGCAGTCATTGGCAGTATTAATGCCATTTAACGTGCAGGAGCTTTACCTTCCGGGGAAGGGCGGTACTTACTACGGGGTAAATCAGGTCAGCCGCAACATCCTCTTTGGCAACAGGAAAAGGCTGGTGAACGGCAACGGCTTTATCTTCGGCGTGCCAGGCTCCGGGAAATCCTTCTTTGCAAAGATGGAGATGGGGAATGTTTTCCTGAATACGGAGGATGACATCATCGTGATTGACCCCCAGCATGAGTATTTCGGCATAGCGGAGCGGTTCGGCGGTCAGGTGGTGGTTCTCTCCACTTATACGGGGAATTATATTAATCCTATGGCATTGCCGGAAGATGTATCAGACATTCAGGGTATCATTGCGGAAAAGGGCGAGTTTATGCTTGGCATCTGTGAGCAGTGTATGGGGGAAACCTTAAACTCCCGACAGAAATCCATTATAGACCGCTGTGTGCGCCTGTTATATCAGGAAATCAAAGAGGAATGCATGAGGAACAGGGGGAAGCAGGAAGGGGAGAAAATGCAAACCTTATGGAAACAGAAAACCCTGCATGACTACTATAACATCCTTGTGTCACAGCCGGAGATGGAGGCAAAGGAGCTTGCTCTGTCATTGGAATTATTTATCGGCGGCTCCCTGAACATTTTCGCTCATGAAACCAATGTGGACATCGATAACAGGTTTTTAGTCTATGGAATCCGGGATATGGGGAAGGAACTTTCCGCTATCTCCATGCTGGTCATGATGGAGAATATCGGGAACCGGATTATGGAGAACGCAAAGCGGGGCAGGGCTACATGGCTTGTAATAGACGAATTCCACGTGCTTCTGGATAAAGAGTATTCCGCAAAATATTTGTTTTCCTTATGGAAGAAGGTGCGGAAGCTGGGCGGGCTCTGCACAGGGATCACCCAGAACATACTTGACATGCTGCAAAACTATACCGCTACTACCATGCTTGCCAACTCTGAATTTGTGGCACTCCTGCGGCAGGCTCCTACGGATTTGGAGAAGTTATCGGAGGTAATTAATATCAGCCCGGAGCAGCTAAAGTTTGTCCGTGGGGCACAGAGTGGAACGGGGATATTGAAGCATGGGAACATGGTCGTGCCTATGGATATCACCGTCAGCAAGGACAGCTCTATCTATAAGCTGTTTTCCACCAACCCTTTTGAGGAAGAAAGAAGGGAGGCTGTCCATGAAGAAGGATATTGAGAAAGCGCTTAAGGAATTTCTGATGGATGTGCGGATTACCGGGGAGGAACGGAAAAAAGGAATCCCTATCATCACGTTTGTATATAAGGAAGAGGACAGGGCAGTGCTTATAAAGGCGCTGCCTTTGCCATTGGCGGATATCCAGCCGGAGGAGAAGCAGCTTGCAGGAAAAGAATTATTATACCGTGTGGATTTCTTTAAGGAAGGGGAAGCGAAGGTATCATTCGGCGTACTGCCTGTGATAAAAGAACCCGCCCCATTCCTGACGCTCCTTGAAAATGCTATAGAAAGCGGAGACCGGAAAGCCGGTTATCCGTGGCTTTGTGATTACCTGAAATTCCATTCAGCCTTATGCGGTCTGGAAGCCCTTGCCAGAGGGGAATTATCCCATGCCGGGAGGAATCCGGTACGGGCAGAGGGAGGCGGACGGACGGGAAAAATAAATGGAGCAGAAACAGAAGTGCAGGATAGATACACTCTTGCCAATACAGCGTATTACAGGGAAGTCCTCTCCTATGTGCAGACAGGGAGGGATATCCTGAATGCCTGTCCGGCGGGAACGCCTTTTCCGCCATTCCCTGACCGCAGCGCATTTATGGCGAAGTGGTATCGGGAGAACGGGCAGGGGAGCCTATGAGGATAAAAAGGACGGATAAGAATTTCACGGTAAGGCAGAAAGCGGACAGGCGGATCCATTATGCGGGGCAGGGGAAGAAATATACGAAGAATACTGTAAATTTATCTGCAAGGGAAAAGCAGGATGCGTTCCGGCAAAGCGGGCATTCAGGAGTAAGGATACAGGGGCAGACATACGGCAGTCCTGACGGCGGAGGCGGTGAGGTACGTTATGATGATATCAAAATGTGCCGGGCAGGTTACGGAAATGACAATTGCAACGGGAATGGTAATGGGAGTGTGGGCGGCGGAACTTTTGCTGCGCCGGGAAATATCCATGTGAAACAGCCACAGCATTTAGAAAATCGGGAACCGGCTTTTCAGGACAGCCATTTTCCTGTAGACGGTCAATCCAGCCAGCACAAGGCACGGCATCAGGTTCTATATCAGATTCAGCCGCCCCATCCCTCCGCTTACCATGAAAACAACATAAAGGTAAAAGAAACCATTATTCATAGGAAACAGGAAGTACCGGACATCAACAGGCATACAGGCACTTTTATTTTCAGAGGAAAGCATTTTTCAGCGAAAGAAATACAAAGGAAACAGCCGGCCCGAAGCCTGAAAATCCGGCATGGCAGAAGGACAGCGGAATTACGGAATGCAAGGCTGACGGGAGATATTCCGGCAAAAGACGCAGGGGGAATAAATCCGGTCAGTGTATCTGCACAGTCTTTTGGAGATAAAAGGGAGCGGCAGATATCCGGCTACAAAAAGAAGAAATATCTGGGGTTCCGGAAACAGGAACGCATGGGAAGGAATGCGTATGCCGGTTCAGATACGGTCAAAAAATCTGATACGGACAGGAAAGCCGGTACATGGAAAACAGAAGAAAAATATAAACCGGAACTACATTTATCCCCACTGAACCAGACAGGAGAAACGGCTTTATCAGAGGCACAAAATAATCTGCATAACCAACGGACAAAAGACACTGCCTCTCTACATCTCCGCACAAGAGCTTTCGGTGATTCCATCCGCCAGCGTGGCAAGGGAATCTCCGGACAGAGAAAGCAGGACAAAGCCGAAATTAAGGATACGGACAGAAACAGCGGGAAAAGCAAGAGTACAAAAGAAAATAAGAACCATGAAAACCATGGAAAAAATACGAAAAAAGATACCAGCCATAAATCTATAGAAAGAAGAAGGAAACGGGCAGTCACACTCCGGCTGCTCTCCTACACTAAAGATAAGTTTTCACAGGAAGAACAGAAGGACAGCCTTTTAAAAGTGGCGAAAGACTTACTCTTAGGGAAAGCAAAAGCGGCGGCAACGGGAACGCTCCTTTCCATAGGGGCATCCCTGCTCCCCGTACTTATCCCGGCTTTTATTATCACAATTATTATCACCATTCTCTTTAATTCGCCGTTCGCTATACTGCTCCCGAAGCTGGCAAACGGACCGGGGGTGGTGGAGGTGCTTACAGAATATACAGAGGATTTCCGGGAGACAGTGCAGGAAGAACTTGCCGACCCCGGCAGCGGGGATGAGACGGAATTAATTTATGAGGACTACGAAGGAGACGGTGAGCCGGACAACATGGCGGATATTCTTATGGTCTATATGGTTAGGCACGGTTTTGGTGATACCGCAACAGTGATGACACAGAAGAATAGGAGGCTTTTAAAAGATACTTTTGACGAAATGACTTCTCTGCATACCAGCTACCGGATAGAGACAGTAGAGCAGTCCTATGAGGAAGAGGACTTCTGGGGGAATGTCACCATAAGGACGGAGGAGGTGGAGATAAAGATAAAAGAAGTCCGCATTACGCTCCTTACCAGTGAGGACATCATACGGACAGGCATTTTTACAGAGGAAGAAACGGAGATTTTACGGTACTTAATGTCACCGGAAGTACTGGAAAATATAGAAGGGCTGACCGGCGGCTATGGAAGCCCCGGAAGGGGCAGCCTGACGCCGGAAGAGGAAGAAAGGTTAAACCTTGGCGGAGATACTGGCTCACAGGCAGTAAAGAACGCCCTTGCAAGGCTTGGGAAGCCCTACAGTCAGGCGAAGCGTGACAGTGGGGATTATTACGACTGCAGCTCCCTTACCTATTATTCCTATAAAGAGGCGGGTATCAACCTCTCTTACCATGGCTCCAATACCGCCGCCTCACAGGGAAAGCTATTATCCGACAGGGGATGCGAAGTGGACTATGAGGATATCCAGCCGGGAGATTTAATCTTTTACAGCTTTACAAGGAACGGCAGATACCAGAATATTTCCCATGTGGCGGTCTATGCCGGGAACGGTTATCTGGTGGACGCTTCCTCTTCAAAGGGATGTGTGGTGTTCCGACCGGTCTATTCTGTGGGGAAGATTGTCATGTGCGGCAGGCCGTCATGGTTATAAGAACGAAAACGGGAAAGAAAATAATTTACCGGAAAGGGGTGGAAAATGAGGGGCATCATTTATACAAAAGATATCTACCGGGAGATTGTACCGGAGATTATAAAGGACGAAGCTTCCTGGAGCAGTTTCCTTAAATTTTCCTCCGTCCATTATCAGATGGGCTTTGAGAACGCCAGCCTGCTCTACGCCCAGAGGCCGGACGCAAGGATGGTGGAGACCTATGCCGGGTGGAGGGAAAAGGGAAGGTATGTGCGGAAGGGGAGCAAGGGAATAGCCATCATAGATTCCAACAGCTACCGCTCTTACATAGACCATGTATTCGACATAACCGACACCAACGGGAGAGGCAGGCCGGAGATATGGAGGTTAAATGAAAGCAATGAAAAGGAAATGCTTGCCCATCTTCATGCAAAATCAGCAAACGTGCAGGATTATGTGAAGGAAGCGGTGGAGCGGGAGGCTTACAGTGAAGAGAAAAAATATATAGAAAACATCAGCGAATTATGCCGCTACAATTCCCAAAATCCGGAGCATATCTATGACATCACAAGTGCGGTTATCCAAAGCGCACAGTATATGGCGGCGGTACGCATGGATGCAAAGCCGCCGCCTGTTTCCTCTCTGCTCCCGGTACTTGCTACCGCTCCAAGGCTCATGGTGTATGGGCTGTGCAACACGGCGCTATCCGTGGCAGGGCAGGTGCTTACGGGGATAGAGAAAGCCTTTGAGGTGAAAAGGGAAAAGCAGAGGGCGGCAGAAGAAAGAGCAGAAGATAAGACAGAAGACAGGAAGGAGCAGGAGATTGGGGGAAAATATCAAATCCCGGAAGGGGGAAGCGGGAGCTATGGCATACCGGTCCTCCGGGATCAGCCTCACCAGAACGCCGATCCCCATAAGCGGCAGGGCAATGGAAGCCATAAAGGAATTGAAACGGCAGGATATGAACAGCTGTCTCTATCTTTTGATGGAGGATATGCTCACTGTGACTGTGGAAGGGCTTTGTAAAGAGCAGGGGGATATAGCGGAGATTGTGGCGGGGTATCTGGAAAGATTATACGAAAGGGAAATGGGGAACAGGCTGTAAATCCATCCATAGCAGAAAGGAATATGATGAAATGAATCAGCTCCGGCAGAGCCGGAAAAATGTTAAGGAGAAAGCCTGTAAAATTTAGAAAACCTGAAAAACATATGAGGAAAAACTTCGGGCGGAAAAAGCTGTTAATTTGAAACAACGGATGCCAAAATGCATCAGACATCCCAATGTTGACAGGAGTGCAATCTATTCATAAAAAAGAATCCATCAGCGCAAAAATAAGAAGACAGGAAGGAGCGCAATAATATGTCTAAGACAAGCAATACAGCCGATACGGCAAATAAAACCACCATAGATAATACAGCAGGTACAGGTATCATGGATATCAAAGTAACCGTAACGCCTATGCAGAATCAGGAGGGCAGTCTTAAGGCAAACGTTTCGATTCTCTTAAACGGCGTATTTAAAGTGACCGGAATCCGTATCGGCATATCCCAGAAGGGTAACATTTTTGTCTCCATGCCGGATTATAAGACAGGGCGGCTTGATGATAACGGGAAAGAAATCTATCAGGATATAGCCTACCCCATAACAAGGCAGTTCCGGCAGGAATTGTATGATGAGATAGTGAAGAAATTTAATGTTGTTATGAAGCAGGAAACATAACAGACAGCGGTATCGATTTTTATTAGGTATATCATTATAGCGAATTTTCTTGATAACATTGATTTTATGATATACCTAATATGAAATCGCTGTATATTAAATTGATTTATTCTTCCTGAATTCAGAAGGTGTATGGCCATATTTTTCTTTAAAGGCCTTGTATACGTGTGTCCTGTTTACAAAACCAATTGTATGACAGATATCCTCAATGGTTCTATTTGTGGTCAGCAACAATTTTGCCATATATTGTAAACATATGTCCTGATTATATTCTGTGATAGAACGTTGATATTTTTTCTTGAATAATTGATTCAGATATGCGCCGTTGTACTGCATGATACCCTCAAGTTCAAACAATGTAATCCGGTGTTTGTTGGTATCCAGAAATTCCTTAGTAAAACTGGCCAAGCCAAATTCTCCGGATTTGCCTAAATCATGATATTTGGTGTCATAATTTTTTGACAAAGTAAACAATGTAATCAGTCTGTATATCATCCCCCTTACAATGTATCTGCTTCCCGGCATATTGTTTTGCAATTCATTTTTAATAGATTGAGTAAGATTGGTAGCGGAATAATAAGCATCCCTATTTTTGGCTCTTGCAAGTATAAAATCTCTGTTTTGATAACGTGGCAAATTGCTTCCATTTTCAAGAAGATGCGACATAGGGCGCTGAAAAGCTACATTTGGATCAGCAGGCCATGAATTGATATAATCTGGAGATAATGCGATATAAATCAGAGCCTGACCCTGATGGAAGTATTCCATATGCCGGGTTGAACGATTCAGTATACAGACATCACCTTCGTTCAAATTATAAACAGCTGCTTCAATTTGTATTTTAAGTGTATCTGATTCAACAAATATAATTTCCCAGAAGTCATGATGGTGCATTATGCTTGTGACAGGATATGGACCGTGACAGACATGAAAATCAAAGTCAAGATACCAGCGATGTCCATACGCACTTCTATGTCCAATGTCATGTTGGCTAAATGATACGAATTGGAGTTCAATAGGTCTTTTTGACAAAATTACATCAGGTAAATTTTTGTTTGATATTTTATTATCTTTTGTAAAGCCTCTGACATTGTAGATTTCTGTAATTATGTCATCCATTAGAATTTTTTTGCTGTCAAAATTCATAATAATATCTCCATCATACATTGTATATGATACAAATTAGCAAGTTGGCTATCCATATAATACATATTATTGTCTAAAATTTGAGATGTCAAGATGCTAGTTCACTATATATAAATTATTTTAGAAGGAGAGAAGGTTAAGATGAAAATTGAAAATCCAAAAGTAACGCTGGCTGATGAGGCACGAAACGGCGTAAAGGAAGAAGTCAGGAGCGGATTCCTTGACTGGCTCTTTGAGTTTCATGTTACAGGGGATGACGGGGAAGTGTATATGCTTGGAGGTTCCATCCTGTCAATGGAACTTGAAAAAATGGATTTGGTTACCATGATGCTGGCAAAGGGAAAAGGAGGGGTGAGACAGCTTCCAAACTCAATATACAAGCTGGCAGAATACCCAGGAAGCATTATGAACAAAATGTATAGGAACTGCAAAGGCACATTGAAAATTGAAAGGCGTGAACATAGTGTTTTTGTAAGCTGTGGAAAAGAATATGCGGTTGAGTGTTTTGATGATGGAACCTGGCATTTTATGCTGGATACGCAGGATGGCGAATTCAAAGCGGATTTATATCATCGGGCACACGGATACCCGCTTTGGTATGGCCGGGAGACACCGTCATATTTGACCCAGCATTCCATTACCTACGGCTATAACTGGTCAGGGGATGCAGACGGGGAATTCACTTATAAAGGAAAAACAGTCAGGGTGAAGGGAACCGGGCAGAGAGAACGGTATGTGGCAGTGGATTCCTCAGCCGCAGAGCTTGGCGGATGGGAGGATTGGGGGTATATCACATTTAATGAGATTCATTCTTCTATGTATGATATGCGTCTGGGAATGAAGGATTTTGCAGTATATGATTTACAGACAGATACCTATTATCCGGAAGGGAAGATGGAGATTTTCCATGAGGATTGGGCATTTATGCGGGAACTGGACGGATTTATTCCTACTGTGTATCGCATTAAGATTGAAGTGTCAGATGGTGTTTATGAAGTGTGTGCCCATGTTTGCAATGCGAGGGTATGGGGAGTTACTTTTAAAGTGCCGGATAATCCGGTGGCTACTTTGATGTTTGATGAGGTCGAGGGGAAATTTACCTATCGAGACGGCAGAGTAAAGCAATTGACAGGCGGAAGGGGCTCTGTGTCCGTGAGACAGTGGCATGCCTATCCTAATATATTACCGAGGGAATTGTACAGTGATGAGGTAAAGACCGGGGAAAAATTTGACACATTATAAGTGGTACAGACATAGTTAAATTTGCTGACTTAATGTTCACAAGAGATTGTTATTACAAATAGGAGGTTCATGATGGGGAACGAGATGCAAAAGAAAACAAAACTTCAAGGGAAAGAAAAGATTAGTTACTGGGTCTATTTTTTGGGTCATAATATGTTTTATGGGCTGGTTGCCATAAACATGCAGACGTTTTTTTCGGACGTAGGTATAACGGCTGCGGCTATTGCCATTATCATGTTTTTTACCAAATTATGGGATGCGGTAAATGACCCTTTGCTGGGGATTATTGTTGATAAGGTTCACTTTAAATCCGGGCGCTTTTTGCCATGGCTTCGGATTTCCCTGCCTTTGATTACTGTCAGTTCAGTATTTTTCTTTTTCCTCCCTGTTTCAGTAAGTCCGGCGGTTAAAATTGCATGGGCAACGATTGCATATGTGGCATGGAGCATGTCTTATACCCTATGCGATGTACCGATTTTTGTCCTGCCTACATCCATGACAGATAATGTTGAAGAAAGAGGACAATTGCTTACGACAGGCCGCTTCTTTGCAATGGTAGGGATAACAGGTACCTGTATGGTGTTGCCAATGCTTCAGGCAAGAATGGGATGGCTTGCAGTAGGTTTGATATTTACAGCGATAGCCGCCGTAGTGATGTTGCCGTTGCTTGTTACCGGAAAGGAACGTTATGTAGCGAGAAGAGAAAAGTCTATCTCCCTGAAACAGATGTTTATCTATGTGCCTAAAAATAAATTTTTGCTGATATTTTATGGTGCATTGCTTTTAAGCGGCTTATTGAATTTTATGCAGTATATCCAGATTTATCTGGCGCGTATCTGTCTGGGAAATCAGGATTATGCATCTGTTATCAGTATGATATCAATGGTTCCGCTTGTGGTTTCAGGAATTATGGTTCCTGTTATCTTGAGGAAAGTTGACAAATATAATTTTTATATTTTCAGTAATATTGCAGCTGCGGTGTTGGGAATCATATTATATTTTGTCGGCTATTCGAATCTGACATTCTTTTATATTATGCTATTGATACAGGGATTTTTTACAGGCGCTAACAATATACTGCTGTTTACCTTTACCCCGGATTGTATCGAGTATGGAACATACCACACGGGCGAGCGGGCAGAGGGTGTGGCGGCATCCGTCCAAACCTTCTTTTCAAAACTGATAGGGTCAGTCAGCGGGCCTATTGCAATGCTGATTTTGTCAGGGTTCGGATTTGTTGAGGGGGAAAATGCCATGCAGCCTGCATCGGTCACAGGTGGGCTTTGGCTCCTGTACACAGTTGCCCCTGCGGTGGGAATGCTTCTGGCTGTAACGGTTCTTCGCTTCTACAAATTAAGAACTGCTGATGTACAGTTTATGACCAGATACAACAATAAAGAAATATCGAAAGATGAGGCGGAAAGCCACTTAAAGGAAAAGTATGGTCCTGCAGCGGAACTTACATATTAAAAACGGCAACAGATAACAAATACAAAAATAAGGAGGCAGCAAATGTTAGTAAAATTCAATTTCTTATCAAAAACTTTAATGCAGCAGACAAACGTAACGATGATTCTTCCCTCCTGGGGGCTTTTCGACGAGGCTACAGGAAAAGCGGAAAGTTATGTTCCCGGGGCAAAATTTCAGGTGCTCTATTTATTCCATGGCGGCACGGGGGATGATTCGGATTATGTAAACTTTTCAAACATTGTCAGATATGCCGATGACCATAAAATAGCGGTGGTCATGCCTGCAGGGTACAATTCAAGCTATATCAACCAGCCGGATGATGTCCTTCCCTGGCCTGCCAGATATTGGGATTATATATTTGAGGAATTGCCCAGGGTATGTACCTCCATGTTTCCTATTTCTGACAAACGGGAGGATACTTTTGTCGGCGGGCTTTCCATGGGTTCTATGGCAGCTACAAAGTGGGCGGTTTATGGCGGAGAAAGATGTGCGGCGGCTTTGATTATGTCTGGTGGCGGGATGGATACATCAAATATCATGTCTGTTGTGTCGCAAAGCGCAGGGGATGGCAGCGGAACGGATTTTGCTGTCGATACGGAGGCTTTTGCAAAGCAAGGCATAAAATTTGCCGACCCGGATGATGACCTGTTCATTACCGCTAAAAAGAATGCGACGGAAGGCAGGCCCCTGCCCAAGTTGTTCATGACCTGCGGCGGAAATGATTTTATCCGGCATTTTGCTTATGCATCCCGTGATTTACTCTCTGAATATGGCTATGATGTGGATTATGATGAGGTTCCGGGGTATGCGCATGAGTGGGATTTCTGGGATTTGGCTTTAAAGAAGGCCCTGGATGAAAAACTGCCCATTAAAAATGATATTATTTTACCGTAAAGCATTTGTGGGGAACGGCATAATTTTTTTCTTATGACGTTTCCCGTAATAATATACAGGAGAAAATCAGTATGAAAAATAATGAATATCCAGCTAATCCATATGCACCTCCCATACAGGGAGTCTTCCATAACCAATCGCCATTAGATAAAACAGTTCCCGGAAAATATACAGTGTATATTCCCAGAACGTTCGAGCCGTGTTCACCGGCGGTGGTAATATTAACGCCAAATGAAGTTTCAGCGGAAAACTTCTATAAAAGTACACAGGGTTCGGATTGGGTGACAGTTGCAGATTCCTATGGTGTGGCATTAGTAATTGCAGAACCGTATGAAGCAGGTAACTGGAATTTGAGCAATTCTCCCACCGCAAGATTTGATGAGATTTTTCTTTATGAGGTGTGGAATACAATCAATAAAAAATTCAGAACAGTTACAGCAGCTTTCGATTTAGACGAGAGGTCTCTTTACTGGGTGGGTTACGGGGAAGGCGGCAGCGCTGCCCATAAGATGGCTTTACTGTGGCCACAATTATTCGCAGGCTTGGTAAGCATTAATGGAGAAGATGTGTCACCGTCTATTATAAACATCTTTGGAGAGCAGCTCTCATTTCCTTTCGAGCAGTCTCAAAATACCGATGGAAAGCAAACCATAGGGCTTCCCAATAACAAAATCCCGGTTCCCGTATGGATGATATCTACTGAAAGTGTTTCTGGGAATGATACATTGAAAGAACATTGGATTAGTGCAGATAATGCGGTCGATTCAGGAGCAAATGAATATGCGGATGAATGTTATGAAAATGAAGCTGCAAGGGTTTGGATTACAAAAGGACGGGGGATTACAGAAGAGATTATTTATAACAAGTTTTTGTACCCTGTCCAAAGGTTTGATTTTATTCCTGGTGGTGAGTTGAGATGGCGTATTCCGCTTGTCAATAATGGAACTACCGGTTTCTTTTTTACAGAGAAGATAGTAGACGGATTTTTGAGACGCTGGTGGACATATATTCCAACCAACTATAATCCTGGCAATAAATATCCACTGGTTATTGGGATGCATGGAGGCTCTAATGACGCAGCAGCCTTTATTGGCGATTCCAGATGGAATGATGCAGCTGAATCATATGGCCTTATCGTTGTATTCCCGACGGCATATCCTTGTCCATTAGCTGCAATGAATTGGATTCCGGTTCCTATTTGGAACCAATATACAGTTTCTCCCGATGATGCGCCGGATGATGTTTCGTTCATTAAAAAAGTTATAGACATAACGAAACAAAATTATCCGATTGACGACAAAAAGATATTTGCTACCGGGCATTCAAACGGGGCGGGGATGACATGGCGTTTAGGCTTGGATACACCGGAAGATTTTACTGCAATCAGCCCTTCGGGGTACACGATGGGTTCAATCCCGGACACACCCCTGGCTGACCCGGTTTTAGAAAATCCTCTGCCCGTCTGGGTATTTATGGGCAGGTATGATGCGCTTAATGCAGATGCGTTTTTCAAAGGAAACTGGAATGATTTGTGTGTAAGCTATTGGTCAAACAGAGACAGTTTTATTGCCAATATACATAGAACTTCATATGACGGGAATCGATATTTTACCCGCACATGGACAAATGGGGTCGATGATATTCCAATTTTCAGGTACTCATCGGTGGCAGACTGCCCTCATATATACCAGCCGGAAGAGTGTAATATTCTTTGGGAAATGTATTTCTCAAAAATTACAAAGGACGGTTCGGGTTCCCGCTTTTTTGAAGGGAGGAAAATCATTGCAGGCAACTCAGTCAGCTGGCCTGCTTTTCAGGGAAATGCCAACAATAACGGCGTTTTTAAAGCCGGTTATAATCTGCTGCAGAAGTATGTGTCGGAAATGACAGCGCCTATTTCTGAAAAAGGTATTTATGGGGATATCGGCGGAGAAGCCCTTACCTATGAAAAAGATGGAAAGAATTATATTTTTGTTCAATACAGCAGCCCAAATGACGGAATACATATGAGGGCCTATGCTTTAAATGAATCTGAAATTTTATTCTGGGATAGAGAGTTATATAAAAGTATTGGTGCAGCAGCCCAATTGTCTACACCCATCATTGTGGAAGATGCACGATACGGAGATACTATCTATGCTGCATCGACCCAGTACAATAACGTGTTTGGAACTTTTAATTATCCAATGACTGTTGCTGCAGGGGCATCTGGCACACTGGATGTCAGAAATGTGAATTTGGTCGGCCATTACCATGTATTAAAAATTTCTACCGGATTAGTAAGCCTAAAATCCAACGATTATTCAGCGGAGGTTGTTTTGGCTTCTGGTTCTAATACCTATGCGTTCAATGTGAGTTCGGAAGAGGGTGAATTTGTTATTACTCTTGACACGGATAAAACAGAATCACAGGAGATGATTTCGTCCGGTATATATACGGTTACAATTACGCTCCGTAATAATACGGGCGGAAATATTTCTGCAAATATTCAGATTTTGATTCCTAATTGGGAACTTTGCCGGATACGCAATATAACAGGAAATCCGGCAGTTACCCGCCTTCTGACAAGCAGAGGTGAAGCAGATACTCCTTTAAAGCAGTTTGAGGATTCAATTTATTTTGGAACTTATGACGGAGATGGATGTTATTTTAAATTTTCTATAAGCAGGTATGAATTGTCACGCTGCAATCCGGAAAATGGAGATAGCTTCTATTGGGCTGGCATGACGGAAGTTGAAGTTAATGGAAAAGGCCGCCTCATATGTGGGAGTGAATCGGGAAACATATATCTGATGGATAAGGACGGCAGTTTCACAGGCAGTGGCGGAAATCCTGTAAAAACAATTCATCTTAATGATTATGTGGAACAGGCCGGTGGAGTGCGTTCAAGTATTTGTAAATGGAATGAATATATTTTCTTTACAAGCCTGAATGGATATCTGTGGCGGGCCGAAACAGCGGCTCTTATGGATGAAAAACCGAAGTTGGAATTTGTGAAGCTTTCCGGGAACAGTTGCTCTACGCCTACAGTTGTTGGAAATTATTGTTTTGTCGGTTTTTATACAAAGCAGGACAGCAATGAAAGAAATGGAGGTATTGATGTTGTATCTGTGACAGATGGAATTTTCCAAAAAGTAAGCACGATACAGAATCCTGAGCCTGTCTATGCATCCCCTGTTGTAAGTCAGGAAAATGAAGAAACTTATTATATTTATTATACAACAGATGGGGCTGCTGGAAAGGGATTATGCTATCAGTATAAGGATAGTAGTGTGTCGGAAATATGGGAAAAGGATGCAAGTCATACACTGCAGGGAATGTCGGTTGGAAATGGATTTCTTGTATATATGGATAAAAGTAACAAACTCCATGTTATTAAATAATATTGAGGTCTTAATATGTCAGGATACTTACAATCGAGAAATACTGGGAAGATTATTGAAGACACAGAATTATTCTGCTGAAACCGGACACAGAAAATATAATGGCAATACATTACAGACAGATAGGAGAAATAGAGAATATGAAGCAGATTCGATCTGGACAATCATTTTTATATCGAACAGATGGATATGACAGCACAGTGATTGAAGTCCGCATGAAAGATAAAGTAACAGGAAGTTATCTGCAGGTTGCCCTTACCAATACTGTAAAAAGGTTTCCTTATCTTACTGACAAATTGGTAGAAAAAGGTGGTTCCTATTTTCTGCATCGTGACGACAATTCAATGGTGGCAGTTAAAACCAGTAAATTCCGGACTCTTGGAAGTATGTCTACAGGCTATCATTTGTTGGATGTGACTTATTCAGGAAACCTGATCCGTGTGGCTTTCCATCATGGCCTATGCGATGGCCGGGGAGTGCAGCCTTTTGTGGAAACATTGCTCTATGGTTATTGCTGCCAGAAATACCATAAAAAGTTTTCTGCGGAAGGCATCCGTCTTCCGGGAGAACCGATTCCGACGGAAGAGACAATGGAGCCGTTTTCTACAGAATATTATAAAGTAGATGAAACTACCGTATATCCGGTAGAAAAGGATGGCTTTGCATTACCGGAAAGTACGGGAACACCGGAAAAATGCTATCATACAGAGCTTATTTTGGATGAACGAAAGTTCGTAGATATGGTGAGGGCCGTACATGCAACTCCGGCAATCTTTGTAGCGATGCTATTGTCAGGATGTATTCTGGAATTAAATCCGGAAGCAGCAAAGCCTGTTATCTGCAATATGGCGATGGATCTCCGGGCGGCTGTTGGTATGGAGCAGACACATAGAAATTGTGTCGGGTCTGCCTATCTGCCGTTTACCGCGGAGGATTTACTGTATAGCAGGGAAAATCTTGCAGAGAAATATCGGGAAATGCTTGCTGTTCAGCGTGAGCCAAATAATATAAAAGCCGGACTGAATAAACAGATAGGGATGTTTAACAAGCTGGATGGAATTCCTACACTTGAGGAAAAACGAAATATGATGTCATTCTTTAATGGAATGGTCAATAACACCTATGTTATTAGCTATATGGGAAGGCTTCGTTTGAATGACTATGCAGAGTATGTAGAATCCGCACATTTTTACAGTGATATGATTTGCGGGTTGACTGTAAATATGGTTTCTGCCGGAGGGAAGGTATCTTTAGAAATGCTGCAGGGATTTTCTGAAAAACGATATGCGGAAGCGTTAATAAAAAGGCTGACACCTTATGGATTATTGTCTGCAACAGATATGGAAGTGATTACGACCGGAAAAGATAAGAGTTTTATTACAGCAAGCCGACAGGCAGAAAGGCTGTATGTAAAGCCTGAATAAATGGGAATGAGGAGGTTTTTACGGCAGGCCGTCGGATATTATTCAAATACGGCTCTGTACCAAAGGACAAAAGACAAGCAATATGGAAATATCTAAATTTTTAGATTTTTCCATATTGCCGACCGCCGGGGAATCCCTTTTAGTTCTATTGTCTTCTAGGATTTTAAAGGAATAATAAATGATATTACTATTTTGCAGCAAAAAATTCCTCACGCCCACGATATTCACTTTTAATGATTTCAAACATTTCTTCAGGAGTTTCCTTGCATCCATTTTGTAACCACAATTTGATTATCCTTGTCAGACCGCTTTTGAAAAATTCCATATGGTATTGAATATGGCAGTCACCAAAATGTTTTTGAGCCAGTTCGTAATCATAAGTCAAAATCTTATATTTTTCATCATATCCCAATTTGAAGTAGGTATGATAAAAAATCTGATTTTGAGCTATATGCTGAAAAAGCACCAGATAATTATTTGAATTAAAGCCTTGTTTCGTTTCATCTTTATATAATTCAGCAAATTGAGTTTCCAGTTTTTCCCTTATCGTATCAGCTAATTCGTAGATATCGACATAGTTTGCGTAAAAGGTACTGCGATTCAGATTAGCCTTTTTGCATATATCGGAAACACTGATTTGATTTAATTCCTTTGTTTGAAGAAATTCTATCAATACTTGCTCTATTTTTTGCATGGATTCCCGTTTCCGCTTATTATTTTTTGTGTTCATAAGATATCCTTTATTCCAACGCTTGTCTTAATATTGTTGATTGTTATGGTGTGGCAGATTTATTATACTATTCTTACAATAAACAAACAACTGTTGGTTAAAAAAGGAGGATAATCTTAATGAAAAAAAGTAGTTTTGTGGCAATGCTTATGGGAACGGTAAGCGGCGTACTGTTTGCTTTGGGAATGTGTATGGCACTTATCCCGGAATGGGAAGCGTTTCAGCCGGGAGTTATATTCGGCTGCACAGGGCTTTTGCTTGGGCTGATTACCTTGATTGTGTGGAGAAAAATGGAGCACAAGCAGCCGATTCAGATTTCCGGTAAGACCATTCTTACAATTATTGTTGGTGTTATTGGTGCTTTAGCATTGGGTGTAGGAATGTGCTTTTGTATGGTATGGGGAAAAATGGTTATTGGCGTTGTAATCGGCTTGATTGGGATTGTTATCCTGCTTTCGTTAATTCCTATGGTAAAAGGGATAAAAGATTGAGCTTAATGCAAAGTGGCGTCAACAGGATTGAAGGATACAGATATTCGAAAAATGAATATATTAACCGGAAGTACTTTTTATTTATACTGATATTTGGAATTGTATTGATAACAAGAGGTAAAAAGAAAGGATAAACTATTATGGCAAAGTCTAAAATTGTAAAAGCAAATGAAAAGATTACAGAGAAAGTTGTAGGTACATTTGAAAAAATTGAAGGTACCGTTGTTGGCGGCTATTCCAAAATAGAGGACGCTTTTGTTGGGCATTATCTTACAAAAGATGGTGAAACCGTAGCGGATGCAAAAAAACGTCTGAAAAAGGAACAGGAGAAGCTTGAAACGGGAACTGTATGTAACGACCCATGTAGGAAAAACTTTTCTTAGTGTTTATGTTTTAAAAATTGAATATATTTTGATTATTTTGAAATTTTATTTGACAGCTTATAATATATGACAGATTCACTAAAATCAGCCTGCAAAATTGTTTTTTATAATTTTCCTCTATTGGTAAGCAGTAAATGTGCATTCTCGTAAAACGGGATTTATGAACGCACTAAGGCATTTGCCTGTATCCTACAGATATGCAGGATGGAAAATAATTTCTTACTCTTTTATACTATAAAATACAGGTGTAGATACCTATGATGATATATGAGCCGTTTTGGAAGATGATGGACGAAAGAAGGATATCCACATACAGCCTTGAAGTTGATTATGGCTTTAACAAAGCCGTTATCCACCGCTTAAAACACAATAAAAACATGAACCTGTCATCAATTGACTACATCTGTGATATATTTTGTTGCCCCGTAGAGGACGTGGTAGTACACATCAGAAATGATTGTGGTGCCGATGAAGACAGCAGGCTGAAAGCGGAGGAAAGATAGGGGCAGGACTTAAGGCTTGTAACAAGTGTCAGATTCCATTAAGTGTCTGCCGCTGATTTTTTATACCAGAACAGAAAACAGATAAGTACTGCTGCATATGGATAGGATAGAAAATATATGTCGTAAAAGTAGGAGGTGAAAAACTGGAAAGACAGATGTGAATTGGCCTTTTGGGGGAAAGATAAAATAAATGGAACATTTTTCATGCGGAACATACTATGACAGGATTGGAGGAAATGTCAGGAGGATACGGATGGAAAAAGGATTGACGCAGGAGAGACTTGCAGAGGAGACGGAGCTGTCGCTTACGGCAATCCAGAAAGTAGAGGCAGGGAAGAGCGGGGCAAGACTGGAAACGCTGATCAGGATAGCTCTTGCCCTTGGAATTTCCCTTAATATCCTTGTGGATATTGGGGAGAGTGAAGGAAAGTACGGTTTTTGGCAGGAGGCAGTATGTCTGCTGTTTAAAGATAAAACGGTGAATGAGGTTAAGTATGCCATAGCGGTAATGGATTCCCTGTTCAGGTATAAGGATGAATTTCTGTGGTAAAGTGTTGACAGAATGGATGCTTACATAAGCAGGAAATATTATATTTTTATTAGCTGGCTTTTATCTTATGTGAAAAAGTTTCAGGCAGATGAGAGACGTTCAGAGAAATGAAAATCTTTGGGCGTCTTTTTTGTACGGGGAAATTGTTGTGATTGTGAAGGCTGAGCGCTTAATGCAGGTTTTTGTCGGAGAAGTGCGGGATTTGGAGACGGATAGCCGGACACCCACAAAGATGGGTAAGGATTGAGGAAAATACCCACTTTTGCGTGTAAAAAAAATTTCAATAATCCTTTATGCTTATTATAGGCTTTAAAACACAGTCTTCTGGCTGTCATTTTAGGGTCATAGGCTTTCCGCCTGAATGTAGGAAACCTGAAAACTGAATACCAGTATGCAGCGGCTTTAAGAGGTTTCCTCTTGATAAGTTGCGTCGGACAATCAGCTTCGCCATGACCTGCCTGCCCTATAGGGTAAACCGAAGGACCGTAACAGGAGAAGGAAGGCAGCAAGCGGCATCCGGTGCGGGATTTCCCATGGCAGGGAGTTCTAAGGGGAGCCATAATGATACTTCTGCCCGGTGAGGGTAGCCGGAACAGCACGCCGGAGGACGGGCAGGGAGAGGGAAGCGTTCCCTGCCACGGACTATGGAGCGGATTAGCCATCCCGCCCTGCATACTCCCTGCCAGTAGGGGGCTGGGCAAATGAAAATCCTGATGAGGGTACTGGCGCTTTTATATTTATAAAACGGAAATTAGAAAGAATGATTTTTCAAAAAGAGATGGCCGTGGGAACGGACAGTTACAGAGATTATCCAGCCATTCCATGGAAGTGCATAAATTCAGGAAGTATTTGTGCCTTTCCATGGGCTGGCTGAAAGGAGGTGGTGTGGAGGATACTGTGAAATGCTGACGCCCAAATTTGCAGGCGTTGGAAGCATGGAGGATTACTATGCTGCAGACACAGGGGCGCAGCCCCTGAAACCATGTGCAGGGCAGCCCGGAGAATCCTATAGACAATAGCAAAAGGGAAAGATTTTACCGTTGTCTGTAAAAAGAATCCGGGCTGCTTCCCTGTCAACTACAAAAAAGAAAGGAAACGAAATGGGAAGAAAAAGAAGATTACCAAAGCTTCTCCTGTCCGCAGTGATGCTCTCCACCCTTGGGGCGGGGATATTCGGAAGCGCCCCTCTGCCTGTGAGGGCGGCGGAGGAGGGAGAAACCTACACGGTCGTATTTGAAGCCTATGAGGGGCAGTGCGACACGGGGAGCGTTACAGTGCCGAAGGGGGAGAGCATCACCCTTCCGGACGGAATTTACGAAGGGCATTACCTTGAAAGCTGGATGGATGCGGTCAAAGAAGAGGGTATGGTCACGTTCCTGTCAAGGGGAAAGCCGGGGGATTCCTATACCCCGGACAGGGATGTGAACCTGTACGCCAACTGGAAACTGAACCAGGAGCAGGACGTTACCGTTACTTATGAAGCAAGGATTGGGGATACCGGATATGAGGAGCTGGAAGAGGCCTTTGCCAATGCACAGGATGGCGATACCATTACAGTCCTTAAGGACTGCAGGGTGGCCTCGACACTTGAAGTCACGGCGGATGGCATTACTTTAAGAAGTGAAGACGCAGGAAACCCGGTGACAATCAGCCGGGAAGACGGCTTTACCGGAAACAGTTACGGAACAGGTAACAATACCGTATTGCTTGCAGTGACAGGGAGCGGCTTTTCCACACAGGATATCGTCTTTGACGGTGGTGCGGTGCTGGACGGGGATTTTAACAATACCGGCAGTATCTGGAACAGCCCCCTTATTTATGTAAATGGCTCCTATACCATGGGCAGCGGAACCGTCTTACAGAATAATTACAACACGGACGGGAGCGGTGGAGACGGCGGCAGGCCATTCCAAACAGCCGGGGCATTATATGTGGAGCAGGGAGGCAGCCTTGCCATAGACGGAGGCCTGATTCAAAGCTGCTATGCGGCAGGGGCTGGCGGGGGCATCCAGTCGGAAAAGGATTCCCATGTAACGGCAGTGTCTGGAACTGTCCGTGGCTGTTATGCGGCATGGGGAGGCGGCATGTACCTTCAGGGGAATGCGGAGCTTTCCGGCATGACCTTTTCAGACAACAGCGCAGGCTCCACCGGCGGCGGGTTCTACAGCCGTGCGCCCCTTACACTGGCGGACAGCGTTCTGGAAGGGAACAGAGCAGGTTATGACGGCGGCGGCTTATGTACCGCAACAGGGCACAGGCCGGTAGTCAGCGGATGTACCTTTACCGGGAACGTGGCAGGAAGGGGCAGCGCCATCCAGACTCTGGAAGGGGAAGGGACGGAGCCACTTGAAATCCGTGACTGCACTTTTACAGGAAACCGTTCGGAGGAAAAAAGCTATGCAGGCGGCACCATCTGCTATAAGAACGAGACAGGCATTATCTTATACGGGAATATCGTCATGGAGGACAACCTTGCAGTGGGCGCATCCCCCTGTGATATCCTGTTCTTCTACAATACAGGGGCTTCCATCCTGCTGGATGAGAGCTTTGAGAGTGATTCTACCTTTGTACTTGGCGGGTTCCCGGACGTGGTAAAGCCCGGCAGGGTGCTGGTTGACGGGAAGCTGTACGGGAAAGATGCAAGCCCGGAGCAGTTCCCCTGGCATACAAAGGATTTCCGCACGGAGAAGAGGGGCGACAACCTTTACCTTGCAGAAGTACCGGAGACTTTCTATATCATTTATGATGCCAACAACACCGGGAGCGGGCAGAGCAGCAATTGTTTTGACCCTGACGAATACACCAGTGACGATAAGGCGGTCATCATGGATGATGCGGCTGTCTCCGCTTACATGGGGACGCTGGCAAATGCCGGGTATGATTTCGCCGGGTGGAACACGGAGGCAGACGGCACAGGGACTGATTACCTGCCCGGACAGGAGATTAGCCTGACGGAAAACCTTTACCTCTATGCGAAGTGGGAGGCAAAGAAGCCTGTCACTATCACGTTTATCTACAATGACGGGAAGATTGGTACTGACAGCACAAAGGCGGTTCCCGGTTCGGAGCTTACTTTCCCGGACGCAGCCAGAAAAGGGTATGATTTTATGGGGTGGTATGCGGATGATGAGTTGACTGTGCCTGCCGGAAATGGCGGCGAGACCTATACCGTTCCGGAGGAAGATACTTCTTATTATGCGGCATGGGAGAAAGCCGAAGCGACCGTTACATTTGATGCGGACGGCGGGAAGATGGAGGGCGGCAATGTTGTGGCTAAGATAGGAGATACTATCACACTTCCGGGCAGCACGAAAGATAATTTTATCTTTACCGGCTGGTATGACGGGGATACGCTGGCCGGGAAAGCCGGGGAAGAATACACGGTCTTGGCTGACGTGACACTGAAAGCCCGTTATGAGATGGAAAAAGAAGAGGAAAAACCGGTCATCTATACCGTTACCTTTGACGCAGACGGCGGCGAGACGGTAAGGAAAAGTATCAGCGCAGAAAAGGGAAGCGCAGTCATTCTCCCGCTCTGCAACAAGACCGGCTGTGAGTTCCTTGGATGGTTCTTAGCTTCTGATGAAAACGTGTGTGCCGGACAGGCCGGGGAGGAATTTACCGTGCAGTCGGATATCACCCTGAAAGCGCATTTCGAGAAAAAAGAGGCGGTGAAAGTTACCGTTACTTTTGATACAGACGGCGGAAAAGAAGTGAAATCTATCAAAGCGGCAAAAGGCGATATGATTCGCCTGCCGAAGACGGAGAAGGGCGGCTACAGATTCCTTGGCTGGTATACGGAAAAAGAGGGCGGCATCCTTCTTGGAATCCCCGGAAGCGAAATGAAAGCAGTCAAGGATATGACAGCTTATGCACTCTGGGAGAAGGCAGCGGCGGAGGATGATGATAAGGATGATACTGCTCCCGAAACCTGTAAAGTGCGTTTTTATGCCGGGAAAGGCACAATCAAAGTAAAAGAGCTTACCATCATCAAAGACGGAAGCCTCTACCTACCCCTGCCGGAACGCAAGGGATATGACTTTACAGGCTGGTATCTGGATGATAAGCTGACGCAGTTTGCAGGGGCTTACCATGATACATACCGGATTACAAAGGATACGGATTTTTATGCGAAATGGGAAAAGACTAAAGACAATGGCGATAGTGGAGATTCAGGAAACAGTGGAAATACGGGAGACAATGAAGGCAACGGCGGCGGTAGCGGTAATGGAAGTGGAAGCGGCACGGGAAACGGAGACGGCACACAGGATGAAAATAATTCCGGTGAGAACTTAAATACCTACACCATCAAATATGACGCCAACGGCGGCAAGACGAAGAATGCATCCGTGAAGGTAGTGAAGGGTGGAAGCGTGAAGCTTCCCGGAGCAGAGCGTGAGGGCTATACTTTCAAGGGCTGGTACACGGACAGGCAGGTATTTATCGGAACGGAGGGGGAAACTTACAAGCCCGGCAGGAGCATCAGCCTCTATGCAAGGTGGGAGAAAGCAGAGAAGGACAATCAGAGTAATCAGGACAGTAACAATGCAGGAAATACCAACGGAAAAGATGATAAAAACACTTCGGACAAAAACAAGGATACAAACGGCACAGTCTCCGGCAACACGGCAGGCGGCCCTTCAGATAAAAATGAAGATACCAACACGGCTACAAAAACGGAAGGAGGAAACGGGAATGACGGGAAAGGAAGCGAAGCGGTCATCCAGACCGGCTATGCGTCACCTTTTGCTCTTCTTGCTGCCCTTGGGCTGTGCGGTGCTGTTCTTATTGGCGCATCAGTGCTGGAAGCGAAGAAAGGCCGGAAGGGCTGCCTGTGACGGGTGTGTATTATGACGGTGCATCCTGCTGTATGGAACGCAGACGGCTGACAGGGGAGACGGTAAAATCAGGCAGAAAGGAGTGTAACTATCGGAAACTATTCTATCATTTACGCCGATCCCCCATGGCGGTACGCCCAAAAGGGCCTGCAGGGCGCAGCAGAGCGGCACTACCCCACAATGACAATTGACGAGTTATGTGCGCTCCCGGTGGCAGGGCTTGCCGCCCGGGACAGCGTACTTTTTCTGTGGGCCACTTTCCCCCAGCTTCCCGAGGCTCTGGGCTCATAAAAGAGTGGGGCTTTACTTATAAAAGCGTGGCTTTTGTCTGGCTGAAAAAGAACAGAAAAGCGGACAGCTGGTTTTACGGGCTGGGCTTCTGGACAAGGGGGAACGCGGAAATCTGCCTGCTGGCAACAAGGGGGCATCCCAGACGGCGGGCGCGGGATATCCATCAGTTTATCATTTCCCCCATAGAAGCCCACAGCAAGAAGCCGGACGAGGCAAGGGAAAAGATAGTTGCCCTCATGGGCGACCTGCCCCGTGTGGAGCTGTTCGCAAGGCAGGCCCCGCCCGGCTGGGATGTGTGGGGAAATGAAGTTGCTGGTACGCTCCCGGACTTTGGGCAGTAAGGGGAAGAATCCGGCACCGGGGGTAAGGAGGCAGGCAGAAAAGCAGCCTGGGAAATATCAGGTGACAGCGGATGCGTGCATACGGATTGATACTGCCCCTGAAATTATGGCGGCAGATATCCAGCTTTTTGAAAGTGCTGGTATCTGCCGCTGTTTGTATCATAGAAGAAAGGAAGCACATGGAAAGATTAAAAGATTTCATTACCCGGCTTGGGGAGAAACTTTTCCCAAACCTGCCGGAGAGGAAAAGAAACCGGATTACGGTGCAGGTCATTATCGGCGTTGCCGTTTCTTTTGTCTGCATTATTGGCATGGGGATATTCCGTTACCATGCGGTAAAACAGCTTGAAGAATATCAGGCGATAGCGGATGCCTACACCCGGCTTAACGCCGCCCTTGAATACAGGAGGGAAAAGGAACAGGAGCCTGCGGCGGCGGAACTGGAAGAGATGTTCTCTGAAATGGAAGCGGATGCGGAGCGGTACAGGCAGGAGTATGAAGAAGAGATGCAGGAGCCGGGATTGGAGGCCTATGATTGGGATGCGCTTTGTAATGAGAATGAGGATACCCGAGGCTGGCTTTATATTCCTGACACGTTAATTAATTTTCCGGTGGTGGGAAGTGATGACAATGCCTTTTACCTCTCCCATGATTTTTCCGGGGATAAGGATAAGACCGGATGCCCGTTCATGGATAAAGATACGGAAATATGGGATTTCAACCGTGTCATTTATGGCCACAACATGGGCACTGGCTCTGATGCCATGTTTTCCACTTTGCTTAAGTATGAGCAGGAAGATTATTTTAGGGAGCATCCGACAATCTATTTCACGGATGCCTATGGAAGTGCCAATGCCTATCAGGTGATGGCGGTGGTCAAATACAGCATAGACGACCTGGCGGAATGGGATTTCCGTATCAGGAACCATTGGGATATGGAGAGTTATAACGCCTGGATGGAGGAATTGCAGGGAAGGGCGTTATTTTATGAAGAGCCTGACCATGCGCCCACCAGCATCATCACCCTTGCTACCTGTGACAGGCGTGTGCATGGGAAGGGCGGAAGATTCCTTGTGATAGCAGGTAAATGAAATGTACCTAAGAAGAAAATTCGAGAAAGGAGACGCTTTGGAGGTTAGTTAAAAATCGAAATATCAAACAGAGAATTGCTCAATCTGATAAAATGTGGTATAATAAATATAGATTTAGAGGACGTGGCAGATGTCCTTTTGTGCAAGACGCAAGAGGAGATTACCATGAGCGAGATTACGATTCCGAAAATCAATTCCCGGCAGAAGGGATTACAGATACAATTTTATACCACGATTCCTACTAAGTATTCAGAGACCGGAAAACGCCACCAGATCACAGGGGCTTCAGAGAACGAAGTAAAGAAGAAATTTCGTAAGGAAGCAAGAAGGACAATAACAGGTCAGGTGGACTTGGAGAAGCATAAAAATGATACGGTGGCACAGGTGGTAGAAATGTTTCTGGAATTTGCCAAAGGGGATATCAAGAAGCAGACACATAGCAGATATTACAGGGCATATGTAAATTATGTGAAGGATAGCAGCTTTGGAAAAATCCCCGCCCGGAAGATTAAGAAGTACCACTGTGATGATTTTATCCGTACCTTGACAAATGGAACAATCGTTTATTCTTATGTATGCCAGATAAAATGCATTATCAGTCAGGCTTTTGATTATGCCTGTGACAGGGAGATTATGAGCTGGAACTTTATGCGGAAGGTAAAAATCAACGAGGACAGGTGTAAAGAGCATGAGGATAAGGAACTTGGCGTATGGGAAGATGAGGAGATTAATACCTTACAGTCGGGTTCTATGAATTGCTGGAACAGATGCAGGAAATATCGCAATTCTCCGGCTCTTTTCATTCTTTGCGGCACTGGCTTAAGGCTGGGAGAATTGTTAGCCTTAAAATGGAGCAAGGTCGATCTTGAACGCAGAATTATCAAGATTGAGAGAACGCAGACAGAGTATACGGACTATGACACCAATTCCAAAATCTATGAGGAAAGTACTCCGAAGAACAAAACTTCCCGCAGAACCATTGTCATCAATGATTTTACTTATAAATGGCTGATGGAGCAGAAGCGCAGGACAGAGCAGATGGGGATTGAAAGCGAATATGTCATTCCGGCAAACAGTGGAAAGATGGTGAAGGAAAGCAGCCTTACCAGCACTTTCAAAGCTTTTTGTAATAACATAGGAGTGGAATATAAGCCCTCTCATACCTGTAGAAGAAGCTATGTGACTAACTGTCTGGATAAAGGCATGAAGCTGGCATTGGTTTCAAGAAATGTAGGACATAAGAATAAAAGTACAACTTTAAACACCTACTATAAGTGCAAAAACGATTACGAAGACAATCTGGCAATCCAGAATGAAATCTTTAAGATATACGATTTCGACTTTGGCGGTGTACAAAAAGAACCTGTGTTTGCATAATGCGTTTCCTTTACATTATGTGTAAAAACATAGTAAATATCAGTGCTTACAGCAATGAAGCAAGTATCATACGGAGTAAAGGAAAACTCTGAAACCCTGATAAACACTGGCTCCGTGCTTGGCAACACTTGGCAACACCCCCAATCCCCTAAAAAGCACTTCCAAACATAGCGGAAACCCCTAAAAATGCGGCTTCCGCACTCCTAGAGGCTTCCTTAGGGGAGGATAAGTATTTATTTTATCTGTAGTAGAACTGTGGAATTTCACAGGGCTTTTACCTCCGCTGTGGAATTCCACTTATCAAAGGAGGGGGTTCCATTGACTATTAGTATTATTGCCGGAAGATCAGAGCTTATACATGAATTTTTCAATTTATCGAAATATTTTTTAAGCACCTTTTGACGTCTGAATCATAATGAGATATACTGTATAGGAAATCGCAGAAGGAGGAAAGATTTATGGCACTACTAAAAAAATGGCGCGATATGGCCTATTCAGAGACAGCTAACAAGGGAGATCTTCAGAGACTCTGGGCGGATTATTTCGAGAAAGAGAAAAATATATATGCGGAGCTGTTGAAAAATCCTGACGAGGAAGTGGCAGGAACGGTCAAGGAACTGGCTGAAAAGTATGGTATTGATATTATGACCATGACAGGCTTTCTGGATGGGATCAATGACAGCCTGAAGCAGGCCAATCCCATCGAGGAGATGGAGGAGGACACGCAGGTCAGTCTGCTGTTTGACAAAGAACTTCTGTATAAGAATATGGTTGCGGCGGGAGCGGACTGGCTTTATGAGCTGCCGGAATGGGAAGCAATTTTTGATGAAGATAAGCGTAAGGCACTGTATCGGGAACAGAAAAGCTCGACCACCGTTGTGAAACCGGAGAAAATTTATCCGAATGATCCCTGTCCGTGTGGAAGTGGTAAGAAATACAAAAAGTGCTGTGGAAGGAAAGGCTGATGGAGAGCAGGGTGAAGCAGGCTGTTGCGACTTTTGAATCCGGTTATACCTGCGCCCAGTCCGTATTTTCCACTTATGCGGATTTGTTCGGCATGGACCGCGAGACAGCGCTGAAGCTGGCCAGTCCTATGGGCGGCGGAATCGGCAGAATGAGAGAGGTGTGCGGAGCGGTGTCTGCAATGGCGCTTCTTGCCGGGTTAAAGGAAGGCAATACGGATCCGGAGAATGAAGAAGGGAAGGAAAAAATCTATCTTCTGACCAGGAAACTGGCGGATAAGTTTAAGGAGAAAAACAATTCCATTATCTGCCGGGAGCTTTTGGGGATTGAGGGAAGAGAAGAGAGCGCGAAGCCATCGGCCAGAACCAGAGAATATTATGAGTCCAGACCCTGCAGCAGACTGATCGCAGAAGCGAGCGCAATTATAGAAGAGATTTTATTGAAGGATATTGGGTAAGAAAATGACGATCAGGGAACAGATTTTATTATTATTGGAAAATCACCGGGGAGAATTTCTTTCGGGGCAACAGATAGCGGATAAACTTTCTGTTACCCGGGCTGGAGTCTGGAAGGCAATAAAGGCGCTGCAGAAGGAAGGGTATGGGATTGAGGCGGTAAACAACAAAGGCTATATTTTGCGGAAAGCGCCGGATGTGCTTTCCGCTGCTTTTATAGAGAAGGGACTCCATGAAAGAGGGATTTCTCTGCCGGTACAGGTGGAGAAAATGGTGGATTCCACCAACAATGTTTTAAAACGCTATGCCGCAGAAGGAAAAAGATGCGATATGGTGCTTTTGGCGGAGGAGCAGAGCGCCGGAAAAGGGCGGAGAGGGCGGACCTTCTTTTCACCGGAAGGGACGGGGCTTTATATGAGTCTGCTCCTGCATCCTGACGCCTCACATGAGGAGGCGGCCATGCTCACTACGCTGACAGCAGCATCTGCTGCCAGGGCAGTGGAGAAGATATCGGGAGAAGAGACTCAGATCAAGTGGGTAAACGATGTCCTGATGCGGGGCAAAAAGATATCGGGTATTCTCACGGAAGGATCCGCTTCATTGGAAGAGGGAAAGCTGGAATATGTGGTGGTGGGAATCGGTATCAATATTTATGAACCGAAAGAAGGATTCCCGGACGAGGTCAGGGATGTAGCGGGAGCAGTTTTTACAAGTCATATTCCCAGAGAGAATTTGCGCAATCTTCTGGCGGTGGAGTTTCTGTCAAATTTTATGGAATATTACAGCGCGTTTCCTGCCAGAAACTATCTGGAAGAATATCGGAAGCGATCTTTTGTCATTGGAAAAAGAGTCCGGGTCATTCCGCCCGGCGGGATGGAATCGTCCGGAGAGCGCGAAGGCCGGAAGAAGACGGCGGAGAGGGAATACGCTCTGGTACTTGGGATTGACGATGACTGCCATCTGAAGGTTCAGTATGAGGATGGGACGAAAGAAGACCTCTCCAGCGGGGAGATCAGCATCAGGCCGGAGGGCCATCCGTGCTTTGAAAGTTTTGAAAGTCAGGGACTTTCAAAGTAACCCCTCATGCCGCTTTCTCGGCACCACCATAACATGAAAGGGGTTTACTTTGAACCCTCCGGGGGATGCACACAAAATGCCAAAAGCAGGCATTTTGGCGCTGTACGGTCAGCGCAGCAAGTGCGCAGACCTGCTATAAGAATTCGATATTTTAACAATAGTCCCTTGTAATATTGTGAAGCCATTTCCCGCTGCGGTAATGACGGATGACCCAGGGCCATTTCACGAATTCATCGGTGCACAGCAGAAAATAGACCCACATGACAGGGAGCTTAAACACAAAGGCGGAGAGAAAGCCTAATGGTACGGCATAGACCCACATATCGATCACATCGCAGACAAAGCCGAAACGGCTGTCGCCGCCTGCCCGGAATACACCCGCGATCAGAGTGGTATTGACAGCGGCGCCCATCACATAATAGGTATTGATCAGAAGCATGTACTTCAGATAATGCATGGCGGTATCGGTCAGAACCGCGTATTTCAGGATTAACGGAGTTGCCGCCAGGATAAGAAGCCCCCCGACAGCGCCGCTCAGGATAGTAAGCTTCATTAGTTTCCGCGCATCCGTCCGTGCATCTTCCAGACGGTTTTCTCCGATGACCTTTCCCAGAAGAATTCCGCCTGCGCTGGCAAGACCAAAGCACAGTACGGTACCAAAATTGCGCGCCACCACCACAAAGGAATTGGCGGCCACCGCATCTGAGCCCAGATGGCCGATGATGACGGAGTACATGGAAAAAGCCACTCCCCAGGCGATATCGTTGCCAAGCGCAGGGAGGGAGAGGCGTACGAAATCAGAGAACAGCACCCTGTTTTTCAAAAAGAGAGTGGAGAGCTTTAATTTGATATCTTTGCTCATGGCTGATACGATAAAGCAGGCGATCAGTTCAATCACTCTGGAAAGCGAGGTGGCCAGAGCGACTCCGGCAGCCCCCAGCTTCGGTGCGTCGAAAAGGCCGAAGATGAATACGGCATTGAGAAAAACATTCAGCGTAAAAGCCAGCGTATTTAAGGCAGTGCTGATCACAACCCTGCCGATGCTGCGCAGTACGGCAAGATAGACCTCGGTAATCCCCCAGCAGAGATAGCTGATACTCACAAAGCGCAGATACGAAGAGCCCAGAGCGATCAATTCCGTATCATTGGTAAAAAGCTTCATCATCACATCGGGGGCAAACATGGCAAAACCTGCAAATACAACAGAGATCAGCATGGAAAAACGCAGGGCAATACCTTCCACGATTTCAATAGCACGCATATCTTTCTTACCGAAATATTGGGCGCAGAGTATGGTGGCGCCGGTTCCCAGACCATAATAAACCATAAACAGTACACTGGCATACTGAGATGCCAGAGAAACTGCTGATATGGAGGACTGTCCCACATAGTTCAGCATCACGACATCTGCGGAGCTGACAGCAGCGCTTAACAGATTTTGAAATACGATAGGAAGCAGCAGCTTCAGGATCTGACCATAAAATTCATCGTTTTTCCATTTGCTTTTCATTAGCATTTCCGCCTTTTCAGGATTGTTTCAAAAATTAAAAACATTCTATCATATATTTAAAAACCGGTATAGTAATTTATAAAATAGTAAAATGAAAAAGGAAATTTATGTATGAAAGACCAGGGAGGAAGGAATAAAATGGCACAGGACAGTATCTTTGCAGGGAGATTGAAAAAACATGAGCAGGAATTGAAGGAAAAATACAGAGAACTGTATCAGGCAGAAGAAGGATATGAGAAACTGCTTTCGATCATGAAGGACTTTTACAGGAAACGTTCCGAAGAGTTAAAGACTCTGGATAAAAAGCGGGAGGCCAATCCGCTGTGGTACCGGGAGAGCAGCATGCTGGGCATGACCATGTACCCGAAGCTTTTCGCAGGCGGTTTGAAGGGACTGATCAAAAAGCTGGATTATCTCTCCGAGCAGAAGATTACCTATCTGCATTTGATGCCGCTTTTGAAGATGCCATATCCCTATAACGATGGCGGATATGCAGTGGAGGATTTCCGCTGCGTGGATCCCCGGATCGGAACCAACCGGGATCTGACCATACTGACGGGAGAGTTGAGGAAGAGAGGGATCAGCCTGTGTCTGGACATGGTCATGAACCACACGGCGGATACCCATGAATGGGCGATGAGGGCGAAGGCCGGTGAACAGGAATACATAGATCGGTATCAGTGCTATGATACCTTTGATATTCCTGCTGAATTTGAGAAGACCATGCCCCAGGTATTTCCGACGACGGCGCCGGGTAACTTTACATGGTGTGAGGAGATGAAAAAGCATGTGCTCACTACCTTTTATCCATATCAGTGGGACTTAAACTACAAAAATCCGGTGGTTTTTAACGAGATGATGGCGAATATCCTGTTTCTGGCCAATATGGGGGTTGAAGTGCTGCGTATTGATGCAGTGCCCTACATCTGGAAAGAGCTGGGAACCAGCTGCCGTAATCTTCCGCAGGTCCACACCATTGTGCGCATGATGCGAATGATTCTGGAGGTGGTATGCCCAGCCGTCATTTTGAAGGGAGAAGTGGTTATGGCACCCAGGGAGCTTCCGCCTTATTTTGGCACACCTGACAAACCGGAGTGTCATATTCTTTATGGTTCTTCCACTATGGTCAATTTGTGGGCTGCTCTGGCCAGCAGAGACGCCCGTCTGCTTAAGCATCAGATGGATGTGATCCATTCGCTGCCGGACAACTGTTACTTTGTGAATTATCTGCGCTGCCATGACGATATCGGCTGGGGACTGGATGAAGATCAGGAGAGAATTCTTTCCATAGACCCGCTGTCTCATAAGGAGTACCTGTATCATTTCTTTGAAGGAGTGTTTCCGGGCAGTTTTGCCAGAGGAGAGCTTTATAATTATGATCCGGTGTCCAAGGATGCCAGAAGCTGCGGAACGACGGCCAGCCTCTGTGGTGTGGAAAAGGGAGGATTCGAGAATGACAAGGAACAGGTAGAGGCAGGAATCCGGAGAATTCTTCTGATGCATGCGGCGTGCATGAGTCTGGAAGGATTTCTGATGCTTTCTTCCGGAGATGAGATCGGTCAGGTAAATGATTACAGCTATAAGGAGAATCCGGATATTGCAGCGGACAGCAGATATCTGCACAGAAGTTCTTTTAACTGGGAAAATGCCGGACTGCGTACCTGTGAAGGAACGGTGCAGTATAAAGTCTGGGAGGGATTAAAGGAGCTGGAGAAGGTGCGCAGGGAAAACGTCTGCTTCGGAACAGCGGCACAGGTCACCACCTGGGATACCTGTGCTATGCCGGTATTTGCGATCCGCCGGACTGTGCAGACGGACGAACTGGTATGTCTTGCGAACTTTTCAGAGAACTGGCAGCATGCCAAGCTGCCGACTCTGTTTGGAGAATATGAAGATATTTTTACGAAAGAAAAAGTGGATCTGCAGCAGGTTACGCTTGCCCCTTATCAGTATCGCTGGTGCGCCAGGATCTGATAAAAGGTCAGCTGTTTTTATGCGCAGGGACGCATAAGCCAGGCAGCTGCTGAAGCAGCAAGCGGGCCGCGCGTGAGCAGGGGGAAAATCCTCCCTGCTCAATTGCATACGCCACCTGGAGGAAAACTGTCAGCAGAAGCTGACAGATGCCCGATGCCCGGGCAAGGGAAAAATTCCTTACTCGAGGGAAGTTCCCTGGCTGCGTCTGAGAAAAAACAGGCAGAGGATTCCTAAAATGACCTGAACTGCCGGTATGGTATACCAGATACCATTAAGCCCCAGAAACAGCGGCAGAAGGAAGATGAAAAGCAGAGTCAGTGCGATCTCGCCATAGACTAAAAGACTGGAGACGCGTACCTGCCGGGTGGCATAGAAATAAGAAACAGCCGGTTTATTAAGGCCATACAGTGCCATTACCAGGGCAAAAGCAGGGGCTGCATGAATGATATAGCCGGCCGCTTCTTCGGAGGTCCCGTAAAAAACAGGCAGGAGGTGTTTGAGCGAAACAAAGAGGACTGCGCCGGCGATTCCGAAACCGATACCCAGAAGAAAGGTCCATCCGGCGTAGGTTTTCAGCGCTTTTTTGTCATTACGGCCTTTGCTTAAGGAAAGCAGAGGCTGGCTGCCATCCCCGATTCCCTGTACCAGAAGCTCCATAAAGGAAATGATGTAGGCCAGAACGGCATAAGCACTGACAGCCTCTTTGCCTCCATATTTTATAGTCTGAATATTCATGAAGATAATGGTGACAGAGGGCAGGTAAGTCAGGCCGAAGGGTGAGAGGGCCACCTGAAGGACAGAGAGGATCACATTCCGGTCGGGTTTTAAGTTTGAGAGCGGAATGCGGTTCTTTTTTCTGCAGTAAAAAGCGGCGCACAGGATCAGCGTCAGGACCTGGCCGCATACGGTAGCCAGAGCCGCGCCCTTCATTTCAAGTCTGAGAACGATCACAAAATAGTAATCAAGCAGGATATTGGAAATACATCCCAGGGCCATGGCGCACATGGCATAAAAGGAAGCGCCATGGTTGCGCATGAGAGGAACCATACCGGAAGCAAACACCTGGATGATTCCGCCCAGAAGAATATAGTGCAGGTAAGATACTGCCAGAGGAAGGAGATCTTCTTTTGCTCCCAGTAATTGAAGGAGCGGAGTTCCGGACAGGTAGAGAAAAGATATCAGAATAAGCGAGCCCGTAAAAAACAGAAAAAAAGCATTGCCTTCTGTCCGGCGGGCTTTTTCTTCGTTCCCGGCTCCGATATTTAAAGAGACTACCACGGCGGAGCCCATACCGATCCCGGTACCCATTGAAATGATAAGAGCAACCAGAGGCCAGGCGATATTGATAGCGGCAAGACCCGGATCCCCCATCGCTCTGCCCACGAAGATGCCATCTACAATGGAATAAATCCCTGTCAACAAAAAAGAGAGCATAGATGGAAAAATATATCGAATAAAATTTTTTTTCATTAGAAACCTCCCGGCAACTGTCAGATTTACCAGTATTATATAGAAGGAAAGTAATTTATGCAAGCCGGGAGGGCAGGAAGTCTATAAACGATAGCGCAGATATTTTTGTAGCAGAAACAATGCCGCTACGTTGGGGACAATCATAAGCGCATTGATCAGATCCGTGCATTCCCATACCAGATTTAAGGGCAGCACGGCTCCAATGTAGATCATCACAATGTAAGCAACTTTGAAACAGAAGATGCCTTTGTTTTTGGTGACATAGCAGAAGGCCTGCTCGCCCAGATAGGACCAGCCGATCAGAGTGGTGATGGCAAAGGCTACCAGGCAGAGAGACAGGAAGGCGCTTCCCATAAGGGGCAGGAAGGTGAAAGCGGCTTCCGTAAGGCCGGCTTCATTGACACCCTGTACAGAGTCAGGATGCAGGATCATGTTGCTGACGATTACCAGTCCGCTTAAAAGACACATTACTACGGTATCCCAGAAGACAGCAGTCATGGACACGTAGGCCTGGCGGGCGGGATCGGAGGCTTCCGATGCGGCGGCGGCGATAGCGGCAGTACCGATGCCGGCCTCATTGGTAAAAAGGCCCCGGGCAATGCCATAGCGCGCGGTGACCATCAAAGAAGAGCCGGCGGCGCCGCCGAGGGCTGCCCGCGGTGAGAGCGCATGAGTGAGAATCAGCTGGATGGCAGGGAGAAGAGCCTGTCGGTTCATGAAAAGCAAAAGCAGGCAGCTTCCGGTATAGAGAATGGCAAGAAAGGGTACCAGCTTCATACAGACATTTCCAATGGACCGGACGCCGCCCACGATCACCAGTCCGGCCAGAATAGCAGCTCCAAATCCGGCAATATGTGGATTCAGACCGAAGCTTAAAGAAGTAGTCTGGGTAATGGAATTGGACTGTGTTGTGCATCCCACACCGAAGGCGGCGACCAGTGTCAAAAGCGCATAAAATTTCCCTATGGATGCATTATGTAAACCGTTTTCCCACACATACATGGGTCCCCCCTGATAAGTGCCATCAGAATTTCTGCGCCGGAAGCGGACACCCAGAAAGCATTCGGCATAGGACGTTGCCATGCCGAGAATTCCTGTGACCCAGCACCAGAAGATCGCGCCGGGACCGCCTAAGGCAATGGCAGTCGAAACACCGATGATATTACCTGTCCCTAAAGTGGCGGCCAGTGTGGTGGAAAGGGTTGCAAAAACGGAAAGATTGTTTTGACTTCCGTCTTCAGAGGGGGAAAGAGAAAGGCGGATGGCTTTCAGAATATTTTTCTGCGGAAAATGAAGTTTCATGGTAAAATAGAGATGAGTCCCCATGAGCAGGAATAAAAGGGGACCGCTCCACAAAAACTGATTGATGGATTTTATCAGAACAAAGACAGACGGCATAAGGTTTTTGTCCCCGTGAGCTTTTATTATTAAATATATCAGCAAAGGGAAAGAGATATGAACGATTTTTGAAATAAGACAGATAAGGAATGGAAATGTCCGGAAAAGGTAAATTAAAAAGAAAATGGAAGTTTTGGATACCAAGAATTCTGATCCTGCTTTCAGTGGCGCTCAATATGATAGCCAGAGTCTGTGAGGGGTTCAGTGACCTATATGTAACCTATATTTTTCCCTGCTGGGTGGAGACTTATGGCAGAATTACCGGATGCGTTCCTTTTTCCGCAGGAGAATGGATGCTTTATCTGGCAGTGGCTCTGGTTCTGGTATTTGCAGTGGGAAGCGTGACTGTGCTGGCAGCAGGGCGCAGACTGCCCCGGCAGATTGTCAGAAAATACAAAAACTATGCACTTTTTCTGTACTGGACGACAGGGATCGTGAGCATGGTTATGACGCTGAACTGCTTTTTACTGTATCAGGTTTCTCCTGTTTATGAGCGATATCCGATGGGAGGCAGTCCGGATAAGAAATACGGAATCCGGGAGATCGGAGCGCTCAGGGATTATGTGGTGGAGCAGGCGAATGCCCTTGCGCCCGTTTTCGAGAGGGATGAACAGGGAAACATTCTTTACCGGGGAGATATGAAAGAGAGAGCCATAAAAGAAATGAAACGGCTGGGGGAGAGGTTCGATGCCCTTGAGGGCTTTTATCCGAAGCCGAAAGGATTGTATTTATCGGGCTTTTACAGTCAGCAGTATATTATGGGATACTACTTCCCGTTTTCAATGGAAGCGAACTATAACCGGCAGATGTATATCACCAATCTCCCGGTGACCATGTGTCATGAACTTTCTCATCTGAAGGGTTTTCTTCTGGAGGATGAGGCCAATTTTATCGGATATCTTGCCTGTATTGATTCAGAGGATGCGCTGTTTCGTTACAGTGCCTGCTTAAGTGTGATCGGGTATCTTGACAGAGATTTCAGAAAGGCCGCAGGAGAAGACGAAGCGCTTTATTTGTCTCATCCTCAGATCAGTGATCTGGCTGCCTGGGACAAAAAGTTTCTCACGCCACAGGCATGGGAGCAGGTGGAGAGAAAAGCAGTTCTTTCTACGGAAACGGTAAAGCAGGCAGCAGACGCTTTTTTGGAGACAAATCTGACGCTGAACGGAGTGGAGGATGGAACGCTCAGCTATAGCCGGGTGGTAACGCTTTTACTGCAGTACTATGATGGAAGACTGTACTAGAACGAGATCCGGGAGAAAAATGCAGGCGGAAGATAGAAAGGCAGGGACAAGATTGAAAATTAAAATTTTCAATCGCGAGATTTGTGTCTGCGCGTTGCTT
>CAMWFQ010000034.1 GCA_947173495.1 uncultured Lachnospiraceae bacterium | reverse complement strand
CGAAAAACTACGTCATACTCAACAGGCTAAAGCCCATATCAAACGCTGTCACGCTACGCGAGCCAGCTTATTGAATAAAAAGGAACCGGGGGGACCGGCTCCTGATTATTTTAGCTGATTTATTTTGCACCGTCACTTCAAGTGCGAAGTACTAATCCTGAAGAATTCTCACCATCTTACTGGGAGTTCTGTAATTATATCCCGAAATCTTAATTCCCGTCTTCGGACTGCTGGCATGAATAACCTGTCCGCCGCCAATATAAAGAGCCACATGATTAATGGTCCCGCCTTTTGCATAGAATACCAGATCCCCGGGCTGAAGCTGCGACGCGTTAATGGTTGTCCCCATATTGGCCTGCGCTCTGGATGAGTGCGGCAGAGAAACGCCGTATTTTGCAAATACACTCAGTACGAATCCCGAACAGTCTGCTCCGTTTGTCAGGCTGGTACCTCCCCATACATAGGGATTACCCAAAAACTGCTTCGCATACTGACACAAATCCACTCTCACATCGGAGACACCCTGTCCATACATAAGTTCTGTCATGGTGATGGCTGTATTTAAATCAGATTTCACTTCCACATAATCTGCAGATACAAACACTTCCTCGTCATCCAGGTAAACACGGATCCAACCGTCATCCTGAATTTCCAGAATGTCAAGAATCTCCCCGGATGCCACCTGCGTTACGATCTCCGCATCCGTATTAGGCTCCTCCCGGATATTCAGTCCATCCGCAACGGACACCGCCATAGCGGAAGCAAGCTCTTCTCCCTTCCTCTTTGCGTCAAATCCGGTCAGAAGATATTCTTCTTTTACATATCCGCTCACCTTACCGGATGTAATGTATGCCCACCCGTTCTCGCTGCTTACGATCTCGCACGCTGCATTTTTGGGGAGCTTACCCACCAGCTTGCCTGACTCGTCAGGTTCCTGACGGATATTAAGGTTATTTTCCTCCACATTGCAGATGCCCAAATGGGTGTATCCCCACAATGCGCCCTCAGCCTTTTTCGCAATTTCCAGATATTCCACCTTCGTCAGAGGCGAGATAAACAAGTCGCCGATGCCCGCTGTCAGAATATCCTGGGAGTCTTCTTCCTGATTATGATCAAAAACGTCATTCATTTCTGCTGCCTGTATTCCCATGGGCTCTCCCAGAAGAAGCAGGGATGAAAGAAAGCAGGCGCTGACTATCAACTGTCTTTTCAATTTAAACCTCCAAAGTTATTACAAGTTATTACGAAATTGTTACAAAACCAACATGGTCATTATAGCAAGTAATTCTTTGGTTGTCAAATTCAATTTTCACTTCTTTATGATACCATGAAACACTCTCCCCTGGTCCAGATCTCTTTCCATTTGTGCTTTCAGCGCTCCGATATCCTCAAATTTTTTCTCAGGACGCCGGAATTGTAATAATTCCGTCACAATCTCCCTGCCATAGATATCCTGATTAAAATCATACAGATAGGTTTCCACGCTGATTCCATCGGAATCATTTACCGTAGGCTTCCGTCCGATATTAGTGATTCCGGGATAAAAGCGCTCCCCGATCCGGACCCCCGAATAATAGACTCCTCTGGGCGGCAAAAGCTTTTCTTTATCCGGATACAGATTCAAGGTCGGCATTCCCAGCTTCCTTCCCAGATGACTGCCCTCCTTCACCTGTCCCTCAAAACTGTAATGTCTCCCCAGGAGATGCTTTGCCGTTTCCATATCTCCTTTTTCCACCGCTTCTCTCACATAAGTGGAGCTGATCTCACGATCTCCGTGATAGATTTTATCAATGATCCTGACCTGGTATCCGTATTGTCCTGACATCTGTAAAAGAAGTTTTTTATCCCCCTTTCCCCGCCAGCCAAAGGATACGTCCTCCCCTGCCGCAATATAAGCGGCATTCATCTGACCGGCCAGGAACTGCTCCACAAATTTTTCCGGAGATATGGAAGCTGTTTCATGATTTAAAGGAAATTCGATCAGAATATCAATTCCCATTCTCTCAAACAGTTTCCTCTTTTCCTCCCGTGTGGTAATCTCTTCAGATGCGGAAGCTCCAAAGAAAACAGATGCCGAAGGATGAAATGTAAAGACCACTGCTTTTAATCCCTTTTCTTTCTGCCGCAGAATATTGGCAAGAAGCCGTTGATGTCCTCTGTGGACACCGTCAAACTTTCCGATTGCAACAGCCGTTTGATGTCCGATATGAAATTCTTCCCTCTGATGAATGATTTCCATAACTTTCCTCTTTCCTATTCCGGCAGAAACATCTTCACCGGCAAAAGCAGCTCTCTCGTTTTCTCATAGCGGTATACTCCATAAAAAACCTTTTGAGGGCCGAACATTCTGAAGGTTTCCCCGTCCCGGAAGACATGACCGGCAACACGACCAGCATCTTCCTCCTCATCTGCAGGTTTTTTCCCGGTTTCCTCTTCTATCAGCCGGCGCACCTCTTCCCCTCTCAGCTGGTTACCGTTTCTAAGCGCTTTGAACGCCTCCTCTGTTACCTGCAGCGGCGGCATGGAAGCAAACATCCTCTCCACCGGAATCAGCGCCTTCGCAAGCTCTCCTCTCTGCTCCAGTTCTTCCAGCTCCTTAAGTGTACTGGCATTCTCTATCTGCAGTTCTCCCACTCTGGTTCTTTTCAGATCCGCCATAGCTGCTCCGCAGCCCAGAATCTGCCCGATATCATGGCAAAGCGTTCTGATATAAGTCCCTTTGGAGCATACGACTTTGATGGTATACTCCGGATGATCTTCCTTTAAAACTGCCAGAGAATGGATGGTGACCGGCCGGGGCGTTCTCTCTATCTCTTTTCCCTGCCTGGCAAGATCGCACAGCTTCTTTCCATTCACCTTAAGCGCCGAATACATGGGCGGTATCTGCATGGATTTCCCCACCAGACCCATGGCCGCTTTTTTCACCTCTTCCGGAGAGACGTCCGCCGGCTTTTCCTCCAGAATTTTCCCTGAAAGATCCTGGGTATCTGTCACAATTCCCAGGCGAAATACAGCCACATACTCCTTTTTCTGGTCCATCAGCATGTCAAAAAGTCTGGTGCCGTTTCCGAGACAGACAGGAAGAACCCCCACCGCATCCGGGTCAAGGGTTCCTGTGTGTCCAATCTTTTTCTGTTTGCAGATACCGCGGAGTCTGGCAACCACATCGTGAGAGGTATAGCCGCTCTCCTTATATACGTTAATCACTCCGTGATACATTACTGTTTTTCCCTCATCTGCTCGGCGATTCTGTCTGAAAGATTATTGACTATATCGTGAAAGGTTCCTCTCATAGTAGCTCCTGCGGCTCTTGTATGGCCGCCGCCTCCGAAGAATTCCGCTACTTTCGCCACATCCACGCTGCCGCCGGAACGCAGGCTCACCTTATACTCCAGCGTATTGGTCTGGTACATGAAAATAGCGCACTCCACGCCTTTGGTCACCCGCAGCTGACTCACAATGCCATCCAGATCATGGGGCTGTGCCCGATAGAAATTCATGGTCTTTTTGTCCACCATGCTGACCACGCATTTTCCTTCCATAAACAGAATACTCTCCAACAGCGCCCTTCCCAGGATCTGATTCTGGATGTAAGTTTTTTCATAAAAAGTTTTCTCTATCAATTCCGTAAAATCAAAGCCATAGGAGATCAGTTCTGCTGCCGTCCTTAATGTGGAAGGTGCTGTGTTGGAATACTGAAACACCCCCGTGTCATGAATGATTCCAATATAAAGCGCTTTCGCAATCTCCTGATCCAGAAGCGTTTTGTCTTCGATCACATCATAGATCAGCTCGCTTGTGGAGCTTGCACCGGGCACAATATAATTTACATCCCCGCAGCCGCTGTTGGTAACATGATGATCGATATTGATGGTTTTTGCCGCTTTGTCAAAGCACTCTTTCGCCTGTCCCAGTCTGTCCTTTGCGGCATCCAGCGCTATAAACACATCGAAGACCTCGTCCCCTGTACAATTGGTATGTATTTCTTCTATTCCCTGAATGCAGGAGAAGATATCCGCCGGCTTTTCAAGCAGCACCTGCACTCTGGCTTCGGGGCATGCCTTTTTTAAATAAAGATAAAGCCCCATAACCGATCCGACGCAGTCTCCGTCGGGTCTTTCGTGGCCGCTGATCCCAATGGAAGCGGCCCCTTTTACTTCGTTATATATATTCATTCTTTCTCCCTATTTCTGCATATCGCCCTGTTGTTTGTTCACTTCATCTATCAATTGAGACATCCTGACCCCATAAGCAATCGACTGATCCACTATAAAACGGATCTCCGGGGTATTGCGGAGATTAATCTTTTCGGCAAGCTCTCTTCTGATATATCCTTCCGCACTTTTTAAACCTTCCAGCGTATCCTTCTCAGCCTTATCATCTCCATAGACACTGATCCAGGCCTTGCAGGTTTTTAAATCCGGAGCAACCTCAACGGAGACGACAGAGGTAAGAGGACTGATCCTCGGATCTTTCAGACCGCCTCTTATAATCTCCGCCAGAACTCTCTGTACTTCCCCGTTAATGCGGGTGTTTTTCATACTGTTTTTTCTCACCTTGGAACCTCCACCATAATATATGCTTCCACGATATCCAGCTCCTGCATTCCATCAAAACCTTCGAATACAAGGCCGCACTCGAACCCTGCGCGTACCTCTTTCACATCGTCCTTGAATCTCTTTAAGGACGCAAGCTTTCCTTCGTAGATCTGCTCGCCTTCTCTGGTGATTCGTATTTTACAGTCTCTCTGGAACACACCGTCAAGAACATAGGAGCCGGCAATGTTTCCTACCGCAGACGCCCGGAAAATCTGTCTTACTTCACAGTGTCCGATCACCTTTTCCTCAAAGACAGGATCCAGCATGCCCTTCATGGCCGCCTCGATATCCTCAATGGCCTGATAGATCACTCTGTAAAGCCGGATATCCACGCCCTCTCTCTCTGCTATGGTTTTTGCCATGGCATCCGGACGGACATTAAAGCCGATAATGATAGCGGAAGATGCGGATGCTAAAGAAACATCGGATTCGTTGATCGCTCCTACCCCTCCGTGGATACACTTCACCACCACTTCCTCGTTGGAGAGCTTCATAATACTCTGCTTCACAGCTTCCACGCTGCCCTGTACGTCCGCCTTGACAATGATGTTCAGTTCTTTTAAGTTTCCTGCCTGGATCTGGGTAAAGAGATCGTCCAGAGACATCTTGGATTTCGTCTCTTCCAGCATCTTCTCTTTATTCTGGGCCAGATAGGTTTCCGCATAGGACTTAGCCGTCTTGTCGTTCTCATGGGCAATAAACACTTCTCCCGCACTGGGCACATCAGAAAGGCCCAGGATCTCAACAGGCGTGGAAGGAAGCGCTTCCTTTACTCTTCTTCCCTTGTCGTCAATCATGGCTCTCACCTTGCCGTGGCTCGCGCCTGCCGAAATGAAATCTCCCACGTGGAGCGTTCCCTTCTGTACCAATACTGTGGCAACTGGCCCGCGCCCTTTGTCCAGCTCCGCTTCAATGACCAGACCTCTGGCCCGTCTGTCAGGATTGGCTTTCAGCTCCAGAATCTCTGCCGTCAGCAGGATCGTTTCAAGCAAATCTTCAAGTCCTTCTCCGGACTTGGCTGAAACGGGAACAAACTCAGTGGTTCCGCCCCAGTCCACCGGAATCAGCTCATGCTCTGTCATCTCCTGCTTTACTCTGTCTATATTGGCTCCAGGCTTATCGATCTTGTTTACCGCTACTATAATCTCGATCCCCGCCGCTTTGGCATGGTTGATCGCTTCTATGGTCTGAGGCATAACACCGTCGTCCGCCGCCACTACCAGAATGGCAATATCTGTGGAATTGGCGCCGCGCATACGCATGGCTGTGAAAGCCTCGTGTCCCGGCGTATCAAGGAAGGTGATGGACTGGCCGTTAACATTTACAGTATACGCACCGATATGCTGAGTAATACCTCCCGCCTCTTTATCCGTCACATTTGTTTTTCGGATAGCATCCAGAAGAGAGGTTTTACCATGGTCAACGTGCCCCATAACGCATATAACGGGAGGACGCTGCTTCAGGGACGCTTCCTCCTCTTCTCCCTCTTTGAGAAGCTCCTCGATCACATCCACCTTTTCTTCTTTTTCACAGATGATTTCATAATCAATGGCAATATTCTCCGCATCCTCAAAAGAAATCTCGGAATTCACCGTCACAATCTGCCCCTTAAGGAAAAGCTTTTTGATAATGGCGGAGGGCTGCTGCTTCATCTTATCCGCCAGCTCTCTGATGGTCAGAGACTCCGGAATGGTGATCACCTTGATCTGTTCCTCTTTCTCCTCCGCGGCCTTCTTCTCAGGCTTAATGAATCTGCCCGCTTTGTTTTTGCTCTTTACGGCTGCCTCGTCATCTTCATAGATGAAATCCTTTTTGGATTTCTTATCTCTCTCCTGAGAGATCCTGCGCTTATCCTCTTCTCTGCGCTTATCTTCCTTAACCGGAGCCTCCGAGACAAAGTTCTTCCCCGGCTTCTCAGGCCGCTTAAATCGATTGTCCTGCCCCTGAGCGCCTCTCTCATTGCGGTTATTATTACCGCCAGGTCTGTTATTATTCCTTTCAGAACCATTCCCTCTGAAATCATTCCTGCTGTTTTGATAACCAGAGCGATTAGAATTTTCAGGTCTGCGTACGTCACCCCGCGCGCTTCTTTCACCCTGCCCGCCTCCGGCATTCTGCTGCGTTCTTTCATTTCTCTGACGCCTTTCCTCCCTCTGCCCCGGTCTTTGCTGGCTGTTATTCTCTCTTGTCTGCTGGGCCGGTCTGGGCCGCTGCGTATTTTCTGAAACGCTCTGTTCCCGGACAGAAGCTGCCTGGGCTTCTCTGGCAGCTGCGGCCGCCTGCGCCTGTGCCTCTGCTGCTGCGCGTGCTTCCTGTTCCGCCTGCGCAGCTCTGGCAGCTGCGGCCGCCTGCGCATTTCTCGCCTGTCTTTCACTTTCCATTCTTCTGGCAGTCTGTCTGAAATCTGACTGCGTGCTCTCAGGCATGGAGGGCGCCGTCAAAGGACGGATAATCTTATGAGGCACTTCCTGCCTGAAGCTCCCTCTGGAAGCTCCTGCCTGAGAGTACCCTCCTGCGGTATTCTGCCTGCCATTACCATGCTGGCTGCCGCTCTGCTGGCCGCCTCTTCCCCCCTGACCGCCTCTTCCCTGCTGGGAAGAATAATTTCCCCCGGGACGATTTTGAGGATTCGGCCTTTTTTCCCTGGGAGGACGCTGACCGGGTATGTTACTGTTATGAGGATTACTCACAAAAATAATCTTCTTTTTCTTTTTGGGTGTTCCTTCCTCTCCGGCTGCAGCCTTCTGGCCGTTTCCCTGAGGATTGCCCTGGGCGCTCCTGGGCTTTTCAGATATGCCTTCCTCCTGTGCTATGGGCTTTTCTCCGACTTTCGGCTGACCGCTCTCTTTCCCTGCCATACCGTCTTTTCCTGCTGCACTTTTTTCCTGCGAATCCGGTTTCGGCACTCCCGCGTTTCTGTTTCCGCCCAGGTTTCTTCTTACCATATCTGCAACATCATCCTCAAGAGAGCTTTGCGCCGCCTTCACTTCAATTCCTTTATCCTGCAGAAAAGCAATAATCTCTTTACTTTGCTTTTCCAGTTCTTTCGCTATTTCATGCACTTTTATTTTGGCCATTCCATTACCTCCGTCTTATTCCCTATGATTCTTCCAAATGTCTGATGATGTTTGCTGCCATCCCCTGATCCGTAACCGCCACAGAGGCCCGCATTTCTTTACCGATTGCCTTTCCCAGGCTTTCCTTATCCGCATAAAAGTAAACAGGCGTTTTATAAAAGCTGCACATATTGGTGAACATCTTTTTGGTATTATCAGAAGCATCCCCTCCGACGACCACCAGCGCCGCCTTTCCTCCCTTAACTGCCTTCTCTGTTGAAAACTCGCCGCTCACCAGATTTCTTCCTCTGGCGGCCAGACCCAAAAGGGATAAAATTTTATCATTCATGAAAAGCATCAAACTCCTTTTTCAGATTCTCATATATCTCACCTGGAATACTCATTTTAAAAGACCGCTCCAATCCTTTGCTCTTCTGCGCTTTCAAAAGACACTCTTTTTCTTTACAGAGATACGCACCTCTTCCGTTTTTCTTTCCTGTCAGATCCAGTATGATCTCATTTTCCGGAGTCTTTAAAACACGCATCATTTCTTTTTTACTCTTTTGTTCTCCACATCCGATACATTGCCGAAGGGGAATTTTTTTTGCCATCAAAATTCCTCCTTATACTTCTCCGCCGTCAGCCTCTTCTCCGACAGGCAGTTCGTCTTCATATTCGTATGCCGCTTCGCCGCTCTCCTCATCATATTCTTCCTGAACATCCTCCCCGTATTCCTCCTCATAATCATCATATTCTTCATACTCATCCATATAATCTTCATATCGGAATCCGGGAGCGTCCTTGGCCTGAGTTTCACTTTTGATATCAATCTTGTATCCGGTGAGTCTTGCCGCCAGCCTGGCATTCTGCCCTTCCTTGCCAATGGCAAGAGAAAGCTGATAATCCGGAACCACCACTTTGGCTGTCCTCTCGTCCGGGTCTGCAAAAACTGCGACGATCTTTGCAGGAGAAAGAGCATTTTGAATCAGATTTCCCGGGTTTTCATCCCAGTTAATGATATCAATCTTTTCACCTCTGAGCTCATCCACAATGGAATTCACTCTGGCGCCGTTAAGTCCGACGCACGCTCCCACTGCATCCACGTTAGGATTGTTGGATTTGACCGCCATCTTGGTTCTGCTTCCCGCTTCCCTGGCAATGCTCATGATCTCCACCGTGCCATCCTTGATTTCCGTTACTTCCGCCTCAAAGAGACGCTTTACCAGCTCAGGGTGTGTACGGCTGACCAGAATCCTGGGCCCTCTGGGGGTATTTTTAACCTCCAGAATATATACTTTAATCCTCTCGGTAGGACTGAAGATTTCTCCTTTTACCTGTTCGCTTTCATTCAGTATTCCATCTGCTTTTCCCAGGTTAATGCTGATATTTCTGCCAATATAACGCTGCACGATTCCTGTGACAATATCCTTCTCCTTCTCAAAATACTGATTATAAATAACGCTGCGCTCTTCCTCACGGATTTTCTGCAGGATCACATTTTTGGCATTCTGCGTTGCAATACGTCCGAATTCTTTTGATTTAATCTCCACATGGATAATATCGCCCACTTCCGCATCAGCCTTAATCTTCAGCGCGTCTTCATAAGTGATCTGAAGGCATTCGTCCTCCACCTCGTCTACAACTTCCTTTTCCGCATAACAGAGGAAATCGCAGGTCTCCCTGTCAATTTCAACCCTGATATTGTCAGACTTGCCAAAATGATTTTTGCAGGCTGTGATCAGAGAATTTTCGATGGCCTCAAAAAGAGTTTCTTTGCTGATCTCTTTCTCCTTCTCCAAAATATCCAATGCTTCCATTAATTCTTTGTTCATTTTACCTTATCCCTTTCTGTCCGTCTCTTTCCCGGACTAAAAATCCAGCGTCAGCTTGATCACTGCAATTTCTTTCCTGTTCAATATAATTTCTTTTGTATGATTATCCTCTGTCACACCAAGTGTAACGGTATTTTCATCGAATGCCTTTAAGATCCCGGTAAATTCCTTCTGCCCTTCCACGGGCCTGTAGGTTTTCACATCCACCTCCTGCAAAAGGCTGCCCGCTAAATGCTTATCTTTTTTAAGCTGTCTGCCAAGGCCTGGAGAACTCACCTCCAGAATGTAAGCCTCCGGAATAAAATCCACTCTGTCAAGTTCATCTGAAAGCGCCCTGCTTACCGCCTCGCAGTCGTTAATGCTGACCCCTTCCTCCTTATCAATATAGCACCGGAGGTACTGTTCCGATCCCTCCTTCACAAATTCCACATCATAGATCTCCACATGATTCTGCTCTGCAATCGGCTTAAGCAGCTCCTCCGTCTGTGCCTCATAACTTTCTTTCTTTGACATCCGCTCACCTCTGTCTCATCGTCTGAATCCTGTCTTATTTCCTTTTTCCCAAAAAAGAGTGGACCGCGAAGTCCACTCTAAATTAACAATTTCATTTAATTCTTCTGTATTGTAGCACCCTGCCCGGCAAATTGCAATAGGCTTTTTTGCTTTTCTTCCTTATAAAGCAGATAAAGAAGGTATGCTGCAAGGAAAATAAAGCCCAGACCTCCAATCAGTCCCACACTTGTGGGGCCAAGGAAGATGTTGTAGGGATTTTCCAGGGAAGTGAAATAAATTCCCACTGCAGAAAACCCGTTCAGCATTCCATGTCCCAAAACAGCCGGAATGCAGCTTCTGGTTTTAATGGTGACGTAAGAGAGAATGATGCCCATAACCGTACAGAATACACACATGGCCAGTATCCCTGTCACAGGATAGCCTCTGTATCCCATCCCGTAATTATGCCCCATAATAGTCAGAGGCACATGCCACAGTCCCCAGATCACTCCGTTTACCAGAAGAGCCGGAACGATTTTCATCTGTTTCATCATCTTGGGGAGCAGAAATCCCCGCCAGCCCCATTCCTCTCCAAAGCAATTGATGAGGTTTACAAAGGGAGAAATCACAGCTGCCATTAAAATCTGCATAATCAGTGTCCGCTTTACATTTTCCGGCGTAATGGCAGGCGCGCTCTCCTGCATCTGGGCCTGGGCTTCCATGACCGCATTTAAATATCCCAGCTCCGGATCAAAGTGGGCGGGAAACAAAAGAAAATACAAAACGGTTCCCAGGAGAATCAGCAGTGCAAATCCCGGCCATACCAGGCCGTAATATTTCAGATTGCCCTTCAGATTTATGGTTATCATCAGATTATTCGGCCCCAGCCTCTCTTTTGTAATCATCCGGGTAAACAGTGCGCTCAGTGCCGGAACAAACATCACTCCCGCTATCAGACTCTGAGCGGCATAAGCTTCATTAATGTCTGTACTTCCTCTCATGGGCATGATCATAAAGATCTCAACTCCATATGTGAGAATAAAAGTAATCAGCAGAAAGATGATAATCTGCTTTAAATTCTGCTTTTTTTCTTCTCCATCTGTCGGAGCCGTTTTTTTACCGTTCTTTGCTTCTTCCATACTCAACCTCTTTTCCGCGCCTTTTTTGCGCATTCTCTGATCTGCGGCTGTCTGCCGTCATAGAACCTGAAAGGAACTATTCACTCCGGCATTTCATACTTATGCTTATCATGAACACTGATCTCCCTGCCGGACTGTATCTCTATGATCTTCAGCTCCGTCCCGGCAATCACAGTATGCCTGCATCCCGCCTTCATCTGTATCATATCCCCTGCCTTCACCGGTCTTCTGACTTCGTCAATGATACACACTCCTTCTCCGGAGATTACATTCCAGACTTCATCTCTTCTCTCATGGCTGTGATAATTCATTCTGTTTCCCGGATTCAGTGTCACCTTAATCGTCAGACTTTCCCCGGCCGCATCCAGAACCCGGAAGCTCCCCCAGGATTTTTCAGCAAACATGATCTGCTGATCAATCTCTTCCACGAAGGGTTTCATGTAACTGGACTGCGCCTTATCCGACACCAGAATTCCTTCCGGGCTCGCGCTGACCACCATATCCTTAAGCCCCATACAAAGGATCGGAACATCCAGCTCATTCACAATATGGACATTCTCACACGTTTCATTCATGATCCCTTCTCCGATACAGGACTCCTCCATGGCTTCTGTCAGTGTATTCCAGGTTCCCAGATCTTTCCACTTTCCCTTAAAGCGCATAACCTTAAGCTCGTTTTCTTTTTCGGCCACTGCATAGTCAAAACTGATTTTATCCAGCTGTTCATATCTTGCAAGGAATTCTTCATAATTTTTAAATGCAACTGTTTCCCGCGCCTTCCCAAGCACATATCCCAGTTTGAACGCAAATACGCCTCCGTTCCACAGGGCTCCCTGACGAATATATGTCGCTGCGGCAGCTGCGTCCGGTTTTTCTTTAAAAGTTGACACTCTGCTGATTTTCTCAGCACCCTCCGGAATCACATAGCCATATTTTTCACTTGGGTAGGCAGGCTCGATTCCCATAAGCACCAGATGCTCCCCGTCTCCTGCAGCAATCCTTCCCATTTCTCTGACCGCTTCGAAATAATCATCGTCCACATAAGGGTCTACCGGACATACAACAACAGCCTTCTGTTCAGAAATTCCTTTCACATCCCGCAGATAAGCCGCCGCCAGCACAATCGCCGGAAACGTATCTCTTCTGCAGGGTTCCACACAGATTCCGACGTCATCCGGAAGCTGATTGTGAACAGACGAGATCTGTGCTCTGGAGGTAGCTATGGTGATATCCGCCTCTTTATCTGCTGTCCGGATCTGGCGGTACACCCGCTGCACCATGGACTCGTACTCCCCCTCTGCATTCCTGAATATCTTGATAAACTGTTTGGATCGAACGTCATTGGAAAGAGGCCACAGGCGTTTTCCTGAACCGCCGGACAATAAAATATAATTCATAAGTCTGCTTCTCCTTTGCAGTCTGCCGTCGTCTCTCAATCGTGCAGAGAATACTTTTTCACCTGCGCGCGCGGGGCCGTGTTACATAAACAACAATTTCATCTGTGCGCCTCTGCATATGAAACTAACAGGAGATTCCAACGGAATCTCCTGTTCCTGAATTTCTTCCTGCTGTCAAAACCGCTATCCCAGACGGCGCTGAAGCTGTTCCGGATGATCGCAATATTCCAAAGCTGTATCTCTGCTGATCAGTCCCTGTTGATATAATCCCAGAATCGACTGATCCATGGCGATCATTCCTTCGCTTCCTCCGGCCGCAATGGCATTATCAATCTGGTGACTCTTGCTCTCCCGGATCAGGCTGCGAATCGCATTGGTCATATGCATGATCTCAAATGCCGGAACCAGATCGCCCCTGCTCCCCGGCAAAAGCTGCTGTGATACTACCGTGCGCAGTACCATACTCAGCTGAACGCGCACCTGCGCCTGCTGTTCACTTGGAAAAGCGTCCACAATACGGTCTATTGTATTTACTGTCCCCTTGGTATGAAGGGTTGCGATCAAAAGATGCCCTGTCTCCGCCGCTGTCATAGCTGTGCGGATGGTCTCGTGGTCGCGCATCTCTCCCAGCAGGATTACATCCGGCGCCTGTCTCAGGCAGGAACGCAAAGCGGAAAGATAATCCTGTGTGTCGATGGCAATCTCTCTCTGACTGACAATACTCTTTTTATTCCTGTGAAGAAACTCAATCGGATCCTCCAGCGTAATGATATGAGCGTCCCGTGTCTGATTGATCTGATCAATGATACAGGCCTGTGTCGTGGATTTCCCGCTGCCTGCTGTTCCCGTAACCAGAATCATGCCATGGTCCAGCTCTGCAAGATCCATAATCTGAGATGGGATATGACGATCCTTCCAGTCAGGGATCTCAAAGACTACGATTCTCACCACCGCCGCCATGGAGCCTCTCTGATGATAGGCATTTACTCTGAACCTCGCCAGTCCCGGCAGAGAGAGTGAAAAATCGTCATCTCCCCGTGCATCATATTCTTCCATGGAACGGCCTGCCCGTGCATAAAGCTCAGTGATCAGCTCATTCGTCTCCTGCGGAAATACGATGTCATCGCTGATGGGGATCAAATGCTTCTCTACTTTTTCACAGATCTTGCCGCCTGCCACAATAAACAGATCAGACGCTTTATCCTTTACCGCCCGCTCTAAATAATCTGTTAATCCGGCCATGAATCCTACTACCTCCTTCATCTTCCTTCACTGCATATGGTATTTCCAGATTATGCTTCAAAACGTTATTCCGTCCCACACATTCAGGCTTTCCTCCGCCTGCTCCTTTTCTACCGGGACGGCTCTCCAGTACAGAATTTCGTAAGTGTCTCCCTCAAGGCTCACCGACACCTCCAGATTCTGATTTTCAGAAACAGGACAGGTATACTGGTAATAATCTCCTTCTTTTGTTACCCCTTCCGGCATCTCTCCTGCCCGCAGAAGAGCCAGTATTTTCTGTGCTTTGCAATCAGCCGCATAATAATCCGTCACAGCCTGAAGAGAAGAATCTCCCAGACGGCTGTCCGCCTGCACGGTCGTCAGCGTCAAAAGCGCAAATACCGTCAGGCACAAAACTGCAAATACCACAAGCAGCGAAATTCCTCCCAATGCAGGCGGAGAAAATCTTTCTTTTTCAGCCACTTATCATCACCCCCTGCCATGCCACTTCCAGTTCAAACAAAACCTCTGTCTCCTCTGCATCTCCGTCCACTACACAAATAGAGGACTTAAGCAGTCCGGGCGTATCATCAGGAACGCCCTGGGCCGTCAGACGGTAACGCGCGCTGTTTCCCCCTGGCTCCTGGTGCAGTACATTCCAGTTCTCATCATAATCAATCCACAATATTCCCTGTTCATAGGACCCGCCTAACTGTTGTGCCGCATCGGAGAGTGTCTCTGCCATATCGCCACTTCCGCTACGGATCAGCTCGGCAGCATTCTGCGCTGCAAGAGCAGCATGATCCCTGGCCTCGCTTTTGGCGGAAATAGCATCTGATTTTACGAAAGCCTGAAGGCACAGCGCTGCTGCCAGCGCAAATACAAGCAGCATCACCATCTGTTCCATCAATGCAAGCGGCGCCTTACTTCTCATGCCGACACCTCCTCTTTGCTTCGCAGGGACAACAGCAGCTGGCTGCTTTTCCCCTCCTCGTCCGTTGCGGTCAGCTTAAGCATTCCATCTTCCAAAGCCATTTCAAGCCCCTGCGCCTTCATAATCTTCTCGCCAGCCTCAGGCCCCAGATCCGGCTCTTCTTCAGAATAAAGCTCCATAATATATCCTTCATGATAATAAATCCGTGTGACATAGCCATCCCCGGCTGCAAGCACCAGCGCATCTGTACCCTGGAAGTCTTCTATTGCCACACCTTCAAAACTGTCCGCCTGGCGTAGACGGGTAGCCATATACTGCGCGCAGACGCGGCGGTCATAGGCCGCCTCATCCCGCTGCGTAAGACGGCGGTAGGCGTCTGCACCGGTCAGAAGTACCACAAGCACACATACCGCAAACACGCCAAACAAAAGCAGCGCAATCAGTCCATCCAAATGATGTTTCACTAATCTCTTTTTCATTGCATATTCTCCAGAACCGTAATATCCGGCATCAGATTCTCCGCAAAAATATCATAATATACGATATATTTCGACTCATCCACCTGTACGCCGTAATGTTCCTTTATATAATCAAGATCAGGAGGATAAACTCCTTCGGCGGCATAACAGGCCACACAGCCTCTGCGCAGGGCTCCCTCCAGCCTCTGCAGATCTTCCTGCTCGCGTCCATTGTCCAGATCATTGACCGCGGAGACAAAGCCAAGCAGTACTACAGCTGCTACACAGGGGAGCAACAGTCCCTGCAATAAGGCAAAAACCGATTTTCTTTTCTTCATAACGCTCTCTCCACTCCTGTCCGTATTATCCGATGGCAGACATGATATGCATAAGCGGAAGCATAACAGACAGCAGGATCAGTCCCACCAGAACCGAGCACACCAGCACCAGTGCCGGCTCAACCCGGCTTACAATCTCCTCCAGCGCTGCTTCGCTCTCCTCTGAAAGATCCCGGGCGATTTTTTCCATGGAAACATCCCCTGCGCCGCTGCGCTGCCCAAGCTCCAGCAGACGGCAGGACGCCGAAGGCAGAAGACCACTGTTCTTCAACGCATCCTTCTGGCTCTCACCCTTATCAAGTCTGTTCCGGCAGTCCATACAACGTTCTTTTGCTGCGGGAACATCCTCCATAAGCCCTGCCGCCAGTGTGACGGATTCCTCCAGAGAAAGCCCGCTTGCCATCCCCATGGAAAGCGCCTGCGCCAGCCGCGCTGTATTCATCCGCCGGGATACGCCCTTATCTCCCCGGGTATTTCTCCAGAATGTCATGACCTTACTGCGGAAAGACTCGGAGACCGCAAACACTCCCAGCAACACTACTACCAGAACCAAAAGGACCCACAGTACCGGCATGATCCGGTCCAGCCAGCGCCCCACGCTGAGAAGTCCTCCCGCCACACCTGTAAGCCTCGCCCCCAGAGAGGCATAAACATCATCAAAAATAGGCAGTACTCTGACCAGCAGCACTGCAATCACAAGGAGCATCAGAACCAGCATGACAGCCGGATACAATAGCGCGTTCCGCACGCGTCTTTCCAGGCGGGCTCTGTCCTCATAATATCTTGAAAGAGCCGAAAGCGCTTCTTCCGTACGGCCTGCCTGCTCCCCTACCTCCACCAGTCCGCTGACATATGCCGGAAAACTCTCCGTCTGTTTCATGGCGGCAGAAAGGGACGCTCCATCGTCTACCTGCTGAGCCATACCGGAAAGCAATTCCTGGTAAGAAGCATCGCTCTCTTCTAACAGAAGCGTAAGCGCATCACCCACCCCTACGCCGGCATGAAGAAGAAGAGACAGCTTCAGACACAGGGATGAAATATCTTCATGTGAAATAGCCTTTTTCATTTCTAACTCCAATCTTATCATAATAAAATTATTACTCTGTAACTTTCCCTGAGGGCGCCGCCCTCTGATCCTGTGAGATTAATACAGATATTTGGTTGTATAATTGCTTCCATCGCCAATATATTTCATGATAGCGTCACTGCTGTTGCTGGAAGAAGCAAAAGTCGGATCCATCCGATGCCAGGTCTTTCCATCAAAATAAATCGCATTATCGATCCAGCCCGACTCTTTCGTCCACACGCTGATCCATGCATGATAGGCAGTGCCGGCATAACCGACCACAAGTTTACAGGGAACCCCCTGACTGCGCAGCATTCCTGTCATAAGCGCGGCATAATCAAAACAAATGCCTGTCTTGGACGACAAAACGTTATCCAGCACCGGAAGATATCCGCTCTGGACACTCTCCGCCTTCTTCGTATCATAGGTAAGGCTGCTTATCACAAAATCATACACTTTTTCCACCTTTTGCAGCGGATCGGTAATTCCCTTGGCAAGCTCCTCGGCTTTGGCAACCGTGTTAGGAGCCGCTGCATAATCTACATACTGATTAGGCCTCAGAAACGGTGCGAATTCATCGCTTAAAGCCACCTTGAATGATGTGGAAAGCACGGTGGCATATTTGGTGCCGGACACATTCTGATATACGGTCACCTTGTATCCTCCGTTTCCATCCGACAGCGGGAATGTGGTCCACGCGCCTGCCGGCAGATTATAAGTATAGGTGGTGGTGGGTCCGGTTACCTGCACCTTCAGCCTTGCGCTGGTGGCGGCTGTATAATTGACCATTACATAACCATCCTTTGTATTGGAATAGTCAATCACAGCACTTTCATTCTGGTTTACCGTGGTGCCTGAAGCTACCGGCAGAAGAAGCGCCAGAAGCGGAGCGGCAACCCATCTCCAAAGATTCATACATTACACCTCCTTAAAGTACAACTGTTGTAATAGTATAGCATAAACTCTTTGAAAACAGAAGTATTTCTTTCCGATTCTTATTGAACCGGGCACCGTATGTTTCACGTCCGCAGCTGATGCACATCAAGCCCTTTCACCAGTTCACTGGCCCGCTCCACATCAGCCTCATTAATACGGACTGTAAACACGTCCTTCCCTTTTTGCTTTTCGCCTCCCATGAGTCTTGCAAAAAATGAACGCTCCTGCCAGTCAATAAAATAAGATATACGGTTGCGCAGGAAAATCTTTTCCAGCTTTTCCTTGCTCTCCAGACTGTATATCTTACAAAAAGTTACCTCCCGGTTAAAAATCTGATCGTCAAAAATCAATGAAGCCATATCGTCATCTCCCCATCCTCTGTCCTGTTAGCTTCTTTCATTATAATTCATGACGCACCGGGTTTTCAATATAAATTTGCAGATGAATTAATAAACCGCTTTGGTCTGCTCCCAGTACTGCTTTCGGGACACATACTGTTCGTTCAGCCAGTCCGCCGCCTGAGAAACACCTTCATCAGAGAGGGGGAATACTCTGCGCGTTTTCTGTTCCTCTCCGGTTTTGGCATAGCAGTACGGTTCAGGCCACACCACCGCTTCAAGCTGCGCCCCCTCTTCTGTCTCCTTCTTTTTCAGCATATACCGCATTCCATCCATGCTGGCGGTATATTCTTCCTTTTTTACATAATTCAAAACATGGAATTTTTCCTTATCAATCATCTCTCCGCCCATTTTCCGCTCAGTTATCATTCTGCTTTCTGAAATAATCCACAAGATCGCTCAGAGAATTTGCCAGAATTTTTACTTCTTTTTCATCAAGCTCCGCCACCGCCGCCCTGACCATTTCCTTATGAAAGTTTTCATGGTGGGCATAGGCCCTCTCTCCTTTTTCCAAAAGAGACAGCAGTACCAGCCGTTTATCCTCCTCGCTTCTTTCCCGCAGCACGTAGTGATTTCTTACAAGCCGGTCTACTGCCTTGGTAAGCGTTCCCATGGTAACGGAAAGTCGTTTGGCCACTGCTGAACTTGGACTGGGCTCCCCTTTGCCTATCGCCTCTATCACATGCATATCATTTATTGTAATATCCGTAAATTCTCCCGTGATAAGCGCCTTCTGCTCGATATCCATGATATCCTGAAATAAGGTGACCAATAAGGTATTCAGCGTCTGATTCAATTCCATATCCACTCCATTTACCGTTTTGAAAGATGCCGCTACCATATCAGAACCGCCGCTCCGAATGTAAGGCCGCCTCCAAAACCTGCCAGCACGATTTTATCTCCTTTTTGAAGCATTCCCTCCTGATGGACATAGTCCAGCAATACCGGAATACTCCCCGCTGAAATATTACCACATTTCTGCAGGTTTGTGGGAAATTTTTCGGCCGGCTGCCCCAGCTTTCTGGCAACAGCCTCGATAATCCTGATATTGGCCTGATGTAGAAGGAAAAATTTAATATCCTCCGGCCCGAGCTGCGCTTTTTCCAGAGCCTTTTCAATAATCACCGGTACTGTTTTTACAGCGAATCGGTAGACCTCCTGGCCGTTCATATGGGTGTGGTCCGGGTCTGTATTCATCATGGCCTGCGTCATAAAGGGATTGCTGTTCTCTCTGTCCCGGCAGGTGAGCGCTCCTCCTCCCGCTCCATCCGAGCCCTGGGCAATGCTCAAAATACCCTCTTCTTTTTTCTGTACCACTGCGGCCCCTGCCCCATCTCCGAAAAGCACACAGGTTCCTCTGTCGCTCCAGTCTGTCAGCTTGGAAAGCGTTTCTGCCCCGATGATAAGCGCTGTCCGTGCCATCCCTGATCTGATATAGGCATCGGCAATCGCCAGACCGAACAGGAATCCCGCGCAGGCTGCATTGATATCAAATGCAGTTGCATTTCCGGCCGATATTTCTTTCTGGACCTGGCAGGCCGTCGAGGGGAAGTGCATATCTCCGGATACAGTGCCAACGATGATCAGATCAATCTCATCCGCCGTAACACCTGCATTTTTCATTGCTTTTTCAGCCGCCTCCACAGCCATGGAAGTTGTTGTCTCCTCCACCGCTATATGCCGGCTTTCGATTCCGGTCCTGCTTCTGATCCACTCATCCGTAGTATCCACCAGCCTTTCAAGTTCCTGGTTGCTGACCACCCTTGCCGGCAGAGCGCTTCCGGTTCCGACTATTCCTGCTGACATACCCGTTTCCTCCTGTCTAAAACTTTCGAAATCTTTCATATCGCTTCCTGACGATTTCCTCCTGATCCATCCCATCAAACTTCTGAAGGAAATCCGCTATGTTTATTTTTATATACCCTGCAATATCTTTTACGGTAGAACTGTCGGCTCCGCCATATTCCGGTATAATCTTTTCAATAACCTGAAGACGCTTTAAATCATCCGCCGTGATCCCCATAACACCTGCCGCTTCCTTCGCACGCTTTCCATCCTTCCACAAAATAGAAGCAAAGCCTTCCGGTGATAAAATAGAATAAGTGGAATTTTCCAGCATCCACACTTCATTTCCCACGGCAAGCCCCAGCGCGCCTCCGCTTCCTCCTTCACCAATCAGAATAGAAAGGATCGGCACATGAATCCCCGACATTTCAAACAGATTCCGGGCAATGGCTTCTCCCTGTCCCCGCTCTTCCGCTTCCATTCCTGGATAAGCGCCGGACGTATTGATCAGGCATATAATCGGACGCCCGAACTTTTCCGCCTGCTTCATCAGTCTCAAAGCCTTTCGGTAGCCCCCCGGCGACGTCATGCCATAGTTGCGAAGCGCGCATTCCCTGGCATCATTCCCCTTCTGAACGCCGATCACTGTCAGCGGCTGTCCGTAAAGAGATGCGATACCGCCTGTAATCGCCTTGTCATCCCCAAAGCATCTGTCTCCGTAGAATTCCATAAATTCATCAAACATCAAATCAATATAAGTGTGAGAGCTGGGGCGCTTCATGCTTCTGGATTCCTTCACCTTCTGCCATGGCGTTCTGTCAGGCGTTTTTGCCTGCTTCTCTCTGTCCGGCTCCGTAGGATAAAATTTTTCGATTTCCCGGGTGAAATTGGCATATCCTCCGCCCGGATTTCTGTGTAATTTCAGGATTTTGAAGAGTACTTCCTTCAGCTCCTCTCTCTTTACGATCCTGTCCACGAACCCGTGTTCCAGCTGGAATTCCGCGCTCTGAAACCCTTCGGGAAGCTTTTTCCCTATGGTCTGTTCAATCACTCTGGGGCCGGCAAATCCGATCAGTGCACCCGGCTCTGCCAGAATAATATCCCCCAGCATGGCAAAGCTTGCCGTCACACCGCCGGTGGTAGGGTCTGTCAGCACCGGCACATACAAAAGCCCTGCATCCGAATGCTTTTTGAGTGCTGCCGAAGTTTTTGCCATCTGCATCAGAGACAGAATACCCTCCTGCATTCTTGCGCCTCCGGAACAGCAGAACAAAATAACCGGAAGCTTCTTCTCAGTTGCTCTTTCAACCGCAAGGGTAATCTTTTCTCCTACCACATGTCCCATACTGCCCATGAGGAAACGGGAATCGCACACGCCGATACACGCCTTTTCACCAAAAATCTTCCCCTCGCCTACCGTCACTCCTTCCCTGAGTCCTGTCTTTTCCTTTACCTCATTTATCTTTTCCTCATATCCGGGAAAATTCAGCGGATTGCCGGATTCCAGTTCCTCAAACCAGGGCTGAAAGGAGCCTCTGTCACAAACCATGCGGATTCTGTTTTTGGTTCTGACACGGAAATAATTCCCGCAACAGGGACAGACATAAAAACCGGCTATCACCTGCTCCCGCTCCGACTCCTTTTTACAGACAGGGCAGAGAATCATATCCTTTTCTTTCTGAAGCTGCTTCTCTTCCTCTCTCTGTTTTCTTCTTTCTGCCAGTCTTTCCTTAATCCCCATTTTACGATTCCTCCCGGCTCTGTTTTGATACCACAAACGTCAGCTCCGCCTGGGCAGCCACCTGCCCCTCCACGCTTGCCACTGCTCTGCCCATTCCCACAGGTCCTTTTTGCTTTATGATCTCGGTTTCCAGAATCAGCACATCTCCGGGAACGACTTTTTTCTTAAACTTTGCGGACTGAATCCCGCCAAAATATGCTGTTTTCCCTTTATTTTCTTCCAGACTTAAAATTGCCACAGCTCCCGCCTGGGCCAGCGCCTCAATGATCAGGACACCGGGCATCACAGGCTCACCGGGAAAATGTCCCTGAAAAAAAGGTTCATTGTAGGAAACACATTTTTTTGCAACTGCTTTCACACCCGGAATCAGCTCTTCCACCGTATCGATCAGCAGGAAGGGCTGCCTGTGAGGGATAATATCCATAATTTCCTTTGTTGACAATAACGACATTCTTTCTCACCTCTTACATCTGATCCCTTATTCTCTGAAACTACCTATTAAAATACTCGTATTATGTCCGCCGAATCCAAGAGAGTTGCTCAGAGCATAGGGAATCTCCTCAACGTAAGCCTCTCTGCAGTAATCAAGATCCATCTCCTCATCCGGTGTCTTATACCCCACTGTTTTATGAATGAATCCCGTTTCCATTTCTTTTATGCAGGTCACAAATTCAACCGCTCCCGCCGCCCCTAAAAGATGTCCCACCATAGACTTTGTGGAATTAATGCGAATATTTGCGGCGTGGTCTCCAAACGCTTTCTTGATGGCTCTGGTTTCAAAAAGATCATTATGATGTGTGCCTGTTCCGTGGGCGTTGATATAGGTGAGTTCTTCCGGCTTTACATTACCGTCCTGCAGAGCGCTCAGCATCGCTCTGGCTGCTCCCTCTCCATCCTCCGCCGGAGACGTAATGTGATAGGCATCGCTGGTACATCCATATCCCAGCACCTCTGCATAAATACGGGCATTTCGTTTCCGCGCATGCTCCAGCTCCTCTAAGACTACGATCCCGGCTCCCTCTCCCATAACGAACCCACTGCGGTTTTTGTCAAAGGGAAGACAGCATTGATCCGGGTCCTCCACCGTGGAGAGCGCCGTCAGGGAGCTGAAGCCTGCAATCCCCAGAGGCGTCACCGCGCTTTCTGTGCCGCCTGCCACCATCACATCCGCTTCTCCGTACTGAATGCTGCGGAAAGCCTCCCCGATACAGTTGGTTCCTGTGGCACAGGCTGTGACCACGTTAAGGCTTTTTCCCTTCAACCCAAATTGTATGGATACATTTCCTGCTGCCATATTGGAAATCATCAGTGGGATAAAAATCGGATTTACTCTTGACGGTCCCTTTTCCTTTAACTTGTCATACTCTCTTTCCATTGCTGCAAGGCTTCCGATTCCCGATCCCACTGCACACCCTGTTCTGTACGGATCCTCGTTTTCCATACAAATTCCGGCATCTGCAAGTGCCTCCCCGGCCGCTGCCACCGCATACTGGCTGAATGGCTCCATACGCCGCGCCGCTCTGGCGTCCATACTGCTTTTGGGATCAAATCCGCTGATCTGTGCCGCCACATGACATTTATAATTTCCATGATCAAATCCGCTGATTACTCCAAACCCATGCTTCCCTTTTCTGATGGATGCGAAAAATTCCTCCACATTAAGCCCTATGGGAGTTATGGCTCCCAGTCCGGTCACTACTACTCGTCTGCTCATCTCTCTCCTCCTTAAAGCGCCATTCCGCCATCTACGGATATCACCTGCCCTGTGATATAGGATGCCTCCGGCGAGGCAAGAAAAGCGACCACCTCCGCCACTTCTTCGGCAGTTCCGGCTCTTTTTAACAAAATCTGTTCTTTCATGGCCTCCTTTACTGCGTCGGGAAGCTTTTCGGTCATTTCTGTCTCTATCAGGCCGGGGGCCACTGCATTTACGGTAATTCCTCTGCTCCCCAGCTCTCTGGCCGCACTTTTGGTCAATCCGATCACACCTGCCTTGGATGCACAGTAATTGGCCTGCCCTGCATTTCCTGTTATTCCCGTCACCGAGGAGACATTGATAATCCTGCCCTTTTTCTGCTTCAGGAACTGTCTGCTCAGATGTCGCATGGTGTTAAAACATCCCTTCAGATTTACGCTGATCACCTGGTCAAACTCCTCGCTGCTCATTCGGGCCAGAAGATTATCCCTGGTAATCCCGGCATTATTTACCAGAACATCTATATGTCCATATTCTCCAATCAGCTGCCTGATCATTTCTTCACAGTCTCCATAATCCGCCACATTGCAGGGAACAGCCTGTGCCTGCCCTCCGGCAGCTTTGACCATCTCCACGGTTTCCACGGCCTTCTCCCTGGAGCCGTTATAATTCACAATCACAAAAAATCCCTTCCTTGCAAGTGCCAGCGCGATCTGCCTGCCGATCCCCCTGCTGCCTCCGGTAACCAGAGCCACTTCTCTTTCAAGCATTTGCCAACACCTCCATACACGCTAACAGATCCTCATAATGATCCACATTGATAACCGTCATCTTCCGGTCAATCTTTTTCACAAATCCGCTCAGAGTTTTTCCGGGACCGATTTCCACAAAGGCTGTAACGCCATCCCCAATCATTCTCTCCACAGACTGCTGCCATTTCACGGGAGACGATATCTGCTGCTTCAAAAGGTACCTGACTTCCTCCTTTGCATTCACATAATCTGCTGTGAGATTCGCGACATAGGGTATTTTCGGATCCTGGATCCGCACTCTTTCCAGATCTTTCAAAAGGCGCTCTCCCGCAGAAATAAGCATCTGTGAATGAAAGGGTCCACTGACATTTAAGGGAATGATCCGTTTTGCCCCTCTTTCCTTCAGCGTTTCCCCCGCCCTGTCAACCGCATCCTTTTCTCCTGTAATCACGATCTGTCCGGGGCAATTATAATTGGCAACCGTCACCAGACCCGGGGTCCTGCTGCACACTTCCTCCACCACAGTGCTTTCCATTCCCAGTACTGCAGACATGGCTCCTCCTTCCGGCACCGCCTCCTGCATATAAATACCTCTCCTTCTCACTACGGCAAAAGCATCCTCCGCCCGCATGACACCTGCCGCCACAACGGCTCCGTACTCGCCCAGACTCAGTCCTGCCGTCACATCGGCACGGATTCCTCGCTCTTCCAGGACCTTCAGGATCGCGATTTCTGTAGCCAGCATAGCGATCTGCGTATATTCTGTAATATTCAGCTTCTCATTCTCTTCAAAACAGATCCTGGTAAGATCCAGTCCCGTAATCAGACCGGCCTTATCGAATACTTCCCTGGAAACTGCTTCGTTCTCGTAAAAATCTTTTCCCATTCCCGGGTACTGCGCCCCCTGCCCCGGGAAAATAAATGCCGTTCTACCCATACTTTTATGCTTCCTTTCTGCTCAGAAGTTCCTGTGCCTGTGCAAGGACCTCATCCATGATCTCACGACAGGTCTGTTCTTTTTTAATCAGTCCCGCTATCTGACCGGCCATAAGCGTTCCGGTTACCACATCTCCCTCCACCACTGCTCTGCGAAGAGATCCCAGTGTGAGCTGTTCCAGCTCCTCAAGCCCTGCCCCTTCCTTCTCCAGGCTCAGGTACTTTCTCGACATCTGATTGCGAATCTGACGAATCGGATGTCCGGTGCTTGTGCCCGTAATCTCCGAATCAATATCCTTGGCTTTTATTACTTTTTCCTTATAATTTTCATGGATCACAGACTCTTTTGCCACCAGAAACCCTGTGCCCATCTGCACTGCCTCGGCTCCCAGCATAAAGGCAGCTGCAAATCCTCTTCCATCGCCGATTCCTCCTGCTGCGATCACCGGAATTTTTACCGCGTCTTTTACCTGGGGCACCAGACACATGGTCGTAATAGAGCCAATGTGGCCTCCGGCCTCCATCCCTTCCGCAATCACCGCATCGGCTCCGCTGCGTTCCATCAGCCTGGCCATAGCTGTGCTCGCCACAACCGGAATCACCTTTACCCCCGCCTTCTTGAACTCCTTCATAAATCTGGCAGGATTGCCTGCTCCTGTGGTTACTACCTTTATGCCCTCTTCCAGTACCACCTTTGCGACCTCGTCTGCATTGGGGTTCATCAGCATAATGTTTACTCCCACAGGCTTATCTGTCAGCTCCCTGGCCTTTCTGATCTCACTTCTCACCACCTCGGGCGGCGCGCTGGCAGCGGCTATCACTCCAAGCCCTCCCGCTTCAGATACTGCGGCAGCAAGATGATGCTCCGCCACCCAGGCCATACCGCCCTGTATCACGGGCTTCTCAATCCCCAAAAGCGCTGTCACTCTGGTTTTCATTCTTTACTCCATTTCTGCGCTGCTTTGTTGCACATATCGAGTTTGTGGCAAGCAACGCGCAAACACAAATCTCGCGATTGAAAATTTTAATTTTCAATCTTCCACCCCTTTGCCCTTCAGATATTCTATCACTGCTCCTACGGTAGTCAGGCATTCCAGATCTTCAGAAGGGATCTCAATATCATATTCCTCCTCAAGCGCCATGACCAGTTCAAATAAATCCAGCGAATCCACTTCCAGATCTTCTGCAAAAGAAGATTCCGGTCTGATTTCTACATCCTTTAAGTTAAGCTGTTCTCTGATAATTGCTGCCACTTTCTCAAACATGATTTTTCTCCTTTTTTGTGTAAAATCTTTTTAAACTTATTTGATATTCCAAATATTTGCCTGTCAAACATTTTGATAATCAAACTATTTGACAGGCAAAGTATATATCAATTCCTATTGTTTGTCAACGCAAAATTTGAAAAATTTTCCTTTCGCACGCCTGCGCATAAGTAAGAATCCCGCAGTGCGATCCTCGCGGAGCGTTTTTTGTATCACAGGACGCACTTTCCTATGATATAAAAAAAGAGTTTTATAATCATTCAATCAATGATCATAAAACTCCTTATCTTCCCTCGGAGTGACAAGACTTGAACTTGCGGCCTCTACTTCCCTAAAGTAGCGCTCTACCACCTGAGCCACACCCCGAAACGCCCCGGTATGCGGGGCGTTTGATAGCGAGAGGGGGATTTGAACCCTCGACACCACGGGTATGAACCGTGTGCTCTAGCCAACTGAGCTATCTCGCCATATAAAATAATGCATGAATCTCAGAAATCAGCTTTCATACTGTTTCTGAAATGGGACCTACAGGGCTCGAACCTGTGACCCTCTGCTTGTAAGGCAGATGCTCTCCCAGCTGAGCTAAGATCCCATATGGTCGTTCAAAACTGCCTGTCCGAACCGTTTGCCTGACCACTTAGCAAGTATACTATCTCACAAAATTCTTGTCAAGATTTTTTTCAAAATTTTCCACCCTAAATTTTCTGCTGAACTTCTGCATCGGGACCGGAGTATTTTATCCTTTTCCGGTCAGGAAGATCTCCCGGAATACCCGCCCCCCATCCGCCGTTCCCTCCCGTTTATATGCACCGCATAATCTCTCCGGATGCCATTGCACGCCAAAGACCGGCAGGCTTCCATGTTTCATTCCTTCTATCACCCCGTCCCCGGCAAACTGTACATATTCGATTCCCCGTCCCGGGCAGTTCACTCCCTGATGATGAGCGCTGTTTACCACAAAGGTCTCTCCGTAGAGCTTCTCCAGGAAGCATCCTTTGACTGCTCTTGTTTCATGGAACTGGTCCTCCTCCCGATATTCGTGTTCCGGCGCTGAAGGAAGGTGCTGAATCATATCCCCGCCAAAATAAATATTGATCAGCTGCATTCCCTTGCAGATACCCAAAACAGGTTTTTTTTCGGAGACAAAGGCATTCAGAATGCTCATCTGTAATCGGTCCAGCACAGGATCAAAAAGTCGGGTGCCCTCTGGGAGCTGTCCGAATAGTTTCGGATCAATATCCTCCCCTCCCGGTAAAACCAGACCGGCATAAAGCGAAGTATCCGGCACATGCAGAGAAGTATCCGGCATAAACCCCTGACTGTTCAGAGCCTTTTCATAATTGGAGAATTTCCCCTTCTCCCCGGCAATCAATATCCTTTTCAAGCTTTTCCTCCAAAAACAGCATAATTACTTTATTATATGCATCCTATACCCGGATTGTGTCCTGCGGCATCAATCCAGAGACAGGAAATCAAACAAATCATTCTCTTTTCTGTTCCGGGCCCGGCAGCGCATCACAAAAGCTTTCATTTCCGGATACTGATCTCCCATCTGCATCAGAACAGCGTCATAGTTTCCTTCCGTCAGACACCCGGCTTCGGCAAAGGCCTCATAGTACTCTTTTTCGCTTCCATGCTCATAAAACACGACCTCCCAGGCCGCCTCCGACGCACAGCCCCGGGTATGTGTGCAAAGGTAATTCTGCAGCTTCTCTCTGAATGTATCAGAAAGTCCCGGGGAATTGATCAGTCTTAAAAAGCACAGTCTTGCCTTTTCCCGCCTGCGCTCCGCCAGGTAATACTCCACGTTGGCCACAATATCTTCTTCTCCGCAGTAAACCATTTTAACAAATCCATCCTCGTCGGGCCGGGCAAGAAATTCCCGGAGTCTCTCATCAAAACGGCGCAGCCAGTTTTCTCCCCCTGCCTCCTGCGGCAGAAACAGATAATCTGCTTCCAGCTTAACAGGCACGGCTCCCATGAGCCTTCCCACCTGTTCCTCTGTTGCTTTGTCCCGATTCAGACGGCAAATCCTGGAAAGCCGCTCACATTCTTTCAAAATTCCTTTCCCCATAGAGAAATTTTTCTCCGGAATCCAAATGGTCTCCAGCCCGCTGCAATAGGCAAAAGCCCAGTCCCCTATCTCCACAAGTGATTCGGGCAGAAAGACCTCTTTTAAAAGCTTACAACTCAAAAAAGCTTTTTTTCCGATTTTTGTTACCGGCCGGTCTTCTATTCTGTCAGGAATCTTTACTCTGCTGCCGTTTACTCTGGCAGACAATATCACAATCTCCGCCCCGCTCTCCTCATATTCAAGCACAGCTCCTTCTGCTTTCCACTCATTTACCAGGCTCATTTACAAACATCTCCCTGTTTCTTATCCTGCATTCCGCTTTCTTTTCAGTTGATTTCCTCTAGATTCAAAGATGCTGCCTCCTCCATAAGGCTTCCGCCCCGCTCAGAGAGCATCAGTTCCTGATTATGTTTCTCATAGGCATCACACCCGAACTGTCCGATAAAGCGGGCGCTGTCATTGTTTACCGTGAGTTCCGTCACAAGGATCAGCATCTCATTTCCTTCAGCAAACGCATCCTCCACAAAGGCAAAGAGATTGGAAAGGCGCTGCCGTGTCAGCTGCACCCTCCGCCGGAATTCTTCCGTCTGTGTGTCAAAGGATTTCTTCAACAAGCCAAAGGCTTCCTTCTCCCCGGACAGACTTTCAAGAAGGAGCCGCTTTCGTTCTTCTTCCAGAAATCTTATAAGGCGTCTGCCTCCGCGCTGTTCCCGTTCTGAAAGGCTTCCCGCCATTCTTCCCTTTTCCATCTGATTTTTGCGCCCCTGGATCTGATTCTCCAGCATTTGAGAAACCGAAAGTTTCTTTGGCTCTCCTGTGGGATTTTGTGCTGTCAGCGCCTCCTTTTCTCCATCCATTTTCTCCACCGCAGCCTTTATTGCCTTCAGATTTTTCACAAGCTCTGTGAGATAATCGCTTCTCTCCATATCCTCCCGGATTTCCCCGGTGATCTGATCCAGAAGCATGCCAAGAAGAGATAGCCTCTCGTCAAAAGGCGCTACCCGCGCCCGTTCCGCCATTTGGGCTTTCGCTCCGCCCTCCAGGATCTCTCCGGTGTGATAATCTTTTTTATATTTATTGAAAAGGTCATAGTAAGCCGCGAATTCTCTGGCTGCCCGCTCGTTGCGGATGTATTGCTCCACCAGAGTCTCATCCGCCCCCAGACCTTCCTCTTCATATAAAAAGAGGATCTGCGACAGGTCCTCCCAGCCTCTGGCCGTCACATAGCTCCTTCCGTTTACCGTAGTTTCTATCCGGTAAAAATACTCCTTTTTCAGCTCCAGGAAGTTCAGAATCGCTCCGTGAAGTCCCTTTTGCCGGGCATATTCTTTCCACGCTTTATAATCCGCTTCCACCTCCAGCACTTTTAAGCGGTCCATGGTGACCACATCAAATTCTCTCACCGACTTGTTGAATTCCGGCGGATTGCCTGCCGTCACAATCACCCACCCTTCCGGAACGCTGTGCCGCCCGAAAACCTTATACTGCAAAAACTGCAGCATGGAAGGCGCCAGCGTCTCTGACACACAGTTAATCTCGTCCAGAAACAGAATTCCCTCCCGTACCCCGCTTTTCTCCATCACCTCATAGACAGAAGCAATGATCTCGCTCATGGTATATTCTGACACATCATACTCCATTCCCTGATAGGTCCTGTGTGAAATATAAGGCAGCCCCAGTGCCGACTGTCTTGTATGATGGGTCATGGAATAGGATACCAGCGCAATCTGGAGTTCCTGGGCGATCTGCTCCATAATAGCGGTTTTGCCAATCCCCGGCGCCCCCAGCAGAAACACCGGCCTCTGACGGACCACCGGAATCCTGTACTGTCCGAATTCATCTTTTTTCAGATACAGACGAATCGTATCTTCAATATATTTCTTTGCCTGCTTTATATTCATCCTCTGCGACATGATCTCTTTTATCCCTCTCCTTCCATCTCCTCATCATCCAGCAAAACTTTCACAGCCCAGGGCGGCACTTCCGGCCCCTCGTCTCCCTGATCAGGAAACACAAACATCACTTCATAAGGCGGCATTGCGCCGGGATAAACACCGTAACCGTCCGTAAAATAGAGGAGCCCTTTCAGGTTCTCAAACTCTCCTTTTTTCAAAAGCTCATCCACATAGGCAAACACCGGCCTGAAATCCGTGGAGCCGAAGCCTGTCAGCTTCTCATGGCTCAAAAAGAAATCCAGATCCTCTCCGGATGTGATCTTCGTATCCCGCTGCACCTGATGGTCGCACTGAATAATATGCACATTCATCTTCCGGAAAAAGGTATCTTCCCCGCTGAGCAGCGCATAAGTTTTCTGCAAAAAGGATTTCACCAGCTCCCCCCGGCAGGAAGCCGAGGTATCAATGGCAATTACAAACTCCCGGATCTTGCGGCTGTCCTTATATTCCAGAGGTTCCACCAACGGCATGTTCCCATATCTGGAAAGTCCGTACGTATAATAAATATAGTCAAATTCGTCATCATTAACCTGCAGGTCCTCGTTCATCACCATAAATTTGCGTAAAAGCTCTCTGTAAGGATATCTGTCCTTCACCGCCTCCAGAAGGCTTTTTTCCAGACTCTCCGATTTCGTTTTTCCTGAAGAAAAGGACTTCAGGTCCGCCTGCACCCGTTCGCTTAACTTCTTCCACTGCTCCAGAGAGATCGTCAGTTCCTCCCCACGTTTCCACATTTCATGGGAATCCATAAAAAACAGGACAGAAAGCTCCTTTCGTTCTTCCGCGCCCACATTAAAATTTTTCAGGTATCTGTAGATTTTGTCCGCTGTGAGAGCACCGATTTCCTGCCGGATGGCATCCAGCTTTGTCTTTGCCTGCTCGTCCCTTAAAAGCGCCATCCCGGGCATCTCCAGTTCCAGAACCGCCGCTTCCGCCGCCATATCCGCCGCCAGTCCGAAAGCCTCGCTGTCCACCTTATCAAAACGAAAGCTGTGGTAAAAAATCATATGAAAAAGAATATGAAGATACATCCGCACTGCAAAAGCCGGTTCTTCTTTATATTTTTTTAAAAGAAAAACCGGATCAAAATAGATTTTAGCGCCATTCGAAGCAAATCCTCCTGTTCCTTCTATGGCCTGCAGCTCCAGAGCGGAAATCGCAACATCCAGGAAACGCATATTCACCAGAATACTGTCTCTGGCATAGTTCATCACCCTTTTCCCCAGAGAAACTGCCTTTGATGCCTGCCTCTTCGCCGGTCTTTCCGTGACAGGGTTGTTTTGATTCAAACTGTTCATACTCCCCACCTAATATCCCATAACGCCGTTTAAGGATTCGTCATGATCGATCCAGTCCCGAACCCTGATTTCCCTGTATTCGTCCCGGCTGTCCCTCACATAGACCCTTTCAATTCCGGCATTGATGATTACCCGCTTGCACAGAGAACAGCTGTTGGAATCGGGGATATATTCTCCTGTCAGCGCATCCACTCCGGCCAGATACATCGCACTTCCAATCATCTTATCCCTTGATGCGCTGATAATGGCATTCATCTCCGCATGAACGCTCCTGCACAGTTCATAGCGCTCCCCTCTCGGAATCTTCATCTCCTGACGGATACATTTGCCTGTATCGGTACAATTCTTTCTGCCTCTGGGCGCTCCCACATAACCGGTGGAGATAACCTCGTCATTTTTGACGATCACCGCGCCGTACCACCTGCGCAGACAGGTGCTTCGCTTGGAAACGGTTTCCGCCAGATCCAGATAATAATTGATCTTGTCACGCCGCTCTCTCATTTGTCCTCCTATTCCAGTTCCGCAAATATCCAGCGGCCCACCGGGATCTGGCATAATTTTCTGACACTTCCGTGTCCGAAAATCATGCCGTGGGCCTTTGGATATTTGCTGTTTTTATTTCCAGTTGAAAGTATTTTCCTGTTTTTTATAAGATGAGCAGGTATACCACTGCCACCGATACTACGATCTGTATGATGGCGAAGCGTACGACTGTCTGGGTGTTGGACCAGCCCATGGTCTTTCTTACATGGTCATGCAGGGGGGTCCTTACATTTTTTAAAATATGAATTTTGAATCCCCGGATCAGCGCGACTTTTAAAAGACCCAGCCCTCCATCCAGAATAAAGACAATGGCCACCGGAAGATACATCAGCGGGCACCCGCTCTTCAGGGCAGTGATGCTGATGAAGATTCCCATGGCGCGGCTTCCCGCATCTCCCATCATCAGACGGCTCGGGGTTGCATTATACCATAGATATCCCAGCACACAGATAATAAAAATAAGAATCTGAAAGGTAAATTCATCCTGATTGCCCACGATATTGTCGATGACATAAAAGGTTGCCAGGGTGATGATCGCCAGGGTTCCCGAAAGCCCGTCCACTCCGTCGGAGCAGTTGGTTACATTGATGGATCCCCACACAAGGATTACGGTCAGAAGGCCGAATAAAACCGGCGGAATTGTCAGACTTTCTCCCAGAATGGCAAGTCTTATGGTGCTGGAATTAAAATTCAGATAGGTTACTGCCACCACCACTGCAATCACAAGATCCAGCAGTCCCTTTTTGTATTCTCCCCAGGGACGCTCTGAGGCGTCATCCATATATCCGGTGAGCATTTCCGCACTCACCAGTACCAGATAAATGATAATCTCCACATTAACCGGCGCGAACAGAAATGTTGCCGCAACAAAGACCAGAATAAATATAATCCCGGCCCCTCTGGGTTTTCCTGCGGAAAGCTTTCCATCATGGGCAAATTCCCGGCCTCCATCCCTGGGCAGAAACTGCCCCAGCTTGGCCGTCAGAATACAGGTCCCTGCAAATGCCAGAAGCAGTCCCAGCGCTGCCGCCACCGCATGGTTTTCCTTCAATATAAAGTGAATCACTTTTCCTTCCTCCCGTTTCTCCTAATCCTCTCCGGCGTGTCTTTTCCCCATCCGTTGGCTGGATAGTTTCCACATCGAGTAACTATTCAGCCTTCGGCTTCACAGTTACTGAATCCGGCTATTAAAGTTCGCCTTCGGCGAAGAGCCGGATTCACTCCTGGCTCAATTTACACATTCTCACGGACTTTGCAGCAAGTGCAAAGTCCTGGCTGAATAGTTTCCACATCGATTCCCAGGGCTTTCTTTGCCAGAGTATCCGCCATATCATTGTATTTGTCATTGGAATGCCCGGTCACCTTCACAAACCGGATATCTGTCTTCTGTGCCGCCCTGTCAAAAAATGCTTTGTAGGCTCTGGTTCCTTCCCGGTTTGTCCTCCACTGCCCAAGACACCATCTGGCAATCCCCTCATAGTCATGATAAATATCGATGGCCCCGATCTGATGATCCAGCGCATACTGCATGGCCGCCTCGGCGCCTTTGATCTCTCCTGCCACATTGCGCATGGCCGACAGTTCTTCATCTGCAAATTTGCGGCAGTACTTTTCTTCATCCTTTCCCCTCAGCACCACCATGCCGTAGGAGAACTCTCCTGTGAGACTGTGATAGCTCCCATCCACATATATTTTAACACGTTCCGGCTCTTCTGAAACATCCTTTTCCGCAAAATGCTCCTTTGGACTCTGCTCTTCACCCAGATAAACACAGGCTTCCTCCCGGGTTTTAAAGCTTTTGTACAGGGCGCCCGAATAGCCGTGCACACACTCTCTGCATTCCTCCCAGGTCGTGAATATCCCTGTGCGCTTCCCGGCCCTGACCGCATAATATTTTTCCGCCATGCTAATCCTCCATTCCTGCCCGGTCTGCTTTCCCTTATTGTACCCAGCCAATTATACCAGACTCTCCTGAAATCTCCATTTCTATTATAATTCCAGATAATTTTTATATTCCCTGATTTCTTCCGGGACGCCGTCCGGCGTGTTTTCCAGCTTCCGGTACTGAAGCGTAATCCTGTGCAGGATCTTTGAATTCCTGAAAGTATATTTTTCCATCGCCTGCTTATAGATCGGATTCGCACTGATTTTTTCCCTGACCTCTTTTCTAAAGGGACAGTACGTGAACAAAATGCCTCTGGCAACTTTGTTTAATCTCAGGGCGCCGGTGCTTTCATAAAGCATCCAGGCGATATAATCCAGCACAAACATGGTTCTGTAATTGTTTCTTGCACGCAAAAGCTGACGCTTGATTTTTTCTTTCGCATCCGGTGACAGTTCCTTGTTGTTTCGGTAAAACTGCACATAATCACAGTATTCACTGGTGAGAGAGGGCTCCGTTATATCGTTCCATCTGGCTCCCTGGGCGCGCTTGCACATTTCCCACCGGAACTCGCCTGTCAGGCGTATCATGCTCTGAGTCAAATCCTCCACATGGAAAATTGAAAGCATCATGCGGGAAGGTGTGGTACGCTTTTTCCCTTCTATCTCCTGCCACATAATACTTCTGCTGCCGATATTGGGCATCAGAATGATATCCGGAAGAATCTCCACCTCAATCTGCTCGTTAATTCCTCTTTCCGGATTATAATAATGTGTTTCCCTGTAAAATGCCTTAAAATCCTTATTCCTGATATTTTCGATTTCAGCCAGCACTTTGTCCGCCGTAACAAGCGCCGTCTCCGGCGACTTAAAGAGGTTGTGCGAGGAAAATAAAGGACAGAAAATACTGAGCTGTCCGAATGTAAGCCGGTTGATAACAGGAAACATATTGGTCAGTTCAAAAATCACCTTGGAGCCATTATTCTGCATCAGCGCCGCTTCCTGCTCCTGCGTCAGCCGTCCCATCTTTTTCTGTTCCAGAATATAATCCCGGTAGTCCATGTCCATTTCATTCCGGCTTGGCTCCTTTTTCCCCTGATAAATGGCCAGCAGCCATTCATATATGGAGTAAACTCCCTTTTCCGGGCAGGTTGGCATATTCTGCGTTAATCCATACAGATAAACTGCATTTTCCATCCCCGCAATCTCTTCATCCACATAACCAAATTCAAAAAACATACGAATGACGGGCGGAAGGCTGCCCGACCTGACGCTGACCCGAAGCGCCGCTTCATAAACTTTATAAAACAAGTCCGCTATTTTACGCCGAAGCTGCATCGCAGATGGATCATCAGCATTTTTGTCAGAAAGCCTTTTATAGGCGGCAACACTGTCCCTGAAAGAACTGGCCAGTTCCTCCTCACAACCCGCAAATTTCAAAATTTTTTCCAGAGAGCCGGTAAGATTCTCTCCTATCTTTACATTATCCAATCTTTATTCCTCCTCCAATATCCAGTCTGATTAGCTCGTTTCATAAATAGAGTTTATCATATTCTCAAAAGTCTGACAAATACCTCTTGTATTTCACGTGATTATTCCGCGATGCCTGACCCTTTACATCCCGCAAAGCTGCAGGTATACTGGAAGTGTAAAAGGGGAAAAGCGGTAACGGTTTTTATGAGCTGTTGCTGCTTTTATTTTTATTAAAGAACAGCGCAGAAAATTTTATGAATAAAAAATTTATTCTTTACAAAACAATTTCTATATGATATCATTTTAATATCAATAAGAGATCAGATGTTAATCTGAATCCTGCCGTATCTTTTCAAAGGAGGAAATGTTATGGAAGAAAAAGTAATCACCGGAAAAAAACATGGAATGCAGGCTCTGATGGGCATTCTTCTGCTCTACCTGCTTGCAGTTGCTATTATCGTATTCAGCGCCTCCACCGGCAACGAACATCCCTTTCTTATTCTATCCTGCATCGTTTTGTGTTGTGCAGCGACTCTTCTCCTGCCGGGCCTGAAGGTATTAAAGCCCCAGGAAGCTCTGGTACTTACACTGTTCGGACGCTATACGGGGACGCTCAAGGGAGAGGGCTTCTACTTTGTAAATCCCTTTTGTACCAGTTTAAATCCGGCGTCCAAAACCAAACTGAGTCAGAGTGGAGATATCAAAAGTCTGCCAGTCCCGGCTGCCGGAAATTCAGGAGATACCAGTGGTTCCAAAAAAATCTCTCTGAAAATCATGACCTTAAACAACAGCCGTCAGAAAATCAACGATTGCCTGGGTACCCCGGTAGACATCGGAATTGCCGTGACATGGCGCGTAGTAGATACGGCCAAAGCGGTATTCAATGTAGATAATTACAAAGAATATCTTTCTCTCCAGTGCGACAGCGCCTTAAGAGATATTGTCCGTATTTACCCCTATGATGTAGCTCCCAATGTGGACACTACCGGAGACGGCGTTGCAGACGAAGGAAGTCTGCGGGGTTCCAGCGAGGTGGTTGCTGCAAGGATCCGCGATGAGATCCAGAAGCGTGTGGCGCAGGCCGGTATGGAGATCGTCGAGGCAAGAATCACTTATCTGGCCTACGCTACAGAAATCGCAGCCGCGATGCTGCAGCGTCAGCAGGCATCCGCCATCATCGACGCAAGAAAAATGATCGTCGACGGGGCTGTCGGTATGGTAGAAATGGCGCTGGAACGCTTAAATGAGAATCATACTGTGGAATTGGACGAAGAACGCAAGGCGGCAATGGTTTCCAATCTCCTGGTGGTTCTGTGTGGAAATCATGATGCCCAGCCGGTGGTAAATTCCGGCAGTCTCTACTGATATGGCGGATACCGGAAAAAAGCAGATTCCCCTGCGGCTTTCCCCCAAATTATATAATGCCATTGCCGCCTGGGCGGAAGACGACTTCCGCTCCGTCAACGGGCAGATCGAATACCTGCTGACCGAATGCGTCCGTCAGCGCAAAAAGAACGGAAAATATGTTTCTGATGAGATCGACCTGCCGCCCGAACTGGACATTGAATGAAAGCACCCGGAGGATATACAATCACAGCGAGGAACGTTTATGAAACACTGGAAAAAGTTAGCAGCACCGGTCATAATCACCGTTATCATTCTATTCTATTATATTGGTATCGCAGTCCTTTTTATGAAATTAAGAAACTTTCCTGTCATGATAAGGATCCTTATGACTGTAATACCCCTGATTTTATCGGCTGTCATGATCGGTGTTCTGATAAGCAGAATCAAGGAAATCAAGGAGGGAGAAGAAGATGATCTTAGTCAATACTGACTACATCAGCGGAAAAGAACTGGAAATGCTCGGAATGGTGAAAGGAAGCACCATCCAGTCCAAAAATTTCGGAAAGGATCTGACCCAGAGCTTTAAGACCCTGGTAGGCGGCGAACTGAAAGCCTACACGGAAATGATGAACGAGGCCAGAGCTCTTGCCACCAAACGAATGGTGGCGGAAGCCGAACAAATGGGCGCAGACGCCGTAGTGAATATCCGCTATGCATCCGCTGCCGTTATGCAGGGCGCTGCCGAGGTTATGGCCTATGGCACTGCGGTGAAGTTTAAGTAGAAAGCCATGTGGCTTCTGAAACAGACAGAAGGAAAATTCTTCTGTCTGTTTTCTTTTGAATCTTTTTTACAAAACCTTTTCTTTTTCAAAAAAGTCTTGCTTATGACGCGGCGTAATGATTTATGATACATCTCAGGAGGTAAAATGATTATGGCAAAACAAAGATCAATACCGCAAGGTTATATGACTGTTGGAGAGGCTGCAAAAAAAATAGGCGTTACCGTCCGTACCCTGCAATACTATGATAAAGAGGGACTGCTGTCTCCATCAGCAGTGAGCGAAGGCGGACGCAGGCTCTATACAGACAAAGACTTAATCGCCCTTCATCAGATTATATCCCTGAAGTCATTGGGTTTTTCTCTGGACGATATCAGGCAGCGTTTCATTTCTTTAGAGACCCCGAATGAAGTTGCAAACGCGCTTACCGAACAGGCAGATGATATACGAAAAAAAATAGAGCATCTGACGGCTTCTTTGACGGCAATTGAACAGTTAAAAGCTGAAGTTTTACAAATGCAGACCGTCAGCTTTAAAAAGTATGCAGATATTATCGTCAATCTGCAGATGAAGAATGATTCTTACTATCTCATCAAGCGTTTCGACGACGATATGCTTGACCATATCCGCAATCAGTTTGATCGAGAAAGCGGCCTGAATTTTATAGACAGATTTGACCGTTTGAGTGACAAAATTGTGCAGCTTCAAAAGGATTGTGTGCCATATGAAAGCGAAACCTGCCAACAGGTCATAACAGAATATTGGAGTCTGATTATGGAATTTACGAATGGCGATATAAATATGCTGCCAAAGCTGATGAAAATTGGCAGCATCGATATCGCAACAACTGCATGGGAAGAAAGACAAAAAATCATAAACGATTATTTAGAGCCGGCTTTGCAAGTTTATTTCTCAAGGCTCGGAATAAATCCATTTGGGGAGGCAGATCAATGAGCAGTGCAATACAGGTTCGTGAATTAAGAAAAAGCTATGGCAGCCATATGGTTCTCAAAGGACTTGATCTTCAAATTGAAAAAGGAGAGATTTTCGCCCTGCTCGGCGTAAACGGGGCAGGGAAAACGACTGCTCTTGAATGTATGGAGGGCCTGAGAAAATATGACAGCGGTACGATTACTGTAAACGGGAAAATGGGAATTCAGTTACAATTATCATCTTTACCCGCACATATCAAACCAATGGAGGCAATAAAACTGTTCGCAAAATGGAACAGCGCAAAGATTGATTATACTATGCTTAATGCCCTTGGTATAAAAGAAATCGAAAAAAAACAGTATCTTCAACTATCCACAGGGCAAAAAAGACGGTTGCAGCTCGCCCTTGCGCTTATCAGCAATCCGGATATTATTTTTCTTGACGAGCCGACTGCGGGGCTTGATGTGGAAGGCAGACTCTCGTTTCACGAGCAAATCCGAACGCTCAAAGCACAGGGAAAAACGGTTGTTCTGGCAAGCCACGATATGGCGGAAGTAGAAACCTTATGCAGCCGGATTGCCATTTTGAATAACGGAAATATTGTCTTTTGCGGCACAGCTTCAGAACTGACCGACAAGGTTGGGAAAAAATACTTTATCCATATCAAAACGCAGCAGGAAGACTGCACTTTTGAAACGGACAACATTGAAGATACTTTAATTTCATTGCTATGCGAGTTAAAACAGAAAAAGATTCATGTATCAGACATTAAAGTTGATCGCGGCACATTAGAGCAGCATTTTATCGAGATGGCAGGGAGGGAAGCAGAATGAATGGTTTTTTATATGGTGTGGCATTACAGTGTAAATTGGATATACGAAGTAAATCCCTGTTCGTCACCTGCTATCTCGTCCCGCTCCTCTTCTTTCTTCTTATGAGCGGTATTTTTACCTCTGTTATGCCTGAAATGAGAAATACACTTATACAGTCTATGATTGTTATGAGCGTTTCAATGGGTGCGTTTGTCGGACTGCCGCCAACATTGATTGAAACTTACGGAGGCGATGTGAAAAATGTATATAAAGCAAACGGAGTACCCGTCTGCTTCGGTCTCGTTACGATGTTTCTTTCCTCATTTGTTCATTTAATGATCACCTGTATCGTTATATTGCTGCTTGCTCCCATACTGTTTGACGCGGCCCTGCCAGCGCATCTTCCCCTTTTCTTTCTTGCGCTCGCCATATACATTATGGTATCGCTCAGCATCGGAAGCATCTTAGGACTGACTGTTAAAAATCAGGCAAAACTGACAATGATGGCGCAGCTGGTATTTCTGCCCTCGATTATGCTTTCGGGAATCATGTTTCCCATTGACTTGCTGCCTGGTTTTCTTGAAACGGCAGGACACATTTTCCCGGCTTTCCGGGGATACCGGCTAATGCTGGATCATGGATTTCACTTTGAAAATCTATGGTACCTGATCCTTACTTTTTGTATGGCAGTCATTATATGTGGAATCCTTTTGAAGAAACAAAAATCAAAATAAGATTTCTGAATCAGGGAAGTTTTCCCCCTGCCCGTATGCGGCCCACATGCTGCTTCTGCAGCAAACTTCCTTTGTGGGCCTTCGCAATCGAGTAGGGAAGGCTTTTTCTCCCTACTCGCGCACCGGGCACCCGTCAGCTCCTGCTGACATTTTTCCTCTGGGTGCCCGTGTGCACAAAAAAAGAGCAGATGACGGGAATCGAACGCATTATCAAAATGATAAAAATCCAGTAAAATCAAGGGTTTTGACATTCAATTTAATTACTTTTGATCACCTGGTAATCAATTGACTTTAAATTCTGGAATGGCGCTGATAATCTGACTCTTCTGGTCGACACTTTTTCTGTTCCTGTGATAATGATTTTCAGTACATAAAATGTCACTATGCCCCATTTGACCTATAATCAGCTTATTATCCAGATGATTGTCTAGCAAAATAGTACCATACGCTTTCCTTATCTTATGAGCGCCGGATAGGAACAGACAGCCTTCTCAAGCGTCTGTTCGCATAAGGATGCTTTCATGTTTGTGTCCATTGCCAGTCCGAGGACAGCGGCATCAAAGCAGTCAAATATGGCGGATACATAGAGCTTTCTGCCTTTTGCCTTGATTTCGGTTATGTCCCTAACACATTTTTTTAATGGCTCTGCGGATGTGAAATCCCGTTTCAGCAGATCATCGGATTTCCGTGCCTCACGGTCAGCTTTGGTGAGTCCGTTTAGTCTGCGTTTCGGGCGGCGGCTGAGTCCGATCTTCTCCATGATGCGGTAAACCGTCCTATCGCCAGGAATGTGGATGTCTTCCGGCTGTTTCAATAGAAGCGCCTGATACATGCGGATCCGTCCATAGGTGTCGTTGCATTTGTCTTCTGATGCGATCGTCCGCATGGCATCGGCTAAATCCTGATATTTCCATGGACGGTCTTTGTTTGCCGGATATTTATAAAATCCCTGCCGCGTCACTTTCAGCATCCGGCAGTAAAAAGAAATCTTTCCCTTTATCACGCCGTCTTGGGTTTTTATTGCGGGAAACATCATTCTCTGCTTTTTACAGGCTTCCGACGGCTGGCGGTGAAAAAAGCGCTTGCTTCCTCAAGAAATTCATTTTCCTCTTTTAGTCGGCGGATCTCTTTTTCCTGCTCCTTGGCCTGCCTGCGCAGGGATGCCAGTTCCTCTGCCAGATTCATGGCCGTCTGTGGTGTGTGTGCCGGGGCCAATGTCCAGCCGCCCCTCCCTTGGGGTTTTCGTCCATGCATATATGGTGTTTTCAGGGATTCTAATTCAGCGGCCGCTTTTGCGCCGCCGATTTCCTTTGCCAGTTTTACGGCCTGGATTTTATATTCCATATCGTATTTGCGTTGCTTTTTTGCCATTGTCAGTTGCCTCCTTATTTCTCGTAAGCGTCAAATAAGAACGTGTAGTGAAATATATGGCGTTCTCCTGTAAACT
>CAMWFQ010000033.1 GCA_947173495.1 uncultured Lachnospiraceae bacterium | reverse complement strand
GAAGTTGGTATGTATCTTGCAATGGCAAGAGTTGCCCACAGAGAAGGTTATCCTGAGATCGGCCTGTACTGGGAGAAGGCTGCTTACGAGGAAGCTGAACATGCCGCTAAATTTGCAGAGCTGCTGGGCGAAGTTATAACAGACTCTACCAAAAAGAATCTTGAGATGAGAGTAGATGCTGAAAACGGAGCTACTGCCGGTAAATTTGATCTCGCCAAGAGAGCAAAAGAAGCCGGTCTGGATGCTATTCATGACACTGTACATGAAATGGCAAGAGACGAGGCAAGACACGGAAAGGCTTTCGAAGGCCTTCTCAAAAGATATTTTGGTTAAAGATTTCTAATTCAGGTATACTCATTTCATGAAAGGAGATAAACACAATGAAAAAATATTTTTGCAATCCCTGCGGATATACTTATGATCCTGAAAAGGGTGATCCTGAGCACGGCATCAAGCCCGGCACAGCATTTGAGGATCTTCCCGATGACTGGTGCTGTCCTTTGTGCGGCGTGAACAAGAGCATGTTCCAGCCCTGCATTGACAACTATAACTAAGCTGTTTTGTACTGACTGTTACAAAAAAGAATTGAGCAGGGAGAAAATTTTCTTCCCTGCTCAATTCTTTTTTGCTGTTTACTGCCTGCTTAACCGATCTTGGAATATCCGAAACCATTTGCAAAGGCATCGATCTTCTTTCCGTCCTTGCACAGGGAACATCCTTCCGGATCATAAGTCTTGTAATCAGGAATATCTGCTATGGAGAACAGCGATTTAATGGGAATTCCCATGGAGCTGTTTGCCGCGCTGAATACTGCGCTGATGCCGCTGATTTTTGCACCGTAATAGCTGAGCGCCCGAATTGCTCTCACAATGGACTGTCCTGTGGTCGCCGAAGCAAGAAGGAGAAGAATATTTTTATTCTTGATCATCGGGATCATATTTTCTCTTACGACAAGCTGACCTGAATTTACATATTCCGGCGTCACCACATAAATGGTCTGATGGGCATTCATGGAATAGGTTCCCGCTCTGGTCAGATTCTCCGCCAGTAAAGCACCAATAATTTCACAGCCATCAATACAGACAATCGTATCTACAATGGTAGTTACTGCAATCTGCTCACTGAGAGCCTTGGCCGCAGCGGATGCTTCGCTGAGCCTGCTCTTTAAGGTCGTCATGTCCAGGAAATAATTCACGTGGGAATTGGGGGTGACGAAATGTCCCGGTATTGCCTTTAAAACAACATCCGGATGTTCTTTTGATTTGATGTGTATCACGTCTTGCATAGGTGTCCCTCCTTTTCTTCAACCTTTCAGTTGAGTGTGTAGCTGTTTAAATATTTTTCCTGCTCCGGTGTCAGTACATCAATCTTTTTTCCAAGGAATGCAAGCTTCCTTTCCGCTACGTCCCTGTCAACTTCTGCAGGCACATCGATCAGCTTCTCTTTCAGCCCGCTGCCGTGCTCTACCAGATATTTGGCAGACAATGCCTGGATTGCAAAACTCATATCCATAATCTCTGCCGGATGTCCATCTCCAGCCGCCAGATTTACAAGCCTTCCTTCTGCCAGAACGAAAATCCACTGGCCGGTGGGCAGTTTATAACCCATGATATTTTTTCTCTGCTCCCTGGTCTCCACGGCAATCTCGCGGAGCCTTGCCATATCGATCTCGCAGTCAAAGTGTCCTGCGTTGCAGAGGATCGCCCCATCCTTCATGACTTTGAAGTCCTCTTCGTCGATCACCTTATCGCATCCTGTCACCGTAACAAAGAAATCGCCTACCCTCGCGGCATCGTTCATGGGCATCACATCAAATCCGTCCATAACTGCCTCGATTGCCTTAATAGGATCGATTTCCGTAACAATTACTCTTGCGCCAAGCCCTTTCGCCCTCATGGCCGTGCCCTTTCCGCACCAGCCATAGCCGGCTACCACCACAATTTTGCCTGCTACAATCAGATTGGTGGTACGATTGATGCCATCCCATACAGACTGCCCGGTCCCGTAGCGGTTATCAAACAGATGCTTGCAATCTGCATTATTAACGCGAACCATAGGGAACTTCAGCTCTCCTGCCCGGTTCATCGCTTCCAGACGGATAATTCCTGTGGTAGTCTCTTCACAGCCGCCGATGATAGCCGGTATCAGCTCCGGCATCTGTGTATGGATCATATTAACCAGATCTCCTCCATCATCAATGATAATATTAGGGCCGGCTTCCAACACATGGCGGATATGCGTTTCATACTCCTGAGGTGTACAGTCATACCATGCGTGAACTTCAAGGCCGGCTTTTACCAGAGCGGCCGCCACATCATCCTGGGTGGAGAGAGGATTGGAGCCTGTTACAAACATCTGGGCTCCGCCTGCCTTCAGTACCAGACAAAGATAAGCTGTCTTCGCCTCAAGATGAACGGAAAGAGCAATTTTTTTACCTTCGAAGGGCTTCATCTCCCTGAATTCCCCTTCCAGAGTACGTAAAAGATCGCAATTTCTCTTCACCCATTCGATCTTGCGTTCCCCGGATTCGGCCAAACTGATGTCTCTGATTTCACTGTTCATTTTTTATCCTCCAATAGATATTTGATTCAGCCGAATTTTTATTATAGTGATGGTCGTCTGTCCTGTCATCACTTTCTGCCTTACTACTTTTTATCAATACTCATACGAGTTATGATCTCATTTACCTTGCGACACACCAGCGCTTCATCCATAGTCAGTACTTTCCGTCCTTCCATGGTAATCTTTCCATCAATGATGACTGTCTCCACCTCTGAGCCGTTGGCTGAATAGGAAAGTCCGGCCAGAAGATTGTTTCTGGGTGTCAGAGACGGGCTGTTCAGGTCAAGGATTGCAATATCCGCTTTCTTGCCTGTTTCCAGTGACCCGATCTCCTTTTCCAGTCCCAGCGCCCTGGCACCGTTTATCGTTACGATCCGAAAGCCCTCTTCAGCGCTGATACACTGAGGCGTCTTGTGCACGCCCTTGTGGACCAGAGTAAGCAGACTCAGCTCATGAAACATATTCAGCGAATTATTGCTGGCGGCGCCATCTGTGCCAAGACAAATGTTAATCCCTTTTTTCAACATGGCAGGTACCGGTGCGAATCCATTGCCCAGCTTCATGTTACTGGCCGGATTGGTCACCACGCTCACATTCTTTTTTTTCAGGATCTCCATATCCTTTTCCGTAATCTGCACACAATGGGCAGCGATGGCAGGTACATCAAACAGACCGTTCTGATCAGCCATCTCGATCGGCGATACGCCGTATTTTTCCTGAATCTGCTGTATCTCACTTTCACTCTCTGAAAGATGAACATGAATCCGCATATGGTTCTTTTTTGCTTCCTCAGAAACAATACGCATATAGGAGTCATCGCAGGTATAAGGTGCGTGAGGTCCTAGCATAAAGGTGAGCCTGTCACAGTCTCTGGCTGCCTCTTTCTCCTCAAAAGCCTGCTGCAGCCGCATCCGTCCGCCCTCATCGTTTCCGCTTCCCACCAGTCCCCGGCTGATCACAGCACGCATACCGGATTCTTTCACCGCTCTTGTGGTCTGGTGAATGTTCATCTGCATGTCGTTGAAACAGGTGGTGCCGCTTTTCATCATTTCTATAATCGCAAGGCACGCTCCCCAATAGGCATCCTCATCTGTCATCTTCTGCTCTATGGGATCAATGGTTCCAAACAACCAGTCCATAAAACTGATGTCGTCCGCCATATTCCTCATAAAAGACATATAAGAATGTGTATGGCAGTTGATCAGCCCTGGTATGGCAAGCCTGTCCTTCCCATCAATCACCTTTTCAGCGAAAAATCCTTCCGGCCTGTCGCCCACAGAGACAATTCTGCTGCCCTCAATATAAATATCCGTTTCTCTGATAACATCCTTATCTTTCTCCGGCAATACTGCCAGAATGTTTTTCAGTAAGATTCCCATATCCATCTCCCTTACAAGTTCACGATATTTCTGTTCTCTCCCTTGAGGAAGGCTTCAATGTTCCTGCAGGTTTCGGAAACGCACCGCCTCCTGGCCTCAATGCTTGCCCATGCAAGATGCGGGGTGATAATCAGCTTATTACTGTCCTGAATCCTGCTCAGAGGGTTGCTCTCTTTCATGGGTTCTGCGCTGAGCACATCGAGTCCGGCTCCTGCAATCGTCCCTTCGGTCAGCGCCTCATATAACGCTTCTTCATTTACCACCGGCCCCCTGGCCACATTAATCAAAATAGCGCTTTTTTTCATTTTCTGAAATGCTTCCGCATCTATCAGATTCCTCGTTCTGTCGCTCAGCGGGCAATGAAGGGAAAGAAAATCTGCTTCTCTGAGAACCGTATCAAAATCTACTCTTTCATATTCTGTACAGGTACTGCTGCCGGACGCCGAATAGAAGATCACCTTACATCCAAAAGCCTGTGCCACAGACGCAACCTTCCTGCCAATATGTCCCATTCCTATGATTCCCCAGGTTTTTCCTGCCAGCTCGGTAAAAGGGATGTCAAAATTTGAAAACCTCTCCTGGGCAGCGTAGGCGCCTGACTTTACATATTCATCATAATGACGGAGCTTCTCCAGCACATAAAAGCAAAGCGCAAAGGTATGCTGCGTCACTGCATCTGTGGAATAGTTCACCACATTGGCCACTTTAATCCCCCTGCTTTTACAATAGGCCAGATCCACATTGTCATATCCTGTGGCAAATTCACAGATCAGCTTCACATTCTCCGCCCCCCTTAAGGTATCTTCATTCAGAGGCGCCTTGTTCGCTACGATAATCTCTGCATCCTTGATCTTATCCTTCACGTCTGCCGCCGTGGTGTTCGGATACACTCTCACATCTCCCAATGTCCCGATCTCATCCACAGAAACATCCAGTCCCACACTGTTTCTCTCCAGAACTACTATTTTCATATTCTTCTCCTTAACGGTAATTATAAATCTCTTTTCATTATATAAAAATTATTTGCTTTTGAACAGATAGTAATTGACAATTCTTTTTTAACGTCAGGGCAGAGGATTTTCTACTTTTCCTTTTAAACAAAAAAGGAATTTCCCACTTCCTGCCGAAAATATAAAGTAGACCTTTTGGGAAAAGAACGGATGTCGGGCTCCGCCAGACATTCTTAATATTCAGTCAAAAGCCTGCGGCTTGACTCATCGCCTCGCGGCAGTCGCCAAATGGACATGCAAGCATGTCCGCTTGGCTCGTTGCTCGCGGAAATAAAACATCAGCGCCAAACGAAGAAGAAAGAAGGAAAAGAAGATGGAAAGTGGAATGGAAAAAGAATTTCAGGAAGAAGCGTTTTTACAAAAAGTGCAGGAGGAAGCTTATGAGGCAGCAAGCCAATTGCTGACAAAAGCGCACCTCTCAGAAGGAGATATCCTGGTGGTAGGATGTTCCTCCAGCGAGGTGATCGGTCAGCGAATCGGAACCTCCTCCAGCGTGGAAACGGCAAAAGCCATATTTGAAGGGGTCTACCAGGTTATTCAGGAAAACGGACTGTATCTGGCAGCCCAGTGCTGTGAGCATCTGAACCGTGCATTGATTGTTGAAGAGGAACTTGCCAAAAGAGAACGCCTTCCTCTCGTAAATGTGGTTCCCCAGCCTAAAGCAGGCGGCTCCTTTGGCACCACTGCTTACAGCCGGTTTGCGCATCCTGCGGCCGTTGAACATATTTCAGCTCAGGCCGGGATGGATATCGGAGATACGCTGATCGGCATGCACCTTGCGGACGTGGCGGTTCCTGTGAGAATCGATCTGAAGCAGATCGGCCAGGCTCATCTGGTGTGTGCCCGGACAAGAGGCAAATTTATCGGCGGTTCACGGGCAGTCTATAACGAGGAAATGCTGTAAAATTCTTGAAAAACCCATGTTCATTTGTTACACTTAAACCGTAAGCAACAAGTTGACCTGACGTTTACAGTTCTCAGCGAATTGAATTTTTCAGAAAAAGGAGCGTACATTATGAGCAAAGTGACATTTGATTATTCCAAAGCTGCTTCCTTCATTGCAGACCACGAAGTGGAATCCATGAAAAAGCTGGCGTTGGATGCAAAAGAGGTACTGGTTTCCAAAACAGGCGCGGGAAATGATTTCCTTGGCTGGATCGATCTGCCGGTAGATTACGATAAGGATGAGTTTGACAGGATCAAAAAGGCGGCCGCCAAAATCCAGAATGATTCCGAAGTCCTTCTGGTGATTGGTATTGGTGGTTCTTATCTCGGTGCAAGAGCAGCCATTGAATTTTTACGCCACAGCTTCTACAACACCGTAAGCAAAGAGATCCGAAAGACTCCGGAAATCTATTTTGTAGGAAATTCCATCAGCTCAACCTATATTAAACATTTAATGGACGTGATTGGCGAGAGAGATTTCTCTATCAACATGATCAGTAAATCCGGCACCACTACCGAGCCTGCTATTGCATTCCGTGTGTTCAAGGCCATGCTGGAGAAAAAATACGGCAAGGAAGAGGCTTCCAGGAGAATTTATGCCACCACAGACAAGGCGCGGGGATCCTTAAAGAATCTGGCCACAGAGGAAGGCTATGAAAGCTTCGTCGTTCCCGATGATGTTGGCGGCCGTTTCTCTGTTCTCACTGCTGTAGGCCTGCTGCCCATCGCTGTAAGCGGCGCCGATATTGATAAATTAATGGAAGGCGCTCAGGCCGGGCGCAAGGCTGCTCTGGAAGCTCCTTTTGAAGAAAATGATGCTCTCAAGTACGCAGCTCTGCGCAATATCCTGCTGAGAAAAGGCAAGGGAATCGAGATCCTTGCAAATTATGAGCCCAGTGTTCACTATGTTTCCGAATGGTGGAAGCAGCTCTACGGCGAAAGCGAGGGGAAGGATCAGAAGGGCATTTTCCCCGCAAGCGTTGATCTGACCACTGATCTGCACTCCATGGGCCAGTTCATCCAGGATGGTTCCCGGAATATGTTTGAGACGGTGATCAATATCGAGACCAGCAGAGAGGAAATTCTTCTGGAGGAAGAGCCTGTCGATCTGGACGGACTGAACTATCTGGCCGGCAAGAGCGTTGATTTCGTCAACAAAAGCGCTATGAACGGCACCATCCTTGCCCACACCGATGGACAGGTTCCCAACCTTATGGTGCGCGTTCCTGAGGTAAATGAGTATTATCTGGGTCAGCTGTTCTACTTCTTTGAATTCGCCTGCGGCGTCAGCGGATATCTGCTCGGTGTGAATCCTTTCAATCAGCCCGGCGTGGAGAGCTACAAGAAGAACATGTTTGCGCTTCTGGGCAAGCCCGGATATGAGGCCCAGAGGGAAGAGCTGCTTAAAAGATTATAATATCCGTCAACAGACATTAATCTATTGAAAAAGTAACAAAGGTGCATGGATTCTGTCACTGCAAAATCCATGCGCCTTTGTTATCATTTTTCCAGAAATTCTATATGGAAACTCTCCTTTGGCAATCGTTCTAATCGCACTGGTACACATACAACGTATAAGGCGATTTCTCCTGCGTGTAAACTCCCATGAGCTCCAGCCCTGCTTCCTTTGCATTGGTAATATCAATTCTGGAAAAAATATACGTGCCCCCCAGAGCCTTAAATGCCTCCGTGTCAATATAAATATTCTGATCCGTCACATGATAGCTGCGGGACGCATTCACAATAGAAAGATCCGTACCTGAATACAGATATGCTCTGGCGCCCCAGGTATCAAAATATTCTCTGCTCTCCTCCACCCGCTCCAGCGCCGGTGCTATGACCCTCCTGAACGCTTCCTTATACTCCTGAGAATAAAATCCCAAATAGCCATCCAATGTTGCGATTCCATTGTACTCCAGGGTTGCAGGGTAAAATCCGTAAGCAGCAGACCACTCTCCATTATACCCAATCTCCTTCCGGACCTCCCGGAACAAGTCCTCCGAATAGAATTCTCCGAAACTGAGCTGGTCGGTATGCGCTCCCTTCAGCAACCGGTATGCCTGCCCATAACAGGTATGGTACAAATCATTATATCGAGTATCTGAAAAGATAATGATCAACAGCGCGACCGTTGCTAAAAGGTTTGCCGTATACCTGCCCCATCTGCCCCGGCAGTCGTAAAGCCGCTTCAACGCCAGAAAAAATGCCGCATACCACAGAAACGGACTGAAAAATACCGTTCTGTTAAACTGCCACCCGGTAAGGGGCGGGCAGAGCATTTCCACTATCCTGCGGAAGTCCTCCCAGTAATAAATCCCATATACAACACTGTTAAAGACAATTACCAATATCAGAAGATTATACAGGTCCCGGAAGATACCTGAGATATTCTTTTCTTTCAGATAGGAATAATTCAGATACAGAAAGTATATGGCACACACCGGAAGAACCAGATAAGCATGCACGCTCTCCGCATGAAACATTCCCTTTGCAAATACCTCTCCTATGGTTTTGAATATTTCCCCTGCGGCAAGGCTCCCTGCCTCCATGGTGGAGCGGATGGTCACCTCGTCGCTCAGCAACATCTGCCCGAACAGCCTGTACTCACAAACAATGCATCCCACTGACAGAACACAGATTGCCAGGAACATCCTTACCGGAAGCTTTTTATCTTCCAGCTGCTTTCTTCTGATCAGCAGCCAGATGAAATAAAGAGCCATATAGGCCAGGATGAACAGGCCGAAATAGGAAAAGTAAGAGAGCACCGGATAGAAAAACAACATCGCATACCATTTGATTCCCGGTTCCCTGCAGATTTTACGTATCAGGAAAATCACCAGCGGAATGGACGCAAAAGAGATTCCAAAATTGGGGAACACATTGAGTATTCCGTATGCCAGTCCCAAAATCCACACCAGAGGCTTGTATGTGTCATAACGCTTCCCATACAGATCCTTTGCCAGGAGAATGCAGGAAAACAATGCAATTCCTGCTTTAAGAAGATATCCTGCCACATAGGCGGAATAAGCGGGCAAAATCATATAAAGTAGTGTATATAACGAAAATTCAGCAGGAAGCACATCCCTGCTGATTCCCCCCAGAAAAGGCACTTCCGCGTCATGGCTGAAAAAGGTACCCGTATCCTTCATCATTTGATATTGCGGAATAAACAGATCAAGATTATCGTGAATCGCGATAATGCTGTTTTCCCCGCTCAGCACAAACACCAGTCCTGCAAACAGAAAAAAACCAAATACTGCCAACAAATGCCATCGAGATATCAACTGCTTCACTTTTCCTCCTCCTGTGTACTTTGCTGCTTCTGGCATACCAGCGTCAGACGGTATTCAAAGTCTCTCCGGTTTTTCATGGCCATGTTGGACAAAATAAGCCCTGCAAAGAAAGACTGAATCGCCGCAAGCATCACAAATCCACAGACAATCAGTGTGGGAAATTTAAGTACCAGTCCCGTTCCCAGGAATTCCAGCAGAACAGGTATAAAGAAAAGAACCGCAATCACTGCCAGCACCAGCCCCAAAAGGCTGAAAAAGCCGAAAGGCTTATAATCCCGATACAGGCGGAAAATCGTCCCCAGCACCCGGAACCCGTCAGAATAGGTATTCAGCTTGGATACGCTTCCCTCCGGTCTGTCTCTGTATTCCACAATCACATTGTCGATCTGCATATTATTATAAACCGCATGAATCGTCATTTCCGTCTCGATCTCAAATCCCCGGGAAAGTACCGGGAAGGTCTTTACAAATCCATAGCTGAAAGCACGAAATCCCGTCATAATATCCTTAACCTTACACCCAAATAAATGGTTAATACTGGCCCGCACCAGGGAGTTTCCCATATTATGAAACGGACGCTTATTTTCTTCAAAATAAGTTGATGAGAGCCTGTCTCCTACCACCATATCGGCATTGTGTTCCAATACCTTCTTCACCATTTCCGGTGCAAACTCCATCGGATACGTATCATCCCCATCCACCATGATGTAACACCGGGCTTCGATCTCACGGAACATCCTGCGGATCACATTTCCTTTTCCCTGCATATATTCCCGGCGAACCACTGCCCCTTCTCTGGCCGCTATGGCTCCTGTGGCATCTGTGGAATTATTATCATATACATAAATGACCGCCTCCGGCAATGCTGCCTTCGCATCCCTGATCACCTTGGCAATCGTCTTTTCTTCATTAAAACATGGGATTAAAACTGCTATTTTGTCCATTTTATAGATTCCTTTTTCTAAAATCTGAAATATCCCTGCCGAAGTACTCTTCTGATGCAGTAGGTATATTTCCCTGTTATTTTAGCAGAGATTCTGTCCGAAGTCCAGTTCTGTAGGGAAACTGTTTGATTATAAAAAACTATTCAGCCAGGCTGAACTGTTATAATTATAATAGTTGATGCAATGTTAATTTTGTGCTATTATACAAAAGATCTTTCCAAAAAATGAAAGTAAGGATACCAAATACCATGATACGATTAATATTAGTAGCTGTCTTTGTCATTCTCTTTCTGATTCTGAGCATCCCTCTTCTGATCGCAGAGTGGATCATCGGCAAACACAATATGGAACTGAAAAACAAAAGCTCTCTGGCTATCGTGAAATGGGCCTTCCGGGTTGTTCTCTTCCTGTCGGGTACCACTGTTATTGTCCGGGGTGAAGAAAATGTACCGAAGGATGAACCTGTCCTGTACATCGGAAATCACAGAAGCTATTTTGATATTGTGATAACTTATGTCCGGGTTCCCAGGCCAACCGGCTACATTGCCAAAAAAGAAATGCTCAGATGGCCTTTATTGGTAAACTGGATGCGGAATCTGCACTGTCTGTTCCTGGACCGGGTCGATGTAAAGCAGGGGCTTAAGGTAATCCTCTCCGCTATAGATGATGTAAAGTCCGGCACTTCGATCTGTATTTTCCCTGAGGGGACCAGAAACAAAGTCAATCACACCTTTATGGATTTTAAGGAAGGAAGCTTTAAAATTGCCGCCAAAACAGGATGCCCCATTGTTCCCATGACAATCTACAATTCCGCCGATATTTTTGAAGATCATTTACCCCGTATCAGAAAAACCCGTGTGATCCTGGAATATGGTAAACCCTTTTATGTAAAAGATCTGTCTAAAGCAGATCAGCGGCGAATCGGCGCTTATACTCAGGATCTTATTACGAAAACCTATTTTCAAATAAAAGAAGGAGCAGGCTTTTAAAAGGCCTGCTCTTTCAGCATTACATTTTCTTTAAGAATTCCACCACTTTTTCAAACTCCATTCTATGAGACGCCTTCACCAGTATCGTATCTCCTTTTTGAAGAAGCGCCGGGAGTTTTTTCGTCATATCCTCCCTGGACTCAAAATAGTATGCTTTCACTTTCTTTCCGTCATCCCTCTCCCGGTTCAATGCTCCCTCATATATATTTTTTGAAAGATCACCTGTGCAGAGCAGAACATCAATTCCTTTTTCCCCCGCATAGTCTCCTATCTCTTTGTGGAGCTGTTTCTCCCTTTTTCCCAGCTCAAACATATCGCCCAGTACTGCCACCTTTCTTCCTGCCGCAGAAGCCAGAAGATTCAGCGCCGCCCGCATGGATGCCGGGTTCGCATTGTAGCAATCGTCAATCAGCGTATAACTCGGAAGGGCAAGCACATTACTTCTTCCGCTGACCATTTCCGTTTCAGCCACCCCTCTTTGAATCTCTTCTGTACTGAGGCCGAGCTGCAGGGCAATCCCCGCCGCCGCCAGTGCATTTAAAATCATATGTTCTCCGGGCAGAGGAATCTCCAGCGGAAAGACTTTCATAGGACTATTCTCCAGTTTCGCATGAACTGTCACATGTGTTCCTGACAGACCGCTGTTTTTTACGTCAGAAGCATAGATTTCATTGGACGGATCCAGACCAAAATGAACAGGTTCATAATTTCCCTTCTTTCTGATCAGCCGAAGGAGATCATCATCCCCATTGACAAACACACACCCCTCCGGATTCATAAAGTCAAAAATCTCTGATTTCGCCTTAAGGATCCCCTCTCTGGTTCCCAGTGTCTCCAGATGGCTCTGCCCGATATTGGTCATAACACAGATATCCGGTCTCGCAATTTTACTCAGGCGGTGCATCTCTCCAAAATCACTGATTCCCATCTCAAGTACGGCAATCTCATGTTCAGGCCTGATTGAAAGAACCGTGAGCGGCAGCCCGATCTCATTATTAAAATTTCCCTGTGTTTTCAATACACGGTACTTTGTGGAAAGGACCTCTGCAATCAGCTCCTTGGTGCTGGTCTTGCCTACGCTTCCGGTAATACCCACCACCTGAATTTTAAGCTGCTTTCTGTAGTACTCTGCAATTTTCTTCAGCGCCTTAAAAGAGTCTTCCACCAGAATATACGGTATGGCAACGTTTTCAGGCGGCTGCTCGCAGACCACACCCAAAGCGCCCCTTGCGGCAACATTTGGGATAAAAGTGTGGCCATCTACTTTCTCTCCTCTTGTTGCAACAAAAATTCCATTCGCCTCTATCTTACGGGAATCGATCACCACACAGGATGCCTCCCTGCCTCTGATCTCTGCTCTTGCTGCATCGTCTGTCTGCTCCAGTCCGCACAGACGTCCCTCACAGGCTTCCGCAATACTGAATAAGTTCATATTTTTCACAGCTTACACCTCCGGCATTACTTCTGCGGTACACATGCCATCTCTAAAATCTTCTCACACAAATCCCCAAATCCGATCCCCACGGCCGCTGCTTCCTGTGGAAGAAGGGATACCGGAGTCATCCCCGGCAGCGTATTTGCTTCCAGACAGAATACCTCTCCCTGCCTGCTCATCATAAAATCCATTCTGGCATAACTTTTCAGTCTGAGTGCCTTAAATACTTTTTCCGCATATCCCTGAATTTCCTTCGTCTTTTCCGGCGAAAGCTCCGCCGGACAGGTCTCCACAGCGGCACCGGGCTGATATTTATTTTTGTAATTATAAAATCCCTGAAGAGGAGCAATCTCGATAATTGGCAGAGCCTTCCCGGCGATTACCCCTACGGAAAATTCCCGTCCCTCTATGTATTGCTCCACAATCACCTCATCATCATATTTATAGGCCTCCTCAAGAGCCTTTTCGTAATCCTCTTCCGTCATTGCAACACTGACTCCCACACTGGAACCGCCGCAGCAGGCCTTGACAATACACGGAAAGGGAACCCTTTCCTTTATTTCTTCCTGCTTCTGCCCCTTCTTCAGGCGAATACCTGCCGGCGTGGGGATTCCATGATAAGCAAACAATTCCTTGGAAATGCCTTTATCCATAGCCAGAGCTGAGCTAACATAATCGGTGCCTGTATAAGTAATCCCCAGCAGATCAAAGCATGCCTGAATCTTTCCGTTCTCTCCATTTTCTCCGTGAAGAGCCATAAAAACGGCATCTGCTGCCTGACAGATCCTGATCACATTGGGACCAAAGAAGTTTTTATCTCCATCGGGACGCATGGCTCTGATCTGGCTGATATCCGGGTTCTCTTCCGATATGTTTCCCAGCTCTTTGACCCAGTCTTTTTCGCACTCAAAAATCCCGGCCGCATCCTGCTCTTCCCACTCACATCCAAGATATACATCCAGAAAAATTACCTGATGTCCTTTCTCCTTAAGCGCCCGATAAATCATCGCGCCGGAGCTTATGGACACATCCCTCTCTGAACTGGTTCCTCCTGCCAAAACTACAATCTTCATCTCTTTTTCCTTTCTCACGGCTTTTCATTTCGATAGCTGTGCACAATTTCACTGACCATAAAGATCAGCATACTGTCCGTGTCAAGCTGCTCCATGATCCCCGGCTCTTCACTGATCAGCTTATAATTTTTCTCCCCTACATTATCTATGTAACTGATGGCCGCCTCATTCCTTCCCATAAAATAGTGAAGGTGATTTTCGATCACTGTTCCATACTCATAGTTCGTTATCATATGATCGATCATGGTCAGATACATCATTTCCCGAAGCAGATCTCTGTGGCTGTTTTCATCGGCATTTCCTTTTGTCTGAAAAACAAAGCCTCTGGCCTGCTCTGCAATGTTCTCTGCACGCGTCATCAGTGCATCTGCGATTTCCTGGCACAGGCTGATCTTTACAGAGCCTCTGGTCGAAATATAGGTAACGCCCCCCAGAAAACTAATTTCGTTCAGGTTTTCCGCATAGTTTTTTTCCGACAGACACTCTGAAATCACCGTATGCAGACTCTGTTTCCCCAGCATACGATATAATTCCGCTGCCGCTACAAATTCCCAGTCATCTGCTTCCTTTTCTTCATACTCTCCGGCATGGTCAAAGGCTCTCCTGGCAGCCAGAAGGCATTCGGATGCAAATTCCGCGTCATAATCCTGATAGCTATAGCTGAGTTTTGCAAGTGCCGCGGCAAAAGCCATAGCTGCCTCGAAATCAGCCTCCTCCACATATATTTTCCCGCCTTTTTCCCCCGGCTCCGGAAAGGTGATGCCCGCATAAACAGTTCCCCTCTCCTCATCCTGCATTTTCAGCATCCATTCCGCCTCATAGCGAATCTCATCCAGAAGATCAGGAATTTCATTTCCGCTTTCCGGAATCCCCATATCATCCGTAAAAACGTCCTGATACAGTTCATAAGCAAGCAGCAGCACCGACATGTTCCGTGCAGCGCTTGTCACACTCTTAAAGCCTTCTTCGTCCTGATGCCAGCCCCCGCTTACATCCTTACAAACTGCCGGATCTTCCCGCAGAAAAGCCTCTTCTGTATGACAGGCATCATGTGCTTTCTCCCCTGCATATTCTGGCAGCAGATCCATTGCGCATCGATGATAATAGTACTGCCTGCATGCCTCTTTAAAGATTTCATCATACAGGCCATCTTCGATTTTGAAAGAATAGGATCTCCCCAGAAAAGGCGCCTCCACATAATAGTGTCCGGGCTCGCAAAGATCCGAAAAGTCCCCATATCCATAATATTCCTTTGTATCTGCATCATACTCTCCGTTATCCGAAGATCCGGTAAACACTACCTTCTGATCATCCACCCTCACCACATGGAACTCCCCCGGCATCTCTTCCGAACGGAAAATCGCCGTTTTTGTTCCTCCCGTTATGTATCCCAGCTGATTAACAAGAATATTAGGAGTACTCACCGGGACCTCATAGACAAGGTCCGGTTCTTCCTCCATACTGTCAAGGGCCGTTTCCGGCTCCTGAATATCTACCTCTTCCTGCCGGGCAGAGCATCCCATCAGCAGAAATAAAGAAAAAAAGAACATTGCTTTTTTTATTCCATGCAAATCAATTCCTCCCGAAATTTTCTGTCCGCTTGTTATTATACATTTTTTTCACAGGCAGGTAAAGGAAAGGTTTCATCTGCATATACAATTTTTCCATCTATAATGGTACACATGGTTCTGGCTTCGACTCTGAGGGGAAGTTTATCAAAAATCACAATATCTGCATCCTTGCCCACCTCCAGAGAGCCTACTCTGTGATCCACTCTGCAAATCTGAGCCGGATAGATGGTGATGGATTTTAATGCTTCCTTTTCCTCAAGGCCTGCCTTTACTGCCAGGCCTGCACATATGGGCAGAGACTGAATCAACGATACCGGATGATCCGTTGTGATTGCCGTTTTGATTCCCAGTCCGTTCAGGATCCCTACGGTTTTAAATGCCACGTTCTGGACCTCAATTTTACTCCTGCTGGAGAGATCCGGTCCCACGATTGCCGGGAATCCGGAGTCTTTTATTTTTTCGCCGATCAGATGTCCCTCGCTGCAATGATCCAGTGTCATATCCAGATCGAACTCCCGGGCAATACGGATTGCTGTCTGAATATCATCCGCCCGGTGTACATGGGCTTTCAGAGGAATCCTTTTCTCAAAGACGGGGATCCAGCATTCATATCGGAAGTCTTCCTCCTCCCGTTTCATTCCGGCGCACTTTTTTTCATAATAACGCTGCGCCTTAAAGAGCTCCTCCCTGAGCATGGCTGCAATTGCCATTCTGGTGGCAGGTGACTTTCCCTGACCGGAATAGTTTACCTTGGGGTTTTCCCCAAAAGCAATCTTCATAGCTGCCGGCTGTGACACTACCAGTTCATCAATACTTCTCCCACTGGTCTTCACAAAAGCAAAGGTACCTCCCACGACATTGGCACTTCCCGGTCCGATCATGGCCGAAGTAATGCCTGCCCGCAGTGCATCGTCAAAAGCGGCGTCCATGGGGTTGATCGCATCTATGGCCCGGAGATAAGGTGTTACAGGGTCGACGGTTTCATTGCAGTCGTCCCCTTCCATTCCCTTTTTCTCCTCTGTAATCCCCATATGACAATGTGCCTCAATTAATCCGGGCATGACCAGATTGCCGAACGCATTAATCACTTCTACCTGCCTGCCCTCAGGCAGAGGAAAAGGGGCTCCATCTTTCATAGGCCCCAATTCCCTTATTTTCCCTTCTTCAATACCTATATATCCCTTTTCCCATACTTCCCCTGTCATAGTCAGTATTTTACCGCCGATAATATATAGCATTCTGTTTTATCCTTCCGCTCTTCAGCTCAATTTTGTCATAGGATTTACCGGTTCTCCATCCTTGGTAAGTTTAAAGTAAACATTGGTCCCCTCCACACTGAAATATTTGGTGGGAGAAGCCACTTCTGCAAGAATATCTCCTGCCGCCACATAACTTCCTTCAGAGACCAGAATATTTGTCAGCTGCCCATAGGTCGCCTCATATCCTCCGCCCAGTTCCATCGTAATGCCATTTCCGATTTGAGGGTCTGTAAACACTGAGGTCACCTTACCCGCACACGCTGCCGTGATCATATCTCCTTCATTCGCCTGAATAATAATGGCCGGATTATACTTGTATTGTTGAAGGGTAGCAAAATAAACGGTCTTGTCCATACTGTAATTTACCAGGATATTTCCCACTATAGGCCACACCAGCGTATCCGAATCACTGAAGGTAAGCGCCGGCTGCATGGCTGTAGATAATGCCTGTGTTCCTTCTCCATCTCCCATCAGACTTGTTTCGGCCGCCTCCTGATCTTCTGCTTTCTGATCCTGTGTTTCGGATTTCCTGCTGCTTTCCGGCCTGGGGCTGGCTGACGGTTCTTCGTTTTCCTTTTGATCCGATCCCTCCGACATACTCTCACTTTCCGACTGATCGGGATTTTCCACTTTTTGGGAATTGGTTTCCTGGAAATAGGGATCATAATCCAGATCGTCCGCCGGCACCGACTGCGTCACACTTTCCGCCAGCGTTCCTCCGTTTTCTGCTCCCAATTCTGCCACTGCATTATTTTCAATAGAGCTTAAATCAACCACATATCCTTCATCCCGGCTGCCCGTATCTCTTCCAAGCCACAATCCCGTTGCTGTCAAAGACCCCAAAACCAGCACAGCTGAAGCTGCCATAAGAATTCTTTCTTTTCCAAGACCTTTTCTTCTTCTACTTCGTCTCATATCTTTTCCTCCTGGAACCTTTATTGTTCTTATGGATAGTTTTGCCCTTTTTTCCTTCTTTATTCAAATTTTGTAAATGTTACATGATCGAAAAAGTAATTTAATATATCTACATAGTCCTCCCCTTCTTTTGCCATTTCGTTTGCTCCAAACTGGCTCATTCCCAACCCATGTCCCACACCCTTTACTGTAATCAAAATCTCTTCTTCTTTTTTTAAGTGGAAGCTGGACGAGGAAAGATGAAATTTATCTCTGAATTGTTCTCCCGAAACATACTTCCCCTCTCGTTCCATATATACTACATATCCGGCACTGTCCCTGTACAAAGTGATATTTCCCGCTTCTCTTTCCTTCTGTATCCCATCCTTTTTCAAAATTTCCTCCTCCGTAATCTGGCAAAAATCTATCTCCGCCCATTTTTGATCAAATTCATCTGATCGATAGCTGACAAAGGATGTATAATCCGCAGATAAAAAATCCCGGCTGCAGGACACGCTTTTTAAATAGGGATATTCCTCCCCAAACAGTTCCTTTCCGCTTCTGGTAAGTCCGTTGCTGACTGCAAAGTACGCCCCATTAATAGCTTTACCGTCAAAGGTAAGACATACCCCTTTTGTCTCGGAAACTGCCTCCAGCACAGGTTCGGATAAGGCGCTTCTTCCATAGTCGGTATCTTCCGTTCTGATTTCCATACTGCCTGTCATATTTTTCCCTGATGAATCCAGGGAGGAGACTATGCCGGAACGGATCAGTACTGCCTGCGCTTTCAATGTCTCCAACTCATAATTGTGATCAATACTGCGAACAAGCTTATCAGCCACATACGCTTCTAACGGAATATTTTCTGTTCCCAGCGCTGTGGTATTGACCACAAAAATCTGGCCTTCGCGAAAGGCCTGCCTGTATCCTTCATTCTCTCTCCCTGCTGCGCCTTCCTGCAGATTCCCAAATAAAAAAGTAATCATGTAAGGAAATAATAACAAAAACAAAAGAACCGTACCGAGATTTCTGGGAAGATTTCCCGGTACGATTCTTTTTATTTTGAAAGCTTGAAAGACTCTAAGTTTTTTCATAAGACACCTCTCTGCTATTTTATGCAGAGAGATCCTTCTTTTATGCCATACGATACATCCACTGTGTATACTTATCCTGATTCTGCCTCACCTTTGCCTGTGTTCTCTCTCCATGAAGAGCCAGATCCACATGCTGAACAGTACCTGTATTTCCATTTTCATACAGGAAAAATCCCGTGTTGCGTACCATTCCCTTAACTTCATTTTTTTCATCTGTGAGCGCAAAATCGGTGGATGCGTTTTGAAGGCAGATAGCACCCACTCCTTTCTCTGCAAGGGAATATAGCTGCTGGTTTCCGTTTTCATCCATAACCCAAATCTTCAGCTTATCCCAGATTTCATCTCCTTCATCAATAAAACCGTTATGATCCGTGTCATACGCCGCAAGGTCTGCAAATCCATTACCTGATCTGGTTCCAAAAAGCTCTGACCCGTCATTAATAGACCCATCACCGTTTTTATCCAATGCAAGGAAACCGCTGCCTGCTGCCAGACGATTGATTTCGTCTTCCTCCCCATCACCGTCTATGTCAAACAGGAAAGTCTGATCGGACAGATCTGCTATATTTCCGCTCAGGTTAATCACCAGCGGATCGCACATGGAAACCTGCCTTATGCTCACATTTTCCTCATAATATTCCTGAAAGCTGCGGCTCATTTCCACATTAAGGTTAAAGTTAATTTCCCTTCCATCTGCACATTTCACAGTTCCCTGAGTCGTATAGCCGGTGGTTTCTCTTTCCTCCCGATAATACTGCGTGCTGAAGGCAAAGGTTTTTAAATTTAACCCCAAAATTCCGGCCTGCCCCTCTGAATCAGATGATGTCCCGCTCCGCTCCTGTCTTTCTCCGGTGATATCTTCCCCTTCCCAAGGGGTACGTCTTCTTTCCGGGAAAAAGATCTGCATCAGGTAATTCAGGCACTGCTGACGGATTTCAAGCAGTTGTTCCCGTGCCCTGGCCACATCTGTACGGCGTATGTTTCCTGAAGCTGTGTTTTGCGTTCTGGCCTTCATCTCTTCGTAGGTAGCATTCAGCGCGTCCTGCGGGGAATCCTTTCCCTTTGTCTGTGCTCCCCCGTTCTTTCCGTCCGCCCCGTCCAGATCCCCAAATAAAGTACCTGTCCCGCTTCCCAGATTCTGACGCCCGCTTATAACGACCATTCTGCTTATCCTTCCTGCAACAGAAGTGTAGCGTCTGGTGGATTCCATTCCTATTACGCTGGAATCAATTCGCATTTTATCCTCCTTTTATTCCAGGTTCCTTGTTTTTCTCCCATCCGTGGTCTGAAAAACAAAATGATACACAAAAGGGCTGTCCGTTTCCCTGAAGTATACCATCCATGGCGACTAAAACAATATTCTCTGCGGGTACTCTGGCCACAAATACCTGCATAATATTTATCGGTTTCTCAAAGGATAAATTTAGATAAAGAGAAATTTTTACCATTGGAAATGTAATGAAACAACCTGTTTTTGACATAGGTTATGCTATACTAATATGATACTTCCAGTGAGGAGTCATGAGAATATTTAGAATTCTTTTAAAGGTGCTGCAGGGCGCCCTGGTCGGACTGGGCGCTGTTCTGCCGGGAATCAGCGGCGGCGTTCTGAGTGTTGTATTTGGGATGTATCGTCCGCTTATGGAATTTCTCTCCAATCCCTTCCGCAATTTTAAGACACATGTACCTCTGCTTCTTCCCTACTTTGCAGGATCCGTAATCGGATTTATGGGAGTCGCCAATCTGCTGGCATATTTCCTGGAAAAATACCCGGCTCCTTCTGTCTGCCTTTTCATCGGGCTGATCATTGGAATGTTTCCTTCTCTGTGGAGAGAAGCCGGTCTGCAGGGCCGCAGTGCCAATTCCTTTCTTGCAATGTTCTCCGCTATGTTTTTTATTTTTGCTCTGCTCATCAAACTGAATACCGCTTCCGCCGCTATCCAGCCGACCTTTTGCTGGTATATCTTCTGCGGATTTTGCCTTGCGCTCAGTATCATCGCGCCGGGTATGAGTTTTTCCACTCTTCTGATGCCTTTGGGACTTTATACCCCCTTCGTAGACGGGATCGGGCATCTGACAGACGCGGTGATCGTCCCCTCTGCAATTGGTTCTCTGATCACCATCATCTGTCTGTCAAAAGCTGTTAATTCTCTGTTTGAACAGCATTATTCCATTGCCTTCCACGCTATCGTCGGAATAGTGATTGCTGCCACTTTTATGACTGTGCCCTTTGAGAGTTTCACGCTCTCCTCCCGCTCCTGCCTTTTGAATATCTTTTTTCTTGCAGCAGGCGTTTTTCTCTCTTCTGTTCTGGATATCCTTAACAGGCAGTACGCTTATACCCGATTGTAATTGATCAGACATCCTTTCAGGATAATCTGTCTCTCCTCATCGGTAAGCTCTCCAAGGCATACCGTAAACTCTGAAAGTCCTTCCTCACCTGCCCGGAAGGCCCTGATGGTTTCTGCTTTTTCTTCCACTGCTTTTCTGATATCCGGGAAGAAAAGATAATCTTTGTTCTTAAACGGGAGCTCTCCCTCCTGAATCGTAAAGGGAAGCATTCCCCAATTGATCAGATTGGAGCGGTACCTTTTGGTAGCGTATTCATTGGCAATATTGGCCCAGCCTCCCAGTACTTTCTGACAGGAGGCTGCCTGCTCCCTGGCGGAACCATCTCCAGGCTTCACTGCAAAGATGGTGGAACCAAACCCCACATTTTCTTTGGAGACTTCCGGAAAAGTTCTCTTTATCACATCCATTACCGGCTTCAGTTCCGGTTTGGCCTCCACAGGGCATTTCCCCTCCATCACTGCTTTCTGCGCAAGCTGAATATCCTTGGCCAGCCCTACATAGGCGGGATCCTTTCTCGAAAGGGTAAATTCTGCCAGTCCCAGCGGATTGGAGCGGTATGAGGAAGTCTCCCCGGAAGGAATCAGTTCATCTGTGGTGGTCACCGGGTCATGAATTTCAGAAACCACACGCAGAACAAGGTGCTCAGGCAGAGCCGTCATGGCAGGCCAGTCCTTAATGTTGGGGCCAAACTGAATTTCTGCCGAAGGGTCAGCCTTCCCCTTGGAATCAAATACTCTGTTAGCATAAATATTAGCATCAAAATGATATTGATATCTGCGGATTTCCCCTTCAAATTCTGTAGCCGGAGTGAGAACACCCTTATTAGCTGCTGTGGCCGCAATGGATCTCGCATCCATAAGCGCCACTGATGAAATCTGACCATTCTGCAGCTTGGAGCCCTCTCTGTTGGGAAAGTTTCTCGTGGAATGGCGGATACTGAAGGCATTGTTGGCGGGCGTATCTCCCGCGCCGAAGCAGGGACCGCAGAAGGCTGTCTTCAACACAGTTCCCGTTTCCAGTAACGCGGCTGCACAGCCGTTTTTAATCAGCTCCATGTAGACAGGCATGGATGCCGGATATACGCTCAAAGTAAAGCCATCGGAACCAATGTACGATCCTCTCATGATCTCCGCAGCTGCACAGATATTTTCAAAGCCTCCTCCCGCGCAGCCCGCAATAATTCCCTGGTCTACTATAAGCTTCCCATCCCTCACTTTGTTTTTCAGAGTGAAATCCACCGCTCCGTCCAGAGAAACCGCCGCCTTCTTTTCCACGTCATCCAAAATGTCCATGAGATTCGCATTCAGTTCCTCAATGGTATAGGTATTGCTGGGATGGAAGGGCATAGCGATCATCGGCTTGATAGAACTAAGGTCAACGACAATCATTCCATCATAATAAGCTGTTTCGCCGGGTTTTAATTCTTTATACTCTTCTTTTCTTCCATGAATCTCATAAAACTCTCTGATGGTATCATCTGTCCGCCAGATAGAGGACAGACAGGTGGTCTCCGTAGTCATGACATCGATACCGATCCTGAAATCTGCGCTCAGGCCGGATACACCGGGTCCCACAAACTCCATCACCTTGTTCTTCACATATCCTCCTGCGAATACTTCTCCGATGATCGCAAGCGCCACATCCTGAGGGCCCACACCCTTTATTGGCTCTCCGGTAAGATAGATTCCCACCACACCTGGCATATTGATATCGTAGGTCTGCCCCAGCAGCTGTTTCACCAGCTCCGGTCCTCCCTCTCCCATTGCCATGGTGCCCAGAGCGCCGTATCTGGTATGGGAATCCGATCCCAGAATCATCTTTCCTCCCCCTGCCAGCATTTCCCTTGCATACTGATGAATCACCGCCTGGTGGGGCGGTACATAGACACCGCCATATTTTTTGGCACAGGTAAGGCCAAACATGTGATCGTCCTCATTGATCGTCCCGCCAACTGCACACAGAGAATTGTGGCAATTGGTAAGCACATAAGGCACAGGGAACTTCTCAAGTCCCGATGCCCTGGCAGTCTGGATGATTCCCACAAACGTAATATCGTGGGAAGTGAGCTTATCAAATTTAATTTTCAGCTTTTTCATGCTGCCCGATGTATTATGGTCTTTCAAAATGCCGTATGCAATCGTCTGCTGTCTGGCTGTCTCCTGATCAGCTTCCTTTCCGGTCCGGGATTTCACTGCCGCCAGTGCTTCCGGCCCGTCAGGAATAATCTCCATACCGTTTATCAGGTAAGCGCCGCCTTCAAGTACTTTTATCATGAATGGTTCCTCCTTCATGGGTTTTTTATTTCATTGATTATAAAATAAAAAGCTTCTGTTTGCAAATATTATGCTTTTATCGTGACCCATTTACCTGTCACAGCACCTTCTCCAGCTCTTCGATCACGATCTTCAGCGCTTTCAGCCGGGCATACCTCTTATCTACTGATTCCAGAATATGCCAGGGGGCATAAGTGGTACTGGTCTTTTGAATCATTTCATTAACTGCAATCTCATATTCATCCCATTTTTCCCGGTTTCTCCAGTCCTCGTCCGTAATCTTCCACTGTTTGCCCGGTGTATTCTGTCTGGCTGTAAAACGTGCAAGCTGAGTATCCTTATCGATCTGTACCCAGAACTTAATGATCACCGCTCCCCAGTCATGAAGTTCCTTCTCGAACTCATTGATCTCATTATAGGCCCGCTTCCAGTCATTTTCACTGCAGAAGCCTTCCAGGCGCTCTACCATCACCCGCCCATACCAGCTTCTGTCAAAGATCGCAATATGTCCCTCCTTGGGCAGCCTGGTCCAGAAACGCCAGAGATAATGCCGCGCCTTTTCATGGGGTTCCGGACTTGCAATGGGATGGACCTCATATCCTCTTGCATCCAATGCTCCGGTGATCCGTTTGATATTACCTCCCTTGCCTGCCGCGTCCCAGCCCTCATAGGCAATCACAACCGGTACTTTCTTTCTGTAAAGGCGATTATGAAGCTCTCCCAGCTGTTTTTGAAGCCTGTTCAATTCTTCTTTATATTCCTGTTCCGCCACCGCTTTATCCAACGGGATTTCTGCCAGACGGGGCATCTGCTTCAGCGGGAATACATTCTGTAAAAGAGGCACAGCCAGACTTCTGTTCTGCAGTGCAATTTCTATCCCCTGGGTCAGCTGTTCCAGAATCTGCAATTCCGCCCATTTTCTCGATTTGGAATCAATAATATACCAGGGTGCGGAAGGCGCATTGGTATCTTCCATATACTGTCCAAACACTTCTCTGCATTTCTCATAATGCTTATTCTGCCACCTGTCTTCTTCCCCCACGCGCCATCTGGTATCGATATTTTTTTCCAGCATACGAATCCGTTTCTTCTGTTCTTTTTTGCTGATATGGCAGAAAAATTTCATCAGAAGATATCCATTGTCTGTCAGCTGCCGTTCAAATCTCCTGATACTTGCAATACGCTGCTCATAGGCCTTTCTGCTTAATTCTTCGCGGAGGCTCATTCCCGCCACTTCATTCATCCACCCTGAATCCAGAAGCATAAATTTCCCCGCTTCAGGCAGCCTGGTAAAGTACCGGCACAAAAACGGCTTTCTCTGCTCCTCCTGTGTAGGCCGGTCCATGGATGCCACCTTGAAAAATCTGGGATCAATATTCTGAATGATCTTTCCTATAGCGCTTCCTTTTCCTGCTGTTCCCCAGCCTTCTACCAGCACCAATACCGGAATTTTGTGCTCTGTGATCTGTATCTGCTGCTCTGAAAGCTTGTTCTTTGCAGCTTTGAGCCTTTCATCTAATTCTTCCTTTTCCGGTTTACTGGCAAAAACAATATTCTTCAACATAATAAAATCCTCCTCAAAGGCATGTGCGGCAGATTCCTCTGCCGCACACTCATCACACACTATTATTTACTGTTTTTTGGAGGTAATTCAACTTTGTCCAGATGCCAGATCTCATCCACATATTCCTGAATAGTTCTGTCAGATGAGAATTTACCGCTGCATGCCACATTTAAGATCGCACTTCTCGCCCAGTTCTTCTCATCACGATAAGCAGCCTCCACCTTCTTCTGCGTTTCCGCATAAGCCCTGAAGTCCTTCAGGATAAAGTAGGTATCAGCCTTGGAGGTACTTAAGGTATTCAAAAGTGAATTATAAAGGGTTCTGAATCTGTCAGGATCATTGGGTGCAAAGGTCCCATTGATCAGCTGCATCAGTACTCTTCTTACATCAGGATCATTATTGAAAATATCCATGGGATTATAACCGCCATGATTTTCATAATTAATTACTTCATCAGAGGAAAGACCAAAGATAAACGCATGCTCTGCTCCTACTTCCTCCACGATCTCCACATTGGCCCCATCCATAGTTCCAATGGTGAGCGCTCCGTTTAACATAAATTTCATGTTACCGGTACCGGATGCTTCCTTACTTGCGGTGGAAATCTGCTCGGAAACATCTGCCGCAGCAAATATAAGCTCTGCATTGGATACTCTGTAATTTTCAATAAACACAACTTTAATCCTTCCCTTGATTGCGGGATCATTGTTCACTACCTCTGCCACAGAGTTGATCAGCTTAATAATCATCTTGGCATTGTAGTAACCGGCTGATGCCTTGGCGCCAAAAATAAAGGTTCTGGGGTAGAACTCTATCTCCGGATGATCTTTCAGCTGGTTATACAGATACATCACATGGAGGATATTGAGAAGCTGACGTTTATATTCATGCAGTCTCTTAACCTGTACATCAAAAATAGAACGGGGATCTACTTCTATTCCGTTATGCTCCCGGATATATTCCGCCAGGCGCACTTTATTCTGATATTTGATGTTCATAAACTCCTGCTGCGCCTTCTCATCATCCGCATATATCTTCAGCCTTCCTATCTGCGGAAGATCTGTAATCCACTCTTTCCCCACATGAGCCGTCACCCAGTCTGCAAGAAGAGGGTTTCCATGAAGCAGAAAACGTCTCTGAGTGATACCGTTGGTCTTGTTGTTGAATTTTTCAGGCATCATTTCATAGAAATCTTTCAGCTCCTGATGTTTCAGGATTTCAGTGTGAAGCTTTGCAACACCGTTAACCGAATATCCGGCAGCAATGGCAAGATGCGCCATTTTAACCTGGCCATCATAGATAATCGCCATCTTACGGATCTTTTCGTGATTGCCGGGATAAAGTTCCTGTATCTTAATAATAAATCTGCGGTTGATCTCCTCAATGATCTGATAGATCCTGGGAAGCAGTCTTGAGAACAGCTCAATCGGCCATTTTTCCAGCGCTTCCGCCATGATCGTATGATTGGTATAAGCACAGGTTCTGGTGGTAACATTCCAGGCCTCATCCCATGTCAGGAAATACTCATCCATAAGGATTCTCATCAGCTCTGCGATAGCTACTGTCGGATGTGTATCGTTTAACTGGAAAGTCGCCTTCTCATAGAACTTCCTCACATCGTCGTGCTTTCTCATGTATCTTGCTATTGCTTCCTGTACGGAAGCGGAAATAAAGAAATACTGCTGTTTTAAACGCAGCTCCTTGCCTGCGTAATGATTGTCGTTGGGGTAAAGAACCTCTACAATATTTTTAGCCAGGTTTGCCTGCTCAACTGCCTTCTGGTAATCTCCCTTATCGAAAGAATCCAGCTGGAAGCATTCCACTGCCTCTGCATCCCAGATGCGGAGTGTATTTACTATACCATTACCATAACCCACAATCGGCAGATCATAAGGAATCGCCTTTACGCTCTGATATCCCTCCTGTACAAAATGGCTTCTGCCATTCTCATCGATGCGCACATTGACATAACCGCCAAACTTAACTTCCTTGGCATATTCCGGCCTTCTCAATTCAAAGGGGTTTCCATCCACAAGCCAGTTATCCGGGACCTCTATCTGATACCCATCTCTGATTTCCTGCTTAAACATTCCATAGCGGTATCTGATACCACAGCCATATGCGGGATACCCCAGCGTGCTTAAAGAGTCCAGGAAGCAGGCGGCAAGACGTCCCAGACCGCCGTTCCCCAATGCTGCATCCGGTTCCTGATCTTCGATCACATTAAGATCCAGCCCCAGCTCGTCAAGCGCTTCCTTCACAGGCTTATAGGCCTGAAGATTGATGATATTATTTCCAAGCGCACGTCCCATCAGAAATTCCATAGATAAATAATATACCATCTTGGGATCCTGTTTATCGTACTCTTTATGGGTAACCAGCCAGTTATCCACTACAGCATCTTTGATCGCATAGGCAACTGCCTGAAAGATCTGCTGCTGGCTGGCTTCCTCCAGCGTTTTTCTATATAAGGTTTTTACATTGTAAAGCACGCTTCTTTTAAATAATTCCTTATCAAAAGCTGCAGGTGCCTTTACGGCTGCCGGAGCCGATTTTTTCATGTTCAAGGCCATCGTTATCTCCTCCCATTCATCATTTAGTAAAATAGATTCAGGCATTTTAATCGCTTTTTATTATACTACAGTCTACGATAAATCACAAGATTTACCATAGTAATCCCTCATGCTGCCGTTACATTTTTTCCACACCAATTACAACCTTCTCGCCATTGACATTCCACTCTTTCATGATCGCGAGCTCCTGTTCTGCTGACACATCCTCCGCCAGCACCTTACCGGATATGGCCTCCTGATTGTCCTTTACGATTCCGGCAAGCTTTTCGTTCCCGCTGACAGAGATCCTGATATGATCCATTACCTCAAAGCCCGCGTCCTTACGCATCGTCTGAATCTTACTGATAATCTCGTACACAAACCCTTCCTCTACCAGTTCCGGCGTCAGATTCGTGTCAAGTACAACCGCGGTATAATTATCAGTCTCTGCTACAAATCCCTCCTTGCGGGCCACGTCGATCAGCAGATCCTCCTCTTTCAAAGTAACCTCCGTACCGTTTACTTCAAAGGTAAGCGCCCCTTTTTCCTTCAGCTGCGCCATTGCCTGCGTACCGTCCACCTTTGAGAGATATTCCCTGATTCCGCCAAGCTGTTTACCATATTTCGGTCCTACCGTGCGCAGCTGGGGTTTAAAGCTGTAAGAAGTGAAGTCACTGACATCATCCCTGAATACTACTTCCTTCACATTCAGCTCATCTTTCACAATATCGGCAAAGTAACCGTCAAGCACATGATCCGCTTTCACATACATTCTTCCCACAGGCTGGCGGTTCTTGATGTTGGCGGCATTGCGCGCTGCACGTCCCATGACCACAATTGAGAGCACTTCTTCCATATTTTCCTCCAGGTTCCGGTCGATCATAGAATCGTCCGCCACCGGAAAATCGCACAGGTGGATGCTCTCAGGCGCCGCTTTATCGTTACTTCTTACCAGATTCTGGTAGATCTGCTCTGTCATAAAGGGAATCATGGGCGCCGCACATTTACAGATCTGTTCCAGGGCTGTATACAACGTCATATAGGCATTGATCTTATCCTGCTCCATTCCCTTTGCCCAGAAACGCTCACGGCAGCGGCGGACATACCAGTTGCTCATCTCGTCCACAAAATTATCCAGCACTCTGGCGGCCTCAGGAATACGATAGTGCTCCAGATGGTCATCCACATTGCGGATCGCCGTATTCAGCCTGGATAATAGCCATTTGTCCATAACCGGCAGCTGATCATAATCCAGTGTATGCCTGGTTGCATCGAACTGGTCAATCTCCGCATAAAGAATAAAGAATGCATAGGTATTCCACAGCGTTCCCAGAAATCTTCTCTGTACCTCCACCACTGCTTTCCCGTGGAACTGCTTCGGGAGCCATGGCGCAGAGCCGATATAAAAATACCACCGGATAGCATCCGCTCCATAGGAAGCAAGGGCGTCAAAGGGATCCACCGCATTTCCTTTGCTCTTACTCATTTTCTGTCCGTTCTCATCCTGCACATGCCCCATAACGATTACATTCTCAAATGGGGATTTATTAAAAAGCAGGGTCGACTCCGCCATCAGAGAGTAAAACCATCCGCGGGTCTGATCCACAGCTTCGGAAATAAACTGTGCCGGGAACTGGGATTCAAACAACTCTTTATTTTCAAAAGGATAATGATGCTGTGCAAAAGGCATGGCACCCGAATCAAACCAGCAGTCAATCACTTCCGGTACCCGCTTCATGGTTTTTCCGCATTCCGGGCAGGCAAATGTGATCTGATCCACATAAGGCCGGTGAAGCTCTACCGTCCCCGCCGCCGGATCCCCGCTGAGCTTTTCCAGCTCCTGCCTGGAGCCCACAGCTTCCTGATGGCCGCATTCCTCACATTCCCAGATATTTAACGGCGTGCCCCAATAACGGTTACGCGAAACACCCCAGTCCTGAATATTTTCAAGCCAGTTTCCAAAACGTCCCTCCCCGATAGACTGGGGGATCCAGTTTACCGTCTTATTGTTGCGGACCAGGTCATCCCTGACCGCTGTCATTTTAATAAACCAGGATTCTCTTGCATAGTAGATCAGAGGCGTATCGCATCTCCAGCAGAAGGGATAATCGTGTTCAAATCTGGGCGCATCAAAAAGCTTTCCTTCTTTATCCAGATCTGTCAGGATATCCTTATCCGCATCCTTCACAAACTTCCCCGCATAGGGAGTTTCTTCCGTCATATGGCCTTTTCCATCAACGAACTGTACAAAAGGCAGATCATACTTACGCCCCACCTGAGCATCGTCCTCACCAAAGGCCGGTGCAATATGGACGATACCGGTACCATCCGTCATGGTAACATAGTTGTCGCATACCACAAAGTGTCCCTTTTTGTGCTGTCTGGCTGCGGATTCTCCCGCACAGGCAAACAGCGGCTCATATTCCCTGTACTCCAGATCTTTTCCTTTACAGGTCTCGAGGACTTCATAGGCCGGCTCTCCATCCCGGGCGAGCTTTCCAAGCACCGTATCCAGAAGTGCCTGGGCCATATAGTAAACATTTCCGTCTGCTGCCTTTACCTTCGCATAAATCTCTTCCGGATTTACACAAAGCCCCACATTGGAAGGCAGCGTCCAGGGCGTCGTCGTCCAGGCCAGGAAATAAGCATCCTCTCCTGCCGCCTTAAATCGTACCACTGCCGAACGCTCTTTTACCGCCTTATATCCCTGCGCCACCTCATGAGAGGACAGGGGCGTCTCACATCTGGGGCAGTAAGGCACAATCTTGAATCCCTTATACAAAAGTCCCTTATCCCAGATCTGCTTTAATGCCCACCACTCGGATTCAATAAAATCATCATGGTAGGTTACATAAGGATCATCCATATCAGCCCAAAATCCTACCGTAGCTGAAAAGTCTTCCCACATCCCCTTATATTTCCATACGCTTTCCTTGCATTTGCTGATAAAAGGATCCAGTCCGTATTCTTCAATCTGTTCCTTCCCGTCCAGATTCAGCAATTTCTCCACTTCCAGCTCTACCGGTAGTCCATGGGTGTCCCATCCTGCCTTTCTGGGAACCATATATCCCTTCATAGTCCGATATCTGGGGATCATATCCTTAATCACCCGGGTCTCCACATGACCAATATGAGGCTTTCCGTTTGCAGTGGGGGGACCATCATAAAAGGTATAAGTGGGTCCATCCTTTCTGTTTTCTATACTCTTTTTAAAAATGTCGTTCTCCCGCCAGAATTTCCCGGTCTCTTTTTCACGGTCCACAAAATTCAGATCCGTTGATACTTTTTGATACATAACGTTCTCCCTTCTCCTGTGATCGTTGCGCAATCGAGCATAAAAATTCTTCTGTTCCCTGCTCGCCGCGCGGGCGCATGTTGCGTAAGCGACAATTTCATCTGTGCACCCTTGCGCAATCGAGTAGGGAAGAGTTATCTTCCCCTACTCGCGCGCGGCCCGCATGCTGCGTCAGCAGCAAATTTCCTTATGCGGGCCTGCGCATAAAAAACCCCGTCCGTAAAAAGGACGGGGTTTATTTTACCACGTTAACCACCTGTTTACTCATACGCGCCGGTTAGGCTACGGCTTAATATGCTTTCCCGTAACGGGGGATACCGGCAAGACCTACTCGTCTTTCTCTGTATCCCCGCCGCATATCTTCTACAAGAATGATACGTACTGCATACAGATCCGCTTTCAGTCCGCGGCTCGGAAGTGATATTCACTGCTGTCCTACTGATACCGGCTTCCACCTGTCCCGGCTCGCTGTGACTGTCAGATAACAGCTACTGTCTTCGTCATTGCCTTTGCTTTTTAATTGTATTCAGGTTACACCATTCATACTGCGTTTGTCAATTCATTTTTCCGGTTTATTTCTCTGAATAGCTGCCCCTGAAAGCAATGACTGTATTATTTATTATTATTGATCCTGAAGTGTCTGAAAGGAAACTGTTACTACAAAAAGATCCGCATTGGTTTCCCAGTGAAACGTTCCCCCGCAGGCTTCCGTAAAGGTCTGCGCAATGGACAGTCCCAGACCGCTTCCTCCATCTGTACGGCTCTGATCTCCCCGGGCAAAACGTTCTGTAAAATCTTTATCTTTATCCAGCTCCATCTGGGATGTGTTCTTGATGCTGGCAACTGCCAAAGTTCCCTCTTCCTTTAAGGTCACATATACCCTGGAGCCGTCCAGAGAATACTGGATCGCATTCTGAAACAGGTTCTGAAACACCCGGTACATTCTCTGCCCGTCAGCCATGATCATCACCGGCTTTTCGGTCAGCTCTGTGCGGAAGGTCACCTTACTGTTTCTGATCTGTTCTTCCATATCTGCCATGGTCTGGCACAAAAGCTTTCTGAAATCAATCTCCTCCATGTGCAAAGGAAGCTCTCCGGAAGCCGCCTTACTCACTGCAAACACATCCTGTACCATATTTTTCAGTCTCTGAGATTTATCATCCAGGATCTTCACATAATCCTTTATATGCTCCGGCAGATTTTCCTCCTGTTTTAAGAACTGCACATAGCTGATAATAGAGGTCAGCGGCGTCTTGATATCATGGGATACATTCGCAATCAGCTCTACCTTCATGCGCTCACTCTTCATCTGATCATCTAACGCGGCTGCCATACCATGACGAATATCCTCCAGCTGCTCCATTACTTCTTTCAGATCATGATCCGCAAAACTGTCTTTTTTCTCTTCTCTGCCGGACTCCTGATAATTCCCGCAACGGATATCGCTGATCCTCTCAGCCAGTATTTCCATGTCCCTGGCTGCCTCCATGTTTTTCTTCCCTGTAAAATACTGCACCGCCAGAAAACACAAAAGGCTTACAATCACTATGGCCCACACCATCTGCATGCTGTCCCGCACCGTACCGGCCATTATCGCACCCGCTGTCAGAATCGTGCATACTGCCGCGCTTCCAAAGGATACTGCGCTGCGGAAAGCGATTTTGCGGGACAAGGGCAAGTTCATCCCTTTGGCCGAAAAAGAACGGTACACCTTTGCAATCAGTCCATGTTTCCATATTTTCCTGTTGCTGCGCAGATCATTTACTGAAAAATAAATTCCCCAAAACAACAGTACAATAGAAAGAGGCGGGATCGTTCCTAAAAATTCTCTGCCATAGATACATATCGTTTCAATATCATACATATATTCATGATATGTTATTTCCTGCCAGAGTTCATACCCGTATTCACTGGCAGAGATCATGATCAGCACAAGATAAATCAACGCCAGCAGCAAAATCACTTTACACTCCACCCATATTTTCCCCTGAATACGGGCAATTATTTTTTGTGTCTCTCTCTTTCCTTCTCTGACAGGGAAGATCAGCATTGTCAAAAGCAACATCACCCCTGCTGCCAGACCTGCCATATTCCTGCGCATCCTCTTTTGATTGTCTGCACTTTGACATGCCAGCCAGTACAGCGTATTGTCATTTGTCTGATATCCTTCTTTTCCATATATACTTTCCGTATACAAAAGAGGCTCTCTGGCCACAGCAACAGATATCCTGGCCTTTTTCATCTCCTCAGCCACCTGGAAATTCCGGTATCCCGGCACATACCAGCTGCCGCTCTCCTCCCGGTAATACCCATCTCCATAGATATCCACTTCTTTTCCATCCTTGACGACCTGAACCTTTTCCCCATCAAAACACAGAAGAAAATTATAGCCCTGAGAGGACATCCCCTCCGGATCTTCCATGTTCCCATCCGCCTTAAGCAGATCTGTATTGGAATACAGAACCTCCCCGTCATAGGAGATCGTATAGAGCAGATTTTTATCCCCTTCCATACGTTCATGATATTTCCCTGCTATCTTCCTTCTCTGTTCTTCTGTGAGGGGTTTCCACTCTCTTCCAATATATTCGCCCCATTCATTCCACTGGCTTTCCCACGCATCGTCAGCATATCCTCCTCCGGCTTCCCCTGGCATCACCTGTTGTTCCAGTTCAGGATCAGAATATTCTTCCCCATAACCAAAATCTCTCAGGATGTCGCCATACTCATCATAATAATCATAGTAATAGCCTTCCTCCACAGAACTTCCCAGACTGTTCGCCGCCATGGACAAAAAAAGCTCCAGGCGTCCGCAGATATATTCCTGAAATCTCCTGCTCCGCTGATAGTCCTCTTCCAACACGCTGTCCAGCTCGGGAGAAAGCATGCCGCCCGGCATATTTTTTAAAATACTGATTCCGTTTTCCAGAACCAGACTGACTCCCAGAAAGAAAACAACAAAGCTAATTACATTTTTCCTGTTTTTCCATTTTGTATCCAATTCCCCACACCACCTTTATGTATTCTGGCTCTTTCGGATTCAGCTCCAGTTTCTCACGAATACGTCTGATGTGCACCATCACGGTATTTTCCGATGCATAGGCATCCTCATTCCATACACGGCGGTAAATCTCCTCGGCCGGAAATACCCGGCCGGGATTTCTCATCAGCAGATCCACTATCTTTGTTTCCGTGGCAGTCAGCTTTACTGCTTCCCCATCTGCGTAGATCACCTTTTCATCCGTACGGTAACACAGGCGTCCATTCCTGATCTCTTCTGCTTTATTCCCTGCATTGATATCACCCAGACAGGTATATCTGCGGATCTGGCTTTTCACCCGGGCTGCCAGTTCCTGGGGATTATAGGGCTTGGATACATAATCATCTGCTCCCATAGATAATCCCAGCACCTTATCTGTGTCCTCGCTCTTTGCACTGAGAACAATAATCGGAATGTTCTTTTTTTCTCTGATTCGCATCATCGCAGACAGACCGTCCAGCTTCGGCATCATCACGTCAATAAGCACCAGCTGTACCTGAGAGGACGCCAAAATATCCAATGCCTGAAGGCCATCGTAAGCTTTCAGCACCTCATAGCCTTCCTTTTCCAGCAAAATACTGATCGCCTTTACAATCTCTCTGTCATCATCTACAACAAGTATGCGTTCCATTCTTATGCCTTTCTGCCTACACTTTCGGCTGTCTCTTTTCTGCCCGATACCGCTTCTGATACAATACCGTGTTGTCGTATTCGTTTAAAACGTTGGGAACTGTGCTGAAGTCAGATTTCGCCGGATATTTCTCCTGCACAGTTCCTGAGCTCATTCTCCCTGAGCTGTTATCAGCATACCCGGAATTGTTTACAAAATACGCAAGGTGTTTCTTACAAATTTCTTACAGCTGAAACAGCAACATTATAAGCAGCTGTTACGGCTGTTTTTATACGAAGTTTTTATATCCCTTACGCAGTAATACGAATCACTGCCTTCACAATATCCGCTTTGTTGTTTACACTCTCGTCCATGGCTTTTTGTACTTCATCAAATCCGAAAATATTTGTCACAATCCCTTTCAGGTTCACTCTTCCCGCTGCAACTGCTTCAATCGCCATGGGGTAGATATGGCGGTAACGGAATACTGTCCTGAAGGTCAGTTCTTTATCCAGCGCAAGGCTCATGGGCAGTGTCATTTCTCCGCTTTTGCTGTAGCCCACCAGCACAATGGTTGCTCCCTTCTTCGCCATATGGATCGTCTGTACCGTGGTTGTCTGGGTGCCCGCGGTCTCTACCGCAAGATCGCATCCCCTTCCTTCCGTCAGCTTTCTTACCTCTTCCACTACATCAGAGCGGTCTGCGTTGATCACTCCGTCTGCTCCCAGCTCCAATGCCTTTTGCAGGCGTTTTTCCATGATATCCGCCACATATACTCTGGATACGCCCATGGCTTTCAGGGCCATCATGGTCACCAGACCGATACAACCTGCACCCATAACCACCGCGCTCTGTCCGGCCCTTGCTCCTCCCTGCATAGCCGCGTGAAATCCCACTGCCAAAGGCTCTATCAGGGCTCCTTCCAGGGTACTTACGTTCTCCGGAAGCTTAAAACAGAGATCTGCTTCATGGGCCACATATTCCTGAAATACTCCGTCTACCGGCGGCGTCGCAAAAAACACCACATCCGGGCAGAGATTATAACGCCCCGTTTTACAGAATTCACAGTGTCCGCAGGTTTTTCCCGGTTCCAGCGCTACCCTGTCTCCGACCTTCAGATGCCTTACCTCCTTCCCCACTTCCGCTACCGTTCCCCCCGGCTCATGTCCCAGCACAAATGGCGGCTTAACCACATAGTCCCCGATCGCTCCTGTTTCATAATAATGCAGGTCGCTGCCACAGATCCCCACATATTCCAGCCTGACCAGAACTTCGTTATCCTTTATCTTCGGGATATCCCTCTCTTCATACTCCATCTTTCCGATCCCGGCCATTACCGCTACCTTCATTTTTCCTTCCATGCTGTTTTCCTCCTTCTGAATATTTTCATATTATAATAGCAAATGCAGCAGTTTATCTATAGTAAATGGCAAATATTTTTGTCGTTTGCTATAAATATCGCCATAAGCTGCTGCACAGATAATCAGTGTATTTTATTTTTTGCCTTTTCCGGGCATATTACCATTTATAAAGCTGCGGATATCTTCACAAAGCTCCTTCACATTCTCTTCTCCAATATAGATCATATGCCCTGAAGGATAACCCTTTACTGTCACCCGATCCATAGGGAGCCCTGCATGGTCGAGCGTATAATACACCGTGCCGATATGGGTCGCTGTATCATACCAGCCGTTTGCAAAAAAGACCCGCATTCCCGGCGTACGAATCATCGCGTTACGGAGCTGCTCTCCTGTAGTACCCATGGGAGCCTCTCTGTTCCATTTATCCTGCCCTGTATCGGGATTCTTCATCCTGTAGGAGGAAATATAAACACGCTCCAGCTCAATATTCAGGCCCGGAAAAATCACTCCATTCAGTGCTGAAAGGAAATAGGCGCCATACCGGTCAGTTGAAGCGTCATCCCGCATGCCAATTGCATCTTCCACGATCCACGGCTTATACTGAGGACGGGTAATCCTCCCATCAAATCTGGCAACCGCAATATTTCTGTCCCTGACCACCTCCGTGCGGAAAGTCTTATCGTCAATGCGCAGGCTGCGCTCCTCCAGATACTCCCGGGACACACCTGTATAATAGCAAAGCTTTTTGATAATCTCTTCCCTCTTCTCCCCCTGAAGTGCATCGCCCTGATACAGCGCTGACAAATATTCCGTATCGGCGAACTGCTTTGCCTCCATTGCAAATTCTTCAAGCGTCTGTCCGGCAGGATGATTATGAAACCAGTTAATGCCTGCCCAGGTAGGAAATGAAAGAACCGCAGGTTCTACCGGTATCTCTCTGCCAAAGTATTTTCCTACAGTGACTGTATTGCCAATCATAACAATGCCATCAAAAGCGATATTATAAGAATGCTCTGCTCCTCTGGTCACCGCAATGCCGGCAGCTGTAGCAGACCGGGTACAGCCATAGCTCTCACCAATCAGATACTTAGGGCTTCGCCAACGCTTATAGCGGGAAATCCACTTCTCAATAAACATCAATAAAGCCTCCGCATCCTCTTCAACCCCAAAAAAGGTTTTCGCCTCACTGTCATCCAGCAGCAGGCCATACCCGGTTCCCACCGGATCCACAAATACAATATCTGCAATATCCAACAGGCAGTCAGGATTATCAATTACCTCATACGGCGGAAGAGCAGTCGGCCGGTCAAGCTCCTCATACTTTATCCGCTTGGTTCCAAGAAACCCTGCATGTACATATAGCGAAGATGAACCCGGGCCCCCATTGTAGCAAAAAATCACAGGCCTTGCAGTATTATCTTCCACATCACTGCGAAAATAAGAATAGGAAAAGATTGATGCAATGGCTTTTCCGTCATTATGATAGAAAACATTATCCTCGCTTACCGTGTGGTACGAAATTTTATGATTGTTCAATGTAATCTCTCCCTGCGCTTCAAATCTCGCAGGTGTGAAATCGTTTGGTGAAAATTTTTCTGTTTTATACATCTTTACCTCCCAATGTAAGTACCTTTCTTTTCTTCCAGGAACCGCTGATATAATATACAAACACCGGAATTGCCGTCAGATAAGTCCCCATTCCATAACCCAGAAAAAGTCCAAATGTTCCCATATTCAGCATGATGCCAAACAGCCAGGTTAAGAATACACGGCCCACAAACGCATCCAGAAATGCAGCTGTCATGCTCAGTTTTACAAAGCCCTGTGCCGATACCAGCGCATTACAACCTGTCATGACACATCTGCCTGGGAATTCCAGCAGAAGTGTCATCGTGCATAGCGCGGCATGCTGCAAAACGTATTCAAAATATCAAGCAGTACCTTATAGAACATCAGATAAATGCAGCAGACTGTTACTGCCACTGCCATAATCAAATAGAACAGTGAACCGACAATCTGCCGCACATTTTCCTTTTTATTTGCTCCAACCGCCTGGGAGATCAGAACCTGTCCTGCGGTTGAAAATCCAATCAGAATCATATTGGGCACTTCCACCAGCTGGCTTCCGTTAGAGACTGCCGAAAGGCCGGAGCTTCCCAGATACTGCCCCACAATAATCGTATCGATGGTCGTATAGAGCGTCTGCAGCAACGTGCTGAACATGAAAGGCAGGGAAAATCGTAACAATGTAGTACCAACAGGGCCGTTCAGCAGATCATTTCTGCTATTTGCTGTACGGTTCATCTCTTTCCTTCCCATAGCTACCTCATTTTCTGTTTCACAGCATTTTACTTCTGGCATCCTCCCAGAAATGACATGCTACCGTATGGCCCGGTGCAATCTCCTGAAGCTCCGGCGATTTCTTTTTACAGCATTCCTGTGCTATCGGACAACGCGGCGCAAAGCGGCAGCCCGGCGCCGGATTAATCGGGCTCGGCACATCTCCTTTCAATACAATTCGTGTCGTCCTCTTTTCAAAATTAATTTTGGGCACTGCGGACAAAAGTGCAATCGAATAAGGATGATGGGCATTTGCAAAAATCTCATCCGTGTCGGCGAATTCAATAATTTCGCCCAAATACATAACCGCCACACGATTGGAAATATGGCGCACTACACTCAAATCATGGGAAACAAACAGGTAGGAAAGTCCCATCTTCTTCTGCATTTCGATCAGCAGGTTGATAATCGTCGCCTGGACGGACACATCCAGTGCCGATACCGGTTCATCACAGATAACAAATTTAGGCCCCAAAGCCAGCGCTCGGGCAATTCCCACCAGCTGCCGCTTTCCTCCATCCAGCTCATGAGGATATTTTTCCAGAACATAATCTTCCAGTCCAACCGAATTTGCGATCTCTTTTACTTTCTTTTGCAGGGATTCTCCATGTGCCATATGATGAATCTGAAAAGGTTCCGAGAGAATTGTCGACACTGCCTTTCTGGGGTTCAAAGAGGAATAAGGATCCTGAAAAATAATCTGCATCTTCTTGCGGACCTCATTCAATCCCTTCCTCTTCATCTGCAAAATATCCTGCCCCTCAAAGATCACCTGCCCGCCTGTGGCCTTAAGCAGCCCGATCAGAACATTTCCGACTGTGCTCTTTCCACAGCCGCTCTCGCCTACAAGCCCCACTGTCTCATTTGGCATAATATCGAATGTAACCCCATCCACCGCATGAAGCTTGCCCTTCCCAGGAACATCAAAATACATTTTTAAATCTTTTATCGAAACTAACGGTTCTGCCATCTCTTACACCTCCGCTCCGCAGCAAGCCACATAATGATTGTCGCTGATCCGGATCATTGTCGGGATCGTTGTCTTACATTTTTCCGTACAGTGTGCACATCTCGGGTGAAACTTACATCCCTCCGGCAGTGTCTGCGCATTGGCAACCAAACCCGGAATGGATTCCAACGGCTTACGCTCCCCTTCCAGCTGTGGAATCGCATGCAGCAGACCGTATGTATACCAATGCAGCGGATTTTCAAACACCTCCTGCACCGATCCATATTCCACGATCTCACCGCCATACATAATCGCCACTTTCTCGCAAAGCTCCGCAATAATACCGAGATTGTGCGTAATCATGATCAAGGAGGTATCATATTCGTGCTGCAGCTTCTTCATCAGTTCCAGAATCTGAGCCTGGATAGTAACGTCCAGCGCAGTCGTCGGCTCATCTGCAATTAAAACCTCCGGTGAACAGGCAAGAGCCGCCGCAATACCTACTCTCTGTCTCATACCGCCGGAAAACTGGTGCGGATAATCGTCCAGGCGGTATTTCGCGATTCCCACTGTTTCCAGAAGCTTTGCCGCCTCCTGTGCCGCTTCCTTCTTACTCAGTTTCTGGTGCTTACGAAGTCCCATTGCAATCTGATGTCCTACCGTAAACACCGGATTCAGGGAGGTAAGAGGATTGGCAAACACCATGGAAATCTTGTTTCCGCGGATTGTATTCATTTCCTTATCCTTCTTCTTTAACATGGATTCTCCATGATAAAAAATATCCCCCTGGGTGATCCTTCCAACCTCCCGGGGAAGCAGCTGCATAATAGACAATGCTGTTGTTGTCTTTCCCGCACCACTCTCCCCTACCAGTCCCAATGCCTCTCCTTTGTTGATCGTCAGATTGATCCCGTTCAGCGCCTTTGCCACTGCACCGCCGGAATGATATTCTACCCACAGATTTTCAATTCTTATAAGCTCTTCCTTCATTACCTTCGCGCCTCCTGTGCTAATTGATATTTTTCGGGTCAAGAATATCACGTACTCCGTCGCCAATGAAGTTGAATGCCAGCACCGTCATCATCAACGCTATGCCCGGCACAATGACAACCCACGGTGCGGAAGTAATGTAGCTGCGTCCATCCGAAATCATATTCCCCCATGAAGGTACAGGAACCGGAACTCCCATGCCCAGGTAGCTCAGACTGGTCTCTAACAGGATTGTTCCGCCAAAGTGGCCGCTGGCGGAGATCATCAGCGGCGTAATTGTATTAGGGAAGATCTCCTTCCAGAGAATTCTGAATCCGCTGGCCCCCATAACTTTGGATGCGGACACAAACTCTTTATTTTTACATCCGAATACTGCAGCCCTGACCAGCCTGGCTGTACTCACCCAGCCGGTTACGCTCATCGTAAAGATCAGGTTAAACATGTTCGTTCCCAGAATCGCAACCACGCAGATCGCGAGCATCAGCTGCGGAATGGAACTTAAGATATCGCAGAGCCTCATAAGAACCATATCTACCCATCCGCCATAATAGCCGGCAATCAGCCCCACTACTGATCCTAAGATCATACTGGAGAGTGTGACCAGAAATGTAATTTTCAGGGATACCCATCCGCCTTCAAAGAGGCGGCTTAAGATATCGCGTCCCAACGGATCAGCGCCGAAGGGATGACCGCTCAGACCGTTTGCAAACCAGTCCGGCGCTCCAAGGCGGGACATCAGATCCGACACCTGAGAATCCCACTGTACCCACCAGCGGGAGGTAAAACAACTCACCGTAATAGCAAACAGCATGAAAAAGCCGATCATAAACAGCTTACTTTTACGCATTTTTCGAAGAAGTGTACTAATTTTCATATCACTGCCCTCCTATCGAAAACTGATCCGCGGGTCTACGACGGTATACAGCAGATCCGCCAGGAAATTACTGCAAACCAACGTTACGGAAGATATTAAAAGAATCGACTGTACCAGCTGATAATCGCGGGCGCCAATGGACTGTGTCAACAGTGCGCCCATACCGGGCCAGTTAAAAATATTCTCCACAACGACGGCTCCCGCAAACAGCGTGCCAAACTGTACGCCAATGCTTGTTACAATCGGAAGCAGCGCATTCCGAAACGCATATTTCATATAGGTGACACCCTTGGAAATTCCTCTGGCCCTGGCAGCTGTCACATAATCTTCACGCATTACATCCACTATGCTGGAACGCATCAGACGTGTCTGGCTTGCCGCATACCCGAAGCCCACACAAAGCCCCGGCATAATAATATGTTTCAAACTCCCCATCCCCTGAATCGGAAGCCATCCCAACTTCACGCCAAACACCAGAATCAGCAGAAAGCCCAGCCATACCGTACTCATGGACTGTCCAATCACGGCAAACATCATAGCTCCAAAGTCGACAATCGTTCCCTGCTTAATACCAGCTACCATTCCGAATATCACCGAAAACAGACACGCCCAGCAGAATCCGAACAGGCTGAGTATTAATGTCTGAGGAAGACGAGTGGCAAGCAGAGTCGTCACCTCCATACTGTAGTTCCAGGAGTATCCCAGATCCCCCTTCAGAACCCCTTTAATATAAGTTACATACTGCTCAGGCCAGGATTTGTCCAAACCCATTCGAATACGCATTTCTTCTACTTCCGCCTCTGTGGCCGTATCGCCTGCCATCATCCTTGCCGGATCACCGCCTCCCAGCCGGACAAGCACGAAGGCAATGATCGATACCCCAATCAATACGACGATAGAAGCCAATAATCTTTTAAAAATATACTTCTTCATGACCTTCTCCAATCTGCAAATCAAAGAATTTTCACAGACAGGGCCGCCCATTCATTGAACGGCCCTGCTCTTTTCTAGTTTTTCACCTTCATATATGTCAGATTCGGCTGATGGGAACCATGCCATACAATATCTGTCAGGTCTGCATCTCTTCCATAAAGTGCAGTCGGATAGTACAGGTACAGATTCGGCTCAAACTCCGTCAGCTCAATGGCCGCCATTTCAGAAAACAGCTCATCCAGCTTTTCCTGACTTAAGGTCGATCCTATTTCCGTTCCCAGTGCCTTCAGTTCTTCATTTGTATGTCCAGTATTGAAACGGTCCGTTGCAATGACCTCCGCCGCAACTTTGAACCACATATTTCCGGATTTTCCGATAGATGCAAGGCAAAGGTCAAAATCATGGCTGTTTCGTGCCTCGTCATAAATAGCCAGTTCCAGCGGCACCACTTCCAGATTGATGCCTGCTTCTGCTGCCATGGACTGGATCACCTGAGATAACTCGGTGGCAACAGATATCGCACTGGTCGAATAAATAAAACGAAGAGGTTCGCCGTTGTAGCCGGAGTTCGCCACAAGCTCTTTCGCTTTTTCTACATTGTATTCATAGGCGATATCTGTACGATATCCCAGGTCTCCCTCTGTGGAATTCGTCGTCGCAGCAATACCATACCCGCCCAGCAGCGCTGATACAATGGCCTCGCGGTCAATGCACAGAGACAGCGCTTCTCTCAGATCACGATTATAGAATGTGTCGTCCTCCGCACACGCAAACTGCAGGAAGATACAGGTACTTGCACGCAGCACATCCACGCTGAGGCCTTCCGCCTTTAGAGCCTCCACATCCATATTCGACACATCTGAGATAATATCTGCTTCGCCTGCACGCAGGGAGGACAGCCTCGTCGTGGCCTCCGGCGCATAGGTTATATTGATGGTTTGTACATTAGAATAGGAATTGGCATAGTCATACCCCCAATACCCCTGCTCGTCCGTCCGCATTGTCAGGGTTCCGCTTGCATTTGCCGGATCATATGCCGTTAAAACGTAAGCTCCTGAGCCGACGGGCGCCAGCCAGTACGCATCATATCCCATCTCATCATAAGCGCTCTTACAGAGAATCGGGAAAGATGTAAGATAACTGATGAACTCCGGGTTCACTGTCTTAAAGTGAACGGTACAACTGAAATCACCAGTCTGCTCCGTACTCTCCACATAGTTACGGATTGCCTTCGCATTGGAGTCCGGGCAGTGCTCCGTATCCGTACGCACACGCTCGAAGGAGAATACCACGTCCTCCGCCGTCACCTGCTGCCCGTTTGTGAAATAGGCGTCCTGACGAATCACAAAATCTACCGTCAGCCCATCGTCGGATAACTCGTATGATTCCGCCAGCCAGGGAATATACTCATTCGTAATCTCATCACGTACAATCAGGAAATCCCAGATCAGCTTTCTGAAAATATTGTTTGCATCGTTCCCGGACGCCGCGCTTGGATCCAGCTGGTATGCTGCCGAATTTAAGTGGACGTTTACTGTTTCCGTTGCATCCGCTTCGGTCCACCCTTCCGGCTGAGCCTCTTTCAGCCATGCAAATGTCGTCTCGCCGCTTTCTCCGGATACAGTCTCTTCAGCCGTTGCCGCACCATCTGCTTCTTCTGTCTCCGTGGTCTGTGTTGTTTCTGTTGCCTCTGAAGTTCCTTCCGATGAGGAACCGCCGCATGCAGCCATAGAAAAAACCATGATCGCAGTCATTCCTAATGCTACAAATCTGCCAATTTTCTTCCTCATATTTTCCTCCTTAAATTGTTATTTTTTCCCAAATGGTTGCCCAAAAAACTGGCTTTTGGGGTTTATCTGCATAAATTTTATTGTATGACAATAGAATAAACAAAGTGTTTTTCGCAAATCACAATTCCAATTTGGAATAGTTTTATATTTTATAGTCGCCCCCACCCGTAAAACGGGTGGCTCGGGACGCGGGCTATAAGCCCGCAC
>CAMWFQ010000032.1 GCA_947173495.1 uncultured Lachnospiraceae bacterium | reverse complement strand
TGCTATCACGGTGAATAAATATGACGTATGAAGAGATTTTGTCTGACGCCAACAATTTGTATAGGGCTTACAAGGCTTCCGTGAAAGGTAGCAAATGGAAAGAAACAACTCAGAAGTTCATGATGAATTTTCTGCGCTATATCTTTTCTATACAAGATGATCTTCTTAATCGGACTCTTCAAAATGGTCCGACGGAAGAATTCTCGCTGTCTGAACGGGGCCGGGTAAGACCTATCACAAGTATTCGAATCAGAGACCGTATCGTTCGCCATGTATTATGTGATGATGTTCTGTTGCCAGAAGTAAAGAAACGGATTATTTATGACAATGGAGCTTCTATCCGACAAGACAGTAACAGTCGTAAACAAGAAGCTGGTTATATTTGATAGGTCGCCACAAAATATTATACAGGAGGTATGACATGGAACAATGGTTTCAAATATTACTAACTATATTTAGCTCAGTTCTTGCGTCTTCTGGGCTGTGGGCCTACATAACAAAGCGGCTTGAGAAAAAAGACGTAAAAACCGAAATGCTCATAGGGCTTGGGCATGACCGTATTATGTATTTGGGTATGGTCTACATAGAAAGGGGATACATCACTTCGGACGAGTATGAAAATCTCTACGAGTATCTCTACAAACCTTATGAGAAAATGGGCGGAAACGGCTCCGCAAAACGTGTGATGAATGAGGTAAACAAATTACCGATTCATAAATCAACCTATGAAATGGAGGAACAAAATCATGAGCATGAGTAACAAAACCTATGATGTACTGAAATGGATCGCGCAGTTTCTGCTTCCGGCGGCGGGTACTCTGTACTTTGCGCTGGCAGGGATCTGGGGGCTTCCCTATGGCGAGCAGGTAGTCGGCACCATTACGGCTATTGACACCTTCCTTGGGGTTCTCCTTGGTATCAGTTCTGCAAACTACAACAAGGCACAGTAAGGTCGTGCCGGTACAATTTGAATATGGTTATAATACCTCGCTGCCCATTGACAATCGGCGGCATTTTTTATTGTAAAGAGGTACGACCTGTGTCATAATATAGTCATATTCTTATTGCAGAAACAAAAGTGAAACGTAGTACCGGAGGGTGTAGAAAAGTCGTTTATTTCTTGATTATTCCTACACTCTCCCGGTAAACGTTCCGAAAACACTGGATTTTTTGTTTCCAGTATAAAAAGTTTCATTTTGATGAGCAACAATCAATTGCCATAATAAATCTTTTGTCATATTCTTATCCATATCAGTAGGAGTCTGTTTCGTTTTGAATCAGTTTTATTATGGTTCTGATAGAACCAAGCTGATTACTTCTGCCCATTGCTTCAATATAAGTCTGTCTGGTAAAGTATAATTCAATAATCTTTTCCGCCAGAAGATCAGGAGACAAACTGTCATCGTCAATAACCATAGAAAATCCCTGTGATTCAAAAGATCTGGCATTTAAGATCTGATCTCCCCGACTGCTGTGGGCGGAAAGTGGAATCAGCAGATTAGGCTTTTTAAGAGCTAAAAGTTCACAAATAGAATTGGCTCCTGCCCGGGAAACCACAACATCTGCTATAGCAAACAAATCTTTCAGTTCCGTCTTAACATATTCAAACTGTATATATCCTTCTGTTTTAAGGAGGGAGGCGTCAATTTTGTCCTTTCCGCAGATGTGAACGATCTGAAAATCAGTTAGAAGCATAGGCAATGCTTCACGTACTGCCTGATTGACAGAAGCTGCGCCGAGACTCCCGCCAATCACCATGATGACTGGCTTATTTGCAGTGAATCCGCACATATCGAGAGCAGCGATTTTATTACCACGAGTCAGCTCTTCCCGGATAGGAGAACCGGTCAGCACTGCCTTTTCTTTTGGAAGCATGGCAAGGGTTTCAGGAAAATTGCAGCATACTTTGCTGGCGACAGGAATACATAATTTATTTGCAAGACCCGGAGTCATATCAGATTCGTGAATAATGCAGGGGATATGCAGAGATGCAGCCGCCCGCACCACAGGAACACTGACAAAACCGCCTTTCGAGAAAACGACATTGGGTTGGATCTCTTTCAGAATCTTTCTGGCTTCACCATATCCCCTGATTACTCGAAAGGGATCTGTCAGATTCTTAATATCCAGATACCGTCTGAATTTTCCGGTAGCGATTCCATAATAAGGAATGTCAAAGTCGGTAATCAGTTTCTTCTCAATCCCTTCATAAGAACCAATATAAAAAATTTCATAACCGGCCTCTTTAAGATGAGGCATTAAAGCAATATTAGGCGTTACATGGCCTGCGGTTCCTCCACCTGTAAGAACTATTTTTTTGGTTGTATTCAAGTCACTTGCTGTATTTAAGCCACCCATAGAAGGAACCTCCAGTTAGTTATTAATTGCCGTTTTTGATCTGTTCAAGAGCATGTGCCAACTGATCCGGGCAGGAAGTAGCCTTAAAACCACAGCGAATTCCTTTCAGCTTGGAAATAGCATCATCCACCGGCATACCGGTAACAAGGCTTGCAATTCCCTTAAGATTGCCGTTACAGCCGCCAAAAAATTCGACAAATTTTACTTTTCCATCCTCTACCTCTACATCAATGGATGTGGAGCAGGTACCTTTTGTTTGATATTTCATATGACCCATCCTTTCTATAGAAAATAAGTATAGCAGAAAATACCGGCATATGCCAGTGCTTTTTCTGGTAAGAAAGGGTATTTTTGACGAAAAATGACGAGGAATTACAGCCCTCTGATTATTGAGTGAAAAATCCCCTTTTATTATAATATAGTAAAGGAAGGAGGAAATATGTTTATAATATTATTTGAGCACAAAATTCTTACGGGCCTGATAGCGTTTTTTTTATTTTTCAGTATTATCTGTCAGATGATATCCGGAATCATTTATTACAGGATGATATCTCAGTCAGATCATATGTCAGATACAAAAAATAAACAGTTAAAGCAGTGTAAAGAGAAATATGCCAGTTATTACAAATTAAACGGTAAAATGGTAAATACAGATGTTTTTGTGGACAAGTTCCTTCAAAAAGTCTGCTTCGCCCAAATAAAACTGACGCGTCTGGATCATATTTCAGGACAGTTTATGATGCTCTCTGTATTAATGACAGGATTATCCATTTGTCTGTCGCTGGCATCAGGAAGTACCATATTTCAGATTATTCCCTATTATCTGATCAGTATACTCGGGTTATATCTGTATTTTTCTATAACAGGGATCGTAGATGCACAGGAGAAAAGAAAGATACTGAAAACAAATTTGACAGATTATCTGGAAAATCATTATGCTCCCAGACTTGAAACAGAAAAAGAAAATGCGATGGAGGAAGGAATCAAAAAAAGAGAGAAGTATGTAAAGGAATTTCTGGGAGAGAAAATGACAGAAGAAAAAGTACCGGAGGAGACTTTCAAAAAGGAGCCGGAATCTGCAGTAAGCGGGTATCAGGATGAACTGGAGGATCTTCTGGAAGAATTTTTTGCATGAGATTAAAAAAGGCATAGGAATCTGATCCCCTGAAAAAAATAATTTCAGGGGATTTTTATGTGCAGGCCCGCACAGAGGAATATGCCGCTAAAGCGGCGTGCGGGCCGCGCGGCGAGTAGGGAGAAAAAGCATCCCTACTCGATTGCACAGGAGAACATTGTGTTTAAAAGCAAAATCAGATATACTGTATGAAAATAAAGAAAGTGTATAAAGGTGAGAAAATGAAAGAAGCAGTAGTGACTCTTAAAAAGGGAGAGGGACGTACGGTTAAATCCGGCGGTATGTGGATATATGATAATGAGATCGAAAGCATCATGGGAACTTTTGTTAATGGAGATATTGTGGTAATCCATGATTTTGACGGTTATCCTCTGGGAAAAGGTTTTATCAATCAGAATTCCAAAATACGGATCAGAATGATGACAAGAAATACGGATCAGCAGATTGACAGAAGTTTTCTGAAAAAGAGGGTGAAGGATGCCTGGGAATATCGCAAGAAAACAGTTGATACGGGGAGTTGCCGGATGATATTCGGAGAAGCGGATTTTTTGCCGGGCCTTGTGATTGATAAGTTTTCTGATGTGTTGGTAGTAGAATCCCTGGCTCTTGGAATCGACAGATTTAAGGAGGAGATTGTGGAAATTTTAAAGGATCTTCTTCTTAAGGATGGAATTTTGATTAAAGGCATCTATGAGCGGAGTGATGCAAAGGTAAGACTGAACGAAGGCATGGAACGGATGAAAGGATTTATGGGAATGGAGTTTGACACCAATGTGGAAATTGAAGAAAATGGTGTCAGATTTCTGGTGGACGTAAAGGATGGACAGAAGACAGGCTTTTTCCTTGATCAGAAATATAACCGTCTGGCTGTTCAGAAGCTCTGTAAAGATGCAAAGGTGTTGGACTGTTTTACACATACAGGATCCTTTGCCTTAAATGCGGCAAAAGCAGGAGCAAAGGAGGTGATCGGGGTGGATTCTTCCAGAATCGGCATTGATCAGGCCATTATAAATGCGGAGTTAAACCATGTAACGGAGAGAGTAAGATTTTTGTGCAGGGATGTATTTGAGTTGCTTCCGGAACTGGAGGAAAAGGGAGAAAAATTTGATGTAGTCATTCTGGATCCTCCTGCTTTCACCAAATCCCGTAATTCCATTAAAAATGCTGTAAAGGGGTACAGGGAGATCAACCTGCGGGCGATGAAGCTTGTAAGGAACGGAGGATTTCTGGCTACCTGTTCCTGCTCCCATTTTATGTCATATGAGCTTTTTACACAGACCATTCATCAGGCGGCAAGAAATGTACATAAACGTTTGAGACAGGTGGAATTCAGAACCCAGGCACCAGATCATCCCATTCTTTGGGCGGCGGATGAGTCTTATTATTTAAAATTTTATATTTTTCAGGTGTGTGAGGAGAGGTGAAGTTGAAATGCTGTGTTTTAGCGGTTTGGGAGGAAGGATCTTTCGTACCTTCCTTCTTTTTAGAATTTTTAAATTTATGTAAGAGTGATTAAAAAAATTTGTGAAAGCTGAAGGCCAGTATTTTTTCACATCTTTTCCCTGCTACTGCATGTTCCGGAACCATTCATAAGAACGATAACCGTTCAGCTTACACTGCGGACAGGGGTTAGCCAGCGTTTTAATCATCCCTAATTTATATGGGCATTTTTCGCAAGGTGCTTTTTTCTGTGAAATAATCTCTTTTAACTTCATTGATGATACCTCCATAATTATCAATTGTTAATAAATCCCTAAGGCTTCTTTGTTATCCGTCTGTACTAATTGGAGTGTGGCTAAATGATGTTATTTTTCTATATTTTAAGAATATCTATGTTACCTCTGTGAACCTGCTTATGACATTTTTGACACAAAGTTACGATATTATCAATGCTTGCAACTCCACCGTACTGATAATTTATAATATGATGGCCTTCTACATGAACGGTAGATCCACAAACTTGACAAGTATATAAATCTCTTTCTTTCCCTTTTCTTTGAGCAATACAATGCTCCCTTTCTCTTTCAGCCATATGATTCCTTCCTTTCTAATTGCTTACGCTTACCCGTTTGGAGCAGTCCTCCCACATCGCTCTTTTTTCCACTGGCTATCGTTCCTCTTCCGTTTTGTGTATACTGGACCAAAAAATTTTTATCATTTGAGAGAAACATGAACACTTTCTCATATATAACTATAGCTATATCGCAGTTGCCATTCATGACATTAACATCTTCAGAACAATATTCACTTGTAGAAACAATTATTCGCTCTTCAGAAAATTTTTGTATGAACTCTCTTTCTTTTTGAGTAGCAAGTGCTCTATATGGAACTAGATAAAGCAGCTTGGCTTTTCTCTCAAATCGTCTTTTATCAGTTTTGTAACATACAAGTGGAATCAGTGTTTTTCCAGACGATGTTGAGCCTATAATAAACTCTCTAGCATTTTCCCAACAGCCACAATCTTTAAAGACCACATCTTGCAATGCAGTAAGTTTATCATATCCCCATTCAGCTATCATATCCTTAGCTTCTCTGTAGTCAATCACCGTAGTACTCATTTATCATACCCTCAATTGCATCATAAGCCTGCTCTAACGAATAATCAGTATCGCTTATTAAACTATTTGAAACATAAAATAATTTTTTCATCAGTTCGTCATCTATATTTTTTGTACAAATATTTCCTTGTTCACATATTTCTTCTAATGAAGCAACTGTATTGAATGATTTAGAATTATCAAAATGAGCGGGGCACAATATATTGCGCAAAATCATACCCGCACGCCGTACCTGTTCCCTTTGATATTCCAATTCTGTGGTATCTGCATTCCATTCAACGGCACCATATTGTCTTATATTTCCATAGGGATCATATTTAGCAGGCTCCATAACTGATTTATTCATCAATAGCGTTTGTTCATTGATAAATTTATATACTGTAAAAAAACTGCCCTTTACTTATACAGTTAAAGGCGGGGAGATTTTTGTGGACAGACGGTCCAAATCCATCACGAAGGCAACTCTTGAACAGGCGCTTGACAAACTGGAAAAGGATCCTGACAGAATAACAGGTCCTAAATCTCTGAATGTTTTCGGGGCTCCCTATATCTGGGCAATTTTTAAAACTTTTTCCATTGTTCCTTAATCGGCTTAGTCATCATAAATGTCAACCTTGATTCTTTCTTCATAAGGTTTGACAAGCTTTTGTACGATCTCATCCGACAGTTCTTTCATTTCACTGATATTTTTCCTGTAGTTTTCTTCATTTACCTGATGTTTTCCATCTATCAGACTTTCACAGATATAACGGTTAATATCCGGAGAAAAATGAATGATATCCATATAATTTTCCAGGTTTGTAATGATTTCCCTGTTATTTTGAAAATAAAAAAGTTTTACATTGTCGTAACGAACAAGCTCCTGCATTGCCTGTTCCAGATTATAAAGATATGCTTCAGTGTCGCCCTCCCGGTAAATATTATCCCACCAGAGCATAGAATAAGGAGGGATAAATATATAAAAAACTGTTTCAGGGTGTGAATTGATTCTTTCCGTTAACAGATCTAAATTTTTCCTCAATACATCTTCATAATATTTTTCCGGTTTCATCTCTGAAATGGAAGGTTTACGAATATACAGACCCAGAATCATATCAGAATTAAATTCCTTCCACTGTGCCCAATTGTAAGAATTATTTTCGTCATAATCTCCTATCAGAGAATTTGCAACCATATAAGGAATCTTTTCCATAAGAACTCCCTTATTCAACCAGTATTCTACATCATTGATATAATTATCATCATATAAATACATGGGGCACCCTGTGAGCTCATATGTGGTTTTTGGATCCGCTGTCAATGCAGAAGGATCCAGATTATAAAAAACATATTTCAGATCCTGACAGGAAAAAGCAATGTCAAGAAGATAACAGAGATCTGCCGTAGCGCCATAAGAACGAATCGCTTTGATCACATTACAGTCAAATCCCTGATTAAACCAATCATTATAATAATTTTCCGACACAGAAGAGCCTGCAATCACACTGTCATAATCGAATGTTTTCAGGGAACCCACACACTGATATTCTTTATCTGTAAGCACGGCTTTAAGACCTTTTAATGGCTTATGATATTGAAAAAAAGGATCAAACAGTACTACAACAAAAATACATAACAATAACAAAATTCCGCTTGAGAGCATAAAATTTCTGATAAATTTTTTTGACATAACGAATCACACTCCATGCTTCCTAAGTAAACTCTCATCTTGCTCAGGCTGTGCGTGTAAACACACTCATCCCCACAGCCGCTGTCCGGCGCTTTCAAAGTAATTTCTTAAAAATTAAAGTAAATAAACGTACTAACCTGAGAAAAAGAAATCACAGACCACACAAAAACCACTGTAACCAGAAAACAAAGTTTGGAATCCAAAGGATGTTCTGACACAATCTCAAGTGTATTCTTTCCAGTAATAATAAAGGCGCTGACAGCCAACAAAAAAACAAACAGAAGAAGATAAACAAAAGCAAGCTTATCAGGCATTGTCATATTGATTGCCTGCTTTATAAGATAAAATTCCGGTATATCCAGTCTGGCTGCTATTTTATAAAGATAGCCGGTATTTTTAAATGCCAGAAGATTTTTAAACATCTGAAAAGCACTTGTCATATTCTCACTTCGGAAAAAGAAAAGGGATAAATTAAAAAAAGTAAAAGTAAAGATCCATCCCAGCCATCCTGGGATTACAATCTTGGCAGAACGCTCTTCCTTACTTCCTTTTATCCCTACAATTCCTATATTATCCCATATTACCAGAAGTCCCTGCATGGACCCCCATGCCACATACGTCCAATTTGCCCCGTGCCAGAGCCCGCTTAAAAAAAATACCATAAAAGTATTGATTAAAGTCCTTGCCTTCCCTTTTCTGCTTCCTCCTAAAGGAATATAGACATACTGGATAAAAAAACGTGAGAGGGTTATATGCCATCTCTGCCAGAGTTCTTTTACGGAACAGGATTTATAAGGAGAATTAAAATTAGCAGGCAGCTCGATATTAAACATTTTTCCAAGTCCCATCGCCATATCGCTGTAACCACTGAAATCAAAATAAATCTCGAAGGTATATGCCAGAATAACCAACAAAGTAGAAGGCGTATCTAAAAATACCGTCTGCTCAAATCCATAATTTACTGGAATCGCCAGAGTGTCTGCCAATAATACCTTTTTTCCCAGACCAAGAGTAAAAAGTACAATTCCTTTTGCAAAATTATCAAAATTCATTCTCCGTTTGGATGTATCTTCAAACTGAGGCATCATTTCCTGATACAAAACAATCGGACCTGCAATCAGCTGGGGAAAAAATGTCACAAATGTCAGATAATTTATAAAAGAATAATGTTCCGCCTTTCCTTTGCATCTGTCAATAATAAAGGAAAGCTGTTGAAAAGTAAAAAAACTGATGCCAAGAGGAAGAAGAATATGCTTCAGGTTAAAATCAGTGTGAAATATCCCGTTTATATTTTCAAAAAAGAAGTCGTAATATTTAAAATAAAACAAAAAACCAAGATTCAACACTATACCTGCGGCCAGTCCCATCCGGGAAGTAAACTTTGTCCGTGAAAACTTCATCATATAACTTAAACAATAATTTCCCAGGATACTGGCCACAATAACGGCAAGATAATAAATGTTAAAATAACCGTAAAACCATAATGACATACCTGCCAAAAATAATTTAGCAGGCTCATAAGCTTTCAAATGATTCAGAACATACCACCCGGCCAGGGTCATCGGCAAAAATAAAAAAACAAAAATATAGGAATTAAACAGCATGATGATCTCTCCATATATCTATGAATAAAATCCTGTTGATAAAAAGCCTGTAAAAAATGAAAAGCCTCGTTTTTTATCTTACCATACTTTCACATATTTTGTCTAATATATGGAAATACTTAGTCACTATAAACTATAACATACCACCGAAAATTTATTTTATTCAGCGTGCAATAACTACGCAGAAATGAGGAAAAACATGAAAAAATCCGTTTTATTTTTTATCATTATGTCTGTATCTGTGATCTTTACCGGATGCACAAAAAAAAATAACATTGACAGAGATGAAAACAGCCAGGCATACAGTAGAGAAGGGAATCTGGAAGATGAAGCGGTAAACACGCTTCAGGCAGGCAGCAAATATAAGATTATTGGTCCAATGGATGATCTCAAAGATGCTGTTGTTGAAATCATAGGAGAAAACTATTGGCCGGATACCCTTTTAAGCGCTGAAGAACTTGCAGAAAGAACCGGGATCTCTGAAAATATGTATGATGATTATTTAGCCGAATATCAACATACAGAAGCCGGGATTGATATGATGATCCTGATAAAAGCCAAAGAAAATGAAATCGAAAATGTAGAAAACTATTTAAGTGAATACCGAAAAATTCTCCTTAAAATTTATGAACAGCAAAAACAAAATGAAGCAAAAATATCCGCATCCAGAATAGAAACAATCGGAAACTACGTCTGTTATGTTCAGCTTGGCGCTGATATTACTCCTTTTGAACAGGAAGGAACTGAAAAAATGAAAGCTTATTGTCTTCATGAAAATGAGCGTGCTCTGGATATTATTGAAAAAAGGATTCTGGACAACTGACAGAATTTCTATCTTTTTGCCTGTTTTTCAAACAAAAATTCAAGTATAATGTAAGTATCATATAAGAGAAGTACATTAAGTTTGGAAAGGACAAAAACGATGAAAAGACTTATATCCTGGAATGTAAATGGCCTTCGAGCCTGTGTAAACAAAGGGTTTCTTGATTTTTTCAAAGAAATTGACGCAGATATTTTCTGTATTCAGGAAACAAAGCTTCAGGAAGGGCAGATTGATCTGGATATTCCCGAATATTATCAGTATTGGAATTATGCAGAAAAAAAAGGGTATTCCGGTACTGCCGTTTTTACCAAAGAAGAACCTTTATTCGTTTCATATGGAATGGAAATCGAACAGCACGACCATGAAGGAAGGATCATCACTCTGGAATTTAAAGATTTTTATGTGGTCACTGTCTACACGCCTAATTCCCAGGAGGAATTGAAACGTCTGGATTATCGAATGAAGTGGGAAGATGATTTTCTTACCTATCTTAAAGAGCTTGAAAATTCCAGACCTGTTATCGTATGCGGTGATATGAATGTGGCTCACAGAGAAATCGATCTAAAAAATCCTAAGACCAATCATAAAAATGCAGGATTTACAGACGAAGAAAGAAACAAATTTACAGCCCTTCTGAATTCTGGATTTACAGATACCTTTCGTCATTTTTATCCTGACCTGGAAGGAGCGTATTCCTGGTGGTCTTATCGATTCAAAGCAAGAGAAAAAAACACAGGCTGGCGTATCGATTATTTTCTGGTATCTGAATCTCTGAAGCCTGTCCTGAAAGACGCGTTTATCTGCAGTGAAGTTACCGGGTCTGATCATTGTCCTGTAGGTATAATAATTGAGTAAAGAAGATTTTTTCCCCGAATACAATAGAAGATTAGCCGCCGGGCTAATCTTCTATTAATCTTAATCCTGCCGTATCTGTAACAGGAAGAGAAAATACTATGGATTTGGCATGACTTTCAGGCCCTGCCTTTTCCATAATTGCTTTCATAATATTATTTTTCTGTTCCTTTTTAGCAACAATGAAAATCATTTCTTTTTCTGCCGCCAGAGAAACTCCCATAAACTTTTCAGCTTTTTCCATTCCGGTTCCGCGGGCATGAATCACCGTACCTCCATAAGCACCTGCTTCTCTTGCCGCATCCATGACCAATTCTATATTCCCCTGATTAGCAATCACTATAATCAGTTCATGTACTGTATCCTTCAAGGTCGATTCCTCCTCTTTCTGATAATCCTCTTTTGCCAGAAGAAATTGCAGTGCTTTCTTTCCTCCTATGCTGCTTAAAGGGACAATAAAAGCAATTCCTCCTCCGGGCGCATCAATCCTCAGGTTACTCTGAAGCTGTTTTTTAGTATGATACCAGCTGCCATCCTCCTGGACAGAAAATATGACTAATTTTTCTGTAGCTTCTAATCCCAGGTAATTCAATACATCACTGGCTGCAGTACCCGATCCCAGGCTTGTAAACATTACATGATGCTCATTCTCTTTATACAGTTTGAGATATCTTTTTCCGATCTTTCTGTCAACGATCGTTACCATCAAATATAATTTACTCATAAGCTGTCTCATTCCTATAATTCAATAATTTCCATATCTCCAAATTCATCAAGAGGAACATATGCTTTCTGACCAAAGGCCTTCTTATGCATACTGCTTTCCTTAATCTTAAATGCCAGCCCCATGACCTGAATTGTAATCAAAGGTGTCATGGCCACCATAGCAATCACTCCAAAAGCATCTGTGATAATATTTCCTCCCAGTGCCTGGCAGGCTCCCATTGCAAGAGGAAGCAGGAAAGTAGCCGTCATTGGACCGGAAGCAACACCACCGGAGTCAAATGCAATAGCGGTAAATATACGCGGTACAAAAAATGTCAAAACAAGTGCAACTGCGTATCCGGGTATGATAAACCACATAATGGAAATTCCGGTAAGAACTCTGATCATGGCAATTCCCACAGAAACGGATACACCCACAGATAAACTGGTTCCCATAGCTTTTGCCGAAATCGCTCCCGAAGTTATTTCTTCTACCTGTTTAGTAAGCACAAATACCGCAGGCTCTGCAAGTACGATGAAATAACCGATTATCATACCAATTGGAATGATAATCCATGCGTAGGAAAGTCCTGCCAGAGTCTGTCCCAGATAATTTCCTGCAGGCATAAATCCTACATTAACGCCTGTCAGAAAAAGTACCAGACCTGCATAAGTATATATCAGACCTACTCCAATTTTAATCAAAGTCTTTTTATTGATATCCCTGGAAACCAACTGAAATATTCCAAAGAAAAAAACAATAGGGAAAAGAGAAACAGCCATTTCTTTTATGTAAGTAGGAAGACCATGTGAAAACATTCTCCACAAATCTACTGTATTATCAATGATCGGTATAGATTCCGAAACATTCTCACTCTGTCCGGGATGATAAATCATTCCAAGAATCAAAACTGCCAGAATAGGACCCACAGAACAAAGAGATACGAGTCCGAAACTGTCATCCGAAGCATGTTTGTCACTTCGAATCGCAGTAATACCTACACCAAAAGCCATAATAAAAGGAACTGTCATTGGTCCTGTGGTAACGCCGCCGGAATCAAATGCAATTGAAAGAAAATCTGCCGGTACAAAAAATGTCAACAGAAATACAATTCCATAAAAAACCAGCAAAAGATAATGTAATGCAATTCCAAACAGCATACGTAAAAGAGCAATTACCAAAAAGGCGCCTACTCCTGCCGCCACTGCCAGAATCAGCGTCATATTTGGTATGGAAGAAATCTGCTGAGCAAGTACCTGAAGATCCGGTTCTGATATGGTAATAATCATTCCCATAATAAATCCGATCAGAATCATAACTGAAAGCTTTTTGGATTTTGTAAGAATTGTACCTACTCTTTCTCCCATTAATGTCATGGACAATTCCACGCCCACATTAAAAAGCAACATTCCCACAAGCAACAATACTGCTCCTATCAGGAAAGCCATCAAAATACTGGGCGGAATAGGAGCAATTGTAAAACACAATATCAAAACAATTGCAAGTATTGGAAAAACTGCCTTTAATGTCTCATAAAATTTTTCTTTTAACTTAGATCGATTAACATGCAAAAATATCAAACGCCTTTCCTTTTAAGATAATTGTTATTTAATTATATCATAAAATTGTTATTTTCAGAAAAAAAATGTAATTCTTTCCTATTCTTAACATTTTCTTAATAATTTATCGATGAACGAAAATATTTTATTGATTATCAATAAAATATTATTGACAATCAATTATACCAGTGCTATATTTTATAACAAGCGGTGAATGGAACTGTTTTCCAGAAAATATGAAAGGAGCATTCAAATGAATAGCAGACTGACCTTATTTACAAAAGTACTTCTGGATTTTATGTATTACACAGGAATCATAGTTACCATCCTGGTTCCCCTCATTATTAAAAGATATGGAAGGTACAACAGTTATTTTGGCGATAATGTTCCCCAGCTGAGTTTTATCTTTGTCTCTTCCGGTATTTTCGCAGTGTTGATCATACATGAACTTCGCAGATTATTTAAATCTGTGTTGGCAAACGACTGTTTTATCAGAGAAAATGTAAAGAGCCTTAATCGTATGGGAACCTACAGCTTCTTTATTGCCCTGATCACCTGCTGCCGGCTTTTTCTTTATCTTACTCCGGCAGTTATTATTGTGATTCTCGTGTTTGTGATTGCTGGTCTTTTCAGTAAAGTTCTCTCTCATGTTTTTGATAAAGCGGTAACCTATAAAATTGAAAATGATCTTACCATTTAAACCGCAGAATAACTAATCAACTGTAAACAGGAGGATTCCCATGGCAATCATCATAAATCTTGATGTGGAAATGGCAAAACAGAAAAAAAGCCTTACGGAACTTGCAGGAGATGTAGATATTACCCTTGCCAATCTTTCCATACTGAAAAACAATAAAGCCAGAGCCATACGCTTTTCAACCCTGAATGCGATCTGCAGGGCACTTCAATGCCAGCCAGGAGACATTCTGGAATTTGTAGATGATGAAAACAACTCAGAAACGGAGGTATAAGATTAAAATTATGGAAAATATTAATACAAATTCTTCTGCTATAGAATCAGTGAATAATGAAACTCCTTCTGTACAGAATACAAAATCTGAAACATCACAAAATTTACCCGAAAATTCTGTCAGGACACTGGATCCCCTTTTCTCATTTATAGGAACAGGGAGCTGTATTTATGCCTTTTTTTATACATTATTGTTATATAAAAACCACTCGGGGATCACTTACCCTTTTTTCGTAGGCGGAACCTGCTTGTTTTTCTTCTTTTATTTGAAAAAGTCAGGAATTACCGCCAAAAAGTTTTCCCGTTTTATCATTACAAGCCTGATCCTTCTGGGAATAAACACCTGCACCACTGATTCTGGTGTTTTGATTTTCTTTAATAAATTTGGAATCTTTTTACTGTTTTTTTATATGATCCTTCATAATTTATATGAAGATAGAGACTGGGATATTCCAAAATATGCAGGAGCTATTACAAATATTATCTGCACCAGCTTTGTATTTATATTCAGACCCTTTACGGACCTTTCTCTCTTTCTGAAAATCAGAAGAGAAAAAGAAAATAAACCGGAAGGAAAAGGGAAATATGTATTCTTTGGTGTTTTGATATCCTTCCCTCTGTTATTTGTAATATTAATCCTTCTGTATGAGGCGGATGCCGTATTTTCCGATATCTGTGACCGTCTTTTTACCCTGGATTTTAACTTTACATTTCTGTTTGGTGTTTCCTTCCTTTTCCTGGCTGTATTTTTTGCTTCCTACAGTATTTTATGCAGAATCTCGCTTCATAATCTGAAGGAGAATGTAACTGAAAAGAAAAATCTGGAGCCTGTCATGGGAATTACATTTACCGGAATCTTATCGATTGTATATCTCATATTTTGCTATATCCAGGTTGTATATCTTTTTGGAGGATTTGGAACACTGCCGGAAAATTATACCTATGCATCCTATGCAAGAGAAGGATTTTTTCAGCTGGTATTTGTATGCATAATCAATCTTTTACTGGTGCTTACATGCATCAGACATTTTCAGGAAAACAAAATCTTAAAGGGAATCCTTACTTTTATTTCCGTCTGTACCTATATCATGATCGCCTCAAGTACCTATCGTATGCTCCTTTATATCCAGGTATATCGGCTGACTTTTTTGAGAGTATTCGTTTTATGGGCTTTGTCTGTGATCTTTCTTCTTGTAAGCGGGGCATTAATTGTAATATACCGGGAAAAGTTTCCCTTTACCAGATATTGTCTGATCACTGTAACCATTTTATATCTTGTCTTTTCTTTTTCTCATCCGGATTACTGGATTGCACGGTATAATCTGAGTAATCCTGTTTCTGAATCAGATACCGGAACAGAAAACAGTTTTCGGTCAAATTTTAATTATCTGGAGAACCTTTCCAGTGATGCTGCACCGGTGATCTTTGGAAAAGCAGATGAACTGGGTTATAGTTCCACCTGGTGGTTTAGAAACTACGCTGCCCGCATTGTAAAATCCAGTTATGACTATGATAAAGATCAACTGGTCAAAATATGTTTTGAAGGCGGAAATTGTCTTCCTGCAAAAAAATCTTTTCGTAAATGGAATCTTTCCCGTTGGATTGGAGAAAAATACTTCACAGAGTATTATAAATCAAATTCTGATTTTGCATGGAATATTGAGTCTGATATTTTTGACTATACCGGTTACGGTTATTAATCTGTTATAGATCTTCTCTGTGATATCTGTATTTCTTCTTCATATGCGATATCTTAAAATCGAGTAGGGGGATACTTTTTCCCTTACTCGCCGCGCGTCCCATGCGCCGCTTTAGCGGCATGCTTCTTCTGCATGGGGCTGCGCATATGGAAAAAGTGCAGAAGTTTTTCTTCTGCACTTTACAAATAGTCAAAATATCATTTACTTAATTTTGTCCATAATAAGCGTTTTCTCCGTGTTTTCGGAAATAATGCTTATTCTGAAGTTCTATAGGAGCCGGAGCAACTTTAGGCTGAATGGTTTCCGTGCGATAAGCCATCTTGGCTACCTCTTCCAGAACCACTGCATTATGTACGGCATCCATTGCATCCTTTCCCCATGTAAAAGGCCCATGATTTTTGCAGAGTACGGCAGGCACCGCCATAGGATCTTTATTCATACGAAGAAACTCATTTACGATAAGATGCCCTGTATTTTCTTCATATGCCTGATCAATCTCTTCTTTTGTAAGGCATCTTAAGCAGGGAACTTCCCCGTAAATATAATCTGCATGTGTCGTTCCATAGCAGGGAATACTTCTTCCTGACTGTGCCCAGCTGGTAGCATAGGAAGAATGAGTATGAACAATTCCTCCTATTTCAGGAAATGCTTTATAAATCTCCAAATGGGTAGGAGTATCGGAAGAAGGATTCAGATTTCCTTCTATTTTGTTTCCCTCCAAATCCATCACTACCATAGCTTCCGGCGTCAGTTTATCATAATCAACACCGCTCGGTTTGATTACAAAAAGTCCTTTTTCTTTGTCAATTCCACTTACATTTCCCCATGTAAATGTAACGAGACCATAATAAGGCAGCTTCATATTTGCCTCATATACCTGTTTTTTCAGTTCTTCCAGCATAGTTTTCCTCCTTTTTAAAGAACATTCACCGCTGCGCGTTCAATGGCAAGTCCTGTCATATAGCGTTTCATAAATTTTTCAAAACCTTCCACATCCTCTTTAACAGGATCCATCTTACTTCCTTTTTGTCCGGCAAATATTTTATTATTCAGGAAATCCTCAAGATTTTCGTTCTTTTCCTTATTCTTCATATATAATGCAAGAAGCGCTATTCCCCAGGCTCCTCCTTCTCCTGCGGTTTCCATTACCGACACAGAAGAATTCATAGCGGCGGCGGCTATTCTCTGTCCTACTCCTTTTGTTTTAAATAAACCGCCGTGGCCAAACATTTCGTCCACTTCCACTGCCTCTTCTTTAAAAAGAAGGTCAAGTCCTGCTTTTAATGCAGCGAGAGAAGAATATAAGTGAACCCTCATAAAATTTGCCAGATTAAAATGATCCTCTGCTTTTCTTACAAAAAGAGGAGCTCCTGCTTCAAATCCCGTTACGGGCTCACCTGAAAAATAATTATAAGAGATCAGCCCTCCACAATCTGTATCTCCTTCAAGCGCTTTGTTATATAGAACAGAAAATAATTGATTTCTGTCAATTTTATTTCCAGTAATTTCTGCAAATTCATCAAACAGATTAACCCACGCATTTAAATCCGATGTACAGTTATTACAATGAACCATCCCTACCAGGGCTCCATCCGGGGTAGTTACCAGATCAATTTCAGGATAAACCTTTGTAAGTTCCTTTTCCAGCACAATCATGGCAAAAATTGAGGTTCCGGCGGAAACATTCCCTGTTCTTTTTGCCACACTGTTTGTTGCTGCCATACCGGTACCCGCATCTCCTTCCGGCGGACAAACAGATATATCTGACTGAAGATTTCCACTGATATCCAAAAGAGCAGCTCCTTCTGAAGTAAGCTTTCCGGCTGTTTCTCCAGCGACCATGACCTCCGGCAGAATATCCTGTAACTTCCATGAAAATCCTTCTTTACTTATCAGATGATTGAAGCGGCTTATCATTGTCTGGTCAAAATTACCTATTTTTGTATCAATTGGGAACATTCCCGAAGCATCGCCTATTCCCAGTACTTTATTTCCAGTGAGTTTATAGTGAACATATCCTGCCAGAGTTGTCATAAAGGATATATCCTTTACATGCTCTTCTTTATTTAAAATTGCCTGATACAAATGAGAAATACTCCATCTTTGAGGTATATTATAATTAAATTCTTTTGTTAAAACAGAGGCAGCCTCCTCTGTAATCGTATTTCTCCATGTTCTGAAAGGAACCAGAAGATTATCTTCTCTGTCAAAAACCAGATATCCATGCATCATAGCTGAAAATCCAATAGAACCGATTTTGGTAAGAACCGTATCATATGTGTTTTTTACATTCTGAAATAAGTCCTGATAACAGAGCCGTATTCCTTTCCATACTTCTTCCAGAGAATAAGTCCATATACCATCAATGTACTGATTTTCCCATTCATAGCTTCCGGATGCCAGAGGAGTACCTTTTTCATCAACAAGTACTGATTTAATTCTTGTAGAACCCAGTTCAATTCCGAGTGATGTCCTTCCTTCTTCAATCATTAATTTTTTTTCCATAGATTTTCTCCTGTTTTCATTATTCAGCTGCCTTCAACAAATATAAGCTGTTGTTGATTCCTGTTAATTCAAATTGTTGAATCATCACATATTTATAATATATCTTTTATACACATCATTACAAGATATTTTTGCCCGAAATGTTTATTTCAAAAGAAAGTGACAGAATGGACAAAAGACAGTATAATTTAATAAACAGGATAAAACATGATATTTAGAAAGGATTGGTGGGTTATATGAATAAAAATATCATGATTTCCGGCTTTGCGGATGAGATCAGCCCTGACTTCGATTTACAGCTTAAAACTGTAACAGAACTGGGAATGGAATATATTTCTCTTCGTTCCGCTGACGGAAAAGGTATTGCAGATTATTCTGCAGAGGAAGTCCGGGAAAAGCTTCTTCCAAGGCTTCAAAAATCAAACGTTAAAGTCTCCTCTCTGGGTTCGCCCATTGGAAAAGTGGGTGTGGAAGATGAAGAAGGATTTTCAAGACAACTGGAACAGCTTGAACAGTTATGCCGGATATGCAAAGTACTGAATTGTCAATATATCAGAATGTTCAGTTTCTTTATACCGGAAGGAAAAAAACCTGAAGATTACAGGAAAACAGTATTTTATAAACTCCATAAATTTATTGATATTGCCGAGGAATACAATGTCATATTGATACATGAAAACGAAAAGGAAATTTATGGAGATACAAAAGAGCGCTGTCTTGATCTAATGGAAAATCTGAATTGTCCATGCTTTAAGAGTGCTTTTGATTTTGCAAACTTTGTTCAGTGCGGAGAAGACCCTTATGAATGCTGGAATATATTGAAACAATATGTAATCTACATTCATATTAAAGATGCATTATTTTCCAGCAAGGAAAATGTAGTATGCGGAACAGGAGAAGGAAAAATCAGGGAAATTCTGAATCAGGCTATTAATGAAGAAGGATACAATGGATTTCTGACCCTGGAGCCTCATCTGGTGCTTTTTGATTCTCTTTCTTCTCTTGAAACCACAGCGGCGGAAAACGTTATCAGGGAAAATAAGGCAAAAGATGGTGCGGAAGGCTATACCATGCAATATCGCGCTTTGTATGATATCCTGAATTCTATTTAAATATTCAGAAAAATACGTAGATGATCGTATTCCTCTATAAAAAGAAATAGAAATAATAAATCAAGAAATAGGAAAAGGAGAGAATTATGGACAAGAAAATACGTTTTGGTCTTATTGGAATAGGAGCACAGGGAGGAGCCTATGCAAAATTTTTGACCAGTAAGGGAGGAGAAGTGGCTGGAATGCCTGCACCGGAATGTCCTCCTCACTGCTGCCTTGGCGCCCTTTGCGATATTGATCCTGCAAAAGAGGATCTTTGCAAAAAGGAATATCCCGAATATCCATTCTACAAAGACTGGAAGGATATGGCCTTATCAGGAGATGTTGATGCGGTTATTACGACAGTTCCTCACTATCTTCACACCGAAATTGCTATCTTTTGTATCGAACACGGCGTAGCTGTATTATGTGAAAAACCTGCAGGTGTCTATTCCAAAGAAGTAAGACTTATGAATGAATGCTCTGCTGCCCATCCTGATGTTGCTTTCGGCGTAATGTTTAATCAGAGAACAAATGTCCTTTATCAGAAGGTTAAAGAAATTATTGAATCCGGAGAACTGGGTGAAATCCGCCGTACCAGCTGGATCATCAATTCCTGGTGGCGTCCAGACAGTTATTACCGTCAGAGTGCATGGAGAGCTACCTGGGGCGGTGAAGGCGGAGGTGTTCTTGTAAATCAGGCTCCTCATCAGTTGGATCTCTGGCAATGGATGTGTGGCGTTCCCAATAAGGTATATGCAAAATGTCTGTATGGATGTCACAGAGATATTGTTGTAGAAAACGACGTTACAGCTATTACCGAATATCCAAACGGCGCAACAGGAACTTTTATTACCTGCACGCATGACCCGATTGGAACCGACCGCCTTGAGATTGACCTGGATAATGGTAAAATCATAGTAGATAACAGTAAAAAAGCCACTGTTTACCGCCTGACCAAAACAGAATCAGAAATGAATGATACTATGAGCATGACTGAGGTATCCAGGCTGGTGTCCGGAAATTCTTCCGGAAGTGAACTTTTTACTGTTGAAACCTTTGAAAATACAGACGGATGGGGTAAGCAGCACACCAGTGTTATGGAAAATTTTGCATTACATATGCTGGAAGGAGTCCCTCTCCTCGCACCCGGATCTGATGGAATCAATGGTGTCAATCTGGCAAACGCAATATTACTGTCTTCATGGCTTGGAAAGGAAGTAGATATGCCTGTTGATGAAGATCTGTATCTGGAAGAATTAAACAAAAAAATTGCTGAGGAAGGAAAGTTTCCTACAAGATAAAAAGGAATGAATCACTATGAAAAAAGCAGCTATTATAGGTATGGGAGTGATATCTTCCATCCATATTGCATCCATTCAAAATAATCCTCAGATCACTCTGGTTGGTGTTTGTGATATTGATGATAAAAAAAAATCTGAAGCTCCGGAAGGGATCCCTTTCTTTACAGATTATAAAGAAATGATTCGGGAGACACATCCCGATGTGGTACATATCTGTCTTCCCCATTATCTTCACTTTTCTGTGGCAAAATGGGCAGCTTTAATGGGTGTTCATGTTTTTTGCGAAAAGCCTATGGCAATGAATCAGGCGGAGGGAAGAGAATTTGCAGATTTTGAGGCATCCCATCCGGAAATTCATATTGGAATCTGTCTTCAGAATCGATTAAATGAATCTGTTGTATTGCTGAAAGATATGATAGACAGAGGAATTTACGGTTCTCTTACAGGTATACGGGGTACTGTTCCATGGCACCGTCCAAAGGAATATTATGAAGTTCAGCCATGGCGGGGAAAATGGAATACTGCCGGTGGAGGATGTATGATTAATCAATCTGTACATACACTTGACCTTCTTTATTATCTTGGCGGCGAAATTAAAGAACTGAAAGCAGTAACTGCTCAGCTTTTGGACTACGGAATCGAAGTGGAAGATACTGTGGCAGCAAGGCTTACCTTTTCAAATGGAGCCCCCGGATTATTCCTGGCTACCAATGCTAATTACAAAAACGAAGGTGTACAGATATCTCTTCAGCTGGAAAGAGGGGAATTTCTGATTGCTGACAATATTCTTTATCGTATTACTGAGGATGGAGAAAAAGAAAAGCTTCAGGAAGATTCCAAAATGCCCGGTACTAAATTTTATTATGGTGCAAGCCATGGAAAGCTAATCGACAGGTTCTATGATTCAATAGAAAAAAATAACCAGAATTATATCCATGTAAGAGATTCTCTCATGAGCATTCGACTGATCGATGCCATTCAGGAGTCAGGAAGAACGGGAAAAACAGTCAAAATTTAATTTGGAGGAATTATAAAATATGAATAAAGGATTAATCGGTATTCAAATGAGTACCATAAAGAAAAAAGTAGATGAGCTGGGAGCTTATGAGACATTAAGAGCATGTGCGGAAATGGGATACCACTGTATGGAAGTAAGCCAGATTCCCATGACAAAAGAAAATGTTTCCGGCATGAAAAAAGCCTGTGATGAATATGGAATCAAAATAGCCGCCAATACAGCTTCATTGGATTTATTGAAAACGGAATTTGATAAGGTGGTGGATGACTGTAAGGCTCTTGATACGAATATGGTTCGCATAGGCATGCTGCCTTTCCCATGTATGGGAAGCAGAGAAAAGGCAATTGATTTTGTCAAACAGGCAGATGAAATGGCTGAACGACTTGGAGAACATGGGATCGATCTTTATTATCATAATCACCATGTGGAATTTGTTAAATATGATGGACAATATCTTCTCGATATCATTAAAGATAATACCAGAAAAATGGGTTTCGAACTGGACATTCACTGGATCCACCGCGGAGGCGAGAATCCTGTGGAATTCATCAATAAATATGCCGGGCGTATCCGTCTTCTTCATCTGAAGGATTACAGAATTGCACAGATACAGGTTTCGGAAGATGATTTTGACATCAAAAAAGTTATGAGTCAGTTTTATAATCTGGTAGAATTTGCTGAAGTTGGAGAAGGAAATCTCCCTGTTAAAGAATGTATTGAAGCAGGACTTGCAGGAGGAAGCAAATACTTCCTGATCGAGCAGGATGATACCTATGGACGTGATCCATTTGAAAGCCTGAAAATCAGCCGTGATAATCTGATATCAATGGGCTACAGAGACTGGTTTAATCTTTAAAAAATATCCCGGGGATTTTACTCTCCGGGATATTTTTATGCGCAGGGGTGTGTATGGAAAATTGCTGCTATGCAGCACACACCCCGCGCGGCGAGTAGGGGAATATAAACCTTTCCTACTCGATTTACTCTATTTCTGTATCTTCTTCATATTCTTCATCTGTCTCATCTTCCATTTCACAATCGCCGTCTGAAACCTTTTCTCTTACTTTGGCAATTTGTGCAACTGTTACTCCATCATCCAGATTAATTAATTTTACTCCTGAGGCAATACGTCCAATCGTTGATACATCTTCCATTGGAATCTGAATAATTACCCCTCCTGTGGTAATCATCATGATTTCATGCTCATCATTTACCGCTTTTACTCCTATTACATATCCTGTTTTATCGGTAACCTTATAGCATTTTATACCTTTTCCTCCTCGCTTTTGAACACCAAACTCTTCTAAAAGAGTACGCTTTCCCATTCCATTTTCAGAAACGATAAGAAGAGAATCTCCCTGATGATCAAGCTGCATGCCAACAATTTCATCCCCTTTATTAAGGTTCATTCCAATTACACCCATGGACGATCTTCCTGTTGCGCGCAGATCTGTTTCCTTAAAACGAATGCACATACCAAACTTTGTTACAAGGAAAATTTCTGTATTTTGATCAGTAACCTTTATTTCTATCAGCTCATCATCTTCCTTTAGGGTTATAGCCGCCAGGCCGTTTTTACGCACATTCTTAAATTCTATAACGCTGGTCTTTTTGATGATGCCGTTTTTAGTTACCATAAACAGATTTTTATCTTCTTCATAATCCTTAATTGGAATAATTGCACTTATTTTTTCATCAGGATTTAAATGAAGAAGATTTACAATTGCAACCCCTCTTGAAGTGCGGCTTCCTTCCGGTATCTCGTAGGTTTTAAGTCTGTATACACGTCCAAAATTGGTAAAGAACATAATATAATGATGGGTAGTTGTCATAAGAAGATCTTCTATAAAATCATCTTCTATGGTCTGCATTCCCTTGATTCCTCTTCCGCCTCTATGCTGGGATTTAAAATTATCAATTGTCATTCGTTTGATATATCCCAGATTTGACATGGCAATAATGGTATTCTCATTAGGAACCATATCTTCTCTGGTAATATCAGAATCGTCAAATCCTATCTTACTCTTTCTGTCATCTCCATATTTATCAGATATTTCTTTAATTTCTGTTCTGATCACACCTAAAAGAATTTTTTCATCCGCAAGTATCTCCTTTAACCTTGCTATTCTTACAAGCAGTTCCTGATGCTCATTTTCAAGCTTTTCTCTTTCCAATCCTGTGAGTGCGCGGAGTCTCATATCCACAATTGCCTGAGCCTGAGGATCCGTAAGATCAAATCTCTCTATGAGACTTTCTTTTGCAATCGGTGTAGAACGACTTGCTCTGATAATTTTGATTACTTCATCAATATAATCAAGAGCAATCAACAATCCCTGTAAAATATGATCTCTTTCTTCTGCTTTATTTAGCTCATATCTGGTTCTTCTTGTAACAACATCTTCCTGATGTGCTATGTAAGCCTTCAGCATATCAAGAATATTTAATACCTTAGGCTCATTGTTAACCAGAGCAATCATGATCACTCCAAAAGTATCCTGCATTTGCGTATGCTTAAACAGGCTGTTGAGCACAATATTCGCACTGGCATCACGACGAAGCTCAATGACAATCCTCATTCCTTCTCTGTCGGATTCGTCTCTCAGATCGGTAATTCCATCTATTTTTTTTAATTTAACCAGCTCTGCAATCTTTTGTATTAAATTTGCTTTATTTACCAGATAAGGAAGCTCTGTCACTACAATCCTGTTTTTACCATTGGACATTGTTTCAATATCTGTCACTGCGCGGACTCTTATCTTGCCACGTCCTGTTCTGTAAGCCTCCTCACTCCCCCTTGTGCCTAAAATAATACCTCCTGTAGGAAAATCAGGAGCTTTGACAATAGAAAGAATTTCTTCTATTCTGGTATCCCTGTCATCATTTATTCTGTTATCTATAATCTGAATGATGGAATCTACTACCTCCCTTAAATTGTGAGGAGGAATATTAGTGGCCATTCCTACAGCAATTCCTGTTGTTCCATTTACCAGAAGATTCGGATATCGGCTTGGCAAAACAGAAGGTTCCTTTTCTGTTTCATCAAAGTTAGGAATAAAATCAACAGTATCCTTATTGATATCCGCCAGAAGCTCCATAGATATTTTACTAAGTCTGGCTTCTGTATAACGCATAGCAGCAGCTCCGTCTCCATCAACGGAACCGAAATTTCCATGACCATCTACCAGTGGATATCGAAACGACCAGGGCTGCGCCATATTTACAAGCGCCCCATAAATAGAACTATCTCCGTGAGGATGATATTTACCCATTGTATCACCCACAATACGTGCGCTTTTTCTGTGAGGCTTATCAGGCCCATTGTTAAGTTCTATCATGGAATAAAGAACCCTTCTCTGCACAGGCTTTAGTCCATCTCTTACATCAGGAAGTGCTCTGGCGGCAATAACGCTCATTGCATAATCAATATAAGAGTTTTCCATGGTTTTTTTCAAGTCTACATCATGGATTTTGTCAAAAATATTATCTTCCATTTTTACTCCTAACTTCTGACATTTGAGATATCTTTAAATATCAAGATTTTTTACAAACCTGGCATTTTCTTCAATAAATTCCCGTCTTGGTTCCACCTTATCGCCCATAAGTGTTGTAAAAGTAAGATCAATTTCGGACTCCGCTTCTTCATTCATGGTTACACGGCGAAGAATTCTTTTTTCCGGATCCATAGTTGTATCCCAGAGCTGTTCTGCATCCATCTCACCAAGTCCCTTATAACGCTGTATTTTATTATTCTGATCACGCCCTACCTCCTGCAAAATACGTTCCAGTTCTTCATCACTGTAAGCATACCAGACATTTTTATTCTTCTCTAGTTTATAAAGAGGTGGCTGTGCAAGATATACATATCCCTGCTTGATCAGCCCGGGCATAAACCGGTAAATAAATGTAAGAAGAAGAGTTGCAATATGAGCTCCGTCTACATCTGCATCCGTCATAAGAATTATTTTGTGATATCGCAATTTTGAAATATCAAAATCATCATGAATTCCTGTTCCAAATGCAGTAATCATTGCCTTTATTTCTGCATTGGCATAGATTTTATCCAGTCTTGCCTTTTCTACATTTAAAATTTTTCCTCTGAGAGGAAGTATTGCCTGGGTTGCACGGCTTCTTGCTGATTTAGCGCTTCCTCCTGCAGAATCGCCCTCAACAATATAAATTTCACAGTTTTCAGGATTTCTGTCAGAGCAATCCGCCAGTTTTCCAGGAAGTGAAGCTGTCTCCAGAGCTGTCTTTCTTCTGGTAAGATCCCTTGCTTTTCTGGCAGCATCTCTTGCTCTCTGAGCAAGAATTGATTTTTCACATATCAGTTTTGCTACCGTTGGATTTTGTTCAAGAAAATAAGTTAACTGTTCACTTACAATGCTGTCTACTGCATTTCTTGCTTCTGAATTTCCGAGCTTTTGTTTTGTCTGCCCTTCGAACTGTGGATCCTGTATTTTAATACTGATAATAGCAGTTAAGCCTTCTCTTATATCCTCCCCTGTCAGATTGGGTTCACTGTCCTTTAATAGTTTATTTGCCCGGGCATAATCATTAAAAGTTTTTGTCAGAGCATTTCTGAAACCAATCAAATGCGTACCGCCTTCAGGCGTATTGATATTGTTCACAAAACTATATGAACTTTCCGTATAGGAATCATTGTGCTGCATGGCAACTTCAACATAAACATTATTTTTATTTCCCTCAAAATACATAATATTATCATAAAGGGAAGTTTTACTTCTGTTTAAGTAAGTTACAAATTCCTTTATTCCTCCTTCATAATAAAATTCTCTTTTTAAGGGCTTTACATCCTTCTCTACCCTCATATCCATAAGAACAATATGGAGGCCCTTTGTAAGGAATGCCATTTCACGCAGACGCTGTTTTAATACATCAAATTCAAATTCCACAGTTTCCTGAAAAATACCTGCATCAGGCTTAAAAGAAACTTTTGTCCCTGTTTTTTCTTTTTCACATTCTCCAACTATTTTCAGAGGATAAGAAACATATCCCTTTTCATATCTTTGTTTATAAATTTTCCCATCTTTACAGATTTCAACCTCAAGCCAGTCTGAAAGAGCATTCACTACAGAAGCGCCTACTCCATGAAGACCGCCTGATACCTTGTATCCTCCGCCTCCAAATTTTCCTCCGGCATGAAGAACTGTAAAAACTACTTCCACAGCAGGGATTCCTGCTTTATGATTAATACCAACAGGAATTCCTCTTCCATTATCAGTTACAGTTATGGAATTATCATTATTAATCGTAACCAAAATAGTATCGCAGAATCCGGCAAGAGCTTCATCTACAGAATTATCAACAATTTCATATACCAGATGATGAAGACCTCTGCTGGATGTAGTTCCTATATACATTCCGGGTCTTTTCCTTACTGCCTCCAATCCCTCTAATATTTGAATCTGGTCAGCTCCATATTTATCACTCATATTTTTATTCCTAATCCTTTCCAGGCAATACTCTTCTATTTTTCCTCTGATATGAGTTCCACCATGCCATCAGTTACTTTAAAAATTTTGTTTATCTCAAAACGATTATTGACAAATTCATCCAGGCCTGTGCAGGTAATAATCGTCTGTATATCTCCTATACTGTTAAGAAGATAATTTTGTCTGTTACTGTCCAGCTCAGAAAGTACATCATCCAGAAGAAGAACAGGCGTATCCTTTGTCGTTTTTTTGACCAGTTCTATTTCTGATAACTTTAAAGAAAGAGCGGCAGTTCTTTGTTGCCCCTGGGAACCAAATCTGCGAATATCAATTCCATTTATAATAAAAGTAAAATCGTCTCTGTGGGGTCCTGCCTGAGTCATCTTGGAATGTATGTCTTTTTCCTGATTTTCTCTCATTTTTTTTTCAAAATGATCAATGGATACATCAGGCTCATATATTACTGATAATTTTTCTTTTCCTCCTGAAAGTTTACTATGTATTTCCTGAATAATATCACAAAGCTGTCCTGCAAAGAGCTCCCTTCTTTCTATAATTTTGCTTCCAAATGAAACCAGTTGTGAATCCCATATATTTAAGGTTTCTCTGAGTTCCGGCTTAAAATAGATATCTTTTAAAAGCTTATTTCTCTGATTGATGATCTTATTATAGTGATTCAGATTATAAAGATAAAAATTATCCAGCTGACAAAGCTCCATATCCGCAAATCTTCTTCTTTCTGCCGGTCCGTTTTTAATAATAGAAAGATCTTCCGGCGAGAAAAAAACAACGTTTAAGATTCCCAACAGATCAGAAGCTTTTTTTATCTTCTGCTTATCTATTGCAATTCCTTTTGATTTATTTTTACGAAGATGCATATCCACCCTGTATTCAATATTTTCTTTTTCCAGACAGGTCCTGATATGTGCTTCTTCTTTCCTGAAATTAATGATTTCTTTATCCTTACTTCCTTTATGGGATTTCGTTGTGGCAGAAACATAAATAGCTTCCAGAATATTGGTTTTTCCCTGAGCATTATCTCCATATAATATATTAGTACCCTTGTCAAAGTTAATGCTTAACTCTTTATAGTTTCTAAAATCAGCCAGTTCAAGAGACTTAATAAACATATTAAACTTTCAACCTGATTACCTTTCTATCTGAATATAATTTTCTTTATATTCCACCACATCTCCATCATATAACTTTTTACCTCTCTGGTATTGCGTCTGATTATTTACCTTTACCAGGCCGTCCTGTATTACAAGCTTTGCCTCAACTCCGGACGAAACAAATCCGGCAGCTTTAAGAGCCTGACCGAGTTTGATATATTCATCTCTTAATTTGATTATTTCCATATTATTCCTCTTTTAATCTGCTGCCTTTAAATATACTAATTTACAGTAGTGAAATTCACCGGAAGAATCAGATAAATATAATTTTCGCCGGCATCTCTTATAAAGCAGGGAGCTTTTGGATTTACAAGATAAATATCAATCTGTTCATTATCAATAACCTTAAGTGCATCTATCATAAATTTGGGATTGAATCCAATCATAAGATCTTTTCCCTGTTTTCTGATATCGATTTCCTCATTCATACTTCCCATAGTAGAATTTATTTTAAGTTCCATCGTATCATCTGTTATATTTATAATAATAGGCTTTTTATCTCCTTCTTTTACAAGAAGAGTTGCTCTGTCAATACATTCCAGCAATTCTTTTTTGTTTACAGTCACCTTTGTTTCATAATCACTTGAAAGCATCTGATCGATCTTAAAATATTCACCTTCTATCAGACGGGAAACTACGATTGTATTATCAAATTCAAATACCACATGCTTTCCCGTGAAAAATATATTTACATCTTTCTCTATACTATCGGAAATAATTTTGCTTACTTCATTTAATGTCTTTCCTGGAATAACCACCTTTCTTGCAGGATAACTGTTTTTGAGACCAATTTTACGAATAGAAATTCTGTGTCCGTCAAGAGATACGATCTTAAGAATATCTCCATTAATATCAAACAGTTCTCCTGTCATAAGCTTATTATTGTCATTATCAGAAATGGAAAAAATTGTCTGCCGTATAATTTCCTTCAAAGTAAACTGTGAAAGAACAACAGAATCGATTCTTTCAATAGAAGGAAGATATGTAAAATCCTCTCCTGATTTTCCTATGATGGAAAATTTGGATTTTTCGCATGTTATATTAGTTTTAAAGGATTTATCTGATTCGATGGATATCATATTGTCAGGAAGCTTTCTTACAATATCAAAAAGTATTCTGGCATCAAGAGCTATTCTGCCTTTTTCGATAATATTTCCTTCAATAACAGTTTCAATGCCCAACTCCATATCATTTGCAATAAGTTTTATATTTTTACCAGTAGCATCTATTAAAATGCATTCAAGAATAGACATTGTCGTTTTATTTGGTACTGCCTTGGAAACAATCTGTACTCCGTTTAACAGATTTGATTTACTGCATACTAGTTTCATATGATATGATCTCCTCCCTGGTTATAATAAAAAATGATTCCTTTATCTGAAATCGTAAGTTATAAATATATAATAAATTCAGTAATAGAATCAGTAATAGATGTTGATTTGTGTATAACTCCATTATTGTACTATTTTTCAATCTAAAAGAAAATATGAAATGTGTGGATAAATTAAATTTTTTTAAGGATAACTCTGAGTTTATTCACAATACTCCTTAATCCTAGCTGGGATTTATTTTCTTTTTTATATTTTCTATTCTGTTTTTGAGTTCATCATTCGTCTGTATTTCGGAAGCTATTTTTTCTATTCCGTGAATCACCGTGGTATGATCTTTTTTTCCAAGAGATTTTCCAATACTCTGCAGAGATTCTTCTGTTAAATGACGGCACAGATACATACAGATTTGTCTTGGCTGTACAAATTCAGAGTTACGTCTTTTGGAAAGGATATCCTGTGCTGAAATGTTAAAATGTTCTGCCACAACATCAATAATCAGCTGAGGCGTGATTATTTTTTTAACATTGGGAGATATGATATCCTTAAGAGCTTCTTCTATGTTATCGAGGGTTATTTCTACATTATTCAATTTTGAAAAAGCAATGACCTTATTGTATGCTCCCTCCAGTTCTCTTATATTGGATTTTATATTGGTTGCGATATACTGAAAAACTTCTTCTCTGATATCTTTGTTGGATATTTCAGCATTTTTTTTAAGAATAGCCATTCGTGTTTCATAATCAGGAGGCTGAATATCTGCAATTAAGCCCCATTCAAAACGGGACCTGAATCTTTCATCCAGCGTTTCCATCTCTTTAGGAGGCTTGTCGGATGAAAGAATAATCTGTTTTCCGGCGGAATGCAGTACATTAAAGGTATGGAAAAATTCTTCCTGTGTGCTTTCCTTTCCTATTATAAACTGGACGTCATCAATCAGGAGAACATCTACTGTCCGGTATTTTTCTCTTAATTTGTTCATTTTTGCTGCATTACCGCTTCTGATAGATTCTATTACTTCATTGGTAAATTGTTCTGAAGTAACATAAAGCACTTTCATATCCTGGTCCTGATCCAGTATGAAATGTCCGATAGAATGCATCAGATGGGTTTTTCCAAGTCCTGCACCTCCATATAAATAAAGAGGATTGTATACTTCGCCAGGAGACTCTGCAACAGCAAGAGAAGCAGAATGGGCAAATTTATTATTTCCTCCTACGACAAAGGTATCAAATCTGTATTTTGAAATAAGATTGGCATTTTCGTAATTAATATTATAAACAGCACCCATGTCATTGGCGGCGTCTTTTTCCAGTATGAAGGAGATGTCATAGGTATGATCCATCATCTCGGAAATTGTTACCTGAAAAAAGCTTTTATATTTGGAAGAAATATATTTCAGGGAATGAGCCTGGTCGGAAGGAATCATGATCGTAACAATATCATTATTTTCACTGTGAAAGCTTAAAGGCTGAATCCATGTCTTATAGGATATTTCTGATAAGTCATATTCAGTTTTAAGGGTTTCTTTAATAAGTTCCCAGTTTTCTTCAATATAGCTCATGATACGACCCCCAAATCCATAGCAATTTTCTTTCAAAAAAGAAAATCTCTCTTTATATATCTTAATATAAAAATCGTAAAATATCAAATAATTTTTAGTTTACATAATTTTAAAAAGCAGGATTCTTTATGTTAATAACTTAAAAAAAGAAATGAACAATTTACACATGGGAAAAAGCGGAAAATTATTAGATTTTTATGTAGCATTGTTGAAAAAAAGAAAGATATCCACAACTTATCCACAATTTGTGGATATACTTATGTAAATTAAAAGGAAAGTCTGTATTATTTTTTTGTTTTTACTTGACGGAAGGACTATAATTTTATATAATCGATTTGATATTTTCCAGAAAAAATGAATCTAAATATTTGTTTACCTTATTATAGATTAAGGTTTAGTGAAGGAGGTGCATTAAAATGAAAATGACTTATCAGCCTAAGAGAAGGCAGAGATCAAAGGTTCATGGATTCAGAGCCAGAATGAGTACTCGCGGTGGCAGGAAGGTACTCGCAGCCAGAAGAGCAAAAGGAAGAAAAATATTATCAGCATAGGCCGCGTCATGTGGCCTTTTTTTCTACGTGGGCATATGAAATGGGATACGTATTTTCGGAGTCTCTAAAAAAAAATTGTGATTTCCAGCATGTTTATAAGAATGGCAAATCTTATGCCAACAAATATTTAGTGATGTATGTACTGGAAAATAATACCGATAAAAACAGACTGGGAATAAGTGTAAGCAAAAAAGTAGGAAACAGCGTTGTCAGACATAAAATTACAAGATTGATAAGAGAAAGCTACAGACTGCATGAAAGTATATTTAATAGTGGTTTAGATATAGTAGTCATAGCCAGAAAAGGTGCTTCCTCTGTGGCCTTTAGAGAGATAGAGAATGCACTGTTACATCTTGCAAAACTTCATCATATTTAAAATATCAGGCAGGTAGTATTTTATTGAATTGATGAAAAATTAGATAATGATATGAAATATTTGATGATTTTATTGATTAAATTTTATAAAAAAAATATTTCTCCCATGAAACGTACAAAATGTCCTTATTTTCCGAGCTGTTCACAGTATGGGCTGGAGGCTGTTGAAAAATATGGTGCTTTTAAGGGCGGGCTTTTGGCTTTGTGGAGGATCGTCAGATGCAATCCATTTTCTAAGGGAGGTTATGATCCTGTACCGTAATAATTGATAAAATCAAAAACAGGAGGAAATAGTTTGACAGGAATAGTTTTAACTCAATATGACGGTTTAATATTAGGCCCTATCGCTAAGGTGCTTGGATATATCATGGAAGGAGTTTTCTTTTTTCTTGATTTCATAGGGATTCCAAATGTAGGGCTTTCTATTATTTTATTTACGATTGTTATTTATCTGTTGCTGATGCCTCTTACGATCAAACAGCAAAAGTTTTCAAAGCTTTCTGCGAAGATGAATCCTGAGCTTCAGGCTATCCAGGCAAAATATAAAAATAAAAAAGATAATGATTCCATGATGGCAATGAATGCCGAAACCCAGGCCGTATATGCAAAATATGGAGTTTCTCCCAGTGGAAGCTGCGTTCAGCTTTTAATTCAGATGCCTATTTTGTTTGCGCTTTATAGAGTTATTTATGCTATGCCTGCTTATGTTGGAAAGATAAAAGAAGTATTTTTTCCTTTGGTAACAAATTTGATTACACAGGCTGGAAGTCTGGAATTTCTTCAGACCTTTAAAAACACAGCAATGTATTCAAGGCAGATTGCAAATGAAGCTTTTGTGGAAGGTGTTGCAGATAATATTTATGTTCAAAATACTTATATTGATATTTTGAATAAAGCCTCTACTACAGAATTTGCAAGTATTGCGGACAAGTTTCCAAATCTGGCAAATGATGTTGAAAATACGTTGTCTTATTTAAACAGGTATAATAATTTTCTGGGAATCAATATTGGAAATTCTCCTTCCTACATGGTAAGTGAAGCATGGAATGCGGAAGGAGGAATACAGTGGATTTTAATTATTGCAGCTTTTATTATTCCTGTCCTGTCAGCGGTTACACAGTGGATTAATACAAAGCTGATGCCCCAGGCAGATTCCTCCAGTCAGAATGATCAGCAGAATACTATGGCTCAGTCTATGAAAATGATGAATACCATGATGCCTCTTATGTCTGCATTTTTTTGTTATACGCTTCCTGCCGGTATGGGGCTTTACTGGATTGCCGGTTCAGTAGTGAGAAGTATACAGCAGATTGTTATTAATAAGAAAATCGATAAGATAGATATTGACGATCTGATTAAAAAGAATGAAGATAAGAGAATCAAAAAGCTTGAAAAAGCGGGTATTGATCCTAAAACATTAAACAAAAATGCAACTTTGAGTACCAGGAATGTTAATACATCTAAATCTTCCATATCAACAAAAGCAAAAACCACTTCTTTGTCTCAGGAAGAAAAAGATGAGGCAATGAAAAAATCTACGGAGTATTATAATAAAAATGCAAAACCCGGAAGTCTGGCAGCAAAAGCAAATATGGTAAGACAATATAATGAGAGGAATAATAAATAGGGGGTTTTTTATTTATGGAATATGTAGAAGTTTCAGCAAAAACAGTCAATGATGCAATTACAGAAGCATGTCAGAAATTTGTTGTGACCAGCGATAAACTGGACTATATAGTGGTGGAAGAAGGTTCATCAGGGTTTCTTGGTATTGGATCAAAGCCCGCTGTTATTAAAGCCAGGGTAAAATGTGCCTCTGTACCTGAAAAAGCCGGTGATTTTCTGAAAGAAGTATTTAATGCTATGAATATTATTGTGGCTTTGGATATTAAATATGACGAGGTAAATAAGAATCTGAATATTGATTTAAGTGGGGATGAAATGGGTATCCTTATAGGAAAAAGAGGACAAACTCTGGATTCCCTTCAATATCTTGTATCATTAGTTGTAAATAAAGGATCAGAGGAGTATATAAGGGTAAAGGTTGATACAGAGGATTATCGTAAGAGAAGAAAAGAGACACTTGAAAATCTGGCAAAAAATATTGCTTATAAAGTAAAAAGAACAAAGCATTCCGTATCTCTGGAGCCTATGAATCCTTATGAGCGAAGAATTATTCATTCTGCTTTACAGAATGATAAATATGTTACTACTCACAGTGAGGGAGAAGAACCTTTCAGAAGGGTTGTTGTTACCCTAAAAAGATAGTAATATATGATATGGAACAACGGGCAGCATGTTTTGTAAACTGCCTTTATGTTAAAGAAAATGTTGGGGGTATTCCTCCAACATTTTCTTATATGTACAGGATAAATGATATAATGGAGAATTTCTATGAAAACAGATACAATTGCTGCCAGTGCGACTGCTATGAGTAATTCTGGTATTGGAATTATTAGAATAAGTGGAGATGAGTCAATTGATATTGTTGATTTGATTTACAGAGATAAAAATAATAAAAAATCTCTTAAAAATTATAAGTCTAATACGATTCATTATGGTTTTATTTATGATGAAGATGAATTGTTAGATGAAGTGATGGTTTCTGTTTTTAAAAAGCCAAACAGTTTTACCACTGAAGATACAATAGAAATAAATTGTCATGGAGGTAGTTTTGTAATTAATCGTATTTTGAAAACTGTAATTGGGCATGGAGCAAGACTGGCAGAACCCGGGGAATTTACAAAGAGAGCTTTTTTGAATGGGCGAATTGATCTGTCCAGAGCGGAAGCCGTAATGGATATTATTTCTTCGCAGAATGAAGCTGCTCTTAAAAATGCGGCAAAACAAATGAAAGGCTCTATTTATAATGAAATAATAAGATACAGAAAAAAAATTATTCATGAAATAGCTTTTATAGAATCTGCTCTGGATGATCCTGAACATATTGATATGGAAGGATATACGGACAGATTAAATATAGAAGTAGATTTTTTGATTGAAAATATAAGAAAACTATTATCTACTTTTGAAAATGGAAAAATAATAAAAGAAGGTATTCGTACTGTTATTGTTGGAAAGCCAAATGCGGGCAAATCATCTTTGTTGAACAGACTGGTGGGAGAGGAAAGAGCAATTGTAACGGATATAGCAGGAACTACGCGTGATATTATTGAGGAGGATATAAGATTAAATGGTATTAATCTTCGTTTGATTGATACCGCAGGAATTCGTAGTACAGATGATATTATTGAAAAAATGGGTGTTGAAAAGGCAAAAAGATATTTAAGAGAGGCAGATCTGATTGTTTATGTAGTGGATTCCAGTATTTCTTTGGATGAAAATGATATGGAAATTATTAATATGATAGGTGATAAAAAATGTATTGTATTATTTAATAAATCGGATTTGAATGCAGAAATTTCGCAGGAAGAAATTTGTAAGGTCATGAAGGAAAGATCTGTATCTCCCTTATTTATAAAGACTTCTATGAAAGAAAATATGGGAATAGAGGATTTCGAGGAAGCTGTAAAAAAATTATTTTTTTATGGAAAAATTGATTGTGATAATGAGATTATAATTACAAATCTCAGACATAAAGAAATTTTAAGTGATGTATTAATGAATTTATCAGATGTTAAGAAGAGTTTGGATAATGGATTGCCAGAGGATTTTTATTCGATTGATCTTATGAGTGCTTATGGTAATTTGGGAAAAATGATTGGAGAAGAAGTAGAGGAAGATTTGGTAAATGAAATCTTTTCAAAATTTTGTATGGGTAAATAATGAGGAATAATTTATGAAGATAATAAAAGGTACAGATGTTTGTGTGATAGGTGCAGGACATTCCGGATGTGAAGCCGCTCTGGCCTGTGCAAGACTCGGACTTAAAACGGTTATTTTTACGGTCAGTATAGACAGTATTGCTCTTATGCCCTGTAATCCTAATATTGGCGGATCCTCTAAGGGACATCTTGTGAGAGAACTTGATGCAATAGGAGGAGAGATGGGTAAAAATATTGATAAGACTTTTATACAATCCAAAATGCTTAATATTTCAAAGGGACCTGCAGTGCATTCACTTCGTGCACAGGCTGATAAGCAGAAATATAGTCATTCTATGAGAAAAGTTCTTGAAAACCAGAAAAATATAATAATTAAGCAGGCGGAAGTATGTGAACTGATTTGGAAGAAAATTGATAATTCAGATTTCGGCTATATAAAAAAAATTACAGGGGTTAAAACTTTTACGGGAATAATTTATGAATGTAAGGCAGTAGTTTTATGTACAGGCACTTATTTAAAAGCAAGATGTTTGTGTGGAGAGTCTATTACATATACTGGTCCAAATGGTCTTCAGGCAGCAAATTATCTGACAGATTCTCTTTTATCGATGGAAATTGAAATAAATCGTTTTAAAACAGGAACACCGGCACGGATGGATAAAAGAAGCATTGATTTTTCAAAAATGGAAGAGCAGTTTGGCGATGAAAAAGTCGTTCCTTTTTCTTTTTCAACGGATCCGGATTCTGTTCAGATTGATCAGGTATCATGCTATCTGACATATACAAATGAAAATACACATGAAATTATAAGAAAAAATCTTGACCGTTCTCCGATTTATGCCGGAGTAATAGAAGGGACAGGACCAAGATATTGTCCTTCTATTGAAGATAAAGTTGTAAAATTTCCGGATAAAGAAAGGCATCAGGTTTTTATTGAACCGGAAGGATTATATACAAATGAGATGTATGTGGGAGGAATGTCCTCATCTCTTCCGGAAGATGTACAATTATCTATGTACAGGACAGTACCTGGATTGGAAAATTGTGAAATAGTAAGAAATGCTTATGCAATTGAATATGATTGTATTAATCCAAAGCAGCTTTATCCTACTTTAGGATTTAAAAAAATAGAAGGACTTTACAGCGGTGGACAGATAAATGGGAGCAGTGGTTATGAAGAGGCGGCCGCTCAGGGTTTGATTGCAGGAATTAATGCTGCTCAGTTTATACTTGGAAAAGAATCATTAATTATTGACAGGTCAGAGGGATATATAGGTGTTTTAATTGATGATCTGGTTACAAAGGATAATTATGAACCTTATCGTATGATGACTTCCCGGGCGGAATACAGACTTTTATTGAGACAGGATAATGCGGATCTCAGATTAAGAGAAAAGGGATATAGAGTAGGTCTTATATCGAAAGAGCAGTATGATGAAGTTGTGAAAAAAAAGAAATTAATAGAGGATGAAATTAATCGTCTTAAAAATGTTAAAATAGGAGCTTCTAAAAAAAATCAGAGTTTTTTGGAAAAGTACGGAAGTACATCTCTAAAAACAGGTTCTAATTTAGCTGAATTATTGTGCCGGCCAGAACTGAATTATGACATATTGCAGGAATTAGATCCTGATAGAACTGAACTTCCAAGTCAGGTAATTGAACAGGTGGAAATTGAAATTAAATATGAAGGTTATATAGAAAGACAGCTTCGCCAGGTAAAACAGTTCAAAAAAATGGAAAATAAGAAGATTCCTCCGGATATAGATTATGATGATGTACCGAGCCTTCGTATTGAAGCAAGACAAAAATTAAAGTCATTTCATCCTGTGTCTGTGGGACAGGCATCACGTATTTCAGGAGTTTCTCCTGCAGATATTTCTGTTTTGCTTATTTACCTGGAGCAGCTTCATCATAGACAATCATATATAGACGGAGGATATAAATGAAATGAATTATAAAGAAAATGAAATAGATTCGTTTAGAATGGATTTATTGAAATTTAATATAGTTTTAGATGATAAAAAATTGGATTGTTTTCTTAAATATTATGAATTATTGATAGAATGGAATTCATTTATGAATTTAACGTCTATCACAGATTTTTCGGAAGTAATGAAAAAACATTTTATAGATAGTATTTCTCTTGTAAATGCTGTGCCGTATTTATTAAAGGACTCTTATCAGATAATAGACGTAGGAAGTGGAGCAGGGTTTCCTGGTATTCCACTTAAAATTATATTTCCCCAATTAAAAGTAACACTGATTGATTCTTTAAATAAAAGAATTAGATTTTTAAATGAGGTTTCAAATAGTCTTGGATTAGAGAATATGACAATTATTCATGGAAGAGCAGAAGATTTAGCCAGGCCAGGAAAATTAAGAGAAAAGTATGATTTTTGTATTTCACGAGCTGTTTCTAATTTAGCAACTTTATCTGAATACTGCATTCCTTTTGTTAGAAAAAATGGTTTTTTTATTTCATATAAGTCAGAGCAGATTAGCGAAGAATATGAAAATGCAAAAAATGTTATTCATATTTTAGGTGGAAAACTGGAAAATCAAATTCATTTTTTTCTTCCAAATTCAGATATAGGAAGAAATCTTATAGTTATAAAAAAAATAAAACCAACACCTTTAAAATATCCGAGAAAGGCTGGAATTCCTTCAAAGGAGCCGATTGTAAAATGAAATAAATTCTTTTATAATTAAAATATTAAAAATTAAATAAAATCATAACCAATGATCAGGAGGAAAATGACGATGATTAAAGTAATGCTTGCAGATGATCATGTTTTGGTTCGTGAAGGTATCAGACATTTATTAGAGTTTGATAAAAGCATGGAGGTGATTGCTGAAGTAAAAGATGGAGTTGAATGTTTAAAAAAACTGGAAAGTGAAAAGCCGGATATATTATTATTAGATCTCAGTATGCCTAATATGAGTGGAATTCATGTTTTAAAAGAATTAAAAAAAATAAAGAATCCTGTAAAAGTTTTGATATTGACTGTTCATAATGAGGCAGAATTTATTATTAGTGCTATGGATTCAGGGGCAAATGGTTATATTTTAAAAGAATCTGGATTAGAAGAATTGAAATATGCAATTCGTATTGTTTTGAATAATGAAACTTATATACAACCGAGTTTATTACCAATTTTAGATAAAAAAATTGTGAATAAGAATGTTGATAAAGAAAAAATAGAGTCTTTAACAAAAAGAGAATTGGAAATATTAATACAATTAGCGGGAGGAATGTTTAATAAGGAAATAGCTAATAATTTAAATATAAGTGAAAGAACTGTTAAAAATCACATTTCTAATATATTTAGAAAAATTAATGTTTCTGATAGAACACAGGCGGCTGTTTTTGCAATAAAAAATAATATAGTAAAAATATGAGAGTATTTTGATGATGTTTCACGTGAAACATATCTATTTAAATAGAAAATAATACAATATAATGTTTCACGTGAAACACTTTACCCCAAAATATAGTTTATATTTGTGAAACATTCCATTATTTTCAATATTTATTTGTGAAACATAATTATGTGTACATTATGATTAAGAATTTTATATTTTATATTTAATTTTATTAACAAATATACATGGAATATAGATAGCAGAAGTGTTATAATTACTTGAAAAATATAAAATTTTAAATTTACCTGCTGATAAAGGAAGGTGTGATACTGTGAAAAATAATTTTTTCACAAACAAATTTGTTCGTTTTGCAAATATTATGCTGACGCCTAAATTTGCAGGTGCTGGTAGCACGGAGGATTTTCATGGGAAGAGTTATTGCGATTGCAAACCAAAAAGGTGGAGTAGGAAAAACAACTACTTCAATTAATTTATCTGCTGCGCTTGCGGCTAAGGGAAAAAATATACTGGTAATCGATACTGATCCACAGGGAAATACTACCAGTGGTTTTGGAATAGAAAAAAATGAGCAGGAAAATACAATTTATGAATTAATGTTAAATGAATGTTCAATTAAAGAATGTATTATAAGAGATGCTATTTCTGGAATTTCGGTCATACCTTCAAATGTAAATCTTGCTGCCACAGAAATTGAACTGATTGGTGTTGAAAAAAAAGAATTTATATTAAAAAAGGAAGTTGAATGGGTAAAAGAAAGTTATGATTATATTATAATAGATTGCCCTCCTTCCTTGAATTTTTTAACAATAAATGCAATGACAACGGCTGACTCTATTTTAGTTCCTATTCAATGTGAATATTATGCTTTGGAGGGACTTAGTCAGCTGATACATACTATAAATCTTGTTAAGGAGCGATTAAACCCTGATCTTGAAATGGAAGGGGTTGTATTTACTATGTATGATTCCAGAACAAATTTATCCTTACAAGTAGTAGAAAATGTAAAAAATAATTTAAATCATAGGATTTTTAATACTGTCATTCCAAGAAATATAAGATTGGCGGAAGCACCCAGCTATGGAATGCCAATTAATATTTATGATGCTAAATCAGCAGGAGCAGAAGCATATTCTATGTTGGCGGATGAAATTATTGGTGGAAAGGAAAATTAAGTTATGGCGGCTGCAAGAGGGTTGGGAAAAGGGTTAGATGCGTTAATTCCAAATGGAATTAATACAAAATCAAAAAATGATGTAAATAAAATTGAAATTGAAGAAAAATCAGGTGAAACATTAGTTAATATTACTAAAATCGAACCTAACAGAGAACAGCCCAGAAAAAAATTTGATGAAGATTCTCTGGAGGAACTGGCAGAATCTATTAAGCAATTTGGTTTATTGCAGCCTATTATTGTTCAGGATAAAAAAAATTACTATGAAATTATAGCCGGTGAAAGAAGATGGCGGGCTGCTAAAAAAGCAGGATTAAAGGAGATACCTGTCATTATTAAAAATCTGACAGAAAGAGAAATAGTTGAAATTTCCTTAATTGAAAATATTCAAAGAGAAAATCTGAATCCAATTGAAGAAGCACAGGCCTATAAAAGGCTTCTGACAGAATTTAATTTAAAGCAGGATGAGGTGGCGGAAAGAGTTGCTAAAAGCAGGACTGCCGTTACAAATTCCATGCGTCTTTTAAAATTATGTGAAAATGTACAACAGATGGTTATTGCAGGCACACTTTCTACAGGACATGCCAGGGCACTTATTACAATAGAGGATCCAGAGCAGCAATCAGAGATTGCAAAACGTATTATTGATGAAAAATTAAGCGTACGTGATGTTGAAAAGTTGGTTAAAAATTTAGGAAAACCTGTAAAAAATAAAAAAGTTATTTCTTCTGACAAAAGCCTGGAGGCAATTTATAAGGATATTGAAGAAAATTTAAAACAAAAATTAAGTACAAAAGTAAGTATTACTTCTAAAGGAAATGGAACAGGAAAGATAGAAATTGAATTTTACAGCCACGATGATTTGGAAAAAATCATGGATTTGTTATCAAAATAGATAATTTAAACAAAAGATTTAAGAAGGGTACAAGATGAAAAATGAATAATTACTTTTTTACCAGTATTGGTTTAGAAAATATTGATATAGGAATTTTATTATTGGTTTTGGTCTCTATCATATTGATTCTCTTTGTTTTGAATATAATAAATATTTGTTCTATATCAAAGTTAAAAAAGAAATACAGAAGATTTATGCTGGGTAAAAATGCCGGCAGTCTGGAAGAAGAAGTAGTTGCACTATTCGAGGATAATAAATTTATAAAAAACTCAATTGATAAAAATAAAAAAGATATAAGAACTTTGCATCGTAAATTCGAATCATCTCTTCAGAAGGTAGGAATAATAAAATATGATGCCTTTGACCAAATGGGAGGAAATTTAAGTTTCTGCCTTGCCCTTCTGGATGAAAATAATAATGGGTTTGTTTTGAATTCTGTTCACGGTGCAGAAGGATGTTATTCTTTTACAAAAGAGATAAAAAGTGGTGAATGTGAAATTTCATTAGGCCCTGAAGAAGAAAAAGCTTTGAAAATTGCAATGAAAGAAGAATGATTGGGAGGAATTAGTGATGATTGACATTAAATTTTTAAGAGAAAATCCGGAAATTGTTAAAGAAAATATCAGAAAGAAATTCCAGGATGAAAAGATTGGACTGGTAGATGATGTAATAAAGCTTGATGCAGAAAGCAGAAAAACGCAGCAGGAAGCAGATGATCTTCGGGCAAAAAGAAATAAAATATCCAAAGAAATTGGAGCATTAATGGCACAAAAAAAGAGAGAAGAGGCGGAAGCAAAAAAAGCAGAGGTTGCTGCCGGTGCCAGGCGTCTTGTTGAGTTGGAAGAAAAAGAAAAAGAGTTAAATGAAAAAATAACAGAAATTATGATGGTGATCCCAAATATAATAGATCCCAGTGTTCCTGTAGGAAAGGATGACAGTGAAAATGTAGAAGTAACAAAATATGGGGAACCTGTAGTTCCTGATTTTGAGATTCCATATCATACTGAAATTATGGAAAAATTAAAGGGAATAGACTTTGAAAGTGCAAGAAAAGTGGCAGGCAATGGATTTTACTATTTAATGGGAGATATTGCAAGGCTTCATTCAGCTGTTATTTCTTATGCAAGAGATTTTATGATAGACAGAGGATTTACTTATTGCGTACCTCCTTTTATGATCAGAAGCAATGTAGTAACAGGTGTTATGAGTTTTGCGGAAATGGATGCCATGATGTATAAAATTGAAGGAGAAGATTTATATCTCATAGGAACTTCAGAGCATTCCATGATAGGAAAATTTATTGATACAATTGTTCCGGAATCAGAACTTCCAAAAACGCTTACCAGTTATTCCCCCTGTTTCAGAAAAGAAAAGGGTGCCCATGGACTGGAAGAAAGAGGAGTTTACAGAATTCATCAGTTTGAAAAGCAGGAAATGATCGTTGTATGTAAACCGGAAGATTCAAAGGTATGGTTTGAAAAACTCTGGCAAAATACAGTAGATCTATTCCGTTCTTTGGATATTCCGGTGAGAACCATTGAATGTTGTTCAGGTGATCTGGCTGATTTAAAGGTTAAATCTTATGATGTTGAAGCATGGTCGCCCCGGCAGAAAAAATATTTTGAAGTAGGAAGTTGTTCTAATCTGGGAGATGCACAGGCAAGAAGATTAAAAATTCGTATAAATGGAGAAAATGGGAAATACTATGCGCATACATTAAATAATACGGTAGTAGCTCCTCCAAGAATGCTGATTGCTTTTTTGGAAAATAATCTTCAAAAGGATGGTTCTGTAAAAATCCCGGAGGTCCTTCGTCCTTATATGGGAGGAAAAGAAAAATTAGCATAATAGAGCTAAGACATATGATTAAAATTGGCAGGAGGTGAAATCCTTGCATAAATATATGAGAGCCATTGGTTTCAGTAAAGTAACAGACAGAAAAGAACTTCAGAAGCTCATAACTGATGTAATAATTAATGGGAATGAGCGTTCTTATACTTCTAACGGAAATGATACTCTTTTAGCTGAATTTTGTAAGGATTTTACCAAAAACAGTGAAAACGGAACAGGATTTTCTGCAGGTATTGCTGTCTGTGGCGAATTTGACAGTGAAGATAAATTTACTTATGATTACTATTTTCCTTATTTAAAAGGAATTCATATCAGCTCAGAAGAGGACGTTTCTGTGGAGCGACATGCTGCACAGGAATCTTATGCAGGTGTGTGCGACGATGTGAGAATAGGAATATCACTTATTTTCTATCTGCAGAATATGATACCTTATGTTAAAATTAAAAATTCCGGAATTTTACCTGTAAGAGGAACTACTCTCACATTATCGGCTCTTTCTACTGATGGCATGATCATGATGCCTATTAATAAGAGTGAAAAGGACCTGATGAAAAATAAAAAAGTATCCATGAACAGAAGTCAGCTTTTAAATGCTGCCAGAAGAGGAGATGAAAATGCGATTGAAAGTCTCACACTGGATGATATGGATACTTATACTACAATTTCAAAGAGAATTCAGAAAGAAGATGTATTCAGTCTTGTAGATACTTATTTTATGCCTTATGGCGTGGAATGCGATCACTATTCAATTCTGGGAGAAATCATGGAATTCAGTGAAGTTAAAAATTCTCTTACAGAAGAAGATATTTATTTTATGACTATCAACTGTAATGATATGATATTTGATCTCTGTATCAATAAAGAAGATGTTTATGGAGAACCCTGTATTGGAAGAAGATTTAAGGGTGTTATATGGATGCAGGGATACATTAATTTTCCTAACCTATAGGTTCCAGTAAGGATCCTGTTTTGTGAGCTGAATTGTTACCTATAAAAGCTCAGTCAGTTTGAGGATAATTATGTTATGATGAAATATCATCCTTAATTTTTATTAAGTTTTAATTTTTGGTTGCTAGTGCTGACAGATTATGTTAAAATAATTCAGTGCCTGAAAGGAGTGCAAATAGATAGAATAACTTCCTAAGTGGCAGATGTTCGATTGCCAAAACAACGTAAAATCAACAATTTCATAGCTGAATGACTTGCCTATTAGCAGGTTTTTCATACAAGTCCTCGTAGCTCAGTTGGATAGAGCGATCGCCTCCTAATATCCCGGTCATCAAAGTCCGTGGAGGTAAAAAAGCTCTTTTCATAAACTTCATATCGTTCGAGTCCTCGTAGCTCAGCTGGATAGAGCACACGCCTCCTAAGAGAACCTACAACGGAAACTTTTTGGAGGACATGAGGTAGTAAGTCACACACAATTTTATACACGTTTCCGTAGCTCAGATGGATAGAGCGACCGCCTCCTAAGCGGTAGGTCGGGTGTTCGAGTCACCTCGGGAACGCTGG
>CAMWFQ010000031.1 GCA_947173495.1 uncultured Lachnospiraceae bacterium | reverse complement strand
CAACCGGCTCATAACCGGTCGGTCCTGGGTTCGAGTCCCCGAAGGTCCACTTTTTTCTCCATGACAATAGAAGACTTGCGAAGTATGGATTCTGTTGTTTAACAATAAGCTGGTTTGTGAAGAGTGGCAGCGTTTGTTTATGCCGCGAAGAACGCAGCTATATCTGTTTTATATCTGGCCTGGTGGCTCAGTTGGTTAGAGCGCCGCCCTGTCACGGCGGAGGTCGTGGGTTCGAGCCCCATCCGGGTCGTTTATATCATAAATTTTGTTTTATGGGATCTTAGCTCAGCTGGGAGAGCATCTGCCTTACAAGCAGAGGGTCATAGGTTCGAGCCCTATAGGTCCCACTGATCAATTTTATATTGATTATGCTGGTGTGGCGGAATAGGCAGACGCAAAGGACTTAAAATCCTTCGGGAGTTAATCCCGTGCCGGTTCAAGTCCGGCCACCAGCATTTTTTTGGTAAGGAATCCATACTTTCAGCGGGAAACTGAGGTGGGTTCTTTTTCTTTGTTCAGAATTCCTTCTGGATTTCTTTTTGGCTTACTCCATGTTCTGCAGTTCCTCCATGGTTTTTGTGACGATTTGACTATTGGCTGTCTGACGGGCTGCTGTCCACCTCTTCAAGCATGATTTTTTCCAGACGTGTGATATCAGGGAATACCACTTTCCTGCCTCTTGCATGGAGTTGGCGCAGCCGTTTCATGTTTGTATTTATCTTGCTGTGGATGGAGTGCTTTACTGGAACTGGATTATTGCTTCTGGTATGTATGTGGTCAAGATAATGCTCAGTGACGGGAAACATGTTCTGCAGAAGAAAGGCGGCATTTTTTCCGTCAAATTCTCCAAGGACAATGGTGAGGCATCTGCCATATTTTCTTACCTGTTTGTCATGGATTGCCCTGAACTTTTCTATCTGACTGCTTAATGGGATCATCCAGAGCAGGGAGGTCTTCTCGTCTCTCAGACAGTAGAAGGTTGGGCGGTATGTACCGTTTTCTTTGTTCTGCATGAGCATATTGTCATTTACTTTTTCAAAATATTCATCTTTGATATGATATACATAGCCTTCTTTGTAAAGCATGCCTCACCGCCTATAAAATCAGCCCTACCTTGCGATAGGGCTGAGAATTTTCGGGCCGGACATTTATTAGACGCCTCCGGTGGGCGAACCATATTTTCGAACCGGTCATTTGTAGGCCGCCAACGGTAAGCGGACAATATTTTCGATAGATTTCTCTATCTCGATTATTATTATACGAAAGAGGCAGGAATATGTCAATTTATTCATCAATATTTTATCATATTTTATTTTTATTTTCGCCATGCCGGGAAACCTCTATCGGTCCCACGCCTTCCAACAAAAAAATCCGACATTGACTTTTTTCATAGGTTGGATACAATCATATTATAAGTTCGACAGGAAAAATTTTGTCTGTAAGACAGGAGGCGCGTTCTTATGAAATCGATCATCATTTATGAATCCACCCACCATGGAAACACAAAAAAGCTGGTGGATGCAATTGCGGAGAAATATAATGTAGAGACTCTCAGCATCGAAAAGGCAGCAGTCACAGACTTGTCAGGCTATGATATGATAGGCCTTGCCGCAGGGATTGCTTTTGGAAAATTTTACAGGCGTATGGAGGAATTTGCCGCACAAATCAGGTCAGGCAGCCGTGTGTTTCTCCTCTATACCTGCGGGAATCCAGGCGATGGGTATGTGAAGAGCATTACCCGGACACTTGAATCAAATGGTGCAAAGGTGCTGGGAAATTACGGCTGTAAAGGCTATGATACCTTTGGGCCGTTCAAATTGGTCGGCGGTATTGCCAAAGGACATCCGACGGAGGAAGAGATTACGGGTGCTGTAGAGTTTTATGACAAAATCAGGAAATTTTAGAAAGCATGGCATTTGAGACCGGCATTTTCATGTAATCGATGCCGGGAGTTCTTTTTGAGTAAAGGAGAAAGATTATGATGTCAGAAAAAGGAAATTTAAAGAGACAGATGATCAAAAAAGTCGTGATGGTAGTTGTTATAGTGGCGGCAGCCTTTGCTGTAGGTGTTTTTTCAGGTACGGTATTCCAGAAAAGAAACGGAAATCCGGCGGGAAATGCCGCGGGCGCAGATGTCGGCGGCCTGCCAGTCAGTGACGCCGGGGATCTGTCCGCCAGAGAGGATGCGGAGAAGCCGCCGGCCGGAGATACCGGCAGTCTGCCTGCCCGAAAGGATGGGAGAGAGACTGTCACGGAAAAAGAAGGTATCATTGCGGATCAGGGTACAGTAGTGGAGAAGGAGTATATCGGAAAGGAAGAGGCCCTGAATATAGCCTGCTCTCATGCGAAGGTAGGGGAGGAGGATGCTTTCCGGGTCAGAGTGGATCTGGAGAGAGAAGACGGTATCATGGTCTACGAGGTGGACTTTGAGGATAATGATAATGAGTATGATTATGAAATAAATGCCGATACGGGAGAGATCCTGAAGGCGGAGAGCGAGAGGAAGGACGGAACGCTCTCTTCGGCGCGGCATTCCGGCAGGCATGGGAATGATGCGGACGTTCACACGGTTCCGGGTACGACAGCAGATCTGTCCGCCTGTATCGGAGATGCGGCAGCTCTGGCCATCGCCCTGGAGGATGCAGATGTGGCGGAAACCGATCTGACCAAAAAGAAGGTAGAGCTGGACGAAGAGGATGGCCGGATGATCTATGAGGTGGAATTTGACGTGGGCCGGACGGAATACGAATATGAGATTGATGCGTTAAGCGGCGGGATCCTGAAGGCGGAAACCGATCACAATAGCTGATCAGGGCAGAAAGAGCGGGCACAGGCATGGCCGGATATGACAGTGACAATGAAGACTTTTTTTATGAGATAGAATATGATGCCTGCCCCATGCCCGGGGTGGGCCGATTTGTGCGCAGACCCAATAAGATTCAGAGGCCAGAAAGGGGTGCTGTCAGGGAGAGGTTTGATCGAATGCGGGACATTGCCAGGGCGGAGAGAAGCTCTTATTTTGGCAGTTCCCGGTTTTATGACAGCCGGACGCGGGCGGAGAATTCCAGAATTTTTTATAAGCAGGGAAAGTTTATGGAGGATTTTGAGGATGACTGCGAAAAGGCGGTTCCCTGCAGCGCTTATTTTACAGATTATCAGATGCTGGGATATGATCAGCTGCGGACCTATTTTACCTGGAGGACGAATGTCAGGCAGGGAGAGATTCAGAACATCTCTCTTTCCTATGCCTTTTTGTATGTATATGAACTGCTGAACAATATCGGTGTGGAAGGCCCGGAGGAGGCGCTGGAGGCGCTGATGGATTTCTGGGATGTGTTCCGGTTTTATGCGGGCAGCATTGACAAGTATATGATCAGATGGCTCAAGGATTATCATATTTATTACGAGCTGCCCTGGAGCTTTAAGGAGTTTGCGGAAAAAAACGGCATTGCAGCCCATTATCCGACGCTGTCGGACCCCAAAGACCGCTTCGGCCTGCTCTCAGCAGTATCGGCATATGACATCAGAAAATCAAAATTTTTCCCCGGGAGAGAAGAGCTGATCAGGGACTGTTTTAATGCCGTGACAGAGACACTGGATCAGGCCCTGGCGCAGAAGGGACTGAGTCTGGACGCGTTTGTGTTTCACACGGCCAGAAAAATGCCGGAGTGGACGCCCTTTAAGGGGGCATTGTTTTATCCCCATATCCGGCAGAGGGACAGACGGGTGGTTCTCTCCGAAAAGGAAGTGTATCTGTGCAGTGAGAATAAGTGGAGCTGCAGCGCTGCCATCACCATGGAGAGCGGAAAGGGGCTGATCGGCTATGTGATGAAGCAGGAGGAATCGCTTTTACGGAAGGCCCTGGGATATCCGTACAAGCTTTCCGCCCGTCCGGATATGATCGGCGAGGGGATCCGGAATACCTGCGCCCAGGCGGGGATTTCAGTTAAGCAGCTGGTGACGGAAAGCGTGATGAGGTTTTACCGGGAGACTACCAGAACGGTGGTCAGAATCGATGAGCACGCACTGGAAAAGATCAGGCGGGAAGCGCTGATCACGCAGGAAAAGCTGATGGTGCCGGAGGAGGAGTCCCAGGAGAAGCTTCCGGACGGGGCGTTTCCAGACACGGAGTTAGAAGCTCCGGAGGTCTCAGACTTGGCTGGGCAGAAGGAGCAGCTTTTCGAAGAAGACTTCTCCCTCAAAGAGCTTTCGAAAGGACAGGAAAGTGCCCCTTTGGAGCCGGTTCAGGAAAGGGATCTTACGCCGGACTCCCCCTGGGAGGCGCTTTGGCAGGAGCTGAGCGGGACAGAAAGAGAAGCCCTGCACATCATCTTAAGAGAAGAGAATGCCCCAGACAGACAGGCGGCCCTGAAGCTGCTCACAGACGGACAGGGAATGATGCTGGAGGTTCTGGCGGAAGGCATCAACGAGAAAGCGATGGATTATTTGGGAGACGCTCTGCTGGATGAAGAATTTGCGGTTTACGAGGATTACACAGAGCAGCTGAAGGGGATAATGGAGGAAGATATAGGTAACTATGAAGCCGAAGACTGAATAGTTACAGGCTAAGCAACGCAGAAATGGAGTAAGGGATGAACAGAGAAGTACCCGCGAGGATCGCGAATATTTTGATCAATGCACTCAAAGGCGGGGTGGTGCCCCGGGCCGGACTGGAATATATCACGGTCGGGCGCACCCAGGAGATCTCCGCCATTCTTCATGATCTGGAAATGATTGAGGAGGGAGGGGCCTCCTTTCGTTTTATTGTGGGAAAGTATGGAAGCGGAAAAAGCTTTCTGCTTCAGACCATCCGCAATCACGCCACGGCAAGGGGATTTGCAGTGGTGGATGCGGATCTCTCCCCGGAGCGCAGATTTGCAGGGACAAAGGGGCAGGGGCTTGCCACCTACAAGGAACTGATCATGAATCTTTCCACCAAAGCAAAGCCGGACGGAAACGCCCTTCCCCTGGTACTGGAAAAGTGGATTTCCGGGATCCAGATGTCCGTGAAGTCTCAGACGCTGGCGGAGGGAGAGGAGTTTGACAGGCTGGTGGAGAAGCAGATCTATGGGGTGGCAGGTTCTCTGGAAGGAATGGTAAACGGATTTGAGTTTGCCAGAGCGGTAGTTCTTTACTGGAAGGCCTATCAGCAGGATGACAGGACCATGAAGTCCAACGTGCTGCGTTGGTTTCGGGGAGAGTATCCTTCGCGGAGAGAGGCGAAGGAGGATCTGGGAATCAACTTCATTGTAAACGACGAGACCTGGTATGATTTTCTGAAGATCATTGCCGCTTTTCTGGTGGGAGCAGGTTATAAGGGACTTCTGGTGATCATCGACGAGCTGGTGAACATTTTCAAGATTTCCAATTCCATCACAAGAGCAAATAATTATGAGAAAATTCTGACCATGTACAATGATGTGCTGCAGGGAAAGGCAAAGCATATCGGCTTTCTCATGGGCGGGACCCCGCAGTGCATTGAGGACAAATATAAAGGAGTATTCAGTTATGAGGCTCTGCGCTCCCGCCTTGCGGAGGGACATTTTGCATCCGGGGATCTGAAGGATCTTTCCGCGCCCATTATCCGGCTTCAGATGCTGACCCAGGAGGAAATGTATATTCTGGTGGAAAAGCTGCTTCATATCCATGCCCGGCTGTATCAGTATACCCCCCGCATCTCCGGCGAGGAGCTTGTCTATTTCCTTACGGTGGAATACAACCGGGTGGGCGCACAGACTCACATTACGCCCCGTGAGATCATCCGGGATTTCATTGAGCTGATCAATATTCTGTATCAGAATCCGGAGAAAAAGCTCTCTGAGATTCTGGAGAGCAACAGCTTTGAGATGGCCAGAGGCGGCCTGGCGGGTGAGGAGATACAGGACGAATTCCAGGATTTTGAGATCTGAAACCGGGAGGATAGAAGGAAATGGACGCATTTGAGAGGCTGGCTCCTTTTATACAGGATTATATCTATCAGAATAAGTGGGAAGAGCTGCATGGCAATCAGGTGGCGGCCTGCGAGGTGATCTTTGACAGCGACGATAATCTGCTGCTCTCCTCCGGTACGGCCTCGGGAAAGACGGAGGCGGCTTTTCTGCCGGTGCTTACAGAGCTGTATGAGCGCCCGGCGCATTCTGTGGGGGTCATGTACATTTCTCCCCTGAAGGCACTGATCAACGATCAGTTCAAACGCCTGGACGGCCTTCTTGCAGATTCGGGGATACCGGTGACAAAATGGCACGGGGATGCGTCCCTCACGCAAAAAAACAGGCTGATGAAGCATCCGGAGGGGGTTCTGCAGATCACGCCGGAGTCTTTAGAGAGCCTGATCACCGGTAAGCGGGGCGCCTGTATGTCCATGTTTTCGGATCTGCGTTTTGTGATCATCGACGAGGTTCACAGCTTCATGCGCGACGTAAGAGGGCTTCAGCTTCTGTGCGTCCTGGAGCGGCTGAAAAACCTTACCGGTGTAAATCCCCGCAGGATTGGCCTTTCGGCAACGCTGGGAGACGTGTCCCTGGCACAGGACTGGTTAAATACCGGCACAGGCAGGAAATGCGTCGCGCCTGTGACGGAGGAGGGCAAAAAGAGAGTCAGGCTGCACATTGAGCGTTTCGTCAATTATGCCGACAAGCGCGATTTTACCGAACGGGATGGCAGCCAGAACAAGGTGAATGACAGCTCCCATGGAGATATCGGGGACAGGGAGCATTTCGAGTATCTTTTCCGGCAGACGCTGGACAAAAAGACCATCATTTTTGCCAACAGCCGGGAAGAGATCGAGTTTGTGATGGCAAATCTGCGGGAGCTTGCCCTGAAAAAGAAGGCGCCCGACGTCTACCGGGTTCATCACGGAAACGTGTCGGCCCTGCTTCGGGAAAATACGGAGGATGAGATGAAATCCGGTGAGGAGAAGATCGTGACGGGAGCCACGGTGACTCTGGAGCTGGGAATCGACATCGGTTCCCTGGATCAGGCAGTACAGATCGGAGCGCCAATGAATGTGTCAGCTTTCGCTCAGCGTCTGGGACGCTGCGGCCGTCGGGGGCAGGTCCCCCAGATCCTTTTTACCTTTGTGGAGAGCCTGAAGATCCACTCTTCAGATACATTAGGGCCCATCAACTGGGAATTTATCCGAACCATCGCCATCATAGAGCTTTATATCAGGGATCACTGGATGGAGCCCATTCCGCCTCTGCATCATGCCTACAATCTCCTGTATCACCAGACCATGAGCTGCTTAAAGAGCAACGGGGAGATGTCTCCCGCAGGGCTTGCCCAGGCAGTTCTCACACTGGGATGCTTTCAACATATCACCAGGGAGGATTACCGGAAGCTGCTGCGGCACCTCGTTGCCATCGAACAGCTCCAGTCCACAGAGCACGGCGGGCTGGTCATCGGACGGGAGGGAGAAAAGGTAGTGAACAGCCACAAATTCCTGACCGTATTTTCCGCGCCGGAATACCTGCTGGTGAAGGACGAAAACCGTACCATCGGCACGGTGGACAAGGTATATCCTGTGGGGACCCGCTTTGCCCTGGCAGGTATGTCCTGGGAGACTGTGGATGTGAACGCCAAATCCAAGGTGATTTTTGTAAAGAGAGTACAGGGAATTTCCCAGGTGGACTGGGACATGGACTTTACCGTTGATCTGCATACTATACTGGTCCGGAAGATCCGGAGCATTCTCAAAGGGCAGGATCCTTATCCGTATCTGAGCGAGAGGTGTCAGGAAAGGCTTGCAGAGATCCGATACATTGCCGCCAATACAGGCATACTGGATCATCTTGTGACAGCCCTTTCCGACAAAAAGTACGCGCTCTTTCCCTGGGTGGGAACGCGACAGATGGTCACCCTCCACTATACTCTGTTGGAGCGGGGCGTCAAGAGCAGAATGCTCTGGGGCACCAGTGTTTATCTGGAAATCGTTTTTGGCGGAACCGGGGAGGAGCTTGAGGAGATGGTGAGGGATATTCTGCGCTCGCATCTGGATCTGTACCGGCTGCCTCTGCCTGATAAGGTGCAGATCAGCGGGAAATACAATGAATTTATTCCCCAGGAGCTGCTGCGGAAGCAGTTTATTGAGGATTATCTGGATTTTGAGGGGCTTAAGGAGGATATGAGGGCGTAAAAGTTCTCCCCGGTCAGCGCGGATTCCTCCGAAATTCACTTGGCTTTTTTCCGGTCTTTTTTTCAAAAAGCTTGCTGAAGTATTTGGGGTCTTTATAGTGCAGACGCTCTGCAATTTCATATACCATGAGATCCGTAGTCAGAAGCATTTTTTTGGCGGTCCGGATTTTGGCCTCTGTCACATAATCCAGATAGAGCTGTCCGGTCTGTTTTTTGAAAGTCTGGCTCAGATAGATGGGCGAGATATAGAATTCATTGGCAACCTTTATAAGAGACAGATCCTCCAGAGGATTTTGAGAGATATATTCTTCTATCTGGGATATCAGATTTTTGGGCCGGGCCAACTCTTCTCCCTGGTGACTGCTGATCAGGTGGTATACAATGTTTTCCGTGTATTTTTCCAGTTCCTCCGCAGATTGAAGAGATGCAATCTGTTTTAAGTAATCCATATCTTCGTAAGAAGCGGGAAATACCTGATTTTCGGAAAGATATTGGATGCAGGTCATGATCAGGTTCATAGTATTAATCTGGATTCCCAGCAACGGCATATTGGAATGGACATCCATAAATTGGAAAATCTTTCGAATGGCTCCGGCAACCGCATTCGGGTTCGGTTGAAAAAGACTCTGGGCATATGCGTTTTGGAGAGTCTCGGGAATAATCCGGATATAATATGCATTTTTAAAGCTGCTGTCAAAAGGATTTACGGAATCTGTTCCGCGTATAATTTTGAACGAAAGGGCATGGAGCGCCTGATGGCAGGAAAGCGTAAGATTCCGAATGCAGGAATCTGCTTTCCCGATGCCGATACATAAATGGAAGCCGGATGGGCTGCGAAGCAGATCGCCCGCCTGGGTGATTTTTCTGTGAAAGTCCTGCTCGGCGGCACATGCAGACGTCAGATTCGCATCATGCAGTGAAAACAGCCCTATAAATGTGTTGTTTCCATAATAAAACAACAGGCAGGGGAGATTCCATGTATCCAGTTTCCGGGTCAGGATTTTGCGCAGCAAAGGGATATCTTCAGCAGAATCCCACTGGAAGGCGGCGGCAATATAATAGGTACCCTCCGGCAGATGCAAAGAATACTCGGAAAGTATGTGATGAAAATCATCGTCTGTTTCAAAATAGGAATTGATGATGTCGCGTAGAACGTCATCCAGAGTCAGCTGCCGGAGCTGCCGGCTTAAGTCATCCAATTGATCCAGGGCGGCGTGGGAGGCCTTTTCTGCGTGAATCTGTGCTTTGACTTTTTCCAGAGCACGGATTAATTCTTCTTCCACAATCGGCTTTAAAAGATATTCCTGCACACCGAAGGAGATACACTGCTGTGCATAGCTGAAATCGGAATATCCGCTTAAGACGATGAATTTACAGCAGTGCTGTCTGTAAATCTGCTTAATCATTTCTACACCGTTCATATTGGGCATCTGGATATCGGAGATGACAATGTCCGGGTTCAGCTCCCGGATCAGTTCCAGACCCTGAATCCCATCAGAAGCGCACCCGACAATTTCCAGATCATGTGCCTCCCAGTCGATCAGAATCTGCAGTCCCTGCAGAATAATTGGTTCGTCATCTATGAGTACTACGTGGTAAGCTGCCATGGTTGTTTTCTCCTTAAACATGAATATAGCATATCCTTTTATACCAATTCCGGTAAAATTTCAGGACTGTAATTTTTGGGAATACAAAGTTCCACGATGGTGCCATGAGGACTGTTCCGGTAAATCTGCAGGGAATACTCGGCACCGTACTCCAGCTGTATCCGGTCAGAAATATTGATGATGCCAATGCTGTTGCGGCTGTCCTTGCGCTCAGGCGTATCCCGGTGCGCCAGCTTTTGCCGGATTTGTTCCAGATGCTCCGGTGCAATGCCTGTCCCATTGTCGATAACCCGGATGGTCAGCTTATTGTCATTCTCCTCAGCGCATATTTGTATTTCTTCATTGCCGAAGGTCCGGGAAAAGCCGTGTTTGATTGCATTTTCTACAAGGGGCTGCAGCGTCAGCTTAAGGATGGAGCAGTCCAGCAGTTCGTCAGGTACGAGATTCGTGAATTTGAAACGATCTGCAAAACGCATATTCTGTATGGTCAGATAGGTCTCCACATGCTCCAGCTCGTCTTTGATTTTTACGATATTACTGGTACGATCCAATGTAATACGGAACAGTTTTGCCAGCGTCTGCACCATGCCGGCAACCTCTCTGTCCTGATTGATCAGCGCCTTCATACGGATAATCTCCAGTGTGTTGTGGAGAAAATGAGGATTAATCTGATTCTGCAGTGCTTCCAGCTGCGCCTGCTTGGTGGCAAGCTGGTAATGATAAACACGGTCCAGAAGATTTTGAATCTGCTCGGTCATGAAGTTGAAGCTTGCGCACAGACTGCCGATCTCATCTTCGGAGGTGACGGGAATCCGGATAGAGTAATTGCCGGAGGCGCATTCGTTGGCAGCATCCTCCAGAAGCTTTAAGGGGCGTACCAGCATACGGGAAAAAGAGGCGGACAAAAGAATAATGACTCCGATCAACAGGACGACCAGAAAAATGGCAGACCGGTTAAAATCAAGTGTGCTTTTGAAAAGCTGGTTTCTGTTGATAATGACTGCAGAATTCAGGGAGCCGGAGGAATCGGAAAAGCACAGCTCATCCTCCAGATTACTGTCGGATACAGAAAACCGGAGGTAGGAAGAATCCTTCAGATTTTCAGGGATGAAAGCCGGGGAAGTGTCCGCCACAATTTCATTTTCCTTATTGGTTATGATAATGCGCGCTCCGCTTTCAAGAAGCGAAGGGTTAATACTGATGGCATCCATAAGGTCGCGGCAGGCGAGGGTCAGAACAACAGAACCGATGGGGCGACGGTCATCGGTATACAAAAAACGGGTAAGTGTGAATACCGGTTCTGCGTTCTGCTGGTAATCTACCAGAAGATAAGAAGGAACATGGGCGGAGGACAGATAAAGATTGGGCTGGGTGTGATCGGTAAAATCGGATCGGGTGGTTTCGAAGAAGAGCGATTCATCTCTGACAGAATTGGATGGACCGCTATAAATAACGCCGTTCGTACCGACGAAAGCAATGTTGCGGATGCTGGGCTGCTGTGTCATCATTTTCAGCATTTCGTTTTCCAGATATTTTGTCTGATGATACAGCTCAACCTTCTGACTGCTGACAGGCTCGGTTAGCAGACTGCAAAGGTTGGCGTCAAGAGTCGTGATACGGGTCATGCGGTCCAATTCCCCGATGTAACTGTCAATATTAGAAGAAATCTGCTCTACAAATAAATGAATATAGGACAGTGTATTGTTTTCAATGTTGGAAGAGGAGGTGGAACTTAAAATCAGGGTAGAGATGAAAAAGGGAATGATCACTAAAGCCAGATAACTGAAGAAAAGTTTCAGGGCGAAACTGGTTTTTTTCAGGATACACATAAAATATTTCCCCCTCAGCACATAATTTTTTCTCATTTTCAAAAAAATTATAACACGTATAATTATGCTAAGCAATAAAGAGAACCGATGCAAAAAGGAGGAGAATAGAAATGAAGAAACGAATTGCGTTACTGATGGCGTTGACAATGGCGTTCAGTGTCACAGCATGTTCAGGCGGGGCACAGACAGAGACAAAAACAGAAACAGAAACAGGAAAAGCCGAGGCCGAAAAAGCCGGGACAGAAAAAGCTGAGACTGAAAATGGGGAGGCCGGATCTGAGGAAAAAATCGAACTTACCATGTGGGCAAGGGCAAGCTCCGCAGAGAACAACCAGACAATCACAATGGATGAGTTTAACGCGTCACAGGATAAAATCCACGTAACGGTAGAGTGCTACGGAGATAATTATGAAGAGGTGTTAAAGCTGGCAAGCCAGAGCAAAGAGTTGCCGGATATTTTTGAAATCAGCGGCCTGGGAAATCCCACTTCCTATATGGAAGCAGGGCTTGCGGCACCGTTAAATGATTATATTACGGATGATATGAGGGAAGAGTTCAATCCGTCAGCGTTTACAAAATATAACATTGACGGGCAGATTTATGCGATCCCTCATCAGACAAGGTATATCCGTGCCTATTATAACCGGGATCTGTTTGAAAAAGCCGGACTTGATCCGGATGCTTTCCCGGAAACGCTGGAGGGAATGTACGATGCTGCAAAAGCAATTACAGAAGCCGGAAACGGAGAATTCTACGGATTTGGACTTCCCATTAAATCGGGCTCCACATGGGAGAGAAATGTGGATGATATTGCAATTCTTTCCGGTCTGACAGGCCCTTTTGGATTTGATTACACACAGGGAAAATTTGATTTTGCGAAACAGAAACCGATTATTGAATATTTTGCAAAGCTGTATGAAGAAGGACTGATGATGCCGGGAGCGGAGTCCCTTGACATTGAAGTGATCCGGGCCAATTTTATTGCAGGCAAGATCGGGATTTATTTTGACGGAAGCTGGATGGTGAACGGTTATAATAATGAAATTGAAGGCGGAGATGTGACAAACTGGGATGTGGCACCGGTTCCGATTTTTGAGGGAACCGAAAGGGCGAAGGACTATCTGATGCTGGAAAGCGGCCACTGCATTGCAGCGACCAGCGAACATCCGGCGGAGGCATTTGAAGCCATCAATTACCTGTATCATAATATATATTCTGCACCGGCAAGAAAAGACGCATCCATGGTAGCGCCGTCCCTGTCTCTGATTGACAGTGTAAATGCCGAAATCAATTCTACGGAGGCGGTAAAGGCGCTGAAGGGCAGCGTGGGACTGACAACGGGAACGGAAAATCTCTCTTCCTTTGTCGTGACGCCCCATAGTGTACTGACACTGGAAGGGGATGACAGAAATACGGTTTATCCGCTGCTGGTCATTAACAGTGGGGAAGTCAATATGGATGAAGAGCTTTCAAAGCTTTCCGAGCGGTATAACAGCGCGCTTGAAAAAGCGGTGGCGGAAGGACTGCTGAAGCAGGAGGATCTGAAGCCGGAAGGGTTTGATTACTATACAAGATAACTGACACATATGGATGGCTGCTGCAGGATAACCGTATTTTGCAGCAGCCATGCTAAAAGGAAAACCAAAGTGATCATAAAATGGGAGGGAACGGAATGAATAAAGCAGTAAAAGGCCGCCGAAATAAGAGGGCATTGCATTTACAGATGTTTCTTATGCTTTTGCCGATGTTGATTCTCTTTTTCCTGTTCTGTGCCTATCCGCTTTTTTACTCTATTTATTTAAGCTTTACCAAATATAATGGATTTACAGATCCGGTTTTTAATGGAGTGGACAATTACCTGCGCCTGTTCCGGGATGAAAGCTGGTGGAATGCAGTGAAAAATACATTCCAGCTCACATTGATGGCATATGTGATTCAGATTCCGCTTTCGCTGCTTCTGGCAGTTCTGGTAAACAGCAAAATAAAAGGACAGAATTTTTTCAGGACGATTATTTTTCTGCCGAATGTAACAAGTACGGCAATCATCGGCATCATCTTTTTTTTCATGTTTTCCTCATACAACGGGATTGTGAATGGAATTTTAATGCAGCTGGGACTGATCGGGCGCCCGATTGAATGGCTTGGCCATACATTCAGCGCAAAGGTCGTTATCATTTTGCTGAATACCTGGAGCCAGATAGGATATCTGATGATCATGTTTCTGGCCGCGATCCAGAAAATCCCGAAAGAATTATATGAGAGCGCAACATTGGATGGTGCGTCGAAATGGCAGCAGTTCAGGAGTGTTACGCTTCCGCTGCTGGGGGAGATGTTCCAGGTGATTTCCATGATGTGTATTCTGAATGGATTCCAGCTGTTTGATTCTGTTAAGGTTCTTACAGGGGGCGGCCCGGGGAATCAGACGTCCGTTATGGCGCTGTACATATACAATTACTTTTTTAACAGTACGGGGGCACAGCAGGGATATGCATCCGCGGTCAGCGTATGCGCCACATTTATTACGGCGGCAGTGGGCGCGGTGTACTTTTTAATTACCAGTAAGAAATTTGGACAGAAGGGGGAATGACGACAGATGAAAAAAAACAGAATTACGTTCGGCAGAATCTGCATCTATGTGGTGCTGATCCTTATGACAATATACTGTGCCTTTCCTCTGATATATGCTTTTTTCGGTTCTTTCAAAAGCAGTGTGGAGTTTTTGAACGGAGGGGCGAATATTCTGCCCGCAGAGTGGGATTTTTCCAGTTATGGAAAGGCATGGAAGGAAGCAAACTTTGCTCAGTATACCATAAACAGCCTGATCATTTCAGGAATGACAGTGGTGCTGACACTGATCGTCGGCTCCATGGCTGCCTATGTTCTGGCGAGAACTTCATTTCGGGCAAAACCGGCGCTTCTGGCGGTTTTGGGGCTGGTTATGTTTATTCCCAATGTGGTTTTGATTTTTCCGATTTTTCATATGTGTCAGACGCTGCATTTGATGGGGAATATCTGGAGTATTATCATCACGCAGACGGCATCCGGTCTTCCGTTCCTGGTAATTTTAATGCAGTCGTACATGGTCAGTATCAGTAAGGAGATGGATGAGGCGGCGGAAATAGACGGGTGTTCGTTCTTTAAGAAATTTTATCTCATTATTCTTCCCTTAAGTAAACCGATCCTTGCAACGGCAGCACTGTTTGCATTTAAAAATGCATGGAACAGCTATCTGCTTCCGCTGGCTCTGTCCTTATCGAAACCGGAAATCCGCCCGCTTACCGTCGGGGTGATTGCTCTGAAGGACATGGGGGAAGGCATCTCGGCATGGAATATTATGATTGCAGGCAGTGTGCTGGCAATCTTTCCGATGGTGGTGGTGTATCTGTTTATGAATCGTTTCTTTATTGAAGGGATTACGGCCGGTTCGGTCAAAGGATGATGCCGGAGCCGGACAACGGGCAGCTCGTTGCCCGCGGGAATAAAAGCGGAATGGGAGATAAGGGATGGAAAGAAGAAATAACGTTGCATCAGGAGATTTCTGGTGGAGGACGACAGAAGAACTCCCGAAAGACTGGACAGAGGGCGCATTCCACGGAAACGGTGTCCTGGGGAGCATGGTGTATTTCACAGAACGGGAAGGGAGTTATTTCCTGCATGTAGAGCTGGGCAGTAATGAAGTGTATGACCGACGCAAGACGAGAGACTTCTGGATGGCGAAACAGTTTGACAATCCGCGTCTTCCCATCGGATATCTGGAGTATCCGATGGGCCGCCTGTATGGTGAAGGAAACGGGCCGGCAGAGTATGAAATGCATACGGACATCTACAGAGGCCGGACAGATCTGGTACTCAGAAATGTACCTGCAAAGAAAGGCGGCTGTGAAGAAGTATCCTGCCGTTTTTATGTATGTGCAGAGCAGCCTGTGATCGTGATTGAACAGAAAAAGGGCGATATCGGAAACTGGAAGTTTACGCCCAGGGAGGCGGTCAGCCCACGTCAGACATTTGGACTTGAAAGGCAGGAAGAGTTCCGCATCGATCCGTCTTATCAGAAGAACCCTTCTCCGAAAATATGGGAGAAGAAAGCAAAAGACGGAAGATTGCAGGAGACGGGAAGTGTACAGTATCTGGAAGAAGACTACCGGACAATAACGATCTGCCGGTATGATGAAGAAAGAAGCGCGCTTTTTGTTACCATTGACCAGGATAAGAACCTGGAAGTCGAAAAGGTAAGGTCCAACCTGGGGGCTGCCCTGTGCACAGAATATCAAAAATATCATCAGGAATGGTGGGAACATTATTTTCAAATCAGCGGAATAGAAATACCGGATCAGACACTGGAGGCATTCTACTGGAGACAGATCTATAAGCTGGGGAGCGCAGTCCGCAGGAAAAGCCGCGTGCTGGATAATCAGGGACCGTGGCTTAGCACGACTCCCTGGCCGGGAACCTGGTGGAATTTGAATGTACAGCTTTGTTACTGGCCCCTCTATACGTCGGGAAGGCTGGAGCAGGCGGATTCCCTGAACCGTTACCTGGAGAAATACCAGGAAAATCTGATACAGAATGTTGCGCCAAAGTACCGGCATGATTCCAGCGGCATAGGAACCAATTCTACCTGGAATCTGCGGTCGAAGATTGCGGATCCGCTGGAGGATAACGGTCTGCAGTTTGTGGAGCTGGGGAACCTGACCTGGGCGCTTCATGATTGCTGGCTGTACTACCGCATGACAATGGATCAGGGAATGCTGCGGGACTTCCTGTATCCCCTGCTTCGCAGGAGTATTAATTATTACTTACATTTCGTAAAGAAGGGAGAGGATGAAAAATGGCATCTGCCCTTTACGGATTCGCCGGAATACGGGGAGCGTTGTGAAGACTGCAATTATGATCTCAGTCTGCTGAGATGGGGGTGCAAAACCCTTTTGGAGGCGGCAGAGGTTCTGAAAATTACGGATGAAAAGGAAGAAATGTGGAGGGAGATCTGTGAAAATCTGACGGATTATCCGGTGGATGAAACCGGCTATCTGATCGGGAAAAATCTGCCCTATGCCAGATCACACCGGCATTTTTCCCATTTAATGATGCATATGCCTCTGTATCTGGTCAACCGGGATAACAGTGACTGTTGGGAGCTGCTTGAGAAATCGATAGGTCATTGGTTTTCCTATAAAGGCGATATTCTTGGATTTTCCTATGTAGGCGCGTCTCTGATGTACAGCGCCTATCAGAGAGGAACAAAAGCGCTGGAATACATCCGACAATTATTAAAAAACCACATTACAAGAAATTCCATGTACAGGGAAGCAGGACCGGTCATAGAGACACCTCTGGCAGCGGCGGAGTGCATTCAGCAGCTTCTGCTGCAAAGCTGGGGGAACAAAATCCGTATTTTCCCTGCCGTGCCGGAGGAATGGGAAAGCGCTTCGTTCGATCATTTTGCGGCCCAGGGAGGTTTCCGGGTCTCGGCGGTCTATGAGAACCACAGAACGGTCAAAATCGAGCTGGAAAGTCTGGCAGGAGAACCGTGCATTTTGGAAACAGATATGAAACGGGCCAGAATCCGCTATCAGAATGGAAATACGGAAATCCGAAATATGGAGCTGGACAGTAAAATTAAGCTCGCGGCAGGCGAAAAAGTTCTTCTGACCAGCGTATTGGGTGATGGGGAGGCGTTTCAGAGGGAGTGTTGAGCAGACAGCTCTCTCAGGAGCCCTTCCAACTCATGCGAAGCACCTCAGCTCTTTCCTTTTGCAGGATATCGGTGAGTTAAACTGTTTTTAAATGCGTGGTTTTCAAGTATACTGGATGAAACGGAACGTGGTAATATAACGGTAAAAATACAATAAACGGAAGATGCAGGAGGAAAGAGTGAAAAATATGACACAGAATAATCTGAAAAATTCCGGAAGCGAATACAGTCCTTATGTGCAACGCAGGAGGACCCCCCTCATGGGCTGGGCCTCCTGGAACTGTTTCCGTACGGACATTTCGGAGGAAAAAATGAAGCGGCAGGCGGATGCGTTGGTGTCCACGGGTCTGGCAGAGTGCGGTTATACGTATCTGAACATGGACGACGGATTCTTTGGAGGACGTGAAAACGGACGGCTGAAATTCCATGCCGTAAGATTCCCGGACGGCATCAAGCCGGTGACAGATTATGCCCACAGTCTGGGGCTGCAGGCAGGAATCTATTCCGAGGCGGGAGATAACACCTGCGGCTTTTATTATGATGCGGAGGGAGCAGATGGTGCGGGAGCAGGGCTCTACGGGCATGAGGAAGAGGATCTGAGCCTGTTTTTTGAGGAGTGCGGGTTTGATTTTATCAAGGTAGACTGGTGCAGCGCGCTGCGCCTGGGACTGGATGAGAGGACCCAGTATACAAAGATCGGACAAATCATTGAAAAGCTGCGCCGAAAGCTGGATAAGCCCCTTGTATACAACATCTGCCGCTGGCAGTTCCCGGGGGCCTGGGCGGCGGAGATCGCCGATTCCTGGCGTACGGGAGCCGACATCACGCCGGATTTTGACTCCGTGCTGAATCAGATCGACCGGATCAGGTCTCTTCGGCGGTTCTGCGGGCCCGGCCATGTGAACGATCTGGATATGATGCAGATCGGAAACGGGCTTAATCCCGAGGAGGAGAAGACTCATTTTGTTATGTGGTGTATGATGTCCACGCCGCTGATGCTGGGATGCGATCTGACAAAGCTGGAAACGGATACGCTGAACCTGCTGAAAAACAGAGAGCTGATCGCCATAAACCAGGACAGCGCCTGCCTGCAGGCTTATGTGGCGGATTCTGTCTGGGGAGAGAACGGAACAGAAGCGGGACAGGTATGGGTAAAGGACCTGGGGCAGAAGGATTCTCCTGAGAAAGCTATTGCATTTTTGAACAGAAGCAATCACAGCCTGACCATGAAATTTGACCTGCAGAAGGCAGGACTGAGGGGACAGGTTCTGCAGATCCGCGATCTTCTGAAAAATGAGGATCTGAAGACCGCCGGACAAAGCAGCGACGGGGAAGCTATTGAGGCGGTTCTTCCTCCCCACGGCGTCCGGGCATACCGGATAAAAAGCGAAAGAGCAGTTCCCGTAACGGCAGATGAGCGGGAGTGGGAGGAAAAACCCCGGGAAATCATTTCCGTGGAAAGGTGCAGAGAGCTTCTGAAGGCAGGGGCTGTTTTGGTGGATGTGCGCACAGAACGGGAATATGCGGCGGGACATCTGGAGGGAGCGGTGAATCTGCCTTATACCGACATCCATGCAACGGCCCCGTCCCATTTACCTGACAGGAGCCGCCCTGTGATCGTTTACTGCGCAACGGGAAAACGAAGCGCTCAGGCGAAAAGCAGCCTGGACTGTCTGGGATATGAGGCGGTGTATGATCTGGGAGGACAGGAGATGCCGGTAAAATGATCAGAAACGGAGAACTGGGTTACTTAATATCATTCTGGAAAAACAGACCAAAAGGTCTGTTTTTTTTACAGATTTGCCCGGCCGTTTTTAACATATTTCTCCTCTGTGTTCCCAGAGAGACGGCTTTGTCCTCTTCTACACAAGGATAAACACAATTTTACTCTAAAACACCACGATTTTACCCCTAAATGAAAAATGGTCATACTATAATTGAACTATAAAAATCAGCAGGAGGGTATAGAGATGAAGAAAAAAAATATTTGTATCACATTGATGTTTTCTTTGGTATTGGGTTTGTGCGCATGCTCGCAGGAGAGTGATTCCGACAGGCCGGAACGGTCAGAGACTGAAGTACGGAAGGAGGAAGTCTTTGGAGAAGGAGAAAAGATAAAGCTGCGCGGGGTGTACTTAAATGGCGATGAAGTACAGAATGATATAATGGATAACTATATTAAAAAGAACTGGACAGAAAGATTTCCTGATGTGGAAATTGAATGGGAAGGTACAGGTGATCTAACAAATCTTCTTAAAACATATAGTGCAACAGGCGATTTGCCGGATATATGGTACAGTGATGCGGCCAGTGCTACGGCGATCATAAATGCGGGTAATCAGCTGAACCTGGCAGACCATATTACTGAGGATCATTTTATAGATCATTATGTGAACCCGGAAGCACTATATTATTCGGATGGTGGTATTTATGCTGTTTCGTCAGGAATTGATGCTTTTTACACACCTGCCATCTATTACAATAAAAAGATTTTTGAGCAGTATGAGTTGACAGAGCCGGAGACTTACGATGAATTGATTCAGGTATGTCAGACGTTGATTGATGATGGTATCACACCTATTTCAATTGTTGGTACGACAGGGTGGAGTGTCAGAAACTTTTTGTTCTTCACGATATTAATGAATGATGATCCGAAAGCCGCTCAGGCATTATTGAGTAATGAAATCGATTTTTCAGATGAGAGAGTTGTGAACGCACTAAAAAAAATTGAGGATATGCTGAATATGGGATGCTTTCCGGAAGGTGTTGCCAATATTGACTTCAGTACACATATGGCATTATATGCAGAAGGGAAAACAGCGATGATCGCTACGATGTCCTGGGGATATCCGGAACTCGAAACAGCACAGGATACGGGCGTATTTATGTGGCCGTCTTCGAATCCGCAGGTAAAGACAGGACAGGTCCTGCAGATCTGGGGATCGTCCTTAAACGGATGGGCAGTTAATTCCAGAAGTGAGAACAGGGATCTTGCCGTGCAGGTTGCAGAATATTGTACGGAACAGGAGGCATTCCGGCATGCAGCGCAGGGGTCTTCCCTTAATTTTAAAACGGAAAATCCTGCAGAGGTTACCAGCGAACTGGAAAAGGAAAGGATGGCAATATACAATAATGCGGAGCAGTATATTAAAACACTCCATTTAAATGCCATGGATTCAGCTGTTGCAGCAGAGTTTGCAACTTATACCAACCTTTTGCTCGCAGGCGACTATACCGCCGAGCAGTTTGTGAAAGATTTCAACCCAATATGGAAGGAAAATACTTGGTTTGAAAAATGAAACAACAAATTAATATATCGCTATGAGAGCAGGAGAATAAGAGATGAATAAGTTCTATACAAAAAAAGGAAAGTTACTGTTTGCGCTTCCTGGGCTGCTGCTGTTTAGTGTCTTTGTTATATATCCCATGATACCGCAGATTTTAATAAGCTTCCAATCCCATAACGGTGCAGAAGCTCTGGGATATGTCGGATGGAACAATTACACAAATCTGTTTCAGTCAAATGTGTTTGGAAAAGTGCACAGAAATACATATTTTATTGTGGGATGTTCATTACTTATTGCGCTTCCTGTGTCATTGCTTCTAGCGCTCCTGCTGGAGAGGGCTTCAGCGGGGGTGCGTACGGTGTTTAAGTTTGGAGCATTGTTCCCATCTGTATTGTCTGTAACTGTGATTGGTAAAATGTGGGCGGGAATTTATGATGCTGATTGGGGAATGCTGAATTCTATTTTGCGTGGAATCGGGATGGAACAATTGACCAGAAGCTGGCTGACAAACGCAGATACTGTAGTACCCTGTATTGCGGCAGCTTTTCTGTGGCAGTACATTGGATTAAACTGTATTCTGTTTTATGCAGGTATCAAAGCAATACCGGAACAATATTATGAAGCTGCTATAATTGATGGCGCCGGCTTCTGGAGGGCAAGTATTTGTATTACAATTCCGCTGCTCCAGGATATTATAAAATATGTGGTCATAATATCCACACTGGGGTCTATGGGGATGTATGCCCACATACTTGTTATGACAGCAGGAGGCCCGGGTGATGCGTCACGTAGCGTATTGTATCAGATGTATTATAAGGCATTCAGTATGTCACAGTTTGGAGAAGGATGTGCAATTGCAGTGATTTTTATAATCGAATGCATAATTGTTTCCATAATTATCAATAAGTGTATCGCAAAGGAGCCTATACAATATTGAAACAGAGATTGTGGTTAAAGATTTTATTATGTGTAATAGGAGTGGGATTTCTGTATCCAATGCTTTGGATGATCCTGACCTCATTGAAAGAAAAAAGTGAGTTTTATGTGAATCCGTTCGGACTGCCAAAGGTATGGGATCTGGGAAATTTCAGCGAGGCGCTGGCCAGTCTGGACATTTTAAAGTATTCGTTTAACAGTATTATATACACGTTTTTTACCTGTCTGATAACGCTGTTCTTTGGCAGTATGCTTGCCTATTGCATTACAAGAATGAATTTCCGGTATGCCAGGCAGGTGACGCTGTATATGTCTGTCGGACTTGTAATTCCCATACAGGTGGTTATGATTCCGCTTTATATGATGATTATGGATATGGGGTTAAAGGGCAGTCGCTTTAGCCTGGTTTTTCCCTATTCAGCATTTCAGATGGCATCCACGGTATTGATGCTCAGCGCATTTTTATCCACGCTGCCGAAAGAACTGGAAGAGGCAGCGGCCATCGATGGATGCAATGTTTATCAGGCTTTTTTCAGAATTATTTTTCACATCATTAAACCGGCTGTTTTGACAAGGGGGATGTTCATATTCATATCAGTGTGGAATGAATTTGCAATTGCCCAGGTGCTGGGAAACTCCGAAAAATTACGGCCGATACCGGTGGCCTTGCAGAATTTCTTCCTGTCTGTGGGAGTTTCAGACTGGGGACTGATCGGCGCAGCTGTTGTGATGACCAGTTTTCCACTGGTATTGATCTATTGCATAGGTAACAGGCAGATTGAAAATGCTTTGACGGCAGGAGCGGTTTTAAAGTAAAATGGAGGATATCCGTTGAAAAGTGAAGGGCAGATTTATATAGAAGAGGCGGTTCGTAAAACTTCCATAGAGGGGAAATATGATGTTATTGTCTGCGGAGGAGGTCCGGCAGGAGTTGCAGCGGCAGTAAAAGCATCTCGAAACGGTGCGGAGGTGCTGTTGCTGGAAAAGGAAGGCAGTCTGGGAGGAACATGGACCAATTCGCTGGTAACATGGCTTATGGATATTGACAATAAGACAGGCATATTGGAGGAGCTTGTTTTTGGGGTCAGGTCTATGGGAAGTCTCTATGATCGTCAGAATAAAGATTATTCATTCGGAACGGAAGATATGAAATATGTGATGGAGCAAATTGTGGTCAGGGCGGGCGTGACAGTCTGCTACCATACGCTGGTTGTGGATGTCGTCCTGGAAACCATCCGGCAGAGCGGAAAAGATAAGCCCACTGTTAAAGGCGTAATCACAGAATCCAAAAGCGGTCGAAAGGCATTTTTGGCTCATATAGTGGTGGATGCCACAGGTGATGGAGACGTTGCCGTTCTGGCAGGCTGTGGTTTCGATGTGGGAGAGGCAGAGACTCAAATAGTACAGCCGATGAGTATGCAGGCATTAATCTGTGGGCTTTCGCCAAAGGAGGTGCGTCCATGGTGTCTGAATTATGAGAGCATACCGGGAGAAGCGCAGCAGAATTTCAGGGAACTGTTTGAGAGGTACAAGATTCCGATATCTTATACGATGCCGGTTTTGATACACTTAAAAGGTGATCTGTTTTCTGTAAGTATAAATCATATGTATAATGTTCCGTGCGACGACGTATGCAAAATCACGGAAGCAACAATTTCTGCAAGAAGAGAAATCCTGGAAGCATTGAGAAAACTGGCCGTTGAAGATAAGTATTGGAGCCGCATGATTATTGTTGAAACATCAAATACTATTGGAGTCAGAGAAGGCAGGCGAATTCATGGAAACTATATGATTACCAGGCAAGACATTATATCAGGAAAACATTTCGAGGATGGAATTTGTGAAGTGACCTTTAATGTGGACATCCATGATGCAGAAAACGGAGCATGGAGTGATGGAGGAGTATCTGTAAGACCGTATCAAATTCCTCTGCGTTCATTAATTGCATCTGATGTATACGGAATGGCGCTGGCAGGGCGCCTGATTTGTGGGGATTTCTATGCACATGCCAGCTACCGTGTGGGAGGCAATGTACTAAAAACAGGAGAGGCTGCAGGAGTACTGGCCGCTTTGGCAGTGCGAACGGGCAGAGAGCTGGATCAGATTCCGTTTGTGGAAGTTCAGAAAAGAATATGATAAGCAAAGTAAAAGGTTTGTCTTTAAGAAATAAAATATTTTTTGCCAATGCTGCGGTAATTGCCGCAGTACTGGTTTTTTTGTGGTTTTTATGTTCGGCTATATTCTATGATACCATGATTAAGCGAGTTTCTGACGATTATAGAATTACACTGGAAAATATTGCTCATAATATTGAAACGATTACACGCACCACCGAAGATTATGCCAGAGTGATTTCACAATCAAGAGGACTGCAGCAGGAAATTTTAGATTATCTGCAAGTAGAAGATACAGATAAGCGGTATTATCGGACAAAATTGTGGGCAGGACTGGCAGAAGCGGGCAGTGATATCATTAATCCCACAACAACAGTTTCGGGAATGGCTGTTTTTATTGAAGATGAGGTTGTTTATTGCGGATATGATATATCAGAAAATTCAATCTATGAGATTATGAAACCGGATGACCTTAAGCGGGCCAGAGAGCAGCAGAGGCCTACCTGGAATTCTCTGTCCATTTTAAAATATAACAGTCCGTATAATGAAAAGGAATACGTATTTCCAGTTTCAAAACTGATTCGGGATAAGAACACAGGAAGGGAGTTGGGTATCGTTACCTTATTTGTTGGAGAAAACTACTTTTCAGCGGCGTATACGGTACAGGACAGTATCTATAATGGAAGCAGATATTATCTGGTAGATAATAATAATGATATTATTTCTTCCTCGGACAAAAGCATATTGAGACAGAATTTCTGCCGTGTATCGGGGCTGACAGAGGAACAATATGAAATATGTATCTATAATGGGAATCTGGTGGAGGAAGAGGAACGGATCCCTCTGTTGTATTCCTCCATAGAATGCAGATCGGGCTGGAGATTGTTCTGTATAACAGAATTGAGAGAACTGGCCAGTGAAAAGAAAAAAATGCAAGTACTTCTGCTTTTGATATTAGCAGTTACACTGATTTTACTTTTGCTGATATCCTGGTTAATTGCGCAGACAGTGACAAAACCCGTCTATCAGCTGTTAAATACAATGAATAAAATAGAAAAAGAACAGACTGAGGTCAGAGTACCCGATAACCTTGGAGGTGAAGTGGGTGCTTTGGGAGAAAAATTTAATTCATTGATGGACAGCCTGTCTGAGTCAAGAAGAGCTTTTCTGCAAGAACAAAAACTGAAGCGGAAAAATGAATATAAGCTTCTTCAGGCCCAGATCAACCCTCACTTTTTATATAATACAATGGAGACAATTGCCTCTTTTGTTAAGATGAATATGAGTAAGGAAGCTCTTGCAGCTTTGCACAATCTTGCAGGATTTTATCAGCTTTCACTAAGCAACGGGCGTGAGCTTATAACAGTTGACAGGGAAATACATCTGACAAAAAATTATCTCGCGCTGCAAAAGCTGCGGTATGCAGAATATATGGATTATAGAATTTGTTTTTCTCCTGAAACGCTTTCATACAATATTCCGAAACTAACACTACAGCCTTTGGTGGAAAACGCGATCTACCATGGCGTTAAGGAAAGCCGCAGCAAAGGCATGATTTCCGTTGAAGGATGCATTTCCGGAGAGAATCTACTCATTGTAGTTTATGATACGGGAAGAGGAATCAAGGAAGAACGGCTTCAGGAACTGAAAAAAAGACTGAGTTCCGGAAATCCAACAAGCGAGGATTCTTTTGGCCTTGGGAATATAGCGCAAAGGCTTAAACTGCTGTATGGAGAAAGGTATAAAATGAGCATAGAAAGCGTACAGGATAAATTTACAGCAGTAGTACTTCAAATTCCGTTATGCAACAGACTTGATGATGAAGATGACATACTGCATATACATGAAAATCTTCTCAGGAGGTGAAATGTGTGGTTAAGGTTATGATAGCAGATGACGAAACTGTTTTTCGGGAGGCGATGAAGAAATGCTTTCCATGGGAAAAGCACGGCTGCCAGGTCTGTGGTGAAGCCAGAAATGGGGAAGAAGCCTTAGATCAAATTCGTAATCTTAAGCCGGATATTGTATTAGTGGATATTAATATGCCATTTCTGGGAGGTTTGGAATTTATTGAGAAAGCAGGCCGTCTCATGATGAATCCGATTTTTATTATAGTATCCGGATACAGCGAATTTTGTTACGCAAAAGAAGCAATCCGGCTTGGGGTAATGGGGTATCTATTAAAACCGGTACAGGAAGAGGAACTGGCAGATATTTTACATGCAGCTGTAGATAAAATCAGATTGAGTAGAGAGAAAAAGGAAGCAGGTGAGTCTCTGACTGCCATGTCTGCCAGGCAGCGACTTACAGCTGATTGCAAAGCGGAGCTTTTAATCTCTGTACAGCAGGCTGACTGGAAAGGGACTGCAAAGCGATTGGAAGAGATATATAGGAAAACAACAGATGTATCAGAGAATGCAGAAAAATATTTTCCGGTTTCCATTGAAATAGTGGAAGTAATATTGGATATATCCAAAAAGCAGAGGATTGCGTTATATGGAGGACATGGGGATTTGGAGTCAGCAAAGCAGCTGCTATACTGTATGCAAGAGACTTCTCAAATTAAAAAATATGTTTTTGAAGTAGGTATGTATTGCATTTACCAGATGGCCCAAAATCGGTTTTCGGATGCAGTGGCCTGTGTTTTGAAGTATATTAGCAGACACTATCGGGAACCGGATCTGACAGTCAATAAAATTGCAACTGAAACTTTTCTCAATTACCATTATTTATGCTCGCAATTTAAAAAGGAAACTTTTATGACGGTTAATACTTATCTGATAGGATATAGAATGCATCAGGCTTTGCTGTATTTGGGCAGAGGAAATCGAAGCCCGGAACAGGCAGCTGTTCAGTGCGGATATACAGACACGAAATATTTTGCAAAATGTTTTAAAAAGCAGTTTGGGGTGACACCACGGCAATTACGGAAGTAGGCAGAGAAAGCTTTAATGTCCTGAGCATGCTGGCATGTCCCTGATATATGCATGAAAAGCAGAACATGATATAGAATTCAGCAGAAAAAAGTTCTTGCATTCTTCTCCCGCTATGCTATAATTTTACCCATGGGGATATAGCTCAGTTGGGAGAGCGATACGTTCGCAACGTATAGGTCACGAGTTCGAGTCTCGCTATCTCCATTTATTCCTACGGGTAACGGCATTGTATATCAGTGTCACACGTTTAGCGCGGTGTGGATACCTAGGCGGATATGCAGGCATGTCCATTTGGCGACTGCCGTGAGACGAGCAGGAGAAAAAATTTCCTGCTTGATTGAAATTTCATACAGATAACTGATTAAAAGCTATGATAAGAAGAAGTAGCCTGAAGTGAAACGTACAGAAAGCAGCCGGCTGATGAGAGGCGCACGGGAAGCTTCATGTGAATACATCTTTGAGCTTCGCACCGAATGATCTGCGGTTTAGTAGGCTGCGACGGTTCCTGCACCCGTTAACGTGCTAGAGTATAAGCCGGAAGGGCCGTACTCGAAGAGGCAGGCAGCGTGAGCTGTCTGTGAACATTAGGTGGTATCACGGGAACAGACTCTCGTCCTTTTGAAGGATGGGAGTTTTTTTTTATGCGCAGGGGCGCATGTGGTAATTTGTTGCTGACGCAACATGCGCCCCGCGCGCGAGTAGGGGAGAAAAACGTTCCCCTACTCGATTATAGGCAGGGGCGCACAGATGAAATTGCTGCTGATGCAACATGCGCCCCGCGCGCGAGTAGGGGAGAAAAACGTTCCCCTACTCGATTATAGGCAGGGGCGCACAGATGAAATTGCTGCTGATGCAACATGCGCCCCGCGCGGCGAGCAGGGGAGAAAAGCGTTCCCCTACTCGATTATAGGCAGGGGCGCACAGATGGAATATGTCAGCAAAGCTGACGGGTGCCCCGCGCGCGAGTAGGTGTAAGGAGATCTGAAAATTTGAAAGGAGGAACTTAAAATCATGAATGAAGGAAAAACAATTGCAAGCAGTTCCGGGATCAGGCAGGAGGTGGAGCGCCAGATGCGTATCATTCTGAAGGGCTGTGCGCAGGTCATTCAGGAGGAGGAGCTGCGGGAGCGGTTAGAGCGGTCTCTTAAGACGGGGGTACCGCTTACAGTAAAGCTTGGCATGGATCCCAGTGCACCGGATCTTCATCTGGGTCATGCCGTGGTGCTGCGCAAGCTTCGGCAGCTGCAGGATCTGGGGCATCAGATTGTGATCATTATCGGTGATTTCACCGGGAAGATTGGAGACCCTACGGGAAAGGCCAAAGGCAGGAGAGCACTTTCGGACAGGGAGGTACTGATCAATGCCCAGACCTATCAGGATCAGGTTTTTCATGTGCTTGACCGGGATAAAACGACGGTGCGTTACAACGGGGAATGGCTGGAGCTTTTGACGATGAAAGAGATCCTCAGACTGGCATCGACCGTTACGGTGGCCCGGATGCTGGAGAGAGATGATTTCTCGAATCGCTATACACGGGAAATCCCCATCGGACTGCATGAATTCTTTTATCCGCTGATGCAGGCTTACGATTCTGTGGCTGTTAAGGCTGATATAGAACTTGGGGGGACGGATCAGACATTTAATATCCTGATGGGGCGCTCTCTTCAGAAGGACATGGGAATGGAACCTCAAATTGCCCTGTTTATGCCGATTTTGGAAGGGTTGGATGGAAAAGAAAAAATGAGCAAAAGCCTGGGAAATTATATAGGCATTCAGGAGGATGCCCGTGTCATGTTTCAGAAAGTTATGGAAATTCCCGATTCTCTGATTATCAGATATTTTTCGCTGGCAACGGATATTCTGCCGGAGGAGCTGGACAGGATAAAAAAGGCGCTTGAAGATGGAGAAAATCCAAAGGATTACAAGCTGATGCTGGCGGAGCAGATAACGGCCCTGTATCATTCGGCTGAAGAGACCGGGGCAGCCCGTGAATTTTTCCGGCAGGCTTTTACAGAGAAAGGGATTCCCGGGGATATTCCGGAGATTTTGCTTCCTGATGAGATCGATACGCTTGGCGGAGCCGTTCCTTTTCTGGTTGAAGGAAAACTGGCAGCAGGCAGCAATGAGCTGAGACGCCTGCTGGCCCAGGGCGGTGTGAGGCTGAATGGAGAAAAACTCACAACACTTGATGCGCCGGTTTGTGCAGGGGATGTATTAAAGCTTGGTAAGAAAAAATTTGTGCGAATTGGCAGACAAACAGAATGATATTGTTGACGAAGTCCTGGCTTTTACAATTCTTTTCAATTAATGGGGTTACAATAGGCTTGACTGTTCTGATCGCGCCCACATTATAAAAATATCATTACAATTTTGTACTTCCTCGTATCATATGGGTTGATACTCTGGAATGTACGAATAATTCTGTGCGGAATCAGGGCATGCTAATCGAATGAAAAAGAAAACAACCATACATGGATTTGATTATTATGCGTTACTGTTTTTTGTAATTGCCGTTGCAGGCTGGGTCTGGGAAGTGATTTTATTTCTTTGTACGGAGCATGCTTTTGTTAACAGAGGGGTGTATGAGGGACCTTATCTGCCTATCTATGGTGCAGGGGGACTTTTACTGTGCCTGCTTTTGGAGCGGATAAGAAAAAGGCCGTTACTTGTTTTTGGAATGTCAATGCTTCTGTGCTCTGTTCTGGAGTATCTGACCAGCTTTTTTCTGGAACGCAGGTGGGGAATCAGGTGGTGGGACTACAGCGGCCATTTCCTGAATCTGAATGGCAGGATCTGCCTGCTGGGAGCTGTTGTATTCGGTATTGGGGGAACGGCGCTGGTCTGTCTGTTCCTCCCTCTGTACGAGAGGATGTATCGCAGGATTCCCGCAAGATGGCGTATAGCAGTATGCATTGTGCTTTTGCTCATATTTACAGCGGATGGCGCTTATTGTGCCATGCGGCCGAACAGGGGAGAGGGGATTTCTTATGTACGCTGACGTAACAGTTAAAAAACATGGAGAAAGGAGAAGCCTGCTATTGACTTTTGTGTTATATTGCAAGAAGATAAAAGGAAAATATGATACACAGAACAGGAATTGGGAGGAAAGGTAAAATGAGCGAAATGAGAGAAAAACTGCACACGGGTGAGCTTTATCTGCCCTGGGACGAAGAGATTATGAAGGAGCAGGTTGTCTATCAGGACAGACTCTGCGAGTATAATCAGACTAAACCGTCGGAATCGGAAAAGAGAACAAAGATGTTAAAGGAGATGTTGGGAGATTGCGGAGAGGGTGTGTACGTGGAAGCGCCGTTTTATTCCAACTTTGGCGGACATAACTGCCATTTCGGAGACTGGGTCTATGCCAATTATCATCTGACATGTGTGGATGATACACATATCTATGTGGGAGACCATACCATGTTCGGACCGAATGTAACGATTGCCACAGCCGGGCATCCGATCCTGCCGCAGCTTCGTGAAGAGCTGTACCAGTATAATATGCCTGTTCATATTGGCAGAAACTGCTGGATCGGTGCCGGGGCAATCATTATGCCGGGGGTGACCATTGGAGATCATACAGTGATTGGAGCGGGAAGTGTGGTGACAAAGGATATTCCCGCAAATGTGGTGGCAGTAGGAAATCCCTGCAGAGTCATGCGCGAGATCAATGAGCATGACAGGGAGTATTACTATAAAGACAAAAGGATCACGATAGCGGTACAGAATCCGCAATGATCTCCCGGTTTACATACAGAGTCATATCCGGACGGGTGGCAAGGGTCCATTTCACCAGCCGGATATGCATGCGTTCAATTTCCAGACAGGTGATACAGCGGGGATGTACACAGCTTCCGCTGTTGTAATAATAGGGATCTTCAGCGGAAAGGGCCGGCCGGTGGGTGTGACCGGTGATCAGAATGAGATTTTCTCTGCGTGCATAATTCTGCAGACGTTGTTCGGTTTTATGTTTGCGGGTATAGTTCTTTGCGGCACTTGTAGGGTCAAGAACGCCGTAATGCTCCAGAGGCTTCCAGAAATACCGCACAAGAAAACGGGAGAGGCGCCATAAGGTGGAATTAAACAGATCCGCCTGATGGCCGTGGGTCAGATAGACATCCATGGCACCGGAAGAAACTGTATTTTCCAGTATGATTCCGGAGTAAAACTGCAAACCGGGAAAAAGGGGCTGATTTTCCAGATGAGGATTGCTCCCACAATAGCGGGGATAGGCGCTGCAGCGTTTCTGCGTATAGCGGCTGCTTTTTTTGATCATATCATGATTCCCGTAGAGCATATACAGGCGGTTTTGAGCGTGGAAGCAGGACAAAAGCCAGAACACATTCTCATGGGTTTCAATAATCTGTTCCATGCGGCGGTTTTCCCACAGCTCATCCCCATCCCCCAGCTCAATGTAGGTGTAGCCTGCACGGTAGTAATATTGAAGAGCGGCATAATACAGATTCTGATTTTTGAGAAAATTGTCATTAGAGGTACCTGCGCCTCTGTGACAGTCACTGATCAGAACGTATCTGGTTCTGTTGTTTAAAGGGAGCCTAAGGGCTCCCTCAAAGGATTTATTAAGACGCCGGGCGCAGCTCATAGCATACCTCCCTGCTTTTTGCGCCTGCAGTTATGCCGGCAGGGCATTTTTTTCGTGTGGCGGTATCTCCGGATACGCAGCATTTTGCGGAAGGCAAAGGGCAGATAATAGTACAGATACAGAATTCTGTCCACGGAAAGAACAAAGGGCCTTGTGACAAACAGATAGACTCTGCACCAGAAGCGGTTTACCCACTGGGCGATTCGGATCTGCAGTTTCCGGAACAGGCCGCAGCCAGGACTGCAGGGAGGCTTGATAAAAGCAAAAGTTACCGTGTTGCAGCATACGCTGATTTCATTACGGCAGTATCCGGCGTTCAGCAGACCGTCCACGAAGCTTTCCGCCATTTCCTGTGTATGCAGGGTAATGCGGATGCGCATGGAAAGGCTTTCGGGCCAGGAGAAACATCCCATTTTGAAGGCGGTAAGCCACCAGTGTCTGGAACACATCTGGGCGAGTGTCTGATTGTTCCTGAATAAAGTGAAAGAGAGTTTTGGCATATCCTCGTTATCCACACATTTAAAAAGTGTGTGGTCAAGTTCATCTTCACATACGATGCGGTCGGTATTGTAAACGCCGATTTCGCATCCTGTATTAATCCCATATTGCCCTTTCCAGAATTCAATGAGATACGTTCTGCCGCAATAATTGAAATAAACCGGCAGGCAGTCAAAGACCATATTGAGATAAGGGGCGCTCCGGTCATAGAGAGCGCAATACCCGAAATCCCGCTGCCAGGCATCTGTGCGCGAAGTAAAAATATCCTGGTCCGGCACATGGGAGTAGCCAAAAGGACCGATCAGTTCATCCAGAATCTCACATTTTTCTGCCATGCACATGGAACAGACCCTGCGGATAATCTTCTTTCTGCGCCAGAAATTCAGACAGAAAAAAAGCAGGACAAATACAAAAAAGATTCCAAAGTACAGATACATAAACAGACTCCATATGAATAGTTTTAAATTATTCTATGAAATTTGTCGAAAAATGTGAGGAGTGATTCCTTTCAGTTCTTTGGAAAATAGAAAAGATGACGTCAGATTTGATTTTTGACAGCCCACAAACGAAAAACCTGCTCTGCGGTATCTGCCAGATTCTCCTTTGCATTCCGGCTCTCCATGGCTTCTTCCAGAGTGGTAATACGGCGCAGGATCGGGAAAAAGGCATCGATCCCGCTTTGATTGCACGCCGCCGCTTCTCTGGTAACGCTTCCGGCAAAGGCAAGTACCGGTTTGTGATATCTTTTGGCAAGACCGGCAACACCCACGGGAGCTTTCCCCATTGCGCTCTGGCCATCCAGCCGGCCCTCGCCTGTGATGACCACATCTGTTTCTCTGATATAGTTCTCAAGCCCGGTTTCCTCCAGAACGATATGAATCCCGGATTCCAGGATGGCATTGGTGAAGGTCAGAAATGCAAAACCAAGTCCTCCGGCAGCACCGGCACCGGGACAGGAAGGATCCGCCTTTGGAAAGTCTTTTCCGGCAAGCGAGGCATAATGCGAAAGCCACTGGTCCATCTGCATGATCATCTTCGGATCAGCGCCCTTCTGCGGGCCATAGACGGCGCTGCAGCCGGTATCTCCGCACAGAGGGTTGATTACGTCACAGGCAATCCGGAATTCACACAGGGATAACTCCGGAATGACATGCTCGCCGCTTATGGAGCAGAGCTGTTCAACGCCCAATGCCCCAAAGGGAACCTGATTTCCATTTTTGTCCAGAAAATCAAAACCCAGAGCCTGCAGCATGCCGATACCGCCATCATTGGTGGCGCTTCCGCCGATTCCCACAACAAAGCGTCTGCATCCTCTTTGAATGGCATCTCTGATCACTTCTCCTACACCGTAGCTGGTGGTATAAAGAGGATTACGGTGCTCATCAGGCACCAGCGTAATCCCGGCTGCGCCGGACATTTCAATGACAGCGGTTTTACGCTCCTCTAGTATGCCGTATTCACAGTTTACCGGTTTCCCCAAGGGACCTGTAACTATGACACTTTTTTTGACTCCGTTCATTCCGTGTACAAGGGCGTCAACGGTTCCTTCCCCGCCATCCGCCAGTGGTCTTACCCAAATATCCGCATCAGGATACACACGGCGTATCCCTTCTGAAACTGCATTGCCCGCATCCATGGAGGAGAGGCTTCCCTTGAATGAATCAATTGCGATTACTGCTTTCATATTTTAATTGTACTCCTTTTCTGGTCTGTACAGGTATATATCATATGTAGGAATGCCCGTCAAAACAGTCGGCGGACGGTTTCCACATCCTCCTCCAGCTCTTCGGCGATCTGCTCAGGACTTTTTCCTCTGGCGGCTTTTTTGTGAATCATTTCGGACAGCTTTTCTTCCCGGCCTTCTTTTCGGCCCAGCAGGATTCCTTCTGATTTTCCTAACTGGATTCCTTCTTCGCGCCCCTCATCAAATGTATGCCGTAAATGCTTTTTCTCATCATATTCTGTCAGAAAAATCATATGAAGCACCTCGCTTTTCTCTTTTTTGAGGATATCGGTAAGGATATCCTGCTCTATACAGTGATCTATGGCTGACTGTATGGCCTCTTCCCGGACCAGCCCTGCCTGCATGTTTGCCTCGATTTCCGATACGAATTCAGAGTATTCCCACAGTCTTCGACATTTCTCCATGAGCGCTCTGTTATGCCCGCGTCTGATGTTCAATACCCTGCAGGTGCATTCCAGACAGCCGCTCCCCCGTCCCCCGCAAAAGGAATCAGACAAATATAGCGTCTCCTCATCCTGCGCCATGCCGCTCCCGTTGTAAAATATAACATATTCCGGAGTGGGGATCTTTACCTGCCCCTTTCCATAGACATTGGCATCCTCCGCCCCAAGCAGGCCCTTATACTGCTGGGAGAAGTAGAACAGTCCCCGGATGGGCATATTGGGATTCCAGGTACTCTGATGCTCGTAAAGGCTTAAGCGGCTGTCAATGATGAAGGACAGATCATTCTTCATCTTCATGAAGATCACGTCCTCCATGGTGACCACCTCCAGCTCTTCGGGATCCGTGTAGCTGCTGTCATGCAGGGCATTGTACAGCTCCAGGAGATACTTTTTGTCCCGGAACAGATAGCGGAACAGGCGGTCCTTGTGCTTCCGGTTCAGCCGGATCCTTTTCCACCATACGCCGCGTTTAAACCACTGCCCTGTTTTGTTTTTTGCCATAGGCATACCTCCATTATAATGTTTTTTTGTGTTACAATCAATCGTTTCTGGAAATAAATCCGACTTTCGGAATGATCCCTGCCACCACCCGGATGAGCTACCGGCAGTAATAAGAATGGGAAGTATCCCATAAGAAAATAAATCGTTTATGTACTTATTACAGTATAACTGCATTTCGTATATTTGTAAAGAAATTTTTGCTGATAAGCGGCGGCTTGGTTTTTTCTACAATTGCTTTTTGGAGGATTTCGTAGTATGTTGGAGGAGGGGAGGAAGAGGAATGGGGGCAGGGAAAATCCTCACAGATGAACTGATCTATGAAATCCTTTCGGTGGTAGAAGAAATTCCCGAGGGAAAGGTCGTTTCCTATGGGCAGATCGCCAGGCTGATTGGCCGGGAGAAGAATGCAAGGCTGGTGGGAAGGGTTTTAAGCATTTCTGAATATTACGGACAATATCCGTGCCACCGGGTGGTGAACCACGCTGGAAGACTGGCGCCGGGCTTTTTGGAGCAGAAGGCGCTGCTGCTTGCGGAGCATGTGGAATTTAAGGATGATGTCCATGTGGATATGCAAAAATGCCGGTGGGATGATTTTGAGTGAGGAATCATCCGTGAGGGAATATAGTAAATTTCAGAAAATAATATAAGAGGAGTGATAAAGAAAGATGAGATCAATTTTATGTATTGCTTCAGCTCCATGCAAGGTCTGATCGGGCAGTAACTGCATGGAGCGGAGTGAGACTGCTCGGAGGCTTTGCGAAGTTCAAATATACAGCAAATGACAAACATATTGCATTTGTACAAATTTTGATCAAAAGGAGCAAAGTCTATGAAAAATCATATGGAATCGAAAGATCTTTTCCGTACATTGGGAGAGATGAAAACTTATCTGCTGTTGTGGAGTACCCAATCCTTTTCGGGACTGGGGAGCGCCATGACAAGCTATGCGCTGGTGATCTGGTCTTATACCCAAAAGGGATCTGCGCTTATGACGGCGCTGCTTATGGTAAGCTCCTACGCGCCCTATGTGCTGCTCAGTATTTTTGCGGGCGCATTGAGCGATAAGTGGAATAAGAAGGTCACCATGCTGGTATGCGATACGCTGGCAGCGCTGACCACGGTAGTGATGCTGATTCTGCTGAAAAAGGACGCTTTGCAGATCTGGCATCTGTATGTAATCAACGGCGTAAACGGCATCATGAACACTGTGCAGCAGCCAGCCTCCGAGGTGGCGACCACAAGAGTCCTGCCTAAGAAACACTATCAGCGTGTGGGAGGACTGCGTTATTTTGCAAGTTCCTTAAATTCAATTATGACGCCGGTTATTGCCACGGCGATTTTGGGGCTTGCCGGAATGGATGCCATTGTGGCCTTTGACCTGTTTACCTTTGGAGCGGCATTTTTGACGCTGGCCTTCGGTATCCGGATTCCAGAGGAAAAAGAGAGTGGATCTGAGCAGGAAAAGCTTTTAACGGCGGCGAAGAAAGGACTTGTTTATCTGAGAGAGGAGAGGGGGATTTTTTCTCTGATCATGTTTCTGGCAGCCATCAATCTGGTGGCATCTGTCTATGACGCGGCTTTCCCGGCGATGATGCTTTCAAGAAACGGAGGAAGCGAAAAAGTTCTGGGGCTGGTAAATGCAGTAGTGGGTTTATCCACCTTTGCAGGAAGTGTTCTGGCGTCCTTTGTGAAGAAACCAAAGAGCAGAGTAAGGGTGATCTGTAATTGCCTGCTGTTTTCCATGAGTACGGAAAACTTTCTGCTGGCTTTCGGAAGAGAGCCTTTTGTCTGGTGCATCGGAGGATTTCTGGGGTGGATAGCGATTCCTCTTATGAGCACGAACCTGGATGCCATTATGCGGCTGCATGTGCCGGAAGAGATGCAGGGGCGGGTATATTCCGTGAGAAATTCTCTGCAGTTTTTCACCATACCCATCGGATATTTTTTGGGAGGCTTTCTGGTAGATCAGGTATTTGAACCGGTTATGGCGTTGCAGAGAGAGGGAAGTATTCTGAAAAAGATGTTCGGAGTTGGAAAAGGCTCAGGCGCTGCATTTCTGTTCTTTGTGATCGCATTTGCGGGAATTGGCGTGTGTCTTTATTTCCGGAGAAGTAAGGATATATGGGCGCTGGAAGAAAAAGGACAGGATGAGTAGAGGAGGCTTTTCCCTCTACTCGCCGCGCGGCCCACATGTTGAGTCAGCAACAACTTCATCTGTGGGGGCCTGCATAAATCGAGCAGGGAAGAGTCTTCTTCCCCTGCTCGCTGCGCGGCCCGTACGTTGAGTCAGCAACAACTTCATCTGTACGGGCCTGCGCATAAAAAAGAGGTAACACAATGTATATTGTGTTACCTCTTTTTTATTACGCTTTATATATCGGCAGCCAAAGATAAAACTTTAGGGCTGAAACCAAAATAATTAAAATTTTTTCAGGAGGTAAAGTATGAATACGGCACAGCCAGTACGAAAGGAAGAAGACTTAAACCAACTCAAGGCATATTATCAGGTGGAGTATCCAAACAGACGAAACTATCTGCTGGTGGTAGTGGGGCTCAATACGGCGCTCAGGATCTCGGATATTCTGGAGCTGCAATGGGGCGATGTCTATGATTTTGAGCGGCAGAGATACAGAGAACACCTGTCGGTTACAGAGCAGAAAACAGATAAGAGTTCCCTGATCCTGATCAATCAGAATGTAAAGAATGCACTTATGGAATATAAACGGTATCTGGAAGAACAGGGACGGACAATGAAGGCGGAAGATTTTCTTTTCGAGAACAGCCGACAAAAGGAGCATCCCATCTCCCGGGTACAGGCATTTCGAATCATCAAAAAAGCGGCGGCCGCCTGCCATTTAGATGGCGTAATCAGTTGTCACTCGTTGCGGAAGACCTTTGGATACCATGCCTGGCAGCAGGGAGCCGAGCCGGCGTTGCTCATGAACATTTTTAACCATTCATCTTTTCAGATCACCGTTCGCTATCTGGGAATAGAGCAGGACGACAGAGACAATATTTTCCGTGATATTAATCTTTAAAAAGGAACGTCTGTCGGGCGGCTTTTTCTCCACAGCTTCATGCCGATAAAAAAAGAATCTGTACACGGGAATCAGCTCTGGTCATATGAGGTAACATAATATACATTATGTTACTAAATTAGTATCCCGAAAAGTGTCTGAAAAATTCAAGGAGGAAAGAATGCTGAGAATGTCTGTAGCGGCTGAAGAATACCTGCTTCTGGGAGATGACATCAAGATCGTTTTTCTGGGAGGCAGCGGAAATCATATGAGAATCATGATTGATGCACCAAAGGAGATTGATATTGTCAGGAGCAGCGTACTGGAAAAAAGGATTACGGATCCGGATCTGAAAAAGAAGCTCCCTAAATATTACAGAGAGCAGGAGCACCCGGAGAAGTATAAGAAGAAAAAGAACGTAATCATCACGAAGGGAAATCTTTGAAACCGGGATAATAGACGGGTGTGCCGGCAAAACGTCAGGGCCCGGCAAAAAAGCAGGTGCATCCGGTTTATTATAAACAAGAACTGTGCAAATGGATTTGCATAAAAACTAAACACATGGAGGTAATATTATGGTAGTACAACACAACTTAACAGCGATGAACTCTAACAGAATGTTAGGACTGACGACCAAGACACAGGCCAAGTCGACAGAGAAGCTCTCTTCCGGTTATAAGGTAAACCGTGCGGCAGACGATGCGGCAGGACTTGCCATTTCCGAGAAAATGAGACGTCAGGTGAGAGGACTTACCCAGGCTTCCTTAAATGCTCAGGACGGCATCAGCGCAGTGCAGACGGCAGAAGGCGCTCTGAACGAAGTGCACGACATGCTCCAGAGAATGAATGAGCTGGCTGTGAAGGCAGCAAACGGAACCAACCAGACAGATGACCAGAGCTATATCCAGAGCGAAGTGGATGCCCTGATCAATGAGATTGACCGTGTAGCCACCACTACCACATTCAATGAGAGAAATCTCCTGGATGGAAGCTGGAGCGGCGGAATCGCACTGCATGTGGGAGCGGAAGGTGCAAGCACCAATACCATTTCGGTATCGATTAAGAAGATGGATGCATCAGGAATTTCCGTTAATACCCTGAAGAGCTCCGGCGTAACTTCCCAGAGTGGAGCTCAGAACTCGATCAGCACGATTAAGGCGGCGATCACTGCCATCAGCAAACAGCGTTCCGATCTGGGTGCGATCCAGAACAGACTTGAGCACACCATCAACAATCTGGACAATGTAGTGGAGAATACCACAGCGGCAGAGAGCCAGATCCGCGATACGGATATGGCGACAGAGATGGTTAAATACTCTAACAACCAGATCCTTGCCCAGGCGGGGCAGGCAATGCTTGCTCAGTCCAATCAGGCAAATCAGGGCGTACTGTCCTTACTTGGTTAATCAGGATTGTAAAACTACCAGTAGAAAAGGAGTTGGCTTTGGCTGGCTCCTTTTTCATAATATACGTGCCCGGTGGCGTACGTTACTGCAGAGGAAACTATGAGACTGAAAGAACAATATCAGGAATCAGTGAGATTAAAGGAAGAAATTAACAGAAGGCTGAAAGCGGGAACCGATTTCCGGAAAATGAAGGAGCTGATGTTGTTCCTCGCCCGCGATAAAGCCTATTCCAAACTGAAATCAAAAGAAAACCAACTGATTATGCTGGAATGCTTTTTTCATATCTGGCTGAAAGAAAAAAGGCTGCTTCCGGAGTTGGGGATAGAGTCAGACATTTTTGGCGGAGTATCCGGCCTTGAGGATGTGGAGCGGAAATATCGAAAGGTCCAATACTGCGGCCTGCGGATCGAAAATCAGGTTCCGGAGATATATCGCAGGGAGGCTTTGAAATGGCTTAGAGAGGAAAAAGTAAGCGGTCTGGCAATCGGCAGGATTATTATTTTGGAGACAAGAAATAGAGAAGAAAATCTTTTACATATTACCCGGTACTTGAGGGAAAAGGAAGACACGCTGAATGCGCTTTGGCTGATACAGTATGCAAACGAAACCTTTCCAGGACAGGAGGAACTGCTGTGGGAGGAGGCGGACATCTGGCTCTCAGGACAGCAGAGAGAAAGAGCGCTGGAAGCTTTGGAGAAAGTTGATAAGCCATCTCAGAGGGTAAAGGAACGGATAAAGGAAATACGACAGGTGACGAAAAATGGTTGACAGACACAAAATATGCTTTATTCTATGCGTCAACGATGAACAGCAGCTCAGGGAATGTATGATGTACTTGGGGCTTTTGCATATTCCGGATGGATTTCACGTGGATATACTCACGGTAAGGGATGCTTTGTCCATGACCTCCGGCTATAACAGCGCTATGGCTGCGTCTGATGCAAAATACAAAATTTATCTGCACCAGGACACATTTATTGTGGAGCCCTTTTTCCTGGATCATCTGCTGAAAACCTTCCGCAGAGATGCAAATATTGGCATGGTTGGAATTGTGGGAGCAGAAAAACTCTCAAAAGATGGGGTTATGTGGCACGAGCAGCGATGCGGGAGTTTTTACCGCCTGGAAGAGATGATAAAAGAGGGGTTTGATAACGTTGAACATTTTAAGCGGGGGTACAGGGAGGTAGAAGCGGTTGACGGCCTGCTGATAGCGACCCAGTATGACCTTCCCTGGAGAGAGGATATCTTTCGGGGCTTTGATTTTTACGATATATCCCAGTGTCTGGAGTTTCGGAGGGCCGGATATAAGATTGTGGTTCCCGCCCAGAAAACAGACTGGGTGATCCATGCCTGCGGTGCTCCATTCTTCTGGAATTATGATGAAAACCGCAGGATCCTGCTGCAGGAGTATCCGGAGATAGAGAAGGAAAACTGTGAAAGAAAGCGGGTTCTGTTCATGCACAGTGAGCAGATCCATATGATCGGAATTCCCTTTGCACTGACACAATTGGGCCACAACGTGACCATTCCGGAAGTTAAATTTACGTTAGAAGACAATGGAAATGCAATTTGGCGTGATCAGGAGATGGCGGAGGAGATTCTGGCGGAGGGAAACTTTGATCTGGCGGTAACCTACGATTTCAGCGAGGGCCTATCCAACGCCTGTCAGAGCTTTCATATCCCCTATTATGCATGGGTTTACGATTCTCCCCTTATGGACCTATACAGTAAAGCGGCCTTAAATGAGGTAAATTATATCAGCGTATTTGACAGAAAGCAATACGAGCGGTTAAGGAGTCGCGGGTTGAAGCATTTGTTCTATCTTCCGCTGGCGCCGGAGACAGATAATTTCGGTCTGATACGTATCGGAAAGCGGGATGAAAAAAAGTATGCCGGCGACGTAACCTTTGTGGGACGTCTGTATAATAATCGGGGATTTGAAGAAATTTTTGATGAAGAGGGGGAGGAATATCTGAAAGAGGCGGAAAGGGTCATAGAGGATATGGAGTGTACATGGGAAAAGGACAAGTCGATCTTTGACAAAGCCTCTGATAGCCTGATTTCCTATATGCAGTCAAAACAACCGGAGGAGACCTGGAAGACCTGGGATATCGATAAACGCTATTTTTGTGAAAGCATGAAGCTTGTGCGGAAATGCAATGAAATAGAACGGGTCAGAATTCTGGAAACCCTGCAGGAGCGTTTCCCGGTGGTGGTATATTCGGACGACTCCGCTGGAAAAATTTTAAAAAATGTAACAATAAGACCCTGGCTCGAATATGGAAACGCAATGCCCAAGGTGTTCTATCTGAGCAAAATCAATTTGAATATCACCTCCAGAAGTATTGAAAGTGGAATCCCTTTACGGGTCTGGGATATTATGGCGGTGGGGGGCTTTTGCCTGACCAATTATCAGCCAGAGCTTGAGGAGTACTTTGAGATCGGGAAGGATCTGGAGGTTTACCATGATCTGCAGGAGCTTGAGGAAAAGATAGACTATTACCTGAAGCATGAGGACGAGAGGCTGTTGATCGCGATTAATGGATATAGGAAGGTACGGAAGGAGCATAATTTAAAGGAAAGAATGCAAAGAGTATTGGATATTATTTTTCAGGATTAAGTTCAAAGAAACAACAGGAGAATAAGAAATGCGGATTTTTATTGCCTGCCCGGCTAATTTCGCTACGGGTGGAACAGAATTATTACATCAACTCAGCTGGCATTTAAGCAACCGGGGAATAGAAAATTATATGCTGTATTGGAATGTGAATCCGGTTGTGCCGCCAACACCGGATGTATTCATGAAATATCAGGTAAAATATGTAGTTTCTTTTATAGATGATGAGCAGTCTGTATTGATAGTTCCGGAGACAGGGATTGGCATATTTCGTGTCTGTCAAAAAGGCATGACCATTATATGGTGGCTGTCAGTCGATAATTATTTTTTGGCTTATCATAATACGATCGCGCAGGCAGGCAAGGCTGATATCTTTGGCCTGAAAGACAGAAGTGATGTGATTCATCTTGTGCAGTCAAAATATGCTTATCATTTTGTCCAAAAAGAATTTGGGATCAGGGAAATATTATATCTGGGAGACTATATCAATGATGACATTGTAAAAATAGGAACAGAATACAGGGATCAGATGCACAGGGAGAATATATGTCTCTACAACCCCAAAAAGGGCGCAGAGAATTTGAAAGAAATCATGGGGCAATGCAGGAAAGACATTCAATGGATACCGCTTCAGGGGCTAAGTCCTGAACAGATGGCTTTGCTTATGTGCCGTGCCAAGGTTTATATCGATTTTGGTAATCATCCAGGCAAGGATCGGATTCCAAGAGAAGCGGCAGTTTGCGGGTGCTGCGTTATCACAAACAGAGAAGGGAGTGCGTCATTTGCGGAGGATGTGGGAATACCAGAAGAGTATAAGCTTTTAGATATGCACGATTACAGCCATATTCTCAATACGATATATGATCTGACTGATAATTATGAGAAGTGCGCAAAACGGTACGATACCTATATTGCGGCCATCCTGAACGAAAAAGAAGAGTTTGAAAAAGAAATTGATTTTATGCTGGGAGAAGTAAGAAATAAAATATTAAACCATTCCTTACAGTGGAAAGGCGGGCAATATAATGGACTTTTTGGAAGTATTCAAAAGAGTGTGGCAAAAGTGTACTCATTGTATGAAGCTTCCCAACGATTATATGCTGATCAAAAGATAGACGAATCAGTTAAAGAGTTATTGAAAGTCGAAAATGTATTATCCGCGCTAAGAGAGACCAATTATATGGTGATAGAAGATATGCTGGTAAGGGACGAAACACAGGAGAGCAATGGAGTGATCTGCCAGTAATAATCAGCCATACGGGGAGAAAATGGAGTTGGAACGGCTTTCGCAGATGATAGAGGAGCTTTTACGTGATAACGCCCTGCGAGGGGAAATTGTCTGTAGAGGACAGGAAAAGGCAATCCGTCAGTTTTGTGCGAAAAATTTACAAATAGACAATCAAAACCCCATCTCCCTCAATTCCGCCACAATCCCCACATAAGCCTCTATCACATCAAACCCCTTATAATCTTCTCTTTTCAAATCGATCATATCCCCATGGGAGATGCCGCGTCTTCCGGTGCTGATGAAGGTTTTCTTAAAAGTTCCCCATTTGGCGGAACCTTCCGTTACCAGGCCATCGTTTCGGGAAGCGCCGGAGAGGTTCATCAGAAGATGAGGGATGCTTAGCAGATCATCTCCCAGGGGACGTTTCAAAACAGAGGCATAGCTCTGATAATATACTTCGGGCGAGTCCGGATATTTTGCATTAAACTCCCGGCAGAATTCGGGCGAAAGCTGTTTGCTGGCATGGTAGCAGTCCGGGTGCTGATCGCCGAATCTGGAAAAGGATCTGTCAAAAAGTGAGGACACAAAGTGATAAATATTGTCCGGCAGACGGTTTAAAAGATTCAGAAGCTCCGAACCCTGATGAGGGGTGGAGATGGTGGTGAGAGAGGCCACCTGATCTTCCATGTGAAGAGCGCTGATCAGATAACGGGCGTCCAGACCTCCCTTGGAATGGGCAATGATATTGACTTTATCACAATGATTTTCCTCCAGTACTTCCAGAATCTTGCGGCGGATGATCTCCGCATTTTCTTCGATGGTACCCCAGGCTTCCTGGTGCCCATAGTAAACTACAGCGCCGTTTCGGACCAGCTCCTTGGGAATCCGGCCCCAGTAATTGAAATAACGCAGATCGCGGAATCCGATCCCGTGAAGCATAAGGAGAGGATATCTGGTGGCGCAGATTTGAGAGTCCGTCCGGGCAAGTCTGTTTTCAAAGCGGCATCTCTCCGCATCAAATTCCTCGCAGGCTCTCCGGCTCAGATATTTAGCAAAAAACAGATGCAGAACGGGAATCCACAAGAAACAGAGGAACAGGACGCGTTTCCAGATCCCGATGCTCCGGCAGGTGCACAGGATACGGAGATATCCGTTCAGAATCAAAAGATAAAAGTGGACGGCGGCAAAGATTCCATCCGCCAGAAGGACCACAGGCCATGCCACATCTGTCGGCGCCAGACGGAATGGGAGCCGCAGCAGAAGGATCACAAGCTGAAAGAGAAGTCCCCACAGACAAAACCTGATGATCAGATGTCCTCCGTACATGATTCTGATCCGTACAGAGGAGCGGCATTTGTCCCGATACGGCATGATATGTAAAAGGCACGCATTGACAATATAAATCAGAATTAGGAGAGTGCGCAAAAGCAGAGAGATGGTCCCGGCGGAACGCATCCCGGCAGACGCACCTATATAAGATATCAAATGTTCTTTGCTTAATAAAACCCATAAAATTGGTAGATGCGGAAGCAGTATCATTTCTATTTTCCTATTCCGGTCCGGCAGATGCATGAGAGCGTCTGCTGTTTCCTGATTCCAATTAAAAATTAGTAATTACAATAACAAAAGTATTACGACCCCTGCAATTCCGGCCAGCAGGAAAAAGATACCTCCCAGACGTGTACTGAGAATGTACAGGTCGGATGGCGGCAAAATGAGAGTTCCATGGGCTCTCCGCGGTGTGTTGTGGTCTGCGTATACAGGCGGGCGTTTTACGACAAGAGGATTTCTGTATGGCCGATGCACGGTTTCTCAGAATGGGACTTTTGTTGCTGGTTGTATTCGGAAAAGAACCGGTTGTCACACTGATAAGCGGCGACAACAGCAGCGCATTCTCTACAATGTATGAATTGGCTTAGGACATCATATCTGTATTATCTGTCCACAATTCGCACTGCGTCATGACGGTTTGCACCGCATCATCCATACCCTCTGGCGGATAGCGGTGCTTTCGCAAAAGTTTTTTAATCATCATCCGCATTTTGGCTCTTGCGGAGTCTCGCTTCTGCCAGTCGATAGTACGATTTTTTCGCAGGGTGTCTGCCAGTTCTTTGGTGATTGCAATCAGCTCTTCATTCTCATAAAAATCCTTGATTGCCTGTGGCTTGGTGAGCGCGTCATAGAATGCAAGTTCATCCGCAGTGAGTCCCAGTTGATCCCCCTCTTTTTGTGCAACGACAATCTGTTTGGCGAGGTTTAGCAGTTCCTGGATAACCTCTTCGTTCGTCAGCATACCGTTTAAGTAGCGATTCATTGCACTCTGGATGATCTCGCTGAATTTTTCGGATTTAACCACATTGGTATGACGATAAATCTGAACCTGTTCAGCAATAAGTCTTTTCAAAAGCTCAACAGCAAGATTCTTCTCTTTCATTTTGGAGATTTCCTCCAGGAATTTCGGGTCAAACAGGGAAAACTCCTCTGATACATCGGAGAACAGGTTGATAACGCCCTCGCTCTTAACACTCTGGCTGAGAAGTGCGTTGACTCTGGCATTCATCTCGGGCAACGAGATTTTTTTCCCCTCGCCCTGGTTCATAAGGCGCATAACAAGTACCCGCACCGATTCAAAGAATGCTGCCTCTATGCGAGGACCTTCTTCAACAAGGGAAGAACAGAGGGAGAGCGCCTGACGAAGCATAAGGGATTCTTTGAGAAAATCCTCCCGTTCTCTTTCTTTATCAACTGCAACGATGAAATTGACAGCACCGCTGATAGCTTTGGAGCGTTCAAGGTCAGTGCCGGTCGTGAACTTAGAATAATTGTATCCATGGAAAATATCCCGGCAGACAGACAGCTTCTCCAAAAATTTTGGGTAAGCCACCTTCGCAACATCAGTGTCGCCGTAGTTCTTTTTGTCACGGGAGGTATAGTCATTCATTGCCTCTTTCAGTGCGGCGGCAATGCCCACATAGTCAACGACAAGCCCTCCCTCCTTATCAGCAAAAACACGATTGACACGGGCGATGGCCTGCATCAGATTGTAGCCATGCATAGGCTTGTAAACATACATCGTCGCAAGAGAGGGAACATCAAAACCCGTCAGCCACATATCCACTACAATGGCAATTTTTAAAGGGCTGTCGTTGTCCTTGAACTGTTTTGCCAGCTCATCCTTATGGCGTTTGTTGCCGATGACAGCCCGCCATTCCTCCGGGTCTTTGTTGCTTTCCGTCATAACGACAGCCACCTTTTTTGTCCAAGAGGGACGTGCCTGTAAGATTTGGTCATAAATCTTCATGGCAATGGCGCGGGAATAGGCAACGATCATCGCCTTGCCGGTCAGAAGATTGGCGCGGTAATTCTCATAGTGGTCAAGAATATCATCTACCAAAGAGGCAACCGTCCGTTCATTGCCGAGGATTGCTTCCATCTGCCCAAGCTCTCGCTTACTTTTCTGAATCACTTCCGGGTCAGCATTATCCGCCATCAGGTCATATTCTGCATCAATCAACCGCAAGGTCGCTTCGTCCAGCTTCAGCTTGATAACCCGGCTCTCATAGTACACAGGCCGGGTAGCGCCGTCCTCTACGGCCTGCGTCATATCGTAGACATCAATATAATCGCCAAATACTTCTCTGGTACTCCGGTCTTTTGTGGATATGGGCGTTCCCGTAAAGCCGATATAGGTAGCGTTTGGAAGACTGTTACGGATAATGCGGGCAGTTCCGACCTTAATTTTTCCCGTTGCGGCATCCACTTTCTCTTTTAGTCCGTACTGCCCCCGGTGAGCCTCGTCAGCCATGACAACTATGTTCCTGCGTTGGGAAAGCGGCTCGCTGGACTCCTCAAATTTCTGCATAGTGGTGAAGATAATGCCGTTGGCCTGCCGCCCGTCAAGCAGAGTTTTTAAGTGCTCCCGGCTTTCTGCCTGAACTGGCTCCTGGCGCAGGAAAGTCCGGCATTTTGCAAACTGCCCAAAAAGCTGGTCATCCAAATCATTCCTGTCTGTCAGCACAACAATGGTCGGACTGTCCAGCGCTTCTTGCAGCCGGTGGGCGTAAAATACCATAGACAGCGATTTACCGCTGCCCTGCGTATGCCAAAACACACCGCCCTTGCCATCAGTTTCTGTTGCGTGTTTCGTAGAAACAACGGCCTTGTTTACAGCAAAATACTGATGATATCCGGCGAGTATTTTGAATTGCTTTAAGCCCTCGTTGGAAAAGCAGATGAAGTTTTTAATAATGTCCAGCAGACGCTCCCGCTCAAAGATGCCTTCAAAGAAGGTATCGAACTGTGCGTACTGCGCATTCTCATAACTGCCGTCTTTGGTCTTCCATTCCATAAAACGGTCTTCGCCGGAAGTAATGGTGCCGGCCTTGGAGGTCAGATGGTCGCTCATCACACAGATGCAGTTGTAAATGAACATGGAAGGGATTTCGTGCATATAGTTCCTGATCTGCGCGTATGCCTCTGAGGCGTCCGTCCCCTCTCTGGACGGGGATTTGAGTTCCGCCAGGACGACAGGAAGACCGTTCAAAAACAGCAAAACATCCGGGCGTTTATTGCTGTTTTCAATAAAGGTCCACTGATTTGCGACGATGAAGGAGTTGTTGTCAGGATTTTTGTAATCCACAAGGTAGACAAGGCCGGAACATTCCTCGCTCCCCGCAAAATAGCGCACTTCAACGCCGTGTTGGATGTAATCCATAAACACGGTATTCTTCTGGACCAGATCGGCGTTTTCAAAGTTTTTCAGCTTGAACAATGCGTCTGCGATTGCAGCCTCCGGCATAGTGGGATTCAGCCGATGTAATACGTCTACGAGTTCTTCCTCATAAAGAGGGCTGTAAAAATCCCGTTCTATATTGGGGCCGTAGACATGGCGATACCCCATATTCTGAAACAATTCTATAATGGAATTTTCATAGTCAATTTCAGTATAAAAACCCGACATAGCAGTTACTCCTTTGCGCTTGTTGATATGGGATACCTTAGCATGGTAGCTTCTGTTCACTGTTGCTTTGATTCAAACGAGAATTTACCGCCGCATCATGAATGGAAATATGCGGAAAAAGTGGATTGC
>CAMWFQ010000030.1 GCA_947173495.1 uncultured Lachnospiraceae bacterium | reverse complement strand
CAGGATAACCTTCTCTGTGGGCAACTCTTGCCATTGCAAGATACATACCAACTTCGGAACACTCACCATTGAAGTTGGCTCTTAAATCTGCAAGGATATCCTCGCTTACGCCCTTGGCAACGCCGACAACATGTTCAGCCGCCCACACCTTCTCACTGTTCTGAGCAGTAAACTTCTCTGCAGGTGCACCGCAGACAGGACATTTTTCGGGCGCTGCGTCTCCTTCATGAACATAACCGCATACCTGACATACAAATTTCATAGTTTTTCTCCCTTTCTTTGTTAAATTTATTCTAATGCAGCCAAAGGAACAACCGCATTTGTTAACACACAGGCAGTTCAGAGCATTGAAAATCCACAGCTTTTCTACTGCAATTCTCGCAATGCCCATAAAAGTAAGTTATCTGGCCTTCAATCCGGCCGTTAAAATTGTTTCTGGCAGCTTCTGTCAGATCTTCTGCAAACGGCAGTCTGAGGTCACTGACACTTCCGCATTCAGAGCAGACAAAGTGATAATGAGGCGAGGTATCATAATCGAAATGATCTACGCCATCCCCTATCCGAAGTCTGGTAATCTCTCCGATTTCGGCAAGCAGTGTAAGATTCCGGTATACGGTTCCCAGGCTGATGTTAGGAAAAGACTTACGCACATTCAGATAAACAATATCTGCGGTGGGATGGTCTTTTCTGGTGCTCAGAAATTTTTTGATAGAATCCCGCTGTTTACTGTGCTTTAAATTCATTTGATTTCCTTTTAAATATTAAAATAGTAACTATTACTATTTTATTATAGTAAAAATAGCAGGAATGTCAATAGCGATTTATAAATTTTTTATAGATTCCCGGATTCTTTAATAACCACCTTTTTTTGTATGTGTTATAATTTAAATTAAGTTATACAATTAACAATGGCGGGGATGAATATGAAATTTAAAACCAGGCTGGTGATTACTTTTCTGACAATTATTTTGCTGCCTCTGGTGCTCGCATGCACGGCATTTATCGGTATCGGCGCATTTCTTATCCGTGAGCAGGAGGAATTCGGCTTTCATAATAATGATTATAATATGCTGATTGATCCCACACAGGCTTCACAGAGCATTTCCAATGAAATCTTTCTGGAGGCAGAGAAGATCCTGCAGGAGGATGATTCGGGGCTGGAAGATGAGACGGTGCTCAGCGCTCTGAACGAAAGGATCATGAACAAATCATCTTATATTATTATTCGTAAAGACGATCAGCTTTACTATACGGGCAATGAGATAGCGGCAGCCCAGATTTTTGATCTGCTGCCGGAATTTCAGGAGGAACATATCAGGAAAAGACAGGAGCACAGCGTTTATTATGACGATATGAAAAAACTGGTAAGGCAGATGGACTTTCATTTTTCGGATGGAGGTGAAGGAAGTTTTTTTGTGGTTACCAGAGCGAATCCGATTGTGTCCCGGAAGCTGTTTGTGGATATGGCGATAGCAATTATGGTCATTCTGATATTTACCAGTATGTTTCTTACACAATGGATCAGTAAAGGAGTTTTCGCTCCGGTCAATCAGCTGAATATAGCCATGCAGAACATTGCGGAGGGAAATCTGGAGTATATGCTTCCGGATAAGGACGATGGAGAGATCGGTGAACTTTATCGTAATTATGAAGATATGAGGCTGAGACTCAAGGAATCCACGGATGAAAAGATTCTGGCAGAAAAGCAGAATAAAGAGCTGGTCAGCAATATTTCCCATGATCTGAAAACGCCGATCACAGCCATCAAAGGATATGTGGAAGGGATCATGGATGGAGTGGCCGATACGCCGGAAAAAATAGACAAATATATCAGAACCATATATAATAAAGCCAATGATATGGACAGACTGATTAATGAACTGACGGTTTACTCGGGGATCGATTCCAACCGGATTCCTTATCATTTTCATAAAATCAATGTTTCGGAATATTTTGGAGACTGTATTGAAGAAGTGGGGCTGGATCTGGAGTCTAAAAACATAGGACTTGACTATTCGAATCTGGCGGCGCCCGATACCCTGATCATTGCGGATCCTGAACAGCTTAAGCGAGTGATCAATAATATCATAGGGAACAGCGTCAAGTATCTGGATAAAGAGAAGGAGAAAGGACAGATTGATATCAGGATCCTGGATGAGATTGACTCCATACGTGTGGAGATAGAAGACAATGGAAAAGGAATTGCAGCTAAGGACCTGCCCAAAATATTTGAGCGCTTTTACAGAACTGACACTTCCAGGAATTCTGCTCAGGGGGGGAGCGGGATCGGCCTTTCAATCGTAAAGAAAATTATTGAAGATCATGGAGGTTATATCTGGGCTACCAGTAAGGAAGGTGAGGGAACCTGCATGCATTTTGTCATAAGGAAGTATCAGGAAGCGGAATAATAAGCGGTGCTGTATGCAGGCGCCCATAATTAATAAGAAAGGAAACTGGATATGAGCAAAATATTAATTATTGAAGATGAGGAAGCAATTGCCGACCTGGAGAAGGATTATCTGGAGCTGAGCGGATTTGAGGTAGAGATCTGTAATCGGGGAGAAGAAGGCCTTCAGGCCGCTTTATCCGGGGCTTTCGACCTGATTGTGCTTGATCTGATGCTTCCCGGAATGGATGGGTTTGAAATCTGTAAACGTATCAGAGAGGAGAAAAATATTCCCATTATCATGGTGTCCGCCAAGAAGGATGACATTGATAAGATCAGAGGACTGGGGCTGGGGGCAGATGATTATATGACCAAGCCGTTTAGTCCAAGTGAACTGGTAGCCAGAGTAAAGGCACATATGGCCAGATATGACAGACTGGTAGGATCTAACCAAAAGAACAATGATATCATTGAGATCCGCGGGATCCGCATCGATAAAACAGCAAGGCGGGTTATGGTGGATGGAACAGAAAAAGCGTTTACCGGTAAGGAGTTTGATCTGCTTACATTCCTGGCAGAGCATCCAAATCATGTGTACACAAAGGAGGAGCTGTTCAGGGAAATATGGGATATGGACTCTATCGGAGATATTGCAACTGTAACGGTTCATATTAAAAAAATAAGAGAAAAAATCGAATACGATTCTGCAAAGCCTCAGTATATTGAGACGATCTGGGGAGTAGGATATCGTTTTAAGGTATAAATGATACAGGACTAAGAAAGCTGGTAAAGTTGTGTGCGGAAGAATATTATTTTCGAAGATCAATCCATTATAGTAGTTTATAAACCTGCAGGAATTGCTACGCAGACAGCCCGTATCAGCCAGCAGGATATGGTCAGTGAGCTGAAAAATTATCTGGCGGGGGAGTCGACGCATAAGACGAAGAAAGAGCCCTATCTTGGGGTAGTGCACAGGCTGGACCAGCCTGTCTCGGGGCTTTTGGTTTTTGCCAAGACAAGACAGGCGGCGGCGGAGCTTGGCAGACAGATTACCGGCGGGCAGATGCGGAAACACTACTATGCGGTAGTTTCAGGGAGCCCGGAAGCAGAGCAGGGGAAAATGGAGGACTATTTATATAAGGAGGCAAAGACGAACCAGTCTCTGGTAGTGAAGGAAGGATTTCCTGATGCCAGAAAAGCGATTTTAAGTTACAGGTTAATAAAATCATTAATGATGCTGAATGAATACATGGAAGGCGAAAAGGTTTCTCTTATCGAAATAGATCTGATTACCGGAAGACATCATCAGATCAGAGCGCAGATGTCCCATGCCGGTATACCGATCCTGGGTGATAGTAAATACGGTAATGAGAAGTCCAGAAATTTGAGCCGGATGGCAGGATGCAGGAGCGTAGCGCTTTGTGCCTACAAGATAGATCTTAAGCATCCCATGACCGGTAAGAGAATTACTTTTGAGAAGATACCGCAGGAAGAAATTTTTCTTCCTTTCTTTACCAGTGGAATTTGAAAATATAAGTCATATTTCATTTAAAATTACCCATACTACCAGTAGACGTTTCTGAAGGCAGAGAGTTCTGTGCTTCAGGACGTCTGCTAAAGCCGGTAAAGCGTGGGTGATTTTTATGTTTAAATGGAACAACTGGACAGAAGGCAGTAAAAAATATCTGACAGCTGCTACAGTAAGCGTCTTAGTTTATCTTGCTATGAAGTATGTAAGCCCTGTCGTATCTCCTTTTGTTTTTGCTTTTCTTTTGGCGGCGGTTTTAAACCCATTGGTACAGTTCCTTCACAAAAAAATCAGGATACAAAAAACAGTTCTTGCAGGAATTCTGCTGTTGGGGGCAGGGATACTGACGGCAGTGGTGATGTGGCTGTTGATCTCTGCACTGATTACAGGCGGTGGGAAGCTGGCCGTTCAAATGCCGGATTACCAGGGCGAGCTGGGGCATCTGCTTGGAAACTGTTGCAGCATGATGGAAGAGAAGTTTGGGATAAACGGCGTTCAGGTGGAAAATTTTGTATTGGAGCAGGTAGATATTCTGATTGAAAATATGGAAGTTAATATCCTGCCTGAAATTATGGGCAGATCTGTGGATTGTATGAAAAACCTTGCAGGCCAGGTAAGTTTTATTGTAGTTATGCTTATTGCAGTACTTTTAATCATGAAAGATTATGACAGACTGTTAGGATGGCTGCGGCGGGAAGATGAGCTGAAAGGTATCAGGGAAGTGGGGAAAAAGGTTCTTCTTTATATAAAGACTTTTGTCAGAGCACAATTGATTATCCTGTGTATTATCAGTACTGTATGTGCGGCCGCGCTTGCATTAATGGGAATGGAAGGCGGTATTTTTTACGGAATATTGACAGGAGTTATGGATATGCTTCCCTTTATCGGAACAGGAATTATGCTGATACCGCTGGCTCTTTTCAGGCTCCTGAAGGGAAGCTATCTTCAGGCGCTTTTATGTTTCGGACTTTATGGTGTATGTGCCATACTCAGGGAGCTGTTAGAACCCAAGCTGATCGGGGAAAAGATTGGAGTATGGCCGGTAGGGATTTTATTTGCTGTTTTTGCGGGGATTCATTTATTTGGGGTGTGGGGAATTGTCAAAGGACCGCTGGCACTTGTGATCATTTGTGAAACCTGCAAATATATATGGAAGGAGCCTGAACAGCAGGAGGAATAAGAACGAAGAATGCAAAAGAAAGTGGGGAATTTGTTTGCAACAGCATATTTGCTGCTGATATTCGGCATATATCCGCTTTATATGAGGCAGGGGTATGTGGACATAGGGGAGGCTAAATTTCAGTTTTTTATTTGCTGCTCGCTGGCGGGAGCAGGGATTTTATTTTTGTCAGGAATGATTTACGGATTGCAAAAGGTACATTGGCGATGGAAACAAAAAGAATCCTGCCTGATAAGATGGGACAGGCTCTCGGTCACAGATTTGTTTGTGATGATGTTTGGCACAGTAGTCTTTCTCTCCTACGTATTATCGGATTACCGGCAGGAGGCTCTGTGGGGGACAGAAGGATGGAATATGGGAGCTGTACTTTGGCTTGCCTTATGCTTATTGTATTTTTTAATATCCAGGCTATGGGATGGAAAGGAACTGATCTGCCATGTAATCATGGCGGTATCTGCAATTGTTTATTTTCTGTGTATTTTGGACCGTTTTTCTTTCTATTTGATCCCCATAGAGATCAGAGATCCGGCCTTTATTTCCACACTGGGAAATATTAACTGGGTTTGCGGGTATTTTTCAGTAATAGCGCCCGTGGGAATCTGCACCTTTCTTTTCTCCGGTGAAAAGATAGACAAAGAGACAAACGGCAGAGGAACTGGTCGCAGAATCATAAGCGGAATTTATACAGTGACGGCATTTATGGCAGGTTTCTGCCAGGGAGGGGACAGCATTTTTCTTTTTTATGGAGCCTTGTTTTACATATTGCTATGGATAGCCATAAAAAAAAGAAGCAGGATAAGAAATTATTTCCTGCTTGTCTCCTTATGGGGATTCTCGGCGCAGGCAATAAGGATTATGCGAATCCTGCTGCCGGGCAGGTATAATTATGATACGGATAATCTATGCGCTTTTATGACGGATTCTAATATGACACTGGTGGTGAGTTTAATATTTTTATTGTGTTATTTGTTTTCCTCCCGGAATAAAAAAGAAGAAAAGGAGGACCTGACAGATGTTCAAAAAGTACATTTATTTCATAAAATAATGGTTTTTGCACTGGGAGGAGGTATTTTAATCTGGCTTGGCCTGGCTGTCTGGAATACGCAGAAGAGAATTCCTCTTTTGGAGGGAAAAAGTCTGTTTTTGCTGAATGAGTCCTGGGGGAATGGAAGAGGAGCTGCCTTGAAAGCCGGTTTCTCCATGTTTAAGGAAATGCCGGTACTGAATAAGCTCATTGGAGTTGGCCCCGACTGCTTTTCATCTTACGCCTATTCACTGCCGGAAATTGCAATGGATATCAGAGACAGCTTTGGGAGCAGCCGGCTGACCAATGCCCACAATGAACTGCTTACTTCTATGGTTAATACGGGGATGGCCGGAACATTTTTGTATCTTGGGATTTTCGTATCATTTATAATAAGAATGGTCAAAAGGGGAGAAAGCAGGGAACTGGGCTGCACGGCGGCTGTATGCGCGTTCTGCTATCTTTTGCACAACATGATAAGTTTTGCTCAGGTGCTTAATCTTCCTTTTGTGTTTCTGATCATGGCAATGGGTGAAAAAAACGCATCGGGTTGACAAATTTTTATATTTTTCCTACAATCAAGATAATTGGTGTACGGGTACGGAGATACCAATTCAACGATGGAGGCCGTACAGAAAAGAGGAAAAAATGGCTGAGAAAAAATTAGTGGAAGCGATCACGTCTATGAGTGAGGATTTTGCTCAGTGGTACACAGATGTGGTAAAAAAAGCAGAGTTAATCGATTATTCTAATGTAAAGGGATGCATGGTGATCAAGCCGGCCGGATATGCCATTTGGGAAAACATTCAAAGGCGCCTGGACGAGAGATTCAAGGCCGCAGGAGTAGAAAATGTATACATGCCCATGTTTATTCCTGAAAGCCTTTTGCAGAAAGAAAAAGATCATGTGGAGGGATTTGCGCCGGAGGTGGCGTGGGTGACGCATGGGGGACTGAATCCTCTTCAGGAGCGGATGTGTGTCAGACCTACTTCCGAAACGCTTTTCTGCGATTTCTATAAAGGAGATATTCACTCCTACCGGGATTTGCCCAGGGTTTACAATCAATGGTGCAGTGTGGTGCGCTGGGAGAAGGAGACAAGGCCGTTTCTGCGTTCAAGAGAGTTTTTGTGGCAGGAGGGCCATACAGCCCACGCCACGGCTGAACAGGCAAAGGAAAGAACGGAACAGATGCTGAACGTGTATGCGGATTTCTGTGAGGAAGTGCTGGCGATTCCGGTTGTAAAAGGACGGAAAACAGAGAAAGAAAAGTTTGCGGGGGCGGAGGCTACTTACACAATAGAAGCGTTGATGCATGATGGCAAAGCGCTTCAGTCCGGCACAAGCCATGATTTCGGAGATGGCTTTGCAAGGGCCTTTGGCATCCAGTTTACAGATAAAGACAATCAGTTAAAGTATGTTTATCAGACTTCATGGGGGATGTCGACCAGGATCATTGGAGCGATCATTATGGTCCATGGGGATGATTCAGGGCTGGTGCTGCCGCCTGAGATTGCCCCGGTTCAGGTTATGATTATTCCGATTCAGCAGAAAAAAGAAGGAGTTCTTGAAAAAGCCTTTGAATTGAAGGAGACACTGAAAAATTTCAGGGTGAAGGTAGATGACAGCGATAAGAGTCCCGGATGGAAATTTTCTGAACAGGAAATGCGGGGAATTCCTCTGCGGGTAGAGATTGGTCCCAAGGACATGGAAGCGGGCAGGTGCGTGGTCTGCCGGCGGGATACCGGAGAGAAGACAGAAATACAGCTTGAAGAGCTGGAGAGCAAGGTTTCAGAGCTTCTGATCAGGATTCAGGCGGATATGCTTGCAAAAGCCAGAAGACATCTGGAGGAGCACACCTATGAAGCGGCGGACAGAGAAGCGTTTGAGAGAGCCTTTGCGGAGAAATCGGGTTTTGTAAAAGCCATGTGGTGCGGGGAGACCAGCTGCGAGGAAGAAATCAAAGAAAAGATGGGAGTTACCAGCCGGTGCATGCCCTTTGTTCAGAAGCAAATTTCAGATAAATGTGTGTGCTGCGGGAAACCTGCGAAAAAATTGGTTTACTGGGGAAGAGCCTATTAGGAAATAATTACAGGGAAAGGATCGAATGCAGGAGATATCGACGATCGTATTGCCTGAAAAGGTAAAATATCTTATTGATACGATTATGGAAGCCGGCTACGAAGCGTATGCTGTAGGCGGCTGCATTCGTGACTCTATTTTGGGGAGAAAGCCGAATGACTGGGACATTACCACTTCGGCATCTCCTCAGCAGATCAAAAGTCTTTTTAAAAGAACGATTGATACGGGACTCCAGCACGGAACAGTGACCGTTTTGCTGGAACAGGAAGGCTTTGAGGTTACCACCTATCGAGTTGATGGCAAATATGAGGATGGCAGACATCCAAGCAGCGTGACATATACAGTAGATCTGAAGGAGGATCTAAAGCGAAGAGATTTTACCATTAATGCAATCGCCTATAACGACAGGGAAGGGCTGGTAGATGCATTTGGCGGTGTGAAGGATATAGAGGACAAGGTGATCCGCTGTGTGGGAGATCCCAGGGAGCGGTTTCAGGAGGATGCCCTGCGTATGATGAGAGCGGTCCGGTTTTCAGCTCAGCTGGGATATGCGATTGAAGAAGGAACACTGAAAGCCATCAGCGGACTTTCTGCCAGTCTCAGGAGGATCAGTGCGGAGAGGATTCAGGCAGAGCTGGTCAAACTGATAGAATCGCCTCATCCGGAGAAACTCAGAGTTGCATATGAAACGGGGATCACCAGGATCATCCTGCCCGAGTTTGACGCGTGTATGGAAATGGAACAGAAGAATCCTAATCATTGTGGCAGTGTGGGGGAACATACAATAAGAACCATGCAGGAAATAAAGGCCGACAGGATTTTACGCCTTGCCATGCTGTTTCATGATATTGGCAAACCGGAGACAATGTCTGTGGACGAAGAGGGAATTTATCATTTTTACGGGCATTCTGCAGTTTCAGAAAAGATGGCCTATGAGAGGCTTAGAAATTTGAAATTCGACAATCATACGGTGCATATGGTGACGAGGCTTGTGAGATATCATGACTATGAAGCCCCGGCGGAGCCTAAACATGTAAGGCGCGCACTGGCGAAAATCGGCGAGGATATCTTTCCGCTGCTGCTTTTGGTAAAGCAGGCGGATATCAGGGCTCAGAGCGATTACAAACGTGAGGAAAAGGAAGCGAAATTAAAAGAAACAGTTCAGGTATATGAACAGATTGTGGAGCAAAAACAGTGTGTATCATTAAAAATGCTGGCCGTGACAGGGAAGGATCTGATAGAAGAGACAGGTATTAAGCCGGGACCTGAACTTGGACAGGTTTTAAACGATCTTCTGAATCTTGTGATTGAGGATCCAACGCTGAACAGGAAGGAATTCCTGATCGAAGCAGCAGTCCGGAAAAGAGTTAAGGAGGATATTCAGTAATACTTTATGGCGGTTATTCATAAGATTAGATAGGATACAAATTGGGGGTAATCGCTGTGAATGACAGATGTGTCGGTCTTCTGGAAAATTATGATATAGAGGTGCTTCGTACTTGGAAGGGACGGGGCGCTATTCTTTGTGAGGCGAAACAGGGTAATTTTATATTGAAGGAATATTCCGGGCATAAGGAAAAAGCTGCGTTTCAGGATGCAGTACTTTCTATGGTACGGAAAAAAGGATTTGAGAAGGTAGAAAGCATTTTAAAAAATAAAGAGCAGGAGCTTCTGACTCAGGATCAGGATGGGACTTACTATATACTTAAGACTTGTTTTGAGGGACAGGAGTGTAATGTGAGAGATCAGCATGAATGCAGCCAGGCGGCAGAAAGTCTTGCAGAATTTCATAAGGCTTCCTGCGTGGAAGTGCCATTGCCAGGTATGAACAGACCCCGCTTTGCATATGTGGAGTTTGACAAACATAATAAAGAGCTGAAAAGGGTAAGAAAATATTTGAAGGACAGAAGTCAGAAGACTGATTTTGAGATCTGTCTGATGAAAAATTATGATTATTTTCTCAATCTGGCGATACAGATTACGGAGGAACTGAGAACGCTTCAAAACGGAAACACTGAGAGTGAAGGCTGCTTTGTTTGCCATGGAGATTATCAATATCATAATATTTTATTCTGCAAGGAAGGAATTCACCTGATCAATTTTGAGAAATGTGTCTGTGACAGTCCAACCAGGGATCTGTACTTGTTTATGAGAAAATTACTGGAAAAAAACGGGTGGTCGGAAAATACAGGATTTGAACTGGTAAACGCTTATAATAAAGTGAGAACTATGGAGAAGGAAGAATACAGGCAGTTGTATTACCGGCTTGCATATCCTGAGAAATTCTGGAAGATTGTTAATTTTTATTTTAATTCCGGTAAGGCATGGATACCAGGAAAAAATCTGGAAAAATTGAGGAAAGTAGCGGAGCAGGAAAAGGATAAGCAGGTATTTCTGGAAAAATTTAAAAACAGATACGACTTATCTTAGTTCTTTCCATAACTGTTTTAACGTGGTATACTTAAAGAACGGCATTTTCTGTCTGAAAAACAATGAGGTATCGATTATGAGAAAGAATGAAAATATGCAAAAGATAATAAGGTCATCCCTCTGCGGGCTGTGCTTTATACTGACAGGATGTGGTGCGGCAAGTCTGGCGCAGGAAGCGGCGTTTGAGAGCGCTTATGAAAATGACGGCACCCAGGAAGAAACACCTGTGGATATTTATACTTCCTCTGCAACTGTGGTAATTGAATCTGTGAATGAAGAGTCTCAGGAACTTGCACTGTATATGATCGACAGAAATGAGAGAGTGACTTTTGGCTATGATGGCGCAACTGCCGTACAGGATAAATATGGAAGTTCCATGGCCATAATGCAGCTCCAGGTGGGAGATATCGCAGATATTTCCTATAACGATGAAGTCGAAAAGGTGGGAAGGATCGTTCTTTCCGGGGAAGCATGGAATTATAATGATGTAGCCAAATATACTATGAATACGGGAAATGGAAGTGTCACAATAGGAGATGAAAACTACAGCCTTGCGGAAAACGTGCTGGCGTTTTCAGAGGGAGAACCGGTTCAGGTAGCACAGATTATTCATCAGGATATCCTTTCCTTTCAGGGAATGGGGCATAATGTTATGAGCATTACGGTAGAACAGGGACATGGTTATCTGGAGCTTAAGAATGCCGATGCTGTGTTAGGAGGATGGATAGAGGTGGGACAGGCTCTGATTTCGCAGATTGCACCGGATATGCTGCTTACAGTGCCTGAAGGAACTTATACCGTAAGACTGACCAGTGGCGGAATCGAAGAAAACAGAGAAGTTACCATTGAAAGAGATAAAGTGGCGGAACTGGATCTTGGAGATATTGAGATTCCAGAACCGGAAGCCGGCGTTGTGATATTTGAAGTTACGCCTTCCGACGCAAAGCTCTATGTGGATGATGTGCCTGTGAAAGCGTCCTATCCGGTAAGACTGTCTCTGGGAATTCACAGGGTGACTGCAGAAGCTTCCGGGTATGACAGCCTTTCAGAGTATGTCCAGGTAGAGGGAGAATCCATTACAGTCAGGATGAATCTGGAGAAGGCGCAGGAAAGTACTGTTTCCGGAAATAATCTTTCTTCTTATGAGGAAAATAAGGGAGGAAAGATCACCATTGAGACGCCGGAGGATGTAAATGTATATCAGGATAATTTGTATATAGGAACAGCGCCTGTGACATATGACAAAACGTCCGGTCAACATACGATTACCCTGCGAAGAGAAGGATATATTACCAGAAGCTATGACATTGTGATTGCGGATGATGACAAGGATGTCACTTATGCATTTCCGGCTCTGGAACCGGAGGAAGGTGTGTCTACTGTCAGTGGAAACTCTGTTTCGACCCATCAGACCAATCAGACCAATCAGAATAAAACAGATCAGAGTAAACAGGATGGAACGGGAACCGTTAGCGGTAATTCGGTCAGTGGAAATTCTATTAACGATAACTGATGAGGCGATAAAAGCGGAAAAAAGGGAGAATTCTACCCAAAATTAAATTGTTAAAAGAAAGTAAATAAAATGTAAATAGGGAAAATTGCCTTGACAAACATAGTTAAAGACGCTATATATATATACAGGCGTTTCACAGGAGACATCTTAAAAATCACTCATATAAGAGGAGGAGTTCAATATGAACAAAACAGAATTAGTTGCAGCTATGGCTGAACAGTCTGGCTTATCCAGAAAGGATGCAGAAAAAGCGCTGAAGGCTTTTACTGATGTTGTAACAGATGAATTAAAGAAGGATGGAAAGGTTCAGTTAGTTGGTTTTGGTACTTTTGAGGTATCTCAGAGAGCAGCCAGAGAAGGAAGAAATCCTCAGACAGGCGAAGTTATGCCGATTGCAGCTTCCAAGGCTCCTAAATTTAAAGCCGGAAAAGCTTTAAAGGATATGCTTAACGCTTAAAGCTGACGTTTAAAGAACCTGCATGGCAGGTTCTTTTTTTAACAATAAGCTGGTTCGCGAAGTGCGACAGCGTTTGTTGCGCAGCTCCATGCAGAGGAAATATGCCGCTAAAGCTGCATATGGGGCGCGCGGCGAGTAGGGGAAGACAAATCTTCCCTGCTCGATTCGATGGCAGTATCGCAAGCACAGCTTGCGGTATGCAGGAGGTGTAAAAATGAGACTGGATAAATATTTAAAGGTCTCCCGCCTGATCAAAAGAAGAACGGTTGCCAATGAGGCGTGCGATGCAGGGAGGGTTTTTATAAACGACAGGCCGGCCAAAGCATCTGCAGATGTGAAAGCGGGAGATATTATTACAATTGCATTTGGCAATAAGGATGTAAAAGTTGAAGTTTTGAATGTTCAGGAGACGGTGAGAAAGGAAGAGGCAAAGGAGCTGTTCCGATATCTTTGATCTGTCGATTCTATCTTGCAGAGTTCTTTCATATAATCTCTAAGAGAAGATTGTACCAGGAAGTAATAGAAAACCGGAGGGTTGATATGGAAGAACTGACGAATGTAAATAAACGGGTTCATAAGCTGATACTGAATAACAGGAGGACGTGCAATTTAACAGGAGTGAATGATGTGCTTTCCTTTGATGAGAGAGAGATCATTCTGGAGACTGAGCAGGGAATGCTGATGATCAAAGGGAATGAATTGCATGTGAACAGACTCACTCTGGATAAGGGGGAAGTGGATGTTGATGGAAGAATTGACAGCTTTACCTATTCAGAGCAGTCGAGCATGGGGGGGAAGGGCGAGTCTTTGCTTTCCAGGCTTTTTAAGTAGGTGATTATGAGCCAGAATATTATAAATGAAGTTACATTCTTTTTTCACTCATTTCTCATGGGGATAGTTATTACTTTTATATATGATGGATTTATTATTCTGCGCCGCCTGGTCAGGCATAATATTTTTCTGATTTCTCTGGAAGACATGATTTTCTGGATTGCATGTGCGATTGGTGTGTTTTATATGCTTTATGAAGAAAATAACGGAATCCTTCGATGGTTTGCAGTATTTGGAGCAGCTCTGGGAATGGTCATATATAAAAAAAGTGTCAGTGGATTGATCGTTGACATTATTTCAACTACTATAAAACATATTGTCAGTGTGCTTTCTGGTATAATCCGATTTTTGCTCCGGCCAATGAGATTTCTGTGCAGAAAGATATATCGTTTTAGCAGGATTTTACTACGCAGAGTAAAGAAAGTGGGAAAATATCTGAAAAACAAGTTGACGGGTAAAATGAAATTACTTAAAATAACAATATGTAAACATTAATAATATTCGTGTTTTCGAAAAAGCGTGTCTTCAGAAGAAGTATGCGTTCTCCGAAAGGCGGGAAAACAGAGGTGGCCATGGCGAGAAGAGCAGCATACAGGAGGAAACGGCAGAATCGCTTCGGTATGTTTCTGGCATATACTGTTGTGATCATGCTGCTGGTGGTAGTAGCGTTCAACAGTGTGGAGCTTACAGAAAAAAAGAGAATATATCAGCAGAAAGAAGCGGCGCTAGAGGAACAGATTGCGGCCGAAGAAGAGCGCGCCCGGGAGATAGAGGAATTTGAAAAGTACACTCAGACGAAGAAATATGTGGAGGAAGTAGCCCGAGATAAGCTGGGATTGGTATATGAAGGAGAGATTTTATTTAAAGACGAAAATTAAAGCAGGGCTTTCCTGCTTTTTTTGTCGAAAAGTTTTTTGAATCTGATTTTTTGTTCGACAAATTACGCCTTATTCGCTATGTATAATAAATTTTTACAGGAGGATGGGGACATATGAAAAAACAGATTATAAGTGAAAAGGAAGAATTCAACAGTATATTGCCAGAGTATGGAAGAAGAAAACTGCTGACCTATGCAGATTCTATCAGAGAACTGGCGGAGAGTTTTAAGGAAACTGACCACAGCAGGGAGTACCGGCCGGAGGAAACAGATACAGACAGAAGAGATTACATATGGCAGAAACGGCTGAACGAAAACAAGGATCTTATGGTAGAACATTTGCAGGAGATGGCGCAGATCATGACCCAGCTTGCAGAGGAATCCAGAAGATGTGTACCTATGGGAGAAAGACGATTTAAGCAGATTTCTCATGCGCTCAGAGAGGTTGATATTCAGCTTAAAAATTTATACCTGATTGAGAATGAGGCGGGACGGCTGGAGGTTTCGCTTACCATAAGAAATCTGAAAAAAATTACCTTATCGGCAGAGGAGATAGGCGATTTGCTGTCAGTTCTTCTGAACATGCGTCTGGTAAGCGCACAGGATAACGCCTTTTTTGTCGGATCAGACTGGCAGACATTTTATTTTATGGAGGAAGCAAGATTCCATGTGCTTACCGGAGTGGCAAAGGCTGTTAAGGAAACAGAAAAAATTTCAGGTGATAATTATGCTCTTTTTGAAACGGAAACCGGAAATCTTACGGCAGTGATTTCTGATGGTATGGGATCGGGAAATAAGGCTTGTAATGACAGTACTATGGTAGTGGAATTGATGCAGAAATTTTTGGAGGCAGGGTTTCAAATAGAGACGGCGGTTCAAATGATTAACAGCGCCCTTCTTGCAGGGGGAGAGACGACTAATATGTCGACACTGGATCTGTGCAGTATGGATTTGTACAGTGGAGAATGTCATTTTGTTAAGGTTGGAAGCGCGGCTTCTTACATCAAAAGGCAGCACCTGGTAGACAGAATTTCATCAGGAAATCTTCCGTTGGGTATTTTCCAGAAGCCGGATATGGAGGCTGTTGGCAGAACTCTTATGGATGGGGATTATATTGTTATGGTTTCCGATGGAATACTGGATGCACTCTCCCAGGGAATAGGTGAGGATATGCTGTCAGAGCTGATTGGCAGTACCAACCTGGAAAATCCCGGAGAGATGGCGAATGCCATACTGAATTTCTGTATTCATCAATCAAGAGGACGGATCAGGGATGATATGACGGTACTTGTTGTAGGAATATGGAAAAAAGAAGATTAACTCTTTCTTTTTCTGGAGAATTCAGCTATAGTAACTGTGGGAAACTTACAGAGGAATAAAAGGCCGGCACAGGAAGAAGAATTCACGGATGAGCAGAAATATACAGGTGATATAGAAATTACGATGGTTAATAAAGTATTAGAATATGTCAAAAAGTATCGAATGATCGAGCAGGGAGATACAATAGTGGCAGGAGTTTCTGGAGGCGCAGATTCTGTATGCCTCCTTTTTGTGCTGATGGAACTGCAGAAACAGCTTTCCTTTGGAATCAGGGTGGTACATGTAAACCATGGTATCAGGCCGGAAGCAGGTAAAGATGCCTGCTTTGTGCAGGCTCTTTGTGACAGATATGGGATTGCATTTGAGCTGACGGAGGAAAATGTCAGGGAAAAGGCCAGGCAGAACGGAGTATCCGAGGAAGAGGAGGGAAGGAGGATCCGGTACCAGGCATTTGAAGCGGCGCTGGGAACAGATAAGGGAAAGATTGCAGTTGCACACAACAGCAATGACAGAGCAGAAACGATGCTGTTTCATTTGTTTCGAGGGACCGGACTGGCAGGCATGACCAGTATACCTCCCAGAAGCGGCAATGTGATCCGCCCTCTTTTATGTCTGAAAAGAAGTGAAATTGAAAAGTGGCTTCAAGAGAGAAAAATCACTTTTTGTAATGACAGCACCAATGAGCAGGATATCTATACGAGAAACCGTATCAGACATCATATTCTTTTATATGCGGAGCAGGAGATCTGCCGGGGGACAGTGGAACATATGAATCGAACGGCGGAGCAGCTTTCAAAGGCAGAAGAATATATCTGCAGGCAGACGCAGGAGGCGATGCGAAGGTGTACAGAGATAGATGAAAAGACGAGGAAAGCGGTGGTCAGAATTTCGGCGCTTTTAAATGAGGACGAATACCTTCAGGGCAGGATCCTCCTTAATTGTGTGGAGAGGGTAGCTGGCTGTAGAAAGAATATTACTGCTGCCCATATCAGGGCTGTTGAAGAACTGTTTAAGAAGACAGGGAGCAGAGAAATCAATCTTCCTTACGGTATTGTGGTTTACAAGGAATATGATCTGGGTATGATACAAAGGAAGGACAGAGAAAACGGCTTTCGGAACAGGGAGGAATACAGGATATGCATTCCATCCGTCCAGGAGGTTCCGGGGCTTGGAAAAGTTGAATTTACGGTATTTCCCGGAGCATATTCTCAAAATATTCCAGAAAAAACATATACGAAATGGTTTGATTATGATAAAATAACTTCGGCTCTTACCTTCCGAACAAGAAGAGCAGGGGATTATCTCACGATTAACAGCCAAATGGGGCGAAAATCTCTGCAGGATTATTTTGTCAATGAGAAGGTTCCGAAACAGGAAAGAGATCAGATTTATTTGCTGACAGAACAGGAGCATGTGGTCTGGATACCCGGCTACCGGATAAGCCAGTATTATAAAGTAAGTGCGGATACTGAAAATATTTTACAGGTAAGTATTCTGGATAAAGAAAGATAGATACCGCAGGTGAATATCATGAATGGGATGGTATTACCGAAAGAAGAAAGGAGTCATTGAGATGGCTGAAAAAATTAAACTTATGTTTTCGGAGGAAGAAGTAGATGCCAGAATCCGTGAGCTTGGGGAGCAGATCAGCAGAGAATATGCCGGAAGGCAGGTTCATCTGATCTGTGTGCTGAAGGGCGGCAGCTTTTTTATGTGTGAGCTGGCCAAAAGAATTACGGTTCCCGTTTTTCTGGATTTTATGTCAGTTTCCAGTTATGGGAGCGACACAACATCCAGCGGCGTGGTGAAGATTGTGAAAGATCTGGACGAACCGCTGAAGGGGAAGGATGTTATCGTTGTGGAAGACATTGTGGATACCGGGCGTACATTAAGCTATCTGCTGGGAATGCTTCAGGGCAGAGAACCTGCAAGTCTGAGACTTTGTACATTACTGGATAAGCCGGACCGCAGGGTAGTGGATGTAAATGTGGATTATACAGGTTTCCAGATCCCTGATGAGTTTATTGTGGGATATGGACTGGATTATGACCAGAAGTACAGAAATCTCCCTTATATTGGAATGGTAGAATTTGAATAGATAGATTAATGCCGGGGAGAATCCGGCAAGTGAGGTATCAGGATTGAATAAGAGAAATAAAGGTTATAATGCATATTTTATACTTGTGCTGCTTTTATTGGCATTGCTGGTTATTCCCAGCCTTCTGGACAACAGTCAGGTGGAATATACCAGAGGAGAGCTGACCCAGGATCTCGAGGCAGGTAATATTGTGTATGCCAGCATTACGCCCAGCCGCCAGACGCCTACCGGCGAGGTGGATTTTATATTGCGAAATGGTCAGAATAGAACGCTGTATGTGACAGATGTGTCGGAAATAGAGCAGCAGCTGATAGCCGAGGGACTGGATCCGGAGGTTAAGAAAGTGCAGGAGGAGAGCTGGTTCCTTACAAGTGTATTTCCGGTTCTTCTGGCGATCATTGTGATGGTCTTTTTCTTTGTGATGATGAACAGTCAGAATGCAGGCGGCAGCAGCAAAATGATGAACTTTGGTAAGAGCCGTGCAAAGCTGTCCATGGGGGATGGAAAGATTACGCTGAAGGATGTGGCAGGTTTAAAGGAAGAAAAGGATGAACTGGAGGAGATTGTGGAATTTCTGAGGGACCCTGCAAAATTTACCCGGGTGGGAGCAAGGATTCCAAAAGGAGTACTTTTGGAGGGGGCACCGGGAACCGGAAAAACACTGCTGGCCAAGGCTATTGCGGGGGAAGCAGGGGTTCCGTTTTTCAGTATTTCGGGGTCGGATTTTGTGGAAATGTTTGTGGGCGTAGGAGCGTCCCGGGTACGCGATCTGTTTGAGGAAGCCAAGAGACATGCGCCCTGTATTGTCTTTATAGATGAGATTGATGCTGTGGCCAGACGCCGCGGAACAGGTATGGGCGGAGGCCATGATGAAAGAGAACAGACCCTGAATCAGCTGCTGGTGGAGATGGATGGATTTGGAGTGAATGAGGGTATTATTGTACTGGCGGCAACGAACCGTGTGGATATTCTCGATCCTGCTATATTACGCCCGGGACGATTTGACAGAAAGATCAGCGTTAACAGGCCGGATGTGGGAGGAAGAGAAGATATCCTCAGAGTACATGCCAGGAATAAGCCGTTGGCCGAGGATGTGAATTTAAAGCAGATAGCTCAGACAACTGCAGGATTTACCGGTGCAGACCTTGAAAACCTTTTAAACGAGGCATCCATAGTGGCGGCCAAGCAGAACAGAGGCTATGTAATACAGGAGGATATTCGAAAGGCGTTTATTAAAGTGGGGATCGGATCTGAGAAGAAGAGCCGTATCATCACGGATAAAGAAAAAAGGATTACGGCGTATCATGAAGCGGGCCATGCTATTTTGTTTCATATTCTGCCGGATGTAGGGCCGGTTTACACGGTATCGATTATTCCTACAGGGCTGGGTGCCGCCGGTTATACCATGCCTTTGCCGGAAAATGATGAAATGTTTATTACCAGGGGCAAAATGCTGCAGGATATTATGGTATCGCTGGGAGGAAGGATTGCGGAGGAGGTTATCTTCAGTGACATAACGACCGGAGCTTCCAGTGACATCAAGAAAGCAACTAAGGCAGCCCGGGATATGGTGACGAGATATGGTATGTCCCAGAGCATTGGTGTGATTAACTATGACAGTGATGATGATGAGGTGTTTATTGGAAGAGACCTTGCCCATACCAAGACACACAGTGAATTGATAGCAGGAGAGATCGATAAGGAAGTAAAAAATATTATTGAAGACTGCTATGAAAAAGCCAGGGAAATCATTCTGAAACATATAGACGTGCTCCATGGCTGTGCAGATCTGTTACTTGAGAAAGAGAAGATAGGCAGAGAGGAATTTGAAGCACTGTTCGGACAGAAGGATATTCTTTTGGAGGTTTCAGGCGAAAGTTGATTGGCAAAATGCACAAAAACGACCATTGAAATTTGTAATATTTGTGAATCGTGAGTATTTACGCAAAAAGAGGTGTATGCTATTATAATACTCGTAACCCCCCAATACATTATATAGTTTTTTGCTATACCCCATAAGAAAGAAATACCTTCTCTAAAAAGGACAGTAACTTGTTACTGTCTTTTTTATGCGCAGGGAGGAAGATCGTCCCTGCTCGATTGAGCAGATCCGTATAAGAGAGATTTGCTGCTTATACAACGTGCGCTCCGCGCGCGAGCAGGGAGGAAGATCGTCCCTGCTCGATTGAGCAGATCCGTATAAGAGAGATTTGCTGCTTATACAGCGTGCGCCCCGCGCGCGAGCAGGGAGAAAAATCTTCCGGCCCGGTTTCGCAGAGATGTTTCACTGCGAGTTAGTAGAAAAGAGAATAATAAGGCAGGATAAAGTATGCAGACTGGTATTAATAGAGACGCACTGTTCAGTGATACGACGGAAAATTTTTTGTCGCCCTGCGAACCAAATCCTTATTCGAGGGTGTTAATCAGATTCCGGGCAGAGCGAGACAATGTTGACAAAGTTTACATGGTTAATTGCGGCGTCAGGTATTACATGCAAAGGGAGAGCAGAGATGAGTATTTTGATTACTTTATCTGCGGGACAGAGGTGGAAGACGAAGAGCTGTCTTATTACTTTGAGGTTTATTCAGGAAAAGAAAAATGCATTTATGATACCCGGGGAGTCGTTGAGGATATACGGACAGAATATGGATTTCGTATTATTCCGGGATTTACAACACCCCGCTGGGCAAAAGGTGCAGTAATGTATCAAATCTATGTAGATCGTTTTTGCAATGGCGATCCTTCTAACGATGTTCTTACATCAGAATATCAATATATCGGCGACAATACGGTGCGTGTGGAGGACTGGAACAAACATCCGGCAGTGATGGGTGTCCGTGAATTCTATGGCGGTGATCTCCAGGGCGTGCTGGATAAAATGGATTATCTTCAGGATCTTGGTATAGACGTGATATACTTTAATCCGCTGTTTGTCTCTCCTTCCAACCACAAATATGATATTCAGGATTATGACAATATAGACCCTCACTTTGGCAGGATTGTAAGTGACGAGGGGGATGTGCTTAAACCGTATGAGCAAGAGAATCGGTTTGCTTCCAGATATATTGACAGGATTACCAATAGAAAGAATCTGGATGCCAGCAATGAACTTTTTATAAAAGTGGTGGAGGAAGCACACAGAAGGAATATACGGGTGATACTGGATGGAGTATTCAATCATTGTGGCTCTTTTAATAAATGGATGGATAAAGAGAGAATTTACGAGAACGCAGCTGGATACGAAAAAGGGGCCTATATATGCCGGGAAAGTCCTTACCGCGATTACTTCCATTTTTACAATGAAAATGCGTGGCCTTATAATGACAGCTATGATGGATGGTGGGGGCATGATACGCTGCCGAAACTGAATTACGAGAACTCCCGGGAGCTGTTTAACTATGTGATGAGAATTGCAGCCAAATGGGTATCTCCGCCCTATAATGCGGATGGATGGCGTTTGGATGTGGCGGCAGATCTGGGACACAGTCCGGAGTATAATCATTATTTCTGGAACGAATTCCGGAAGGTGGTCAGAGAAGCAAATCCGGAGGCTATTGTGCTGGCGGAGCATTATGGAAGCCCGCGTGACTGGCTTAACGGCAGAGAATGGGATACGGTCATGAACTATGACGCGTTTATGGAGCCGGTGACATGGTTCCTTACAGGAATGGAGAAGCACAGCGATGATTACAGGGGAGATATGTATGGAAACGCGGACAGCTTTTGGGATGCCATGCGCCATCATATGGCGGCATTTACCACTCCTTCTCTGCAGATTGCCATGAACGAGCTTTCGAATCATGACCATTCCAGATTCCTTACCAGAACCAACAAAAAGGTAGGAAGGACCAATACTATGGGATCACATGCGGCCGATGAAGGCGTGAATATGGCTGTTATGAGGGAAGCGGTGGTCATCCAGATGACATGGCCTGGTGCGCCGGCTGTTTATTATGGAGATGAGGCCGGACAGTGCGGCTTCACGGATCCGGATAACAGGAGAACGTATCCCTGGGGAAATGAGGATCATGATCTGATACAATTTCACAGGGAAATGATATACATTCATAAAGATAATCCGGAAATTCTTACAGGATCTTTAAAATATATCGACCGTGATTACAATGTGATAGGCTATGGCAGGTTTGACAAAAAAGCCGCCACGGTAGTTTTGATCAACAACAATGACTATGAGGTTACCAGGAAGCTGCAGCTATGGCCGCTTGGAATTCCTTCAAAATGCAGATTGAAACGTCTGATGCTTACCACTGCCAGGGGATATTCTGTCAGGGCGCAGGAATATCCGGTGGAGGAAGGCGAGATCAGTATTACATTGTCTGCGACATCAGCCATAGTGTTGAGAGCGAAATTGAAAAGAGACGAAGGAAAATGCTGTTATTAATTCCCAAAGATGTTATAATAGAAATCATTAAAAAGAAAGAAGGTGTAATCAATGTTATTGGAAGGAAAAGTAGCAGTTGTAACGGGGGGAACCAGAGGAATTGGTTTTGAGATTGTCCGCAAATATCTTTCAAACGGTGCGAAGGTCGTGCTGTTTGGCTCCAGACAGGAGACAGTGGACAAGGCGCTGGGGAAACTAAGAGAGGAAAATGCTGGCTGGGAAGTGGACGGAATGTTTCCGAAACTGACGGATGCAGCAGAGGTGGAGAAAGCGATTCTGGCAGTTAAAGATAAGTTTGGCAGAATCGATATTCTGGTGAATAATGCCGGGATTTCACAGAGTACGCCTCTTTATGATTATACGCCCGAAGAATTTGATAAAGCGATTGATTTAAATGTACGTGCGTTGTTCTACACAATTCTGCCGACAGCGAAAATTATGAAGGAGCAGGGAGGAGGCTGTATTCTCAATACCAGCTCTATGGTGAGTATTTCGGGACAGCCGGCCGGTGTAGGATATCCGACCAGTAAGTTTGCAGTAAATGGTATGACCATATCGCTTTCAAGAGAGCTGGCAAAGGATCATATCCGGGTAAATGCGGTAGCGCCCGGCGTTACAAAGACAGATATGGTAGCAGCGCTTCCGCCGCAGGTAGTAGAGAGGATTTCGGCACAGATTCCTCTTGGAAGGCCGGGAGAACCGGAAGAGGTTGCCAACGCATTCCTGTATCTGGCAAGTGATCTGGCAAGCTATGTGACAGGTGAGATTCTGTCGGTGGATGGAGCATGCAGAGCATAACTGGTGACAGCATAAGTATAGTTCTGGTATAAGACAATGGAATTGGGAGACGGGTATTCATGACAGATATGAGTACCCGTTTTTTCAAAAGTTTCATCGGAAACGTCATAAGGAAAAATTTATGACGTTTTCTGATAAAATGGGGAAAGCATGGATAATTATGCATTAGCAGAACAATTAAAGGAAAATATTAATCAGGTTTTTGTCGGAAAAGAAGAGACGGTAGAAAATCTGCTGATTTGCTTTCTGTCAGGAGGACATGTGCTTTTGGAGGATGTACCGGGGGTGGGGAAAACTACGCTTGCCCTTGCTCTTGCCAAAAGCATTGCCTGCAGTTTTGGACGTATCCAGTTTACACCGGATACATTGCCAGGAGACGTGACGGGAGTGTCTGCTTATAATATGAAGACAGGAGAATTTGTTTATCAACCGGGAGCGGTGATGAACCAGGTGATTCTGGCGGATGAGATTAACAGAACTTCTCCCAAAACACAGTCCAGCCTTCTGGAAGCCATGGCGGAGGGACAGGTTACAGTAGATGGCAGGATCTACTCTCTGCCGCAGCCGTTCCTGGTGATTGCGACTCAGAATCCTGTGGAGTTTCTGGGAACCTATCCTTTGCCGGAGGCTCAGCTGGACCGTTTTATGATGCGCCTTTCTATTGGATATCCGGACAGAGAACAGGAGGTGAGGATGGCTACGCTATTCCTGCAGGGCAAAACACTGGAAAAGGTAAAAGCTGTCTGCCGGGGAGAAGACATTCTGACAATGCGCAGGGAGATATCGGAAGTTGTGGTAAAAGAGGCAGTGCTTGGCTATATCGAAGACATCGTAAGAGCGACCAGACAGGAGGAACGTTTTGTGCTGGGAGCCAGCCCGAGAGCAATGCTGGCACTGCTGCGGGCATCCCAGGCAAGAGCTTTCCTGCAAAGGCGCGGGTTTGTGAAACCGGACGATGTAAAAGATGTAGCCATGCAGGTACTGGGACACAGGCTGATATTATCTTCGGAAGCAAGAATGAGGAAGGAGAACAGAGAAAAAATCCTGAAAAGTCTGATCCTCCAAGTCAGGATTCCCATTTGAAAGAGCTGAAAAGAGGAAGAGAAATGAATATGAAAATCCGCAGATGGGTCTGGCTTTCTTTGTGGGTGCTGTCATTGGCGGCGATCAGCTGCTATGGCGGTGCCGTCAGCTATGGTCTTTTTGGGGGAATTACGCTGATTCCGGTGGTTTCGCTGATTTATCTTATTGTTGTATACTTTCATCTCAAAATATTACAACAGGTGGAGGGAAGAAGCATGGTGTGCGGGCAGCCGGTTCCCTATTTTTTTGTACTCCAAAATGAAGATAAATGGATATTTGCGGGAGTCAGTGTAACCCTGTTTTCTTCTTTTTCCTATGTGGAAGAGCTTCCGGGGGATACCGAATATGAACTCTTACCGGGAGATAAATATACCTTTGAGACGAAGCTGACCTGCAGATACAGGGGAGAATATGAGGTGGGGGTGAAGGAACTTGTTATGACAGATTTCTTCCGATTGTTTAAAATCCGCTATCGGATACCCGAAACCATAAGGGTAGTGGTACGCCCCAGGGTCGTTCATGTGACAGGATTGAACAGTGTGGATGATTTTCTGGTACAGGCGCAGAGAGAGTCTTCAAGGGAACCCGTACAACCGGATCTGGTGGTGAGGGATTATATCCGGGGAGATGCGTTGAAACAGATCCATTGGAAAGCTACTGCCAGGGAGCAGAAGCTGAAGGTAAGAAACATGACGGGAGAGGAGCGGCAGGGGATAGCTCTGCTCTGGGATACAAAACGTCTCAGTCTGGATGCAAAGGAATATCTTCCTGTCGAAAACAAGATTCTGGAAACGGTACTGGCACTGGGAAATTTTCTGGCGGAAAGAAATATTTCTTTTTCCGCCTGTTATCATCAAAAAGGAATGAGAGAGGAGCATGTGGAAGGGTATCGGAATTTCGATGAGTTTTATAAGATCGTTTCGGAGGTGTCTTTTGACAGAGATGAGAAATTCACAGAAATACTGTTTGAGGCTGAAAAGTGTGGGATTATTTCCGGAAGCAGGTTGCTCTTTTGCGTGCTTTCTGAATTAAATGATGAAATTATAAAACTTACAGAGGAGTTTGGCAGGACAGGAACATTGCTGGTATTGTATGTGATTACGGATGAAAGCATGGAGAGCTATCTGAAACAGAGCAATGAGCGGCGGAGGATTATGACCATACCAGTGGAATCCGGACTGGAGGGACGATTGTGACAGAGGAAGGAATTCGCCTAAATGTAAAAAGCCTGTGGCGCACTGTCAATGCAGGATTTCTGGCCGGCATAGGAATTCTGGGAGGCGGAAATTTTCTGGGGATCAACGCTCCGGGAATCATGCATATCCTGAGCGCGTTTGCGCTGCTTGTGATTATAACGCTGGCGAGTTGTGCGCCGCGTCGCATTCGCGTGGCGGGAGCAGTGGTGCTGACAGTTTCCCTGGCAGGAGCAGGATTTGCAATTGGTATTCAGGAGCTTCTTCTAATCGTCCGCGATTATTTCAGTTGGCTTGCCGGCGCGGCGGCAGGACAGCCGGACTGGGTGAAGGGCTACGAGATATTGCAGACATTTTTGCTCACAGTGGCATGCTATCTTCTGGAAATAATTCTGGAAAAGGACTTTCGTCTGAAGATAGCAGGTATTTTGGGGCTGGCGTCCGTTCTGCTGTATGATCTTTTTGCGGAAAGGCCGCTGCCACGTTTGTGCGTGGCGTTTCTGCTCTGCTATATAGTCACAGTTTATGTGGAATGGACGCAAAGGGGCTGGGAAAAGGTAAGAGGAAGAAGCATTCATGCATATATGCTGTGGCTGATGCCTTTTCTGAGTATGTATTGCCTGCTTTTGCTGTTATTTCCGGTCCGTGAGCAGCCCTATGACTGGAGTCTTGTCAGAGGTGTTTACCGGCAGCTGAAGGAATCCTTTCTGAAACTGTCTCAAACGATTTCAGCCGGCGGAAATGAGGAGTATGATCTGGCTCTGAGCGGATTTTCGGAAAACGGCGAGCTGAACGGGAGAGTAACAGAGAATAAAAAAGAAATTATGATGATTCAGAGCAGCAGAGGAAGAAGAGACAGTGTCTATCTGCCGGGCAGGGAATATGATACATTTGATGGAAGGCAGTGGAAGCAGTCAGGCAAGAGTGGGGAGAAAGAACGCTATATGGATACAGTGGAGACGCTGTATGCCGTTAAAAGATATGAAAAAGAACATTTAAGAGATTATCTGTATCTGACGAATATAACGATCAGCTATCGTTTTTTTCATACAGAATATTTATTTGCACCTTTAAAAATATGGACGCTGGAGCAGGGATATGAAAATCTGGATTTCAGGGAAACAGGGGGAAGCCTTTTGTTTCACAGGAAAAAAGGTTACGGAACCGAATATGAAGCGGAATATTATCGGCTGAATGAAGGACATAAGGATTTCGATCAGTTCCTTGAAAAAAGGCAGGAACCTGAAGAAGAACTTTTAGAGCAGGTACTTAAGGATCTGCAGAGGCTGACGGGGGTAAGTATTACGCAGGAGGAGATGCAAGACTACCGGGAATCTATCCGGGAACGCTATCTCAGGGAAGTGACGCTTTCAGAGGATATGAAGAAATATCTTGCTGAGATCACAGAAGGAATGGATACAGATGTGGAGAAACTCAAGGCCATTGAATCAGAGCTTTCGTCCCTTGCGTATACCCGTACACCGGGAAAGCTGCCGGAAACAGTTACAAATGAGACAGAATTTCTGGACTATTTTCTTCTGGAAAGCGGAGAAGGATATTGCAGCCATTTTGCCACCGCCTTTGTACTGCTTGCCAGAGCAGAGAAAATTCCGGCCCGTTATGTGCAGGGGTTTTGCATTCCTCTGGAAAACAGTGGAGAAACAGCCGTATATGCTAACATGGCGCATGCCTGGCCGGAAGTGTATCTGGAAGAGATCGGATGGATTCCCTTTGAACCGACTCCCGGTTATGGAGAACTGCGTTACAGGCCCTGGGAAACCAGAAACGCTGCAGGCCCGGCAACTGGGGTGACCGGAGGAAATTTGCAGAGAAAAGATGATCCGGAAGAAGGGGACAGGGGAGAGGAAGAACCGGCTGAAGTCGGCGAAATATCGGGAAAAAACAGGTTGGGAAATGTGCTGCGGATCATGGGACTGATTTTTTTATCGGGAGTCGGCGCAGGAGCAGGAATTTTCCTGCTGGAAGGACTGATTAGAAGGTATCGCTACAAAAAGATGGATAAGGCGGGGAGATTCCAAACAGGGATTCACAAAAACTTTCAGATACTTCTTTTTATGGGAATAAAAAGAAAAGAAGATGAGACGTTGCATGAATTTAAAACGCGGGTGGAAAACATGCTGGCAGATGAGGTGATACACATGCAGTTTATAGCGCTTTATGAGGAATTTTTGTACGGGGAGCTGACGATCGGCCAGGAGGTTCTGGAGGAGATCATGCGAGAGCAGAGAAGACTTGTAGAGTGTCTGAGAAATAAAAAGAGGCGGATGTATATCTGCTATTGGATTTTGGCAGGGTGGAAGTAAATGAGGTCTTGCAATTGGAGGACACTTTTTATATTATGAAAGGGTAACGGGATAGAGTTGCTGAGAGAAAGGGCAGATTTTGCCTGTATGGAGGGAAAAGAAATGGAGATGTTGTCGCTGGTACAGGAGCTTAGGGGAAACGAATATCCGGGAAGAGGAATCGTGATCGGAAGATCGGAGGATGGCACAAAGGCTGTTACGGCTTATTTTATCATGGGAAGGAGCAGCAACAGCAGTAACCGCGTATTCGTGGAGGAAGGAGAAGGAATCAGGACACAGTGCTTTGATCCTTCTAAAATGGAAGACCCCAGCCTGATCATTTATGCACCGGTAAGAGTGCTGGATCATATGACCATCGTTACCAATGGAGATCAGACAGATACGATATATGAAGGGCTGAAGAAGGGCCTGACTTTTGAGCAGTCTCTCCGCAGCCGGAAATTTGAACCGGATGGCCCTAATTATACTCCCAGGATCTCAGGGTTGATGAGCATCAAGGATGGAAGCTATGAATACGTTATGTCTATCTTAAAGAGCCATAATGGCAATGCGGAGTCCTGCAGCAGATATACCTTTTCCTATGAAAACCCTGCAGCAGGAGAGGGACATTTTCTCCATACATATAAGCACAACGGCAATCCGCTTCCCAGCTTTGAAGGGGAACCCAAACTGGTAGAAATCGCGGGAAATATTGATGAATTTACGGACAGAATCTGGCAAAGTCTGAATGAACAGAATAAGGTATCTTTGTTTACCAGATATATCGATCTTGCCACAGGCTGCTATGAGACCAGAATTGTGAATAAAAACCAATAATTTGAGGAAAGGAAATGGAAGCAGGATGAATGAAATTCAATTAAAATATGGATGCAACCCCAATCAGAAGCCATCCAGAATTTTTATGGAGGATGGAAGCGAACTTCCAGTTACCGTCTTAAACGGCAGACCAGGATATATTAATTTTTTGGATGCTTTCAATGGCTGGCAGCTGGTAAAGGAATTAAAGATGGCAACCGGACTTCCTGCCGCGGCATCCTTCAAGCATGTTTCGCCGGCAGGTGCAGCAGTGGGACTTCCTCTTACGGAAACGCTGGCAAAAATTTACTGGGTGGAAGATCTGGGCAGGCTCTCTCCGCTTGCCTGCGCTTATGCAAGGGCCAGGGGGGCTGACAGAATGTCTTCCTTTGGAGATTTTATCGCTCTTTCGGATGTGTGCGATGAGGATACTGCGAGACTGATCAAGCGAGAGGTATCCGATGGCGTAATCGCTCCAGGCTATACGGAAAAAGCCATGGAACTTTTAAAGGAAAAGAAAAAAGGAAATTATAATGTAATTCAGATTGACTCCTCTTATGAGCCTGCGCCGGTCGAGAGAAAGCAGGTATATGGGATCACCTTTGAACAGGGAAGAAATGAGCTGGATATCGGTGGAGATCTGCTTTCCCATTTTGTAACGGAGAATAAAGAAGTGCCGGAATCTGCGTTGATGGATATGAAAATCGCGTTGATCACACTCAAATATACCCAGTCCAATTCCGTTTGCTATGTGAAGGACGGACAGGCAATCGGAATCGGAGCGGGCCAGCAGTCGAGGATTCACTGTACCAGACTGGCCGGCCAGAAGGCGGACAACTGGTATCTGCGTCAGGCGCCCCAGGTATTGGGACTCCAGTTTATTGACGCTTTGGGACGGGCAGACAGAGATAATGCCATTGATGTCTATATTGGAGATGAGTATGAGGATGTGCTCAGAGAAGGCGAATGGCAAAAGCGCTTTAAAGTAAAGCCTCCGGTCTTTACCAGAGAGGAAAAAAGAGCGTGGCTGGACGGAAATAAGGATGTGACTCTGGGATCGGATGCATTTTTCCCGTTTTCAGACAATATTGAGAGAGCTCATAAGAGCGGCGTAAAATATATTGCTCAGCCGGGCGGGTCTGTCAGGGATGACCTTGTAATCGAGTGCTGCAATAAATATGGCATGGCGATGGTGTTTACTGGTATCAGGTTGTTTCACCATTAAAACAGAAAGAGCAGGAAACTGCTCTTTTTGTTCGCCGCATCGCATTGTTTGAACAGGCCGGTCTGTAAGGCAGGAAATCCGAAAGGACACGGAAGGAGGAAGCGTTATGGAAAACATAGATGAAGTGATTAAAATGCTGGATAGCATGACACAGGCAGGAGTCAGCCGTATTAAAGTCGAAACTTCAAAAGAGATAGGGAACGGATCATCCCGAAAGGCTTATCATCATGGAAGATGCGATGTGGGGAGTCCCTTTGCCACAGGGAAGCTTTTTGATCTGGAGGAGCAGGAAAGCTGACAGATATAAGAAATTTTTAAGATGCACAAATCCCTCAAATGTAGTATAGTGATAATGGAATTTTGACTAAATACAGTTAGGGGGATATGAAGATGGCTTTCTGCATTATTACAGACTCAGCTTCCGATGTACCGGAGAGCGTGATAAAGGAATATAATTTACATGTGATACCCACTCCTGTTACGATAGAGGGAAAGGACTACTTCGATGGAGAAACGATCTTTCCGGATCAGTTTTATGAGATACAGGCGTCAAAGAAGGAGATCAAAACCTATCATGTCAGTCAGTATATGTTTCATGAGCATTTTCTTCCTTTTGCAGGCAGAGGCGACGAGGTACTTTACCTTTGCTTTTCAACAGGAATCGCAGGAACCTATAATGCGGCAAAGCTGGCATATGAAGAGGTTCTCGAGGAATATCCTGAATTTAAGATGACGATCATAGACACGAAATGCGCTTCAGTGGGGTATGGTCTGGTGACAGAGAGGCTGCTCTGTATGCAGAGAAACGGAGCGCCGAAGGAACTGCTCATCGAGGCGGCCCATTTCTTTTGTGAGCATATGGAGCATGCAGTTACCGTTATGGAACTGGATTATCTGTTCCAAGGGGGACGACTTACCAGGACCTCTTTTCTGGCAGGTACCGTGCTGGATATCAAGCCGATCATTATTGTGGATGAAAATGGTTCACTGAAGGCAGTGGAGAAGGTTCGGGGCTGGAAAAAGGCACAGAGACGGATTCTTGATATGGTAGGAGAGAAGGGAAAGAAGCTGGAGGATCAGGTGATAGGCGTCTGCTATGGCACAGACCGGGAGGCCTATGAGTATATTAAGAAAGAAGTTCAGGAAAGATATCATGTAAAAGGACTTCTGGAGGGCCGGGTGGGATGCGCCATCGGTGCCCATACAGGGCCGGGAATCCTGGGGATTGTCTTTTTGAACGAGACAAATGAGAAATATGAAGAATATCTGAAATAGAAACAGCAGCAGTAGAATGTCGAATTATTACGCTGCAAAACGGCAGGAGGCAATTATGCTGGAGGTAAAAAACCTGGTATTCCACCCGCTTGAAAACGGTCTGGAAAAAAGTATAATAGAAGATGTGAGCTTTACAGTAGAGAGAGGAGAAACGCTGGTGATTACAGGCCCGAATGGGGGCGGAAAGTCAACGGTTGCAAGGCTTCTTATGGGAATAGAGACACCGGACAGTGGACAAATCCTTCTCGAAGGGAAGGATATCACGGACCTTAGTATTGCTCAGAGAGCCAATTCAGGGATTGGATTTGCATTTCAGCAGCCGCCCAGATTTAAGGGAATGACGGTGAAAAGGCTGCTTTCCCTTGCGGCGGGATATGAGATGGAGGAGAATAAGTGCTGTGATTATCTGAGTGGTGTAGGGCTTTGCGCCAGAGAATATCTGGACCGGGAGGTGGATAATACATTATCCGGGGGAGAAATGAAGCGTCTTGAGATTGCAACAGTTCTGGCAAGACGCCATAAGGTGTGTATCTTTGACGAACCGGAAGCGGGAATTGACCTGTGGAGTTTTTCCATGCTTGTGGATCAGTTTGAGAGGCTTCATGAGGACAAAAGAGAAAGCCTTGTGATTATTTCCCATCAGGAAAAGATCATGGAGATGGCAGACCGGATTATGGTAATCAGAGATGGCAGGGTGGAAGCACTCGGGCCCAGGGAAGAGGTGCTGCCCGAGCTGACGGGGGGGAGTAAGAGCTGCGGCTGTATCAATGCAAAGCTCCGACAGTAAGGGAGCCGAAGGCGATAGAAGAAAGAGCGGGATAATGACTGACAGAAAGGAATAATACAGTGGCAAATATAGACCGGGTAACGGAGTCGATTCTGGAGAAGATAGACAGTGGAGGCTTTCGCCAGGAGGGAGCGTTTAACTTAAGATACAACGGATATTCTCTGTGTCATGGAAGCACAGAGCACATTACCATAAAGAGCAAAGCGGACAGGCAGGGAATCGACGTTTATATCAGCAGAGAGACAAAGGGCGAGGAGATCCACATTCCCGTAGTAGTGTCAGCTTCCGGTATAACGGATGAAGTATATAATGATTTTTATATAGAGGAAGGCGCCCAGGTGGTCATTGTGGCGGGCTGCGGTATTCACAACAGCGGCTGTGATGACAGCCGGCATGACGGAATCCATACATTTCATGTAGGGAGAAATGCAAATGTGCGTTATGAGGAAAAACATTATGGAGAAGGAGAAGGCGCCGGATCCAGAATTCTCAATCCTGTAACGAAGATTATTATGGAGGAGGCTTCTGTGTTTACGCTGGATACTGCTCAGATTAAAGGGGTGGATTCGACCAGGCGTGAGACAGAGGTGACTATGGGAAAGGATGCAAAGCTGTTTGTGGTTGAAAAGCTGATGACACATGACAGTCAGAGCGCTGTTTCCAATATGGACATTCATTTAAACGGTATGGGGTGCTCGGCCCGAATTGTTTCACGATCCGTTGCAAGAGGGCATTCCAGCCAGATCTTTCATCCCAGGGCGATTGGAAATGCGCTGTGTCACGCGCATATCCAGTGCGATTCTATTATTATGGATCATGCGCGGGTATGTTCAATCCCGGAGATTGATGCAAAGCACGTAGATGCTGCCATTATTCATGAGGCGGCGATTGGAAGGATTAACAGTGAGCAGCTGGTTAAGCTGAATACGTTCGGGCTCAGCGAAGAAGCGGCAGAAGCTGTTATCATAGAGAACTTTTTGAACTAGGGGAAGAGATGAAAAAACTGCTTATTTATCTGAAGGACTACAAAAAAGAAAGTGTACTTGGACCTTTGTTTAAGCTTCTGGAGGCCTCTTTTGAACTGATAGTGCCTCTTGTGGTGGCTTCTATGATCGATGTGGGGATTGCCAGCCAGGACAAAGGTTACATATATAAGATGTGCCTGATCATGACGGCTTTCGGCCTGATTGGATTGATTTGTGCTGTGACGGCTCAATATTTTGCAGCAAAAGCGGCTGTGGGATTTGCCACAAAATTAAGACATGGGTTGTTTTCCCATATTCAGAGCCTTTCTTTTTCGCAGATGGACAGGGAGGGAACCTCCACGCTGATTACAAGGATGACCAGCGATATCAATCAGGTGCAGTCAGGCGTGAATCTGGTGCTTCGCCTGTTCCTGCGGTCTCCGTTTATAGTGTTTGGCGCGATGATTATGGCATTTACGGTTGATGTAAAAGCTGCGCTTATTTTTGTGATAGTGATTCCCGTATTATCTGCGATTGTGTTTGGCATCATGCTGGTGAGCATTCCCATGTTTAAAAAGGTACAGGCGGGACTGGATAAGGTGCTGGGTATTACCAGAGAAAATCTGACGGGTGTGAGAGTGATCCGTGCATTTGGCGAGGAAAAGCATGAGATAGAGAAATTTGATGAGGAAACAGATGCCTTAAAGCGCTTGCAGGTGATGGCAGGGAAGATTTCCGCATTGATGAACCCTTTGACTTATGTGGTGATCAATGCAGGCCTGGTGGCATTGATTTATGCAGGCGCACTTCGGGTTGAGGCAGGAATACTGACACAGGGTCAGGTGGTGGCTCTTGTGAATTATATGTCCCAGATACTGGTGGAACTGGTGAAGCTGGCAAATCTGATCATAACAGTTACCAAGGCAGTTGCCTGCGGTAACCGGATAGAAAGCATTTTTGAGATTCCGGGGGGAATGGAGGAGAAAAGCGGCCAGGCTGACGAAAACCGTATTCTGAAGAGGGATGCCGGTGAGAGCGGAGATGAGAGAGGAACAGTGGAGTTTGATCATGTGAGTCTGCGGTATCACAGGGGAAGCGAGGAAGCGCTTACGGACATCCATTTTAAAGCCGGCAAAGGCGATACCATCGGAGTGATCGGAGGAACAGGATCCGGGAAGTCCTCTCTGGTCAATTTGATTCCTCGTTTTTATGACGTGGAAAAGGGGGCTGTCAGAGTGGATGGTAAAGACGTAAGAGACTATCCGGTTGAGCAGCTTCGAAACAAGATTGGAGTAGTGATGCAGAAGGCTGTGTTGTTCAAGGGCACCATCAGAGAAAATCTTCTCTGGGGAAATGAAAATGCAAGCGAACAGGAACTTTGGGATGCATTGAAAACGGCGCAGGCAGAAGAGTTTGTCCTGGAGAAAAAGGACAGACTGGATGAAATGGTAGAACAGGAGGGAAGAAATCTTTCCGGTGGACAGAAGCAGAGGCTGTCTATAGCCAGAGCGCTGGTGAAAAAACCGGAAATTCTGATTCTGGATGACAGTGCCTCGGCACTGGACTATGCAACAGATGCAGCACTTCGGAAATCCATTAAGGAAATGCCGGGAGAAACCACAGTCTTTATCGTCTCCCAAAGAGCGTCTTCCCTGCTCCATGCAGACGCGATCGTAGTGCTGGAGGATGGACATGTGGCGGCAATTGGAACGCATCAGGAGCTATTGCAGAATTGCGAGGTCTATCAGGAGATTTATTACAGCCAGTTTGAACGAAAGGAGGAGGCGGGGCAATGAGCGGGGATAAGAAAAACAGTAAGCAGAAAGAGACCCTTATCAAGGTACTCAGATATATCAAGCCCTACAGATTTATGATGACGCTGACCATTGTGATGGCAGTGATCTCTGTTGTCCTTACATTGTATCTGCCCATCCTTACAGGAGATGCGGTAGACTGGCTGATCTATATTGCGGATCCCTCTGTACTGAATGTGGACAGCCCCTGGCCGGCCTTGTTTGCCATTTTGCGAAAAATGGGAATTGTGATTCTTTTAACGGCATTAAGCCAGTGGGTCATGAATATCTGTAACAATAAGATCGTATATAATGTGATTCAGGATATCCGCAAAAAAGCTTTTCGCAGGCTGGAAGAGCTGCCTCTTAAATACCTGGATGCACACTCTCACGGGGACATTGTGAGCCGGGTAGTGGCGGATGTGGACCAGTTTGCAGATGGGCTCCTGATAGGGTTCACGCAGCTTTTCACGGGTGTAGTCACGATTCTGGTTACATTGGGCTTTATGCTTTCTGAAAATGTGGGAATTACACTGGTGGTTGTGGTGATTACACCAGTATCACTGTTTGTGGCCAGTTTCATTGCCAGAAAAACTTACAGTATGTTTAAACTTCAATCGGAGACCAGAGGGGAGCAGACAGCCCTGATCAATGAGATGATAGGAAATCAGAAGGTGGTTCAGTCTTTTAACAGGGAGAAGAAAACGCTGGAACGATTTGATGAGATTAACGGCAGACTGGAAAAGTATTCCCTGAGAGCAATTTTCTTTTCGTCTCTGACCAATCCCTGTACTCGTTTTGTGAACAGTCTGGTATATACCGGTGTAGGGCTTACCGGAGCCCTGTCGGTACTGCGGGGAGGACTTTCTGTAGGGCAGCTGACATGCTTTCTCTCATATGCGAATCAGTATACCAAGCCTTTCAATGAAATTTCAGGAGTGATTACAGAGCTTCAGAATGCCCTTGCCTGCGCTGCCAGAATTTTTGAACTGATCGAAGAAGAACCTCAGGTTCCGGATCGGGAAGACGCTGTGATTCTCGGAAATGTGGCCGGTAAGGTGGAACTCACAGATGTTTCCTTTTCTTATGTGCCGGACAGGAAGCTGATCGAGGGTTTAAATCTTCATGTCAGACCGGGACAGAGAATCGCTATTGTAGGACCTACCGGATGTGGGAAGACGACCATCATTAATTTGCTTATGCGTTTTTATGATGTGGACAGCGGTATAATTTCAGTAGATGGAAACCGAATTCAGAACATTACAAGGAAATCCCTGCGAACTTCTTACGGCATGGTATTACAGGATACCTGGCTGAAACGGGGGACAATACGCGAGAATATTATTGTGGGCAGACCTGAGGCTTCCGAGGAGGAAGTGATAGCAGCAGCAAAGGCATCCCATGCACACAGCTTTATCAGGAGACTGCCTGACGGCTATGATACCCTGATCGGAGAGGATGGAGGAAGCCTTTCCGGAGGGCAGAAACAGCTTCTTTGCATCACCAGAGTGATGCTGAGTCTGCCGCCCATGCTGATTTTGGATGAAGCAACCTCATCCATTGATACCAGAACCGAGATAAAAATTCAAAAAGCGTTTGCCGTTATGATGGAAGGGAGGACCAGCTTTATCGTAGCCCACAGACTTTCCACGATCCAGAATGCAGATGTAATTCTGGTCATGAAGGATGGCCATATTATAGAACAGGGAAATCATCGGGAGCTGCTTGAGAAAAAGGGGTTCTATGCTGAGTTGTATAACAGCCAGTTTGCGATTGCATAGACTGGCGGCTGGCAGATCCATCAAAAGCTGCAGAATGATATACAGAGAAGACAGAGCAAAAGACCGTCTGTTCCGAAGAGTCCGGGACAGGCGGTCTTTTGATGCTCAGGGGTGCAGGGATGAAATAAGATGGCTAATATAATATTAATTATGACAAATATAGTTGACAAATATTAAAATATAGTATATTTTATAAGAAGAAAGGATGGATCAATTTATGTAAGAGAAAGGAGACGAATTGAAAAATAAGAAAATGAAAATTGCAAGAATAGAGAAGGATTTGTCACAGGAGCAGCTGGCAGATCTGGCTGGTGTGACCCGACAGACCATCAGCATGATTGAGGCCGGCAAGTTTAACCCCTCCTTACAGCTGTGTGTTTCTATATGTAAGGTGCTTGGAAAAACTTTAAATGATCTGTTTTGGGAGGAAGAAGAAAGTGAGCAATGAGTATGATAAAAAAGGAGGCGGCAGCAAATGAAATGTAAAACAGGCTGGTTTGAGAAAAAGGTTGACGAGCGGCAGGAGATGGATCTGTTGCGGGTGGAGCACATGAGCTTCTGGAGCATGTATTGGATGTTGCTTGCAGCGATGATCATTCAGATCGTCTTTGTGGAAGAAGGCGGACGGATGATTATGGGCGAGTGGATTGTGTTTATGGCCAGTAGTGTTCTGCTGGTAGCAGGATGTATCAGAAAGGGTGTGTGGAATTACCAGACAAGAAAGATTCCGGGGATGAAAGCCTATCTGCGCTATAGCCTGGTTGCCATGGTGGTGGCAGGAATACCGTTAGGACTTTTGTATGGTTACAAAAGCGCATGGGGAAAGAGGATAGGAATCTGGGCCTGTATTGCAGGGAATATGGCTGGTATCTTTGTAGTATCGATTTTTGCATTTATGCTGGTTGGCGCCCTTGCAAAGAAAAGAGAGATAAAACTGGCAGAGCAGGATATAGAAACCGAAGACGAGGAGGAACGATAAAATGAAATGGACAGAAACAGAGAAGAAACAATTAAAAACATTTGTACTGACAGCCTTTGGACTGCCGGTTTTGATGGGAATTTTAATGGGATACGGATACTATCAGGGAAGGGATGTAACAGCTTTTGCCAATGCCCAGATGTATTATCCGGCAGCAGGAGTAATGCTGGCACTGCTTTTTACAGAAAGAGGAGAAAAGAAACTGCCGGGGAAATTTTATATGGCATTTCTGGTGTTCACAGGATTGATGATTGTAACTGCTGCGGCAAGTGCTTTTTTCCCCGGATTATTTTGGATGTTGTGTCTGCAGATTCTGATGATAGGCTCCAGCATCGTCTGCCTGATCCTTTTACTTATCGAGAAGAAGGAAACGCGGGCGGCATATGGACTTAAAAGTACCGGACGTACAGGAGTGAAATCATGGCTGTATGTGCTTTTGTTTGTGACGCTTTATCTTGTCAGAACTTTTGCAGCATACGCTCTGGAGGGACAGACAAAAGAAATTAATCGCATATTTGCAGATCCGTCAACCTGGATGGTGATGTCTTTGCTGGTGATAAGCTTTTTCCTTTCTATTACAGCTTTTTTTGGAGAGGAGTATGGATGGCGTTACTTTTTTCAGCCGCTTTTACAGAAACGCTTCGGCCTCAAAGGCGGTGTCCTGATCCTGGGAGTAGTCTGGGGGCTGTGGCACCTTCCTATCAATATTTTTTACTATAGCCCGGATACATGGATGATCAGCGTGCTTTTACAGATTATAACCTGTGTCAGCTACAGTATCTTTTTTGGCTACAGCCAGATGAAAACGGGAAATATCTGGGTGGCAGTTGTTATGCACTATATTAATAATAATATGATTGCAGTGCTTTCAGGAACCGGCGATATCGGCGGTCAGGTTTATAAGTGGATGGATGTCCCGGTTACTCTGATACTGAATCTGATATTTATTATATTCATTTTTACAAAAGCGTACAAAAAGGAGACGCAGGTCACGCCTCCAGAAGAACCTTCAAGTAATCAATAAGAATCTTTGCAGACTGTTCATGAGACCTGACACCCGGGTGATTTCTGGATCCGGAGGTTTCGTACGTAGCGGCAGGAAGCTGCAGGAAAGATGCTTTCAGATCTTTGGTCTGCTTCCGATAGGAACTTACGGCTTCTGCAATAGGAAGAGCCAGATCATAACCGGCCATTCCGTAAGCCCATACGATAAAGGAATTCGGATTATTTTTGCGGACGAGAGCAAGAAAATCATATACGGCTTTTTGGAAACGTATAAGATCAGCCGGGCAATAGGTTCCATCAGGATTCCTGTGCTGCTTAAAAGAGTCTCCGGTTACAGGATCGTGCCAGGCAGGTTCGTTAAAGGCACCGGCGTCATTGGTTCCAAGATTGATGATAACAGCGTCCGGTATATAAGAATGAAAATTGTATGCTTTTTGCGCGCCCAGTTTTTCATTTGTCTCTCCGCTTAAGAGACCACAGATTTTTTCATAGCAGGAAGGCAGCGTGTTGTGAGGATTATTATCCCAGCTGCAAAGAACACCCCAGCCGCCCTGAGAAAGCAGCCGATAATCTGCATTCAGAGCATCTGATATCATGGAGGCATAATTCCTGCTGGCGCTCATGAACATGGGAACCCAGTCCATTTCCTGCCTGGCGCCGTAAGTGCCCTCGCCGGAGGTGATACTGTCACCAATAAACTCCAGTCTGTATTTTTTATCCGGTACAGGCAAAAAAACGCCATCTGATGAGAAACCGTGAATAAGCAGGTGATGACCGGAGTCGGAACTCATTGCCTGAGTTTCACGGAAGAAACGGACATTTTTGGTGGTGCTTTCATTCATATGACGAAACAGGCATAATTGATAACGGCCTGCATGAAGCATTTGTCTGCTTATGAGCGCGCCGTCAATATCGCATCCGACCCACGGCTCATAAAGATCAAAATCGACTTCAATGTCAATCCAGAGCTCTGTGCCTGTTACATTTACTTCAATCGAGCCTGCATTCCAGAATAAGGGAACTGCAGGCTGAGTTTCATCTGTTCTCCCATGTATTTTGTATACGGCATCTTTTAAAGAATAATAAATTAAATTCTCATTTCGAATCATTTTTTTACACCATTTCTGCGCTGCTTTGTTGCGCAAAGCCATGATATGGTTAAATCCATAAAATGGCTAAATTCATAAAATGGATTAACGAGTTTGTTTTTAAAATATAATTTATGCCCGTGAGCGGCAAGCCAGGCGGACAGGCTGGCATGTCCGTTTGTCTGTGGGCAGCAAAAAAGCGGGTGATGGGAATCGAACCCACGTGTCCAGCTTGGAAGGCTGGTGTTCTACCATTGAACTACACCCGCAATATGTTTTTTATTTTACAATTCCGGGTAGGCATTTGTCAATAGCTAAAAATATTCATTATTATGTGCTGTTTCTTTCCGGGAGTTCGTGCTATAATGTGAATTGCGCTGACGCGCGGGCAGTCATCATATGCAATAATGGTACCAAAATATTTGTTGATCTAAGGCGGGAAAGGCAGAATATGTATAGCTATAAAAGTAGAATCAGGTACAGTGAATTAGATGAAGCAGGATTTTTGAGACTGGAATCGCTGCTGGATTATTTCCAGGACTGTTCCACGTTTCATTCGGAGGATATAGGCCTGGGAGTGGAATATTTGAAACGCCAGAACATGGTGTGGGTAATGTCTTCCTGGCAGATTGTGGTGGAGCGTTATCCAAAGCTGTGTGAGACTGTTACGGTGGGAACGGCACCCTATGATTTTAAGGGATTTCTGGGATACAGGAACTTTCTGATGATGGACGAAAAGGAGAATACGCTTGCATGTGCAAATACGATATGGAGTCTTTTGAACACCAGTACGGGCAAGCCGGTAAAGCCTCCGAAAGAGATGTACGAGAAGTACGGATTAGAGCCCAGACTGGAAATGGATTATGCCCCCAGAAAAATTTTAACCCCTTTGAATATGGAACAAAGAGAAGCAGTGCAGATCAGGTCGCATCATCTTGATACAAATCATCATGTGAATAATGGGCAGTTTGTCAGAATAGCGATTGATTCTCTGGGAAGGAGCTGCCGTGTGAGACAGCTGAGAGCAGAATATAAAAAGCAGGTGATGCTGGGAGATATACTGACTCCTTATACGGCAGTTACAGAGGAAGGGAAATACGTGGTGGTTCTCAGGGACGAAAACGATACCGTTTGTTGTATTGTAGAGCTTCAGGAGGAAAGGGAGCAGAAAAGAATATGATTGAAATAGGAAAGAGGCAGAAACTTTTCATTGTGAAAAGGGTGGAATTTGGCGTTTATCTGGCGGAGACAAAAGAAGAATGCAGCGCGCAGGAAAGAGTGCTTCTGCCGGGAAAAGAAGTGCCGGAAAATGCAGAGACAGGCACAGATATTGAAGTGTATATTTACAGAGACTCTGAGGATCGAATGATAGCGACCACCAGGGATCCAGGACTGTCTGTAGGAGAGACGGCAGTGCTTTTCGTGAAGGAGACAGGAAAAATCGGCGCCTTCCTGGGATGGATGCTGGAAAAAGATCTCTTACTTCCATTTAAGGAACAGACCAGAAAAGTAAAGCAGGGGGAAGAATGCCTGGTAGCTTTATATGTCGATAAAAGCGGGCGGCTCTGCACCACCATGAATGTATACCAGTATCTGCGGACAGACAGCCCTTATCAGAAGGATGACAGGGTGGAGGGCAGAGTATACGAGATCAGTGAACGATTTGGAGTGTTTGTGGCGGTAGATGACAGATACAGTGCTTTGATTCCCAGAAGAGAACCTGCACAGGATCTGGCAGTGGGAGATAAGATTAACGCCCGTGTCGTGGAAGTGCTTGAAGATGGAAAGCTGACGCTGAGTCTGAGAGAGAAGGCATACATCCAAATGAATAAAGATTCGCAAAAGTTGCTTGAAATGCTGGAAAAGAGCGAAGGGAAAATTCCATTTAACGATAAGGCGGATCCGGAGCTGATCAGATTGAAAACCGGCATGAGCAAAAATGAGTTTAAGAGGGCGGTGGGCAGCCTTTATAAACAGAGACTGATTGTAATAGAATCGGATGGAATCAGAAAGGTGCAGGAAAGCAAAACGAAATGAACGGAAGAAAGGCAAACTGGGCATTTTTGATAACGATAGTGTGCTATATCGGTATGAGTTGTTCTTTAGTACTGTTTTTCCCGGAGCTGGCAAACAGTCTTTTCTGGAGTAATCTGCTTTGCGAGCTGGTAGTAATATTGCCTGTTCTCATTTTTATATTTGTATCGGGAGAAAGACCGGGAGCGTTTCTGGGATTTTCCAAAATGAAAACAGGCTCTGCTTTAATGACAGTTTTATTTTCATTGCTGACCATGCCGGCGCTGTCGCTCTTTAATCTGATTTCGCAGCTGTGGGTTGAAAATGAAGTGGCAGCCATGTTGGAAAGCCAGCAGGCAGGACAAATGCCTTTTGGCCTTTTGTATTTGTCGGTAGGGATTATTGCGCCGGTTTTTGAAGAGATTACCTGCCGGGGAGCGTATTACAGATCCTACAGGAAATCGGGAAGTGCATTTAAAGCCATGATCTTGTCAGCACTGCTTTTTGCGTTGGTACACATGAACTTTAATCAGGCTGCTTATGCTTTTGTGATGGGGATTTTGGCAGTGCTTTTAGTGGAGGCGACTGGAAGCATCTGGTCGTCTATCCTTTACCATGGAGTGGTAAATGGAAGTCAGATTCTGCTTATGTACGAAGTGCTAAAAACCGATCCTGGTATATACAGCAGTCAGTCAGAAATGATAACAAAGGATCTTCTTCTTTATGGGATCGGGGCCTATCTGATTCTGACGACGGTGACACTGCCGCTGGCATGGGCTGTCCTGGTATGGATCTCTTCCCATGAAGGGAGAGACAGAGTACTTTCACGGATCTGGAAAGAAAGGAAAGAAAAAAAGGATAAGATGGTTACAGTACCTCTGGTACTGGCCCTTATCCTTTGCCTGGGAATGATTACAGGAGCATTTATATTGATATATCAATATTGCTTCCGATATTTGGGTTGACGGATAGCTCCATGGAGTTATCCATCATTTCAAGGAGACTGCCGCCTACAGTTTCCATATTTTCAAGCGCTTTGTCCAGCACGGCGATTCCTACCTGATTGGCAAGCTGGGTATTTGCCAGTGCGGTTGACAATTCCGGAATGTTCATGTTACTGCTCCTTTCCTGATGCTGTAAACAGTCATTATTCTTTATTTTACCACAAAATAAATTGGAATGGAATATGGGAAAAACTAACAAAAAATACTAAAATTACATAAAAAATTCACAAATACAGGTAGATTTTTTTGTACATTGATATTAAAATGAAAAAGAGGTTTGAAGGGGAGCATAAATGTTCAGGAGAAATATTGTCTAATTTGTATAGTATTTCCATTGTCAGAAGGAGAGGGGCCTATGATTTCAAATCAGATTTTACAGAATACAATTGAGGGGCTTAAGGCAATCGCCAGAGTGGACTTTTGTGTTATGGATACGGACGGAAAAGAGGCGGCGTCCACCATGACAGAGTTATCAGGATATGGTTCAGAAGCTGCAGAATTTGCAAATTCACTGGCAGATTCCCAGGAGATCCGGGGATGTCAGTATTTCAAAATTTTTGATGAACAGCAGTTGGAATATGTGCTGATTGCAGAGGGAACAGGTGAGGATGCCTATACAGTGGGTAAGATTGCAGCGTTTCAGATCCAGAACCTGCTGGTAGCATATAAGGAACGTTTTGATAAAGACAATTTTATTAAAAATCTTCTGTTGGATAATCTTCTGCTTATTGACATCTATAGCCGCGCGAAAAAGCTGCATATTCAGACAGATGTCAAGCGCGTGGCAATGATCATTGAAACTGCTGACAGTAAAGATAATAATGTTCTGGAAATTATGAGAACTTTTCTTGGGGGCAGCAGTAAGGACTTTGTAACGGCGGTGGATGAGAATGATGTGATAGTTGTCAAGGATCTGTCGGAAATGGACAGTTCCCGTGATATGATGCGCGACATAGAAAAAAGTGCGGTTGCCATGGAATCATTTCTTGCAAAAGAGGGGATGAAGGCTATACGCGTTGCATATGGCACAGTTGTCAAGGAGATCAAGGAAGTCAGCCGTTCCTTTAAGGAAGCAAAGATGGCGATGGATGTGGGCAAAATATTTTTTGATGAGAGAAATATTATTGCCTACAGCGAACTTGGAATTGGCCGGCTGATCTATCAGCTTCCAATTCCGCTGTGTAAAATGTTTATTAAGGAAATTTTCGGCGATAAAGGGCCGGATGAATTTGACGAGGAAACCCTTACAACTATCAACAAATTTTTTGAGAACAGTCTGAATGTATCCGAAACTTCCAGACAGTTGTTTATTCACAGAAATACACTGGTTTACCGGCTGGATAAGTTGCAGAAAAGTACGGGATTGGATCTTCGTGTATTCGAGGATGCCATCACATTCAGGATTGCTCTCATGGTAGTAAAATACATGAATTATATGGAAAGCTTTGAATATTAGAAGACAGGTGGCGAATAATGGCAAAAAGTGAAATGAAGAACCGGAAGAGAAGAAGACAGGGGTATGAACATCATGAGATTATCACAATGAAAAATGTGAGCAAAACCTATTCAACAGGAGCTCCGGCTTTGAATGGGATTGATCTGCACATTAACAGAGGCGAATTTGTATTTATAGTAGGAGACAGCGGTTCTGGAAAATCCACAATGATCAAGCTGCTCTTGCGTGAATTGATTCCATCCTCGGGTGAGATCAGCGTGATGGGCTATGATCTGGTACATATTCGTCACAGGAAAATTCCGAAATTCAGGAGAAATCTGGGAATCGTTTTTCAGGATTTCCGGCTGCTGAAGGATAGAAATGTTTATGAAAACGTAGCGTTTGCACAGAGAATTATACAGGTATCCAATAAAGAAATCAAACGAAATGTACCCAGTATACTGGCGACGGTAGGGCTTGCAGGAAAATATAAGGCAAAGCCAAGACAGCTCTCAGGAGGTGAACAACAGAGAGTGGCGATTGCCAGAGCACTGGTTAACCGTCCAAGTATTTTGCTGGCAGATGAGCCTACCGGAAATCTGGATCCCAAAAATTCCTGGGAAATCATGAAGCTGCTGGAACAGATCAATGAAAACGGAACAACCGTGCTGGTGGTAACGCACAACCGTGAAATTGTCAATGCAATGCAGAAGAGGGTTGTTACAATGAAGAAAGGCGTCATTGTAAGCGACGAAGAAAAAGGTGGCTATATCGATGAGGATTAATACATTTTTTTATACGATCAGACAGGGATTTATCAACATATTCAGAAATAAGTGGTTTTCACTGGCATCAATTGCAACGATTGGAGCATGCCTGTTTTTGTTTGGTCTGTTCTATTCTATTATTGTCAATTTTCAGAACATTGTAAAGAATGCGCAGGAAGGGGTCTGCGTTACAGTGCTTTTTGATGAAGGGGTCGGTCAGGAGAGAATGGAAGAGATCGGCGCATTGATTGAGAAGCGTGTGGAAGTATCCAGGATATACTTTAAGTCGGCAGACGAAGCCTGGGAAGAATTCAGAGTGGATTATCTGCAGGGCTATGAAGATGGATTCACAGAGAATCCTCTCGTGGGATCAGACAGTTATGAAATTTATCTGGATGATGTGTCTATGCAGCCGGCGCTGGTATCCTATTTGGAAGGGCTTGAGGGTGTAAGAGAAGTGCACAGGTCTGAGATTGTTGCTTCCACACTGACAGGTGTAAATGCGCTGGTGGCGTATATTTCTGTGGGAATTATTGCGATTCTGTTCGCGGTTTCTATTTTCCTTATCAGTAATACTGTGACGATCGGTATATCCGTCCGGAAAGAAGAGATCGCAATCATGAAATATATAGGCGCAACCGATTTTTTTGTCCGTTCTCCTTTTGTGATTGAGGGAATGCTGATTGGAGTGATCGGCGCACTGATACCGGTGGGTGTTATCTATGTTCTTTACAACAAGATTATTGAATATATTATGGTAAAATTTTCTATTTTAACCAAACTTCTTACATTTCTACCGGTAGAAACTATTTTTAATACGTTATTCCCAATGTCTGTTTGTATGGGAGTAGGGATCGGCTTTTTGGGAAGTATAACAACAGTTAGGAAACATCTGAGGGTATAGTGTTGAAATACATAAAACAAGGAAAAAGAGCGCTTTGCGTATTAATATGCTTTTTAGCAGTTACAGCAGCCGCGGGGAAGGACCGGAGCATTACATATGCCAGTGATCTGACCAATGACAGTATCAGGGAAAAGGAAGCTGAGATTAATAAAGCGCGGGAAGAAAAAAAGGCCTTACAGAACGGTCTGACGGATATCCAGGCTTTAAAAAAAGCCCTGGAAGCTTCCAAAAAAGAGCTGGCTGGTTATGTGGAGGAGCTGGATGCAAATCTGGTCAGTATACAGACAAAGATCAATGAATTGAAAACAATGATTTCTGAGAAGGAAGAAGAAATTGACCAAAAGGCGAATGAACTGGAAGAAGCACTGGAGGTACAACAGCAGCAATACGAGGCTATGAAGACCCGGATCAAGTTCATGTATGAAAAGGGAGAAACCATGTATCTGGAACTTTTGCTGGGATCAGAGAGCTTCGGCGATATGCTGAACAAAGCAGATTATATTCAGAAGTTGTCGGCCTATGACAGAAAGATGCTGGATCAATATGTGGATTATGCAGAATATGTAGCGCTTTGCAAGGAGGAGCTGGAAGAAGAGAAGGACGTTTTGAATGAGGCAAAAAAAACGGTGGAAGAGGAGGAAGCTTCTTTAAATCAGCTGATAGCGGATAAGGAACAGGAAATATACAAATTATCTTCAGATATTCAAGACAAAAATGCTGCGATAAAGGAATATGAAGCGGAGATCGCCACTCAGAATGATACTATCAAAGCGTTGGAAGCAGCTGTGGCAGAAGAAAGAAAAAGACTGGCTGAGGAGCAGGCACGCAAATACGATGGAGGGATATTCACATGGCCAGCGCCTTCCTATACGAGAATTTCAGATGAGTATGGCGATCGTATGCATCCTACACTGGGGGTTAAAAGGTTTCATAATGGACTTGATATGGCAGCTCCAGGGGGAAGCCCGATTCTGGCAGCTTACGATGGAAAAGTAGTAGCGGCAGATTATAACAGCAGTATGGGCAATTATATTATGATTGATCATGGAGACAGCCTGTATACGATTTATATGCATGCATCCGCTCTCTACGTTTCCAAGGGAACGGAAGTGGCAAAGGGGCAGAAGATAGCGGCAGTAGGAACTACCGGGCGTTCTACCGGGAACCATCTGCATTTCAGCGTCAGATTGAATGGAAATTATGTAAACCCGAGAAATTATCTTGGGGGTTAGAATCATTTTAATCAGGATTGGAGAGAAATGTTCGTGGATAAATCAGAAGAATTAGAGAACCGGCAGCAGATGCAGGAAGAGATCATCGAAGAAGGAAATAAACAGAAGAAATCTTCCAGGTATTTCTGGAACGGAGTCCTGACGGGTGTGCTGCTCACAGCATTACTCATGACCGGGGTATATGCAGCCAGTCTGCTTTATCGGATGGTCATGACCCGTAGGGCGGGAGCGGATGCCGCAGCAAGCAGCAGCGCTGTCAGCAATGATACTCTTCAAAAGATGAAAACAATAGAGGAAGCCATTGACACATATTATTTCTATGCGGATGAATTATCATCAGAAAAGCTGCAGGATGGCATTTATAAGGGGATGATCAACGCGCTGGGAGATCCGTACTCCGAGTACTATACCAGAGATGAGCTGGAGGATGCGGTCAACAGTAATAAAGGGGTTTCTTATGGGATAGGAGCCCTGATTTCCATGAATAAACAGATGAATATGGCGATGATCAGCGGCGTTATAGAGGAATCACCGGCACTTGAGGCAGGACTCAGGGAAGGAGATCTTATTTATGAAGTGGATGGGGAATCTACTCAGGGGCTGAGTTTAACCCAGGTGGTCAGTCTGGTGAAGGGAAGAGAGGGCTCCACGGTACATCTGACGATCTATAGAGAAGGTGAGAGCGATTTCCTGGATTTTGATATCACAAGAGCAAAACAGATAGAAACTACTACGGTAGAAAGCGGTATTCTGGAGAATACGGATCAAATAGGGTATTTACGTATACGGGAATTTGATGGTATAACGGTGGATCAATATGCAGAAGCTATGGCAGAACTTAATGAATATGGGATCAAAGGATTGGTTCTGGATCTTCGGAGCAATCCAGGGGGTGATTTGGCAGCAGTCGTTGAGATCGCCAGAAGAATTCTGCCTAAAGGACTGATTGTATATACAGAGGATAAAAACGGAAATCGAAAGGAATATACAGGAGACGATTCATGGGAACTGGAGATTCCCATGGCAGTGCTGGTAAATGAATATTCTGCAAGCGCTTCAGAAATTCTGGCAGGGGCAATTCAGGATTACAATAAAGGAACCTTAATTGGTACTACTACATATGGAAAAGGAATCGTACAACAGATTCACAGGCTGGATGATGGTACGGCGATTAAACTGACGATCAGCGCATACTTCACTCCATCAGGAAGGAATATCCATGGAGTAGGAATTGAGCCCGATATTGAGTTGGAATATGATTATGAACGAAGCGAAACTGACGGGATTGATAATCAGGTAGAAAAGGCTGTAGAAGTGCTTGAGGGAAAGATAAAATAGCAAGGATATGCAGCATTTTCCTGAAAGAATATAGTAAAAATGATTTTCTTAAAAAAAATTAAAATTTATGTTGACATTATGAAATCAGGATGATATAGTAAAGATCGTCGTCGGTGATAAAACCTGTTAATCTCTTGAGATCAGGAAGGGTGAAAAAGCGGGCGATAGAGATATATTACAAGAGCACCTTGACAAATAAACAGCAGTGCAGGTCTGAAAATTCAAGAAGAGT
>CAMWFQ010000029.1 GCA_947173495.1 uncultured Lachnospiraceae bacterium | reverse complement strand
TTTCGGAACACGAAAAACTACGTCATACTCAACAGGCTAAAGCCCATATCAAAATGCGTATGGACGCATTAAAAAGCTTCCGGTCAGATGAGTGAATCGGGCAGGGAAGAAATCTTCCCTGCCCGCGTAAGTCAAATGGACCTGCAGTGATGTCCGCCTGGGCTCGTTGCTGTGTGAATAAAGCGGCTCACGAAGCGTAACGGCGTCTTCTCTCTTATCGCCTTATCGCTGCAAAGAGATATAACCTTCCAGTCCGTCCCGAATTTCCCCGGCCGTCATGGTCTCGGTCTGCCATAAGGCACTGTTCTCTCCTGTTCTGTAGAGCAGAAAATTATCTTTCCGATCCTGATCTACCACAAAGAGCAATGTGTATTCCAGATCCTCTCCGGACTTCATATCGCGGTAAAAAAAGTGGCTCCGCTTTTCTCCCTCTGTATGGACCGCCTTGTCCAGATAAACCGCGCCCTGATCCATCTGAAGCGTGTAATTCTCTTCCGGCACAGCATGGTAGGAATCCTCCGCCCAGGTCAGCGCTCCGTCCGGAGTCCTGGTTACATACTGCAGCGTGAGTTCCAGAGGCACGTCCGGCTCTGTATCATCATAGCAGTGAACCTTTACATTTACCCGCAGAAATTCCTGCTCTGTCTGTACTTCTTCCAGAAGTTCTCCGTTTTTGTCATAATGCATCCTTGTATAGGGGCGCAGGGTCCCATCCTCATTCAGCCAGCCCTCAAACCTTGAAAAATCAAAGAAGTCTTTTTCCTCAAATCCATCCATGCTGTCTGTAAATCCATAGTCTGTTATCATATAACTATAAGCATTGCCAAAGCTGAACAGCTCCTCTCCCACGCCAGCTATTTTTCCTTCCGGTATCCCCAGCGCTGCCAGTGCATCCCAGTTCTTCCGGCTCTCTATCTCCCTGCGGGCACTGTCACTCTCTTTCTGCTCTCTGGACAGCTTTTCATCTTCTGTCTCAAAGTGACCATCTCCTGTCCGCTCTACCTTCAGAGAATCTGCAAATTTCAGAAGTTCGTCCCTCTCCACTGCATGACCGGCGATCAGATTCAGCACATACCCCGCGCTTTCATTAAACATGAAAATCCAGGTGTCAGACTGATACTTTTCCGCCTCCTGAAACGTAATAACATCAGCCGGCATACCGGACAGCTCCGTCCGTTCCACCTCGTCAATCCGTTTCACAGTAATCCCGCTGCTTAACTGATCCAGCTCCGCAGTAGTGTAGACCGGCATGATGGTGATCCATCTGTCGTCATCCGCCGAACGGTACTGCCCGCTGCCGTTATCTGCAAATCCTTCCGGAAGATATCCGGCACTCACCTGGTACTCTCCCGGTATCAGTTCATAGTTCAGTTCAAATTCATAGGTGAGCTCGTCACCGGACCGGCGTTCGCTTTTCTGGAAACAGGCAACTGCCGCATAAACTGCCGAAGGTATAAGAATGATCAGGACAACTGCCGCCGCTATACTCACCCAGCTTTTATAGATTTTTTTCTGTTTTTTCATCTGCACGATCTCTCCTCTCCGAATCTGTCCATAAACTTCCTGCAGTCTTTCTTCCACGATCTGAGGAATCATTTCTTCCCTGTTGTTTTTCATAGGCGCCCTCCTTTTCTCCGACCGTCAGTTGTGCCGCCAGTCATTTCGTCCCGCAGTGCCTCCCGCCCCCGCTTCAGGCGGCTTAAAACAGTGCTTTCCTTCATTTCCATATAAGCTGCGATTTCCTTCACTTTCATCCCGTAAACATAATATAAAGTAAATATACTGCGGTCCTGCTCCCCAAGCGGTTCGATCAGTTCCTTAAATTGCGGGTTTTCTCTCTGAAAATTCTCCTTTTCTTCCACATCCTCTGTAGAGATGCAGCGTTTCTGATTCTTCAGAATATCCTTGCAGTTGTTAATCAGAATACGAATCATCCATGTCCTGAAGCAGGCGTCCTGTTTCAGTAATCCTATCTTTTCATAACAGTTTAAGACGGTCTCCGCTATGGCATCCGCCGCATCTTCCTGGCTGTGCAAAAAGCCTCTGGCAACCTTGTACATACTCTGTTTGTTTTCTTCTATCAGCGTTATAAAGGCTTCTGCATCACCTCTTTTCGCTCTTTTTACAAGAAGCTCCACCTTTTTTCTCCTTTCGTCTGTATCTGTTTTCCAGAATTTTTCTCCTTTATCTATTAGACAGTTTAAGGCGGAAAAATATTGCAATCGAGCCGGAAAGATTTCTTATGATATAATCGAGTAGAGAAAATTTATCTTCCCATGCGCCGCTTTAGCGGCATACTTCCTCTGCATGGGGCTGCGCATAAAAAAGACATTTTGTAAGCCTTTTTACAAAATGCCTTTTTCTCTTATACCATAAGCCGACTCATCTTCCATGAACCGCTTCAGATCTTATATCCCACATGCCCCGTGGGTTTTCCTTCCTTATCACAAATGGGAAACAGCTCCAGCCTTCTGCCATCCAGTACTGCCTCCTGCCATACATATTCTTTATTATAGCATAGCTTTAACGAAAAAAACGGCCGGCCCTGCTCCAGAAGATCAAAGAATAAAAGGTCTCCATCCCAGAGATTTAAGTTTTTTACCTCGCTCTTATCCACCCATTCCAGCCGGCCCTCATCGCATTCCTTTATTTTTCCCTCAAATCCATCCGCCGTGTAAAGGCACATGTATTCCGTGGGATAGTCTTCGAAGCAAAAGGTCACAATCCCACGGAATCTGCAGGCGGTAAGGATAAGTCCTGTTTCCTCCTTCACTTCACGCAAAAGACAGTCTTCCGGGCTTTCTCCTTCCTCGAAATGGCCTCCCACTCCTATCCACTTGTCCTTATTGACATCATTCTTTTTAGAAATTCTGTGGAGCATCAGATACTGGTTTTCTCTCTCAATATAGCACAGAGTAGTAAGCCGGCTTCTTTCGCTCTGTTTCTTATCCATTTCCGCATCCTCCTCCCGGTTATTTCGGGACCGCATTCGTGAAATGCAGACTTTTAACTGCTGTACTTAATGATCAGCATCTCCACGCTCATATGGTCATTCATTCTTCCGGTTTTGACCGCTTCCTCCGCCGCAACACTTTCCTCCAGCGCCTGCAGCAGCTCATCTGATTCGAACCTGGCAGCCTGGGCCGCATATTTCCCGGCCACAAATCCCGGCAATCCCACTTTTTCTCCAATGCTCTTGTTGGAATGTCCCTTTCCCTGAAGCTCCTTCACCTGCAGAAGAAGGTTGAACTGCCGGGCGATCAGAAACAGAATCCTCATGGGCGGTTCTTTCTGGGAAAGCAGCTCATAGTACATCTCCAGAGCTCTCTTCTGTTTTTTATCCGCTATGGCGCTTATCATATCAAAAATATGATTTCCAATTCTTTTGGTACACACCGCATCAATATCCGCTCTGGTTACGGCTTCCTTATCCAGACAGTAGCAGAACAGCTTTTCCGCCTCTCTGCGGATATTCTCCATATCCGTTCCGGTCTTATCCAGGAAATAATCCAGATCCGACTGGGAAATCTTTTTATTTTCTTTTTTCAGCATTCCAAGGATCCAGCGCTTTAAGGTATTTTCATCCTGGACGCCAAATTCCACCACACACCCTTTAGACTTCAGGGTCTTATACAGTCGGCTCCTCTTGTCCACCTCGGTCTCCACAAATACAAAAAACGAGGTGGGCGGCAGCTCCTTCAGATAATCCCCCAGCGCCTCGCCTCCACTTTTAAACAAACCGCTGTTTTCCAGAATGAGCAGCCTTCTCTCCGCAAAAAATGGCAGCGTCTGAGCCTGATCGATCACCTCTCCCACCGAGATGTTCTTTCCTTCATAATAATGGTAATTCATATTATCATCACCGATTATCGCCGCCTTAAGCTTATCCCGGTACTGCCTGCGCAGATAAGCCTCCTCTCCGTACAGAAGATAAAGCTGATTGAACTGCCCTGCTTTTATATCCCGAATCAAACGCTGCATATGTCTCTCCCGGGCAGCCGGAACTGGTCTTCTGCCGGACCGCTCTTAAGCTGTACCACCACGCCTTCCACTCTTGCACGTTCGGCGGCAAACGCCACTTTATGGCTCTCCGCTGATATCCGGGCTGAAGACGTCATCTGTTCTTTTTCTGTACCGAAAACAGCCCGCTCCAGGCTTTGCACAAATTCCTCCATAAGCCCTTCATCTCCTCCGCCATGTCCCACATGTCCTTCTTTTGCGGCGCTCGTATCTATCGTACGCACAGCTCCGGTGGCGAAATGATATACTTCAACCTGGTTTTTTTCCATATCGCCGCGTATCTCGCCCCTGCTTCCCATAAGCTTAATGGTTCTTGAAATACTATGGGTGAAGCCGCTCAGATGAAAGGTCGCGCATACGCCGTTTTCAAATTCCAGAATGGTTACCTGATGATCCGCCACATTATTATCCAATTGATAGACGCATTTTCCGTAGTCTGTTTCCCGGAGCGCTTTCCGGATTCCTTCCTTTGTATGCTCCCGGGTAATGACATTTGCCGGCCAGTCTTCTATATTGTCCGAATAGATTTTAACTGCCGAATAAGGGCATTCCTCCTGAAAGGTGCAGTCCAGGCATCTCTGCGCTGCTCCCTCAGGCATTTTTTCCCGCTGAAAATGTTTCAGGGAACCAAAGGAAGATACTCTCCTGCAATGACTGCCTGTGAGATACAGCAGGATATCTATATCATGGCAGCTTTTGGCCAGAATGATCGGACTTGTCTTTCGGCCATCTCTCCAGTTTCCTCTCACATAACTGTGCGCCATATGGTAGTATCCCACATTTTCATTGTGCGCAATAGAGATCAGTTCCCCGATTTCCCCTCTGTCCAGTACCTCTTTGATGGTACGGAAAAAAGGAGTATACCGCAGCACATGGGAAACGGCAAAAATCTGATCCGGATGAGCGTCGGCAAGCTGTTCCATCTTTCCGATCTCATCTTCCCTGTTTGACATGGGTTTTTCCACCAACACATGATACCCTTTTTCCAGTGCTTTTTCCACTACACAAAAATGCATGTCGTCATTTGTGGCAATGATCACAGCATCCGCCATTTTCTCCTGCTCCAGAAGCAGGCGCCAGTCATCAAACACCTGATCCGGCTGCAATTTATGCCTTTCTGCCACTATCCTTCTCCTGACCTCATCCGGCTCAGCCACCGCAGTCAGCACTGTCTCTTCCCCATGCCTGCTGATAAAATCACTGTAAACGTCTCCTCCCCTTTGTCCTGCTCCAATCAATGCAATTCTAACCATACTAACCTCTCTTCCTGTCCTTCCGGACCTGTCAGCTTCCGTACCGGCAATCCGTCTTCGGTGCCTGCATATCCTCTTATCCAACAGTTTACTTTAACAGAAAAGATTTGGCAACTCTTACCTTTTTCCCATCTGTCCTGAAGGTGACCGCCCCGGTTTCATAAGTAACCATTACATTGCTTCCGCAATGGGCAAGCCGCTCAAGAAGCTCTGCGTGGGGATGCCCGTAGGAATTATTCTTTCCACAGGAAATCACAGTATACAGCGGTCTCTGATCCTCCAGCAGCTCGTTCGGCGTAGAATTCCCTGAGCCGTGATGGGCTGCTTTCAGGATCGTCAGCCTGCCAGCGCTCTTTTCTTTTTGCAGGTAATCTATCATCTGCTTTTCTCCGGCGCCCTCCACATCCCCGGTCAGCATTACGCTGAAATTTCCACAGGTCAGCTTCAGCACCATCGAATACTCATTAGCTTCTTTACAGGAAGCGCCAGAGCGCGGATGAAGGCAGGCAAAGGTCAGATCTCTGTTTATGATCTGCTGTCCTCTTCCGATATAGGAAACGGGGATTCCTCTGGTTTCCGCCGCCTGCTCCAGCTCCTGATAGCCCTCATTTCTGGCCCCGTCCGCTATATCCGGCAGTACCAGATTCTTCACCCTGATCCCTTCTGCCTCCCCCTGTTCCAGAAGTTCTCTGATCCCGTTGCAGTGGTCCTCATCCGGATGGGTTACAAAAACCGCATCCAGCCGGCCGGCCCCCTGGTATTTCAAAAACGGCATGATACGGTATTCCCCCACAGAGGATACGGAAGAGCTCCCGCCGTCTATTAAATAGCGCTCCCCCTGCCTGCTTTCCACATAAATACAATCCCCCTGCCCCACATCCAGAAAGGTGATCTGCATCCCCGGCAGGAAAATCCCCGGCCCGGGAATCCAAAGTAATATTCCCACTGCCAGTGCGGCAATTCCCCATCTGGCAGACAGCCTCAGCTTTTTCTTCATCTGCACCAGGAACAAAAGCAGGAGCAGATATAGTACCATCCGCCAGACTTCAGGCTTACCCGGTGTCAGCAGGTTCCCGGGCAGGTTCCCGCATAAGGAGCACATCTTCTCATAAATTCCCAGTATGAATCTGATCCCAAGAGAAAATGGAAACGCCAGTCCGGGAAACCAGGGGCAGATCATCCGGCAGGCCACAAGCAGGAGTCCTGCCGCCATCAACACGCTCATGAGGGGAATTACCAGAAGATTTAACAGAATGGAATACACCGGGAACTGATAATAATACCACAGATAAATGGGAAGCGTGATTACGGCAATGCCAATGCCGCCCGATACTGCCTTCAAAGCCCGCAGTATCAGCACATTTTTTACAGGCGGACAGTTCCTCTTTTCAGCCTTTGTATTATTTTCCGTAAGCGCCGGCAATACCAGCGCAATTCCAAACACACAGCCGAAAGAAAACACAAAACCGCTGTGCCCGAAATAGAGCGGCTGATACAGCAGAATTGATACTGCCGCAAGAGCAGCGGCCGTCAACGTATCATATGTCCGTTCTGTGAGAACCGCCAGCATCTGCAGACCAAACATAAAGATGGCCCGCAGGGCGGACACGGAAAACCCCGTCATCATTCCATACAGTACCAGTGCCCCGGCGGACAGCACCGCAGCAGCCTTCATGGGAACTCCACATTTTCTGATCAGCCTGTAAAATCCCATCCCCAGCATCGAGATATGAAGACCGGAAATGGCCAGAATATGGGCGATCCCATTTCGCTGATAAAGCTTCTTCAGCTCCTTCTCCATACCGCTCTTTTCTCCAAGCAGCATGGTCTGCATCACAGAGGCCTCTTTTTCAGGAAGTGCGCCTGAAAGGCAGTCGGCCAAATACGCCCTGAGCAGAAAGAGTTTTTCCGGGAGTATATCATATTTGGTTGTTTTTGCGAGAATAACCGCCTGATTCAGGCGATAAGAAATTCCGAAAATCCGATAATAAGAACGGGCATCGAACTGCCCGGGATTGGAGGCCCTTTCAAAGCATGCCGCCTTTCCCCTGATCCTGACATGGCTTCCCACCTCCGGCTGACTCTGATCCGGCGAGAGATAGCACATAACCCTGGCGCCTTCCGGATCCGTTTTCAGATACAATACCATGACAACCCCCTTTGCCTGGCGGGCCGTTTCCTTTTTGTATACCCTGCCGATAAGCGTAAGCGTCTGCCCCTGAAGCTGTTCATACTTCTGATCATACTCTTCAGAGGGCATCGGGGCAGATCTGGTCAGCAGAAACAGCAGACCTGACATCAGCAGGCAGATAAGTCCCAGAGGACGTTTTACCATAATTCCCCTTTCATTATTTAATTGACAATCTCAAGACTCCTCTCAAACACAGTTGAGAGGCTGATGTTCTCCTTGTAGCTTACAGTAGTGCTTCCATTCACTGAAATCTGCACTTTATTTACATTGGAAAGCTCCGCAACCGAATCTACAATGGAATAAATCGCCACTTCGGAAGTCACATTATAGATCTGTGTCAGGAACGCACTGTCAAAGTCAATGTAGCAAATACCGTCCTTGACATTGACACTGATCACCTTTGTTTCCGGGTTGATCACAGGGAATGCCTTTTCGCTTTCTTTTGGTCCCCCCACCAGCTGCTCCACCACAAGCCGTTCCATGGATATATTGCTGTTGTATACCACCGTTCTGTTTACCGGTTTCAGTCTCTCACCGCTTTCATCCGCCAGATACAGGGTGAGTTTCACCTTCTCATAAGTATTGATCTCATTGCCGGCATTATCGACGAACTGCTCTGCATTCATAATACCCACCACTGCTCCCGACGCATCGGTTAAGGGCTCCGACTTGATCTGGAAGGACACATACCGTATTCCTTCTATCTGCGTCAGCGTTCTGACAATAGAGGCCCTCACAAGTATCTCCGCAATTTTCTCCTGGGCCTTATAGCCTTCATCAAAACTCAGAATCAGCTGATCCTCCGCAAGCGAGTAATTCAAAAGTGAAAATCCGCTCTCCAGAGGCGGCTTATACTCCAGCTTTTCAGAAGCCGTGCCAAGCTGCTGCAGCAGTTCGTTGAGCAGCGCTTCTCTATCTGTCGTCTCAGTCGTATATTCATAGGGAGAAATCGCCGTTCCCTCTTTGTTTACATAATAAATCTGGTAGCTCTTTCCCTCCTGCCTTTTCTCCTTTGATGCGCAGGCGCAGATACATGCCGTCAAAAGCAAAAGCAGAAAAAAATATTTGCCTGTCTGTTTCAAACTCATCTTCCTCCATGCCAAATCGCAAGTCTCCTTACACCAGAGTCCTGGTCAGGGGAATTTTTACAGTAAAGACAGTTCCCTCATTCAAAACGCTTTCAACCTTGATCACTCCCCGGTGGAGCAAAATGGCGCTTTTGGTAATCGCAAGTCCCAGCCCGGTGCCTCCGATCTCCCTGGAATGTGATTTGTCAACCCGATAGAAACGCTCATAGATCTGCTCCTGCGCCTCCTGTGGAATTCCAATTCCCGTATCTCTTACCTGCACGGTAAAAAACTGATGATCCGCATCCAGCGTAACTTCAACCCTGCCCTGCTCCCGGTTATATTTGATCGCGTTTTCCACCAGATTCGTCAGGATCAGGGACATTTTCACTTCATCTACCTCCGCCAGAACCGTTCTCGTACTGATCAGCAGCACTTCTATGTTATTTTTTCTGGCAATAGGGCGCAGGCGCTTTAATATGATTTCCGTCAGATCATTGAGATTGACCACACTGATATTCAGCACTGCCGCAGATTTATCCAGCTTGACAAGCGCCAGAAGATCGTTGATGATCTTGTCTTCTCTCTCGATCTCCTCTGCAATGTCTTCCATGAACTCATGATAAAGCTCCGCCGGAGCATCCTGCTGTGCGATCAGGGAATCCGCCAGCACTTTCATGGAAGTAATAGGCGTTTTCAATTCGTGAGATACGTTGGCCACAAACTCTTTCCGGGAATCGTCCAGAACCTTCATCCTGCCCAGAAGACTGTTAAACGCGTCTATAATATGCTCTGTTTCCAGATAATCCGGCACTGATATGATCTCGTCGCTGTACCCCTCCTTCACCTCTCCGATCACTCTCGTCACCCGGTCAAAGGGCCGTATCATAATCTTTACCAGAATCATACAGAGCGCAAGAATGCAAATCAGCATAATGCTCTGCATAATAAGCGCTTTCCGGTTCAGAATATCCATGGTATTTACGATACTGTCTGTGGAAACGCTGGTAAGCATCACGCCCCGCACCACCTCTTCACCGGCTGGCTGATCATCCGGCAGCTCCCCGGAAGCCGGCCGGTTTGTAACTGCCTCTGTGATCGGTATCGTAATCTCGATGAATCCGTTTACCGGATCATAGTTAACTGTGTTGGTTCCTTTCATGCAGCGGACCACTTCCTCCGAAATGATCGTCTTCCCCTCGCTGATGCTGTAGGTATCTTTTACCACCTTCAGATTCTCATTGATGATCAGCACTCTTCCGCTGTACAGGTTGGAAAGCTGCTCCAGCTCCGCGCCAATCATCTCCGACGATGTATCCTGCAGGTAATTGTATGTAATCAGGTGATTTGCTATGATGCGCAGCTGCGTCTGTACGTCGGAAATACGCACCTCCACAGCACGGCTTTCATAATTATCCAGAATTGCCATCCGCATGAGAACAGAGGGCAGAATCCCTAAAAGAAACATTACCACGAACAGGCGGGCCTTAAGGCTCCGCCATATCTTGAATTTTTTCAGAATTGTCTTTATATTCCAGGGCATATAACACTGCCTTTCAAACAAATGCTGTCATACCGCGCCGACAGCTTTTTACCATCCAAACTGTCATGCAAAATAGTAACCCACACCCCACTTGGTGTGCACATACTGGGGTTCCGAAGGATTTCTTTCGATTTTTTCTCTCAGCCTTCTTACGTGTACATCCACGGTACGCACATCTCCCGGATAATCCGCCCCCCATACCAGCTTCAGCAGGTTCTCTCTGCTGTAGACCTTGTCTGCATTCATAATAAGAAGCTCCAACAGCTCAAATTCCTTGCCGGTCAGATTGATCTCCTTTCCTGCCACATATACTCTCCTGCTCTCACAGTCAAGCTTCATATCCTTATTCTGTATCACTCTGGAAACATCCTTCGGCTTTGGAGAAGTCCGCCTGATAATGGCTTTGATTCTTGCCTTTACCTCCAGAATATTAAACGGTTTGATAATATAATCATCAGCGCCATATTCAAGCCCCAGTATCTTGTCCATATCCTCGCCTTTTGCAGTAAGCATTACGATTGGAACTGACGAAAAATCTCTGATCTGCTGACAAACCTCAAATCCTGTCAGCCTGGGAAGCATAACATCCAGAAGAACGATATCATATTCCTTTTCCCGCACCATTTCCAACGCTTCCTCGCCATCATAGGCACAGTCCACTTCCATACCATCCTGTTCCAGGCTGAAGCGGATTCCCTTCACGATCAGCTTCTCATCGTCAACCACAAGCACTTTTTTTGCCATATCATCTTTCCACCCTTTTCAGTTCTTCGATCCTTAAACGATCATAACTTATCATCATCACACTGTGATCTTGTCTTTTATCTTCAAAAAGACGCCTTCCTTTATCCCCTCGACGTTCATAATATCTTCTATCGTTCTGTAGGCGCCGTTCCTCTCACGGTAAGCGATGATACTCTTTGCCTTACTGCTTCCCACTCCCGGAAGGCTGCAAAGCGCGTCCTCCCCCGCCGTATTGATATTAATCAGAGAAGAAGTCTGCTCCGGCTGACTCCGGGAAGCCTCCTCCCCTGCAAAACTCAGCCATGTATTTTCCCCGGCAGCCTCCTCTGCTTCTGTGCCGGTGGGCACATAAATCTTCATTCCATCCGTAAGCAGATCCGCCTGATTCAGATAATCCTGTGCGGCATCTCCGGTAAATCCTCCCGCTTTCTCAACAGCCTGATAAATCCGGCTTCCTCTCTCCATAGTATAGACTCCCGGCCGGTTCACCGCACCGCAGATATGTACCACACAGGCCAAAGATTCCCCGGATACCGCGTTCTCCTTACGACCGCCCGCATCTTTTGCCGAATCCTCCGCCTGCTGATCTTCCGTTCCGTCCGCCTCAGACGTAGCGTTCTGTTCTTCCGCCTCCCCGGCGGCTGAAATTTCCGTTTCTTCCTGAACCTGTAAAAGAAGCAGGTCTTCCCCGCCGTCGTCTCTTCTCTGACATCCCGGAAGAATGCAGATGGTCACGGCCAAAATCCCTGCAGCTATTTTGTAATTCCTCTTCATCGCTATCTCCTTCCTGACACACAAGAAAGCCCCTGATAACGATACTCTTTTATTGTAAAGTAAATTCAAACCTCTGACAAGAAAAAACTTATTAAACTTCACTTAATTTTTTCCATATTTATTTTTCAGTTCTCCCATTTGAAAATCACAACGCCTCCGATTGCTATCAGCATCCCGATTACTTTTCTCCATTCGAACGGCTGTTTTTCCGTTCCAAACCACCCCAGAAGCTCAATCACATAAGCCACCGCCAGTTGTGCAATCACAATCAGCATCACAGCCTTTGCCGGTCCGAGAAGCTCCATACTTTTGATGACTGTATAAGTGATAAACGCTCCGATCGCTCCTCCCAGAAGCATATATTTGGGCTCAACCTTAAACAGTGCGCCAAAAGAAGATCTGTCTGTAAAAAGCCAGGCCAGAATACACACCAGAAGAGCCGTAAACTGCACAAAAGCGTTGGCTACCCAGATACTGGAAGACTTGGTCACCTGTGTGTTAAACACCCCCTGGACACTCATCAGCGCTCCTGAAATCAATGCAATAAAAAAACCGATCATATAGGCCTCCTTAACATTTCCTGTTAATTCATCATACCCATATGACCGGCATTTTATTCACTGTCGCCCAGCTGCTCCATAATCTGATCCGATAGCTCCTTCAGCTTTTCATCCGCATCTGCTCCGTTCCATATCTGTGAAAATGCCACCTCAAGTTTCACCCAGAAATTGCGCGTCTCAATCATCTTTGGCATGGAAATGGACTGCTCATATCCGGCTGCAAACTTTTCAAGCGCCTCATAGCTGTAGTCCACTCCCTTTGCCGCGGAAGCTTTCCCTGTCCTGGCATAGAGAATGTCATTATACTTTGCGGTAAGAAAGCCTGCAAAATCATTGGCTTCTTCTTTGTGTTCCGAATATCCGTTGACCACCACACAGCTTGTCATGGAAAGTGATCTGGCCTTTTGCCCCTCGTTGATTCCGGGAGGCAGCGCGATATCATATTCATACTCAAAAAGGCCGTCCTCCCTGGCCTGTTCCAGTTTAAACACTGCGTCGGTGGTCGCCACCGTAAAAACCATCTTCCCGGCCATAAACTCATCCAGTATATCATCATAATCGCTTTCACTGGTGTCTATGGAAAAAAACTGATTCAGCTCCTGATAAGCGCGCATACTGTCAATGGCATCCTGATTATAAATATTGATCTTTGTGGTATCCCATCCTGCCTCTCCGCCCATCTCAATCGCATTTCCCACAAAAAAATAATTATAAAAAATATCTGTGACATCCCATTTAAATACGCCCTCCACCTGCTCCGGCGCATCATACTCATCTGCAAAATTTTCAATATCCTGAATCGTGGCAGGTAAAATCTCCTGCATCTTCGCCTCAATCTGCTCTCTGGTAAACGGGCTCTCTTCTCTCTCCCCGGCCTCTGCCTGCTCCTGACTGCCTTCTTCCTCTATGGAATCTCCCGCCTCAAGAGAGGCGTCCACCTGTGCCTGCGCCTCCTCGCCTTCCGCAAGATCAAGCTGCGCCTGAAGCTGGCTTATTGCCATATCCTCAAGGTACGTCTTATTATATAAAAGCGCGCTGGTCTCAAAATAAAAAGGATAGCCCAGGATCTTATCCTTATAGCTTACCGCCTGCAGGCCGGTCTCAATATACGTGTCCTCCATGGAAGCATTTCCCGTGGGCCTTACCTCCTCCGCAAGTCCGGCAAGGTAAGCCTTTTCCAGAGAATCATGGCTGAGAATATACAGATCCGGAGCATTGCTTTCCAGGGAAGTCTGATTGATCTTCTCCAGATATTCCGCTCCTGATTCCAATACCGGAACGATTCGCACATCATGGTTTTCATTATAAGTAACTGCGGCGCCGCTTAAATAAGAAGTAAGCGCTTCATCCGTATACCACAGATAAAGCGTTTCCTTCCCGCCCGCAAAGACTGTATTCTCCTGCTTTTCACTGATCTGCCGACCTGATCTGGCTATTCCAAAGGTGAGCACGGCAGCTGCGGCAATGATTCCCACCGCCGTCAGTCGTTTTTTCAGACCCATTCTTTACTCCATTTCGTCCAGGCAGCTCTTTAAAATTTCTGCCATTTCATCCACATGCTCTCTGGTGATAATCAGAGGCGGAACAAAACGGATCACATTGGCTCCCGCATTGATCAGGATCAGCCCCTTCTCAAGAGCTTTCTGAATCACCCCATTCACCGGCCTGCTAAACACAAGTCCCTGAAGCATTCCCCTTCCCCGTCTTCCTTCTATGCAGTCATATTCCGCCGCCAGTTCGTCCAGCTTCCGCTCCAGATAAGCGCCTGTTTCTTTTACATTATCTATTATATGGTTCTCCGCAAATAAATCAAGTACAATATTTATGGCGGCGGCTGCAAGAGGATTTCCTCCATAAGTAGTACCGTGGTCGCCGCTGGTCAGCGAATTTGCCCCAACCTTTTCGGTCATAAGAAAAGCTCCCACCGGAATCCCGCATCCCAGCGCTTTGGCTGTGGTCATAATATCAGGCTTTACGCCATAATGCTGCCATGCAAACATTGCGCCTGTACGCCCCATACCGCATTGGATCTCATCCAGGATCAGAAGAATATCCCTCTCCTGACAAAGCGCCTTCACCTGCTTTAAAAAGCTCTCCTGCGCCGGAATCACACCGCCTTCCCCCTGCACTGTCTCCATGATGATGGCGCAGGTCTTCTCTGTCAAAGCCTTTTTTACACTCTCAAAATCATTCAGGGATGCAAAACGGATATTTCCGATCATGGGTTCAAAGGCCTCCCGGTAAGCAGGATTGCCTGTGACAGAAAGCGCTCCCATGGTACGTCCGTGGAACGAATGTTCCATGGCAATGATTTCATGATCTGTGCGTCCATCCTTTAAATAAGCGTATTTACGCGCCGCCTTGATGGCACCCTCCACAGCTTCCGCTCCGCTGTTGGTAAAAAAGACCCTGTCCATACCGGATACCTCTTTGATCTTCCGGGCCGCCTCAATCGCCGGCACATTATAATAGTAGTTTGAAGTATGGATCAGCTTGTCAATCTGCGCCTTCAGCGCATCATTGTATTTTCTGTTATGATACCCCAGTGCAAACACCGCTATACCCGCACAGAAATCCAGATATCTTTTTCCTTCTATATCATAGAGCCAGACACCCTCGCCCTTATCCAGCACGATCTGATAACGATTATACGTATGCAGCAGCGCTTTTTCCGCCTCTTCAATATACTGCTTCATGGTCTCCATAAAAAAGTCTCCTTAATTTTTCTCGCAAAGCTGCGCTTCCTCATCCCGCAGGATCATCGTTCCCACGCCTTCATTGGTAAAGATTTCAAGCAGAAGGCAATGGGGAATACGTCCATCCAGAATATGCACTCTGTTCACACCGTTTTTAACCGCAGAGGTACAGTTTCCCAGCTTCGGCAGCATCCCTCCGCCAATGATACCGTCTGCGATCAGCTTATCCGCATCGGAGGCTGTAATTCTGGGTATAAAAGTGCTTCTGTCGTTCATATTCCGGTACAGTCCTTCAATGTCTGTCAGAAATACCAGCTTATCCGCTCCCACCGCTCTTGCAATGGCGCAGGCCGCATCATCTGCATTGATATTATAAGTCTGAAACTGATCATCCAGTCCTATGGGCGCCACAATAGGCAGAAAATCTTTTTCCAGAAGATCATAGAGTATTTTGGGGTTCACCTGTGTGATCTGTCCCACAAACCCAATATCCCTGCCTCCGGAAAACTTTTTCTCCACGCCGATCAGACCGCCATCCTTGCCGCTGATGCCCACAGCTTTCACGCCAAGCTCCTGAACCATAGCCACCAGCTGCTTATTGACCCGTCCCAGCACCATCTCCGCGATCTCCATGGTCTCCGCGTCGGTGACGCGCAGCCCGTTTACAAACTCCGCTTCCTTCCCCACCTTTCCGACCCATCGGCTGATTTCCTTGCCGCCGCCATGAACTATGATCGGCTTGAATCCGACCAGCTTCAGCAGTGTCACATCCTTGATCACATTCCGCTGCAGCTCCTCATTGCTCATAGCCGAACCGCCATACTTGACCACAATGATCTTGCGGTTAAATTTCTGTATGTAGGGAAGGGCTTCGATCAGCACCTCCGCTTTTTTTAAGACTTCCTGTATATCCTTGTTCATATCCTGTCTCCTTTTTATAGGAAACGACATTAGTCGTTTCCTCAGATCTGTTTCTAACTCCGGTAATCCGCATTGATCTTCACATAATCATAGGTCAGATCGCATCCCCATGCAGTGGCCGATTCGCTTCCCTCTTTCATGTCCACAATCACCCTCACCTCCGGGTCTGAAAGAATCTTTCCGGCCTCTTCTTCGCTGTAATCCGCTGCCACTCCGTCTTTATAGATCAGGATTTTTCCGGACCTGCTTTCAAAAAAAAGCTCGATTTTTTCCGGATCAAAGGCAACGCCCGAATACCCCAGCGCACACAGGATTCTTCCCCAGTTGGCATCATGTCCGAAGATGGCCGCCTTGGTCAGACTTGAACAGATCACCGCTTTGCTTAAAATCCTGGCCTCTTCCCTGGTCCTGGCGCCGATTACCCTGGTTTCAAACAGCGCGGTAGCTCCTTCTCCATCTCCTGCCATCATCCTGGCCAGAGATTCGTTTACATAGTGCAAGGCCTCACGGAATGCCTCATATTCCGGTGTTCCATCCAGGATCTCCTCATTTTGCGCCATGCCGTTTGCCATCACCAGAAGCGTATCGTTGGTAGAGGTATCACCGTCCACCGAAATCATGTTGAAGGTATCCTCCACATCCTCCTTTACCGTTTTCGTGAGGAGATCTTTCGAGATCACCGCATCCGTTGTCACAAATGCAAGCATCGTACACATGTTGGGATGAATCATACCGGATCCCTTTGCCATTCCTCCTATCCTGACCTTCACTCCTCTGATATCAATTTCCACCGCCGCCTGCTTGGGGCGGGTATCTGTCGTCATGATCGCCCGGGCCGCCTCTTCCGCCGCCTGGACTGTGCCTTCCTTTGCCGCCGCAAGCCTTTCAATCCCCGCCTCGATTCTGTCAATGGGAATCTGCATGCCGATCACACCGGTGGATGCCACCAATACCGACTCCTCCGGAATGTTCAGAGCCTCCGCGGCTTTCTGCGCCGTTCTCCGGCAGCAGGCAAATCCCTCCTTTCCCGTACAGGCATTGGCGATTCCCGCATTGATCACCACTGCCTGTCCAAATGGCGATTCCTCCACTACCTGACGATCCCACACCACCGGCGCCGCTTTCACCACGTTCCGGGTAAATGTCCCTGCCAGCACACACGGTCTGCAGCTGTAGATCATTGCCATATCCCTTCTGTTCTGATATTTGATCCCTGCCTCCACACCGGCCGCCTCGAATCCTTCTGCTGCCGTCACACCGCCCGCTATCTCCTTCATTCTTCTCTCAAAGCCTCCTCTTTTCACTGCTCATCTTTACTTTTGATTAAATCTCACGATATTTTTATCATTCAGCACAAAATCATAGTAATTCAGATCTTCTCTCCTGGTCCATCCGATTTCCTTCCAAAAGGCGTTTCCAATATCATTTTCGGTAAAAGCAATCAGAGACACCTTGCTGATCTTTTCCTTTTCCAGCTCCTTCATACAGTAGACCACCATGCTCTTTCCGATCCCTCTCATCCGGTAGTCCTCATGAACACACACATGGTAAAGACATCCCCGTCTGCCGTCATGACCGCAGAGGATACTTCCCACAATCTTTCCATCCTCTACTGCCACCACGCTGGTAGACGGATTTCTCTGAAGAAAACGTTCCACCCCTTCTCTGGAATCGTCCAGACTCCGCATGGCAAAGCCTTTAATACTCGTCCACAGGGCATATACCTCTTCATAATCCTCACTTTTCATCATTCTGACCATCATTTCTTTATTCCTCATCTCCCCTGCTTTACGGGCAGGCTTTCCTTCCGACCTTTCCGCCCTGTCAGCAGATTCATACATTCAATCCTTTCTCTTCTTCGCATCCCAGCATGATGTTGAGACACTGAATGGCGGCTCCGGAAGCTCCCTTCCCCAGATTGTCAAACTGCGCGGAAAGCACCAGCCTCTCCTCATTGCCTGTCACGTAAATTCTGAGCCCATCCCAGCCGCTGCAGGCATTTCCCGCCAGCATATTCCCCGCCTGCGCCTCCGCTCCCAGCGGCATCACACGTATCATGTTCTCTCCTTCATAATAATCGGCAAAGAACCTTTGCAGCTCTGCGGGGGTGCTGCTTTTTTGCAGGAATTCATTATATATAGGAAAAGACACAACCATACCGCTGTAATAGTCCGCCACAATGGGCGAAAATAACGGTTTACGGGAAAGTCCTGTGATCTCTTTCATTTCCTTCAAATGCTTATGGTTCTGAGAAAGCGCATATTCTCTCGGGGAGTCCAGCTCAGCAGCTCTCTCTTTCTCCTCATATTGCGTGATCATCTTCTTGCCGCCGCCGCTGTATCCGGTAAGAGAAAAGGCAGATACAGGGTAATCCGCCGGAAGAATCTTTTCCGCCACAAGCGGATAGGCCAGAGAGATAAAACCGGTAGCATGGCATCCCGGTACCGCCACCCGCCCTCCTTCCCGGATCCTCCTTCTGTGTTCTTCCGACAGCTCCGGAAAGCCATAGGCCCAGTCCGGACTGGTTCTGTGAGCTGTCGACGTATCGATCACCCTCACCTTATCATTTTCGATCAGACTCACCGATTCCCTGGCCGCCTCATCCGGCAGACAAAGGAAGGTAATATCCGACTGATTGATCAGCTTCCTTCTTTCCTCTGCATCCTTTCGCCTGTCCGGATCAATGGGAATCAGCTCAATATCGTCTCTTTTGGCAAAACGTTCGTGAATTCTCAGCCCTGTTGTTCCTTCGCTTCCATCAATAAATATTCTGACCTTATGCTCTGTCATAATCCTTTCTCCTGTTCCGGTTCCTTATATCATGAATCTGCGATTCATGATCACCATTCGCCGCTCGCCGAATGTGCGAGCACATTCTTCTCGCTAACGCCCATTATATCCTATATATGCAATGCCCTTTTTCACCTGGCAAAAACATTACTTTCCAATCATACTCTCTCCTGCTCAAAATCTCAACCATTAATCTTAAGATTTTCCGGCAGGTATTTTCAGAGTAAACCCTTATCTTTCTCAGCCTGCCACTTTGACGGGCCGCATGGCCATCTCCATGCTATGAAAGTCGAAGACTTTCATAGTAAACCCTTATATTGGCATTGCAGATACCACCATGAATGAAAGGGGGTTACTTTGAGCCTCCGGCGCCTGTACATGATGCATGATTATACATCTATGATGAATATTATGCAATATATTTTTACTTTTTCGCATAAAAATAAATATTAACTTTTTATTTATGCAAAAATCAGTATTGCATTTCCCGGAATTCTGTTGTATATTGTCCTATGAGAACCGGAACCCACATCTTCTTTCCGCTGATCTGTACAGGCGGGCCCTGCATTCTCCGGAAGGAAGCAACAAATAATTTTATTGGAGGAAAATATTATGAAAGAAAAAGTCATTCTGGCTTACTCCGGCGGATTGGATACTACTACCATTATCCCCTGGCTGAAAGAAAATTTTGATTATGAAGTGGTCTGCGTCTGCATCGACTGCGGACAGGAGGAAGAACTGGATGGTCTGGAGGAGAGAGCCAGATTCTGCGGCGCTGAAAAGTTATACATACTGGATGTAACGGATGAATTCTGTGATGAATATATCGTTCCCTGTCTGCAGGCTCATGCTGTCTATGAAAACAAATATCTTCTGGGTACCTCCATGGCAAGGCCCCTGATCGCAAAGAAGCTGGTAGAGATCGCCCGCAAGGAGGGCGCAACCGCCATCTGCCACGGTGCCACCGGCAAGGGAAATGACCAGATCCGTTTTGAACTGGGAATCAAAGCCTTAGCTCCTGATCTTAAAATCATTGCTGCCTGGAGAAATGAAAAATGGAACATGGATTCCCGTGAATCCGAGATCGAATACTGCAAGGCACATGGCATCGACCTTCCTTTTTCGGCTGATTCAAGCTACAGCCGCGACCGCAATCTGTGGCATATCAGTCATGAAGGGCTGGAGCTGGAAGACCCTGCCAATGAGCCGAACTTCGAGCATCTTCTGGTACTGGGCGTCACACCCGAGAAGGCTCCTGAGGAAGGCGAGTATGTTACTATGACCTTCGAAGGCGGCGTTCCCACATCCGTAAACGGCAAAGAAATGAAGGTTTCCGATATCATCCGGGAACTGAACCGGCTGGGCGGTAAGCACGGGATCGGCATCATTGACATTGTGGAAAACCGTGTGGTGGGCATGAAATCCAGAGGCGTGTATGAAACGCCGGGCGGAACGATCCTCTATGAAGCACACCAGCAGTTAGAAGAACTGATCCTGGACCGCGACACCTACGCGCTCAAAACAGATATGGGCAACAAGATGGCTCAGATCGTATATGAGGGCAAGTGGTTCTCGCCTCTGCGTGAAGCTGTCCAGGCCTTCATTGAATCCACCCAGCGTCATGTGACCGGAGAAGTGAAATTTAAGCTCTACAAGGGCAACATCATCAAGGCCGGCACTACCTCTCCTTATTCCTTATATAATGAAAGCATTGCATCCTTTACCACTGGAGATCTGTATGATCATCATGATGCAGAGGGCTTTATCAATTTGTTTGGCCTTTCCACCAAAGTCCGCGCCATGAAGATGCAGGACCGCGGCGAGCTGAAATAGCCGGGAGAGTGACTCGTTTATGGATGTGATCACGCTTTTAACCACTTATTTTTCCGTAATCAATCTCCTTGCCCTTGCTCTTATGGGCATTGACAAATACAAAGCAAAAAAAAGGGCCTTCCGGATTCCGGAAGCAACCCTTTTTATTGTTGCGGCTATCGGCGGAAGCATCGGCTCCATCATGGGAATGTACCTGTTTCGTCACAAAACCAGACACTTAAGCTTCCGGTTTGGAATGCCTTTGATCCTGATCCTGCAGATCGCCCTTCTTGCGGCCTTTATGAATCTGCCTGTGGATATTTCCTTTCTCTGATTTCGGGACAAAATCCATGAAGCAGCCCTCTTTTCACAGTGTAACGATCACACCTCCGTCATTGGCATACATACTGCTGACGCCTCTGGTGTCCATAATCAGCACATCTCTTACCTTTATTCTGGACAGAATCATCTCCTTCATCAGCTCCGCCCTGTCGGGACAATTACAGTGCGTGATGGCAAGAAGCTTTTCCTCCGGGCAGGATGCCTCCCGGGCAACTGCTTCAGCCATCTTCGCCAGAGCTTTACGGGTTCCAATGGCCTGCCCGATCTGAACAATTTCTCCACGATCCGCCCCCATCACAGGCTTAATGTTCAGCGTGGTGGCGACCAGAGCTTTGATCCCGGTAAGACGTCCGTTCTTTCTTAATGTTTCAAGGTTGTCCAACACAAAATAAGTATTCATTCTGTCCCGGTAATCGGTCAGCCGACGGCATATCTCCTCAAAAGAACACCCTTCCCCGCTCCATTCAGCGGCCTTAAGAGCAAGCTGCGTTTCTCCACAGCTCGCGGATTCCGAATCACATACGAAAATATTCTTGTCTCCATATTTTTCATGATAAAGTTTCTTCCCAAGTACGGCGCTGTTATAACTTCCGCTGAGCTTTGAAGACAGCGTAAATACGAACACATTCTCCGCTTCCGTCCGATATGCCTCCATAAAAGCCTCCGGCGATGGACAGGAGGATTTCGGACACTGAGCTGAGGCTGCCACAGCCTTCAAAAATTTCGCCTGGTCAAACGTATCGTCGTCTATGAATATCTGATCCTCCACCTCCAGACGCAGAGCAACTCTCTCATATCCGGCATTCCTGTCATATTCCGCCGGGAATTCACAACAACTGTCCGCTACTATCTTATAATTCATAACATCCTCCAACTCTTCACATGGTTTTCATTACTACTTATAATAACATATGATTCCACACATGTAAAGACTTATTCTCGTTTCACCTTGCACACAGTAGCGAAATATTATATGATAAGAATAAGACAAATACTTAAAAAAGCGAGGTTATCATCATGACTACCAACGAAAAAGCATTAATGCTCCATGAACAGTGGAACGGGAAGCTGGAAACCGTATCCAAATCTCCTGTCAAGTCCAGAGAAGATCTGTCTCTTGCCTACACACCGGGCGTCGCCGAGCCCTGCCGGGTGATCGCCGAGGACAAAGATGCCGCTTATAAATATACCATGAAAGCCAACACCATCGCTGTTGTGTCCGATGGAAGCGCCGTCCTTGGTCTGGGAAACATCGGTCCTCACGCCGCAATGCCCGTCATGGAAGGCAAAGCGGTTCTCTTTAAGGAATTCGGAGGCGTAAATGCCGTCCCCATCTGCCTTGCCACTCAGGATACGGAAGAAATCATCAAAGCCGTCACCTATCTTGCCCCGGGCTTTGGCGGAATTAATCTGGAAGATATCAGCGCTCCCCGCTGTTTTGAGATCGAAGAGCGCCTGAAACAGACCCTGGACATCCCTGTATTTCACGACGATCAGCACGGTACCGCTATCGTCGTTCTGTCCGCTTCTATCAATGCCCTTAAAATCGTGGGCAAAAAGAAAGAAGAATGCAAGGTCGTCATCAACGGCGCCGGAAGCGCGGGCGTTGCCATCGCCAAACTGCTTCTCTCTTACGGTTTTACCAACATTCTTCTGTGCGACAGCGTGGGGATTATATCCTCCAATGATTCCCGCAAGCTCAATCCGGTGAAACAGCAGATGGCGGAAATCACCAATCCGGACAATGTAACCGGAACCCTGAAGGACGCCCTGAAGGGTGCGGATATCTTTGTAGGCGTTTCCGCCCCCAACACCGTTACCACTGAAATGGTGGCTTCCATGAACAGAGACGCTATTATTTTTGCTCTGTCCAATCCTGTTCCTGAGATTATGCCTGAGGATGCCAAGGCCGGCGGCGCAAGGATTATCGGAACCGGCCGGAGCGATTTTCCCAACCAGATCAACAATGTGGTTGCTTTTCCCGGCATTTTCAAGGGTGCGCTGGAGGGACGTGCTCCCCAGATCACAGAGGAAATGAAGCTGGCAGCTGCAGAGGCCATTGCCAGCCTGGTTCCGGACGATGAATTAAACGAAGAGAATATCATGCCCGAGGCTTTTAATCCCAATGTGGCAGCCATCGTAGCCGAGGCTGTGAAATCCCACATCAAACGATGAATCCTGACTTTACAGACTGGTATGGGAAACCGTATTACTCTCTGAACGCCTACTGCAGAAACACCTTCGGTCAGAAGCTGTACAAGGCATCCTTAAACGCAGGCCTTTCCTGCCCCAACAGAGATGGCACTCTGGGGCGGAGAGGATGTATTTTCTGCAGTGCGGGAGGGAGCGGCGATTTTGCATATTCCGTTCTCGATGAGGCCGGAAAGCTCAGTCCGGATTCCTTTGAAACTGCCTATCGGAAAAGTCTTTCTGCCCTTTCCTTTAAAGGAACAGGGCAGATGTTTATTGTATATTTTCAGGCCTATACCAACACTTACGGGCCTGTTTCTTATCTGGATACGCTCTTTCGGCTTGCTCTTTCCCAGCCTTCCGCTGCAGGAATCTCCATAGCCACAAGACCGGACGCCCTGCCGGAGCCTGTTGTAGAGCTTCTGATACGGCTGAAAAAAGAATATCCTTCCAAATTTATCTGGATAGAGCTGGGACTTCAGACGATTCATGAGTCCAGCGCGGACTTCATCCGGAGGGGCTATCCTCTCTCCTGCTTTGAGGAACGTGTAAAAAGGCTCTCTCAGGCGGACATTCCGGTAATCGTCCACGTCATCTTAGGTCTCCCCGGAGAGTCCCGGGAGGATATGCTTGCCACTGTACGCTATTTAAATCGTCAGCCAATCCAGGGCATTAAACTGCAGCTTCTGTATATTCTGAAAGGAACTGATCTGGGCCGTCTCTGGGAAAGAGATCCTGCCGCTGCCGGCTCCTTTTCCACAATGGAATCGTATCTTGACACGGTGATCGCTTCTTTAGAACTTCTGCGTCCCGACCTCGTCGTGCACCGTCTCACAGGGGATGCCCCAAGATCTCTGCTGCTTGCGCCTTCCTGGAGTACTGACAAAAAGAGGGTGCTCAACACACTGCACAGACAAATGGCCGAAAAGCAAACATGGCAGGGCATGCTTTATCATGGCTGACTTTGGGAAAGATGACTTTTTGAAAGGTAACTTACTATGCATGAACTTCTGACTTTGTACAAACTGATCATTCTCTATATGCTGAACGGCGTGGATTTTCCCCTGACCCGGATCCAGATCAACGATTTCCTTCTGGGCAGAGAGTACACCACCAATTTTCTCAATGTCCAGCAGGCCATTGGCGAAATGATCGAGGATGGGCTCGTCGTCTCTCAGTCTGTCCGGAACCGCTCCCACTTAAGCATCACCGAGGAAGGACGCAGGACACTTGATTTTTTCAAGGGCGACATCAATCATGATATCCGTACCGACATCGACCGTTTTCTCCGTGAAAAGGGCTTTGAGCTGCGCAATGAAAATTCTGTCCTGGCGGATTACAGCAAGGCGTCTTCCGGCGAATATGAGGCGCATCTTATTGCAAAGGAGAAAAATATCACGCTGGTAGATCTGAAAATATCCGTTCCCCTTGAAGAGACTGCCGCTTCTATCTGTGATCACTGGATGGAAAAAAATCAGGAAATCTATCAATATCTGATTGAACAGCTTTTTTAACCAATAGAATCCACGCTTTGCGAGGATTCTATTGTCATGAATAAGAATCCTGCTCTGCAGGATTCTCCGCCTGCGGCGGATCGCTTCAGCGATATGATCCCTTTCCGCCGCAGTGCGATCCTCTAATTTCTCTTTATCGTATGATCTCATTCCAGCTGGAAATCCCAATGATATCTTTTGCAAAATCCGTGTACTGCGCATGCTCCGGCGTATCAATGTATTTAAATACATTATAGATCTGTTTGTGATTTCCGCCTCCATCGTTCAAACCGAAGGCCAGGCCCTGGGCCACCTCTTCCCCCGCGTCGGTCTGTCGGTTCAGCAAAAATCCATCAATATCGCTGTACGCCTCCACCTTATAATAGGCATAGGCAAAGGCCGCCGCCTGATTTGCCTGGCCGGCGCTGGATGTATATCCCTGTTCGCTGAGCAGGATACTGCGCACCTCGCCTGAAGGATTCAGGAAATGGGCCTGCCGCATGTAATTGACCAGTACCTCAATATTGGCCATAGTGATCATGGACGTTCCGGCATTATGCTCCACATATTTGGAAGCCTTCCAGGTCCGCGCCTCCGTAAGCGGCACGTTATAGGGATGCTGTGCAACACCCCAGTCAATGTTTCCCTTGGAGGTTATGTTCCGGTTAAACACATCCAGAATATCTCTTCCATCATAATTCGTATTATTCTTGATGTTTCTGTCCCACTGCTGGTCAATGGAAATATAGACTCTGGCACTGCTGCTCACACTTTTAATCGCCGTATAAAATACCCGGAAGGCTCTGGCATATTCCTCCACATAAGTCTCTATGTCAGTATGCGCCATATAATTCCATTCCTTGCGGGCATTGATCTCATTGGCAATAACCCAGTTGGAAATCCTTCCGTGGCTGTTTCCGGAATAGCGGTCCGCGAGAAAAGAAGCAATGGCCGCCATATATTCCACTCCCGATTCCTCCGCACCATTGAACATGTAATACGGAGCCGTACTGCCGCTGCGGGCTTTCGGATGGATCAGCTGCTGATAGGCGCCTGAATAATTATTGAGAATAATGGCCGTAGTCGTGATCCCCTTGGCCGTCAGCGTGCCGAATACCAGATCATATTCCGCTACCACCTGTCCGTTCAGCGCATAGGTCCTGCCGTTGTACGTATAATTGATGGTGGGATAAGCCGCGCTGGTGGTCGGCCCCAAAAGCCTGGCCACCGGAATGTTATAGGCCGCCTGCTTAACGCCCAGGTCGTCCAGTTCGCCGCCCCGCATTCTGTTGGGATCCACCAGAAGTCCCTTTTTGGAGCCGGGCTGCTGGAATACGGAGGAATATTTGGCAATGGCTTCCGGATTGGTCAGATAGCTGGGCGTCGCCACCTGCACATACTTCCCATCTTTTTTGACCGCCACAGCAAACTTTTTAAAAAGCCGGCTTCCCGCCTGATTATAATTCAGTGCGGCAGAAAACGTCACGCTGTTATCCTTGTAATCCTTTGCCAGATAGTCGCTGTCCTCTCCAATACTGTCCTCAAAGGTATTCAGAGCAAAAAGATAATAATATTTGTCATCACTTTTGGGAACTCCGTCCCCCTGCGCGGTTATCGAGATCCTTTTTGTATCCGGATCTATGATACACTGGGTGATATCGGCAAAGTCCGCCGCTTCCGTCTCCGTCAGGTCATAACTGTCCGGCCGTTTTCCAAAAGAATCCCACACTGCACTGCCAGCCGTGATAATATGATTCAGCACGGAACTTCCCAGCCCCTTTGTCTCTTCGGTTTCAGGCTGTATCTCCTCCATGATCTCCGGAAGCGGCACCTTGACAGACTCGTTATCTTCCTTCTTCCTGGTGAGAAGAAGGACTGCCACCGCCGCAACAGCGGCAATCAGGACAGCTCCCAGCAGGATCAGAAGGCCCCGGGTGAGCTTTTTCATGCGGTCCCTGTCTTTTTTCCCGGGCGCATGTCTTCTGCGTTTCTTCTTTCCTGCCGGCTTTCTGTTCTTTTCAGTTTCAACACTCATGCTTTTTTATTTCCTTTTGCTTTGATGCGATTCATGTGCTCCTTTATCTTCACCTCATATCCGCAGCCGGAAGGGCTGTAAAACTCTCTCCCGCTCAGCTCATAAGGAAGATATTGCTGTTCCACATAGTGGTCGGGATAATCATGGGCATACAGATATCCCTTTCCTCTTCCCAGCTTCGCCGCTCCTTTGTAATGTGCATCCTGCAGATGAACAGGAATCTTCAGATTTCCTGTCTCCTCCACCGCCTTTGACGCTTCTCCTATGGCCGCCACACAGGCATTGCTTTTGGGCGCACAGGCTACATACAACGCTGCCTCGGAAAGAATGATCTGCGCCTCCGGCATCCCCACCCGCTCTGCAGCCAGAGATGCGCTCACTGCAACGGACAGTGCCTGAGGATCGGCAAGCCCCACATCCTCCGCGGCGCAGATCATGATCCTTCTTGCGATAAACGTAACGCTTTCTCCCGCATAGAGCATACGCGCCAGATAATACACCGCCGCATCCGGATCCGACCCCCGCATACTTTTGATAAAGGCCGATACCGTATCGTAATGATTGTCTCCCGACTTGTCATAACGCACGCTGCGCTTCTGAATGCACTCCTTTGCCACTTCCAGCGTGATATGTATTTTCCCATCGGCCGATCTGTCCGTGGTCATGATGCCAAGTTCAATGGCATTTAACGCCTGCCTGGCGTCTCCTTCCGCCATATCTGCCAGGAACTCCCCGGCCTCCTCCTCCAGAACGGCATCATAAGCCCCCATTCCCTTATCTCTGTCATTTACCGCCCGGTCCAGGAGCTTTCTAATATCCGCCTTCTCGAGGGGTTTTAACTCAAAAATAACGGAACGGGACAAAAGCGCGCCATTTACCTCAAAATAAGGATTTTCCGTGGTTGCGCCTATCAGAATAATGGTTCCGTCTTCCACAAAAGGAAGCAGATAGTCCTGCTGCCCCTTATTGAAGCGATGGATCTCGTCAATAAACAGAATCGTCCGCTTCCCATACATCCCCAGCGTATCTCCGGCCTTCTTCACCACTTCTTCCATGTCCTTTTTGCCCGCCACAGTAGCGTTAATCTGGGTGAACTCCGCGCTTGTGGTATTGGCGATCACCCGGGCAAGCGTGGTCTTCCCGGTGCCCGGAGGGCCGTAAAAAATAAGGGAGCTGAGCTTGTCCGCCCTGATTGCACGGTACAGCAGCTTATCCTTTCCGATAATATGCTGCTGCCCCGCCACTTCATCCAGTGTGACAGGCCGCAGCCTTGCCGCCAGAGGAGATTCCTTCTCCAGGCTGGAAGCTCTCATATATTCAAATAAATCCATTCTTTCCTCCAAAAGCCGGATCAGGATGCTTCCGGCAGATAACGCTTATACAATAACGCATGATCGGCGATACAGCGCCAGGGGCTGTTGGCTCCTGCGGTCACGCAGATAAACCCCTCCCCGTCTTTACTCTCTCCATAACTGGCCGCACAATTCCCCGACTGAACAACATAGCCTGTCTTGCCGCTGATCACCTCTCCTCCACAGTCCTTGTCCTCTATCCTGCGCAGAAACCAGTTGGAGAGAATGATTCCCTCCGGGTGCTGCTCTGTCTGAGAGGTGGTATAGGTCTTAGTGGAAAGGACTTCCCGGCAGAGCTCATTGTCCAGAGCCGCCTCCAGAATCATGGCCATATCATAAACACTGCAGTGATGCTCCTCATCATAGATTCCCACACAATTGGTAAAGTGCGCTGTTTTGGACAACCCAAGTTCTTTTGCTTTATCGTTCATCATTTTCACGAAAGCATCCTGATCTCCCGCCACATAAACTGCCAGCGCTACTGCCGCATCGGCCCCGGAAGGCAGAACCGTTCCGTAGAACAGATCCCGTATGCTGACCGTCTCATCTTTTTCAAATCCCGCGCTGCTGCAGTCATTGACATATCCATAATCCGTAATTTCAAGGGTGATGGTAAAAGTATCATCCAGATCATCCACATGTTCAGCAGCTACCAGAACGGTCAGAATCTTTGTCATGGATGCCGGGTTGATCACCTCAAACGCTCCCTTTCCCGCAAGAACCTTCTCTTTTTTCAGATCAATAAAAATCCCGTATTGACTGAAAAAGTCTTCATCCCCGATCACATCCGTATCGTTTCCGGCCTCAGCCCTGTATTCTTTCTGCCGCTTCGGCCCGGAAATTGAAGAAGGCGATGGTAAAAGAGAGAGGACCGGTAAAGCGTCATTCTCCTCTTCCGGTATTTGTTGACCAATCTGGTTAATATTTTGCGCCTCTTTCCCCGCATTTTTACTGCTTACACTTTCATTCTCAACCTGCTGCGTTTTTTCCGTTATATTCTGCTTCCCTGAAGCTGTATGAAAAACTGTGACCCTGACCAGTATCAGAATCAGTACAATACATACCGCTGCTGCCGGCGGACCATATTTCTTTATATTCGCGCGGAACTGCATCTGCTTTGCCTTGCTCCTGCGCATCTCTTCGATCCGCTGACTGTACCGCTCTCTGATCGCATCTTCGTCATCTATCTGTCCGTTCACTTACAACAAACTCCTTTTTATCGTGATCAAATCGTTCTTTCAAAAGTCCCGGCCGGGGCAGACATCGCCCCGGCCATTGGCCGAATAAAATTATTATACAATAAACAACCGGTAAATGGAAATGAAAAAATGTGAAAAAATCTTAGGAAACATCTTATGGAAATTTTCCGGCAGCTCCTATACTTCCACAGTCACCCGGCTGTCTGGCGCTTCTGTTCCTCTTGTCTTAGTGACAATGATCTTCTTATCGATCTGATCCCTTAACTCCGCCACATGGGAAATAATTCCTACCATACGGTTTCCCTCTGTCAGCTGTGTCAGGGCCTTCATGGCCTGTCTGAGCGCCTCCTCGTCCAATGATCCGAAGCCCTCGTCCACAAACATGGAATCCAGCCTGATTCCTCCTGACCGGGCCTGGATTTCATCGGAAAGCCCCAGCGCAAGGGACAGGGATGCCTGAAACGCTTCCCCTCCGGAAAGTGTTTTCACGCTACGCCGGCTTCCATTATAATGATCAACCACCCGGAGCTCCAGTCCGGCTTTTTCCTTCCTGCTGCCGCTCTCCTCTTCCCGCTCCAGCTCATACTGTCCGTTGCTCATCATAAGGAACCGCAGATTTGCCCTTTTCAGGATCCGTTCAAAATAATGCATCTGGATATAAGTCTCCAGCTCTACCTTCTCTTTTCCGGTAAGCGTTCCCCCTGCCGTATCGGATAGAGACCGCTTCCACATATAAGTTTCCTCCGCCTCTCTGATCTCCTTTTGGCGTACTGTAACCTTTTGAAGGATTTCGCGGTTTGTGGCCAGGGCATTTTTCTTCCGGTCCCGGGCCTGTCCAAATAATTTTTTCTCCCGCTGGCGTCCTTCTTTTCTTGCAAGTACTGCTTCTTCCGGCAGAATGGCCGCCTCCTTTGCCTGGGAAATCTGATTTCTCAGCGTTTCAACGGCAGCATCCAGTCTTTCTTTTCTCTTTCCATCCTCACCGACCCTGTCGCGCACCTTTTCCAGAGCCGTGCTGAGTATTCTGCCGCAGTTCTCCGGCTCATCAGACAGTCTCCCGCCAGACAGACCCGCACCGGACAGATTTGTGCGATAGAACAGATTCATTCCTTCGCTACACCGCTCTATGATCTTTGCCCCCAGGGAGTGGAGCTTTCCCTCGAGCGCTTTCTCTCTGTTACAGGCAGCCTCCATCAGGCTGTCTGTTTCCGAAAAGCCATTCTCCTCCTGCAGATTTTCCATAAGCCGGTCAGCACTTTCCTTCTGCCTGCTTTTCGCCACCTCCATCTGCTGTCCCAGGGAAATCAGGCGCTCCCGGGTTTCCAAAAGCTCCCGCTCCTTCTGCTGCCTGTTCTGCACCAGTGTGTTCCTCTTTTCAATCTCAGTCTGCAGCCGTGCGGTCTGTCCGGACAGCTTGTCCTGCAGCTCATCCATTGCTGTCAGGAACTGTGCCGGCGGTGTACCGGAGCTGAGTTTATCTAAGGGCAGCAGTTTCGACAGCATCTCCTCTTTCTCCGAAATTATATGATCCCACTGCCTGCTTCTCTCCTCCAGTTTTCCCTTTGCTGCAGCAAGGTCCTGCCTTTTTTGCCAGAGCTCTTCTTCCTCTTTTTTCAGCCGTTCCCTCTCACGGTTCATTTGTTCTGAAAGTTCTCTTCTGCGTTCTATCAGGAACTCCGTATTTTCAATTTTCCGGTCAGCTTCTCCTTCTTTCCGCTCCTGTTCCCGGTGAAAAACTCCTACCCATTCCTTCAGATTATCATCGGATATTTCCGGATATTTTTCTGTCCCGAAACACTCTTTGCTATCTGAAAGCACTTCTGAAGCAAAGATTGCCTCCGCCTTTCTCACTGCCAAATCCCGCTGCTCCTGAATCTGCTCCTGCAAATGTGCGGCCTTTTCACTGATTCGTTCCGCCTTTGCCTGCTTTTTTTCAAGCTGCTCCTTCTCCCGGTCCAGCTCTTCTTTTTGAGGAGCCGCCTCCGGCATCCGGGCAGGATCAGGATGATGAAGCGATCCGCACACCGGGCAGGCTGCTCCCTCCACCAGTCCCAGAGCCAGCAGCCCTGCCTGCGCGTCCAGAAACCGCTGTTCCCTGATCCTGTATTGCTCCTCTGACCGCGCTTTTTCCTCCCGCGCCGTACCATACGCCTTTTGGGTCCGGTCCAGTTCCTCCTTCCGCTGTTCCAAAAGCTCAGCAGCCCCGGAAAGCTCGTCCAGTTCTCTGCGCCTTCCCGCCAGCTCGCTTTTCTGCTGCTTTAAAAGAAGCAGCTGCTTATCCGTATCTTCAAGGCTTTCTCTCTCTGTCTTAAACTGTTCCTGTCTCTTTTGGCTGTCCGATACCTGATGTTCAATCCGGACACATATCTCTTCCGTATCCGTAACCTGTTTCCGCAAATGCAGCAGCTCTTTTCCCTGTTCCTGAATCATTCTCTGCAGGCTGGCCGTCTTTTGCAACATATCATCTCTGTCCTGCAGAGCCTCCGCCTGATGCTGCAGGTCTTCTATCTGCAATGAAAGTTTTTCCTCTCTGCCCTTTTCCCCGCAGGATATCTCCTCCAGCTCCAGCCGCTTTCGTTTTTCCTCCTCCCACTTTGTCCGCAGTCCCTGCAGTCTTTCCTGCTTTTTCAACAGTTCTTCTCTTTGTTCCTCCAGCTTTTTTCTGTCCTGATCCGCCTCTTCCAGTTCCTTCAGCGTATTTTTCATCTGATCCAGCTCAGGCTCCAGCTCTTCCAGCTCTTCCCGCTTTTTTATAAGTTCCTTCCGCTGTTCCTTCACTCGGTGAATATTTCCCAGCAATTGATCCTCCTGCTCTATCTGCCTGTCAATGAATCCAATCCGCCTCTCCAGCTCTTTCAGAAACGTTTCGTCTTCTTCACAGAGGCCTTCCAACACCGAAATGCCTTCCCCGATCCTTCCGTCAAATTTGTCCTTTTTCAGTTCCTGCATTTCAGAAGAGAACGGATTGTCGTCCAGACAGATCACACTGTCCATATATTGATTCAGGCTCCGTCCCAGCTCTTCGTATTTTTCCTTCTGGATTCTTGTCTCCGCTCTCAGCCTCTCCTGCAGCCTCTGATAAAGTCCCGTATTAAAAATATGGCGGAAAATTTCGCTCCGCTCCTGTGTACCCGCCAGCAAAAGTTTTTGAAAATCCCCCTGGGCAATCATGGCAATCCTGGAAAACTGCCTCCGGTCTAATCCGGTCAGCTCCGTCACTGCCTTCGTCACTTCCTTTGGCCTGGTGAGCGGCTGCCTCTCTCCTGGAAAATAAAGGCAGGCCTCCGCCTTCTGGGTGGTATATCCGCTCCCTCTGCCCTTACGCCGCAGATATTCGGGGCTTCGTCTGATGCGATAGCGCTCTTTTCCATAATCAAACGTAAATTCCACATAAGTAGGAACCTCGTCTTTGGCATATTTGCTGCGAAACATGTCCGTCCTGCGGACCTCTCCGCTGGCTTCTCCGTACAGGGCAAAGGAAATCGCATCAAAAATTGTGGTTTTACCCGCACCCGTATCCCCGGTAATCAAATAAAGCCCTTTTCCTCCCAGACGCTCAAAATCAACTTCCGTCCGCCCTGCATAGGGCCCGAATGCGCTTATGATCAGTTCCACCGGTTTCATTCTGCACTCTCCTCTCCCGCCTTAAGTTCCTCGATCAGTCCTCTGACCCATTCCTCCTGCTTCCCGCTCATAGACCGGTTGTTCTGAAGCGCAAAGAACTCCTCAAACAGCTCCAGCTCCGACTTATCTTCCGCTTCCTTTTCCAATTCTATCGCCTGACTCCCTCCTGTCCTGCTGTTATCATAGATCAGCTGCATCAGATTGGGATAAATAATCCTCAGTTTCCTGAATCCGTCAGGAATATCCTCCTCGTCAGTCAGCGTAATCTGCATATAGTCCTGCCTGTCCATCCCCTGATAAAAGGATTTCAGCGTCACTTCCTCATAACTGCCCCGAAGCTTTTTCATATCGTGAAGAGGTTTTAAGGGAATCGTACTGATCTCAACCACTCCCTTTTCCCTCATATCCAGGACCGTCACTGATTTTTCCTGATCCGCCTCGGAAAAGGAATACTTAAGAGGCGTTCCGCAATAACGCACCTGTCTGCGCTTCACCCACTGGGGGCTGTGAATATGGCCAAGCGCCACATAATCAAACACATCAAAAATCTCTGCGTCCACATTGTCCAGTCCGCCCACCGAAATATCCTCTGATTCACATCGTCCCGCCCCTGTCACGAACTGGTGAGCAGCCAGAATATTGCGCCGGGAAGGATCTACCTTCATCCTTTCCACTGCCAGCGCCGCCGCATCCTGATAGCTTTCGGGAAACCCGGGCGTTCCCTGTTTCTGTGCCTCTGCCTGCTCTTCTCCGTTTCCTTTCCCTTCTTTCTCCAGCACACAGCGCATTACTGCGGGTTTGATAAAAGGAAGAAGGTACAAAAAGAGCTCTCCATATTCATCCTCAAGCCGGACCGGCTCTACAGTCCCTGTATATACCGGGGAAATAAACACACCGCCTCTGTTCATGAGGCTGGCTCCGAAAGCCAGACGCTCTGCACAGTCATGATTGCCGCTGATGATAAAAACCTTTTTGCCTTTCTCTGCAAGGGCCGTCAGAAAGCGGTCAAAGACCTGCACCGCTTCTCCTGATGGTACTGACCGGTCATAAATGTCCCCGGCTATGATGACTCCCTGTATCTTTTCTCTGTCTGCAATCTCCAGAATCTGGTTTAATATATGTTTCTGATCCTCCATCATGGAAAACTCGCTGATGCGCTTACCAATATGTAAATCTGATATATGAAGAAATTTCATGAAAACTCCTTTCCGGAACAACCGTATATGGATAAAATTATAACCAATTTGAGGCGCAGAATCAATGTTCCTTTTTATTACCGCCAAAGTGTCGGAAATAGTTATCGTTTCCTGTAAACATTTATGCTAGAATAAACTATCTGTTCCGGAGGATTCCGCCCGGAAAAATCATGTGAATGTAGATAAGGAGATATGAGATGAAAATACTGGTCACCGGATTTGACCCTTTTGGGAATGAAACGATCAATCCTTCTATTGAAACGGTAAAAAGACTGCCCGGACAGATTGCCGGAGCCCGGATTATAAAGCTTCAGATTCCAACTGTCTGTCATAAGTCGCTTCATATGATAGAGAATGCAATTGAGAAATATAACCCCGATGTGATTCTGTCCATCGGCCAGGCCGGCGGGCGGTGCGATATTTCTGTAGAACGCGTGGGGATTAATATAGATGACTTTCAGATCCCGGACAATGAAGGAAATCAACCTGTTGATGAACCGGTCTGTCCGGAAGGACCGGATGCTTACTTTGTGACTGTACCGGTCAAGGCAATGGTACAGCGAATCAGAGAACACGGGATCCCGGCTTCTGTCTCCAATACGGCAGGGACCTTCGTGTGTAATCATGTTACTTATGGCATATGCCATCTGATTGCCGTAAAATACCCGGGAAAGCGAAGCGGTTTTCTCCATATTCCCTTTCTTCCGCAGCAGGTAACCGACAAAAAGAATATGCCTTCCATGTCCCAGGAGATGATGACGGAAGGCGTGCAAGCCGCAATTGAGGCAATTGTGGAAACACCGGAAGAAATCAGACTGGAAGATGGACGTCTCTTCTGAGCATCATTGGGTAAATCAGCCTCTGGCTAGTCAAACATCAGCTCGTCTACCGTGACAAATTCAAAGCCCTTCTCCGTCAGACGATCAACAATCTTAAGAGCCGCCGTCACTGTAGTCTTGTACTGGTCATGCATCAGAATAATATCATTTTCATCTGCTCTGGCGCAGACATTCTTCACAATACAGGACACATCGCTGCTGCACCAGTCCAGAGGGTCAATGGTCCAGAGAACCGGAAACATATTCAGCTCCTTTTCAAACTCCTTGTTCCAGCTGCCATACGGGGGACGGACATAGATGGTATCCTCCCCCGTCACTTTTCTGATTGCCTCGTTGGTCTTTATGATCTCCTGCTTGAAGCTCTCCTGATTCCGTGAACTGAGCTGCGTATGATTATAAGTGTGATTTCCAATCAGATGTCCATCCGCGTGGATCTCCCTGACGATTTCCGGATAGGCTTCCACATTTTTACCTGTAATAAAGAAGGTCACTTTCACATCCCGCTCTTTCAGTCCTTTCAGGAGCTGCTGCGTGTAAAAAGGATGCGGGCCATCATCAAAGGTCAGAGCAATCTTCTTGCCGGCATCCTTCTTTACGGCCCGCCCCGATACCGGCAGCTTCTCCTTCTCAAGCACGCCGATTATACATATAAGCGCAAGAAGGAAGAGCAGAATAATGCAGGACAAAATTCTTCTGTTCAGATTCATAAAAAGAATTCCTTGTGAGGGATCTTACTTCTATTTATATGCAGCGGGAAATCTGCCATGCATAGATTTCCCGCTTTCCCTCTTACGCCGCAGACAGATCCGTTTTCCGCACGCCATGCTACAGAAACTGATTCTGTTCCTCGTTATAAAAATATCCTATCCCGCTCAGTTTTTCCTCAATCTCGGCCCGGCTTACCTCCATGTCTTCGCACATGGACGCCAGGTTTGGATAAAAATCCCGCAGTTTCAAATTTACATAGCTTAACAACATGACCGGATCTTTTGGCATTTCGCTTCTCCTGTATGAAAGTTTATTGCGTTTTCAGTTTTTTATGACCTCTGCGGTCAATTCCTCGTCTCTCAGCGCGATCCTTATGGTATCTCCCTGTTCCACCTGATCCGCCAGAATCAGTCTGGCAGAGAGTGTCTCCACATATTTCTGGATATACCGTTTCAAAGGTCTTGCCCCGTATACCGGATCGTAGGCATTCTCCACGATAAAACTCTGAGCCTCAGGAGAAAGCTCCACCGTAAGTTCCCTGTCGGAAAGACGCCTGTTCAGATCGTCAATGATCAGTCTTATAATGCCTGTAATATTGTCCTTTGTCAATGGCTTGAACAAAATTGTTTCGTCCAGACGATTCAGAAATTCCGGTCTGAAATGTGCTCTCAGTTCCTCCATGACCGCATTTTCTGCGCCCTCATCGATTTGACCATTTGAGTCGATTCCCTCCAGCAGATAAGACGCGCCGATGTTGGAGGTCATAATCAGAATGGTATTCTTAAAGTCCACGGTCCGTCCCTGAGAATCGGTAATCCGGCCATCATCCAGTACCTGCAGAAGCACATTGAACACATCCGGATGCGCCTTTTCAATCTCATCAAAGAGAACCACTGAGTAAGGCTTTCTTCTGACTGCTTCGGTTAATTGTCCGCCCTCCTCATATCCCACATATCCGGGAGGCGCTCCGATCAGTCTGGATACAGAGTATTTCTCCATATATTCGCTCATATCAATGCGGACCATGTTATTCTCATCATCAAACAAAGCGGCTGCCAGCGACTTGGCAAGCTCCGTCTTTCCCACACCGGTAGGCCCCAGAAACAGAAACGAACCTATCGGCTTGGTGGGATCCTTGATCCCGGCCTTGGAACGGATAATCGCCTCCGTCACTTTGGTCACGCCCTCATCCTGTCCAATTACACGTCTGTGCAGCTCGTCATCCAGATGCAGGGTCTTGTTTCTCTCGCTTTCCGTAAGCTTTGCAACCGGGATTCCTGTCCATCGGGAAATGATCCTTGCGATCTCCTCCTCGGATACATTCTCGTGTACCAGAGAAAGATCTTTATTTTTAACGCGCTCCTCTTCGATCTCCAGCTGTTTTTTCAGCGCCGGCAGCCTGCTGTAGCTCAGCTCCGCCGCTTTTTCATAATCTCCTTCTCTCTGGGCAATTTCAATCTGACTGCCTACCGCGTCGATCTCCTCCCGAAGACCGGAGAGTTTCTCCACAGAAGCCTTTTCATTCTCCCACTGCGCTTTGCGGTTGTTCAGTTCTTCTTTCAGTTCCGCCAGCTCCTTCTGCAGGTTTTCCAGACGCTCTCTGCTGATCCGATCGTCCTCTTTCTTCAGCGCAGTTTCTTCTATCTCCATCTGCATTACCTTGCGCTGCAGCTCATCCAGCTCCGTGGGCATGGAATCCAGTTCTGTCTTGATCAGCGCACATGCCTCGTCCACCAGGTCGATGGCCTTATCCGGCAGGAACCGGTCCGAAATATATCGGTTGGAAAGGACAGCTGCACTGACCAGCGCATTGTCCATGATTTTCACGCCATGATACACCTCATAACGTTCCTTCAGTCCTCTTAAAATGGAGATGGTATCCTCCACCGTAGGCTCCTCCACCATCACAGGCTGAAACCTTCTCTCCAGCGCTGCGTCCTTCTCAATATACTGCCGATATTCGTCCAGCGTCGTGGCGCCGATACAGTGCAGTTCCCCTCTCGCAAGCATGGGCTTTAACATATTACCCGCATCCAGCGCGCCATCCGTCTTACCTGCTCCCACAATGGTGTGCAGCTCGTCGATGAAAAGAATGATCTGACCATCGCTGTTCTTCACATCCTCCAGAACCGCTTTCAGCCGCTCCTCAAACTCGCCCCGGTACTTGGCGCCCGCCACCAGCGCCCCCATATCAAGGGCAAAAATCTTTTTATCCTTCAGTCCCTGAGGCACATCGCCCCGTACAATCCTCTGGGCCAGTCCCTCCACCACTGCAGTTTTTCCCACACCGGGTTCTCCAATGAGAACCGGATTGTTCTTGGTCTTCCGGGAAAGAATCCGGATCACATTCCGGATCTCAGAATCCCTTCCGATCACCGGATCCAGCTTCTGGTCTCTCGCCCTCTCCACCAGATCCTGTCCATATTTGGCCAGCGTATCATAAGTGGCTTCCGGATTATCAGAAGTAACCCGCTGATTCCCCCGCACCGTGGACAGCACCTGCAGAAACCTTTCTCTGGTAATGCCAAACTCTTTAAACAGTTCCTTGATCGCCTTATTGGGATGTTTGATCATGGCCAGAAACAGATGTTCCACCGATACATATTCATCCGAAAGCGCCTTTGCCTCCTCTTCCGCGGAAACCAGCACCTTATTCAGATCCTGTCCCACATAAACCCGTCCTCCCTGTACCTTGACCCTCTTAGTCAGTGCTTCCTCCACCCGGTTTACAAAGTACTGCGTGTTGATCTCCATCTTCTCAATCAGCTTCAGAATCAGACTGTCATCAATGGTCAGCAGACTGTAAAGCAGGTGCTCCTGCTCGATCTCCTGATTGCCATATTCATACGCAAGCTTCTCGCAGCCCTCCACGGCCTGCATGGACTTCTGAGTAAATTTCGATATATTCATAAGCTCTCCTCTCTGCCGTTACTGTAATGAATAAATTTTATGGACTTTTGAATCATTTCATTCATTTACAGTGCATTGGCCCGTCACTTAACAGAGTTCATTGTTTGTTCTAGTATGAATATAGCACTGGTTATTAGCACTGTCAAGAGGTGAGTGCTAATTATTTTTCAACAATCCGTCAGGATTGTTGTGAAATTATTTGCAAACCCAGTGTTTATGCGGCTTTGCGGGTTCTAAAATTTCTGTAAAATGCCAAATAACATGTATTATACCCCATTCATACCCCATTTGTGAAAAAATTTGGGGTACAGCTTCGTATCCGATTTCATCAGATAACGTCTTGTGGCTTATATCGCCATCAGGTCTTCCATCTTCAATATTTCCTTTTCTATTCTCGCATATTCCGTGATATGATTATAAACTTCCATAGTGACCGCGATATTTGCATGCCCCATGATGTACTGCAATACCTTTACATCCATCCCACGCTCCGCCATTCTGGTACATCCTGTATGCCTTAAAATATGGGCTGATATTCTCGGCATCATCTCCGGCTTGCGGTGCTCCTTTTTCGCTTTCGCCGTTTCCTGCTTATTATAAGCATCCACGATATTGTAAAGTACGTTGTTGACTGCGTTGGGCTGTAAGGGGCGTCCATTCTTGCTGGTGAAAATAAAGCCTTTCATACCATCCACTTCATAATCCCTGTCTATCCCCATCATGAACTGATATTCCCGTTGCTTTTCAAAAGCCTTTCTGACACTGGCTGTCATGGGAATATCCCTTACGCCTGCCTCGGTCTTGGGAGCTGTAACACAGAGCCTGTTCCCTTCTCCCAGATTCCTGTAGATAAGCTGATGGTTGATGCTGACCTGTTTATTTTTCATGTCAATATCCGACCACGTAAGCCCTATGATCTCTGCTTTTGTCAAGTAAAAACTAAAAAAAATATTCTTTTTCTGCAAAGGAAAAGCATCACCAAAAGACTAGCCCTTCGTGATGCTTTTCAGTTTCTCTATTCTTTTTACTCAATTATCATTCAAATTCTTTTTCTCTGCATTCATATCCTGCGTTAGATAAAATATATCTTCTTTATTCCAATCATCACACGTATCATAAAAAGACCGATCTTTTCTCTTCTTATAAATCCGATAGGGTCTGTCTTCAGAATTGTCATATATATGACAAATATCACAGACACCAACTACCTCATGTACTAATGCCAGTGCTTTGTCAAAACGGCTAATAATTTTATCATCTGGAACATCATGTCCGCCAACCTCTACCCGTGCCCTGACACGAAAAATGTTTATCATTGGATCTGCAGTAAGGATATAATAACATCGGATAAAATACCCTTTTTCCTTTGCCCTTTTTAACAGATTCAAATTTCTATCTGTAGAAAGAACTGTTTCAAAACAAAAATCTTCCATATTCTTCAAATGTTCTTCTCTTTGTTTTTCAGCCAATTTTGCAGCTTCAAAATCTGAACATTTCAATATTTTCTTAATTTCATCTGCATTAATATAATCCATTGAGGGCTTCAATAATGACGTAAATGTACTTTTACCTGAACCATTCGGACCGGCAAAAATAACAATCTCAGATTTCTTTTTCAATTCGTTCACTATAGTTCCCCTTTCGCAATCGTTTCCCTACCTCTGTTTCTGTTCCGTCATTATTGCGTCTTACCACAACTTGTTTTTTTCTGTCATAAATTATAACCGGCGCTCCCATTGCTTTCAATTTTTCTATTTCAAGCCCTACTGCTGCATTCGCACGTTTTACTACCTGCTCATCTGTTATATAATCCGAACTCATATTTTATACCACCTTTCATTTTATTGATGATTCATCAAGGGTAACAAAATCATTTTATTGAACAAAATAATCCCTGTATTTCATATACCTTATCAAAATCCATGTTTTAACCATCATACTGTGCCTTACGCACATGGAATACTTCATGATTTCTCTTAATTTGCCCATTGTCCCAATAATAACTATAGCTAAACTCACTTCTTCCTGGAAAATCCCGAAATCCCATACCTCCAATTTTTTGCTTTTCTCCCAAAACCGTCCACACAATTTCTTGCCCCGAACGTTCCAAATAATCTATTAATAAATCCTTATCTATATAAAGTGCACTATCAGCTCCTTCCGAAAGATATACTACTGGTTTTTCTTTTGCACAAAATCCATTTTTCCCATTCCACTTTAAATCCAATACTTCAAACAAATCTTTACATGGAAACATAAATTTTCCCGCGATACTGGACGGACAAAATTCAGAATCTTTCTCATTATTATAGTCGTTAACCGTGGGAATAATATGACATGGAGCTGGCGAATTTCCTCTAAAACTTTGTTCTTCCTGCATTTCCCTCAAATACTGTGTTATATATTCACTCCACGGATATTCACCAATACTTACCTCATACAAATGATTTGTTCCTTCCGGCATCCATCTTCCTTCAAAATCCTTTCCCTTTAACCAATCCAAAAAATTTTGTTTATACTTTTTTCCAAAGAAATAAGACCGTATCTGCACCCATACTTCTCTATACTTGGGAGAATTTTTTTCTCTATCATGAAAATATCCTTGTAAAATCATATATTTATCACTATTGTACTTTTGCAAAAACAAGCTTTCAAAATATTGTGTGACATCTTTTTTATGAAACCATTTTTCATCAGAAAAATCACGATACCTGGAAAATGGATAATAAATCTGTTTCGCTCTAAATGCATCTTTTTCTGCTTCATATGGCAATGCTGTCAAATCAATTTCACGAAAAGATGTCCCTTGTTCTCCGATCAGCGGATAATTACCCTCAGCATATGAATACCTTGACTTATACTCATAATTATCGTAGAGCCTTCCCATACATCGATATAAAAATATTTTCTGATACTTTTTCCCGATTCTTTCAACCGAAGAGTCTCTGCTGCGCAAAGAACCATATTTATAATCTATCATCTGATCATATTTTTCTAAATTATCGTCATATCCACTATTGAGTATGTTTTGCATTATGATCCCGCCAATCTCCTTCTTTGAAAATCCATAATCTTCAACCTCGGACGGAATTGTGTATATTGCAAAGTCGCTCTCAATGCAGTTAAAATATAACCTGCCATTTTCCTTTTTCCATTTTTGTAATGTTTCCTCCGATACTTTTGTCAACTTCTCACTCTTATAAGGTGGTTGATAAGTAATTAACATGCTATCAGGGAATTCCCTTCGATTCACAGAATACTCAATAATTTTATATAAATAATCCCGAATTAAAACGTTTTCAGGCCATGCTCCTTTTTTCGCAAACTGTATATCAATATATTCAACTACCTCTTTCAGCACCACCTCCTCCCCTGCCAAAAGAAGTGCAGAATATGCCGCCTGCCATATTCGCTCATGAATATAATCTTCTTCCAAATCTTTAAATTTATTTAACACAGCTATTATAATATTTGTATTCTTTCGAAATAAGTTGGCTAAGCCCTTGCTTGCATTATCTCGTATCTTTATATCATTTAGAGAGCATAACCAGGAAAGTGTAATCGCCCATAACTGAGCCCCCTTTTCCGTAACCTCATAATTGGCTAATTTTTGACTGCGTATGCAAATATCATAGATTATTTTCTCTTTTTCAAAGTTTCCTAATAAAAAAAAGCTTAAATAATAATCCCGCCATAATGGTGGTTGCTTAATCAAAAATGTATGCAAGTATTCTGCATTCAAATCAAAATCTACTTTTGTTGAAACACCTAATATTGCTAATAAGATAGTACGTACTTTTTCTTCCTTATTATTTTTCAAAAAATATTTGACAAACTTCTTTGTTTCACTTGTCACTTCTTGATTCGTTCTCCAGTACAAACTTTGCCCAAATGACTCAATCCATCTGATATCCCATTCTTCCGGAATAATATATTCCAATATCTCATGTTGAAACTGACGCATGAACAGTATTTGAATTAATTCAAGCGTCCCGATTGTCATTTGTTGCTTTTCCTGAATCTTATATATTCTTTGAATTGTTTCATCCTCTGTAGCTCCAAGAACACTTTGCGCTATTATTATCTCATAAAAACGTTCATATCCGAAAACAATCCTTTCATTATCATTATCCGCTTCTTTAAAAAGATTTTCTGAAAGCAGTTTCCTCAATAAATTTTGAGTATCTCCTTCACAACTATATTCTGATAGCAGCTTTTTCACAATTGTACGCAATTCGCTCCACAAAATATAGTTTTTATTTTGCTTTATCATAGAATTTGCTACCATACCCAAAATTTGTTGCACAATGTGTTCTCGCACAGAAATAGAAATCTCCTTAGAAATCTTTTTATCTTTCATCACAAAAAAATCCTTCATTAATTTCATCAAATCTCCAGCTTCAGCATGGAAATTTTCTTGTGTTTGAGCTACCTCACATAACATTTTTAAGTACAATGGATTTCTATATTCCTGATGCAGCAAATAATCAAAATTCAAATGAATGCCATAATATTCTCCAAATTGGCGCATGGCTTCAATCTCAACATGCTCAAACCCTTTTTGTTCTACAATCGCCATACGGCTTACTATATCTTCATCAAGCACCTCTTGCAAATAAATACTTCGGCAGCTTACAATCAATTTAATATTCCTATAATTTTCAACCGCCGCACTTAATGACAGCAACTGCGAATTCCAATAGTCATTTTTTATTGTTTCATTCAATGCATCAACACAAATCGGAACGTAACATTGTTTTTCTTCTGCTAGCTCATCAAAAAAACTTAAAAATTCTTCGAACGAAATTTGCTCCAATCCTAATCGTTTCAGTATCTCCTCCGATGCATTATTCATGCCAAATTGCTCACCAAAAAAGAGAAACGCTGGTATTTGATTACTAATCCATTGCTTTGTAATATCACAGAGTAAATGCGTTTTTCCCATTCCACCTCTGCCTGTCAATAATACAGTTTTCTTCTGATATAAGTACATAGATTCTTTATTTATTTGCTTTATCAATACCTTGCATAACTCAATAGAATCTTCTAATTCTTCCAAATGATATGTTGGAAAAGTACACATATACGATGCCATAAATCCTTTCCAGCTACGATTTCTATAGTTTCCTTTCCCATATTCTTCTTCAAATCTTTGGAATTCTTTTTCAAAAATAACTTCTAATTCCTTTTCTGCTAATTCCAACTGCGTCCGAAATAAATCCATATCTAAATCTCTGTTTCTAAAAGAACTCCATTTTGTTTGAAGCTTTCCCGTAATTCTTTCAATATCCTCTGCGCTTTTCTTTAAAAAATTATGCTTTGTATCCCTTATATTGCCTATACTATTGCAAAGTTTCTTATAAAGTTCACTCCATTTTCTTTCAGCTTCTAATATTTCTTTTTCAATACTTTCTTTATCAAGAATTTTATTCACTGTTACAAACGTTTCATTCTCAACATTTAATTCTGACACATATCTTGGTCCTGCTATATTTAATACCTGCTTCAAATGGTTTTCAAAAAAATCTAAATTACACCTTTCCACTAATGAAGAAGTATGTAATATAGCTGTTTTTCTAATGTTTGAAACCACAATCTTATTGGAATATACTTCTGGCAAGAATTCCTTTAAGCACTTCAAAGATATTCCTGCTATTTTATTATCTGATAACTGTTTAACAGCGAATCCGATTACATTGCCACCTATCATGATAGGACCGCCTGAAATCCCCTCATAATTTTGAAGTTTATCTTGTTTCTTAATCTTCACAATCATATCATATGAATCACTATTAATTTCTTCCCTCTTGATAATTTGTCCATCTAACTCAATTAATGTTCCCAATTCTTTAGGATAACCAAATACTTTGCATTCATAATCCTGCAAAGTGTTTGCCGGAGCTTTCAGACGTACTTTCTCTCCCTCTTCAAACACCTCCTCTATTCCCAACAAAACGCAATCCACCCTATTGTCAATTGCATCTACAAGATTCAGACTCTTTGCCTGTATAACTTCTGACTCATTTATATAAAGCTCTACAGCTTTCTCTTCTTTTAATTGTAAGTCCTCAATGTCAGAGGTTATGGTATGCATAGCAGTAAGAACTGTTTTAGAATCTATAAAAAATCCAGTTCCTGCTATTTCATCATGGCACAGTATTTGGGTTAAAAATATATTCGAAATTTTCATCTTTATTCATAACTCCTTTCGACTATTTCATTTCCATTTCCCACAACAATTTCATAATGATATTGTTGTTTCCAATCATTTCTGTCAAATAGTTTTATCACATCTAATGGATAATTAAAAATCAGCTTTTTGTTATTAGTGCCAGAATAATATATTACATCTGCGATTACATCTATATCAGGATGTCCGAACCGTTCTGAATTGGTACTAAAATAATATTCATCTGCTGTATATCTTTTAATAAAATCTATAGAAACATTATATCTACTCCCATGATGCGGTAATTTAATAGCTGTAAAATGGCATGTCTTGCCATATTTTTCTTCTAACCGCTTCATCAGACTCCCATTATTATAAATCACTGCATCTCCCAAAAAAAGAACCTTGTATTTTCCCTCCTCAATTACAAAACAAATAGAGCTACGATTCGTCACAGAAATATCTTTCTCTTCTAAATCGCTTAAGTACCTTTCCATGCAATCTTTACCACTTATTTGAAGTTCAAACGGAGCATAATAGTTATTCACTGCAGACATCTGGAATTCAAACGCCTGCATTAATTTTACTCTATTTGTTACTTGAAATCTATAGTTTCTGGCTATCATTTCTTTCTGCCAATACTTCTCCATTGCATTTAGCGATTCCTTATCTGGACCTAAAACCAAAATCTTTGTTACTATACCAAGATTATATTCTCCAGTTTTATCACAAATAGCACTGTTCTTATTTCCTGTATTTCTTACTACTTTTTTCTCTTGAATTAAAACATCTAATGCAAAACTTTCAGATACTCCAATATTTGACTCTTCACTTGACAAATACCCCCTTTGAATGATTGCATTCAAAATCTCCTCATCCCGTTCTACATCCCGTTCTGAATACTCTAAAAACTTTTTCCCTCCAATTTGAAAAAGTCCGTTGTGCCAAATTTCTTTTAACCCCACACGACAGTTTTTTTCACAATCTTCCAAAAAAGCAACAATGCCTCCAATATGATCACAATCAATATGTGTTACAATAACTAAATCAAAAATCAATTCATATCTATTTTCAAAAAAGGTTAAGGGCTTTATCCAATGATTATAAGTGGATTTTAATCCTCCATCCACCAAAATATTAATTTTATCACTTGTATAAATCCAAAAACAGTCGCCATATTGAGCAGGCATCATTTTAATCTTCATTCTACAGTCTCCTAATCACTCATTAAACTCTTCTAATGCTTTCCGTCAATGAAATGCATTCATACACCCTGTATCTCTGCTTATTATCTGTCTGCTTTACAATTTTCAGTTTAATAAAGGTATTTACCATTTTTACTGCTGTGCTGTGTGTAATACTACAGTGATTCATAACATCTTCTATCCGGAAAAACGGCATCTGCCGCATGAACCCTAATTCCATTATCATTTTATTTCTCATATTTGGAGAGATATTTTTTACTCTGTTTACTGCATTTATACTTGTTACCATATGCTTATGTTGCTCCTGAATAAATCTACATACTGCTTCCAACGCCTTATCCATTATGTTTAAATAAAAAGTTAGCCACGGATTTATATTGCACGACCATCTTACCTCTGCCATACGATCCTCACACTCATTTATGTTATTTTGGATTAGCTTTGCAAACGGAAGTGAAACTTCTGGTAATACTTTTAGCTTTTGCATATACCTTTCCACCGCATAAGATGAATAAACAATATTATTTTGTTCATATGGAGCTAATGTCAATAACTGATACAAAAGCAATCCACTAAATAAAATCGGATTCAACACATCATTCTGCTTTTTAAAATAATTTGCATACTTTGATGTCACATCAAGCAAATCATCTATGCTTTCTCCAATTCTTTCAGGTGAAACCGGATTAAATTCTTCCCTTAATGCAGAAATGACATTTCTTAAAATAATGAATTTTTTTCTATGTCGAGACCTCAACACATTTATGTCTGAATATAATGTTATTTGGTCTTTTAAGGATTGTATCATTAATTCATCTCCATGAATTTGGCTAAAAAATTTCAAAATATCTAATGCCTGCTTCCCATCTGGCTGACAGTACATAAAATTAATTCTGTCAATCAGACCGTTAATATTTTCTATTTCTTCACAATTTAGCAAAGCGACCATGCCCTCTATATGACCTATTTTCCGATAAATCTGCATCAATAGCGCATTATATTCCGATTGCATCTGAACTCTATCAAACCACCTGTCAATCCTTATTGGAATGAAACAATTACAATACCTCTTTTCTATAATATCTGTTACTTCAATTTTGTAGTAACCCGCCTGAAATTCCTTTGTCATTTTGTACCACCAAATTTATGTTAATAAATATTCATCATTTTTAATATTAAAATATTTTTGTCCATTTTAATAATAAAATTTATATCTATTTTATCATTATGTCATTTAATTGACAAGTACCATGCTGTCGCCACACCTGCAGGCTGTTCCGATCATGATCACCAGCATTGGGAAATATACATTGTAAACATTGCTCTCACGTACAAAGGCAAGGAGCTTTTCCTGCTGTTCATTGGTGATTGCCTCCCGTGCCTTGGGGTCTCTTCCGAAATCCCGGAGCGCCATCTTACAGGGATTTTTCCTTATGATATCGTCATCCACCGCCATCTCAAAAACCGGATAGAGCATATCATGGAGCAATTTGATGGTGCTTCTGGAATAATCCGCCTTGGAGAGCCTTGCATAAAACAGCTTCACATGGGAAGGTCTCACTTCCACTACCTTCATCCTGCCTATCTCATCCTTCACATGTATTCGATATTCTCACAGATAATTTCACGGTATGCATCCACAAGTTCCGTCTTGTTCTCCCCATCCACCCTATCTATCCCATCATGGCGGCCTGCCGCCTCCGGCTCCGCCGGATAGATTGATTGATCAGTATTTAATCCGTCAGTATTTGATTCTTTAGTATTTAATTGTGCGGGGTTCCCCTGTCTTGGCCCCGCCTGTCTAAGATTTACCTGTATTGGATTTTCCCGTTTTGGTTTTTCCTGTTCAGGATCCCCCGGTTTAGGTGATTCTTTCTTTCCTTCCTGCTCCACCGGCCTTTCATGTATCGTGTAGGTGATATCCCCTAACCGTCCGTTTCCATAGCGGGTGCGCTGTCTGGTGAGATAAACGTGGCTCTCCAACTCCTTTAATGCGCTGGTGATGGAATCCACCCCGTCCTTACAGATACAGGCAAGCCCCTTCGTTGTGTAATCCCAATCCTCCGGGAGCGAAAGCATCAGCGACAACAGCCCTTTTGCCTTCAGCGACAGTTCCACGTCACGCAGATGATAGTTGCTCATAACGGTGAAATCTCTGGTTTTTTCTATACGGAATACAGCCATAATCAAAATCTCCTTTCCAAAACTGACTCATTTCAGAAGAACCATCTGCAGGCGGTTCTTCAAGAGATGACTTAGATTTTCTTAGGCGGCGTCCTTTGATGCCTTAGAAATTCTTCATCTCTTTTTCACGCTAACGGATATGCTCCCCGTCTCTGCTGTGGTCATGGTATAAATATCCATCCGGCGCAACCTTCAAATGCTCCTGTATCTTTATCTCCCCTTTTTCCTGCCGCTCCTGAAATTTCCTGTATCCGGCATCCGTCAGAAACAACCGCATCCGGTCTCCTTTGTCTCCCACAAAAGAATCACCTGAAAGCACTTCCAAAACAATAGGTGGATCTCAAACGAATATTGATGGCTCCCTCAGCGTGGAATATTCACTATCCACGCCTGATACTCCGTAACAGCCTCTGGTTTGAAAGATATTCGTATCCTTTGGCGTTGGCATGGATATCCTCAATGAAGCGTACTTTATTCTGATCCAGCTTTGCGAAATGCTTCATCAGCATTGCGCCGCCGCCAAGGAAGTGGAGTTTCGCCAGTTCTTCATTATAACCATACTCCCGCAGCTTCCGCATGATTTTATCGGTATAATCCCCGGCGCATTCACCGATAGCTTTCAGGTACTTCTCCCCGATATCCGCCGTGCCGTCCTTCAGCACCTTTTTCACGCTACAGTCATCCACAACGGTATGTACCTTGTTTGTCAGCTCGCTCCGCATCTCGATCACACAGCATTCCACGCCGAAACGCTTCGTGTAATAGCGGCTGGAATCCGGCTTCCCGTCAATGATGAAGATAACATTCATTGTGCCGTTACCGATATCCGCCACAATGTTAAATCCCCGGTAGCTGGGTAAATCCGCCGCAACAGCCGCAAAGCCCTGTGCGTAGACTTCCATGTCCTCAATCTTTACATGATATCTGGTATCATTACAGCGAAAAGTCACTTCCCTGTTCTTTAAAAGATATTTTCGGAAAGCTTCCCCCTGCTCTCCAAGCCACTTGATGGGGAGGCCTGCCGCAAGGATGACGGAAACGTTGCATAACCCCCTGCCTTTCAACTCCTTTGCCAGAGCCGCCAGCGTCAGGATATAATAGTCCTCATCCCATACCTTATCCATCTGGTATTCCTTATGGGTAGAGCCAATCTCGTAAAACTTTCCCTCAAACTCTACGGTCATCCCTGCCAGTTCTGATGCCCTCTCCCTCTGGATAATGCCAAATTCAAAAATATGATGGGCGGTCTTGATGTTGCCGTACCCATGGTCAATGCCAATCCTGTAAATCTGTTCCGTACTTTCATTTCCTTTCTGCTACAATAAATTTATGACATAAAAATATCCCACACACCAACTTAGCGTATAGGATATCTTTAAACATATCTGGCTTTAATCGAATATGTTTCACAATATTCACTTATTATCCAAAATAACTATCCTTTTAGATGATAATTTTTATACCCAACTTCAAACAGCAATTTTATCTAAAGCATGCATAATACTATTATTTTTCACACTATGCCCGTCTAACTACTTATTTCCTCTGACATCCATTATTTTTTCTAATCGTGAAACATCAAAAGACTCTTGCCCCATAAATGCATGATAACAACCAACATCTTGCCATTGTTTCATACAACATTTACGTGATTTACTGCTTGACAAAGCTCTTCCCTTTCTTTTATCAATCTCTTCCTCCAATATATGCGGATTCAGTTCCATTGTTTTTGTAACTTCGACTTCCTTTGAATAGTCATAACTGTAAACATAGTATTCCTCTACAACATATAATGCCGCTAATGCATTTAATACATTCCCCAAATTAGCGAACTTATAATACTGCCTTTTTGTTACGCTGTCAGTTTCCATTCTATGATGCTTGACCTTGTTGTACATCGTCCACCATGTCGGAGCATTTTTATCTTCCCAGTTCTTCCACGGCTCCAATTCTATTCTTGATTTATAGAAATAAACAGTCTCATCATTAAAATACTTGAAATTTTTTTGCATCACACTGCAATATGCTCCTATGTTTCCAGCTTTACTTCCACCTTCCAATTGTTTGCATAATTCCTTTAACAGACAGTCTATTTCGCTGCAAATAGATTGGTACATTCTATTAAACTGAACCGAAAATGTATCGAAATTCTCCCTGTCTATAGTTACATATGGTTCTGTTGAGATAAAATCCCTTTCCAGCTCTAAGTAATAATTAAAATACTCTCGATAATTTTTATCCTGCATTTTTATCTCCCTGTGATATTTTGTGCCGTTCACCAATAGTAGTTATTTTCAGCCATCATTTCCGCATAATATTCTGCTTCCATCTCAGCTCTGCATTCGGCCTCCATTTCTGCTATTATCTCATTCATACTATTAAATTGACTGTCTATGCCATCAAGAATATTATTTAACGCCTCAAAAAAATCTCCCATATTGATAAAATCAAATCTCTTGTTTTGAGGAAAATATACCTGCATGGTATTTGCCATAGGATACCTGAATTTATTTGCATCACTGTCTATTTTATGTATTTGTCTGCAATAATCTTCAATAACTTCAATGTACTCCGGCTCATCTGTGTCTTTGCTATATTTCAATACATATGGCTTAATATTTTTCCACATTCCCTCAATACTATGCTTTCTGTCCAGCATCAACTTACATTTGGTTTGAAAATCTTCTCCAATTTCCTCAAACCAAATGGTTTTCAGACTAAGCTCAACACAATTTCTATATAAATAGCACATTGGAAGGAAAAGACGTTCTTTGCACTCTGAATTGCCCAGGTCGGTTTCTTTCTTCATATACCATTTCAGATAATTTGCTGTTTCCAAATAAGCTTTTGTATATGGATAAAATTCTGCCCTCCTATACTTATAACCAACAACAGATTGTCCATAATAATATCCGCCTGTTTCTATGAATACCGGTTCTAACTCTTTCCACTCAACAGCATCATCCATCTCCTTTAAATACCATTTTTTTATAATCTCATAAGCTGCTTCAAATTTATTTGCGAATTTTATTAAGTCTATGTGGATCTGGTCACTAAAAACAGGTTTTATGGCGAATTTCCCTTCCCATTCCCATTCATCTAATTCCCATACAATATGAAATGGATACCGAAATGAATCTGATTCTCTGTCAGTCTGTGACAAATCATCAAAATACTTTTTCAGCCACTCTAATTCTTTCTCCGGTCTTATTGGATCACTTTTATTCACAATTATATCAAAAATTTCAGATAGATTATGCCGTGTATTTTGAACAAACCTTTTTCGTTCCTGTGTATCCTTTATTGGAATCCAATTGCCTTTAATCCTATTTCCATGCAATGGCGGTATAAAAAAGCAATTGAAAAGAAATAAGTGTTCAGCTTTCCAATGTCCAGATGCTCCGCATATAAAATAAACTCTGTGATTATATGTGCTGTTTCAAAAAAATTTTCTGAATACTCATAAAGCGTTTCTGCCAAATCGGTAGGGGCAGAAATCTTTACTATATATTTTGAATGCTTATCAAAATCATCTATTTTCTTCCCTTTTTCCGGACTGATTGTTGAAATCAGATTATATGGTACATCCATATTCATTTCTCCTGGCAGAAATAATTGTTAGAAAAAAGGATAATTACTCACACAAAAGTAATATATCCTTTATCCTACCCTATCATTCTTTTTCTTTATGCCAACAATGCCTTCTCGTTCTCTTCGCATCTGCTTCCATGTTCAAAATACGTCTCACATAACTAACCCTTGGCCGGACTTTTAGGAACAAACTCCAATTTCAATGTCATTCCCATTCCGTCCGCCAAACGTTTTAACAGTTTAAGGGATGGATTTCTGGTTCCGTTTTCAAGCTTGCTGATATCTGCCTGATTGATTCCTGTCCTTTCCGCAAGTTCTTTTTGGGTAAGATTTTGCGAAATCCTTGCATCCACCATTGCCCGGATCACATCCATTTCCGGCTGGATATCTTCCCATTCTTTTTTGAACTCGTCATCCTGCATCTGTTCCTTTAAAAATTCCTGAAATTCACTCATTTTCTTTCATCCTCTCCAAATAATCCTTACGATATAATTTTGCCAGCCTTATTTCCTGTTTTGGCGTCTCCTGCGTTTTCTTGATAAATCCATTCGTCATTATAATTTTCTTGCCATAGTAGAAAAAATATAAAACCCTTGTTATATCTGTTCCCACTTTTCCACGGATTTCAAATATTCCATCCTCTAAATGTTTACTGTATGGCTCTCTTAATTGATTTCCCTTTTCCTCCAGCACGTTAATGATTCCCAAAACTTTTGCCCGCATTTTTACATCCAGGCCAAGGATAAAATCTTTCGCCGGTTTTTCACCATTATCTTTAGTATAAAATTCCACCTCAAATTTATCCATTGTAATCTCCAGTTTTCTTTCTGTATTTAGTATATGGCAAATATGCCATATTGTCAACAATGTGTGCTTTATAAAGTTATATCTTTACGTCTCTTTATACCCCACTACTCGCAACAGTATTGTCTCTATATATGAATGCACCATAGCATAAGGGCATTTCCCATACCCCATTTCACACCCCATTTGCGGCAAAAACGATATAGTTTGATGAAGCCTGATGAAAAGAGCAAGATCCCGAAAAGTGCCATTTTACGGGCTTTACGAGGCCTGATAAAGTAAGATAATGCACGCCTCCCCAAAACAAGTGGTGAGTGCTAATTATTATGAAATACTTTTTCAAAACACGTCAAACTATATAAATTGTTGTAATAAAATAAGGACTACTCAGGCACTTATACTTGAATAATCCTTACTCCACATTGAAATCACTGCATTTAATTAAACCTTATTCCATTTCCTCTATGAGGATGACTTTTAGCATAGGCAGACATTTCCTCACTGACCTGAATCAAATCCATTTTATCAAAATATTCCCTTCGCCAGAGCGTATAATCAAAACTATCTCCTTTTATCATGGCTACAAAGCGCTCCGCATCAACAATACCCAGTCTTTCAACTAAACACGCAAAACCGGCATCCATAAGTTCTACAGCACTATTCATTCATCAGCCTCCAGTCTCCATACTGCCCTTTTTTACCATATCCTGAATGTGCAGCTTTGCCTCCTTCTGAGTGGAATCATTCTTTCAAACCAGTCAACATTATTATATCCATTTTTCTATTTTTTCACAATCCCTACATTGATGCCTGCTTGGGCAATACCTCTATTGCATTTTCCAGAACTACATCATCCAGCTTATCCTCAAATTCCTTATCCTCATCGTACCAGAAGATGATACGACGCTGATAAAACTCCGGCAGAGGTGCCGCGAACCTGCGGTTTAAGTCTTGTATTACTTTGTCTGTGTCCATAAGTCACTTTCTTTCCTTCCTCGGTATCCGGCACTTTTCTCAATATATTCCTGTTCCAGTTCTTCTGCCAGATACGCATCGCTCATGCAGTGCATATCTGAAACACCCTCACGGACCAACTGATAAACTTCGGAATGATAAAAGAAATCCAATGCCGCATCCAGAGAAAGTCCCTGCTGTTTGGCAAAGCACTCAATGACACGGCTATACTTTTTCTGAAGTAAAATCGGGTTCACTGTCATAGTGTTTCACTCCCCTCAAAATGCAGCAGAGGCAATGCTTTCTCTGTGCGGAAACATATTTGCAGGTTCGGTTTTTCATAACGTAGGCGATTGATTGATTCCGTCTTATCAATCAGTCCGTTAAATAACAGTTCCACTGTATTGAACACCTTATCATTGGCAACACCGCCAACAACAAGATCATAATCGGTCGAATCTTTTCCGCTGCGGCAGTTCAGAATAAAATCCAGCCATTCTTCGGAATAGAAATCGAATTTCAGTGTTTTCAGTTCCGTTTCCCGGCTTTCATCATATTCATACCAGGAGATAATGCCGTCTTTCCCACGGCGTTTGAACTTGCCGCACCACTTCGCCGCCTGTTCATACAGTGGCGTGACATAAAAGCCACGCCCGAAGTCTACATTGGGGCGGGAATGAACCAAATCCGGCTTTGCAATCTCTAAAAAGGGACCATGATAGAGAATCATACTTCCACACCCCTTTCTTTCATAACATCAAGGAGGTCGTCAACGATATATTCCCGACTCTGGGTATGCAGCACTTCATATTCCGGCACGATATAGCCGTTCAGAATATCGCTCTTTTCAGCAAATGCCTGATAAACACGCTCTGCATTCACACCCAGTTTTGCCGCTACATTTTCAATACAAAACACGGCAAACTCCAACTCATTGGAATTTTTGATTTTTTCATCCGCCATCATACGCAAGCCCCCCTTTACTTTATTTTAGCCAAAACATCCTGGAAAATTGCATAATTCTTCTTCAC
>CAMWFQ010000028.1 GCA_947173495.1 uncultured Lachnospiraceae bacterium | reverse complement strand
TATACTGCTTGGCTCCTGAGTACTAGGTTTTGGGAGAAACGACGGAAGTCAGGTAACATACAAGGAGAAAAAAGTCAAGAATTCCTTTTGAATGGTAATGCAAATAACTATTCGGCCAGGTCTGTGCAGAACCAACATGCAAAAGGTAAACTTGCACAATACATCATCTTGTATTCACATAATAAAACATTTTGATTTTTATACCATATTTACGTTTTCTGATGTATCTGACACATACAAAGCTTCCCTTTTTTCTACAAATTTGCATTTCAAAAACGTTTGTGTCTCCCGTTTGTCCATGATACAATCATAAAAAAGGAGGTACACTGAATGGATAATAACCAACTACTACTTGCTTTGTCGGACATGATCGAGTCGAAACTATCCGACTTAATCGAATCAAAGCTGCCTGACATGATCGAGTCGAAACTATCTGATATGATCGACTCAAAACTGGATGCCAAATTTGACGCCAGGCTGAAACCTATTAACGAAAAACTGGCACAGATTGATCAGCGTCTGAACAAGATCGATACCCGGCTGGACAAAATCGATACCCGGCTGGACAAAATTGAAAATAGGCTTGATATCATCGAAAATCGCCTTGAGAACGTTGAAAATCAACATGAAAAGATCTGGGACCGTCTGAATATCATCGAGGTCAGACAGCGTAAATTCTCGGAACAATTAACGGAACTGCAGATCTCACAAAAGATATTTGAAGCCAGCATCCGGAAAAAATGGCCAAACTACAGGATGGGATGGACACTGTAGAGGAAATTTTAAAAGCGAACGGGCTGATTGCAGGCTGATCATCCGAAATCATGGTTTATACTATCAATCATTTCAATCATTCAATATGTCCGGACCTTTCCGAATTTCTATCCCTTTCATGCGGGATCCCTGGGCCTCTGTATTAACACATCAGCGAATTCTTCCGCCGAATGGCGTCTTGCAAGTGCTGTTTTTCTTCCATCCGCATTATAAAATGATCATATCTTTTTTATTTTTCCCGCATTTCTCCCTTCAAAGCCGGGCATTCCTCACAGAGCAATCCATGACACCAGGGGCATCGTCACAACTGACAGGATCGTAGTAAGTGCCACCCCCTTCGAGGCCGTTTCATAATCTCCATCATACTGCTGGGAAAGCATGGCAGTCATGCTTCCTACCGGTGTAGCCAGCATCACCATACATACTCCGAGCATACTCTCAGTCTGCACAAACTGCCTGATAATCCATATTCCCGCCACAGGCAGAAGCACCAGCTTGATCCCTGAAAATAAAAGCAGCTTTCCATCTGTAAACAATCCTTTCAGATCAATGGCGGCAAGAGATGCCCCTATTACCATCATGCTTAAGGGAGCTGTGAGATTGCTCAGATTCGTTATGGTGGCCTTCACAAACTCGGGAACCGGCACTCCCCACAGATAAATGATGATAGCTGCCACGCAGGCAATTGTGCCTGCATTGAACATTCTGCCCGGAGAAAATGACTTTCCTTCCTTCGGATGTTCTCTCTGAGCTGTCATAGCCGATACTCCATAAGTATAAATCAGCACATTGTATGGAATGACAAAAACAGCGGCATAAAGCAGTGCGCCGCTTCCATACAGAGCATTGATCACAGGAAATCCCATAAACCCAATATTAGAAAATACTGTCATGGCCCGGAAGGTTCCCCGGCTCTTTTTCTCAATATGCAAAAGGCCGGGCAGAACTGCCGCCAGCAAAAGCAGCGCCGCATACATAAAAAAAGCGACTGCCGCAGTAAGCAAAAGCTCTTCTCCCTGAATCCGCTCTTCCCCCATGCCTCCTGAAAGCACCAGCGCAGGATTTGCTATGTTGACTACAATAGACGAAATTTTTTTACTTACTTCGTCGGTAATAATAGATTTTTTATAACAGAAAAATCCGATTCCCATCAAGAGAAACAGCACAATCATCTGTTGCAGCAACAACATCTTTTACCCTCCATAATCCTTCAGAACCATATTTCGGACTTATTTTTTCCCATAACACAAAACGTCCGCATTGATCTTTCCCTTTTTGCTGACCCCTTCTTCTTTCAAATACTCAAATTTTCCATATCCTCTGACGCTTACGATATCGCCGCTTTTCATTGTCAGACTGTTATTTTCACACAGCCTTCCGTTTACAAATACTTTCTTCTGTCGAAAAAGCGCAGCGGCATCTCCCCTTGAAAGTCGGTATATCTTCGCCAGCACTGCATCAATCCGCATAGAAGGAACCTGAATTCTGATCTCCTGCCTGTCCGATTCCGAAATAACCGGTACCTGCTCCGCTCTTTTACACAAAACGGGCGTATGTTTAACCTTACAAAGATTTTCCATAATATAATCCGCCATGGTCTCCACGCAGAAAATATATGCTCCCATGCCCGCTGGCACAATATCTCCCAGCGTACTCCTCTCGATTCCAAGATTCATGAGAGCTCCCAGAAAGTCTCTGTGCGTCAGATTGTCTGCGAACTTTTCCGCCAGCGGCTTTACCAAAAGGCAGGCAATCGGAAAGTCTTCCCCATAGCCAAGCTCCTCTTCACTTCCGAACCGGACTATCATCCTCTCGCTCAGATCACTCCCACCCCACATTTCATGAGAAATGTAAGAAAGTTCTGTCTCTATCTCATAAAAGCATGCCAGCTCTGCCATACCCAGAAAATCTGTAAAGGTATATTGATTGTTCTGATAGCTCTTCCGGGCCAGTTCCCGGAAACGTTTTTTCAGAAGCTCTTCTGACTCCATACTTTATCCTCTCATAATTCGAATATCCTGAAACTTTCTTTTTATCATACCATATACTCGTCCTTTTGCCCTCAAAAACTTTCAAATTGTTACACTGCCTTTCCTGAATATGTTAAAATAAGTAAAACCTCAGAATTTATCCGGACAGCTTTTGCCCTGCCCTTAAAGGAGAAACTGTTATGAATCTTTTCGATGCGCTGAAAAGTATAATCAAGCCCCATGATAAAGACCCTCTTACTCCTCTTTCCACCCTGTGGGGAGAAAATCTTGATCCAGACCATGTTTTGCCCGAATATCCCCGTCCCCAGATGCAGAGAGATTCCTTTCTCTCCCTGAACGGATACTGGGACTGCGCTTTCACAGACACTGCAATTCCTCCCACCCTTTTTGAAGAGAAGATTCTTGTTCCTTTCTCTCCGGAATGCCTTCTTTCCGGGATTGACAGACAGCTGCAGCCTGGAGAATTCCTCTGGTACCGCACCTTTCTTCCCCCGGCTGCTGCCCTGGATGCCTCCCATATGCGCACCATTCTGCACTTTGGTGCTGTAGACCACACTGCCGTGGTCTATGTCAACGGTCATCAGGCAGCCTTCCATGAAGGAGGTTATCTTCCTTTTTATGCTGATATTACGGATCTGCTTGAAGAAAGCGGCAATGAACTTCTTGTAAAAGTCCAGGATCCTTCTGACCAGGGAAGTCAATCCCGCGGGAAGCAAACCCTCCGCCGGGGCGGTATTTTCTATACTGCACAGAGCGGCATCTGGCAAAGTGTGTGGCTGGAGCAGGTTCCGCCCACCCACCTTGAAGCTATCCGGTTTGAGACTGACTACGACTCCCGCAAAGTGACCATCCATATCACTGCTGTCCTGGAGAATGGAGACAGGCAGATTCCACGGACCACATTCTCCGTCCGTTGTAAGGAACAGGATATTTCCGGCCATCTGCTTTCCCCTGTCCAACCTTCTCACTGGAAAAAAGACTCTGCATCCACCGGAAAAAGTGCTCAGACTTATTCCGCTTCTCTCTCTTTTACCATTCCCGACGCATTCTTTTACAGCTGGAGTCCCAATGCCCCCTTCTTATACCGGGTATGTCTTACTCTGGACAATGATCAGGTCCAAAGCTATTTCGCCATGCGGGTTTATTCTGTTGAACCATGTGCCTTTCCTTCCGGGGAAATCCCTGTATTCTGCTTAAACCATAAGCCGTTCTTCCTCATGGGTGTGCTGGATCAGGGTTATTGGCCTGAGAGTCTGTATACCGCTCCCTCCGATGAAGCGCTTCTTTATGATATTACCACAATGAAATCTCTTGGTTTCAACATGCTCCGCAAACACATCAAAGTGGAAAATGCCAGATGGTACTATCACTGCGACCGTCTTGGCATGATCGTGTGTCAGGATATGGTGAACGGCGGCAGTCGTTACCGCATGCCTTTCATCAACTATCTTCCCACTCTGTTTCCAAAGCTTTCCCTGCATCTGAAGGATTCCCATTATACCCTGTTTTCCCGCAGAGATGAACAGGCTCGCAGGCAGTGGGAACAGGAATGTCTGGAGACCATCGATTATCTGCGCTTTTTCCCTTCCATTGCCATCTGGGTTCCCTTCAATGAAGGATGGGGACAGTTTGATGCTGCCCGGATCACCTCTCTGATCAAGACCAGAGACTCCCATCGTCTGGTTGATTCCGCCAGCGGATGGTTTGACCAGGGATGTGGTGATTTTATCAGTATCCATAACTATTTCCGTCCTCTCTCCGTTCCTGTGAAAAAATGGGGAAAACGGGCTTTTTTCCTCTCTGAATACGGAGGATTTGCCTGCCATATCAAAAATCATTCCAGCGTGGAAAGAGTATTTGGATATAAACGTTATGAGTGCCTTGCGCAGTTTCAGAGCTGCTATCATGAACTGATCGAAAAATCCCTGCTGCCGCTTAAGACACAGGGATTGTGCGGTGCCGTATATACGCAGCTCTCCGATGTGGAGGAAGAAGTCAACGGGATTTTGACTTATGACCGCAGGATCAACAAACTGCAATGATCTCTCCTCAGACTTTTCCGGTATCGGAGAGAGGCGCCGTCTCTGTATTCATCGGCCTGTGTGTTCTTTCCAGCTTCCGCCGTACATGGAAATAAGCCGGTATCAAAAACACATCCGCCGCTACCCATGCAAGCGGATTTGCAAAGCAGACTCCCATAAATCCCAGCCGGGGAACCAGAAGCAGCGCAACCACTGCTCTTGCCACCATCTCGAATACGCCTGCCAGTATGGCAAAATAACTGTATCCCATCCCCTGTATCATCAGGCGGATGTCATAAATCAATGCAAGACTGAAATAGAAAAAACCGTTGATCAGTAGAAACTGCCGGGCATTTGCCAGAATTTCACTTTCTCCGGAATCCACAAACAGAGCGGCCAGATTATCGCCAAAAAAATACATAACCGCAAATGCGATTACGGAATAGGCTGCTCCCAGCCAAATACAGTTCTTAATTCCCATTCCCAGACGCTCCAGCTTTCCGGCGCCTACATTCTGTCCTCCGTACGTTGCCATGGTAGATCCCATAGCCTCAAAAGGACATGAAATAAACATATTTACCCTGCCGGCCGCCGTCACAGAAGCAACTGCAACAGCTCCCAGCGTATTTACTGCCGTCTGCAGGATAACAGAGCCAACGGCAGTTATGGAAAATTGCAGTCCCATGGGAATCCCCATGCCGCACAGCGTTTTCATAAGTCTGGGATTCATCCTCCATTCCTGTCCGGAAATATGCAGAATCTCAAATTTTTTAATCATATAAAAAAGACACAGCAGTCCGGAAATCAGCTGGGATACCACAGTTGCCAGAGCCGCACCGGCAACTCCCATATGAAATACAAGAATGCACAAAAGATCCAGACCGATGTTCAAAAAGGAAGACAGCGTCAGGAAAAACACAGGTGTTCTGCTGTCACCCATAGAGCGGATCACCCCTGACAGAATGTTATAAAGGTATGTAGCCGGTATCCCCATAAAAATAATCACTATATAAGAATAAGCATTTTCAAAAATATCCTCGGGCGTCTTCATCCACATCAGAATATTTCTGCACATCAATACCACCGTCACTGTCATCACCACTGAAAAAAACAGTGCAAGCCAGGCACAGTTAGCGACAAACTGGCGCATCCCTGAATAATCCTTTGCGCCGAATCTGTGGGCGACGGGTATGGCAAATCCGCTGCATACCCCCATACAGAAGCCAACGATCATGAAGTTCAAAGAACCGGTGGAGCCCACTCCCGCCAACGCATGTACTCCCAGAAAACGTCCTACAATGATGGTATCCATCACACTGTAAAACTGCTGAAACAATGCCCCCAGTAAAAGGGGAATCGAAAATTCCAGAATCAGTTTCATAGGGCTTCCCACTGTCATATCTCTGGTAGAATCCTTAGCCATTTCGTCCTCCCTGTATCATCAGGCTGATTATCCATGGAAAACAGCCTGTGTGAAAATCATATAAGAGTATAATCACACAGGCTGTAAAATACAAGCATTAAATTTACCTAAAAAGTAGAAAAAAAAGATACCTTTTCAGATCATTATTACTATGAAAGTCCTTGACTTTCATAGCATGGATGGCCATGCGGCCCGCGAAAGCGGCAGGCTGGGCATAATGGAGGTTTACTATGAAATTTTTCTTATATATCTGTCAGGCAAAAGGGTTCTCTGACGGATAACGCACTCCCTTTGGCTGATTATAGCCGATCTCGTCCATCTCTACTCCAATGTATTTGAATACCTCGAACAACGCCTTCCCGTAATGACCGAATGCCACGGCACCATGGTGAGGATAATTTCCTTCGATCAGCACATGACGGTAGAATCTTCCCATTTCAGGAATGGCAAATACGCCGATTCCGCCAAACGATCTGGTAGCGACGGGCAGAATCTCGCCCTGGGCAATGTAGCCTCTGAGCTTGCAGTCGGCAGTGGACTGCAGACGGTAGAAGGTAATTTCACCAGGCATGATATCTCCTTCTAACGTACCGTTGGTCACCTCCACCGGCAGAGATCTTGCCATGATCATCTGATACTTCATGCTACAGAATGCAAGCTTTCTGGAACAGGTATTCCCACAATGGAAGCCCATGAAGGTATCCTTATGGGTATAGTCAAATTTACCTTTGATAGATTCCTCATACATATCTGCAGGAACAGTGTTATTGATATCAAGCAGTGTAACCACATCCTCGCTGACAGCTGCTCCAATGAACTCGCTTAAGCATCCGTAAATATCCACCTCGCAGGATACCGGGATTCCCATACCGGTCAGACGGCTGTTCACATAACAGGGTACGAATCCGAACTGGGTCTGGAATGCCGGCCAGCACTTGCCGGCAATAGCAACATACTCACGGTATCCCTTATGTTCTTCGATCCAGTCAAGCAGTGTCAGCTCATACTGGGCCAGCTTACTTAAGATCTCCGGCTTCTGATTTCCTTCACCAAGCTCCTCTTCCATTTCCTTTACCTTAGCCGGAATCCTCTCATCTCCTGCATGCTTATTAAATGCTTCAAACAGATCCAGCTCAGAGTTTTCCTCAATTTCAATTCCAAGATTGTACAACTGCTTAATGGGCGCATTACATGCCAGGAAGTTAAGCGGTCTGGGGCCAAAGCTGATAATCTTCAGGCTCTTTAATCCCACAACAGCTCTTGCAATGGGGACAAATTCTCTGATCATATCCGCACATTCCTCTGCAGTTCCCACAGGATATTCCGGAATATATGCCTTAATATTACGAAGTTTTAAATTATAGCTTGCATTCAGCATACCGCAGTATGCATCTCCACGCCCGCCTATCAGATCATTCTGAGTTTCCTCTGCAGCCGCAACAAACATAGAAGGACCGTCAAAATGCTTTGCCAGCAGCGTCTCAGAAATCTCGGGACCGAAATTTCCGAGATAGACGCACAGCGCATTACACCCTGCTTTTTTGATATCCTCCAGAGCCTGTACCATATGAATTTCGCTTTCCACTATACAGATGGGACATTCATAAATATCGGCAGTGCCATACTTCTTTTCATAAGCTTCCACCAGCGCTTTTCTCCTGTTAACAGAAAGCGCCTCCGGGAAGCAGTCACGGCTTACCGCCACAATTCCGATTTTTACTTTGGGTAAATTTTTCATATCAGTTCCTCCTGGTTTGATTTATATTTTTTAGTTAAATGCCTTTCTCTTTCCCTGATGCTGCCTGTAAGTACTCAGTCATTTACATTCAGATTCTTACCGGTCAGTCCCATGGGACTTCCCTCCGGCAGCCCTCCCTCCGGATGTCCCAGAAGCCACTTATTCTTCGCTGTCAGGCGAGCGTCCTCCCCCTCTGTCCCATGGCTTTTTTCCACATCCAGATTAGTTCCCTCAGGCAGAATAATCGCCACCTTAAATCCGGCGTCCTTTACTCCGCAGGGTGCATAATGAAGTGTGGTCGCATACATCTCCACGGCTGTCCCCTCCGGTACCAGAAATGCCTCGACCAGCGAAGTATCATAGGTGAACTCCTCTGTGATATCCTGCTCTCTTCCCAACAACAGAATCGCATCTGTCGCCATCACGTTAATCTCAGAACTCCGGTGATACTCCAGCGCATTCAGCATGGAATTATGTCCGTTACAATAGCCGATCTGAATGGGCATCTCTCCATACATTTTGTTCGTCAGCTCCTCCTTTACCGGGAGTTCTTCCAACTCTTTGAGCCCCGGTACATACGCCACTCCCTCAGGCAGCGGCGTGCTTTCTTTCAGCACTCTGACGATTTCTGAAAAGTCAATATCTTTTACGATCTTTCCGTACTGGCCAAAGCGCTTATCCGTTACACTGTAAATTTTCATTTCTTTACCCCATTTCTGCGCTGCATCCTGTGCATATCAGCTTTGTGTCAGGCAGCGCGCAGACACAAATTCCGGAATTGAGAATTTTTAACTTTCAACTTTCAATCTTCTTCCCATCTGTCTGTTCCCTTTTCTTAGCTGCCTATGTGGATATTATATCAAATAATGACCGGCATGCAGGATATATTTCTCTAAATTTCTGATATTTTTTTTCATATTTTGCTGCCAGCTCCGGATCCGGTTCTATTGTATCGATAATTTTGACAATTTTCTCAGCCGCCTGCTTTACATCTTTATATTCTCCACAGGCCACTGCCGCCAGCATTGCGCCTCCCAGTGCAGGCCCTTCTTCACTTTCAATCACATCTACCTTCAGATTCAGGATATTGGCAATCATCTTTCTCCAGAGATGGCTTTTGGCTCCTCCGCCGCAGATTTTCGTTCTTTCCAGACAAATGCCAAGACTTCTGGCAACCTCCAGAGAATCTCTGAGCGCAAAAGCAACTCCTTCCAGAACCGCCTGCGTCATATCCGCTCTTGTAGTGTCCATACTCATACCGATAAAGGTTCCTCTGGCATTGGGATCATTGTGTGGAGAACGCTCCCCCATCAAATATGGCAGAAAAAAGACATGATTTTCACCAAGACCATCAATCTTCTCCTGTTCCGCTGAATAATCACCGGTCCCGATGATATCCTCCAGCCACCATTTGTTACAGGAAGCAGCACTCAGCATACATCCCATCAGATGATAATTCCCGTCTGCATGTGCAAATGCATGAAGCGCATTAAACTTATCCACTCCAAATTTCCCGGACGAAATGAAAATGGTTCCGCTGGTCCCCAGAGAAATATTACACATCCCTTCCCCTACCGTTCCGGTTCCAACTGCCGCTGCCGCATTGTCTCCTGCTCCTGCCGCCACTTTAACAGAAGGTGAGATTCCCAGCTTTGCAGCAATCTCTTCTTTCACTGTACCCACGCATTCATAACTCTCGAACAGCTTTGGCAGCATGCTCTCATTAATTTGGCAGATCCCGCACATTTCTTTTGACCATCTGCGGTTTTTCACATCCAGAAGCAGCATCCCGGAAGCGTCTGACATATCAGTGCAGTGCACTCCGGTAAGCTTATAGGCAATATAGTCCTTGGGCAGCATAATTTTGGAGATTCGTGCAAAGTTTTCCGGTTCCTTATTTTTTACCCACAGGAGTTTGGGTGCCGTAAAGCCGGTAAAGGATATATTTGCTGTGTATTCAGACAGCTTCTCCTTTCCAATGACATTGTTCAAATAGTCATTTTCTTCAGAGGTCCGCCCATCATTCCACAAAATAGCCGGACGTATCACTTGATCTTCCTCATCCAGAATTACAAGCCCATGCATCTGACCTCCAAAACTGATCCCTGCCACCTGGCTTTTATCTACGTCCTCGATCAGCTCTTTGATTCCCTCCATCGTCTGTTCAAACCAGTCCTCCGGATTCTGCTGTGACCATCCCGGATGAGGATAGAAGATGGGATAGCTTCGTGATACAATCTTCTGAATCCTGCCTTCTCCATCCATGAGAAGAAGCTTTACCGCACTGGTGCCCAGATCAATCCCTATGTACAGCATAACATTCAACCTCCTGTTCCTGTAAATTGTGCCGTGCCCTTCCGGCACCTGCTGATTCCAGTTTCCATTCTTTATTCATCGCGAAAATAGCAGAGGTTTCCGCTGGTAATAATTTCCAGCTTGGCATACAGCTTTCTCTGCCCATATGAGATTCCGTAACACATCTCCTCAAACAAAATTCTGATTCCCATATAGGCCTGTCTGCTCAGATCCTGGTACACCACTGCGTCAATAACAGAGTCTGCAATATCATTTTCCATCTCCTGAAACAGATCAAAGCCTACCAGCCGGATCTTTTCCCGGCCGCAGCCGCGAAGCGCTTTTGCCGTCATGTCAAGCCGATAGGATAAATCAAAAATCCCGGACAGCTGTGGTTCTCTTTTCAGACAGGCGCAGACCTCCCGGTACACCGTTTTTCCTTCCACCAGTTCATGAACCTCCGGAAGAATCCTGCAGGCCGGAAATTCCCGCAACTTTTCCTTAAATCCCTGCAGTCTGGCCTGAATATCCCTGTTATTCCCATATTCCGCTGTCACCGGGATAAAAATACTGCCGCCTTGGGGAAGCATCTTCCCAAGCAGCTCTGCCGCCAGAAGGCCGCTGCGATAATAGTCCACCCCCACATAATAATTTTCATAATTATGTGGACAGTCGCGGCTCAGAAGCACCACACGACAGTTCTGCTCCTTCATCTTTTCCAGGATCCTCCGGATCACCTGCTCGTCCGAAAAGGCCAGCACAAAGCTCCTCACTCCCTGCTCTAACATACGCTGCACTTCTTTTTGCTGCTCTTCCGGCTCTTCCAGATTAAATTCGGATACAAGCATACTTAAGCCATCGTCTCCGAACTCTCTCACTGCTCTCTCAATGCCCTTTCTGACCTTTGGAGAAAAGTAACTGGCACTTCTTGAGCGGAATCCCACATAACCAATCCGGTATTGCCTGTTCAATGCAAGGTTCCTGGCATTTCTGTTTTGTACATAATGATATTTTTCCAGAGCTTCCATCACGGCGGTACGTGTCTTTTCGCTGACATTCCCTTTATCCTTGAGAACTTTATAAATTGTGGTTCGGGAAATACCAATCTCCTGGGCAATTCCTTCCAGGGTCATCCGTGCAATCTTCTCCATCTCATGCTCTCCTGCTGTATTCCCGCTTAGTTAACACGTGTTAATTTCATAGTAACACCATCGCCTCACTCTGTCAATTTGAATTCTATCGGTAATCTGAATAGGAATGATAAAGTCTCTTTACTACGTCATAGGAGAGCTTTCTGCGCCTGTATTCATCCACGATTCCTTTATTATTTAAAGTACGGGGACGATTGGCGAACCATTCGGCACTGATTCTCACATCACAGAACTGCCAGATGAAGATACCGCTGCATCCCTCCTGTTCCAGTACCGCTTTGATCTGATGTTCCAGGGCCTGTGCCTGATACTCCTCAGACCACTTACACAGCGCAGGCGTCCTGTATCCATAAATAGCACCGGCGCCGATCTCTGTCACCAGAAAAGGTTTACCGCTTCCCTCACTTTCCTCCTGCACCCAGTTATAGATATCCTTCACATACTCGGCAGCAGGTGTATCATGATACCATTCCGGATACAGATTATAAGAAACAATCTCCGGAAGCCCGAAGCAGATATCGGTCTTAAATTTACAGCTGGAAGAAGATCTCGGTCTGGATGTGTCCATCCGGCGGATCAGCTCATACTGCTTTTTATAACATTCATATCCATATTCAGTATCGCTTGCACATTCATTTAAAATCCCCCAGATAATAATGGAAGGATGATTGATATGGGCTGTGATCATTTCTCTGATACATTCCTCAGCCTGTCTTTCAAAATTAGGATTTTCCATCTGCTCAAGGGAAAGGCCTCTCGCATGATTTTCTTCCCACACCAGGATTCCCTGCTCATCACACAAATCAAGGAACAGCTCGTCATTGGGATAGTGTGAAGTCCGTATTGCATTGGCTCCCAGATCCCCTGCAATCTGAAGATCCTGCTCAATAGCGGCAAAAGGCAGAGCACATCCAAACATAGGATGATCCTCATGGCGGCAGAACCCTTTAATCCTTATCTTCCTTCCATTCAAAAGAATGTCTTTTCCTTCCGTTCTGATCTGACGAAAACCCAATCGCTCTATCAGATCATCTACCGGTGCCTGCTGCGAATCCTCTGTAAAAAGCTCTGCGGAGACAGCGTAAAGTCTGGCTGTTTCCATATCCCATACCTCTACGTCTCCGGCCGCAAGCCTTTTCTCAATAACCTTTTCTTCTCCTGCCTTTAAGGTCAGTTTTTCTGATACCGTCCCTTTCTCCTCCAGCCTCACATCCAGACGGCAGGTCAGATCTCTCTCTGCCAGAGAATGAAGCTTCACTGACATGAGAACATACCAGCCATCCTCCTCTTTTACCGGAACAGCATGAAGATATTCGATATATGCATCTCCTAATTCCTCCAACACTACTCCCCTTGAAATTCCTCCGTAGCTCATATAATCGTTAGGTACATGCAGAGCGCTTTCTTCGCTGAAGCGGTTATCCGCATAGACCTCCAGCCGGTGAATCCCCTGCTCCAGATTCTTCAGCTCAACAGCAAACGGGGTATAGGCGTTATAATGCGTTCCTGCTTCTCTGCCATCCACGCAGATTCTTGCAGTGTGGCTGACTCCCTTAAACACCAGCCGGATATTCCCTTCCGCCTGAAACTCCTTTTGAAATACGCCCACTCCCCGATATGCAGAAAAATCAGGCAGACTTTCCCAGCAGCAGGGGACTGTAACCGGATAGATACGTCCTGCGAATTCTCCATCACAGGGGGAAAATCTCCACAGACTGTCACTTAGCTCCGTTACTTTTCTGATATTGTTTGTTCTAAATGTTCTGATCATTTGATTTGTTTTCTCCTATTTCCAGTTCCGCAGCCATTCCTTCAGTGCACTTTCACCTGGCAAAATTTCCGTCCACTTCCGTGGTCGTAAACTTTGCCGTGCTCTTTCGAATGGCTGCTGTTTCCTGTTCCGCAGCCATTCCTTCAGTGCACTTTCACCTGGCAAAATTTCCGTCCACTTCCGTGGTCGTAAACTTTGCCGTGCTCTTTCGAATGGCTGCTGTTTCCTGTTCCGTAGCCATTTCTTCAGTGCACTTTCACCTGGCATATTTTCCGGACGCTTCCGCGCCCATAAATTTTGCCGTGTTCTTTCGAATGGCTGCTGTTTCCTGTTCCGCAAATGTCTTTCATGCACCTGCTGTTTTTGTGAAAGAAAAATGCCCTAATGGGCATTTTTCCTGTGTATAATCACTCACACTTATTTTCTGTCATTTTAATCTCCATTCCGAAACGTTTATACGGTGGACGGTACTACCCTTTCAGACCGGATGTTGCAACACCTTCTACAAAGTATCTCTGCAGGAATACAAACAGGATCAGCACCGGAATCAGGGCCACCGTCGCTGCCGCCATGATCAGGGCATAATTGGATGAGTACTGGGTGTTAAACATTCGCAGCATTACCTGCAGAGTTTTCTTCTCGGTAGTTGATAAGTAGATCAACGGACCCATGAAGTCATTCCACTCGAAGGTAAATGAAGTAAGGCACAGGGTCGCGATAACGGGTTTGGACAGGGGAAGCATCAGCTTTGCCCAGATACCGTATTCGCTCAAGCCGTCAATCCTGGCCGCTTCCAGAAGTTCCGTGGGGATTCCCATAAAAAACTGTCTCATCAGAAATACGCCTGTTGCCGTAAATGCATGCATAAGCACAATCCCCAGATGACTGTCTGTCAGGCCAAAGAGTGTCATCATTTTGTACTGAGGAACCATGTAAACCTGCCATGGGATAGCGATGGTCATGATATACAGCATAAAAATGGTGTCCCGGCCTTTGAACTCCAGCTTCGCAAAAGCGTATGCTGCCAGAGAAGAGGTCGCAAGCTGTAAAATTGTAACACATACCGTCAGCTTAACACTGTTAAAAAATCCGGTAAGCAACGGAACCTTCTGCCAGATCTCACTGTAATTACTCCACTGGGGATTCTCAGGGATCCAGACGATCGGGAAAGAAAATACATCTTTTTCAAATTTCAATGAGGCTGAAATCATCCATGCAAAAGGAACCAACATAATAAACGCCATAATAATCAGAGCCACATACAAAAGCACCTTCCTGACGATCTCACCTGCCGTTAATTTATCACTACTCGTCATAATTTCTCCCCTCCCCTCTAATCATTTGAAAACTTCTTCTCATATTTAAACTGAATCAGCGTAACGACCAGGATAATGGCAAGAAGAACCATGGCAACTGCACTGGCGTAGCCAAACTTCGCATTCTTAAAGGCCTGATTATAAATATGATAAGCCAGAACCTTCGTGGCCTCACCGGGACCGCCCTGCGTAGTAATATACATCGTATCATAGGATTTAAAGGTTGCCACCAGCAGCATCATTAATATGTAGAAGGTAGTCGGCAGAATCCCCGGCCAGGTCACATTCCAGAATTTCTGCCAGCCATTGGCTCCATCCAATGAGGCCGCTTCGTACAGTTCTCTGGAAATTCCCTGAAGAGCTGCCAGATAAACAATCATATAATAACCCATGCCTTTCCATACGGTCAGGCCAATAATGGTGGGCATTGCCCATGTAGTGGACGCTGCCCATCTGGGCGGATTTGCAATTCCAAGTGCCATCAGGATGCCGTTCACAGGGCCCTTTTCAGGATTAAACAGAGCCATCCAGACCACCGCTATGGCAACCAGTGACGCCACATACGGGAAAAACAATACGGAACGGAAAAATACACGCCCCTTCAGCGGCTTATTCATCAGGACCGCAAGGAACAAAGCCAGCCCCAGTGTAAGCGGTGTTGTCACTACAGTATAATAAATCGTATTCGTTAATGAGATCCAAAAACTCTTATCCTTGGTAAACATGGTAATAAAGTTTTTTAACCCCACAAATTTAAGCGGATTACCGGAATCCCACTCGCAAAAGCTCAAAAACAGTGAAAATACGATCGGTACAAATGTAAATATAAAGAAACCGATCAGATTCGGCATAATAAAGGAATACGCAACCAGCGTTTTTCTTCTTCTTAAGGTAGATGATTTCACCTGCCCGTCTGTATTGTTAGCCTTACCCATAGGATAGAATCCTCCTTTCTTATACAGACAAAAATATGCCCCCGCAAATTTCATCTGTGATAAATACAGCCGTCCGAAATAAAATGCTTCGGACGGCTGTGAATTCCTTCATTCAAAGCCCCCTGCCGGGGAAACATCAGCTCGTATCCAAAGAACTGATCTGTCTCACTGTAAGAATCTTCGAATTACTCGGCCAATGCGGCTGTAACTCTGTCGATCATATTCTGCACACCTTCTTCAGCCGTAATGCTCTTTGTCATGATTGCACTGTGCTCTTCCTGGAAAACTGTATCAATTTCTCCGCCCTTTGCGTTCATAGGCTGCTCAGGCAGATTCTTCTCGCAGTTCATGTATTTGGAAAGTCCTTCGGGAGCATTCGGGTAAGTCTGAGGAGCCGCATCAAAAATCTCGCCTACAGCCGGTGAACTGTATCCGGGGATGATACCACAGGATGCCAGAACCTTAGCGCCTTCTTCACCACAGATATATTTAATAAACTGCCATGCTTCTGCCGGATGTGTTGCGTATGCGCCGATACATACAGGTGTTACGCCTCCGATACAGTTTCCAAGCGCCATGCTGTCATTGTTAGGAATCGAGCATACGCCCCAGTTGAAGTTGTTTTCCTTGCCTTCGCCTACGTTTTCAAACAGCATGTTGATATACCATGTGCCCATCTGCATCATAGCAACCTGCTGGTTGTAGAATACACCTGAATAATGAATATTGGAGGACTTCAGCATACCGTAATCCTGAACCAGCCCTTCATCCTGCATTGCAAGAATTTCATTGTAGTAAGGAATCAGGTTTTCATAAGTAGTCGGATCGTCAAACTTGAAAGCTTCTGTTCTTGCGGGGAACATATACACATTGCTGGGCCATGTATGGATATGAGCTCCATATACCTTGTCATTGCCTTCGCCGCTTGTCAGCTGCTTTGCCAGCTCATGGTAATCCTCCATGCTCATTCCATCTTCGGGATAAGCAACACCTGCCGCATCAAACAAATCCTTATTATAATATAACAGGTTATTGTCATAGCGGAAAGGAAGTGCGTAAGTATGGCCATCAAGGCTCAACTCGTCAACCAGACCTGCATAAGCGTCCTTATTGAAATCTGCATCATTGGCAATCAAATCGTCAATTGCATAAATATGACCCTGCTTAATCAAGCCTGCCAGCTTGGGAGCCCCTTTCATGAATACAACATCAAAGTCCTGTTTTCCGCCAAGCTGTGTGGTTACAACGTCCTCATACTCGTCTGCCGTAAACTCTACAACATCAATCGAAATATTCGGGAACTGCTGCTGAAAAGCGTCAAACATTGTCTTGTAATACTCTGTGTTGGAATAATCCCACAGTGCTACTTTGATTGTAACGTCTTCTGTTGTTGCCTCTGCAACTTCTGCCTGCTGAGGCTCCGCCGGAGCGCTCTCCTCCTCTGAGGAGCTCTCCTCTGTTGCGGAAGTATCACTTCCTGTTGAACTGTCAGCGTTTCCGCCGCCGCATCCTGCCAGTAATCCTGCTGCCAGAACAACGGCCATAATGCTTGCTACTAATTTCTTTTTCATTTTCTTCCTCTCTTTCTCACATAGATTTTATTACTTCAACTTCCCACCGGAACACTTCCACAGCAAAGTATCCCCTGAGAAGTATCAGCCCTCCTTATGAAAAATCCTGCTACCAGATAAACAACTCCTCACCTGACAACTTTAAAACAGCTTCTATAAAATAATAATCGCCATAAATTATGGAAAATTCATGCTCTTTATCATGATAAGCCGCCGTACACTTCTCCAGCAGATTATCGATGTTCATATCCCAGCAACAACGTTTTTCGTCCAGCGCTTTCAGGAGCTTTAAGGCTGTATCCAGATAAAGCCTGCTGTCTCTCCCCTCTGTATACTTCGCCAGCTCCAGAAGTCCGCATGCTGCAATGGCGGCCGCCGTAGAGTCCTCCCAGCTGCAGTCAATGGGCTGCCGGAAATCCACCGGGATCAAGCCGCTCTCAGGAATATTGGAAATGAAATAGTGAGCGATCCTGCGTGAAGTGTCAAGGTACCGCTCGTCCTTTGTATGGATATAGCTGAGTACAAATCCGTATAGTCCCCAGCTCTGTCCTCTGGTCCAGGAAGAGCCGACCCCACATCCCTGTCCCCCATAGCTACGGATCATCTCACCGCTGAAGGGGTCAAACTCCACAATATGATTAACCGACCCATCTCCCCGGACAAAATATTTCCGGGCCGTATCCGCATGCGCCACAGCGATCTGCCGGAAACGGGGATCTCCTGTCACTTCGCTTGCCCAGTAAAGAAGCGGAAGATTCATCATACAGTCAATGATTGCCCAGCCTCTGTGATCATCTTCGCCCCAGTCATTCCAGGCGCGGATAAAACGTCCCGCCAGATTAAAACGTCCGGCCAGGTTATTGGCGGCGATGATTCCGCGGTTATAGGATTGCTGATCCTTCGTGAGACGGAAATTGGCCACCGCAGTGGGGAGCCATCTGAAACCATTGTCATGATCCAATCCGGCCGCATCCAGCAACACCGCATCCAGCTTCTCCTCCGAATCAACCGCAGCCTTCCTGTACAAATCCTCTTTGGTCAGGGAGTACATCTGCCACATCATCCCTCCCCAGAAGCCGTTGGTCCACCATGCGATCTCACTTTTGCCGGAACGGTCATCAAACACGCCGTCCTCTGTCGTATAGGGAATCTTGCCGGAAGTTCTCTCCGTCACTGCATGCAGCTTGGACTTCAGCTTTCCTGTCGTCTGTTCCACCCACTTCTTATCATGCTCTGTCAGGTTCATCATAGCATCCCCCCTTTTTGTTTTCTGCCGTCACACGGTGCGTGTCCATATACCCCTGTAAATCAAGCAGGGGCAATTCCTTCCCTGCTCGCGCGCGGTGCACGTTACACAGGCAACAATTTCATCTGTGCACCCCTGTGCAATCGAGTAGGGGGAGGCTTTTTCTCCCTGCTCGCGCGCCGGGCACCCATCAGCTTTTGCTGACATTTTTCCTCTGGGTGCCCCTGTGCATAATACAAGGGACATCACGCACAGCGCATCTCCCTTCCATCCATAAAATACCAGTATTGCTTCTCGCTTCTCTAAGTTTATACCTGTTTCACTATTTTGTCAACAAACCAAAACAGATTCAAACGAAATTAAACATAATGCACAAATCTAATAAATAAAACCACATCTTTCACATTTGCATTCTGGGCAAAATGCCCTGTACTGGTCTCATCCATATTCCGGCAGCAGATTCCCTGCTCGCGCGGGCCGCATGCTGCTTCAGCAGCTAACTTCCCCGGGCGGACCTGTGCAATCGAGCAGGGAAGATTTTCTCCCTGCTCGCGCGCGGGCCGCATGCTGCTTCAGCAGCTGACTTCCCCAAGCGGACCTGTGCATAAAAAACGAGAGCCTGTCACAGAATAACCGGCCCCCGTCACTCTTACTGTTTTTTCCTTCTTCAGCCTGTGATCCTTCTGTCCAGCTTCCTGGAAAGCTTCGTGCCGATCATCTGCAGGATCTGCACCAGCGCCACCAGAAGCACTACCGTCACAATCATGATATCCGCCTGCCATCTGTAATACCCGTAACGGATAGCAATGTCTCCCAGACCACCGCCGCCTACCACGCCTGCCATGGCGGAATATCCCAAAATGGTCCCAAGCGCGATAGTACATCCCACGATCAGAGATGTCCTCGCTTCCGCCAGGAGCACCTTCCAGATGATGGTCCACAGGCTGGCACCCATACTCTGAGCGGCCTCGATCACCCCGTGATCCACCTCCAGCAGGGAAGATTCCACCAGCCTTGCCACAAAGGGTGCCGCTGCAAGGGCCAGGGGCACAATGGTTGCCGTGGCTCCATAACTTTTCCCCACAATAATCCGGGTAAAAGGTATGATCAGCATCAACAAGATCAGAAACGGAATACTCCTTACAATATTCACCGCCACATCCAGTATTTTATAAAGGATCCTGTTGGGCTTTAAGCCTCCCGGTGCTGCCACTACCAGTGTGATTCCCATGGGAAGCCCCAGTAGATAGGCGATCAACGTAGATACAAGGGTCATATACAAGGTCACCCCGGTTCCCTCTGCTATCATCAGAATAATCTGTTTATCCCACATAATTCGTAAGCTCCTCCACTTCCAGGTTTCTTGACTTCAGGTACTCTATCATCTTTTCCGCAACGGCCTCCTCCTCTGGAAGCTGAAGAATCATCTGCCCGTGGGCTACGCCCCCGATATCTCTGGTATCCGCCAGAAGAATATTCACCGGCGTCTTACATGTAAGCACCATATTGGCGATCACCGGTTCAAAGGAAGAATTGCTGGTAAACACGATGCGGATACAGCGTTTTCCTTTCATTTCCGCGTATTGATTGTTCTCCCCCAGGAAAACAAGCTTTCTGGCTGCCCTGCTCTTCGGTTTCTGGAATACCTCCTCCACTCTCCCCGTCTCTGCGAGGGTTCCTTCATCTATGATTGCCACATGGCTGCAGATCTCCTGCACCACCGTCATCTCGTGGGTAATGATCACAATGGTAATCCCGTATTTCTCATTGATCTCCTTCAGAAGCGCCAGAATCGCCTTGGTCGTAGTGGGATCAAGGGCGCTGGTAGCCTCGTCGCAGAGAAGAATCTTGGGGTTGGTTGCAAGCGCCCTTGCAATAGCCACCCGCTGCTTCTGCCCGCCGGAGAGCTGCGCCGGATAAGCAAGCTCCTTCTCCGAAAGTCCCACAATAGCAAGAAGCTCTCTGGCTCTTGCGACCGCGTCCTTTCTGGAAACTTTGGTGATTTCCAGAGGGAAACACACGTTATCAAGAACGGTTCTCTGCATCAGAAGATTAAAATGCTGAAAAATCATGGCCACCTGGGTACGGACCATCCGAAGCTCGCCGTCACTTAAGCCGGAGAGATCCTTCCCCTCTATAAAAACCGTGCCGCTGGTGGGCCGCTCCAGAAAATTCAGGCACCGCACCAGCGTGGACTTGCCCGCTCCGCTCATGCCAATGATTCCATAAATCTCGCCCTTATGTATGTCAAGATTGATTCCTTTGAGGGCTTCCACCTGATTGTCCTTGCCCACAAAGGTTTTCGTGACATCCTTTATCTGAATGATAGTCTCCATATGCTTTCCATAACCTCGTTTTCTTTGCTGCGGTTTTGATAACTGCGGTAAAAAAGGCAGATTCATTCCCACTTTTGTAAATCATACCCGTTTCATCTTAGCACAAAGCTCTTTTTCTTGCAACGAACGGGAATATTTTGTTACAACCGATTTTCTGTTGCCAGCTATAGGCTCAGCCTCCTGCCTTCCGCAAAATTTCCACCCGGCAGGTATGCGCCTTTGTTTTCCTGTCATAAGCGATGCCAACTCCCAATACACGCCCGGAATACTTCGGATTCTCTCCTGCTTTTCCCTCAAATTTCATGGCGTATTTCTTTTCCTTAATCTGCCGGAGAGCTTCCTCCGGGGTATGATCAACCTTCAGCTCCAAAATAATTCCATCAGCCTTGCGGTCAGTCTCGGGATAAAAGATGAAATCCACATAACCTGTCCCTGCCCTGTCTTCACGCTCTATCCGATAAAAATCCCGTGCGGAAAGATAGACCAGGTTAACAATTGCTGCAAGCTCACTCTCACGGTTATAGTTCATAAGGGGTGTTTCCGAATTATGCGCAAACTCCAATATCTCACACATTTTAGCCGTATCGGCCTCCAGCGTAGCTTTCAGCATTTGAGATGACATACGCGCGAGACTGTTTACATACCCAAGAGAAGGCTCTTTCATCAGCATATCGCTGAACTTATTCATAAGCTCTTTATTGGGAATACTCACAAATCCATTCTCATAACTGAGGAATCCATAAACCACCATTGCAGAAAAAATTTCATCCTTTGTCATAAGATTCATGGAAGTTGCGGCATATTCACATACCTTTGCCGGAACCGGAATCCCGGAAACCATAAGTGCAAGGTCATCCCTTACCTCCCCGATATTATGTTCAATATAGTAAAAAATTTCATCATAAGGACCTGCGCTGGTCCAGTAATTTCCAAGATTATTATTGGTCAGTGATGCCACAACAGAACGCGGATTATACACTCTCCCCCCCTGCTTTGTATGATAGCCGTCATACCAGATTCTGAGTCCCTTCCTTGTAACTGCCGCATCTTTCTGCCTGGCTGTAAATCTCGCATACAGTTCATCAACCTCCGAATCTGTAAAGCCGAAATACCCTCCGAACATTTCTTCCGTTGCCATGGTATATTCCAGAAACATATTCAGCTCCGAACCGCTGGAATATTTTGCAATGGGCAGGATTCCTGTCATATATGCCAGCGAAACATAAGCCTTCCCCTTAAAACAGTTGCTTAGAAAATCGATATACCTCTTTTTATCCTGTTCTGTCACAAAATCTCTGTGAAAAATATAGTCCCATTCGTCCAGGACAAAAATAAATTTCTTTGCATCATAAACATGATATACTGCTCCAAGAGCATCCCAGACTGCGTCCTCCTCACTGATCTCAGCCTCCGGATACACTTTTCTCAAGTCCTTCAGAAGCCTGTCCTCGATCCTGCCGATATACTGCTCATAGCTTTGGCATTTTCTTGGCAATTCATTAAAGGAAATGAAAATCACATCGTACATTCCTCTATGTTCTCTGTAAAGCCCTGAATCCGCTATCCTGAGCCTGTCAAAAATCTCTCCCGCTTTACACTCCCGTGAAAAAAAGGATGCTATCATATTGGCCATAACTGATTTTCCAAACCGGCGCGGTCTGGTAATGCAGATGCAGTTTGTACCCGTATCAATTCTCGGAATCAGTTCTTCCAGCATTGCGGACTTATCAACAAAATAAGGGCTGTTAAATTCCTTCAGATAGGCATCATAAGCTGCTGTTGTATTCAGATAAATTCCCATATTTCATATCCCCTTCTCTCACACCCTTAACATCCCTTTCATTTTTCTTTTGCTGCCGTTCTGCTTTTCCCTTAAATTTTTCTTCATTGTACCGTTTTTTTAAGGGGGAGTCAACAACCCCGCGGCATTCGCCGGACATTCAAAATTTTATACGCACCCCTCGACAAAAGATGAAAAAACTATTACAATTGGCATGATCATCTTATATGCAGTGCATGCCTTCAGCAGGTGCAGCATTCAGCAAAGAGGAGGAAAAGAACATGAGCACAACAAAGTACGCAGGAACACAGACAGAAAAAAATCTCCAGGCGGCATTCGCCGGGGAATCACAGGCAAGAAATAAATACACCTATTTTGCCTCTGCCGCCAAAAAGGAGGGTTATGAACAGATCTCGGCCCTGTTTTTGAAAACCGCCGACAATGAAAAAGAGCATGCAAAGATGTGGCTTAAAGAGCTGAATGGAATCGGCGATACAAAACAAAATCTCGCTGCTGCCGCAGACGGCGAAAACTTTGAATGGACAGATATGTATGAGAATTTCGCCAAAACAGCCGAGGAAGAAGGGTTTGCTGAACTGGCCGCGAAGTTCAGGCTTGTAGGCGAAATCGAAAAGCATCATGAGGAGCGGTACCGTGCTCTGCTTAAGAATGTGGAGAGCGCCGCCGTATTTGAGAAAAGCGAGGTAAAGGTCTGGGAATGCCGTAACTGCGGTCATATCGTTGTAGGTACAAAGGCACCGGAGGTTTGTCCCACCTGTAATCATCCACAGAGCTATTTCGAAGTGCATGCGGAAAATTACTGATCCTGCTGCAGGTACTGTTTTTGTATAACATCATTTTTGAAACATATAGGAAACGACAAAAATATTTGCCGTTTCCTATCACAGGGAAAGGTCCAAAATCTATGAATAAAAAGAAAGCAGTCGTTTCACTGGGGCATAATGCCCTGGGTTATACCACCACAGAGCAGTGGGATGCCGTAAAAATCACTGCCAGAGCTCTGGCGGATCTGGTGGAGGCCGGTTATCAGCTGACCATCACTCACAGCAACGGCCCCCAGATCAGTATGATCCACAAGGCCATGACAGAATTGCGCCGTCTTTATATTGACTATACCCCCGCTCCCATGTGCGTGTGCAGCGCCATGAGCCAGGGTTATGTAGGCTATGATATCCAGAACTCCTTAAAGGCGGAGCTCTTGAGCCGCGGCATCAGCAAGACCGTTTCCACCATCCTGACACAGGTAACAGTGGATCCTTATGACGAGGCATTTTATGAGCCCACCAAGCTGATCGGACGCCATATGTCCGCCGACGATGCCCAGATAGAAGAAAAAAAGGGGAATTATGTCCAGGAAGAGCCCGGGAAGGGTTTCCGCAGGATCGTTGCGGCTCCCAGGCCCATTGATATTGTGGAGATCGAAGCCATCCGCACCCTGGCCGATGCCGGTCAGATCGTCATCGCCTGCGGGGGAGGCGGCATCCCTGTGATCGAGCAGAAGCACGCCCTCAAGGGGGCATCCGCCGTCATCGAAAAAGATGCAATCGCCGGAAAGCTTGCCGCTGATCTGAAGACAGACCGCCTGATCATTCTGACCTCTGTTCCCAATGTTTATCAGAACTTCGGTACCGGGAATCAGAAGCCCATTGCCTCGCTTACAATAGAGAGCGCCGAAAAGCTAATCCGCGCCGGCGAGTTCGGAAAAGGTACCATGCTGCCCAAGATTGAAGCCGCCATCACCTATCTCACCGCCAACCCGGAAGGAAGCGTGCTGATTACCTCTCTGGAATCCGTGTCCGAAGCTCTGAAAGGGAAGGCCGGGACTGTAATTACAGCCTGACAGGCAGTTTAAGGAAGTATGAAATTTTGCGCGGGCCTGCGTATTTTAACAGGGGATGCTGCCGTCAGACAGCATCCCCTTATTTGAAACTTTATTCTTCGCCTGTCAGTTTCCCAGTCTTTCCAGTTCTTCTCTGGCTTCCTCCACATTTGCAGTATAGGCTTCCATCATCTTATTATATCCCATGGCATCCAGTTCTGCGCACCCGGCTTCCCAGTTCTTTTCAAATTCTTCATCACTGGAAGAATTGATCAGTTTTGCAACCAGTGTCATATAGTAGTTCTCGCACTGTGTCTCTATCATCTGCATATCATTGTCCAGAGCCTTTGCCATATTTGAAGGTTCGAGGTTAAAATATGTGATATTTCCTCTTGCCTGATATGCCTGTGCCGGATATTCTACACCATAATGCTCTGAAAAATCCTTATCCGCTTCGGAGAGACCTGCTACGACAGCCTTGTCTGTTTTGCCAAGATCCAGATACTGCCCCTCCTCATCCCGGGCATTGTTTGCCAGTCCCTGCATGTTCCAGAAAAGTCCGATACCCGTCTCCTTTCTGAATTCGGCAAAATCATCCAGCCTTCTCTGCATTATTTCTTCTGTAAATTCCTTCTTTCCGTCTATGATCTCCCAGTGCACCCCTTCGACCCCGCTCATCAGGATTCTGGATCCTTCAAAAGAACTCATATAATCCAGAAATCTCATGGCCGCTTCCGGATTCTTGCAGTTCTTGGAGATTACGGTAGGTCTGTCGCTTGATCCAAAGATAGAAGGATATCCGCCGTACATCTCCGGAAATGCTCCCGGGATCATACGCCAGCCCAGATCTGTTTCAGCAACTCCCTGTTCTCTCTGGGTGGCTATGGCATCTGAATTGTACCATGTGCAGGGCACTGATAAATACTGCAGATTTGCATGCTTTCCCACAAAGTCGGCGTTCTTCATGGTAAACATTTCCGGATCGCAAAGCCCCATACGATTTGCCTTATTCATGAACTTCATGGCCTTCTTAAAGATATCGGCACCCTCCCCAAACATCGGCTGTACCTCGCAGTTCGGTCCAAACAGACAGCCTTCGCCATTCATCCAGCCATGCTGAAATGCATAGGGAACAAAATAAGACCACAATCCCCAGTCGGAAAATCCGCCAAATGAATATACCGGCTTTCCATCCTCTGTAACAGGATGAGCCTCCTGCATCTGTTTGAGCATATCCAGCAATTCATCCTCATTGGTAATCTCAGGGTATCCCATCTCCTTATAATAATCCCAGCGCACACAGAACCCGACGCCATAATCACTGACGGTATCCTCGCCCTCCCTATTATTTGTGGGGACGTTTGTGTTGATCCCATAGAGGCCCCCTGTTCCATTGCTCCTGTAGGTTCTCATATAATCCAGTACGTTTGGAATGTTTTGCTTGATATTCGGCCCATATTCCTCTACCAGATCCGTCAGTTCCAGGATGACGCCCGCGTCAATTGCCTCTTCAATCGTTACCGCTATCGCATCCCTTTTTGCCCTTGTCTGGAAAATATCAGGCAGATCCCCGGACGCCATACCTGCCGCCCACTGATCAGGTGTGTATTGTACAAAAGTCAGCTTAATGTTGAGCTTTTTTTCAATATAATCGATGATCTCCGTATCCTCCATACCGACAACACTGTCTGCCCCGCAATACGTAAGTTCTACCGGCTCCTCTTCGGAAACTTCCTCCGCAGAAGCAGAGCCTTCCTGCACACTTGAATTGTCTCCCACAGTTTCTCCGGCAGAATTGTCGGCAATCTTGCCGGCAAGATTGCCATTCCCTCCGCAGGCAGTCAGCCCGACACTCAGGCAGATACACAGGATCGTACTCATCAATTGTTTCATCTTCATTTTGAATTCCCTCCTTTGGTAAATGAAATGTTAACCTTTTACAGCACCGATCATGATACCCTTTACAAAATATTTCTGCATAAACGGATATACCAGCATAATCGGAAGCGTAGTAATAATAGTAATTGTTACCTGTATGGAACGGGGTGTCGCCAGCTGCACTGCAGCACCTCTGGACAGATCCCGCTGGCTCATGGTCGCCAGCACCTGTGCCTGATTCAGATAATTATAAAGAATCAGCTGCAGTGTCTGAAGCTTCGGATTTGTTACCAGCATCAGATTATCAAAATAGCTGTTCCACTGCCCTACGGCTGAGAAAACCGCAATGGTTGCAAGAATCGGCTTAGACAGGGGCAGAATAATCTGGCAAAAGATTTTGATCAGCCCTGCTCCCTCCACCTCTGCCGCTTCTATCAAGGATTCCGGCAGAGATTCCAGATAGGTTTTGATCAGGATAACATAGTAGGCAGACAACGCCGTCGGAATGATATACAGCAGAAACGAATTCTGCAGATGCAGCCTGCCCATCAACAAGTACCATGGAATGATCCCTGCACTTATATACATGGTAAAAATCACAAAACGATAAATAATCTTTTTCCCCCAGATATACCGGTTTGTCATCAGATAGGCAAAAAACGTACAGCATATTACCGTGATTACCGTGCCCAATATTGTCCTTAAAGTCGAAATCAGAAACGCATTGCCTATATCATTGAGCTTAAACAGTGTTTTATAGTTAATCAGAGAAAATCCTCTGGGCCAGAAGGTAATACCCCTGGCCGCCTGCCCCGGGTCGCTGAAAGAATAAATAAACACATAATAAAACGGATATATGCAGATCAGCATCAATATCAGGAAAATCAATCCGTTTATACATCGGAATAATAAATGTCTGTTTTTCATCATAATCCTCCCTGCTAGATCAGACTCACACCACGTACCTTTTTTGATAATTGATTGGCCGACATCAGAAGAATAATACCGATAACTGTCTTCCAGATTCCCATTGCAATAGAAAAGGAATATTGCCTGCCCAGAACTCCCATTTGGTATATGTACAGATCCAGTACCCGTATTTTATCTGCCACCAGCGGATTCTGAAAGGCAAAATACTGATCTATACCGTTTGACAAAAGATTACTGATAGAAAGCAGCAGCAGCACAAAATACGTGGCGCTCAGCTGCGGTATCGTTACATGCCTGATTTTCTGCCAGCGATTCGCGCCATCTACACTGGCAGCGTCATATAGCTCCTGATCGATTCCCGCAATGGCCGCCAGATAGATAATGGCGTTCCACCCTAATGATTTCCAGATACCCAGCAGTGTCATTAAAATCCACAACTTATCCGGGTCGCCAAGAATATCCAGGCTTTCTTTTATTATTCCGATATTTCTCAGTACTGTATTTACCATACCTTCTGCGGAAAAAATAGCAAATGCCAGTCCGTATACAATAATCCAGCTGATAAAATTCGGAAGCGTTGTGGTAGTCTGTACGATCTTTTTAAACCACTTCGACTTTACTTCCGTCAGCATAATAGCAAACAGCACAGGCAGAGGAGAGCAAAGCAGCCCCAAAAAACTCAGTACCAGCGTATTTGTCAGCACCATCTTTGTCTGATTCCAGGTCTGGAACATGTAGGTAAAATATTTAAATCCCACAAAGTCCATCCGACTGAAGTCCAGACCGGGCTTATAGTCGAAAAATGCATAAGCCCAGCCAGCCAGCGGTACATAAGAAAAAATAAAAACAAAGATAACAAACGGTAGTGACAGCAAAAACGGATACAGGCCTCTTCTGTCTAATTTTTTTTTCTTCATCTGTAGTTTCACCCCTTTCTTTTTAGCCAGCTATAAAAGAAATCCTATATGGAACTTATTGTTTTCTGCTCTATCCTGCCATCGGCATATACGCCTTCCACACAGGTATTCGCGTCTGCATAGAGCCTGAACTCCACCTTCCATTCCTTTGGAAGGGCCGGTGCCAGATAGATTTCACCGTCCTCTGTCTGCATCACCATCTTCTGAAGCTGATTCAGAATATTGGCTCCATGATCCGTGTCCGGTACTGCGTCATAAACCGGCCCCCACATGGCCGGAAAACGAGTCCCCGGATTCTGCAGAGAGCAATTGTTCATCAGAATCTGCGCCGCTTCCTGCTCCAATCCGAGGACTGCCGCCACTGTTCCAATGTTCTGCCACCCTGAATAGCTTGGCGAGCTGGGAGTCTCTCCGATCACAAAGCATCTGCGAATTCCATATTCCGCAGTTCTGTGAAAGTAAGTCCGCCTTGCTGTCTGCAGATCCTTCTTATAAAAAGTATATTCCCGGAAAGGGTAGCATGCATACAGTTCCACAACCTCCACATTATATCTGGTTTCCAAATACTGCTCAGCCGGCAGAAGAACCGGGGCCGTCCCGGCGCTGAAAGACAGCTGCGGTAATTTTTCCATATAGTTTTTAAAATAATCCAGGTCCAGGATACCTTTTCTTCCGATTTTCAGAATTCTTCGAATCACATAACGCAGGCCGGCAACAACAGGAACAGGATTCACCGTATCCCGGTAAGTCTCAACTGCATTGATGGGGCCGATCTGCATTTTCCCATCCTGCAAGAACGGAAATCTTGTCTCAATATACAGGAGTAAATCCCTGATAAAAATAAGACTTTCTTTCAGAAATTCTTCGTCCCTGTAAAAGTCATAATAGTCCAGCATCAGACAGGATAATTCAAGCCCGGGCGAAATATCCACCGCACCGCCCCAGCGGTTTGCCGCATAGCCCGGAGGTTTACCCGCACGCTCCCTCCCATAAATCCCCGGGGACTGTAAACCGCAGCTCAAAGTCATTTCCGTATTGTGCTGCCCTGACGCTTCATAATAACGTTTGGCCCGGATCCTGTTAAGCTCCCAGAATCTCCGGTAATATCGAAACAAAATTTTAAGCTTTTCCCCCTCCCCGCGTTCCAACAGGGAATAATACGGATGTCTGATATTCTGCCAGAGCTGCTCTACACACCAGCTGCGTTCGTCAGGATTGTACTCCAGGGAAAATTCTCCCGGCACTCCGGTATATGCCACTCCAAAATTGTCTACTGTAAAATGCTGATTTTTGGCCGCGCATAAGGAAAGCAGCATGCCGTTGTACAATACCGGGAACGCTCCGCTGTTACAGCAGGCGTGCATATACTTTGTGAGCAGATATGCCCTGGTAACTGGTGATTTCATTGCGCACTGGTATTCCATGGGTTCCTCTATATATTCTTCCAGCTCTTTTCTGTAATGACCGGGGTTTTCCTCATCGTTTTCCACGAAAATATAACTTTTGCACCAATAATCATTCCAATGCTTTCCGGTTCTCTCCCTGCTCTGCTCATCGCCTCCACACTGATCCAGCATCTCTTCGAGTCTGTTGATAAACCGGTCTTCTTCCATTTGCCCGCTTTGCGTCGCAATTTTTACGCAAAAGTTTCCGTTTGCAGGAGATAGGACCGCCATTCCGCCAAATATTCTTCCGGTGAGAAGATCCGGGATCACATCCATACAGTCCTCCAGCCCCTGAAGCTGCGCCGCTTCCCTGATAACAGAGCCTTCATTTTTGTGATAGAACAATATGCGGCTTTCTTGCCGTACAATAATATCTGCCGATTCGGCTGCCGCAGAATATCCCAGCGCCTCTGCTGCCAGCGTGTTACGTTCTGTCCGCCAATTGACATATTCCATTTCCGCTTTCACGCCTTCCGGAAAATGTCCTTTTATATAAAAAATGTCTCTTTCACTGTCTATCCATAAATCCACCCACCCTTCCTGCCCGGTTATTCTGACCCTGCCTTCCGCCAGAAGCAGCCTCTGTGAAAAGGATTTATCCGTAAACTGTCCCGGCGTTATCCGAATCACAAACATGCCCAGTTTCACTGTTCTGTCCAACTCTGTCAGCGCATCGCTCCGGGACAGATAAAAGCAGATTTCTCCTTCTTTATTCACCCATACGCTGGCCGCAAGCTCTCCGTTTCCTATGGGCATCGCGCTTCTGTCTGTCTTTCCCAAAATATGATACATAATGTCACAGGAGCTTACTTTTTCCAGTATGCTTTTTCTCTCCATATCTCAGCCCCCTTTCTTCCGTAACAGCTGCCATAATCTGAACTGTTGTCTTTTCTCCGGTTTTTAAAGAGTATATACAGATAGGTACCCTTCTTCCATGTACCAGATTAACCTTTTATACGCAGGCTTTCTTTCTTTTCCTGCACGCTCTGTGAAACATGTACCAGTTTCAGAAATCATGTATCAGATTCTTCCATCTTCCTTTTCAGGGTACTGAATATTTACTTCATAAATCCCGTATGCTAAACTGAAAGAAAGTATCTTGATTTTTTGGAAGAGGTAATACATGTATAAAGTACTGATTGCGGAAGATGAAATATTGGTCAGGCTTGGTCTTGCCAATTCGATTCCATGGGAACAGCTGGGTATGGTTCTTACTGCTCAGGCTTCCAATGGGATGCAGGCTTACGAGCTGTTTCTTTCAGAGCACCCTGACGTGATTATCACTGATATCCGTATGCCGCTTATGGATGGAATGGAGCTGATCCGCAAAATACGTGAAACCGATGCTTCCTGCAAAATTATCATTATTACCTGTGTAGAGGAATTTGAATATGCCAGACAGGCGATTTCTTATCAGGTAGAGGATTATATTCTGAAGCTTACCATGGATATGAGTGAAATTGAGACTATTCTCTCTAAAGTACGCACAGCTCTGGACGAATCTCACCTTGTCCGGAAGGCCGACTCTCTTCCGGAAGCAGCCCGCGATACCTCTCTTCTGACGGAGCTCTATGACTGTCTTTGCGGATATCGCTCCCATTTTTCCTTTAACAGGTTCCCCTTTTTTTCAGACAGCTTTCAGGTTGCTTTTATCAGGATTCTCCTGATGCGGCAGAATGTACCGGAAGAATACAAACCGGACAGGATTTGTACGGACAAGTCATTGTATCAGCTTCTGCAGCGTCAGTTAGAGCACGACCATGGGATACTGATCGAGAAAGCCCCCGGCGATTACTTTTTCCTTTTTCATAACGAGAGTTCCTTCCTTGGGGATTTTGACTCCGTCATTACATTGACCCGAAACTATTTCAATGCCCGTCCCATCTGCGGCATCAGTCCTTCTGTGCCTCATCCCGATGAACTCGGTAAGGCCGGGCAATGTGCCCAGGCCTGCCTCTCCCAATATTTCTTTTATCCCCAGGAATATTTATTCCGCGCAGACGCGCATCTGAAGCCTGATGTTCTGAAAGCAGATATTCCGGCTCGTATCAACAAAATTTTTCTGAGCTTCTCTGATTCTTATCCCTGCATCAGGCAGCTATGGTCAGAATATGCAGACCATATCAGGAAGTTTTTGTCCGACTCTCCTGTGGATTGCGAGCATATCAGAAAGCTGTTCTATTATCTGGCAGATTATCTTCTGGACCGGCTGGCCCTGAATCATAACTGTGAGCCTGCTGATAACTGTGTTTATAACTATCATCGTTATATATTTGAAGCTTCCAATATCGAAAGTATTTACTATATTTTTGAACGCCTGCTACATAAACTGCTTTCTCTCACAGATACCATCACGACTCTGTCCAAGGAGATGGCGGAAATCATCCGGTACATCGAACAACATTACATGGAAAATCTTACTCTGGATATCCTTTCCACCCATGTCAATTACTCCAGAGGATATTTGTGCAGCATCTTCCGCCGGGAGCTGAATACTTCTTTCGGTAATTACCTGACAAAGGTGCGTATTTCTCATGCCAAGCAGCTCCTGACTTCCAGTTTTCTCCGGTTGTATGAAATTGCGGAACAGACCGGATTTTATGACTACAGCCACTTTGCCCGGACCTTCAAAAAGGTCACCGGATTTTCTCCTCAGGAATATCAGAACCACCAGAGTGTTGATACGCAGGAGGATGCAGAATGAATAAAATAGTCACTTTTTTTACCCGAAAAAGCCTCGCAAAAAATATTCTTCTTTCTCTGTCTGTTGCCTGCACCGTCATCAGCATTTTTTGTTACGCTCTGTATTACTACAATACCTTCCGCATCCTTGAGAACCTCCTGGCAAAGCAGACCCGTTCCCAGCTTCTATTAAATAATCTGCACATGGCGGAATCCTTTGAAACATTGAGCATGATCTCTGATAATCTGCTGAATGATCTGTATCAGTATGATACGTCATACCCGCTCAGTTATATTTCAAAGCTGAATGAGATCACCAGCCTCCATGATACAGAATCCATTCAATTCGCCAGCTATACTTTGAATACACTGGATTTTTATATCTCAAACTATCCGATGCTTGATTCTATCTTTCTGTATGCCAGAAACGGTACCGTCATCTCCAGCACAGGAAAACACACAAAGACGCAGATTATGTGTTCAGAATCCAGTGATTTTATCATTGATTCGGTTATTCCGAACTTTGACGAACAGAACACATCCTTTATATGGCTTGGAAGCTATAACATTCATGATTTTGTACTGGGGTCTTCTCAGAATCATTTCAGCCAAAATCCGGTCCGTGTGTTTACGGGGATCCGCAGAGTAGTCAACCACAAAAGCGGAACGGATGCCTTTCTTATTTTTAATGTACGCCTGGATACGATTCACGACATTTATTACACTTTTCCGATTGCAGGTGATGTCGGTTCTGTATTTCTGTTGGATTCTTCCGGAAAAATTCATTTTTCCAATCAAAAAGAACTGATCGGCTCCCTTTCCCCTTATGCCGGTCATCTCACGCAAACCGGTTCTTTTGTTTCTTTTACGGAAAACCATCACGGAGAGAGACATAATATATTTTATCAGTCGCTGGACAACACGGATTTGTTTATTTTATACGAGATACCTGCCAGCACTTATGCTTCCGACATTATTTCCATCCGAAATATGTCCGTTTTGCTGACGGTTTGCACGATTTCTGTTTTATTGTTTATTGTTTTCCGGGTCGTTATCCGCAAACTAAGGCCCATTCACGAGTTAACGCAGGCCGTCGCCTACGTGGGCAGCGGAAATCTCGGCTATACCATTCATGTCCAGGAGAAAAGCAAAGACGAGATTGGTATTCTGGCCAAAAATTTCAATCAAATGTCACAAAGCATACAGACCATCATGCTTGAAAAAGAACAGGCGGAGGAACAAAAGCGGCTCCAGGAAATTGCCGCTCTGCAGGCGCAGATCAATCCGCATTTTATACTAAACACCATCAACACCATTAAATGGATGGCCATTCTGAATCATGCCCCCAATATCAGCGAATGCCTGACCACCTTTGGAAAACTGTTAGAGCCCTTGCTGAAACAGCAGACAGATTTTTATACAATAAAAGAGGAACTGACTTATCTGCAGAACTATGTGACCATCATGAATTACAGCTATGGAAATACGATTCATATGAAGTTAGAGGTTCCGGAAGAGTTATACACCTATAAGATTCCACGGTTCATTCTCCAGCCTCTGCTGGAAAATGCAGTTTTCCACGGTGTAAATAAAGAGACAAACAGCGTACAAATCGAAATTCTTATGACAGCCCGGGAAGAGACCCTTTGCATTGCCGTGCTCAGTACCGGAACTGCTATTGCACCCGACAAGCTGCTGAATATCCAGGACAGTCTGAAAGATCCCTCCTCTGCCCCTGCAGGCAGATCATCCAGCATCGGTCTTGCCAATGTCAATCAGCGAATTAAGCTTTTTTATGGAGATTCCTTTGGATTATGGATCGAAAACAGCTCGGATTGCCAGGTCAGGGTTACCGTAACGATTCCCATGGAATCAATGCTCTGAGGCCAGCCGCAGCTGTCATTATGTTCCCGCCCTCCGCGTCTGTACTGACAGACCGTTTTCACGATCAAAACTGCAAGGGAGTCCGTCGGCTTGCATCCGCCGCGGACTCCCCTGTTTTAGATCATCTATTAAAAACTGTTATAAAACCAGCCGCCTGCCCTGCATGCTATTCCAGCTCCAGCCTCTTCCCGATCAGATACTCGCACAGGAAATACAGTCCGACTGCAATCAACAGTGAAATGGCTGACGATATCAGATAAAATATTGTCAGTATGGGAAACGGCGAATCCATGCGCGCATTCTCGAACATGGTGAACATCATCGGCATCATTACCACAGTGTTGATCACCTGCACCACAGCCGAAATGGCAAAATATGCGCCCACAGCCCCAAGCACTCTGTGTCCTCTGACCTGCTGCCCAAGAGTAATGGAACCGATCACCATCATTGTACTATTGAAAGCTCCGACCAGTACCATAATCAGCAGGCTGGCGCAAAAGCCCTGGAACCCTTCCATATAGGGTGAATCAAAAAGCTCCGGGATATGTGCCATCTCTCTGAACAGGTCCCTTGCAAAGCTGCTGGTCTTGGGCATCAGAGACAGAATCATAATAATTACGAATACCACTATACTGAGAACTATGGCAATGCCGCCTATCAGATTCCATGCACTCATGGTAATCACCTTATTGATCAGAAGCTCTCTGGCGCTCACCGGAAGCGTATTCGTAAGATACCCTTCGTCTGTAAATACATTTTTATAAAAACGCACTGCAAAATAAATCATAATACCGATGCTGACTGCAATCATGGCAAAATAGAAGGTCATGATCAGCATAACGCCGGAAAGGGGAAGTCCTACCCATTCACTGTTCCATATCGGCAGTGCAAAGGTTCCTCCGGCAATCACTGCCGTAATCATCAGAATCCCGATCAGGAGTACCGGCACTTTCCAGACCGCTCTCCATTCATGTTTTAATAATTTCCCTAGCATGCAAATACCTCCCTGAAATAAGCATCTACTGACTTTCCTCTGCTTTCCCGGATATGTTCTACCGTATCCTGAAGAACCACTCTTCCGCCGCGGATGAAGATTACTTCATCCAGCACTTTTTCGATATCTGTGATCAGATGCGTGGATATCAGCACCGTAGCGTTCTCATTATAATTACTGATAATCGTTCTTAAAATATAGTCCCTGGCCGCCGGGTCCACACCTGCTATGGGCTCATCCAGGATATAAAGCTGAGCATCTCTGCTCATAACCATGATCAGCTGCACCTTCTCCTTGGTTCCCTTGGAAAGGGTCTTTAAGCGTGCCGTTTCCTCGATCTGAAGATTGGCCAGCATCTGTCTCGCCCTGTCCGGACGGAAATCCGCATAAAAATCTGCAAAATAACTGATCAGCTCGCTTACCTTCATACCGCCCTGAAAATAGGTTCTCTCAGGCAGATAGGAAACACAGCTTTTGCTCTCGGGTCCGGGCCTTTTTCCATTGATCAGGATTTCTCCTTCTGTAGTCACCAGCAGACCGTTAATCAGCTTGATCAGCGTGGATTTTCCGCTTCCGTTGGGTCCCAGCAGGCCGATAATTTTCCCTCTTGGTATGGTAAGATTGATGTGATCCAGCGCCAGCTTCTTTTTTTCATAAACCTTGGTAAGACCTATCACTTCTACCAGTTCATTCATATCTCTACCTCTCCTCACATTTTTCCGGCTGCTCCAGCAGCTCAATAATTTCTTGTTTACTGAATCCCAGTCTGTTCATCCTTTCAATAAACTCGCGTATCTGCTGCCTGGCGAGCTTATTACGGTTTTCTCTTATCATATCCATATCCTCCGTCACGATCCTGCCGCTTGTTCTCTGTGCCATCACAAGCCCGCTTCTCTCCAGCTCCGACAGCGCCTTCTGCATTGTGTTAGGATTAACCCCTGCCTCTGCCGCCAGTTCCCGTACACTGGGTATCTTTTCTCCCGGCTTATACGCCCCTGAGATGATCCGAAGCTGTATTACTTCAAAGATCTGAGCATAAATAGGACGGTCTGAATCTAAATTCCATGCCATTTGCATCTCCCTTTCTTTGTATTATTGTACTATGTTATTAATACAATATCACTTTACTGAAAGGATGTCAAGACAGATCGTGAGAATATTTTCACCGGATCAACCGGCCGCTGTCTTCTACTCCGGCAGTGAACCGATGGTACTGAGCATGGCTCCTGCCATGATACAAAAATCGCCTATATTAAAAATCACCCGTTTTATTCCCAGGGGAAGGTTAAAGCTCACGTAATCCACCACATATTTCCGTACAAGACGGTCATAGGTATTGCTGTAGGCACCGCCCAGCAGAAAAGTCAGCCCCCATTTCAGCGTTCTTTTTCCGGCCTGTCCCAGTGTCAGAATGAAAATTACAGTAAGTACTGCCGTCAGCATGACAGAAAGCATCATCACTGTCTTCTGTCTGTTCTGTCCCATATTTAAAAACGCCCCCCGGTTATGATGTTTCCTGACCAGAACAAAACCTCCGCATTTTTCCCGGCTCTCTCCTTCTGCCCCGTTTTTTTCTATATAGCCCTTCAGCTTCTGTTCCAGGCCAAATATCCCCAAAATCACCGCAAGATATTTCAGATTATGCTTCATATTCCCTCTCCTGTCATTTTTCGCCTGCTATTTTCCACCTGCCGCCTTTCCTTACTGATTCCACACCGTCAGCACATTATAATCCTTATCCACCTCGATCACAAAATTCCCGCGGATGGTTCTGAGCTCCCCGTTATCCCGATACATCAGGAAAAAGTTGGATGTGAGGTAATTTTCCTCCCTCCGGGCATCCCCTATGTTTACACTGGCAAGAGGAAATTTCCCCTTAAGAACACAGTCATTTTTCTTTACTGCTCTCTCGATTATCTCATGCGTCTGCGTCAGATAGCGGTCCAGGCATACTTTCATTTCAGCATTTTCCGGCACACTCACATTACAGCCGGCAACATCGGCAATCATTTCGCAGGCAAAAGGCTGATCCGTAAACGTCTCGCAGTCCATAACTGTACACTTCTTGATACAGGCAATGACTGCCGCGCCGGTATCATAAGGAAGGATCCGGGCCGGGAAATAGTTTTCCTCTCTGGAAATCCTCTCCAGTATCTTCTGCCATTCCTGTTTCCCCTTCCAGGGCGCAAGCTGAGCCAGTGCACTGACTTCAACAAATTTCGCCGCCCCTTCGATTTGTTCAATATTCGCCTCATATCTGTATTCGTAAGGATAATGCTCCGCTCTCATTTTTCGAAGCTCCAGAAGCTTTCCGTACGCGCTTTTGTCATCCTGCTCAAGGATTGCTCTGATATAGTCCGCCTCCCTGCGCCTTACACACAGGTTATCCGCCAGATAGCGATATTTCAAAAGCGCCTCTTTTTCGTCTGCAAACCGGCTTTCCCCGGAAACAATCTGGAAGGCATGAAACATCTCATGGATTATAGAAGCGGCAAGGCAGTCCATGTCTTCCGGCTCCTGCTCCACATTCCATATGGCAATATATTCATCCTGGAATTGTATGGCCGTATTCGCACAAAAAATATCCGTTTTCTCAATATACTCTCCTTCAAAACAGCATTCTTTATCCGTATAAAGCGCAAATTTAAATGGCTGAAATCCTTTCCAGAGCGTTGTAAAATCCACCTTCTCAATTCGATTTTTTATTTCGTGATACAGATATGACAGGTCCATGCTTTTTTCCTCTTTATATACTTTTTATCTGCTTCATTATATAGCATTTGACCGGCAAAAGGAATGGGATTGCTGGTATTTCTTTTTTCTATTTGACACATTTGCCCTCCAGTGATAAGATGTATTCACTGACCCCATGAGGGAGTAGCAAGCGCGCTGCGCAGCAAGTCAACATACTGGTCTTTCCGGCCTGGCTTGCTTTAAATTGCGAGACTCATGCATAACGGCAAAGCTGTGCATGAGTGTATGTTTTTGAAATCAAATCAGGTACAGCTTTATGGCTGTACCTGATTCTTTTATGCGCAACCCCATGCAGAGGAAGTATGCCGCTAATGCGGCGCATGGGGCGCGCGGCGAGCAGGGCGAAAAGCCTTCCCTGCTCGATTGTACAGGCACGCATAAGGGAATTTGCTGCTGGCGCAACATGCGGGCCGCGCAGCGAGCTGGGAGAAAAGCCTTCCCTGCTCGATTGTACAGGCACGCGCAAGGGAATTTGCTGCTGACGCAGCATGCAGGCCTGTATAAGGTATTTTTATATGGAGGAGAACAAAAGATGGAATGGAGCTTATTATTTTTCTTTAACAGTGTCCTTTTGGGAATCGGTCTTGCCATGGACGCTTTCTCGGTTTCTCTGGCGAACGGTCTGCATGAACCGAAAATGAAACGAAAAAGGATGTGTCTGATCGCTGGCGTCTTCGGATTTTTCCAGGCCTTCATGCCCCTTGCCGGATGGGTGTGCGTGCACACCATCATCCGGTACTTTCAGGCATTCGAAAAGCTGATTCCCTGGATCGCCCTGATCCTGCTTCTTTACATTGGCGGGAAAATGCTGGCGGAAGGCATCCGGGAATCCAAAACCGGATATAATGCTGAAGCCGAAAAGCCGGGCGCCAGCCTGTCAGCCATTTTGATCCAGGGGATCGCCACTTCCATAGACGCTCTCTCCGTAGGTTTTACCATTGCCGGATATGACTTTGGCATGGCTTGTGTCTGTGCTCTCATTATTGCCGCGGTAACTTTCTTCATCTGTATTGCAGGTCTTCTCATCGGCAGGCGCTTCGGCACCCGCCTGTCCGGCAAAGCCACCCTTTGGGGCGGTGTGATTCTGATCGTGATCGGACTGGAGATCTTCATTAACATGTGGTTTTCGTAACGGGCAGCAGATGATCGTCATCCTGCAGCCCGGATGTTCCTCAGTCCACTGTTATCTTAAAGACAACCGGGTTAGAACTCTTGAATCCGCTTTTGATATGCAGGCCTTTTTCATCTCTGCTCCATACAGGCGGTTCCTTCTCTCCCAGCACCTCCACCTTTCTGATGATTCCGTGGAAATTGGCCTGTTTGGAGGCGTCCTTCTCTCCCAGCGAGGTGATACAGTATTCGCCCGTATCGCTACACTTTAAAGCCGCTGCGTACAGATAACCTCCCTTTGTGGTAAACCTGAAATCCTTGGAGGTAAAGTTCTTTTTAATGCCATCGGAAAACTGTCCTTCTACGATCCGGGTAGGCCCTTCTCCATACTTTCTCCAGGTTTCCGCTCCGTAAATGGCCTCGCCGTTTATCTTCAACCATTCTCCAATCCGAAGAAGAATCTCCTTGTCCTCATCGGAAATGGTGCCATCCGCCTTAGGTCCCACATTGAGCAACAGCGCGCCGTTCTTGCTGACGATATCTACCAGATCACAGATAAGGTCCTCGGCCGGACGGAACTGATTATTTTCTGTATAGCCCCAGGAATTCAGGGCAACCGCCGTATCCGTCTGCCAGAAATAGGGCTTCACATCTGCAAACTGTCCTCTTTCAATATCCGGTACCGCGCAACCGAACTGAAACGCATCATGCTTATAATTAATGGCAACTTCCTTTCCCCACTGAGCAGCCCTGTTATAATAATAGGCCGCCAGCTTTTTCAGATAGGGCTTACAGGCACTATGCTGGATCCACCAGTCAAAATAAAGGATCCGCGGCTGGTAACGGTCTATGATCTCACAGGTTCGCACCAGCCAGTCCTGCAGGTATTCTTCTGTCGGCTCCGGCCTGCTGAACAGATCATGATGATCTTCAGGCTCCGGCATAGACGGCCAGTAAAGATCTCCTCTCTCTAACGGCTCCCTGATATCACTGTCAAACTCTTTTCCATGCCCCATGAAAAACCAGTGTTCAATCCGGTGGGAAGAAGCCCCCGTCTTCATTCCTCTTTTCTCACAGCTTTCCTTCAGCTCCCCCAGAACATCTCTTTTCGGTCCCATTTCATAAGAATTCCAGTGAGAGATGTCACTGCGGTACATCTGAAATCCGTCATGATGTTCCGCCACCGGTACCACATACTTCGCCCCCGCCTTTCGGAACAGCTCCGCCCATTCTTCCGCGTCAAAGTTCTCTGCTCTGAACATGGGAATAAAATCCTTATACCCGAAATCCTTATGGCTGCCATAAGTCTTTACATGATGCGCAAACTCCGGTGAACCCTGCATATACATGTTCCGCGGATACCATTCATTTCCAAAAGCCGGCACACTGTAAACACCCCAGTGAATAAAAATGCCGAATCTGGCCTCCCGGTACCATTTAGGCACCTGATACGCTGAAAGAGATTCCCAGGAAGCCTCATAAGGGCCGCCTTCAACCACTTCTTCAATTGTCTTGAGATACTGCTTCATATCGTACATAAATTTCCTCCGTTTTCAGCTCCTGCGGCTGCATTTTCGTAATGGTTCAGACAAACCATTCGTCTACTATATGTATTTATTCCATTATATCCGATGGAGAAAATATTTTAAGGTTACTTTATGTCATTTTTTAGAAAGGAATGTCGTGTTTTTATACATATCCTGTTCTTCTTTCTTTGACCGTTCAAATTTCCTGACAAGATATAATTTGAATTGCGGAGATACCCGCCTTGCAAACGCAGTATCTTTATATGCGTATATTCCGAGAGTCTGTATCTGCATCGTATACTCTCCTGCAAATACCGATTGTAATTTGATATTATTTATACAATTTCCCATAGAAAAACTGCTCTTGAAATGAAATGTCGCCTAATATTTTTTCTTCTGCAATATCTTCTCCATTCAAAGACACAATCCACTTATCCTCCACATCGTCAAAACGATGCCATACTGCGATTACTTTCCCCCGAAAACTTTTCAGAGGCTTATTTGTTCCAAATAAATAAACATCCTGTTCTGCACCATCACCGGCAAGTACATGATTTACATATCCATAATTGATTGGATAAATCATCTCCGGATGACGAGGATGAGCGGTGCCTAATGGTCTGTCAACAGTTCCGCTTACCATTTTCCCGATAATATGGCTGTAATCCGGCTCATCTGCTTCCATAACACAGAAAAAATAATCCAATGTCTGCACAAGCCTGTTATCCTCATATAATTTTCTGATTTCAGAAACTGTCATCCATCTGCAGTCAGCCACTTCATCCGTTGTTGCATTATCCAGATGCAGGTCTCCATCGTATTCAAAAAGCCATACATCCATAAAATCATTAAATTGTTTGCATTCATATTTAACATCGGTTCCTCGGAGTTTTGTAAAAAGCAGCTTTCCGGCTTCGGGTTTTAAATCCAATCCCACTTCTTCTTTTACTTCTCTCAGCGCTCCGTCAATACTGCTTTCTCCCTTCAAAACGGAACCTCCCACGCACTCCCACATAAGAGGAAATGTTGGCCTGTTACCTGAACGTTGGGAAATAAGATATTCTCCTTTGCAGTTTCGTATCCATACATGCACCACCAAATGGTAGAAATCTTTTGGAATCTTTTCTCCCCGAATCAGTTCTTTCCCTGTCTTCTCTCTGTATTTTGTGTATAAGTCCCATTTTTCCATATTTTTATGTATTCCTCCGAGTCCTATAAGCTATCTGCCGCAAAATCTATCATAGCATATTTTTTGAACCGTTCAAGTACACTTTTCCAAGGAATCGGTATAGATTGGCAACCGGAGTTATGATACAATGGGTGCAGGCGAGCCAGCGGAAGTTTACTCACTCTTGGCGAGCGACGAATCGGCTTACGGACCTGTCCGTAAGATACTTGCCCGCAGAAAAGCATTTCATCAGTTCCGATTGCCTTTTATCGAAAGGAAAACGATTGTGGCAAAAGGTTCCGTAAGGAAAAAAGGAAAGAAATGGTACTGCCGCTTTTTCAAAACGGCAGCTCTGAGAAAGGTTATTTTTCATGAAAACCAATTACACTAACCTGGACATCCATTTTTCTATAGAAGGTATCTCTATCCGTGTGCTGAACATTGTGTTTGAACGCTTTACCCGTACCATTCCCTCCCACAGTCACGGAAACGGCTGCTACGAAATTCACTACATCCCCTTCGGCCATGGGAAGTTAAGGATCGGCGAACAGTACTACGACATTGTTCCCGATACGCTCTATGTTACAGGTCCTCATGTGGAGCACGCACAGACTCCCATACAGTCGGATCCCATGCAGGAATTCTGTGTCTACTTAAAGCTCCCGGATCCGCTCCGGACAAAATCCTCTCCTCTGGTCAGCGCCTTCACCTCCGTTCCCTTCTGGATGGGGCGGGATACACAGAGTATCCATCGGATCATGAATCTGCTTTTTGACGAGTTAGAGCACCGCTATATCGGATTTCAGACCCAGGTGGAGCTTCTTTTATCCCAGCTTCTGATCGGTGTGATCCGCAATTATGAACAGGGCAAAAGCTCCCAGGATGCCTTTGCCAGGGACAATCTGACCAATTCCAAATCCATTATCATTGAAGAATATTTTCTTTATGAGTATCAGTCCCTCTCTCTGCAGACTCTGGCCGGACGGTTAAATCTAAGTCCCCGTCAGACCCAGAGGCTTCTGATAGAATACTACGGGAAATCCTTCCAGCAGAAAAAAACAGAGGCCAGAATGTCCGCAGCTGTCATTCTTCTCTCCGACAGCTCCCGGAGCATCACCTCCATTGCGGAAGATCTCGGCTACTCCAGTGCGGAACATTTTTCCTCTGCTTTTCGTAACTATTACCAGATGAGCCCTGCGAAGTACAGGAAACAGGCGTTTGCGGATTAAGGGCATTGTTTCTCAAACACCTCCGGCGAAATTTCCTGTGCCGGCGCAAATTTTTCCGAATCCAGATACCTGTAAATGGCATTTAGAAGCGCTCTGGCCTCCGGATACTGTTGCAGGTTCTGCAGTCCCATAGTAGAAAACAGAAGCTTTCCTCCGCCGCAGCGGCACTCCAGAAGCTGTGCCATGGGCCTTAAATAGGCATAGCTGTCCATCTCCGTGACAATGGCTTCGTATTTCTCCGGCAAGATTACCGCTCTCTGAACGGCCATGGGCCACCACTGCCAGTTGGTATGGAATTCCGTAGGAAAATTCTCAAAAAGCGGGTGTTTATTATCAATCAGCTGCCCCATTCCCCCTTCCTGCCAGTGAAAGGTTCCTACCGACCAGAAGTCCGTAGTGAACTGTGCCTGAATGGACTGCGGCATCGCTTCTCTGGTTGAGGGCGGTGTGAGATATACCGTTTTGCCTTCCTCCAGCGCCTGTTTTGCCTCCCTGCCAAAATGCTCCGTCTCAAATACACCTACAGGAACGTGCTCTGTTCCGGCCGGGTACACCCATACCGGATAGGAATGAGACAGTTCGCTGACAAAATCTTTCTCCAGAGACAGGACCAGCTCCAGACGACAGGGTCTGTTAATTTCCTTCAGGTCAAAGGCAAAGGTTCCTGCTTTTGTCAGCTCTCCCACAGGGCAGATTACGGTGCTTTCCGTACCTTTTTCCGCACGGAAATTTTCTCCGCGCAGTTCGCAGACAATATGTCCTGTCATCTCTTTTTTCCCAAAATTGGCAACTCTTACTTCACACTTTATTTCCTCTGTATTTTCGTAGGTGTATTTCGGCATCAGGGCAAGAAGCTGCTGTTGTCTGAAAAATGCCCGGAACCGCTCCGGTCTGGCAAAGTCATAGGGCTTTGGCTTTAAATGAGAATTCAGCATCCCCACCAGCGCCGTTCCCTGTCCCGGGAAGTCCTGCAGTCCCAGAAGGGAAAGACCGGAAAACTGCTCCGTGCGCATGGCTGCCTCCACCTCTTCCCGATAGCCCAGAAGCGAAAGCTCTCCTGTGGCCTCCACATATTTTTTCCATATTCCCTCAAGCCCCCGCTCCTTTACGCGCTCCTGAATCAGCTCCAGGTTGGCAGGACTGGTGACCCCCTTAAAATCCTTCAACTCCTCAAAATCAGGCAGAATTTCAAACTGCCCCACCTCAAAGCCAAATACCGGCCCCTGGTAAGATTGTCTGATATGTGCCATAGCCTGGTCAAAGTTATTCTCTGTATTGGGATACCGGTGGTTGATATAGCCCTTCATGCCGTCAAAGGTTCCCCGTAGGTCTTCTCCATAGGAGCGCATAGAGGTGAAAAAGTCACTGTCCGGATCACAGCCTTCTGTCCTGTTATAGGCATTGTTGGAGCCGTTTGCATACATTCTGGTACTGTCCTGCTCCTGCGCAAGCTTTACCAGCTCACTCATCCTCCTGCGGCCCGTTTCAGTCCCCTGAAGCTCATTTCCCAGGGTCAGCATCACAAAGGAGGGATGATTGGCAAGACTGCGGATCACAGCCGCAAGCTCCCTGCGATAATAGATAACGCTCTCCTCCGATTCAAAGACATCCTTCGGATTCCAATGGGACAGCTCCGGCTGCATCAGGATCCCCATCCGATCCGCCGCCGCAAAAGCCGCCTCCGGGGGACAATGAGAATGGAAGCGCATGCAGTTTACCCCGTAAGACTGATAGGTCTTTAAAACCTCCATCCACTCCTCTGTGGTTGCCGGCTCATATCCTGTTTCCGGAAAAACACAGCAGTTTGCCTCGCTGCGCAGGAAAATGGCTCTTCCATTTAACGCCAGTCTTCCTTTTGGATCCTTCCCGAAATCCCGTACCCCAAAGGTTACCGTCTTAATGTCAAATCCTGACAAAGAGGCGCTCAGCTCATACAGATTTCCCTCATATTCATCCCATCTCTTTATATCCTCCTTAAGCGGAAGTGCGTCAAAGGTGATAGTCTCCCTTCCCTCTTTCACTGAGATCTCCCTGAAAGCCGCCGCCTTCAGTGCAGGCGAATGAAGTGCCATCTCCCCTTTCCACCACTCGGATGCGCACACATCCGCTTCCACCGTAAGGGTATTTTCTTTGGGATACACCCGCAGCTCATCCACAAATACCGAATCTTCCGTCCGCAGCCTGAGATACCCCACTATGCCGTTCCAGTTGGTCTGAGTCTCGTCCGTTGCCGCCGAGGAATATACAATGTCCTTCCGGGGCATCTCCGGATAACTGTTGTCGGATTCCAGCATAATCTCGCATTCTTCCTCCAGAAGCCCCGTCACCTCAAATACATGTGGCGTGCTCAAAGAGGAAGGCTTAAATTCCGGGACCTCACTGCCATTTATAAAAAGCCTTAACGCCCTCGCTCTCTCCGCCTCCAGGAAAATTCGTTTCCCGGCAAACACCTCTCTGCCAGCATCCGTTGCGCCAGGATCAAACCGGCGGATAAACCGTGCCGGCCCTTCATACGTATATTTTCGCGTAAATCTTGTAGATATGGGCGCGTCTGCTTCCTTCTCCTGCTGAATCGTTCCCAGATTTTCTTCGGGATGACACTGATCCCCCGCCGCATCCCTGTGTCCGATCCCGTTCTCGTCCAATGTCCCTGGCAGATTCATGGGATAAACCTTTCCGTCTCCGATGTCCGCCTGCCAGAGACCTTCTAAACCTATTAGCATCATAACCTCCTATTCCAGTTCCGCAGCTCCTCTCCAGCCCCCCTTTGTCTGGCTCAGATTTGCAGCTGCCTTCGACATCCGCAAATTGAGCCGGGCGCTTCCGTTTCGCTGCTGATTTTTATTCCAGTTCCGCAGCTGCGCTTCGGGACGCCTTTGTCTGGCACGAATTTCCATTCACTTTCGTGACTGGAAATTGTGCCGCCTCCCTCTGCTTCGCTGCTGATTTTTATTCCAGTTCTGCAATGATTGTGCTGTAAATATTGGCCATCATGTGAGAGGGCTCGATTTCCAGGGTCTGATTCAGGAAATCCTCCGCCTTTTCTTTGATTCCCAGTCCCAGATTGCCCAGGGCCATGAGGTAACAACAGTGGGCTCTGTTTTTCAGGGTGTAGTCTTCGTCAAAGATCAGAAAATCCGGCAGGGAAACTGCAAAATATTCGATCTTTACTTTGTCGTTTATATGCCGCTCGCCGTAGTCCAGAAGGCGGTAGAAGCGGGATTTTGCCTCTCTGCTTTTTCCCAGCTTCAGGAAGGCAAGGCCCTGATACAGGATCATATCCACCGGCTGATCGTTATAGTACATAGCACCGGCAGGCTCGTCGGTTCCCAGGGTTGCTCTCTCGAAGCACTCCTTTGCCTCCGCTTCTCTTCCCTGGGCTGCAAGAGAAAGTCCCAGGTGATAATAAAGGTGGTTATCCGTGGTGCCCTCCAGCTTGCCTTCGCCCAGATTCTCCGGATATACAAGAGCCCCTCTCAGCAGCTTCTCCGCCTCTGCATGATTTCCACAGGCCTGCGCCTTCCGGGCCAGAGTCAGCAGCGCAAGAGTATACTGCGTGGTGATCTTGCCTTCGCCGCCTTCCCAGGGATGAAAATGGTGTTCTCTCATAAGCGCATAGGCTCCTTCATGATTTCCCGTGAGATTCACCAGCGTAATATATTCAATGAAAAGATCGTCTCTGGACTGTGCCAGCTCTCTGTGCTTCTCATAGTTTTCCAGGCGGCTCTCAAAGCTCCATCCCAGCTTTTTGTAGAGCTGATCCAGCTCCAGGAATACTCTGGCATCCTGCGGATTCAGCACAAAGGCTCTCTCCATAGCTTCCTGTGCTTTCTTTTTATCCCCGCATTTATTGTAATAGACAAGAGACAGATTCCTGTGTACGGTAGAGAAATCCGGTTTCGCCTGGGCAGACATCTCCCAGAGTTTTAGCGCCTCCTGCCACTGGAGTTTGTCATAATAAAGATTTCCCAGATAATAAGCCGCTCTCCCATGGCACCCGTTCCGGACGGCAAAGGATAATACTGCAATGTCCTCCAACTTGTTGGGGAAGCAATAATCCGGCACGCAACTTTCCGCTTCTTCCAGAGATGCTTTCACCTCTTCCGACAGGTTTTGCACCGGAAGGACAGCCTTTTCCGATACACCTGAGAGTTTTTGATCCGCCAGATACCTGTAGTAAGCTTTGTAATAAGAAAGCATGGGAAACCTTCCCGGAAACTGGCCGGCACATTCCGCAAGCAGATCCAGGGCCTCCTCCCAGGCTCCCATTTCCCCGTAATCCCTTGCAGTCATCAGATAATTCTCATGGAACATACGCATTCTGCCGTTCAGGTTTTCACGCAGCTCTGCACTTTTTCTGCTGCCCTCCGGCCCCTCTTCCATACTCAGAAGTACCTGCTCATTGCCGGACAAAAAGTCAAATGGATCCAGCTTCAGGTTCTCTTTGATCCAGTCTGCGGCCTGTCTCTTCTGGCCTGTCTTTCTGAGCAGATATGCCTTCAGTCCTCTGGCCTTGATGTTGTGGGTATTTTTGACCAGCGCTTTCTCCACGTGAGCAAGTGCTTTTGCCCATCTTCCGGCTGCAGCATCAATCGCCGCAAGGTAATAGAAGGACATCTCCTGCTGCTCGTTGCTCCATGTGGCCTTATAGAACGCATCATAGGCTTCTTCGTTCCTTCTCTGATAAAAAAGAGACAGCCCCAGAAGGTAATAGGATTCGCTGTTATAAGGATTGGGGTTTCTGAAGGTCAGTCTTTCAATCGCCTTTCGAAAATACTTCTCCGCCGCGACAAACTGCCCTCTTCTCATCAAAAGCTGCCCGTAGGCATTGTTCAGCCGGATATCGCCGGGATCGCGCTTTAACCCTTCCAGATAATAGGGATCCGGCAGATAAGTGGCGTGACGATACTGCTCTATATGCTGTCCGGTAAGGTAAAGCTCCTCACAGGTGCGGATCTCCTCCGGCTCCTGAGCCGCCCTTGCAGGCTCCGGCAGCTGAGGAATCTCCTGTGGATCAGGCCGGTATTCCACCAGACACCTGCCGCCTGCATAGACTGCCAGATGCAGATCCTCTTCCCGGATTTCTTTTGATTCCGGCTTCGTCTCTTTTGTCGGCAATTCCTGCCCGCCCGACGCTTTCCTGCTTTTCACTCCTGTATCTACAGGCACTTCCGCCTTAAAAATATCCACCGGCGAAAGCTTTGTCTTCATATCCAGAAGTGTTTCACCCCCTGCTGTCAGCACAATATCCGCATCTTCATAAACCCCTGTGGCATAGACGATCACCTTTGCTTTTCCCTCTTCCAGGGAAAGATGGACAGCCGCCTCGGTGGTTGCATTTTTGACCTGCCCGGCTGCCTTATAGGGCATGAAATACTGTTTGAATGTTTTTTCCTCAAAGGGCTTGAGCCAGGTGAAGTCCGGCTGATTATCCGTATAAACACCGGTCATCAGCTCCACATAGGGACCATCCTCATCCGTGAGATTTCGATCCCATGCCTTTCCGAAATCCCCACATCCCCACGTCCACTGCTTCTTGCCGGGGGAAATATGATGATCGGCCACATGGAGAATTCCCGCTTCTTTTCCGTAATCATAGCCTCCCACAAAATCATACTTTGACTTCTCCGCCATGTAAGATGTGGGTACCGGGATATTTTTGTACCGGGAAATATCCACCCCATCGCTGTAATCCTTTTTGTAGTACACCCCTGTAGCAATGGGGAACCGGGACACATCTCGCTTGCCGTGATCCATCACCGCGTGCACATCCGGCGGAAACACAGACTGAGTATTCTCGTTGACGGGCACCGCCGGGTTGGCCCACCACAGAAACGTCTGGGGAAGAGCGGTGCGGTTGTAAAGCTGTCCCTCCACCTCAATATAGGCCCGGCCCGGATACAGGGTAAATTTCGCAATCCCCTTGGTCCCGTACATCTGATCCACATCATGACAGAGCACCGATCTACTTCCATCCTCATTTTCCAGAATCTCCACATCTACCGGAAGGAAGGTGGTCGGCCTGTGATGCTGCGGCCAGTTAAACTCAATGCCTCCGGAAATCCAGGGACCTGTCAGTCCCACCAGAGCCGGCTTGATCACCTGATTATAATAGACAAAATCATAGCCGTTGGTCTTGTCATATGCCCGCTGGATCCTGCCCCCCAGTTCCGGCAGAATCATCACCTTCAAATATTCGTTTTCCAGATAAACCGCCTCATATTCCTTATCCCTTTTCTCACTGCTGATCTTTTCCACGGTAGGGTAGGGATAGACCTTTCCCGAGCTTCCCTGATACACACGCTTGTCAAGGAAAATGGGATTTTTTTCAGCCTCCCCGATCTCATAGGTGGGAATCGTTGTTTTTTCCTTCCAGACCCTTACACTGCTCATATGCTCCTCCATACCTGATTTTTTGTTTTCTGCTTCCTGCGTATCTGAAAAATGCTCTCGGAATGTTTTTTCAGATACGCTCTGAGAATATCATAGCGTGTGTCCGCCAAAAAATCATTATCACTTCCTGCGAAATCGTTTAGATTTTTTGCTCAGTTGTGTTGTCCGGATCACTCCCGGAACCGATCAGGTTCGAGCGGCGCAGAGCAGTGACCACCGGCTTATATAGAAACAATGATATCGCTGCATTCAGCCCGCCCTTGATTACATTAAAGGGCAGAAATGCCGGAAGCAACAGTTGGACAACCGCCTCCCTGGGATAGCCCATATAGACGGGCGCAATCAGATAGTTCCAAAGCATCATCACCGCCACCTGGCAAACGCTCCCGCCCAAAAGCCCCAGCAGGGCTCCGGAGAAGTTCTGCCTTCTTTTGTGGATGAAGGCTGCGGTACAGGCAAAGGAGCAGCTGGAAATGATATTCATGATACAGCCCAGAATTCCCGTTCCGCTAATGGTAAACATCTGCACCAGGGAAACCAACATGGTTACCGCAAATGCGACCGGCGGTCCGAACAGAAAACCGCCCACCACAATGATCACGTCCTTGGGATCATACTTCAAAAACAGGATGAGCGGGATTCGCCCGAAAAACACCGCTGCATAGGCCAACGTGCAGAGCATGCCAATGGTTGCAAGTTTCTTTGTCCTTTTGATATTCATGTGAATACCTCCTTAAAAAAATTAACACTTGAAAGATGCTGAATGCCTTTCAGGTGTTAAAATTTAAGGTATATTGAAAATGCCAACAGAGCATCTGATAAAAGAGTGTGCAAAATCATAGTCAGATTTGTTTATCCTGACAATCTCAATACACCTTCTTTAATCCGGACTATACCGTCGGTTCCGGAATTTCACCGAACCCCGCGCTTTCGCGCCCGCGGACTGTCACCGCCGATCGGGAATTCTTGCTTCTTAAACTTCTGATGTGTAAGAAGAGTCACCCTGCCCTGAAGACATTTCTGCTATTCAATTGTTTAGGGGATTGTAGCATATTGGGGAGGAGAAGTCAACTTTGACGGATTGGTTTTATCCCGTTTTATATCGGGGACTTAACTGGTTTTCAGAGAGTGCCAGAGCCTGCCGATTCAGGTTAACTCTGCTGCTCCTTGTCCAGGTCATTCCACAATATGAGCCGTAATGATGGTATAGCTGTATGCATTGATGGTGATTCGCATATGATCCACTTCGCAATACCAGTTTTTGCCCCGCCGGTAAATACTACAGTTATTGTCCATTACCCTGTCCTTACAATAGGCAACCACATCCTCCGTGTCCAGTTTCAGATTTTTCTTAATTCTTGCGATTCCCATTTCAGTTGTATGGATTTTATCAATGTGATCAAGTAGTACTTTTTTATCTTCCATTTTCCGGATTACGCTTTCTGCATCATAATGTTTGCTTTTGCTTTCTGATACTCCTCCACACTCACTCCGATCAGCCTGCAGGCCTCCGGTATATCGGTCTGCAGGTTTTTCATGATCTGCTCCACGCTTATGATCATTCTCTCCGCGTCTCCTGTATGATAACCCTCCTGCTGTCCCGCCGAATAGCCCTCCTCGCGCCCCTCTTCTCTTATGCTTCTCTCATACTTATCCGCATCAAACTCTTCCAGCAGCATTCCCAACACCTCCGCCCGGTATTTTTTCAGAAACTCTCCTAATATATTGTTCTCAATACAATAATCGATGGCTTCGCTCAGCGCCGTCTTCATGCTCTTTCCCTGAGACGCATATGCCCGGCTTACCTCCACAAACCTCGCATACTCCTCCAGAATTCTGCACCTGCTCATCAGCTCTTCATTACAGCCGTAATTTATGTTCAACACTTTTACCTTCAGCTCTGCAGCTCCTTCCATCTCCCTGTTCTCGAAGGCATCTGAAAGCCGCATTTCCTCTTCCTCCGGCATATCTTTTGTTCCGTTGTAAAACACGATGCACCGGGGTACCGGAAGGCAGATCCTCTTTGTTCCGTACAGGCTCCTGTCCGACTTCTCAATCAGCTTCTGATACTCCTGGGCCAGATAGATCAAAAACCTTACCGGCATATTGGGATTGCAGCTGCTCTGGTGCTCATACAAGTTTAAAACACCTGCTACCACAAAGGCAAGGTCATTTTTCATCACAATATAGACTGCGCTTTCTATGGTCACCACCTCAAGCATGGCCGGATCTCTGTATTCCGTCCCGTTCAGCGCATTATACAGCTCCAGTAGTGCCTGCCTGTCTTTCTCAAACAGAAACCGGAAGAGCCTGTCCTTGGTCTGACGGTTCACCTTCCTCTTTCCATACCTTAAAACTCTCTGCACAAAAATATTGCTGATCTTCTTTTTCATCCATTGTCCTCCCTTGTCTTGCGGCAGGACAGCTGTCACTGTGCCCGAAATATCCGGCTGGCTCCTGCCCTGTTCATAAATACTGTGAAAAATACCGGCAGAAACTGCCTGAATGTGTAGACTGCACACTGATAATGATTTTCTGATATTTCCATCATAAAGGTTTGCCTGTAAAATGTCAATACCTTTTTCGCCTTAAAGGCAGGAGGCAGTTCTGGCTGTTAGTTTTCAGAAGTCGGCTAAAGCGCCGCGGGGACAGGGGTAAATTTCTGCGTCGCCCCGCTTTCGCTTAATAAAAAGCGTAGCAGTACCAGGCTCGAAAGAGCCTCGCCAGGAACTGACGCTTTTTAACAGGCTCCTTCAGAAATTTACCCCTGTCCCCGCTACGTTTTGGCAAACTGACAAAAAAAAGTAACAGCCGGCTACATACCAAAATAGCGTTTTCCGCATTTTTTCGTAAGACAGACTTCCTCTGTTCCTGCTATAATATTTACAGGAAACAACTGATGTCGTTTTCCATACATGGATATACAGGAGGGACCATCATGAACGATCAAAAAGATGTTGTTAAAAATGTCATAGACTATATCGAAAAAAATCTGGAGGAAAAAATCAGCCTGGAGGACATTGCCCGGGAGAGCGGTTATTCCAAATTTCATCTGAACCGGATTTTTGCGGAGCATACAGGAGTTACCATTTACAGATACCTGTCAAACCGCCGGCTCACCGTCGCTGCCGAAAAGCTGGTCCGGACCGATACGCCGATTTCGCAGATTGCCTGTGAAGCGGGATACGATACGCAACAGGCTTTCTCCTTTGCCTTTAAGCAGCTGTATCTGAGTCCGCCCAGGGTTTACAGAAATCTGGGTGTCTTCATCCCCAGGCAGGACAAAATTTCCATGAGCAGTTTCTTCACCCGAAAGTGCGATCTGTTCACACTGCTCCTTCAGGAGGCCGCCGCATGAGTACCATTCCTTATGTCATTGAACAGACAGGCAGAGGAGAGAGAAGCTACGATATCTTTTCCCGGCTTTTGTCTGACCGGATTATTTTTCTGGGAGAAGAGGTCAGCGATGCTTCCGCCAGTCTGATTATCGCACAGATGCTCTTTCTGGAGGCGGAGGACCCTGACCGGGATATTCAACTGTATATTAACAGTCCCGGCGGATCGGTAACGGCAGGATTTGCCATCTATGATACCATGCAGTACATCAGCTGCGATGTTTCCACCATATGTGTAGGACTGGCGGCAAGCTTTGGCGCTTTCCTTCTGGCCGGCGGCACACACGGAAAGCGCAGAGCATTGGCCAATTCCGAAATCATGATCCATCAGCCGGCCGTACACGGCAGCGGTATTCAGGGTCAGGCCAGCGATATCAGGATCATGTCGGAGCATATACAGAAAAGCAAACAAAAGCTGAACCGTATTTTGGCGGAAAATACCGGGCATACTATTGCAGAAATTGAAAAGGATACCGACAGGGATCATTATATGAGCGCCAAAGAGGCGCTGGCATACGGGCTGATCGATACCGTGCTTTGACAGGCCGCCACCTTATTCCGTTCTTCCCGTTTTCCTATTATGATTCATGAGTCCTCTTCTCTCATATGCCCAGCCATCACCCAAAGCAGCTGTTACAGAATTCATCCACTTTCTCCAGCACTGCCTCCGTCCAGAATTCCGGGCCGCCATGGTCTGCTCCTGTGACGAGGCAGAGCCTTGCCCTGTGCCCGGTTTCTCTCAGTCTTCTGTACAAAATTGCGCTTCCCTCACAGTTTACCACCCGGTCCTTGGTGCCGTGAAAGATCAGCACCGGCGGCAGCTGCGTATCCCCGTGGATGTTGCACTCCACGGACAGCGCCCTTGCAAGCTCAGGATGCTCCAACAGATTCTGTCCCCCCATGACCATCCCCTCCGGACTGTCGGGCAGACCATGATTGGTCGTCATGGGATTGGAGTCGGCTGCCATGACAGATGTGGAACCATAAAAATTTACAATCCCCTTCACCCCTGCGTGAACGCCTGGAAAATGATTATCTGTGCTCCCGTCATCCTGCAGCATTGCCGCCCACATGGCGGTATGCCCGCCGGAGGAATCTCCTGCAACGACCATGCGTTCCGGATCAATTCCATATCTTCCGGCATTCTGTCTCAGATACCGGATGGCATTTCTGGTATCCCTGGCCTGTGCCGGGAAACCGGCAATCCCCGAGTGGCGGTATTCCACAATAGCACAGACATAGCCCTTCGCCGCCAGCTTCGCTACCTGCGCCAGCTGGCCGTAAACATTCTGCTCCCTCCAGGCTGACCCCTGCACAAACACAAAACACGGGGCCGCAAAGAGCTGCTTTTCTGCAGCCTGGTCAAACCCGCCATTCCGGGAAGTCGGTATCAAGATCTGCAAATACAGAGGTTTCCCATCTATTCTGACGTACTCTACGTCATGGAGATAGCAGACTCCTGTCTCATCCCCCGTGGTCTCTATTACCTCCACGCCCTCAGGTCTTTCCATAAACTCCGGAAAATCTTCATAGCTCCACTCTTTCACTTCCATATTTTTTCCTCCTTAATAGTAATCCTCCGCCATAAATATTCAACTTTAAAAAAGCCCCCGTTCAAATTGCTTTCTTTTTTATTTTACTATATAATAGAACGATGCGAAAGGAGAAGCTTATGGACTGTATATTTTGCAAAATCATATCAGGGCAATTACCCTGTATGAAAGTATATGAAGACGAGCATGCGCTGGTATTCATGGACATTGTAGGAGATGTGGATGGGCATATGGTTGCTGTTCCCAAAAAACATGTTGAAAATATTCTTGACTGTGACAGAGAATGCCTTCATCGTCTCATGTCCGCGGTGAAAGAGGTCTCCGATCATTGTGTTCAAACATGCGGCTATGACGGGATCAATCTCCTGAACGCCAGCGGCACAAGCGCCGGACAGTCTGTGCCTCATTTTCATATTCATATCATACCGAGACGAAAAGACGATGGGATCGATGCCTGGCCCGGGTTTGAGGGCGCAAAAGAGGATCCTGCAAAGGTCTGGGAATTACTGAAAAGATAAAGGATGGAATGGATCATGGGTACAAATCAACGTTCTGTATGGATAGAAGGCATGAGAGACGGGATTCCCATAGGGCTGGGATATCTGGCGGTTTCCTTTTCTCTGGGAATCACCGCCCGGAATGCAGGGCTTAACGCGTTTCAGGGTTTTCTTGCCAGCATCCTCAACAATGCTTCCGCCGGGGAATATGCCGCTTTTACTTTAATTGCCGCAGATGCGCCTTACCTGGAGATGGCTCTCATCACGCTCATCGCCAACGCCAGGTATCTGCTGATGAGCTGCGCTCTCAGTCAGCGGTTTGCTCCGGATACCCCGTTTTTTCACCGGCTGCTAATCGGCTATGACATTACCGACGAATTATTCGGTATTACCATAGCCCGCCCCGGATATCTGAATCCCTGCTATACCTACGGTGCAATCATTGTGGCTGCTCCCTGCTGGGCTGTAGGCACTGCCCTGGGTATCATGGCCGGGAATCTGCTGCCCTTGCGAGTGGTCAGCGCACTGAGCGTTGCCCTGTACGGAATGTTTTTGGCTATCATCATTCCCCCTGCCCGGAAAAGCAGGATCATTGCCATGCTTGTTGTGATTAGCTTTGCCGCAAGCTACTGCGCGGCCCGCCTGCCGGTCATTTCTTCGTTGTCAGGCGGCAGCCGTACCATCATTCTTACCATTGCAATTTCCGTCGCTGCAGCGCTTTTGTTTCCTATAAAGCCGGAAAAGGAGGATACCGGAAATGTCGCATAATATTTATATCTATCTGGCAGTTATGGCCGGCGTTACTTATCTGATCCGCGTACTGCCCATAACCCTCATTCGAAAACAGATCCAAAATCAGTTTCTTAAATCCTTCCTTTATTATGTGCCCTATGTCACCCTTGCCGTTATGACCTTTCCGGCCATTATGGATGCCACTCAGAGCCCGGCTGCAGGCGCACTGGCACTTATCATCGGCATGCTTGCGGCCTGGTTCGGCGCCAGCCTGTTCCAGGTGTCTGTCTCCTGCTGTGTGATCGTATTTTTACTGGAATTATTTTTGTGTCACTAAAATTCAGGGAAAATTTTGCATGGAAACCGTGAAAGTCAGATACCTCGCGGGAAAAATCAACAAAATCTGAACGAAATAAATAAAGCGGAAAGGATGCGTTGGGATGGAAAAAAACAGACTGAAAAAATTGTTTGATTTCTTTCTGGAGATTGATCAGGAAAAGTTCATAGGGCGGCAGACCTATCTGTCAGGCGCCCTGCGAAAGGAGAATGACGCGGAGCATGCATGGCATATGGCGATTATGGCAATTCTCCTGAGCGATTATTCCAATGAGCCGATCGATGTGTTAAAAACCGTAACAATGCTCTTGATCCATGATCTGGTGGAGATTGATGCGGGTGATACCTATGCCTATGACGAGGAAGGAAAGAAGACCAAGCGGACGCGGGAAGTTGCTGCGGCGGAGCGGATATTTGGGCTTCTTCCGGAGGATCAGGGCCGGCGGCTGCGGGCTCTGTGGGACGAATTCGAAGAAGAAGCTTCTGCGGAAGCAAAGTTTGCCCACACTATGGATCACATTCAGCCTCTGATGCTGAATGCGGCCACAGAGGGAAAGAGCTGGGCAGAGCATAATGTTCAGTTAAGTCAGGTACTGGAAAGAAATCAGCATACGGCAGAGGGGTCAAACGTGCTGTGGGAATATGCATACGAAAACTTCATCCGGCCCAATGTTGAGAACGGCAGGCTGGCAGACTCTTCCGGTGGACAGCAGTCCTCAGGAAAACAGCATAGAGACGGTGAATGAGAGTAAGTCGCCCCCACCCGTAAAACGGGTGGCTCGGGACGCGGGCTATAAGCCCGCACT
>CAMWFQ010000027.1 GCA_947173495.1 uncultured Lachnospiraceae bacterium | reverse complement strand
TTATAGGTTCGTCTAAAATGAGCAAATCCGGCTTTGTGAGCATTGCCCTTGCAAGCGCAAGCCGCTGTTTCATTCCCAAAGAGAATTTCCCTACGGCTTTATTGCCCGTTTCTGCAATCCCCAACAATGACAGCGTTTCCACGATGTTTTCCGAAGCGCAGCATTCGTGGCCTGCGCCCATGTACCGGCAATGGAGTTCCATGTTCTCGTATGCGCTTAAATGGCTGTAAAAAACAGGGCTTTCAATAATGCTGCCGATACGGGAGAAAACGGGATTGTTCCCCTTGTTGATCGTTTCGCCTAATAAACATACCGTACCTGTATCGGGGAAAATGATGTGGTACAGTGTTTTCATCAGCGAAGTTTTTCCTGCGCCGTTTGCGCCCAGAAATCCGTATACTTCCCCTTGCCTTACATTCATGCAAATATCATTCAGTATGGGGCTGCCCTCTATGGATTTTGATAAATGCCGGACTTCAACCGCATTTGTCATTCGCTCGCCCCCTTTTCGGGGCATAGCCGCCTTTTGAATATCAGAGTTGCTTTCTGTGCGATTCCGATAAGTGAATATTGGGAGCTGCCTATACATGGATAAGAAAAACAAGTAACCAGTTCCCAACCGTCCTTACCGTAATGATTCAGTTTATCAGACAGCGACTTTTCGGAATGTTCTGTTTCCTTGCTGTCAATTACTATCGTTTTGTACTCAAATTCTGTCATAAAAATCTCCTTTACTCAAAAATATCTGCCACAAGGCTATCCACCATAAAATCAAAAACAGCGAAATAATCACAAGTGACGGAAAGCGTTTCTTTTGCATTGATTGTTGACAGCAGCGCACTCAAAATTCCATACGCCTGTGCTTCCTCCATTTTCAGATTGAGGTCTGCGGCATGGATAACCTGTCTGAAAAAATCGAAACTGTCAAACTTGATTTTCTTAATCGTTTCTTCCGGCAGCTTTGTCACAAAAGACTGAAAATCCGGCGTATTGACATTGTAGAGGAACGGCTTGCTGTCGTATTCCCGGAAAAGCCTTTTCATGGACTGTGCAAAGCCCTCTTTCGTCCGGCTGTTCCTGTTTATGTCGATAATCTTTTCTGTCAACCTCCTTTGTATGTCTGTGATTGTTTCAAGGAATAAATCTTCCTTTGTCGGGTAGAGCGTATAAAAAGTACCGATAGATATAACTGCCTTGTCGCATAGATTCTTAATGCTTGTCTTTTTGTACCCTTGCGCTATCCAACATTCCTCGCATAGTTCTTCCAGCTTTTTGCGGATTGCTTTTTTATCAGCGTCCGAAAGGACTGGCTTTGACGGCATAGTTTCACTTCTCCTTTCTTCTGAATTGTATTTGCGAATATTCGTAATAAATATTCACAAACAAATAATAGCACAATTGATAGCTGTTGTCAAGTAGGGAACTTGATTTAGCAATGCCGTATTTCTCGACAAAAAATAAGTTTTTTTATTAAAGATAGAATGAGTGAGAGGGATTCCGTAGTAGTCGGCATCGTGGAAAAATCTAAACTTTTGGATTTTTCCATAAGGCGGGGAGTTTTATACACATTACGCACAATGCCGACTGCGGCGGAATCCCCCCCATCCCTTCCTGCCTTATTATAAACCTGAAAAAATCCTTGCAGACAAGACCATATTCCTGTAATATAGTCTACAAATCCACAAAAAAATAGGAGTGCCGAAGCACCCCCATTTCCTAAACCTTTTTGCAAAATTCGCAGTGTTGGTTTATAATCATCATAGAAGCCGAAGGATTCAAGCACGTCCGACGGTTGTTCAATCGGAAACGAGTAATCAATTTTAGAAAAAACGGATCACTGGCTATTCTCTATTCGCAGTAGAGGATAGCCTTTTCCGTTACTTGCGGTTGTGTTTATTGTCTATGTATGTCAAGGCTGCAAAAATCACCAGCACCAACGTAAGCACTTCTAACGTATGGGTGCTGTCGGGTGGCTCTATGCTGTGTGTTGCTGTCTTTGCTCATAAATCTGCTCCTTTACAATAAAATAGGGGGCTGTCGGGAAATAGACAGTTCAAAATAGGGTGAGGAGCATCGGCTCCTCACCCTAAACTTTTATTAATAAAATTTTTCGTTACAGCAGCTTTAATAACTGTATCAGCTCATGCGGCTCCCCTCTGGAGGAATCTGTCAGCCTTGTATCGAACTGTTGGAAACCATTCTCACGATAGAAAGACAAAAGCCTTTCCTCGTCCGCCGCCTCCAAAAAGATAACCATGCCGCCCGCTAAATACTGTAACTGCTGTATCTGCCGTATCGCAAGCCCCAGCAATTCTTTACCTGAAATGCGTTCATTTGCGCCGTTATTATAATTTTTCCCAAGCTGGGCGATCAGGTACGCCGCAAGATTATAGGTCTGATCCTGTTCATTCAACGTGCTTACTCTTGACAGCTTTCTTTTTATGGTATTACTGAATGGTTCCGCATTTACAGTGATCGGCTTAATCGTGAGCGCAAAATATCCAACCAGCTCCGCATCTTCCGTTGAAAATACCAGATATGTAACCGACTGCTGTTTTTTTGCGAACTCAACGGATTGCTTCTTTATGAATCTTTCAACATCCGGGTTTATCTTACATGAAAACTCGGAAAGAACCTGAAGCAGCGTGTCCTCTCCGAGTCCATGACTTCCATCGCCCAAATACTCACGAATGTTGAAAACTGTATATTTACTTGTTTCCTGCATTCGCTTTCTTCCTTTTCTCCATAAATTTCGCTATATCTTTTGGGTCAGTTAAAAAAGTAGCGCTGACATTGATAGGAGGTGTAGGATTATTAGCCGATGCCTCAATCGCATCAGCAAACATCTCCACCTGCTTCTGGCCTGATATAACAAAATTCTTTGTAATGCTTGAAGTTGCCATAAGAAACACCTCCTTTATCAGTATGGCTCATTTTACAGCATACATACTTTCCTGCTTATATTGTACGGTTTTATCGCCGCTTTTGCAACAAAATATTTATGAATTTTTTCCTACATCGTTACCTCCTTTCCCTTTTCCTTATGGTTCTCCGGTTTCTCCTTCCCCGCTACTTTCACTTTGAAGGCTTCCAGCTTTTCCTTTAACGATGCCCTCTGCGCAGGTTTGTCAGCCATTGCCGCAGCAACTCTCAGCCCTCCATTCCCCATTGTATAAGCGAAAGGATTGTAGTGCATGGACTTTGCGAAGTTTATGGTATTGAGGACTTTTATCTTATATTTTCCCCGTTTCAGCATCTTTCCGCATTCGACTAAAACCGTGCCTTTCGGCATTAGTCAATAGGGAAAAAGAAAAAATGTATCTTTTTTCAATCGGTTACACTGTCCTTGTCGTTCTCGATAAGCCGCACTACCTTGTCCGTAAAGGTTTCCCGGCTCGTTTCGCTGAAATGGATATGAATGTCAAAGGTGGTATTCCCTATCCGCTTCACAAGGTCGGGCTTCGCGTCCAGAGGGGCGGCGGTGCGGCTGGTCTTGCTGGTGTCATTGTTCATAGGCTCTCCTTTCCGTTCATCAGTCCTTTTAACCGTTCCATTTTCCCCTGTGCCGTGGATTTTCTGATATTCTCCCCGGTGAAGAATACCGGGCAGCACATTTCAAGCAGACGGTCATAAATCCGGGCATGGGCGGTGTCCTCCGGGTGCTGCAATTCCTCCAGCGTCAAATTCGTTGTGACAATCAGCGGCTTCCGGCTTCGGTATCGGCTGTCAACCACGTTGTAAACCTGTTCAAGCCCGTATTCCGTGCCGCGCTCCATGCCGAAATCGTCAAGGATAAGCACTAAAATCCTCTTTGAAAGGCGTAAAAAAGAGCGTTTCGATTATTTCCGAAACGCTCCTTAGGAATCTGTGGATTTACACTGATTTTGTTGGACTCCGAGATGAAAATTGCATTATGGCGTATTATGATGTACCAACGCAAAAAATTTTGTTGGACTTTTGTTGGACTTCCGGTATTTTTGTTGTACCCAAAATCCGCATCACACGGGGCAATTTTACTCTGAATTTTGAATTGTTAATCTTCTAATAACACACGTTTTCTTTCTATCATTTCCCCGATTCTCTCGATATATTGGGAAACATCTTTCACATTTTCGCTTCGCTTGATCAGCCCGTCAGGGTATACCCTCTTTGATACGCTACCGGCTCCGCAGGCGACTATGGTCTGTTTCTCCTCCATCATAAGAATGTTGTAGATGCCGTACTTCCCCTCTCTGGCGTAACCCACATTCTCAAAGTTACCTGACATATTCTTCTGGCGGTACAGATAATAGGGCAGCATCCCCATTCTCTCCGCCCCCTTCGCAGCGATCTGCATCATCTCATCGGTATTGTTCAGCGCCCTGATCCCGTTCTCTGCGATCCACTGGCTGAGCTTTGACGCCCGTTTGATGGCCAGTGAATGCACGGTAAGGCTGTCCGGTTCCAGCTTTTCAATCTCCTCCATGGTCCGGCACACATGACCCGCCTTCTCTCCCGGAAGCCCCAGAATAATATCCATATTGATATTGGTAAACCCGGCATCTCTCGCCATGGCAAAGGCTTCCTTCACTTGCTCCACCGTATGCCTTCTCCCTATGAAGTCCAGGGTCTCCTGATTCATGGTCTGGGGATTGACGGAAATTCTGGTGACTCCCCCCTCTTTCAAAGCCTTAAGCTTTTCCGGCGTAATGCTGTCCGGGCGTCCCGCCTCCACCGTAAACTCTTTCAGATGCGAAAGATCCAGGCTTGCCCTTATTTTGGCAAGAAGCCTTTGAAGCTCCTCAGGCTCCAGGGTAGTGGGCGTACCGCCGCCGATGTAAATGGAGTCCAGCACCTTTTCTCTGCTGATAGCCGCAGCGGCGTCAATTTCCTTCTCCAGGGCATCCAGATACTCTCCCACCCGCTTTTTCCAGGAAACAATCGGATAGGAGGTAAAGGAGCAGTAGAGACAGGTAGTGGGACAAAAGGGAATACCAATGTAGAGGCTGTATCCATCCTCATAATGGATGGTATCCAGAAGCGCCTTTTCCCTTTGGGCGATATCCAGGGCAAGCTTTCCCTTTTCATCGCTGACCAGGTAAACCCTGCTCAAGGTGTCCAGAATTTCATCCTCTCCTTTCCCCTCCTCCAGCATCATCATGGCGATCCTGGTAGGACGTATCCCCGTAAGAGATCCCCAGGGAAGGCATTTGCCGGTATACTCGGAGAGCACGCCGTATATGGTCTGCTTCAGCCGGTTTTTCACTTCGCTCCGGGGCATATCCTCAGAAAGGGCTGCTGATTTTTCCAATAGCTCCGCCTGCCCTTCTCTCCGGTTGTCTTCCCACTCCTTTGTATCCGGTACATCCCGCTCCTTTATGTCCGGCACATCCTGCCCCGGGGCCGGAGGCTCCTTGCCGAATCCCGGCTCCACTGCGGCCAGGACACGCTCCCGGGTAAACAAAATCCGCAATGTAGGCGGCTCCATGTTCTTTCTTTGATCCTTTCTCTCCGCTCCGGCATCATACTCCTCTCCGCCCCTGTTCTGTGCAGAATCCGGTTCGGCAAGAACCTTCACATCAAAGGCCGGATAGAAGGCTTTTACCAGAGAATGGATATCATATTCAAAGCCTGACTGATTCACCACTACTTTTAAAAAATTGTCTTTTTCCTTTTTCATAGCTGTCACTGTTTCCCTTATCTTTCCTGTATGTTTCTTCAGGCAGTCTCGTACTGCCCCAAAGCGCTCCGCGGGATTTCCGCTTTCTATTCCACTGTAACCACCTTGGCCAGATTCCGCGGCTTATCCACATCCAGTCCCTTATCCAGAGACACATAGTAGGCGATCAGCTGCAGCACCACCGAAGCCGGCATTACCATGAAAGGATCCTCCATTTTCGGCAGGCGGTAGACACAGCTCCACTTCTCCCCCTCGTCCAGGGTCTCGTTCTCCTTGATCAGAAGCAACACCCTTGCCCCCCGGGACTGAACCTCCCTGATATTGGAGAGCTCCTTGCTCTTGAGCTTCTCCTGGGTCACTACTGCAATCACCGGCGTATCCTCGGTGATCAGGGCGATGGTTCCGTGCTTTAATTCTCCGGAAGCATGGGCCTCGGAATGTATATAAGAAACCTCCTTCAGCTTCAGAGAGCCTTCCAGCAGGATGGAGTAATCCAGTCCTCTTCCAATCATAAACACATCCCTTGCATTCAGAATGGTGCCGGAAAGACGGTGTATTTCCTCCTTTGTCTCCAGTACTCTCTCCAAAACCTCCGGAACCCTCTGCAGCTCCTTCATAAAATCCGAAAGCTTTTCATCGCTCCAGAGTCCTCTCGCCATGGCCATTCTGGCCGTGAGAAGATATAACACGGCAAGCTGAGTCGTATAAGCCTTCGTGCTGGCCACTGCGATCTCCGGCCCTGCGTTGGTGTAAATCACATACTCACTGGCGCGGGCGATGGAAGCCCCTTTTACATTCACAATGGAAATGCTGGGGGAGCCGCATTTGCGCGCAAATTTAAGCGCCTCTAGGGTATCTATGGTCTCCCCTGACTGAGAGATGGCGATCACCAGGGTGTTTTTATCCACCACCGGATCATTATACATAAACTCGGACGCCATCACCACATCCACATGAATGCCGATCATGGCCTGAATCAGACTTTTTCCCACCAGACCCGCATGCATGGCAGTCCCGCAGGCAATGACGCAGATTCTTCTGCACCCGGAGAGAATCTCATCGGGGATCTGCTCCTGTGAAAAATCCGGCCTGCCATCCCTGATCCTGGGCTGAATGGTCTCCCGGATCACCTCCGGCTGCTCCATGATCTCTTTTTCCATGTAAAAGGGATATCCGCCTTTTCCGCTGCGACTTACATCCCAGTCCACCTTCAGCCAGTCGATCTTCGCCTGATCTCCGGAGAGATCATAAAGCTCAATTCCATCCGGCTTTAAGCATGCCACATGAAATTCCGGCACCACAAAATAATCTGTCGTGAACGGAACAATAGCCGCCACGTCAGATGATAAGATGGCGCCGTCTCCTGTGAGGGCCGCCACAATGGGACTTACATTGCGAACCGCATAAATCTTCCCCGGCTGATCATCAAACATAATCGCCAGGGCAAAGGTTCCTTTCAGCTTCAGCACCGTCCTGCGGATCGCCGAATAGGGATCCCCCGCATAAAAATGCTCCACCACGGCCGCCACCACTTCGCTGTCGGTTTCCGATCGAAGATGTCCCTCCAGGGCATACTTCTCCGTCAGCTCTCTGTAATTTTCAATGATGCCGTTGTGGATCAGTGTGATGCGTCCAAATCTGTGGGGATGGGCATTCGCATCGCAGACACCCCCATGAGTTGCCCATCTGGTATGTCCGATCCCGCAGAAGCCTTCCGGCTTTTTGAGGGCGCACAGATTCCGGAGATCCTTCACTCTTCCCGTACATTTCAGGATCTCCGTCCCGCCCTGATGCAGCAGTGCAATCCCCGCGCTGTCATAGCCTCTGTACTCCAAAAGCTCCAGCGCGTCCAGCATGATCTTCTCCGCATGAGATTTTCCTGTATATCCAATAATTCCACACATATTGTTTCCCTCATCTTTCTCTATTTTCAGAATATCCCCAGGGCTGCCTGAAACAGCTCTTCTTCTAAGATATTCTCATTCATCTTATATGGTTCTGTGCCGCATCCTGCATTTTCGTCCGTATGGTTCAAAATACCAGGATCCGGCCGCAGCTTCTCCGTTATACCGTATTTGTTTTGCAGTTACCCGCATATTTGCCGGTATATCCGCACCGGAGAGGTACGAGGGAGCATCCGCCGAATTTTCGATCACTCCCTGCCTCGTCAACCTTTGATCGGTTCACCAAAGGTCTGGCGCTAGAATCGGGAAACAATGACATCTATTCGATTATCAAGGTGCAAAAAGAGGCAAAAAGTCTCCGAAGTCAAAGACTCCGGAGACTATTATACACAAAACCGCTGTGAATGTAAACCGCAGAATGGTTTATTCCTGCGAGCAACGAGCCAAGCGGACATGCTTGCATGTCCATTTGACTTGCATTTCGGCTGCCAGCCTCTGAAAAGCAGCCTGCCATCCGCCTTATTTGTATTCCACAAACTCTCCATATTCTTCCCAGATATTACAAATCCATGTTTTTCCCTGGTTGAAAATGATCTCTTCCCCATCTTGATCGAAAAACTTAGCCGGCGTGGCGTCACCGTCATATCTCTTCCAGGTGCCTTTGATCACCTTCCCGCCCGTAAAGACGATGGCATCTCCTTCTCCATGAACGGCAAATGCCAGATAATCATGGGCGTCCCGCACTTCTCCATGGCAGAACTGAAATACCACGTTGGACACGGCAAGCTGGCTGCCATCAAGTTCATCTATCTGCTCATCGCCGTTCTGGTATCTGTAATACAGGTGATCCTGCTCATGATACTCAAAGTAAGGATTGTAAGCGCCATATCCTCCTTTATTACCGCTCTGCCCGCCGGGATAAATCATAGACGCACTCTCTGCCGTCTCATAATTTTGCTCCGCCCGTGTCCCATCGGCGGCAAAGATAAAGGGCGGGACATAGTCCTGATCATATTCCCAGTCATAGGATAACCGCTCGGCAGCCTTCTTCATGCCCTCAATGAACAGATAACCGGTAAATTCCGTAGCATAGCCCGGACGGCTCACCCTGTCGAACGCTTCATGCGCCGGATGATAGATTCCTTCCACAGCCGCGCTGATATTCTGCACTGTATCCCGGTTGATCAGTTCCTCCACATAAGGCCTTGCAAGTCCCCAGTTACAGTAAATCGCTTCATATCCCATAGCCACATACAGAAAATAATCCCTGCTGCTTCTGACCGGCCCGATCCTCTCCAGATCGTCAAAGTCTTCCACTACCGCCATAAGTCTGGTGATCCGTCCTTCCACCGGCGCCTCATAAATGATGCTGGCTTTGGATATTCCATACTGGGGCATTGCCGGGGAGTTGTTGGGGATCATCACTGCAATAGGACGCCTTGTCACCACCGCTTCATCCTTCCACTCACCGGTAAGATAACTCTGCATTTTTCCATCAACCGACTCCCGCTCGCCAATCACAGAAGCGTCCGGGGTGGGTTCCGGCTCCTGCGTTGGAGCAGCCGTGGGTACTTCCACTTTCTCCACAACGGGCTCCGGTACTTTATCCGGCTCCCCGCCGCATCCTGTCAGTAACAAAGCTGATGCAGCCAGCAGTATAACCGACTGCTTACACCATAATTTTCCTCTTTTTATCATCATCGTTTTCCCTTTCCGCTGTACTTTATCATATTCCTTCCTACAGAAATGGATTGTACTGTTTTTCATGTCCTATGGAAGTTGCCTCGCCATGTCCCGGATACACCTTTACCTCATCTGGAAGCGTCAGCAGCCTCTCTTTCACGGAACGGATCAGCTGCCCCATACTGCCTGTGGGAAGATCCGTTCTTCCCACCGACTCCTGAAATAGAGTATCTCCGCTTATCAGTATTTTATCATCCTCAAAATAATAACAGCAGCTCCCTTTCGTATGGCCCGGTGTGGCGATCAGCGTACATTTCATCCCCTGAATGGAAATTTCTTCTCCATCCTTTACATATACATCCGCCACAATGGCGCATGGCCTTCCCGCCCCTTTGGAAACATTTACCGATGCATTTTCACAAACTTCCTTTTCCGCCTCGCAGGCATACACCCTGGCGCCGGAAAGCTCCTTTAAGGCCTCCACTCCCCAGATATGATCGAAATGTCCATGTGTCAAAAGGATCGCCGCCACCGAAAACCCTTTCTCTTTTAATCCGTTATAGATATAATCCCCTCTGTCAGCAGGATCAAAGACAATCGCCTCATTTTTTCCATCTTCATATACAAAATAACAATTTGTCTGGCACATTCCCAGCACAATTCTTCCGATTTTCAAATCTGCCATAGCTTATTCCCTCATCCTGTTGTTCTCTCAATATCCAGCACGCTTTCTATGGAAGAGAGCTTATCGATAATATGATTCAGCTCCTCCCTGCTGCTGATCTCAAAGGAGGTTGCCAGCGTGGCAACGCCCTGTTTGTTCACTCTGGTATTCATGGAGAGAATATCAATATTCTTCTCCGTCAGTGCCCGGGAAATATCCGCCAGAAGTCCGCTTCTGTTGTTTGCATAGATTTTAATCTCAGCAAAATATTTTTCATCCCCCGCCTGGTCGGCAGAGCTTTCCCACTCTGCATCAATCAGACGTGCTCTTTCTATTTCCGGAAGGTTGATCACATTGATACAGTCCGTTCTGTGTATGGAAACACCTCTCCCCCGGGTAACAAAACCGATGATCTCGTCTCCAGGAACAGGTGAGCAGCATTTGGAAAAACGGACAGCCACATCATGGATTCCCTTCACGGTAATTCCACTTTTAGATTTCACATGAACCGGTTTTCTGGAAAAGCCGCTCTCCGCCACTGCAGCCAGAACTTCCTCGTTGGTGATCTCCTTCTTATGGTTCTTGTCGTAGACCTCCAGCATCTTATTAATGATCTGGCCTTCTTTCAGTCCGCCGTGCCCTACCGCGGCCAGCACAGAATCCCAGTCCCGGAACCCGTACTTGCGCATAATGGCGTCCATATATTCCGGCTTCATAATCTCGGTGATGTTCACGCTTTTGGCCTTGCAATATGTGTTTAAAAGCTCGCGGCCCTTGATGATATTATCTTCTTTAAACTGGTTTTTAAACCATTGATTGATCTTACTTTTCGCCTGGGTGCTTTTTACCAGATTCAGCCAGTCCCGGCTTGGGCCTTTGGAATTCTGGGAGGTAAGAATATCCAGCTGATCGCCGTTTTTAATTTCATAATCGATGGTCACCAGCCGTCCGTTTACTCTGGCGCCGATCATTTTGTTGCCCACTGCACTGTGAATGCTGTAAGCAAAGTCAATGGGCGTGGAACCTGCAGGAAGATTTTTCACTTCCCCCTTTGGCGTGAAGCAATAGACACTGTCAGAAAACAGATCCAGATCGCTTTTCAGCAGATTCATAAACTCCCTGTTATCCGACATATCCTGCTGCCATTCCAGAATCTGACGAAGCCAGGAAAGCTTTTCTTCCTCTGAATCTTCTATCTTTTTCCCATCCGATGCCACTTTATATTTCCAGTGCGCAGCGATTCCGTATTCCGCCGCCTTATGCATCTCATAAGTGCGAATCTGAATCTCAAAGGGCTGCCCGCTGTTGCCGATCAGTGTGGTATGCAGAGACTGATACATATTCTCCTTGGGCATGGCGATATAGTCCTTGAACCGTCCCGGTATAGGCTTATACATCTCATGAATCACTCCCAGGGCGGCATAACAGTCCTTCACTGTATCCACAATAATGCGTACTGCAAACAGATCATAAATCTGATCAATGGTTTTGCTCTGGTTCTTCATTTTCTTGTAGATACTGAAAAAATGTTTCACACGGCCGTCGATCTGCGCTTTAATCCCGGCCTTTTTGATATGCTCGCTGACCTCGTCCACGATCCTCTGAATATATTTTTCACGCTCGCTCTTGCGGACGGCGATCTTATCCACCAGATCATAGTAGGCCTCCGGCTCCAGATATTTTAAAGAAAGATCGTCCAGCTCCACCTTGATCTTGGAAATACCCAGCCGCTGGGCAATGGGCGCATAGATTTCCATGGTCTCGCGCGCGATCCTCTGCTGACTTTCCTGACTCTTATATTTCAGCGTCCGCATATTATGCAGCCGGTCGGCAAGCTTGATGATGATGACCCGTATATCCCTTGCCATGGCCAGGAACATCTTACGCAGATTTTCCGCCTGCATCTCCAGCCTGTCAACGGTCTTATCCCCGTTTTCTCTGGTAAACTTCAGCTGCTCTAATTTGGTCACGCCATCCACCAGAAGCGCCACATCACTGCCGAACTGCTCTGTCAGCTCCTCCTCTGTCAAGATGGTATCCTCGATCACATCGTGCAGAAGCCCTGCTGCTATGGTCTCCTTATCCATCTCCAGATCCGCCAGTATGATGGCCACACATAAGGGATGGATGATGTACGGCTCTCCCGACTTGCGCACCTGGCTCTTATGAGCCTCCGCCGCCAGGTTGTAGGCCTTCTCTATCAGTGATATATCATCAGACGGGTGATATTTCTGGACATGCAAAATCAAGTCCCTGTAAAGCTGGTCGGGACTTTGGAATTCCTGGATCGCCTCAATACGGCCATCGTCTATCACTATTTCATTTCTGGTCTGGCTTTTGTCTTTTTCTTCCGTCATAACCTCATACCCTCAGATGCATCATCAAACTACATTATTAATATGCTGTGTCAGACATATTGATCATGCGCGCTGCATCTGCTATTATGCCCGATTGAAGCTATTATATATGGTTTTCCGGAATTCGTCAATGATGAGTAACTCTTCCATCATCGCCCACAGAGACAGGGAAATCCCTGCAATACCGGTTCAGCTTTTTGAAAATCTCTCCACGCCTTCCTTCCTCCGCCACCGTGGGACAGTAATCATTCCGTGACTCTACGGAACTGATGGTACAGGGAATCACACTCAGTAACGCTTCTCCCTTTACTGCTCCTTCCGTCACAGGAAAAAAGGCCCGGATCATCATAGAATCTTTGTTTTTGGGATTCCGGTTTCCGCCGAAACAAAAATTCCCCAGACTGTAGATGATATATTTTCCATTATAATAATCGATTCCCTGGAGTACGTGGGGATGACTTCCCACCACCAGATCGGCGCCCCAGTCGATACATTTGCGGCCCAGCTCTTTCTGATAGTCATTGGGATAATGATCTCCCTCGATGCCCCAGTGGCAGCAGGCCAGAATCAGGTTTGCGCCTGCCTCCTTCAGCCGGATGATTCCCTGCTGTAAGTATTCTTCCACTCTGATTCCGTCATATACTTCATTCACTGACACAAATCCGATTCTGATTCCATTTGTCACATAGATTCCCACATGCTCGTCATAGGCATACGGCATATGGATCTCCCTGAAGGCTTCAATGGTGTCCGTAACTCCCTCTTCTCCATAATCGATCCGGTGATTATTGCCAAAGCTTACCGCATCAATCCCGGCCTCCACCAGAATCTGGTTAAACTCCGGCTCTCCCTTGATATTATACTGTTTTTCCACAATATGATTGGACCGGGTCAGCACTCCCTCAAAATTGACCAGCGTCATATCATCGTCTTCAAAAATACTTTTTACATTTTTAAAAAAATAAGAAGGTCCGTATTTGTCATACATTTCGTAAAAGGTTCCTTCATAGCCATGGATCGAAAGTTTTCCCAAAGAGCAGTCTCCTGCCAGGGTGATTGTCACTCCCTGTGCCTGCGCTTTATCCGGCTGCCTTTCATCCGCCGGATTTTCTCCTGCGGCTGTCTCTTTTGCCAGTGTTTCCTGTGCCGGGCTTCCTGTTCCAAAGCCGATGAAAAAAATCAGCGCTGTTATCCATAAGAAATGGGATCTTCTTTTTCTTTTCATAGCCTCCCCCGTTTTTTACCTTTTATTGTTCTTACTTACTCATCCAGTACTGTGGAACGATATTCAATCGATACAATACTTTCCTCCTGGAGGATAAAGCACAGCTTCATACCATCCTTTTCATAAACGGTCATTCCGTTTTCCAGCGTACCTTCTCCGTAGATTTCTGTCATTTTTTCTGCCGTATCTCCAACTCCCACACCCTCCGGGGTGGCGATGGCATCATCCTTAAAGATTACTGCCGAGACATAATCCTTATTTTCCATTGGGTAGGTGTCCAGTTCAAAACTACCATAAGTATACATCTTGTCAATCCCTTCAAACGCACAGCTGGGAGCCTCAAAATAGGAATTGGCTTCTCCCAGCTTTTCCACAATGGGAGCCGCATCTGCATCCATCTCAATCACTACATCCTGGTAAATAAACGCGTATCCCTTATATTCCGCGGCTTCTTCCGATTCCTTTTCTGTCTCCGCATCCGCGGCATCCTGAGTATCTTCTGCTTCCGGATTCTCTTTTGCCTCGTCTGATGCGTTTTTTACCTCCCCTTCAATCACCTTTGCATCCTGACCGCATCCAAGCAGGGCTGCAGTAAGAATTGCTGTCAATAACATCATCTTTGCTTTCGTTCTCATCCCATATTCTCCTTGTATTGTCTTTCTTTTTCCGCCTCGTAGGCAATGATCTTCTCCTGCCATTTCTCCGAGAGCTCTTTTTCTCCTCTTCTGTCCTTCAGTCCCACATCCTCCTGCAAAATCCTGCCCAGGCAGGCAGAGAGCTTCTCCGCCCCCGAAAGATTCATGTGAAGGCCTCCGTCATAGGTGTCTGTGGAAAAATCGATTCCTGTCTCTTCTGTCATCTCCAGGAAATTCAGATAAAGCAAATCGTTTTTTTCCGCATAGTCTTCTATCTGCTGCTCCCACTCTTCATACCAGAAGGGATAAAGGGAGGGCGCCTTGATCAAAATCAGTTGAATGTCATTTTCTCTGCACAGGCGGGTCATCCTGTCAAGATAATCATATGCATTTTCACCGAACTGATAATCCGCCAGGATATTTCCCTCCGGCACATTTTCCGCCGGTTTTACATCCACCCGCATGTAATAACCGTTGTGGGAAACCTTTTTGCGGTCAAAGAGATACTGCACATCCTCACTTTTCAATTCCTCCCATCGGGAATGGTACCGCAAAATGGGAAACACATAGTCCAGGAATTCCTCTCTTTCCGTCATGGACGCCCGGATTGCCTTCACCTTGGCCCCGGACCATTTCATTCCCTCCAGGCTCATACGATTATAGGCCTCCTTCTGGGGTCTGTCATACTGCATGGCAAGCACGTTGAAGATCACCACCTCAGGCTTTTCATAGCGAAGGGTGTCCTCCAGAAGATAATAAGACTGCCAGATCAGCTGCTGGGCACTGCCTCTGATATAACTGTTGATCCCGTACTCCTCCCAGAGTACCCTGGGAGAAAAATTTTCATATACCTCGCAGTCTCCGATAAAGACCACATCATGATCCTTCTCTTCCTGATAATATTCCGCAATCAGCGACCCCTCCACCACATCCGTGGCATATTTGGGCACCAGCAGACACTGGAGCAGGAAAAGACTCGTCAGCACCAGCGCAGCCGTGACCGCAGCTTTCATGATTTTCTTTCTTTTCACCTTTTCTTCATCTTTCCTAAAATTGATTATAGATAAACTGGCTTGCATCATATCCAATTCCATAAGCTCCCATAAGAAGCACTGCAAGGAACAGTCCATACCAGATCATAAAACGGACGGGATAAGGCCTCCGTGCAATTTTTTCCCTCACGCTGCCGCTCCTTTGCAGAAGGCTTACCACAAGCAGAAGCACAAGTCCCGCCGCCAGGATCCCGTAATCTGCCATGTCAAGTCCCAGTCCCAGCAAAGAACCATCCCAGAAAATCTGCCAGTTTCCTCCTCTTACCGCTGATCCCAGCATCCGGAAGGTGAGGGGCACATCCCGGTAGCAGTCAAAGGTTCTGAGCACGCTCATTAAAAGGATGGTCCTGATCACCTGAAAACACCGAAACAGAACATTTTCTCCTATTTCCCTTCCAAAGCGTCTTCCCGCCCATTCATGAAATTTTTTGTAAAGCGGTTCCAGTTCCTGGGAGATCATGATCACCACCCAGTTACCCAGCCCCCAGACCACAAAATTCCAGCTGGCTCCATGCCAGATACCGGTGGCGAGCCATACCGCAAAGGAGGAGAGATACACCGGCATTCTCTTCCCTATGGCCTCTCCGAAATGCTCTCTTGCAAACCGGGAAAACTTCAGCATCGGTTTACAGACCGATATGGGATAAAAAATATAGTCCGTAAACCAGGTACCCATGGTGATATGCCATCTGCGCCAGTATTCCTTAATCGATTTGGAAAAATAGGGCCGGTTGAAGTTTTCTGTGACCGTGATACCCAGCACCTGGGCAACACCGATGGTGATATCTATCCCCCCGGTAAAATCCGCATACAACTCCAGCGCATAGAAGAGCATGCCTGCCAGAACATACGCTCCGCCATACTCCTCCGGGTTTCTCACAATGGTATTGACTCCCACGAGGATTCTGTCGGCAATCACAAGCTTCTTAAAAAAGCCCCACAGAATCCGCTCAAGGCCGAAACAAACCGTTTCTGCATGAAACTTATGACCGCCGAACAGCGTTTCGGACAGATCCTGGTATCTGCTGATAGGTCCCTGAACCAGCTGAGGAAAAAAGGAAACAAACAATGCAAATTGAAAGGGATTCTTCTGCGCCTTAACGGTTCCCCGGTACACATCGATGATATACCCCAGCGCCTGAAAGGTATAAAAGGAAATGCCCATGGGCAACACCAGATCTACCAGCCCAAACTCCCGGCTGCTTCCAAAACAATGAAGCACAAAGTTCACATTGGCTATGGCAAAATTGGTATACTTGACCACTGCCAGAATTCCCAGATTGATCAAAAGTCCCAGAAGTAGTAACCGCCACTGGCGCTTTTTGATTCCGCTCTTATAAGCTTTCTTTTCCTCCCTGCTCAGTTCCTCCTTATGATCTTTTAAATAGCCGCTCTGTTCCTCTCTGTACCTTTCGATTCTGCAGCCCAGGAAATAAACGGTTACGGTAGTGGTCAGTATGTAGATCAGATAAAAAGGATCCGCCAGAAAATAAAAAACATAGCTGGCGGCCAGAAGCAACGGCCACTGGAATTTCGTTGGGATCAGATAATAAAGCACAAACAGGATCAGAATGAAGCCCAGAAACTCATAGGATGTAAACAACATGTCTAGTCTTCATCCTCCAGCCTCTGAATCAGTTCATAAAGCGCTCTGGCGGAATTAAAGTTTTCCGGTATAATATGCTCTGCAGAAATCGTCACCTCAAACTGGTCGTTTACCTCCGCAATGATAGATACAATATCAAAGGAATCCAGTATCTTATCATCAATCAGCGTCTCGCAGCTCTCAAAATCCACCTCCGGGTGCAGGTCTCTTAAAATTTCCAGTAAGTCTTCCATAGTTTCCCTCCTTTTCTCTTTACGTACTTTCTCCATAACTATTCAGCCAGGACTTTGCACTTGCTGCAAAGCTTCTGTATTTTTCAGCCTTTTTTCTGATAGCTTTTCTTAAGCGCAATGCGGTCGATCTTTCCGTTCATGGTGAGAGGCATCTGCTCCAGTCTGATGATATTGTTGGGTATCATATAGCGGGGCAGCTTTGTTTTTAATCCTGCCGCGAGCTCCTTCTCAGTGACTGCACCCACATAATAAAGCACGATCCGGCTTTTAACATCGTCATAAATGCAGCCTGCCATCTTAATCTCATCCATCATATTTACATTGATCTCAATCTCTCCCAGCTCGATCCTGTGGCCCATATGCTTGATCTGGTAATCCCTGCGGCTGATGAATTCCAGCTCCCCTCTTTCATTATACTGGCCGATATCTCCCGTCCGGTAGATCAGTTCCGGATAAAACGGGTTCAAAGGATTTTGTACAAAGGATTCCCTGGTTCTGTCAAAGTTATTGTAATACCCCAGCGTCAGCGAAGTCCCTCTGATGCAGATCTCTCCGCTTTCTCCCTCGGCAGCTCTCTCATCCCGGGCATTGAGCAGAATAATATCCGTATTTCTGAAAGGTCTTCCTATCGGGATAACCTCATTTTCCTCAAATTCCCTGTCCACCTCATAGTAACAACACACGCCGGTTCCTTCTGTGGGTCCGTAGAGGTTTATGTACCTGGCATGGGGAAGAACCGCTTTCCATTTGTTCAGCTGCTTTACAGGGAAGATCTCACTGACAAATGCGATCAGCTTCAGATACGCAGGTACGATCTTGTCAAAGGTGCCGAAAGCTGAAATCGTGGTCAGCGCCGGGGCCACCCAGCAGATGGTATTGATACGGTGCTCGTTCAGAAATTCCACCAGCTTTACGGGGAACATGAAAAGCTCCTTGGGAATCAGGTAAGTACAGGCGCAGAACTTCAGGGTGGGATACAGTTCTTTTAAGCAGGCGTCCATGTACAGCGGCGCCTGGTTGCCAAATACCGTATGCTCATCAAATTTCATTGCCTCTGAAAAGCTCTCCACGTAATCGATCACCGACCTGTGGCAGGCTGTCACTCCCTTTGGAATCCCTGTGGAGCCTGAAGTAAATACGATATAGACCGGATCCGTATCGATGGCTCTGTCATAAATGTCCGCCAGTGCTTCTTCGTTCACTTCCGTCCTGCAGACCTCATCATAGCTTACGATCTGACCGGCTGCGTCATATTGTCCGGCAAAATCATATTGCCGCACCACAGCAAGGGTATCCTCGTCGCAGATCACTGCCGATGCCTTTACATTTTCCATGATCAGGCGGATCCTGACCTCCGGCATTTCCACATCCACCGGCACATAGTAGTTTCCTCCGGCAATCACACCAAAAAAGGCGGCAATTGTCCTGGGATGCCTGTTCATAAAAATGATCACCGGCTCTTTATAAATGCCGCAGTTGTGAAGATAGGTCCCCACCCTCCTGCTCTGCTCATAAATCTCCCCGAAGGTCATCTCTTCTTTTCCATCTGAAAAAGCTATCCGCTCCGGCGCACGCCTGGCTGCTTCTGTCAGATAATCCAACACATGGTTCCGCATTTCTTTTCCCTCTTTCCTTCTGCTCTGCTTATCAGCCGATCTCTTTTTATCTTTTGTCCGATCCGAAGATCTCTTTATGTGGTAATCAGTCTTTCGTATTCCTTTCGAAGTCTGTGACAGGTCTGTACTGCATTTCGCGCCAGAACATCCAGGATATCCAGATATCCTGCCTGCAGCGGAAAATCCCGCTTCAGAAGAGAGAGCTCTGTGCATGCAAGGAGAATCACCTCCGCTTTCTGCTCTTTCAGATCGTCACCCGCCTGCCGCAAAAGCTCCAGATCCGCTTTTTTCCCCGCCTTCATCTGGTCGTAGATCAGATACATGATCTTTTTCTGATTCACCGGAGAGGGTACGGCACAGGAAATGCCGTGAGCCTCCAATGCATTCTGTACCACCCTTCCCTGTATCGTACCATCAGTGGCCAGTATGCCCGCCCGCCGGATTTTCTCCTTCTCCAGATAGCAGGCCGTCTCCTCTATCCCATCGAGAATGGGAATCTGCAGCTTCTCCTCCAGCTCTCTTCTGAAATAATGAGCTGTCACACAGGGAATCGCCAGCACCTGAGCGCCCGCTCCCCTGAGCCTCTCCCCTGCCTGCATCATGGCAGGCACCGGGCTCTGGCTGCTTTCTCCCAGAATATATCTCGTTCTGTCAGGGATAGAGGGCTTACTGTATATGATAGTCTCCATATGCTCCTGATCTGTCCCGGCATCGCTCATAGCAGTCAGAAGCCGCAGAAAATACGCCGTTGCCTCCGGTCCCAGGCCGCCGATCACCCCTAAAATTTTCATAATAACCCTCCATGCTGCCGACACTTGCAAATTGGGGCGTCAGAACAATTTTACACGCTTCCCATTTCCGCGCCTTTTCATATGCACTGTCCCTGGTTTTCAGTTTACCTGTGGATACAGAGAGTGGTCATAATTATGGGATCCGTAATGGATCGCCGAATATTCCATGAGCTGTGCTTCCGACCACATAATGATGGTGGGATGATCCTTTCTGGGCGTGGTGTCAAAATGATACCACCCCTCCCCGATATCCACCAGATTCCAGAAATGACTGGTTCTGGAAGGGATCTTGGCAATGTCCATATTGGCGATACCCGCCCGGGTAAGAAGCGCCTTGGCCGTACAGGCGTAAACATAGCAGTCTCCCTTACCGTCCGCCAGCCCCTCATAGGCCGCCCTCACCCAGTTTCCCTTTTCAGAATGACTGAGATAGGAAATATGGCTCCTATTATAGTTATAAATTGCATGCACCTTATCCAAAGGAGACATTTCAGGGGTAATGATCCTTGCCAGCACGGCGTCCGCCATGGCATAAACCTCATTCTCATCATACACCCGGGGGCGGACCGTGACATTTGCTTCCGCAGTAGTCTCATTTCCCGCGTAATCCCTTGCAATATAGGTAATCGGATAAACACCCTCCACACTTAAGTTTACTGCACTGTTATCCACTGTAAAGCTCAGTCTTTCCGGACAGTTGTCTGTAACAGTGACATTCTTTTTGTAGGAAATGGAGCTTCCCACCAGCACGCTCAAATCGCTCACGCCGCTGATCACCGGCGCTTCCTCGTCCGTCTGCAGGGTCAGCCTCGCTTCCTTTACCGTTTCATTGCCTCCCTGATCAGAAGCGATAATCTCCACCGTCTGTTCTCCGGGAAGCGTCACATCCGGTTCCTGCCGAAACGAAAAAGTCACATCCGTCACATCCTCCGCCGAAACCACAAAGTCCTCCGCCTGCCTGGGAAGGAGCGTAAAGCTCTCAAGATCCTTCACCTCCAGGGCGGGCGGAACCGTATCCACAATGTGCATGGTCACCTGATAATCTACCCCATCCACCTGCAGGGAAACCTTCTTATCCCCCGGCCGGGTGTAATCCACAGAAGCAATATCTGTGCGGAACCTCGCGTCTTCTCCCTCGATCACAAAATCCGAAATCTCCGGCGGCGCACTCCCTGCCTCCACGAACAGCTCCTCCACCACCTGAGAGATATAAAGTTCCGCCTCCAGCTCTGACCGGTTGTCCCCCTGATCCGTGAGTACAAGACACACCTTCTGTTCTCCCGGCTTTGCAAAATCCGGTTTTTCCCCATAGGACACCTCCACCCGGGTGGCATCCACAATATCCTTCACAAAGGCATCCGCCTCACACTCCTCGCCCAGCTCAAGATTAACCCTGACCGGTGTTCCCTGCGGCGCAATACTGTCCGTTATGTAAAGCGTGCTGTTATGCGTAAAATATCCGGCCTTGATCCGCACATGATATTCCCCCGGCCAGGAAGGATCAATAGCGTCACTCTCCGGTGCAAACGCCGCCTCCCCCTCCGGATCCTTCAGGAAATCCCGTGGCATAACCTCCACACCCGCCTCAACATAGCATTCCCTGTAGACTCTGTTGTTTTCATACAACACAAATGCCGCCGCACATCCGATGAGAATCACCGCCGGAAGTGCCAGCCAAAACAGCCTTTTCCTGCTTTTGCCGCCTGCGGCTCCTTCCTCCCGGGTTTCCTCTTCTTCCTGCATTTTCTTTTCTTCCTCCCGGGCTTTTTTCTCTTCCTCCGGAATCTGCTCCCGCATTCCGCCTCGCCTCGATTCGTAAAAATATAACAGCCCCTGCTGCTCCGGGCTCACAAAAATATCCCTGCGCAGTTTTCGCCGTTGAAAACTCCACAAAGATACCCGCTCTGGCTGTTGTTTTTCTAATTTGCTCTTAACTGATGGCTATTATAGGTTTTTTCGGTGAGATTGTCAACTTCCGGGGGATTTTGTGGGTGTAGAAATGTGAATATATCAGCTATATAGGCAGTGTCTCAGAATTCAAAAAGCACTTTTTCGCCCTTGCACAGCGTAATGGCTATGGACGCTACAAAGAGACCGTGCTGCTTAGCGATGGCGCCGCGTGGATAAGAAGCCTTAAGGAAGAACTCTTTCCAGACGCACAGCAAATATTGGACTTCTTCCATTTGTGTGAAAACACACATGCCTTCGCGAAATTCCTCTACAAAACAGATGAAAGCATGGCTAAATCATGGGCAAAAGAAATCTGTGATCAGCTTGAGGATGGAAAACATGAGGATGTACTTAAATCACGGCCCGTCGGGCTCAACCACCAGCTCTGCTGGTGGTCTGGTCTTGCCCTTCCAGGGCTCGTTGTGGTTCCGCCTGAAGGCGGTCTGGCAAACCGTTCCTTTTGTTACTGGGGCCGCTTAAAATGGATTTCCAATTATGAAACTATAGAAATCTGCATGAATTTTTATTTATCTTCAAATCTATCAAAGTATTGAAAGCACCGAGGTTTATAGACATTTATATAAATCTGTAGAGATATAAAACCGGCTCCGCCTATTACTTACGAATTCCTCATTCCATCACATTATAACAATACTTCTTCCGGTTTCCAGACTTTTATTTTTGCTCCTTTATAATCATTCGGATTGCGCGTTACAATCCCATCCATCTCCTGCAAATACGCCACCGAATATTGTACGGAGTCTTCAAAATCATTCCATTCTAAAGCCAGGGCATTTTCTATTTCCTGCCCTGATACACTCGCAACAGATACAACCGTAAGCAATTCTTTCATCAGCTTTTTTACACTGCCTTTATCCCTAATCTGACGATATGCAAGATAATAAATATCTGTAATCGCAGATGCAGATACATATTCCTCTACTTCATCTCTTTTCGTCAAACCTAGGATTTCCAACGATAATCTGTAAAACGGTTCTCTTTTTAGCATAACATCAAGCACGATATTTGTATCAACCAATATTTTCATACTTTCTTAACCGTTCCTCTCTTAATTCTTTTACGGTCATATCTGTATAAGGGATTGAGCCAACCAGTGATTGTAATGCCTGATCAATCTCTGCTGCTTTCTTAGAAGATTTTTCCTGCTCTTCTGCAGGAAGTATAATCACTTCCAGCATACGATTTCTAAATTTTTCAGGCAGTTTCATTACTGTCATCAAACTATCCGCATCAATATATTTCCGTACTACTTCCATTTTTGCCCTCCTGTAACACTAACAATGAAGCGAATCATTCTTCCTGCTTCCCGCATTACTGCCCTTGTTATGTGTCAAACGCCTTGTTTTTATATTATACGCTGCAAAACGCCATGCACACAATTCATTTTTTAAAAGAAACTGTAATGCCTTTATTATTCCTCGTGATGTTATCTCCCAGTATAAACAAATGATACCCTAAAATTAATCGAGTAGAGGAATGTACTTCTCCCCTACTCGATCGCTGCCGTTACTTACAGATACGGATGCGCGTAAGGCGCCGGTTCCGGTCCGCAGTACAGTCCGAATGCGTCGCAGATCCAGTACTCGCCGTCAATGTTCACGCGGCACCACTGATGTGAATATTGATTCTCATTTACATGCTCATAGGGAATCCCCAGGATATTCAGGCACAGTCCTGTGGCCCTGGCGCACCCTGCGCAGGAGGCTGTTCCCAGCACGAAATATCCATAAGGATCATTGTAATGAGGTGTGGACATGGAATAGCCCATGCCGCTGTCAAAGATCGCCCGCAGAGACGAAGCTATTCCATATAACTGCTCCTGCCGGCTTAAGTCCGCATAAGGCGTTACGATTCCAAGCGCCACATTATAGGCCTGGGTAAGCTCCTCGTCATTCGCTTTCTTCCGCAGGCTCTTCAGATTGGCAAGATCTTTCATGGCAACCGGAACAAAAACATCTTCCACGCTGACTGTGGTATCCGCCACACCCTCCACAGCCGCTCCGGGATTGGATCCTCTGTAGGGACGCCGTCCCTCCTTCATCCCATGTTCAAGATAGTGATTCAGCAGTGCCTGGCTGTCCGTTCCAAGAGCTGCAACCACATCCGGATAAGTCGCCGCATAATAAGCCGGGTCAAACCTCCCCGCACTTTGTGCGGGTGCACTCTGTGCCTCCGCCGGCGCCGCCTTGGCCGGAAGCGCTGTCATTCCTGCAAGCAGGCATGCTGCGCACAGAATGGAAACCATGGCTTTGCATCTTTTCTTTTTCTGCATCAGAATTCTCCTCTCTCTAAGAATATTTTATAACTTAAACTATAGCACACCGCACGCCAGACTACAATGAAGACGAAGATTTTTATTCCCGCGAGCAACGAGCCAAGCGGACATGCTTGCATGTCCATTCATGTGGCCACTGCCGCGGGGCTGGTTCAGGTATGAACTTACTGACATTGGCCGTGAGAAGTAACGGATAGCCGCCGCACCCCCGGAAATTATATGTTGACTTTACTTTACGATCAGGGTATCCTATATCCAAATAGTTCTATATAGATATATTCTAATATGAATCATTATAGACATCGTCCAGGAAACAGGCGCGAAAAACACGCTCTAATACAATTTTTTATCATGACATTCAAAAAGGTCATACAATTTGAGGTGACAGATTGGAAACCAAAGGCGGATTTTACATCACACAGATCAAGCAGCTTCAGGCACGCATTTTTGAGCGTCTCCTGGTTGAAAACGGCATTTCTCTCAGCAGTGGTCAGGGCAGTATCCTTTTTGTTCTGTGGAAGACAGATCGACTTACCATCAGCGAGATCAGCAGACAGACCTCTCTCGCCAAAAATACGGTATCTCTTATCATCGATGGGATGGTCAGAAAAGGGATCGTAGAGAGAGATGTCAATCCTGAAAACCGGCGGGAGACCATTATATCTCTCACCGATTATGCCAGGTCACTTCAGGATAAATATGAAGCCGTATCACAGCAGATGAATACGCTGTTTTACCAGGGATTTTCGCCTCAGGAGCGGACAGATTTTGAGGCCTGTCTCAGACGGATACTGAACACTCTGAAAGATGCTGAACTCAGACTCAAAAGCCCCGGCGGAAAGATATAAAAACTTTCAAAACCAACACACCAGGACAGGAGGACTTTCCATGAAAACAAGGACACAGCTTATCGATTTTATCCGGAATCAAAAGACAGCCTTTATCGCGTCGGTAGATGAAGAGGGTTATCCCAACCTGAAAGCAATGTTTGCTCCACGCAAAATCGATGGAAACTGCTTTTATTTCACCACAAATACATCATCCATGCGCACCCGGCAATATATGAAAAATCCCAGGGCAAGCATTTATTTTTACAATAAAGGGCGTTTTAAATATGAAGGTGTCATGCTCACAGGTACTATGGAAGTGATGCAGAATGCAGAAATCAAAGAAGAAATATGGCAGCCCGGAGATACGATATATTATGCAAAGGGTGTTACAGATCCCGACTATTGCGTTCTGAAATTTACGGCCGTAAAGGGCAGGCATTATTGTGCATTGAAGACCAAAAGCTTCCTGATGTCAGATTTACCGGAAACGTCATAAATATTTTTCTTGTGGCCTTTCCGACAGAGCCATTAAGCTGATTCTCTGCGGTTCAGCCGGATCAGGCAGTGGCAGGCATCTCCGACCACGCCTGCCACTGCTCTTTTGTCCCGCCGAAAACATTCAGATCCACAAATTTCTCTTCCCCGGAAAAGCCTTTCAGCCTCCCACGATTGGTATACTGCCAGAAAAGCCATTCCTGTTCCCGGCTCTCCTTTTGCCCTGATTTCAATACAGGCTTCTTCCAGATGTCCCTGATCCATAAGGGATATTCGTCAAATCTTCCCCGGATATAAAGCTCCCACGCTTCTTCAGTGGCATAGATCACCGGCTTCCTGCCGTATGTCTCCTCAAGGAGATTCAAAAACACCTGTAATTCTGTCTCTACAAGATCAGGAGCAGTCGGATTTTCCTTTTTATTTCCATAAAATTCCACATCCACCACGGGAGGAAGCATTCCCTCAAACGCATCTACCGTCCCGATGAAATTCTCCGCCTGAGTAAGCCCCGGGCTGTCAAAGCTGAAAAAGTGATAAGCTCCCACCTTCAGCTCCGTCTTTCCCGCCTCTCTGCAGTTTACTTCAAACTTTTCATCAATATGAGAACTGCCCTCTGTCGCCTTGATATAGGCAAACATAATATTCTCGCCTGAAAGCACCTCCCAGTCGATCTCCCCCTGATAGTGAGAAACATCCACTCCCCGTACCGGGTATTTGCCGGCCTTCCAGCCATTGACATGGATATATCCATAATAAACTGCCGGAATAAAACTGACGCCCAGTAAAAGAACGACTGTTATTGCAACTGCTAAAATCTTCTTTTTCATGCTTTCTCCTGTAGTGATACTTGTGCCTTATATTTCCGGCTTTCTCTGTCTGTATCGAAATAACGTATCACCCTGCAGGGATTCCCCACTGCTACACAATTTGATGGGATGGAGCGGTTTACCACGCTCCCGGCCCCTATCACGCTGTTTTCCCCTATGGTGACTCCCGGCAGGAGAATACAGCCGCCGCCAATCCAGACATTACTCTCTATCTCTATTGGTCGTGCATAAGTTCTAAAAAATGTTGTCCGGCGTTCTCTCCAGTCCGGCACAAGCCTTTCCTGCGGCAAAACCGGGTGAGAAGAGGTATAAAGCTGCACATTTGACGCAATCAGGACCCTGTCGCCAATCCGGATCGGTCTGTTATCTACAAACGTACAGTTCATGTTGATGATCACGTCATTTCCCAAAAAAATATTTTTCCCATAATCACAGTGAAAAGGCGTGTCGATTGCCACATTTTCCCCTATTCCACCCAGAAGCTCGCGGAGAATGGCAGTCCTTTTTTCCGTATCTCCATAATCAGAAAAATAATATTCCCTTGTTAATTCTCTTGAGCGGGCGATCACCTTTAATGTATCGCTGTCCGCAGTCTCCAGAAAATCGCTTGTTTCATAATACATGATAATCCTCCATGCTTCCAACACTTGCAAATTTGGACGTCAGCACAAATTTGTTGTACTCCTCCTGTCACATCTGCAAATCACTTCAGCAATCTCCGGCATAATACGAAACAATGCTCATATAGTCCGCCGGATCAGGGATTTCCAAAACAAGCCGCAGGCAGTTTTTGTTTTGGCGGTATTGCCGCCACAAACTGTCCTGTATCTTTTTTCCTCCATTGATGTTCATTTTTTTACCATCCGGACAGAGCATATTTACTTTTCCGGTACAGGCATCGACCGCATCTAAAAAATTTTTCATGTTCAGAATATTCAGTTTTACCACCTTGCATTTACCTCCTGTAAACAACTGATTGACTTTACAGGTATCATTATAATGCGGCCAGAACAGGAAAAATATTTCATTTCTGCCTTTATCTATCACTATTCTGCCATTTTCGCCGATATTCTGTCGGCGAGCAATGTGCGTATTCCCGAAAAACTTTTCCAAAATAGCTGCTGCTCCCCAAACCGCAGTCATGGCTGACAGTCGTAACAGATTCCTGTCCTCCTGCCAACATCTGGCAGGCGACCTGCAGACGGTAAGACTTTATATAATCGACAGGTGTCATATGCAGGCAGTCATGGAACACTCTATAACATTCCCGTTCGCTCAGGTATGCTGACGCCGCAAGCTCCGGGATCGAAATCTTCTCTCGGTAATGCTCATGAATGTATATCATCATTAACTTTATTTTATCATTGTTTTTGTTATATTCTCCCTTTTTTTCACGCATAGAGCAGGAGCGTTCAAAAAGCATTAACCATATTTCCGACAGGGTTTCCCTCAGTTTCATTTCATACCCAAATTCATCACCGGACAAACGAAACGATGTGGCAATTAGTTTCAAAATCTTTTCGTCTGCCGCATTACCCGGGAAAAAAGGGATAATCTCAATCTGTGGGGCTGTTATAACAGGCGCAATATATTTTTGCCAGATCCTGCTTCCCTGTTCCCCGGCAAGCAGAGAAACATCAAAAATATGAAGCAGCTGTATATTTTTTTCTCTCTGTGATATGGCTTTTGTCATATGGAGTACGTTCGAATTTACCATGCCGCCGCTTCCGGCAGGAAACAACAGTTTTCCTCCCGGCGTATCATATGCAAGGCTGCCGCTTTCCATGTAAAAGAGCTCTACCGTCTTGTGCCAGTGCCACGGTACATAACGCCCTGCATATTTGTCCAGTTCTGCTCTCGACGCGATATAGGGAAAATCATTTTTAAAATCAGGAAGTAATTCTTCTTTGCTTCCAGTATAGAATTCAATGCTATGGATATTTTTCATATCTATTCACCTGCACAGTTGCTTCTATGTCCATTTTATGAATGACCGGAAGCAAATCGAGCCGGGAAGAAATCCTCCCGGCCCGTTTTTTTCTGAATTTTTAATCTTCCATGTGGCAAAGATTCATGCTGTATCGGAAATTTTTATTTCTTTTCCGGTATTACATCATACCGCCCATTCCGCCGCCTGCAGGCATTGCAGGTGTTTCTTCCTTGATATTGGCAACAACGGACTCCGTTGTAAGAAGTGTGGAAGCAACGCTGGTTGCATTCTGCAGAGCGCTTCTTGTAACCTTGGCGGGATCAAGAATTCCTGCTTCGATCATATCCACATATTCTTCCTTGAGAACATCGAATCCCACGCCCTCAGCGGATTCTCTTACTTTGTTAACGATCACGCTGCCCTCTAAGCCTGCATTGGCTGCAATGTGGAACAGAGGGGACTCTAATGCCTTCAGTACAAGCTGAGCGCCTGTCTTCTCATCGCCCACAAGACCTTCTGCCATTTTGGCTACTTCCTTGGCCGCATGAATATATGCAGAACCGCCGCCGCAGATGATGCCTTCCTCCACAGCTGCCCTGGTAGCTGCAAGCGCATCTTCCATACGAAGCTTCGCTTCCTTCATCTCAGTCTCGGTAGCAGCGCCTACACGGATTACAGCTACACCGCCTGCCAGCTTGGCAAGTCTTTCCTGTAATTTCTCTCTGTCAAAATCAGATGTGGTCTCTTCAATCTGTCCCTTGATCTGATTGATTCTTGCGGAGATTGCTTCCTTATCGCCTTCGCCGTCAACGATTACGGTATTTTCCTTCTGAACCTTAACGGATTTGGCACGTCCCAGCTGATCCATTGTGGTTTCCTTCAGGTCAAGGCCCAGCTCTTCGCTGATCACCTGGCCGCCTGTCAGAATCGCAATGTCTTCCAGCATGGCTTTTCTTCTGTCGCCATAGCCGGGAGCCTTTACAGCAACTACATTGAAGGTTCCGCGCAGTTTATTTACGATCAGGGTAGTAAGTGCCTCACCCTCTACATCCTCAGCGACGATCAGCAGCTTGGCGCCGGACTGAACCACTTGCTCAAGCAGAGGAAGAATCTCCTGAATACTGGAAATCTTCTTATCTGTGATCAGAATATAGGGATTTTCCAGAACAGCTTCCATCTTATCCATATCCGTAGCCATGTAAGCGGAAATATAACCTCTGTCAAACTGCATACCTTCTACAAGGTCAAGCTCTGTAAGCATTGTCTTGCTCTCTTCAATGGTAATAACGCCATCTCCGGATACTTTTTCCATAGCGTCAGCCACCAGCTGTCCTACTTCGTCATCTCCGGCAGAGATTGCTGCAACTCTGGCGATATGCTCTTTGCCGTTTACCTTGGAGCTCATCTTTGCGATAGCAGCCACTGCAGAATCGGTTGCCTTCTTCATACCCTTTCTTAAGATGATCGGGTTAGCGCCTGCTGCCAGATTCTTCATTCCTGCGTTCACCATTGCCTGTGCAAGGACAGTTGCTGTTGTGGTACCATCACCGGCCACATCGTTGGTCTTGGTGGCAACTTCCTTCACCAGCTGCGCACCCATATTCTCGAAAGCGTCCTCTAATTCGATCTCCTTTGCAATGGTAACACCATCATTGGTAATGAGGGGGGCGCCATAAGATTTATCCAGAACAACGTTCCTTCCTTTGGGTCCTAATGTTACTCTCACAGTATCTGCTAACTGATTTACACCTGATTCAAGTGCTGCACGGGCTTCTTCCCCGTATTTGATTTCCTTTGCCATTGTATTATGCCTCCTGATATTATAATTGAATACTTTGTAACAATCCGCATATCAAAACCGGATCCATCTTACTGAATTACTGCCAGAATATCGCTCTGTTTTACGATGATGTATTCTTCTTCCTCAACCTTGACATCTGTTCCTGCATATTTGGAGTAGATCACCTGATCGCCGACCTTAACTTCCATCTTAACTTCCTTACCGTCTACCACACCGCCAGGTCCTACCGCGATTACTTCCGCCTGCTGGGGTTTCTCTTTATTCTGTCCCGGCAGAACGATGCCTGATTTGGTGGTTTCTTCTGCAACCAACTGCTTTAATACGACTCTGTCTGCTAATGGTACTAATTTCATTTTAACTGCCTCCTTAAATTATAGTTCCTTTGCTTTCTTTAAAGATTTGTTCCTTTTCATTGTTAGCACTCATTTATATCGAGTGCTAATCACTAACCCATATATTAATTTCATATGCTTTCCTTTGCAAACGCTGTTACAGCCGCATTTAAATCCATATCTCTTTTTATCTTCCGTTTTCTTCCATTTTCTTTGTTTTTCTCATTTTCATATCAAAAAGATGATTTAATAAATAGTTTAGATTTTCATTTTTCTTTTATAATTCTTCCCTTTTCAAGCCGTTCCCGATACCCGGGAGCATTCTTAACCTCGAACTTATTATTGAACATTTCATATTCCGCATCCGAAAGCTTTTCTTCCAGCGCTTCTTCTATATTCGTTTTGTACACAATACCCACTGCCACTGAAGGCGCCAGTACCGGATCTTCATATGCAAGGCATTTATTCTGTACCCGCTCTCCATAGCCTTCCGCTTCCTCTTCCTCCGCCATGGGAATCAGGACGCCAAATACATCCCCGTCAATCCGCCCCAGCACATAGTCGGGCTTGGCCTCCTCCTTCAAAATCTCTGCTACTGTCCTGATCAGGCGATCGCTCTCTTCATCTCCAAAATGATCATTCACATATTTCCAGTCATTGATATTCACATTAATCACCGCTACCGGTATCACCCCGGAACGGTCAATTAATTTCATCTTATCCTCAAAATAAATCTCGTTGAGAACACCTGTGAGAATATCCTCCTTCTCGTTTCCGGACATCCTGTGCTTCCTGGTCTCAAGCTGTTTTTCCAGCTCTTCCAGATAAATACTGCTCTCTCTGTGAAGATATCCTTCCTCACCGAGCCTCGCCAGAAGCGCCACTGTTCCATCCACCAGCTCGGCCGCAAGAGGATCCATTCCCGCCGGCTCCGGCCCTCTGAGATAAAGATGGCCTATGGTCCGGCCGCAGACGCGGATCTTACGTCCCGGTTCATTTACCACATCCGGATGAAAGCCTGCAAAGCCATCCCCTGCAACGATTTCCTTTTCTCCATGACGGTCTGTAAGAAGAAGATTTACCTTCAGCACTTCAGCCAGTCCTGCAAGATATCGTTTGACGATCTCCATATCATAGAGATTGGATAATGTGTAATTCTTAATATTTTCTTTGATTCTTTTCTCATAAGGTATCGCATCGTAACCCATACTCGTCTCTCCCGGATTTTTCCTAATTTTTTGCTTCTGCCTGCGGCACAGCCCGGTCTTAGTATATCGTTTTCAGGCGTGTTTATCAAGCTTTTTTGAAAATCTTGCTCTCTATAACATAACCGTTCGTTACTCTGCCTTTGACCTGCTGTCTATCTTATGATACAGTAAGAGCAGCACAAATTTTTACTGACACGGAGGAACCTGCCATGCTTTATAACACTTATCCTGTCCGCCTTGCCGGATCAGGGCCCGACACCCGCCTTGTGACTTATATACAGGATCATTCTGAAACCATTGGGATTAACCAACGCCCTCTGATCCTGATCTGCCCCGGAGGCGGATATTCTTTCACCTCAGAAAGAGAAGGCGAAAGTATCGCCCTGCAGTTTCTGGCTATGGGCTGCCATGCCGCAGTATTGTACTATTCCTGCGCGCCGGCCGTTTTTCCCACCGCTCTTTTGGAGCTCTCCTACAGCGTTGCGCTGATCAGAAAGCATGCCGGAGAGTGGCATGTGGATTCTGACAGAATTCTGGTCGCCGGCTGTTCCGCCGGAGGACATCTTGCCGCCAGTCTGGGAATGTTCTGGAAAGAGGATTTCATCTCTGAAGGTCTCTCTGAAAGAAATGAGTTGTTTCGTCCCAATGGAATGATCCTGTGCTATCCCGTCATTACGTCGGGCGAATTCGCCCACCGGGGCTCATTTGACAATCTTCTGGGGCTGAATGATTCCAACCGGCCGGAAATGCAGGCGCTTTTAGAAAAGGTATCCCTGGAAAAACAGGTGACAGAAAACACACCCAGAGCCTTTATCTGGCATACTTTTGCCGATAATGCGGTTCCTGTAGAGAACTCTCTGCTTCTGGTCAGCGCCATGAGAAGAGCCGGTATTCCTGTTGAATTCCATATGTATCCCAGGGGCGAACACGGACTTTCTCTGGCAAACCGTCTCACTGCCGCTCCGGATGGCGGCGGCGTTCAGGAGGAATGCCAGTCCTGGATCAGACTGGCCCGCACATGGGTGGAACACCTGTAATACCGGTGTTTGAAAAATGATCGTTGGAAACGCTGATCAACGCGTTTCCCCGGGATTCTGGACCAAATACACTTACAAATGATCTTTTAAACGACAGTACTCTCCCTTTTTACTGTAAGAGTCCAGCAAATGATTATCTTCCATCACTGCACCCCGGATTTCCGGCCCGGGAGCCCGCCCGGCTCCTTTTACCGCTTTTTCAGAGGAACGCTGTTCGCCGCGCCTGCCCGAAAAGCGCCGGCCGGGATCCGAAAGTGCGGTAAACGTATCTTTTCTCTTCCCAAAACGTTTCAGAGATGCGCTCACATTCACCTGAATTTTTTCTCTCACAGCTTCCCATTTGTTCAAAATATAATGTGAAATCCGCTGTTTCAGCGCTGTAGCTGCCGCGCTTATTCCGTTTGGCGTAATGCTGTCCGCAGCCTCTTTGCCCGGTATCTTTTCCGTTTTCCCACTCTCCGGAGAATCGCCCATAGAATCCCAGAATTCCCGGAAAAATCCGCGCTTTTTCCCGATATCCGTACCGTATTCCCGGCTGACGCCCGGTTCAGCCTTCCCCGTCTCTTCCTTTATGGAAACACCGCTGCTTTTTTCCTGCTTTTTCTGTTCCTCCTCCATCCGGCTTCTGGGAATATGGCCGGAATGAGAATAGGCATATTTCCCACCGGAATAAGAGGTAAAATGATTCTGTATCTGCATAAAAACTCTCCTTCTACTGGGCTGCTGTCAGATAGCTGCTCACCGCATACACCGTCTGACCGTTAAAATCCAACTGAGACCAGCCGTTGTCGCCGATGGCAGTACGGGTAAGCACCTCTCCGTTATGGAGGAGCCCCACTATTGTATCCGGATTTAAGGTGCTGGGCTCTGTTCTTAAGTTTGTCTCGATTTTTGCCGTCACCTGCTCACTGACCGGCGTGTAAACCGGCCCCTGGGCCGGTGCCTGCTGTCCCACATCATTCATATCCGTCGTGAGGTAGTTGGTCACCGCATACAGCGTCTGGCCGTTATAGATTACTCTCGACCATCCATTATGTCCGATTCCTGTCCGGGTAGCCGTGTCCCCATGCGTCAGCTTACACACTACAGAAGCATCATCCAGCGTACTGGGCTCCGAACGCAGATTAATTTCCTGCTTGGCCGTCACCGTCTCGTTTACTTCCGTAAAAATAATCCCGACCTCCGGATTGGCAGCCACCGTTTCCGCAGGAGTCTCATCCCTGGCCTCCGCTTCTTTTGTATATCCGAAATAGGCAAGATTGACATCTGTCTTTTTTGAAATCCCGGCTACTGTTCCCTGACTGGTATACTGCCACATGGCGTGGGTTCCCGAATAGCTGGAGGCATTGGTCTGAGGGTATGGCTGGGCCGGGTACTGAGCCACCCATATTTTGTATTTTGCCGCCAGCTCATCCGTATTCCACTGAGCGTTTGCCTCAAGCTCACCCTTTGCGGCATAAAACATGGGGGTATAACCAGCCGCTGCAATCTCGTCCAAAAACGCTGTTGCAAGAGAAGTTCTTGTCCCTTTGTCCAGACCATACTGCCTGCTGTCGGAAGACTGAAAATCCTCACAGTTATAAGCCACCGGATAAGTAATCCTGTATTTTGCAATAATATCTCTGGTAAAGGCCGCCTCCTCTCTGGCCTCCTCCGGTGTAATCGCAGAAGAAAAAAAGTAAGCTCCAATCTTGATTCCTGCCGCCTGCGCCTCCTGCATGTTATACCGGGCTGTGGGATCCTCAAATATTTCTCCTGTGGATTTTGCCCTGTAGCCCACACGAACCATGGCAAACTCCACGCCCGATTCCTTCACCTTCCCCCAGTCAATGGTTCCCTGATACTTGGAAACATCTATCCCCATAGTAAGGCCCGATACCTCATCCAAACTGACAGGAGATACCGTCACCTGGGCCCCGCTGTTTTCGTTTCCCGAGGCAGAAGACCCCTGAGGATCCTGGGCGTCGTCCAACGCTCCTACCTGAACCTCGCTCTGAGCCGTCTCCTTTTTCCCTTCCGACGGATCCGCGGAGGTCTCTGTCCCGCCCTCCGGCGCTTTCTGCGCTATCTCCTCTTGTTCTGCTTTTTCCTGTTTTCCGAAATCCTCTGGCAAATCCGGCTCCTCCCCTTTCTCAGGGAATGGTTCCAATGCCTCTGATCCGATCTGCTCCTTCACCGTCTCCCGGCTGCTTTTGCTGTTTTTCAGATACACCGCAAGAACCGCTATGACCGCAGTCAGTATCAAAACACCCACAACTGCCAGCAAAATCAGCAGCTTTCTGTCGCCTGCCGGTCCGAAACCGCTTTCCTCCTCACCGCCGGAAATATCGTCCTCTTCATCATCAAAATCTATTTCGTCATCAAAAACCGGCTCCTTATAACGCGCTTCTCTGTTTCTGCTCTTTTTCATCTGCCCGTATTCCTCTTGCTGTTCTCTCTGCGGCGGGCATCCATACTGCCCGTCACCGCCCTTTTTAAACAGTATACCTTATCTTTGTTTTGAATTCCATGAATATTTCCTTAAGATTACATTCAATCTTAACATGATCTTAACGCATTTTTTATGATTAAAATTTGCTCTCTTCCCCTTTTTAAGGGTATAATCTCACTGAAAGTATTTATCTGCCAGAGGAGAAACGCCATGCATCTTTCACTGCAGCATTTAAAGAGTCATTTCCCCGGGAGAGAGGCCCCGGGCTCTTTCATAAAAAACGCGCTTCTCACAGCGCTCATCCTGATCATTGCCACTGTAATTGCGTTCTGGTTTTTCAGAATGGTTCCTGAAAATTCGGCCAATGTTGCTCTGGTATATATTACCGCCCTGGTACTGACTGCCCGCTTTACGGACGGATATCTTTACGGGATCGCCGCTTCCCTGGTAAGTGTTGTGGGAATCAATTATCTGTTCACCTATCCCTACTTTCAGGTTAATTTCACCCTTACCGGTTATCCTGTGACCTTTTTATTTACCCTGATCATTTCCCTGGTCGTCAGTACCATGACTTCAAGAATCAAGGAGCAGGCGGACGCCCTGGTGGAACGGGAAAAACTGCTCATGGATGCGGAAAAGGAAAAAATGCGGGCCAATCTTCTGCGTTCCGTCTCCCATGACCTGCGCACGCCGCTGACCGGGATTATCGGAAACAGTTCCACTTATATTGACAATTATCAGTCTCTGACTGAAGAAGAAAAAATGGATCTGGTCAGCCACATAAGAGAGGATTCCAACTGGCTGCTCAATATGGTGGAAAATCTTCTCTCTGTCACCAGAATCCACCAGAATTCCATGAAAATTGCCACCTCTATGGAATCGGTGGAAGAAATGGTATCCGAAGCGATTATCCGTTTCCGGAAGCGCTATCCCCAAACGGAACTTTCTGTACAGGTTCCGGAAGATTTTCTGATGATACCAATGGACGCCATTTTGATCGAGCAGGTTATTATCAACCTCCTGGAAAATGCCGTTGTCCATTCCGGCAGCAATCTTCCGGTAGAGCTGACGGTCACCTGTGATGGAACGCAGGTTTTCTTCTGTGTCCGTGATTACGGCAAGGGCATTCCCCCGGAAAGATTGGAAAATCTTTTTGATGGCTCCTATTTCCATCCTGAAAGCAGTACGGACGGCCATCGGGGTATGGGAATCGGTCTCTCCATATGTAAAACGATCATTACCGCACATAACGGTACCATCCACGCAGACAATCATTCCAAAGGGTGTCAATTTGTTTTTACCCTGCCTGCCATGCAGGCAGGGCCTGCAAATCAGGTATTGCCTGCAAGTCAGGCAGGATCTCTGGTAAATGCAGAGTCCGTGGTACAGGAAAATTCTGCAGAATCTCTGATATCTATAAAAAAGGAGGAAACTAATGAATAAAAACGGTTGCCGAAACAGCATTCTGCTGATAGAAGATGAAGAAAATATACGCTCTTTTATCTCCACTACGCTTAAAAATCAAAATTATAAGATTACAACCGCCTCCGGCGGTCAAGAGGGCCTGCACCTGGCAGCCTCCTTCTGTCCCGATCTGATTCTTCTGGATCTGGGCCTGCCGGACATGGACGGCATGAATGTGATTAAAAAGCTGCGCGAATGGACGGCAGTTCCCGTGATCGTGATTTCCGCGCGAAGCAATGAACACGAAAAGGCCCGCGCCCTGGATGGCGGGGCTGACGACTATATTACCAAGCCCTTCGGCAGCATAGAGCTTCTTGCCAGAATCCGCACCTCCCTGCGCCACAGCAGCCAGATGCAGGATATGTCCCTGACCCGTCAGAAACCTTATCACTGTGGAAATCTGACGATCAATTTTGAAAATCATGTAGTAACACTCAACGAGCAGATTATCCACCTGACCCAGATCGAATATAAGCTTCTGACCCTTCTGGCCAAAAACTCCGGCAAGGTGCTCACCTACACCTTTCTTATGGAAAAAATATGGGGTCCCTATACAGACAGCAACAATCAGATCCTGCGGGTGAATATGGCCAACATCCGGCGAAAGATAGAGAAGAATCCGGCCACACCGGAATATGTTTTCACAGAAATCGGTATTGGATACCGGATGGCAGAAGGGGACTGATATTTCAGTCCCCTACTTGTCTCTCGATCTGTCAATTCTGTTTCTGATTCCCTGCATCTGATAATCAAGCGCTTCTATAAAGTCCGCGCAATTCTTTAATTCCTTTACGATGCTCTCTTCATTTTCCACATCCTTTTTGTATTTCAGTTTATGCTCCAGGCTGGCCCAGAAATTCATGGCTATGGTACGGAACTGTACCTCGGCTCTCATATATTTTTTTTCATTGGAGAGGTAAATCGGCACATTCAGAATCAGATGAAGACTGCGATAACCATTCGGTTTGGGATTCCGGATATAGTCCTTTCTTTTCACCACAGCAATGTCATCCTGTCTGCTGAGCATATCGGCCAGCCGGTAAATATCATCCGGGAAAGAGCATATCACCCGTATTCCGGCCACATCGTTCAGATATGCCTCAATATTTTCAACCGTGACTTCATAGCCCTTGCGCACCAGCTTTTCATGAATGCTCACAGGGCTTTTCAATCTGCTTCTGATGTCTTCAAATGGATTTCTGTTGTATGCCAGCGAAAATTCCGCATCCAATACCTTCAGCTTCGTTTCCACCTCCATGATGGCGCATTTATACTGCATCATGAGATTGATAAAGGGTTTCGCATCCTCCAGAATTGTCTGAGAGACCTCCTGTGCCTCTGGCGGCAGGAGGTGCTGTCCCTCCCGAATCTTGTCTTCCTGGTTTTTTCCCGATTCCATTTCTGCTTCCTTCTCTCCGGTACTTTCTTGTTTCCCACCAATATCCAGTATATCATTTCTCCGTCGCTCTTTCAACAATGCGCTTACAGATACTTTTTCAGCCCTTCACACAGTTCCTCTTCTATTTCGATCAGACTGGAGCAGAGCTTTTTTGACTCATGGTCCGCCTGCTTATACTGATTCAGGTATTTGTTCAGGGATTTGATTCCCATATTACAGCCATCTGTAATCAGATCCGCCACCATGGCGTCACTGTTGTCCATGCTCATTTTCATATTGGTCTTCATCCATGACATTCCCTTTGCCACAGGAGCCGGATCTTTCTCCTCCGATCCATGCTCATTCAGAAGAGAATGAATCTCATTCCCCAGCTTTTCATGATGATTCTTACTTTCCTGAAGAAGCTGTTTCAGCTCATGTCCGCAGCCCTTTTCCAGTACCTCGTCAATCGAAGATACAGCCATTTTAGTGCCGGAATCGCATTCCTTTAATAATTTTATGGTATCAGCTCTATCCATTCTTTACGTCCTCTCTTTCCTGATTTTCCCGGGTGTTGGAAAAATTCTGTTGTCAGACTCACCCGCTTATCTGGATTATTATTTCAAAGATCGGACGTATCATACATCTTTCTTATACAAAAAGACCATGAAAGATATCTTAATAAGAAATCTTAAACTTGATCGTAAATCTCAAGGATAAAACTTAATGACAGATTTTAATAATAGCTTTTAATGATAAATCTCAATTTCAAAGGATTGAGCCACACATTCTCTGGCCTGCGAAAGAGTATCGAATATCCCGTTCTGAATCATCTGCGCCAGAATATTTCCGATAGCCGTCGCCTCTCCAGGTCCTGCATACACAGGAATACCGGTATATTTGGCTGTCAGTTCATTTAAATAAACCGCATTGGAGCCGCCTCCAATTATATGGATTCTGTCATATTTCGTACCCACCAGCTTTTCGATCTCTGTGAGCTTTTCCGCATAGCACTTTGCCAGGCTGTTATAAATCACACAGGCCAATTCAGGAAGCGTCTCGGGCACGGTCTGGGAAGTCTTTCGGCAGTAATCCTGAATGGCGGTAACCATATCGTCCGGTGACAAAAAGCTCTCATCCTGACAGTCAACTATGGTTTCAATGGATTCTCCGGAAGCCTGACTGCACAATTCTCCATAGGACATATCAGGAGCCAGCTTATTCCTCACCGATTGGATCATCCACAGTCCCATAATATTGGCAAGATAGGTGATCCTGCCCTGATAGCCGCCTTCATTGGTAAAATTCGCTTCTTTACTTCTGGGCGAACAATCCGCATCTGCTCTCTCAACCCCCATAAGGGACCATGTACCGGAACTGATATAGCATACATCCTCATCATTGGAAGGAACCGCCATGACTGCGGAAGCCGTATCATGCGTCGGCGGCAATACCACCTGACAGTCATATCCCACCATTTTCTTCACTTCATCCGTAAGCCGGCCAATTGCTGTTCCGGGCATGTAGATTTTCTGAAACATCTTTGCAGGGAACCCCAGTCTTTCGATCAGTTCATAATCCCAGTCCCTGGTTGCCGGCGATACCAGCTGGCTTGTGGTTGCCTCCGAATATTCCTGTACCTTTTTCCCGCAGAGTCTGTAGTGAAAATAATCCGGAATCATCAGCATGGCCTCCGCCCTCTCCAGATATTCCGGATGCTGCTTTCTGACAGCCATCAGCTGATAAATCGTGTTGTAAATCGCCTTCTGGATACCAGTCCTTGCATACAATTCCTCTTCTTTGATGATCCGGTATACTTCCTCATCCATTCCATCTGTTCTGTGGTCTCTGTAGCCCACCGGCCTCCCGATCATATTGTCCTTTTCATCAAGAAGCACAAAGTCCACTCCCCAGGTATCAATTCCCACGCTCTCCGGAATTTTACCCAGCTCTGCGCATTTCTTCATTCCCGCTATGATCTCTCTGAACAGCCGCTCCACATCCCAGCAGAGTTCGCCCTCTGTCTCTTCCATCCCGTTCCAGAAACGGTACACTTCCTCCAGTACGATTTTTCCATTTTCCTGACTTCCAAGTATATGTCTTCCGCTGGATGCCCCAATGTCAATCGCCAGAAAATATTTTCCCATTTTCCGTTAACCCTCCTTAAAAAATACCAAATATTTTTTCCCGGAATGCGCCGTATATTTTATCATAATCTGCATATCCGATCTTGCTGTCCTTAAATTTCTCTCCCCACTGCTTTTGAATACATTTCGCAATCAGCTCCTTCTCATCGCTTTCCGTCAGCAAAATAGCGGGGAATACATAGTAAATCATAAAAAAATTTAAATCTGCCTGTGTGCGGGATCTGATCCTGCCCTTTACAGAAAAATGGTTTTTCACCGTCTCCGTAAAGACATCCGCCAGTTCCCGGGCCGCTTTTTCCTTCTCCTGCGCCTCTTCCACATACCGGGTCATTTCCTGAAAAAAGTGCCCGTTTCTCTCCCGAAACACTTTCATATTCTTTTCATAAGACGATTTTTTCAGTTTTTTCATCATATCCGTCATATTATCGAATATGGTCTCTGCATGATTCAGCATTTGTACTCCCCTTTCCTGAATCCGGAGGCTAGTCCACAGCGAACATTAATATTTATTGTACTAGTCCGTAACGACTCCTTTTTGAAGCATAATATTGGCATAAAGAGCCGATTCCCCTGTCGCAATAATCGCGTAAGCCGTTTGGGCTTCCTCATAAAACGCAAAACGCTCAATATTTCCAACCGCGTCAGCCCCGCGCTCGTCATACCTTCCTACGATTTCCTTATAGGTATCCCAGATGGGTGTCTCCACAGGATCACCAGGCATCACTTCCATCAAATTCACCGGATGTTCCACATAGGTATCCAAAGGAAACACTTTCAAAATAGCATCCAGAAGTTCCGGAACCCCATGTCCGTCACAGCGGATCACAATTGCATTTTTCCCCATAGACTCCGCCGGAAAATTTCCATCAGAAATCACCAGTCTGTCACTGTGCCCCATTTCAGCCAGTACCTTTAAAAGTTCCGGCGAAAGAATTTTCGGTATTCCTTTTAACATTTTTTCCTCATTTCTGCGCTGCTTTGTTGCGCATGTTTTTATATTTTTGAAAAGGGGATCAGAATATCCCTGTGCGGAAATATCCTGTCCCCTTTCCTTATATCAGAGCTCTGATACTGCTTATCTGCATTGCTGCCGATTAATCATACAGGTTAGGAGCGATAGAAGCATCCTCCATATTGGTGGAATCATACCAGTAACCCTGTGTAGGAACGTCTGATACGGATTCTCCGTTGGCGATCTTGGTGAGAACTTCTACGGTTGTCTGTCCCATTGCCAGAGGAGACTGTGTAACGGCACCAAACATCTTGCCGCTGGTGATAGCGCCCTTGATAACGGAACCTGCATCGAAGCCTGCTGCCAGGATGGAGGTCTCAGGGTCTGTTCCCAGTACGTCAAGGTTCTCGTTAGCTGTCAGGATACCTTCTGCCGCAACCTGGTTGGAGCCGAACATACCAATGGTGTCAGCCTTGTTCAGGATAGCGGATGCCTCTGTTGCACACAGCTCAACGGTTGTCTGTGCAGGCACTGCAACTTCGATGATGATGTCTGCGCTTGCCTCGTCACCCTTGTCGCTGCAGTTGTTTACATAGTACTCATTACCGATAACGGCTACGCTCTTGCTGTCAGCCTTTGCCAGCTCGATGATCTTGTCGATGAAGCCAAGGCCACGGCTTGTGATGGACTCGGAAGTAGCTTCCTGGTTAACCTCACCGATTCTTACCGGTGCGGAAGCCGCTGCGATCTTGTCCTTCAGTGCAGGATAAAGGTTCTCTGCTGCAGTTGCGCCGGCTGCATAGTTGTCTGTTGCAATCGTAGCAAGCACGGAGCCTTCGGGAGCGCTGGGGATACCGGAGTCAAAGCATACTACCGGGATTCCCTTGTCCATTGCTGTCTGCAGGGAATCCAGACATGCCTCCTGGTCGCAGGCTGCAAGACCGATTCCGGTGGGCGCATTGTTGATAGCATTGTTCAGCATGTTTACCTGATCTGCGATATCGCTCTCTGCGTTAGGTCCTGTACAGTTTACAGTAACGCCTAATTCCTCTGCTTTCTGGTTTACGCCTGTTACGGCTGCCTGCCAGTAGGATGACTGATAGCTCTTAACGATGATCTCGAATTTGTAATCTCCTCCGGTAGTTGCCACTGCAGTTGTGTCCTCCTCTGCTTCTGTCGCAGCGTCAGCATCGTCTGCTGTGTTGTCCTCGGCAGGTTTTGATTCATCTGTGGTTGCCGCATCGCTTGAGGCAGATGACGCATCATTGCCTGAACCGCCGCATCCGGCCAGAAGTGTTGCTGCCAGGCTTGCGCACAGCAGCGTTGCTAAAATTTTCTTTTTCATTTTTTTCCTCCTTTTAAGGTTTGATAAAATAATTTTATATGTAACCGCTTTTGAGTCGACGGATCCACCCGCAGCCCTGTGCGGTTTCATATCTGACATTATACACCATAAGCCTCCAAAAGTCTTCCCTCTTATGGTATCAGTCCTTTTCCTTTTTCTTCTTCATAATATCAATCAGTACCGCGCCTATCAGCACAAGACCCGTAATAATCTGCTGCCAGTTTGCCTGCAGTCCGATATAGGGAAGTCCTGTTTTCAGCAGACAGATTACGAAGACACCAATCAATGATCCCTCCACACTTCCCACACCGCCGCTGGCAGATACACCGCCGATGATGGCACCGCCGATAGCCTCCAGTTCGAATCCCGCTCCCGTTCCCGGCTGTACGGTTGAAAACACCGCCGAATATGCAATGGCGGCAAGACCGGCAAAGAATCCCGAGATCACATAGGCCATAATATGATAAAACTTCACATTGATGCCGGAAAGAATCGTAGCTTCCTTATTGCTTCCAATGGCTATGGTATAACGTCCGATCTTAGTATGATTCAGCACAAATGCCATGAGCGCCACCAGAAGGAGCACCCACAGAAAACCCAACGGAATCTTCGTTCCGTTCACCGTAATCTTAAAGATATTTCTGAACCAGCTTCCCTCCGTTCCGGAGGTGGGCCAGGAAATGCCCAATCTGTTTGCAAATATGGAGCCCAGTCCCCGGGTGATCATACAGGTACACAGCGTTGCCAGGAAAGGCGGCAGGTTCATAACGGCCACCAGCACACCATTAAACAGGCCCATGATAATCCCCAGAAGGAGCGCCACCAGCATTCCGGCTCCTACAGGCCAGCCCTTCTGAACGATCAGAAAGCCTCCCGTCAGGGAATAGCAGATCAGCCCGGTACCAATGGAAAGATCCACCCCGCCTGTGATCAGCGGAAAGGTAACGCCTATGGCCATCAGGGCAATATAGTAGGAGTAATCCAGAATACTCATTGCCGTGGAATATTTTCTGAAGTCAGGACTGGCGGCGCCAAAAAAGATGATCAGGCCGATCACTACCAGCAGCACGATAAACTTCTGGCCGCCCAGCCTCGAAATTACTGATTTATTTTGTGTGCCCGCTGCACTACTTTTACTCATGCTCTCTTCCTCCTAACTTATTTCACGTGTCGCCATATTCATAATTGTTTCCTGTGAAGCTTCCTCTATATCGACTTCTCCCGTCTTCTTCCCTTCACACATCACGATAATACGGTCGCTCATTCTCAATATTTCAGTCATCTCAGAAGAGATCATGATAATTGACTTTCCTTCTTCCGCCAGTTTGTTCATCAGCTTGTAAATTTCGTTTTTGGCTCCTACATCGATGCCCCTTGTAGGTTCGTCGAAAATCAAAATGTCACAATTACGCACCAGCCATTTTGCTATAACTACTTTCTGCTGATTTCCGCCTGAAAGATTTACAACCAGCTGATCTACGCTGGGCGTTTTGGTTGCGAGGGAATCGACATATTCCTGAGCTATGCCCCGTTCTGCTCTCTTATTAATAAACAGCCCTTTCATATATTTTTCCAGGGTTGCCATAGTAGAATTCTCAGCAATGGTCTTCTGTACCACAATCCCGTAACGCTTCCTGTCCTCCGAGAGATAGCCGATGCCGCATTTTACCGCATCCTCCGGAGAATTGATGGTAACCTTCGTTCCGTTTATGTAAATATCTCCACTTTCCTTGGGATCCGCGCCGAAGATGGCCCTCGCCGTCTCGGTACGCCCTGCTCCCATCAGACCTGAAAATCCCAGAATTTCACCCTTACGCAGCTCGAAGCTCACATCCTGCACCATTCTCCCCGCATTCAGATGCTCCACCTTCAAAACCACCGGCGCATTCTCCGGAACCATGCTGTGCTGCTTGGGATCCTCATAAATCACACGCCCCACCATCATGTTGATGATGTCATCCTTGGTGCACTCCTCCGTAATCAGGGTTCCCACGTAGGTACCGTCTCTCATGACCGTTACACGGTCCGTGATCACCTTGATCTCATCCATACGGTGGGAAATGTATACGATGCCCAGCTGCTGTTTTCGCAGGTCTCTGATAATCTTAAACAGCTCATCTATTTCCGCCTCCGTCAGCGCCGCCGATGGCTCGTCAAACACAATCACCTTGGCCTTATGGGAAATCGCCTTGGCGATCTCGCACATCTGCTGCTTTCCCACCGTAAGATTACTCATGGTCTCTGACGGGTCTATATCGATATGAAGCATGTCAAAAAGTTTGGCAGCTTCTTCATTCATCTTCTTATCGTCAATTGCAATCCCTTTTTTAAACTCGCGACCGATAAAAATATTCTGGGCAACCGTCAGATGCCCCAGCATATTCAGTTCCTGGTGCACAATCACGACGCCTGCATCCTGCGCCTCTCTCGTATTATGGAACTCAACTTCTTTTCCTTCATATACGATGGTTCCGGAATCCTTCTTGTAGATGCCCGTGAGCACCTTCATCAGCGTGGACTTTCCGGCGCCGTTTTCCCCCATCAACGCATGCACTTCGCCTTTTCTCACCTCAAAGCTCACATGATCCAGGGCGTGCACGCCGGGAAACGACTTGTCTATTTCTTTCATTGTTAAGATTACTTCGCCCATACCCTCTACCTTACCTTTCTATCTGCCGGACCGGTAATTCTACCGCCGGCTTTTCCGCTCTTTACCTGTATTTAGTTCTTTCTGCGTCTGGCAACAACGTCTGCATATACTGCCACGATAACAATGATACCTGTAATGATAAGCTGATAGTCCTTGGTAAAGTGAAGCGCCAGAATCCCCTCCTGCAGAAGGGCTATAATGAATACGCCGATTACCGTACCGCCAATAGATGCCAGTCCTCCCGCCATGGAAGTACCTCCCATAACGCATCCGGCAATCGCTTCATTATTATACTGGTCGCCATATCCGGGCTGAACCGTGGTATACGCCGCCACAAAGAAGATCGCTGCGATTCCTGCCATGGTTCCGCAGATTATGTAAGCAAGCATTTCCCACTTTTTAACATTGACGCCAGAGAGCCTTACCGCTTCTCTGTTGCTTCCAAGACTCAATATGTAACGTCCTGCCCTGGTCTTGTTCAGGATCACGGAACAGATCACTGCAAAAGCAAGAAAGATCACAAGCCCTACCGGGAAATTCCCCACCTTAATCAGGCTGCGAAACCAACCCTGCTCTGAGGTACCCTGAGGCCAGCTCACGGACTGGGTCTTTGTAAAAACAGATGCCACGCCCTTGGCAATATTCATGCTTGCCATGGAAACAATAAAGGGCGGTACTGACCAGTGGGACACCAGATAGCCGTTAAAGGTGCCGAACAGTGCACCTACCAGAATACTGATCACAAGGCTTAAGGCCATCGGCACGCCATATGAGGTCAGGCAGTATCCTGACACAAGCGCCGAGCAGAACATCACCGGTCCTATAGAAAAATCGATGCCGCCCGTAGCGATGACAAAGGTCACGCCCAATGACAGAAATCCAAGGAAATAGGCATAATTCAGTGCGCTTAAAATTCTTGGAATCCCCGCGAAATTCTCACCCAGAACGGAGAACAGCAGATACATCAGAAGGAGTACGCCGCACAATACGATCCTGTTAAATCCCAGTTTTACCACAATTGGATTTTGCTTTAATTTTTCCAATTTTTTTCCTCCCAAATACAGAAAATGTCTCCTTTAGTATCACCCAAAGGAGGCACCCCACAGCATCAGACCGGAGCCGGTCTTTAACGGCCCCAGTCTGATACCTGCATCAAAACCTTTATTTAATTGTCTTGTACAGCGGTCCGTATGCATCGCATGCTCTGTAATCCTGACCCTCTCTGTCAGCGCCAAACGCATTCCATGCAGAAGGACGGAAAATCTTTTCTTCCGGAACGTTATGCATACATACCGGTATTCTTAAAATAGAAGCAAATGTGATCAGATCCGCACCGATATGACCATAGCTGATCGCGCCGTGATTGGCTCCCCAGTTATTCATCACATCATAGGCTGTCTTAAAATATCCTTCTCCTGTACATCTGGGTGCAAACCATGTACAGGGCCATGTATAATCGGTACGTTTCCAGAGGGTATCGGAAACCTTCTCCGGAAGATGTACGGTCCATCCCTCTGCAATCTGAAGCACAGGACCCAGATTCTTCACCAGGTTCAGACGAATCATGGTCACCGGCATCTCCGCTTTTGTCTCAAATCTGGAGGAGAAGCCGCCTCCTCGGAAGTATCCGAAATCTGCCGCGCACCATTCTGTTGCATTCATAATGGCATCCTGGTCTTCCTGCGTTACCTCATACCAGGGCTTGATCACTGCGTTGCCCTCGGCATCCTTTGCCTCTCCGCAGGCATCCAGACAGGCGGCGCCGGAATTGATCAGATGAATGAAACCATCGGCTTCTTTTGCATGGCCTTCGATCTCATAGCCGGTCACTCTCTTAACTGCATCGCCGCTCCAGTAAGTACGCACATCGGCAAAAATCTGCGCGCGGTTGGTAAGCAGCTTCATAAACAGCATTCCGAGTCCGTTCAACACATCATTTTCAGTTGCAAGAATATAGGGCTCTCTTGCTCCATTCCAGTCGAAGGAAGTATTAAGCAGCGCTTCCGGAAAATCACAGTTGGGATAAAAATCTGTCCACTGGCGCTGTCCCTGGAATCCGGCAGCAATGGCATTGTGTCCTACCATCTCCTCCTCGCAGCCTTCCGGAAGATTCTGGTTGCCGTTCATCAGATCCTTGATGATGACCATCATCTTCACCACAAATTCCCAGGTCTCTTCCTTCTTTTCATCTGAAACCTTAACGAAATCAGGATTCTTGTCATATCCCTCTTTACATTTTTCTTTGGTCCAGGCAAGAGCCTTCTCATACTCGGCCCTGTCATAGATCTCTTCTGTCATCCGACGGATCACTTCCACCTCATCCACAGATTCCACGCGCATACCCAGATATTCTTCTATGAAAGCAGGATCAATAATGGATCCGCCGATTCCCATGGTCACGGAGCCGATCTGCAGATAGGACTTACCTCTCATGGTGGCAGCAGCAACGGCCGCACGCCCAAAGCGGAGCAGTTTCTCTTTCACATCTTCAGGAATCGTTGTATCGTCTGCATCCTGTACCTCATGTCCGTAAATTCCGAAAGCAGGAAGTCCCTTCTGTGCATGTGTCGCCAGGACAGAGGCGAGATATACGGCGCCGGGACGCTCCGTTCCGTTAAATCCCCATACAGCCTTGATTGTCATCGGATCCATGTCCATTGTCTCAGCGCCGTAGCACCAGCAGGGCGTTACCGTCAATGTGATATCAACGCCTTCTTTTTTAAATTTTGCCGCGCAGGCTGCCGCTTCTCCCACACGTCCTATGGTGGTATCCGCGATGACCACTTTCACAGGCTCACCGTTGGAATACTTTAAGTTCTCTTCAAATAATCTGGCAGCAGATTTCGCCATGTTCATGGTCTGTTCTTCCATAGACTCTCTGACTTTCAATACGCCTCTGCGCCCATCGATCGTAGGCCTGATGCCAATTACCGGATAATCTCCTACCAATCTGTTTTTTGCCATTTTAAAACCTCCTCGAATCATGAAATTATGTGTCCGCTCCTGTAAGCTTAAGTCAGTATATCCGGCATCTGTCTGTCTCAGTGATAATTCACACCCGCATCCGTATCTGAAGGCCGATGCTCTTATTCGTATAATTTGCAACAAATTATCGACGAGGCAACAGAGAATTCCAGCATTTTGGCACCATCATAACACGATACAGCGTTACATATAGTGCATTCTGAACATCACTCTGCCGAATACCCTTTCTTCTGTTTATCATTATAAATCATTGACACGAAAAAAAAAAGTGTTATAATAACAAAAAAATAGTACAATATTCACCTGTTTCATACTTTTCTGTCATTAGTAAGGAAATATCATCTATGAAGTATCTTGATTACAAAGAGCACAGGGAACAGGGAACCTTTAATTTCCCTATTGCCTTTTATCATCAGCTTCCTCACAGTCCCAGATATTATATGCCCTATCACTGGCACCACCATTATGAGCTCATCCGCATTCATTCCGGCAGCTTTCAGCTTACCCTGAACGGAGCATGTAAAAACTGCCAGGAAGGAGATGTGATCTTTATTTCAGATGGCGTTCTTCATGGCGGAAGCCCTCAGGATCACTCCTGTGTCTATGACTGTATCGTTTTCGATCTTCAAATCCTGATGAAGGACAACCACGCCTGCGCAAAAGCCATACAGGATATTATGGATCACAGAATCATCATACAGCCTCTTCTCTCCCGTCACAGTCCGCTGATTCTTCCCATTATTGAGAATCTGACCTCTGCTCTTGCAGGCAGGAGGACAGGCTACGAATTCATGACGCAGGGCTGTCTGTATCAGCTTCTCGGCATTATCCTGCAGGAGAAGCTTTATGAAGACAATACGGAAAATCTGACGCAATCGGGACGGCTGGATTCCCTCAAAAAAGTCCTCTCTTTTATCTCTGAAAATTACAGTCATGATATCAGCCTGGACACACTGGCTAAAGTCGCAGGGATGAATCCAAAATATTTCTGCCGGTATTTCCGCAGCATGACCAGAAGGACCCCCATCGATTACCTGAACTATTACCGGATTGAATGCGCCTGCGAAATGCTTTCCACCAAAAATGTCTCTATCCGCAATGCCACTATTTCCTGTGGTTTTAATGATGAAAGCTATTTTATCAAAACCTTTCATAAATATAAGGGAATCACCCCGAAACAATATCTGAAAATGGATTTCTGAAAAAAGGAGCAATGATCATGAACCCAAAACAATGCATACCCGTGTTCTTTCTTATATTTATTTTTCTTTTCAGCGCCTGCGGCAGTACGCCGAAGGAGAGCCTGCCAGACGCCCCTTTTACGTCTTTAACCTGGGAAAACAATATAGATGATATGATTTCCGCGGAAGGAGATTCTTTTTCCACCTACGATTCCGTATATGGCGGACTCTGTTATACTTACCCCAAAAAGTATGAAGATCGTGAGGGCACTGTTAAGTATATGTTTGATGATCAGGATCGCCTCATGTGTGTTGCCTGGACCTGCAGCTGTGAAGACGAATCGGAATTATCCGCTCTGTACCAATCTATTACCGACTCTGTCAATGAGCGCCATGGAGAAAGCGGCTATCAGGCCGATCATCCCAGCAATTATGGAAATGTATGGTATCTGGAGAGCGGCGATATTGTTTTAAGCACCATGGTTACCTCTGAGCTGAAGGCACTGCAATATGCTTATCTCCATCCCCTTGTTTCCGGCCAAAGTGAAAAGTAAGCTTTTCCATCACAGCAGGCAGGGAGGCTCTCTCCCTGCCTGGTATATGGCGCACTTTCTTATATTGTTCTGAATACTCCGGATCCTCGCTCCATCGTCTATCCTGTGACGATTTCTCCATTCAGGTCCCAGAGGTCTTCCCAGCCTCTCGCCCCTTCCCACAAAAACACCTGTCCTTTGATCAGACGGCAGTTTTTGTCTTCTGATGCGATTGCTTTCATTTCATCCTCTGTAAGAGGATCCTCTGTGGCACATTTCAGATTGGATATGTACTGAGGTTCCTTTACGGAAAACGGAATCGGGACCTGTCCTCTCTGCACCGCCCATTTCAGGCAGATCAGAGCCGGATGTACCTGATGGGCATGGGCGGCGGCTTCCACTGCCGGCAGCTGGGTATCCGCCACATCCTCTGCCGTCCTGTCCCTCTCTGGCCTGGAAGGGGATCCGATCGGGCAGTAGCCGATCGGAAGAATCTCATGTGCTACGGCATAGTCAAACAATTCCTGCTGCTGGAAGGAAGGATGAAGTTCCATTTCCAGCGCCGCAGGCCTGATCCTGCAGAGGGGCAAAACTGCCTCCAGCTTGGGGATCGTCATATTGCTCATGCCGATATAGCGCACCAGTCCCTTATCCACCAGTTCCTCGCACTGCCGCCATGTGCTCATAAACTCATCCACTGAGAATGGTCTGGAATCCGGATTCCGTGAATCCCCGCTGCAGCCCGGCGCATGATAATTGGGGAACGGCCAGTGTACAAAGTACAGATCCAGATAGTCCAGCTTCAAATCCGCCAGGCTCTTCCGGCATGATTTCAGAACATTTCCCTCTCCATGCATATCGTTCCAGACTTTAGAGGTGATAAACAGCTCCTTCCGCTCTACCGTCCGTTCTTCAAAGAGTCTTTGCAGCACCTCGCCGATACTGTCCTCATTCTGGTAAACCGCCGCACAGTCGATCAGACGATAGCCGTATCTGACCGCACCGTACACTGCCTCCGAGATCGCCTCTGCCCCGTATTTATCTGATCCGAACGTTCCAATTCCCACGCAGGGAATTTTTTCTCCACTGTACAGGGTCTTAAAGGGAATCGTATTCTGGTCAATTTTTTTTTCCATTTCTTTTCCTCTCTGATCAATCAATTGGTGGAAATGAATTTTCAAATATGCTCCGGCTCATTACTCGCAGGGATCAGGAAAGGTCACTGCCACTTTACCGCACTCGCCGCCGGCCATAAGGCTGTAGGCTTCAGCCGCTTTCTCAATCGGGAATTCATGGGTAATCAGGTCTTCCGGATGAATCCCCCAGCGCACCAGGCGTTCCACCAGCTCTTCCATTTTCCACAGCGACGTTACCCAGGATCCATAGATCGTCTTTTGTCCATGAATGATATCCGGGCTGGGATTAAAGGTGCAGGTACCTCCCTCTCCCACAAATGCGATCTTACCCCATTCTCTGGTTGCACGGATGGCAAGCTGCCTTCCGGCATCATTGGCGGAAGCGTCAATCGCTCTCTCCACGCCCTTTCCGCCGGTTACAGAAAGAATCTGCTCAAGCGTATCCTCTCCGGGCTTAAACACATAATCAGCCAGCCCCAGCTTCTTTGCAAGTTCAATTCTGTACTCATTCATCTCCACACCAATCAGCTGATTGGCGCCCATGGCCTTGGCAAGCATCAGAGCTGCCAGTCCCACCGGCCCCAGTCCGGTCACAAGAACCGCGTCATTCCCGCAGATCCCGATCTTTTCTATCGCCTCATATACCGTTCCGAATCCGCAGGCAACCTGCGCGCCGTCTTTGTATGTCAGTTCATCCGGCAGTTCAATCAGGTCTTTTTCATCTGCAAGAATATAAGGAGCCATTCCGCCGTTTCTCTGCCAGCCATATGCCTGGCGGAATCTGCTCTTACAGGAAATATAATAGCCTCTGCGGCAGTCATTGCAGACACCACAGCCGGAAATATGGTAGACAATCACTCTGTCCCCTTTTTTGAAACGCTTTAAGCCTTCGCCTTCCTCAAGAATCACGCCGCAGGGTTCATGTCCCGCTACCATTCCGGGGATATAACCTTCCGGTCCCTTTCCGGTATGCTCCCGGTAAATACAGCGGATATCGCTTCCGCAGATGGTAGTCGCTTTGGTCTGAATCAGAACCTGTCCGTAACCCGGTCTGGGCACTTCAAAATCCTTCAGCTCCACTGTACTGTTTCCCGGCAGGATCGCACCCTTCATCAACATTTTTACTGCCATAAGATTCCTCTCTTTCTGCACATTTTTCGTGCCATACATGATGGTCCTATTTCTTTCGGAACTTCTTTCTTCTGATTATACATCATTCATGCGGATCAGGTAAGTAGGATACCTGTCATTTTTGTATAGGAGATGGCGTGTTTGTGAAGGTTTTCCTCCTTATGCTCAGCCAACGGATGCAGGATTCGCCAGACATCCTTATGTTAAATGATTCAGGCGGCATCCCCTGCAAAGGTCCGCCGCCTGAATCATTCCCTGTTTTCTTTTATAAGAACTCTACTTCTCCACTTCCAATGTGATAGTATGCTCCGCATACCTTCACTCCGTTTTCCTCATCCTTAAGCGCCAGACTTTCTTTGATCATTCTCACGCTTCTCTCCACATTCAGGCAGCACGCCCGATATTCATCCTTTTCATCGCCGATGGCTTTGCAGATCTCATCTGTTATGTATTTCACAAAGCCGCCCGGAGTGCTGCTCATTGCTGCTCCTACCGCGCCGCAGTGCTCATGCCCCAGAACTACCACAAGCCTGGTTCCCAGATGGTCAGCTGCATACTCAACGCTTCCCAGCTGATGCTTATCCATCACGTTTCCCGCTACACGAATCACAAACAGTTCCCCGATTCCCGCACTGAAGATTCCCTCCGGAATCACTCTGGAATCAGAACAGGTAACAATGACAGCATAGGGAGCCTGTCCCTCGTCACAGGTCTTCTGCCGCAGCTGCGGCGATATATCCCCGGGGTTTGCGCTGGCTGCCAGATAACGCTGATTCCCTTCTTTTAATTTTTCCATTGCTTCTGCCGCAGATAAATTTTGATTCTGCATAGTTTCCTCCATTTCTGCTCTGCAATCCTGTCACGATACACGCAGCCGACCTGAAAAGTCCTCTGCTCATATTCGTCGGACGCATTGCCCGTTTATGATACAAAAAGCATAGCATATTCTGTAAAATATTTCATCTGTTTTTTACGTTCCCTGCTGCTTCCACCAGCCATTCTCCCAGAAAGCTGTATACAATTCCGGTAACCATCCCCGCAAGGATATCGGTAGGATAGTGCACTCCGACATAAATCCTTGAAACGGAAATCAGCGTTGCAAGCACCAATGCCCAGATCCCATATTTCTTCGGAAGCTTCCGGAACAAAATACAGGCTGATGCAAAAGAACTTCCGGCATGTCCGGATGGAAAGGAAAATTCTCTGGGCTTTTTGATCAGCGGCACCAATGCCTCTATCACATAATAGGGTCTGGGCCGCGCCACGATGTTTTTGATCAGAATGTTATTCAAAAACAGTGTAATAAGCAGCGCGCTGAGGCTCATCCAGCCAACTTTTCTTGTCTTTTTCGAAAGGAAGAGCAGAAGCGTAATCAAAATCCAGATGATTCCTGCATTTCCCAGAGTGGTAATCACCTTCATAACAGGATCAAGCACCGGGTTTCTCACCACCTCCTGAAGAAACAGTAAGATTCCTCCATCTATATCCGCCAATCTCTCCAGCATCTGTATCCCCCCGCATCCATTCGGATCTCTGAAACCAGAGGCCAGGGCAGCCTGTGGCTGTCAGAGATCAATTCTTTTATACATCCTGTCCTGCATGCTATCTCATCGGTCTATACAGATCAGTTCATATTCTTTTGTTCCAAACCCCAGCGCTGCAGCTGCGTCAATGGTATGAGTCCCATTACGCGACTTTACTCTCTCCAGGAAATGGCCGCGTCCCGGATCATCCGACTGAAGGATCAGATCGATACACGCCTGGTCCAGGGCAACCGGATCCAGAGAAGAAAGAATTCCGATATCTTTCATACAGGGATCCTCGGCTACTGCACAGCAGTCGCAGTCCACAGACAGATTGCACATCATATTAATAAAGGCCATGTTTCCGCCGAAATACGCCACCACAGAGCCCGCTGATTCCGCCATTGCTTCACAGAATGCATCCTGAGGCGCCACATGCTCCCATACCACTGCCTGATCCGTAGTATATCCGCCCGAATGAATATAAGCTTTTCCTCCGCTTGAAGCACATCCAATGGAAAGCTGCTTCAACGCTCCGCCATACCCTCCCATTGGATGTCCTTTAAAGTGAGACAGCACCAGCATGGAATCATACTCCTCAATGTTCCTGCCCACCCAGTTTTCTTTCAGCACCTTTCCTTCCGGAACCGGCAGCACTTTATCCGGCCCCTCCGCATCCAGAAGATCCACCTTAAAGCATCTGCTCCATCCATGGTATTCTATCAGCTTTCTGTGTTTTTCCGTGGTATTTCTTTCACCTTCATAAGCCGTATTACATTCCACCACCGTCCCCTGTACAGCCTCTATTACAGGGCGGAGAAACTCCGGCCTTAAATAATTCTGATTTCCTTTTTCTCCGGAGTGTACCTTTACAGCCACTTTTCCCGGCAGTTCCTTTTCCAGCACCCGATACATTTCCAGCACCGACTCAGGTGTAAGTGTCCGGGTAAAATAAACCTTTGCTCTCTCCATAAACTTCTCCTTTGCTCTCACGCTCCTTCTCAGCACTCATCTTTCAACGCCCTGAGAAGCATAATATGATATTCCTCATCCCTGATGATTCTTTCCAGTACTGCATTCACGCAGTCATCGCCTATCATGTTAATGTGCATTTCGTATTGCTTAATAGCCGCCTTTTCAGCCTCAATATCAGCAATCAGCATGTTTTCCACTTTATCCGGTATATCCAGATACTCCGGTGTCCAGAACATCTCTCTTCCATTACATCCCCTGAAGGCAAAGTTAATATTACCTCCCAGTAAAAGAATCAGTTCCCCCAGTTTCTGTAAATGCATCATCTCTGCCATTGCAATTCCCAGAAGCGTCCCTGCCAGAGCGCATCTTTCACGGGACAGTCTGCCTTCATTGTTAATATACTGGACAATCGCAGTCATCTCCGACACCATACCGCAATAATCTACTCTGAGCAGCTCCGCATAGGTCCTGTTCCGCTCCCGCACCCTGTTTGGTGGATATGGCAAATCCGCCATAATCGGCTTTACCCCCATAAAACTGCAGTTATTTTCCAAATAATGTTCTTCCATAGATCAGATCTTCTCCTGATACTCTGTTTATAAATAGTATATTGGCGTTTTCTGATCTTGTGAAACCTCTGTTATGCTAATATTTTGTCCAGTGTATCAAATAAATTTACCGTATCAATGGGTTTGGTTATATGGCCGTTCATCCCGCACCGCAATGCCTCCCGCCTGTCTTCCTCAAAGGCATTGGCCGTCATGGCAATGATCGGAATGGACGCTAATGCCTGGTTCTCAAGTTTTCGGATCTCCCTGGTCGCTTCATACCCATCCTTTACCGGCATCTGAACATCCATAAGGATCATCTGATAATATCCCGCTTCAGAGGCCTTCAACATATCCACCGCAATCTGTCCGTTTCCGGCAATCTCTATGGAAAATCCTGCTTCGTTTAAGATGGCCGCAGCGATCTCCTGGTTGAGTTCGTTGTCTTCTGCCAGAAGAATCCGTCCGGTTCTGAGTTTTTCCGGTTCTCCGCCCCCCTCTTCTTTCTTCTCTTCCTCCACGTTTACAATCGACCGGAGACAGCTGCTCAGTTCTGAGGCAAACAACGGTTTGCTGCAGAACGCCATGGCGCCGGCCTCTCTCGCTTCCTCCTCAATATCAGACCAGTCATAAGCCGTCAGAACAATCACCGGCACATTCTCCCCGGTCTCTTTTCGTATTCTCCGGATCACCTCAATTCCGTTTATATCCGGCAAAAGCCAGTCGACGATATATACGGAATAATTATCCTCTCTGGAAACCGCCTGACGGGTACGCAGCACCGCTTCTTTTCCTGACATGGTCCACTCCGCGCGCAGTCCGATCTGTCCGAGCATATAAGATACACTGTCGCAGGTGTTGAAATCATCATCCACCACCAGCGCCCGGCAGTTTTTAAGCTTTTCTATGGCCTGCGGCTTCTTTCTCTCAGAGCACAGGCGGAATGTAAAGGCGGCTGTGACCTCTGTCCCTTTTCCCTGCTCGCTTTTGACCTCGATAGAACCGTTCATCATATCAACAATATTCTTCGTAATGGCCATTCCCAGTCCGGTCCCCTGAATGCCGCTGATCGTAGAAGTTCTTTCTCTCTCAAAAGGTTCAAAGATCCGGGCCACAAACTCTTCGCTCATGCCAATTCCGCTGTCTCTGATACAGAATTCATAGTTTACGCTGCCTTCCGGTGCTCCCGCCTTTTCGGTGATCCGAAGTCCCACCGTTCCTCCTGCCTGCGTATACTTTATCGCATTGCCCAGCAGATTCAGCAAAACCTGATTCAGTCTCAGCTTATCACAATAGATTTCCTCGTCCAGAACATCCACCGTATCAATATGAAATTCCAGCTGCTTTGCCCGGATATCCGCCTGCACAATACTGCGCAGCCCGTGGAGAATATCCGGAAGACTGCAGGGCGTCTCGTCCAGGTGCATCTTACCGCTTTCAATGCGGCTCATATCCAGAACATCATTGATCAGGCTGAGCAGATGATTGCCGGAAGTCATAATCTTTCCCAGATATTCCCGTACCTGTTCTTTGTGATCAATATGATTGATCGCAAGAGAGGTAAATCCTACAATCGCATTCATCGGCGTACGGATATCATGAGACATGTTGGACAAAAATACGCTCTTTGCCTTACTTGCCCTGTTTGCCTGTATCAGTGCGTCTTCCAGCAGATTTTTCTGTTCCATTTCATTACGGATTTCCTCGTCCACATTGCGGAACCCGAGTACAATTCCACGACTCCCATCCCATTCTCCTGAACGTACTGCCCTGATTTGAAAATATCTGATTTCATCCCCAATGCATACTCTGTAATTTGCATAATACAGATTCGTTTTCGTAAGCTCCTCTTTAACCTGTTCAAGAGAGGCCGCCTGCATCAGCGCCTCTCTGTCCTCTTCATGAACAAACTTCTGTATGTACTGTTTCATGCTGCTTTCATAGGAGATCTCTCCGGAAAAAACAGAACCGAACAGGCGATTGCCTCCATCCTCCAGCCGGAGTGAATTTCCTCTCCCGGTATCCAGATCAAAATAGCACACCAGATTATAGTCCGTACTCAGCGCATGGATCAGTTCCATCTGCCGCCTTTCATTTTTCTGCTCCTGCAGCTTTTTAGCAGAAAAATCCAGAAGAAAACGCTGATAAAACAACTCTCCGTTTTCCTGAATCAGCTTCACATTCCCCATCACATATATGATCTTTCCATCCCTGTGGCGTACACGATATTCCACACTGGTGCTGTCGCCTTCTTTTTTCAGCTTTCTGATTCGCTCCTGAAGCATCTCCTTGTCTTCATCTATTACAGAAGGAGCGACCAGATTGAATCCTTCGGCGGACAGCTCCTCCTGGGAGGTATATCCCAGGATACTGAGCGCCGCTCTGTTGACACTCAAAATCCGGCTTCCATCCAGCGTATGGCACATCACCCCGCAGTCCATGGTGGTAAACATCATCTCCAGCGCCTGGTTTTTCTTGTTGATCTCCTGCTCATAGGCACGTTCCTTTGTGACATCAATGGCGACTCCCACCGTTCCCATTACGCTTCCATTCAGATCATACAGAGGCGATTTGTAAGTAGTCAGAAGCCGCAGACCCTCTCCGGTTTTGATCGTCTCTTCAGAGATAAAGGTTCTTTTTGCTTCCATGACCTTCCGTTCGGATTCAATGCAGGCAGGATCATCCTCCTCCACATCCCAGATATAAGCATGCCCCTGCCCTTCCACCTGTTCTCTGGTTTTATTGACCACCTTGCAGAAGCTGGTATTCACTTTTTCATGGATACCGTTTTTATCCTTATACCAGATCAGATTCGGGATATTGTCTATCGTAGCCTCAAAAAACTGCCTTGTCTCCCAAAAGTCCCGGTCCTTCTTACAGTTCTGCTGCCATCGGAAAAACCGGAACCCCACCTCTTCCTCTGACATGGGAAGCATCCATATATCCGCCACCCCGGCAAGGCAATCCGTCAAAAAAGGAAACTGATCCTTCTCCGCAAACAGAATAAGCTCCGCATCTTTTCTTTTAACAGAGAGAAGCTGCGCCGCCGCTTTCCCTGCTTCCAGCCCCTGCAGATTTGCAAAAATCACATCTGCTTCAGATGCCAAAGTCTCCTCTATTTCACTGCCTTCTGTACATTCGTGCGTAAAATGAGCAAGCGGGGACATTTTACGAATGATATCAAACGCTTCCAGATGGCGTCCGGTCAAATAAATACGAACCTGGCAATGGTACATGCTGACTTCCTCCTTCATAAGACAGTAATGATTCTATGCCTGTCACTTTACCGAAAAGACCATAATCTTCTTTAGAATATTCCATTATTTAATATAACACTTTACCCCCAAATGTGCAACTGCTACTCGCGCACCGGGCACCCGTCAGCTTCTGCTGACATTTTTCCTCTGGGTGCCCGTGTGCATAAAAAAGAAGCCCTCACAGTATGGGCTTCTATAATGCAGGAAAAGAGACTTGAACTCTCATGGTATTGCTACCACACGGACCTGAACCGTGCGCGTCTGCCAATTCCGCCATTCCTGCACGCAAGTATTATTATAACCGCCTCATTGTCTTCTGTCAACTAATTTTTAATTTTTTTTGACAAATTATGTAACAGCAGCCCGCCAGCCGTTCACAAGTCATCAGATATGCGTAATAACTGAAACTGTCATGAATTGGCTGGCGGCTTATTTCATGTCTGTCTCAGTTTCTTTCAGACTTCAGGTTATCCAGAAAAATTTCAAACAGTGAGTGAAACATTTTCTGTATCATCCTGCGGGTATCATCATCTACTCCTTTTGCCGCCATGATAATATTCTGCAGTCCCTTTTTCCAGTCTGCTCCGAATTCAAACACATTAGCCGCCTCTGACGCGGAAACCACCTCATAAAGAGTATCCACAAAGGCATGAATCTCCTCCTCCGATAAGGAAAGAATCCACTCATTCAGCGCCGTATCCCGTCTGATCTTGCTTCTGGTCATATTGCGTGCGCGCACAAATGCACCATCCTCTATCTTCCAGGTATAGCTGTTATGCTGAAGCATGCCGATGCTTCTGCTTTCCACGATTTCATATTCTCCATGATCCTCCAGAATCATGCCCACCAGAGAAGAGCGGGGAATAAATTTTATTACTTTATCTTCAACAGACTGGTAATTTCCCTCCTTTCGGATCTCCGGCCGGAATCCCGGCCCGTCATGGTTAAACACTTTAAGAAGCCTCTCCTTTGTATTCTCCCGGCAATTCATCGCCGCATAAACCGCCAGATTTCCCCCTTTGGAATGTCCTCCCGCATAAAAGCAGCCTTGATACGCCTCCGCCGCCCGATCCATATATTTTACCGCCATATGTTGTCCCGGAAGGGGTTTGGAAAAAGCCATGTTGAGATCTTCCTTCCATCCCACAATGGTAGCATCCGTTCCCCGGTATGCAAGGTACACACTTCCATCCTCCAGAACATAGGTCATGGCCGAAAACTGGGTTTCTCTTTCCTCATCTATGATATTGACATAGTCCTTCATCAGGAGGGAGCCAAATCTTACGGAGACCGCTGCCTCTGAAAACAGTTCTCTGTTATTTCTCCTGTACCAGTAATCATCCAGGATCTTATCCCTGTCCGGATGTGTATAAATCGTCTGAATACTCACCGGTTCCTCTCCGTTTCCCGGTCCTGGTACGAATTTTTCATAGTTCAGGTATACCAGCTGGCACAGTACCAGACTGTCCACCTCATTCAGCGGCCTCTCCAGGAAAGAATATTTTCCCCAGTCCTTCACATACGTAATGATATTTTCCATACTTGTCCCCTTCTGCGCTGCTTTGTTGCGCAAAGCCATGATATGGCTAAATCCATAAAATGGCTAAATCCATAAAATGGATGAACGAGTTTGTGGCAAGCAACGCGCAGACACAAATCTCGCGATTGAAAATTTTAA
>CAMWFQ010000026.1 GCA_947173495.1 uncultured Lachnospiraceae bacterium | reverse complement strand
GGAGGGGAAGCGGCTGTCTGGAATGCACCTGCAGGGTATTGAACATCAGGCGCGGACATAACGGAGAGCTTATGGGGAAATGCCGGAGGCTGTGGGAATACTCCGAGTTTGTATCGGAGATAGAGGCCGGCATGCAGACAGGGTTAAGCCGTCAGGAGGCAGTACAGTCAGCCATAGACCGTTGCATAGAGAAGGGGATCCTCAGAGATATCTTAAGGACAGAGAAAAGCGAGGTGCTTGAAATGATTTTTCTGACAGAATATGATGAGAAGAAACACTTACGGCATACATTTGAGGAAGGAAGGGCGGAAGGACTCGCAGAAGGACGCGAGGCCACTTTACTTGAACAGATCCGCAAGAAAACGGCCAAAGGAAAAAGCCCGGAGGTAATTGCTGAGGAGCTGGAGGAAGATGTAGCGACCATCCGTAAATTCCTCCGGAAGCTTTAGGCTGACGAAAGCAGTGTGCTTCTGAATGGAGGGGTTTAAAATGTTGAATGTCATAACAGCAAAAGATCCGCAGCTTCTTGCAGAGTGCCTGAAAATAAGAAATACGGTCTTTACATTGGAACGGGGCGTTCCACAGGAGATTGAGGTAGACTCTCAGGATATACCGGGCGGGGAGTGCGATCACTTTTTGGTCGTGTATGAAGGGAAGTCTGTGGGTGCGCTGAGATGTATACGGACAGGAGAGTCTGTCGTTAAGTTGCAGAGATTCTGCATCCTGAAGGAATTTCGTCTGCTGGGTCTGGGCAGAAAGACGGTTGCATACATAGAAGATCACTATCGGGAAATGGGAATCTCGCGGATAGAAATGGATGCCAAGTATGAAGCATATAAATTTTATGAAAAATGCGGTTATCAAATAAAATCAGACCCTTTCATGGAAGCCGGAATTCTGCATGTGAAAATGATAAAGGATCTGTAGAATTTCACAGAGTCGTCCCCGGATCGGCCCTTTTAACAAGTAATCGGATCTGAATACTTGTGGTGTAGCCGGAGGGAGGAGTGGCCAGCTTCATGTAGCAGCCTTCTCCCAGCGCAAGGATTCGCGCATATACGTTCTTGAGGCCATAGCTTTTTTCGGTTTGATTCAGAGCATTATAAAAGGCCGCTTCTTCAAAAGGAGTTCCGTTATTACTGATAGTAAGGTAGAGGAAATTCTCCGATTCTTTTGCTTCGATCAAAATTTTCCCTGCAAGATTTCTGATAGTATCAATCCCATGTTCAATTGCGTTTTCAGCAATAGGTTGAAGGATAAATGTTGGAACAATGCAGCTTTTGCATTCTTCCGGAATCTGATATAAGGTGGAAAAACTGTCTGAGTGCATTTTCAGCTGTAAATGTATATAACTTTGGACGTTCAGGAGTTCATCCGACAAAAGGCTTTCCAGGTTCCCATGATTAAGAGCTGTTCTGTAAAATTTGGATAAGGTAGTAATCAGGGAGGATATTTCCATATTTCCTGATTTAATGGAGAGCCAGTTAATCATAGAAAGAGTGTTATACAGGAAATGAGGATTGATCTGTGCCCTCAAAGCCTGATTCTCGGCCTTCTGTCGCTCAATTTCTGCCTGATACAGTTTTTCCATGGTGGAATTTAAGGATAAGGTCATGGTATTAAAATGGGAGGCCAGCTGACCGATTTCATCACGGGCAGGAGATTCTATGAGGACAGACAGATTCCCGTGTTCAATTTCATTCATTTTTTTACTGATATAGGTAAGGCGATTGACAATATTTTTGGAATACAAGGCAGAGAGAGGCAGAATGATAGCCAGGCATATCAGTATGACAATAAAAATGGTGCGCAGCAGAGAGGATATATAAACATAGATATAGGATACCGGAAGATATAATTCCAGTGACCAGTCTACATTCTGCAACGCCCTGCAAAGGTGAGTGCAGGATGCAGCATTTTCCGGTATCCGGCTTCCTTGCAGCGAAGAATCATCCCAGAGGACATTTCCGCTTTTGTCGGAGAGTACAAGCCGGTATTCCGGAAGATTGTCAAAATATAAATCGAATACAGAAGATTCATTAATTGCGGTACGGACGATGGTAAGAGGCGCATTTAATTTTGTGTTGATCAATCTGGAATAAAAGACAGGACAGCCGTTTTCCACAGTCCAGATTTTTTCATAATTGAGGATCTGTTCAAAGCAGGAAGGCTTTTCAAAATAGTCCATGGTCATAACACCTGGTCTGTGACAATCCAGAAGCGAGTTGTCATGATAAATAGTAATAGACTGAAAATCAGTATTTAAATTTGATATGGCGGAAAGGGTCGGATCAATAATATGAATGTAATTCGTATAGCGGGTCCACGAATTTGTATGAGTGTCCTGAAGGGCATGTGCCAGATTGGAGTTATTGATCAGATAATCCATGGATGTATTATACAGTCCGATTTTATAATCCAGATTGTCTGCCATCTGGTTCAGGGACTCTTCGTAATCGGAGATAGCACGCTGGGTGCAGAAATTATACAGAAGATAAAGAGCGCATATGGATATGGATATAAGAGGAAGCATAGAAATACAGATATAGGAAAGCGTCAGCTTGTTTTTCAAAGAGAGATTTCTGTATTTTTCTTTATAAATACTGATAAAGGCCATCTATTTTGTCCCCTCTCTGTACTCGCCCGGTGACATATGATAAAAGGACTGAAAGACTCTGTTAAAATAATTGGGATTGATATATCCAACAGTGGCTGCAATGTCAACAATTTTCAGATTTGTATTTTTCAGCAGATCAGCAGCTTTTGCCATGCGGAATTCTTTCAGATAGGAAACCACTGTCTGACCGGTTTCGGAGCTGAACAGATTGGACAGATAGGATGGGCTGCGTTGACAGAGAGTGGAGATGTATTCCAGACTGATATCTTTGTTGTATTCGGATTCGATAATGGTTTTTATCTGGGTTACAATAGCATGTTCTTTTCTGGAGCTGAGCCTTTCAACCACATCAGAAGAAGCGCTGCGGCGGTTTTTTTCACAAATCCGGATGGCCTTTTGCATGCTCTGATAAAAGATATCCGGTTCAATCGGCTTAAGAAGATAGTCGCATACATTCAGAGAAATGGCCTTCTGAGCATAATCAAACTTATCATAGGCACTGAAAATAATGATGGGAAGAGAAGGATCATATTGATGCACTTCATGGATCAGGGACAGGCCATCCATGAAGGACATTTTAATATCAGTAATCAGGATATCAATATTTTGATTACTTCTTATATATTTCAGAGCAACTTCTCCATCGGAGGCCAGATGAACATAAAAGGGAAGATCCATTGCAGTGATCAGATCCTTCAGCCCCTCACGTTCTATCAGCTCGTCGTCTACAATCAGTACATTATACATAAAGTTCCCTCATACTTCTCCAACAGGTATATGATGATATTATAGCGTATCCCGAAAAGCCAGACAAGAGAATACAAAGAATGTGCAATAAATCAAAAAAATATGAAATTGTAGGCTGTTACAGGGAAGTGATAGCATAAAAGCATGGAAACACAAAACAATGCAGGAGGAGGTAGAGGGTAATGAGAAAAAACAGAGTACGGGAAAAACTGACGGCTGCGGCAATCGGAATTGCGCTTGCAGTATCGCTGTGTGCCTGTGGTGATAAAGCGGAGGATACAGGCAAAGCGACAGAAAACAGTAATCAGACAGCGGGGGAGACAACGGAGGACAGTGTGCAGAAGGAAACTTTGGCAGAAGAAGGAACAGCGGGGGCATTCGAGCCGTATTCGGAGACTGTTACGGTGACGGTGGCCTGTCCCACATATACGGAGGATGTCTTTATCAACGAAGATACGCCCAGCGATAACCCGTATACGAGATATATGCTGGAGAAAAGCAATGTCGATATGGAATATGCCTGGCAGGTGGCGAATGATGAGTATGAGCAGAAGGTATCCCTGTGTATTGCCAGCGGTGATCTGCCGGATATCATGCTGGTGAGAGACAGAAACCAGCTTCAGGAGCTGGTGGATAACGATATGATTGAAGATTTGACCGGAACCTATGAACAGAAGGCGGCTGACTATATTAAGGACTTTTATGAAAGCTATGGAGAAGATGCATTTACCACTGCCGTCTACGAAGATAAGCTTATGGCTGTTCCGGATTTGTGCTATGGTTATCAGTTTAACTTCCTCTGGATTCGGCAGGACTGGCTGGATAAACTTAATCTTGAGATGCCGACAGACAGGGAAAGCCTTATGGATGTGGCCAGGGCATTTATAGAAAATGATATGGGTGGTGAAGGAAATACCATTGGGATTATATGCAGCAATGATGTGGCAGGGTATTATAACAGGAACCAGACACTGGATCCGATTTTCAATACCTTTGACGCTTATCCCCGCTCATGGGTGGTAACCGATGAGGGAAAGGTGGAATATGGGACGGTTCAGCCTCAGATGAAAGAAGCGCTGAAGTACCTTAATGAACTGTATCAGGAAGGAATCATTGATCAGGAATTTGCGGTCCGTACAGGAGACGATCTGACAGAGCTTCTGATCTCCGGACGGGGCGGAATTACATTTGCCACCTGGTGGTATCCGGACTGGCCGGTATCCAATGCAGTGGTGAGCGATCCTGAATGTAACTGGAAGCCCTGTCTGGCACCTTTGTCAGAGGATGGAAAGTATCATCCGATGCAGCAGAATTTTCACGAAAACTGGCTGGTGGTGAGAAAAGGATATGAGCATCCGGAAGTGGTTTGGGAGCTTTTAAACTATAACTGGTTAAGAGGAGCAGATAAAGAGCTTGCTGCAATCGGAGAAAAATACAGAGAGGATGGAGGATATATCGGTTATGGGTTCGGCCCGGCGGGTCGTTGTATGGTGCAGTATAATGATGCAGTACCGCGAGATGCCAAAACGCTGCAGGAAGCATTAGAGACAGGCGATACATCCAGGCTGAACGGAGACGGGCAACAATTTTATGAACCCTGTCGGGAATGGCTGGAGAATAAGGACCCTGCCTCATGGAGGTTTTATGCAGCCCGGGTGGAGGGATCGCTGGTAGCAAGCGATGATTCAAAGCTCGCGGTGAAGGAGCTGTATTATCCGGCAACCACAACCACGATGTCCATGAACTGGTCTTCTCTGGAGGATCTGGAAAATCAAATGCTTTTGAAAATTATTATGGGAGAGGAAGATATCGATGCCTTTGATGATTTTGTAAAAAGCTGGAATTCAATGGGCGGAGAGCAGATTACCCGGGAAGTAAATGACGCTTATCTCAATGAGGGATGATCAGATAAAGAGCCAGGGTAAGTTTACCTTATCCTGGCTGGCATTTTTATGCACACGGACACCAGAGGAAGGGTTTCAGCAGGAGCCTGACAGGTGCCCGGCGCGCGAGTAGGGGGAAGAAATCTTCTCTGCTCGACTGGAGGAAAAAGAGTGTGAAAAAGAAAAGCTTAAAAAAAGCCGGACGGACTGTAATAGTATATAATCTGATGATGCTTCCGGGCCTTATTCTGCTGATTTTTTTCAGCATAGTTCCTATGGCAGGAATAGCAATTGCCTTTGAGAATTACAAGCCCGGAGCAGGGATTTTTCATTCAAAGTGGGTGGGACTTTATTGGTTTCGCTATATTTTTCAACTTCCCAATGGCGTACAGGTCATTAAAAATACACTGATTATAGCAGTCATGAAAATCATTGCAGGGCTGATTGTACCCATCGCGTTTGCCCTGCTGCTGAATGAGATCAGAAAATCCGTGCTTAGAAGAAGTATACAGACAATCATTTATCTTCCTCATTTCCTTTCGTGGGTGGTTCTGGGGGGGATTGTAAAGGAGATTCTTTCTCTGGATGGAATTTTAAACCGGATATTAGGCAGCATTGGATTGGAACCTGTATTTTTTATGGCAAAGCCAGAACTCTTTCGTGGAATCCTGGTGGTCACGGATATATGGAAGGAGTTCGGATTCGGAACCATCGTGTATCTTGCAGCTATTATGGCAGTGGACATTTCTCTGTATGAATCGGCCGCCATGGATGGGGCCGGGAGATGGAAAATGCTGATATCAGTCACACTGCCGTCTATTATGCCGACGATTGTTCTGATGGCGACGCTGTCTCTTGGAAACATTTTAAATGCAGGGTTTGACCAGATATATAATATGTATAATCCGTTGCTGTATTCCACAGGAGACATTATAGATACCTTTGTGTACAGGACAGGCCTTGTGGACCTGAAATATTCATTGGCCACCGCCGTGGGCGTTTTTAAGTCAGTGATCAGCCTTATTATGATATCCATATCCTATTATCTGGCGGATAAGTTCGCAGGCTACCGCATTTTTTAGAGGGAAAAGAGTATGATCGAGTATAAAAACCGAAAAAATCGTATCGTGGATCTGATGCTGGCTTTGCTGGCGATATTAGCAGCCCTGGTCTGTATTTTTCCCGTACTGCATTGCACAGCGCTGTCCTTTTCCGGCGCGGCAGCGGCAGACGCGGGAAAGGTGACAATCTGGCCTGTAGACCTGCAGCTTACCGCTTATAAAAAGCTTTTGGAAGAAAAGGCTTTTTTCACGGCTTTTGGCATATCTGTAAAAAGAGTATTGCTGGGAGGCGGCATTAACATGATACTGATTATCATCATGGCGTATCCCCTGTCGAAGGATAAAAGAGAGTTCCCCCAGAGAAATATTTACATGTGGTTTCTGGTATTCACCATGTTGTTTAATGGAGGCACAATCCCCTGGTACATAACGATTAAAAACTATGGTTTGCTGGATACCATGTGGGCCTTGGTACTGCCCTGCGCTGTACAGGTGTACAATATTATATTAATGATGAATTTTTTCAAGGGAATTCCGAAGGAGCTGGAGGAAGCGGCAGTTATGGACGGTGCAGGTCCGTTCACGACACTGCTGAAAATATACCTGCCAGTTTCCCTTCCCGGACTGGCAACAGTGGGGTTGTTTGTTCTGCTATATCACTGGAATAATTATTTTGATGGTATTATCCTGATGAATTCTGCCTCCAAGTTACCGTTACAGTCATATGTCCAGCAATTTGTCGTATCAGTGGATGCAAAACAGAATATGACCACGGAGCAGCTGCTGGAACTGGCCAAAATGAGTTCCCGTACGTTGAATGCCGCGAAAATAGTGGTAACGATGGTTCCGATTCTGGTTGTCTATCCGTTTCTTCAGAAGTATTTTACCAGTGGACTGATTATGGGAGCTGTGAAAGGATAGTCAATCGTAGAAAGGAAAACTGTAAAAATGAATGGTAAGGAAGAACGAGGAGAGAAGCCGGAAGCATTGTTAAAATTATTTTTGGACAAAAAGATTCCGGAGACGGGACCTGAGGAGGACAAGGAGATAGACCCTCCCTTCTGGAGGGTGGCAAAGGAGGGAAATCCGTGGAATTTCCCCGGAGGAGGCCTCTCCAGGTATCCCATGCTCTATATAGGGGAGGGGTGCAATAAGATTTTTCTGATCAGTGGAGGAAAGATCATCTGGACTTATTCTACAGGCAAAGGCTGGGAGTATGATGATATCTGGATGCTGTCGGATGGAAATGTTTTATTTTCCAGGATGGCATGGGCAGGAAAGGTTACGCCGCAGAAAAAGCTGATCTGGCGTTACAGCTGCAGGCCGGATGAAGAGATTCACACTTTGCAGCCTGTTGGGCTTGAAAGAGTATACATGCTGATCAATGGAAAGCCTCCTAAAATGGTGTTGGCAGATACAGTTACAGGCAGCCTGCTCTGGGAAAAGGAGATTCCATGTGATCCACGGGTCAGTGTGCACGGTCAGTTTCGCAGATTCCGGTATACCCCTCAAAATACCTTTCTGATTTCGCATTTATCCGAGAATAAAGTAGTGGAATATGACAAGAACATGAAAGAAATATGGTCATACAGGGTAAAAGGGCCGTGGGCGGCAGTACGCTTAAAAAACGGAAATACTCTTATTACAGCGGAAGGAGAAGACAGAACGTTGGAGGTGAACAGCAAAGGAGAAACTGTCTGGGAGATCAGACTGGAAGAACTGCCTCTTTCCTATCGTCTGGAAGGAAGCCAGAGCTGTGTGCGGCTGGAAAACGGAAATACCATTCTGTGTTCCAGAGGGGATAACGGCAATACGCCTCAGCTGGTTGAAGTGACTGAGGACAAACAGGTAGTCTGGTGTATAAAGGACTGGAAAAATCTTGGGCCGGCCACTGCCATACAGATTCTGAGTGAAAAAGGGATTCCTGAGGTGCCCGGGGATTGTCAGCGCTGACATAAAAGTCTTTTTATTGCAGTCGCCCCGAAAGAATGCTATGATAAAGGCGGAAAATGAAATGGCAATCAGGTGAAGGAGAGCAGAATGTACAGAGCAGACGAAGCAAGATATGAGAAAATGATCTATAACAGGTGCGGAAAGAGCGGTTTAAAGCTTCCGGCTCTTTCCCTGGGAATGTGGCATAATTTCGGTTCTGTGAACAATGTGGAGGATATGAAGAAGATCTTATTTACTGCATTTGATAACGGAATCACCCATTTTGACCTGGCAAATAATTATGGCCCTGTTTACGGAAGTGCGGAGATGAATATGGGACGGATTCTGAAGTCGGATCTGATGCCCTACAGAAACGAAATGATCATCTCCACAAAGGCCGGCTATGATATGTGGAAGGGGCCTTACGGCAACGGCGGCTCCAGAAAATATCTGATGGCCAGTCTGGATGAGAGTCTGAAAAGAATGGGGCTTGACTATGTGGATATTTTTTATCATCACAGGCCGGATCCCGAGACGCCTCTTGAGGAGACCATGCAGGCGCTGGATCAGATCGTAAGGTCAGGGAAAGCGCTCTATGTGGGAATCTCCAATTACAAAAAGGAACAGACCAGGGCGGCCTATGAAATATTAAAGGAACAGAAGACGCCCTTTGTCATCCATCAGCCCCGCTATTCCATGCTGGACCGCTGGATCGAAGAGGACGGCCTGAAGGATTATCTTTATGAGAACGGTATCGGCTGCATTGCATTCAGCCCTCTGGCACAGGGAATCCTCACAGGGAAATATCTGAACGGTATTCCGAAGGATTCCAGAGTGGGGAGCGGCAAGAGCCCGTATCTCCATGCGAAGGATCTGACGGAAGAAAAGCTGGAAAAGGTAAGGCAGCTGAATCAGATTGCTTCAGAGAGAGGGCAGTCGCTTACCCAAATGGCCCTTTCCTGGGTGCTGCGTGACGGAAAGGTGACCTCTGTTCTGATCGGAGCCAGCAGGCCGGATCAGATTCTGGAGAATCTGAAAGCGCTTGATCATACCGGCTTTTCCGAGGAAGAAAACGCCAGGATAGAAGAAATTTTAAGCATGTATTGAGAATCCTGCGTATAAAAGCAGCCGGGCAGGAGAGAAACTCTCTTTTCTGCCCGGCTTGGAATGTCAGATTTCTTCACCGTTTTTAAATCTCATGATCATCTCACGGGTAAGGCTTACGTGATCATCCGTTAAAGTGATTTCGTCTCTGCCGAACCATCCTGCTTCCGCCAGCTCACTTGTATCCAGGGTGATCTGCCCGGATCCATCCAGATCGCAGAAAAATCCCATGAGAAGGCTTCCGGAGAATGCCCAGGGCTGGCTTTTGTAATAGCGGATGTTACGGACCTTCAGACCAACCTCTTCCATGACCTCCCGTGCCACGGTCTGTTCCAGGTTTTCGCCGATCTCGGTAAATCCGGCGATCAGGGCATAATTTGTGTAGGCGCGTCCTGCATATTTACTCATTAAAATTTTATCTTCATTGATAACGCCGACAATGACGGCGGGTGAAATTCGCGGATAAACCATATTACGGCATTCCGGGCAGAAAAGCATCCTTTCCTTCTGATCCGGAAGCATCCTGTGTCCGCATCGCCCGCAGAACCGATTGGCCTGATACCAGCCGAAAAGGTGGTGAGCAGTGATACCTGCAAAGGCTGTATGTCTGGAGGAGGCTGTGCGGAAGATCCGGACGTCCTCATAGGAGTAGCCGGGCAGGGTAATAACGGGCAGAACCTTCTGCCCGAGCAAGGGATCCTGCCCGGACAGAGAGCGCTGCCCGACCGGAACTGAGGAAGAAGGAGATGCCAGAAAATACCGGTAATCATCTATGGAGAACAGATAATGAAAGCTGCATTCGAAAGCGCTCAGTTCCTCCCGGAGAGGATACCGGATCTTTTCATCCTGATACCGGATCAGCACGGTGTTTTTGTGGAATACCAGAATAAAATCGTGAGCATCAGGCTTCAGATCGTGATATTCATTGTGATAGATTCTGGGATAAATGTCCTGTATCATATTTTAAAAATCGTCCTTTTCGTATAGCGGTAAGATAGTTTATGTGATAGTATATTTGTGACAATTTCTATGATGTTATCTATGATAATATGGAAATGGCTTTCGGTCAATGGCAGCAGAGTGTAAAGTAACCGAAACTTCTTTACATACCCAAACCAGGAAAGGAACATACAGATATGAAATGGATGAAATTCAGGATAAAGACCATCACGGAAGCAGAGGATATCATTATCAGCACCTTGTATGATATTGGTCTGGAAGGGGCGCAGATAGAGGATAAAATACCTTTGACCGCATGGGAGAAGGAGCAGATGTTTGTGGACATCCTGCCGGAGGGGGAAGAGGATGACGGAATTGCCTGGCTGAGCTTTTTTGTGGAGGAGCAGGAAGGGACGGACGCGGCTCCGGGGAGCGTCTGGCCTTCTCTGAATCTGAATGGAGAAGAGATTACCGCAGAACAGGTTCTTGAGAAGGTGAGAGCAGAGCTGGAGGAGCTTCGCGGCTTTATGGATATCGGAGCCGGCGAAGTGGCGGTTGAGGAGACCGAGGATGTGGACTGGATCAATAACTGGAAGCAGTATTTTCACCAGTTTACCATAGACGATGTGCTGGTGATTCCATCCTGGGAGGAAGCCGGGGAGGAGGATCGGGACAGGCTGATTCTTCATATAGATCCGGGTACTGCCTTCGGAACGGGGATGCACGATACGACGCAGCTCTGTATCAGAGCTCTGCGCAGATTCATTACGCCGGAAACAGTCCTTCTGGATGTGGGGACGGGCAGCGGCATTCTGTCGATTCTTTCCATCATGTTCGGTGCAAAGAAGGCAGTGGGAACGGACCTGGATCCCTGTGCAGTTGAGGCTGTCCGGGAGAACAAGGAGGCAAACGCTATTCCCGATGAGGCCTTTGAACTGATGATCGGGAATATCATTACAGATAAAGAGGTTCAGGACCAGGCAGGATACGAGTGTTATGATATTGTGGTGGCCAATATCCTGGCGGAGGTGCTGGTAGGGCTGACACCGGTAATCGTGCATCAGCTGAAAAAAGGCGGCATTTATATTACATCCGGAATCATTGACGACAAGGAGCAGACAGTGGTGCAGGCTCTCAGAGAGGCAGGATTGGATGTGCTGGAGGTCAATGCCCAGGGAGAGTGGGTGAGCATCGTTGCCCGGAAAAATTTTTGAGAAAACGTCTAAGAAAATGTTTATAGAAAGCCTTCATGAAAAGTGTTTAAGGAAAGCGGGCAGGGATAAATGTATTTATTTTTTGTAGAGCCTTCTCAGATAGAGGGAAATCAGATCGTTATAACCGGTGGGGATGTCAATCATATCCGCAATGTGCTTCGTATGAAGCCGGGGGATGAGATTGCAGTTAAAAACGGCTGTGATGATAAGGAATATCGTTGTGGTATTGAGGAAATAAAAAAGGATCAGATCATTTGCAGGCTTCGTTTTATCAGGGAGGAGGGATTAGAGCTGCCCTCCCGCATTTATCTCTTTCAGGGACTTCCTAAGGGGGATAAAATGGAACTGATTATTCAAAAGGCGGTAGAGCTGGGAGTCTATGAGATTATACCGGTAGCTTCGAAGCGGACAGTGGTAAAGCTGGATGAAAAGAAGGCTGAAAGTAAAATTGCAAGATGGCAGAAGATCGCGGAGGCCGCAGCAAAGCAAAGTGGGCGCGGCGTGATCCCGCAGGTGAGGAATGTGATGAACTTTCAGGAGGCAGTGCGCTACAGTAAAAGCGCACAGGTCAGGATGATCCCTTATGAGCTGGCGCGGGATATGACTAAAACCAGAGAGGTCCTGGAACGGATAAAGCCGGGAAGGGATGCTGCTGTTTTCATAGGGCCGGAAGGCGGGTTCGACGAAGAGGAAGTCAGAACTGCAAAGGAAGAAGGTGTGATCCCGGTTACATTAGGAAGACGCATTCTACGGACAGAGACAGCAGGAATGGCGGTGCTTTCTATTATAATGTACCATTTAGAGCAGTAAATCATATAGTGTTAGTAGGTAATACTCTGTTCAGAAAGGCCAGTGAAATTATGGAGGTATATTTAGATAATTCGGCAACCACCCGATGCTTCGACGAGGTAGCTGCCCTGATGACCCAGATTATGTGTGAAGACTACGGAAATCCCTCAAGTCTCCATAGAAAGGGCGTTCAGGCAGAGAAATATATTCGCTATGCTAAGGATGTTATTGCCAGAAATCTGAAAGTAAACGAAAAAGAGATTTTTTTTACATCAGGAGGAACGGAATCTGATAATCTTGCTCTGCGGGGCTGCGCTTATGCAAACTGCCGGATGGGACGTCATCTGATTACGACGCAGATTGAACATCCTGCCGTACTTCAAACCATGAAGCATCTGGAGGAGGAAGGTTTTCGGGTAACGTATCTGCCGGTAGATGAGAAGGGATGTATCCGGCTGGAAGATCTGGAGCGTGCCGTTACAGGTGAGACGATACTGGTTTCCATAATGCATACCAACAATGAGGTTGGATCCATGCAACCGATTGCGGAAGCAGGAAGAGCCATAAAAAGAATAAATCCCCGGATCCTTTTTCACGTGGATGCCGTTCAGGGATATGGAAAATTCAGAATTTATCCAAAAAAAATGCAGATAGATCTTTTGTCTGTCAGTGGTCATAAGATCCACGGCCCCAAAGGCAGCGGTTTTTTGTACATTGATGAAAAAGTAAAGATCCATCCGATTCTTTTTGGAGGCGGACAGCAGAACGGTATCCGTTCCGGCACAGAGAATGTTCCGGCAATTGCCGGACTCGCAAAGGCTGTTGAACTGGTGTACAGGGATCTTGACCGTGAGGTGGAAAAACTTTATCATATCAAGAGGATTTTTGTAGAAGGGGTGTCAAAGATTGATCATGTGACAGTGAACGGGCATCCGGATGAGACGGGAGCGCCTCATGTAGTGAGCGTTTCCATTCAGGGAGTGCGCAGCGAGGTCCTTCTCCATGCGCTGGAGGATAAGGGGATTTATGTGTCGGCAGGAAGCGCCTGCTCTGCCCGCAAGCCTCAGCCCTCGGCAACTCTGCGAGCCATGGGAATATCTCAGGATCTGCTGGGATCCACAATACGCTTCAGTTTTTCGATTTTTACGACAATAGAGGAAATTAACTATACTTTACAGACAATGTATGATATAATTCCCATGCTCAGAAAATATACCAGGCGTTAGTTTACAGAAAGCATGATTGTGCCCCGGCAGGCGCTGAGAGTTATCCTGCCGGGGATGTCAATTAGCAGGAAAAGAGGAAATGATGTTTACTGCATTTTTGATTAAATACGCGGAAATTGGCGTAAAAGGAAAAAACAGATATCTGTTTGAGGAGGCGTTGGTTCACCAGATCAAATATGTGTTGAAACGCTGTGAGGGCGGATTTAAGGTGACCCGGACCGATGGAAGGATTTATATACATGCGCTCTCTGAATTTGACTATGATGAAGTAGTAGAAAATTTAAAGACAGTATTCGGAGTTTCCGGTATTTGCCCTGTGATTCATGTTCCGGACGAGGGATTTGATAAGCTTTCGGCTACAGTCGTTGACTATATAGACAAAGTATATGAGGATAAAAATATCACATTTAAAGTGAATGCGCGCAGAGCAAGGAAAAACTACCCCATGAATTCCATGGAGATTAACAGGGAACTGGGAGGCGTTCTGCTGGAGTCCTACCCGGAGATGAAGGTGGATGTGCATCATCCGGATGTAATGTTGTATGTGGAAATCAGGGAGAAAATTTATATTTATTCTATTGAAATACCAGGGCCCGGGGGAATGCCTGTGGGCAGCAATGGAAAGGCAATGCTTCTTTTGTCAGGAGGGATCGACTCTCCGGTGGCCGGATATATGATCGCCAAGCGCGGTGTAAAGATTGATGCAGTGTATTTTCATGCGCCTCCATATACCAGTGACAGGGCCAAACAGAAGGTGATCGATCTGGCGCGGCTGGTGTCCCGCTATGCGGGCCCGGTGTATCTGCATATTATCAATTTTACAGAAATTCAGCTTTACATCTATGAAAAATGTCCTCATGAGGAGCTGACTATCATCATGCGAAGATATATGATGAGGATTGCGGAAAGGATCGCCCGGGAAAATGAATGTCTGGGGCTGATCACAGGAGAAAGCATCGGTCAGGTGGCATCCCAGACAGTCCAGTCTCTGGCAGTGACAAATGAAGTGTGCACGTTGCCGGTTTTCCGGCCATTGATCGGATTCGACAAGATGGAAATCGTGGATGTTTCAGAGAGGATAGGTACTTATGAAACATCTATCCTGCCCTTCGAGGATTGTTGTACGATTTTTGTGGCAAAGCATCCGGTGACAAAGCCGAATCTGAAAGTGATCAGGCGGCATGAGGAGTATCTCTCCGAAAAGATAGACAAGCTTGTGCAGCAGGCAATAGATACGGATGAAGTAGTAATTGCGAGATGGTGAAAGGTAATGGTGCGCCCCTGCGCATAAAAGAAAACGGACAGCCTCCGGAGCTGCCCGTTAAGGGGTGCATTCATTAAATTAAGTAAGGCTGTAACGTTTCCATAATCTCGTCGATATTATCTTCTACATGGATGTTGAGATCAATCGGCTTGGATAAGTCTAAGCTGAAGATACCCATAATGGATTTGGCATCGATCACATATCTTCCGGATACTAAGTCAAAGTCATAATCAAATTTCGAGATGTCATTTACAAAAGATTTAACCTTATCGATTGAATTTAATGAAATCTGAACTGTTTTCATTGTATTACCTCCTTCATTTTTTCATCCCTTCTGTTATTATAGTAAGGGGTGGCAGTTGAAAAGTCAATGATAAAACAAAACAAAAAAAGTGGTGAATAAAATGAAAAGTATAGCATTCCATAATCTGGGATGTAAGGTAAACGGATATGAAATGGACTTTATGCAACAAACACTACAGGATAAAGGTTATCATATTGTCCCATTTGATGAAAAGGCGGACATTTATATTATCAATACCTGTACAGTGACCAATATTGCGGACAGAAAGAGCAGGCAGATGATTCACCGCGCAAGAAAGGCCAATCCGGAAGCTGTGGTGGTGGCGGTAGGCTGCTATGTTCAGGCAGGAAAAGAGAATGTTCTCAGGGATGAAGGAATTGACCTTGCCATTGGAAACAATCGAAAGAAGGATCTGCTCCCTCTTCTGGAGGAGTATCTGGCTGCAGAAAAAAGGAAAGGCACGGGGGATTGCGGGGCGGCTGATAAGACGCTTCAGGGAACCACAATTATAGATATTGCGCATACAGAGGAGTATGAATCCATGAAGCTGACCCGTACGGCCGAGCATACCAGAGCATTCATCAAGGTTCAGGATGGATGTGACCAGTTTTGCTCCTACTGCATTATTCCTTATGCCCGGGGCAGGGTCAGAAGCAGGGACATGGAAGATGCGCTGGAAGAAATCAGAGGACTGGCCGAAAAGGGCTATCAGGAAGTGGTGCTTACAGGGATCCATTTAAGCTCCTATGGGATGACGGGAGGAAATGATTTTACGCAAAGCAGACTGCCCGGACTGATAGAGGCTGTAGAACAGATTCCGGAAATAAAACGCATCCGTCTGGGATCTCTGGAACCCAGGATTATTACAGACAGATTTGCGGCAGAGCTTAAAGGCGCTGCAAAGCTGTGTCCTCACTTTCATCTTTCTCTGCAGAGCGGGTGTAATGAGACTCTTAAAAGAATGAATAGGAAGTATTCTGCGGAGGAATACTACGAAAAGGTATGTATTTTAAGAGAAAATTTTCGCGATCCGGCACTTACCACAGATGTGATCGTGGGTTTCCCCGGGGAAACGCAGGATGAATTTGAAAAGACAGAGGCGTTTCTTGCAAAAACAGGGTTTTATGAAATGCATGTATTTAAGTACTCCAGAAGAGCGGGGACAAAGGCGAGCCTCATGAAGGATCAGATTTCTGAGGAGCTTAAAACTGTGCGCAGTAAAATACTGCTGGAACTGGGAGATAAAATGTCCTGTGAATACAGAGAAAGGCATTTACATAGCAGGGCAGAGGTTTTGTTTGAGGAAGCGAAGGAAATAGACGGCAGACAGTATTATCTTGGATTTACAAAAGAATATATTCGTGCAGCTTATGAAATTCAGGAAGGTGCGGCACAGGAAAAAATTTCCGGCCGGATCATGACGGGAGAACTGACAGAATTCCTGAAATCTGATATTTTGCTGTTTGGTTCGTAAATACATTGAATTTTATTATAAAATGGAGTAAGATAAAGCTAATGAAGGTTGTAAAGGGGTGCCATTTATGCAGGATTTAGGAAATACACAATTTTTTAGGGTAGAAACAGATAATACGAGCGTGAAGGAAATACTTGAAGAAGTGTATATGGCGTTGACCGAGAAGGGCTATAATCCTGTCAATCAGATTGTGGGTTATATTATGTCCGGAGATCCCACATATATTACCAGTCACAGAAATGCCAGAAGCCTGATCATGAAAATAGAAAGAGACGAACTGGTAGAAGAGCTGCTTACAGAGTATATTCAGAGTAATCACTGGAAGGGACAGCGTAAGAAACGAAACGATCAGGAAACGGCTTAAAGGGAAAAAAGAGGAGCAGAAGGTATTATAAATATGCGAATCATGGGTTTGGACTTTGGTTCCAAGACAGTTGGAGTGGCGATCAGTGATCCGTTGCTTGTGACTGCCCAGGGGATCGAGATTATTCGAAGAAAAGATGAAAATAAACTGCGTCAGAGCCTTGCCAGGATTGAAGAGCTGATCGGGGAATATGAGGTGGAAGAGATTGTTCTTGGTCTTCCCAAGAATATGAATGATACACTGGGGCCCAGAGTGGAGATGACACTGGAATTTAAGGATAAACTGGAGAGACGTACAGGGCTGCAGGTACATACATGGGATGAGAGGCTGACCACAGTGGCGGCAAATAAGGTCATGATGGAAGCGGGAATACGCAGGGAAAACCGCAAAGAGCACGTGGACAAGATTGCGGCAGTACTTATTTTACAGGGCTTTTTGGATGCAAGAAGGATGGCACAGGGAGAAAAATAAGTGGAGAAAATTAAATTTACGCTGGATACACAGGAGAGCGTAGAGTTTTATGTTCTGGAACAGACGAAACTGGGCGGCAGTCAGTATATTTTGGTAACGGACGCCCGGGAAGGGGACGGGGAAGCCCTGATACTGAAAGAAATTTCAGCACAGGACTCAAAAGAAAGCGTTTATGAGATAGTGGAGGAGGATACGGAGCTTCGTGTGGTAGCGTCTGTATTTGAAAATCTGCTTGAGGACATTGAACTGGCGTGAACGGTGAATCAGGGTAAGTGAAGCAAGGAAACGAAAAATATAAAAAACGGAGGATTTGGAGGTAAATTACTTGAAAAAAAGTGAACAGAAAAACGGCTCAGGGCTGAAGATTATTCCCTTGGGAGGTCTTGAGCAGATTGGTATGAACATTACTGCCTTTGAGTACGAAGACAGTATTGTTGTAGTGGATTGCGGTCTTTCATTCCCTGAGGACGACATGCTGGGAATTGATCTGGTTATCCCGGATGTGACATACCTGAAGGAAAATCATGAGAAGGTAAAGGGATTTATTATTACCCATGGGCATGAGGATCATATTGGCGCGCTGCCTTATGTACTGAGGGACATCAATGTCCCCATCTACGCGACAAAGCTTACCATGGGAATCATTGAGAACAAATTAAAAGAGCACAATCTGACTAATAACACAAAAAGAAAAGTGGTGAAATTTGGACAGTCCATTAATCTGGGCCAGTTCCGCATTGAATTTATCAAAACCAATCACAGTATTGTAGATGCGGCGGCACTGGCAATTTATTCTCCGGCAGGTGTTGTGGTGCATACCGGAGATTTCAAAGTGGACTATACCCCGGTATTCGGGGATGCCATTGATCTGCAGAGGTTTGCCGAGATCGGGAAAAAGGGCGTTCTGGCGCTGATGTGCGATTCTACCAATGCAGAGAGACCGGGATTTACGCCTTCTGAGAGGACGGTCGGGAAAACCTTTGACATTCTGTTTGAGGAGCATAAAAATACACGTATTATTGTGGCAACGTTTGCATCCAATGTGGACAGAGTGCGTCAGATCATCAATTCTGCCTATAAATTTGGACGAAAGGTAGTGGTGGAAGGCAGGAGCATGATAAATGTTATTGAAACAGCCACCAGCCTGGGATATTTAAGTATTCCGGACAATACGCTCATTGATGTTGAGCTTTTGAAGAATTATCCGGATGAAAAGACGGTGATCATCACAACAGGAAGTCAGGGAGAAAGTATGGCCGCTCTGAGCCGTATGGCGGAAGACAACCATAAAAGGATTTCTATTGGTCCGAAAGATACGGTTATATTTTCTTCGCATCCGATTCCGGGAAATGAAAAGGCAGTTACAAATGTGATCAATGAACTGCTGCTGAAGGGTGCCGATGTAGTATTCCAGGATGTGCATGTTTCAGGACATGCCTGTCAGGAGGAGATTAAACTTCTCTATACACTGGTGCGTCCCCGTTATTCGATTCCGGTTCATGGAGAGTACAAGCATTTAAAGGCGCAGGCCAAGATTGTGAATGAGCTTGGCATCCCCAAGGAAAATATCTTTCTGCTGAGTTCAGGAGATGTTCTGGAACTCACGGAAGAAAAGGCCAGGGTGACGGGCAGAGTCCCGGTAGGAGATATCCTGGTGGATGGCCTGGGGGTAGGAGATGTGGGAAACATTGTACTCAGGGACAGACAGCATCTTGCCGAGGATGGTATTATGATCGTGGTGCTGGGACTGGATGGAGCCAGCGATGAGCTGGTAAGCGGTCCGGATATTGTATCCAGAGGATTTGTATATGTCAGAGAATCTGATGAATTAATGGAGGAAGCCAGAACCGTTGTAAATGAAGCAGTGGAAGGATGTCTGAGCCGGGGAATAGCAGACTGGGGGAAACTAAAAAGTTCTATCAAAGATGCCTTGGGTGAGTTCGTATGGAAAAAGACCAAAAGGCGTCCTATGATCCTGCCAATTATAATGGAAATATAAGAAAGGTGTGATATTTTCGTGAATGTAAAGTATTTGATTGTCACAATGGTGGAAACCATAATCAAAGTAGCGGTACTTGCAGCTGTTATTGTATTTGTATTCCGCGGCGCAACCCAGGCATATGATTTTGGCTATCGCGTGTTTGCGGACGAGCCGGTATCCGGCTCGGGAGGCAGAACTATTACAGTGGGGATTGCAGAGGATGATTCACTTAAGGATATTGCCCAGATGCTGGAGGAAAAAGGGCTGGTTGAGGATGCAAAACTGTTCATTGTGCAGGAACTGCTCTCCGCCCATCATGGGAAAATTCTCCCGGGTATTTATGATCTGAGTACTGGTATGAAAGCGGAGGAGATGTTGGAGATTATGTCAACACCGCCGGCGGATTCAGAGTCGGATAAAAGTGAAGAGGGATGAGAAACTGTGATCATAAATGAACGAATTAGTACATTTATTAATTCTTTTGATACAGGGAATACACCATTTTTGAACGAGATCGAACACTTTGCAAGGGAAAATCAGATTCCGGTAATCCGGCAGGAGGTACAGAGCCTGCTAAAGTTTTTTCTTGGCGTGAAGCAGCCTGAAGAAATTTTGGAGGTTGGGACGGCAATCGGATTTTCGGCTATATTGATGAGCGAGTATGGGCCTGAAGATGCCAGGATCACTACCATAGAAAATTATGATAAAAGGATCCGTCCTGCTCTGGAAAATATCAAAAAGGCAGGAAAAGAAAAGGCGATCACCCTGATAGAGGGAGATGCCGCTGATGTTTTAAAGGAACTGTCCGGTCCTTATGAGCTGATTTTTATGGACGCTGCTAAGGGACAGTACATTCATTTTCTTCCGGAGGTACTGAGGCTGATGCCGCCCGGCGGACTTCTGATTTCCGATAATATACTGCAGGACGGAGACGTATTGGAATCACGCTATGCAGTGACCCGGAGAGACCGGACGATCCACAGCAGAATGCGGGAATATCTCTATGAGCTGACCCATCATGAACAGCTGCGGACGGTTATTCTGCCTGCAGGCGATGGAGTTACGGTGAGCGTAAAGCTTTTATGAGGCAGATAAGGAGAGTTATGCATAAACCCGAGTTATTGATTCCGGCCGGTTCGCTGGAGGTTTTGAAGACGGCAGTACTCTTTGGAGCAGATGCTGTATACATTGGAGGAGAAGCCTTTGGCCTGCGTGCCAAGGCAAAGAATTTTTCAAAAGAAGAGATGAGGGAAGGAATTGGCTTTGCGCATGAACACGGAGTCAGGGTTCATGTGACCGCTAATATTCTGGCGCACAATGACGATCTTGAAGGGGCGGAAGCATATTTCCACGAATTGAAGGAATTAAAACCGGATGCGCTTATCATAGCGGACCCGGGAATGTTTATACTTGCGCGCAGGATCTGCCCTGAGATAGATCTTCATATTTCCACCCAGGCCAATAATACTAATTATAGAACATTTCAATTCTGGCATGATCTGGGGGCAAAAAGAGTGGTCTGCGCCCGTGAGCTCTCATTAAAAGAGATAAAAGAGATCCGGAGCAAAATTCCACAGGACATGGAGATAGAATGCTTTATTCACGGGTCAATGTGTATTTCCTATTCAGGCAGATGCCTGCTCAGCAGCTATCTGGCAGGAAGAGATGCAAACCAGGGAGCCTGTACACATCCCTGCCGTTGGAAATATGCTGTTATGGAGGAAAGCCGTCCGGGAGAATATTTTCCGGTCTGTGAAAATGAAAGAGGAACCTATATTTTCAATTCAAAGGACCTGTGCATGATAGAATATATTCCGGAGCTTCTCAATGCCGGAATCGACAGCTTCAAAATAGAAGGAAGAATGAAAACAGCACTGTATGTGGCGGCTGTGGCCCGGACATACAGGAAAGCCATTGACGATTATCTGGAGTCGGAGGATAAGTACCGCAGTCATATGGAGTGGTACAGACAGGAGATCGCTAAAAGCGTACACAGACAGTTTACCACAGGGTTTTATTTCGGGAAGCCTGATGAAAGGATGCAGATCTATGACAGCAGTACTTATGTAAATGAGTATGTTTATCTGGGAAGTGTTGAGGAGGTATCTGCGGAAGGGGCGATCCGGATTGAGCAGAAAAATAAGTTTTCCGTGGGAGACAGGATTGAAATCATGAAGCCTGACGGACAAAATCTTGAGGCACAGGTATTATCCCTCAGGACACAGGAGGGGGAAGAGGTAAAGAGTGCGCCGCATCCGAAACAGATTCTGTGGGTGGATCTGAGCGCAGAAGCCGGCAAATATGATCTGCTCAGAACAAAAAAGAAAGCATAATTGTACAATATGCCTGTTCTCTGCTTTGAGACAGAATTTCTTTTTAACTAAAATATATGAAAATGTAAAAAGGGTATTGCATTTTAGGCTATATTCATGTATTGTAAAAAAGAAAAAGGCGAAGTCCTTTAATAGTGTTTCTTGAACAAAGATGTTCCAAAGTTTTTTTGGAGCATTTTTTTATGCGCAGGCCCGCATAAGGAAATTTGCTGCTAAGGCAGCATGCGGGCCGCGCGCGAGCAGGGGAAACAGCATCCCTCTGCTTGATTTGCACAGGAAAAGGAGCAGAAAAATGAGTGAAATGATTAATGTTGAAGAGCTGTTTGCAAGTAAGGTTTTTACACGGGCAACCATGAAGGAGCGTCTGCCCAGGAATGTTTACAAAGAAGTACTCAGTGTGATGGAGAACGGAGGAGAACTCTCCCCGGCGGCCGCGGATGTGGTGGCAAAAGCCATGAAGGACTGGGCGGTCGAGAATGGAGCGACACATTATACTCACTGGTTCCAGCCGCTGACAGGAATTACCGCTGAAAAGCATGATTCCTTTGTTTCGCTTCCGGATGAAAACGGAAAGATGATCATGGATTTTTCAGGAAAGGAATTGATCAAGGGCGAGCCGGATGCATCTTCCTTCCCTTCAGGAGGACTCAGAGCCACATTTGAGGCGAGAGGATATACAGCATGGGATATCACTTCCCCGGCCTTTCTGAAAGAGGATGCCACAGGCGTAATTCTCTGTATCCCCACAGCATTTTGTTCTTATAAGGGAGAAGCGCTGGACAAGAAAACGCCGCTTTTAAGATCCATGGAGGCTGTAAGCGAGCAGGCAGTGCGTATCGCCAGACTTTTTGGCAATACAGAGGCGACCAAGGTGGTGGCAAGTGTGGGGCCCGAGCAGGAGTATTTCCTGGTAGACAGGGAGAAATACTTAAAGAGACAGGATCTGATTTATACAGGCCGTACATTGTTTGGCGCAGCCGCTCCCAAAGGGCAGGAGCTGGAGGATCATTACTTTGGAACCATCCGGGAGCGTGTGGGCGCATACATGAAGGATTTAAACATTGAGTTGTGGAAACTGGGAGTTACCGCCAAGACACAGCATAATGAGGTTGCGCCGGCTCAGCATGAGCTTGCAACGATTTATGAGATGGCCAATACGGCAGTTGATCATAACCAGCTGGTTATGGAAACCATGAAGAAGGTGGCAGGCCGCCATGGGCTTACCTGCCTGCTGCATGAAAAGCCTTTTGCGGGAGTCAACGGATCGGGTAAGCACAACAACTGGTCTCTGACCACCAACAATGGATGTAACCTGCTGGATCCCGGTGATACCCCTAATGAAAATATTCAGTTTTTACTTGTCCTTGCCTGCATTATTAAAGCAGTGGATAAGCATGCGGACCTGCTTCGCCAGAGTGCTTCCGATGTTGGAAACGATCACAGACTTGGAGCAAACGAAGCGCCTCCGGCCATCATCTCCGTATTTCTCGGGGAACAGTTGGAGGATGTGGTGAAACAGCTTGTGGAGACAGGGGAGGCTGCTCATCTGCTGGAAGGTGGTAAGCTGGAAACGGGCGTATCCACCCTGCCGGATTTTGCAAAGGATGCAACGGACAGAAACAGAACGTCACCTTTTGCCTTTACCGGTAATAAATTTGAATTCCGTATGGTAGGCTCCTCCGACTCTATCGCAAGTCCCAATACCATTTTAAATGCCATCGTTGCAGAGGCGTTCTGCGAGGCGGCTGACATTCTGGAAAAGGCAGATGACTTTGAGATTGCAGTGCATGATCTGATCAAGGAATATCTGACGGAGCATCAGAGAATCATTTTCAATGGCAACGGATATTCTGAGGAGTGGGTGAAGGAAGCTGAGAGAAGAGGACTTCCCAATATTAAATCCATGATTGAGGCAGTGGACACACTGGTAACAGACAAGTCAGTCAAACTGTTTGAACGTTTTGGCATTTTCACAAAGGCGGAACTGGAATCCAGAGCGGAAATCCTGTATGAAACCTACGCGAAGACCATCAATATCGAAGCCCTTACCATGATCGATATGGCGTCCAAACAGATTATTCCAACGGTAGTGAAGTACACGAAGAGCCTTGCGGATACCGTGATTGCAGTGAGGGAGGCCGGAGCAGACGCATCCACACAGGCGGAGCTGCTGCAGAATGTATCCAAAGATCTTGCCGAAATGAAAGAGGCTCTGAGCAAGCTGAAAGAAGCGGTGGCAAAGGCCAATACGATTGAAAATGCAAAAGAACAGGCCTTTTATTATAAAGATTCCGTGAAGACCGTGATGGATGAATTGAGAGCGCCGGCGGATGAAGTAGAAATGCTGGTGGATAAAGAGGTATGGCCATTCCCGACGTATGGCGATCTGATTTTCGAGGTATAGAAGCAGTATAACAGAAAAATTTATTATAAACAGAAAGAGCGGGCAGGGAGCCTTTTCCCTGCCCGCTTGAAATTATTCTTCTTCTGTGTCAATCTTTATCTCCAGATACCCCAGGAGCTTGCTCATATCGTATTCGGTGAGCACACCCAGATTGGGATCATAGTATTTTCCATCAAAATAAACCAGATAGTGGCTGAAACGGCCCAGCTTTTCCATCATGATACAGCATTTGGGAAGGACAGCCTCTCTTCCTTCGGTATAAACAATAACATCGCTGTGGTCAATTCCGTAGTAATTGAGGGCGGAAATGACGCGTCCCATGGTACCCTGCCACTCCCGGCAATCCATGACACGGAATGCATCGGCGATAGTGACGCCGGCCAGCATGGCCACACAGGTCTGCCCGCAGATGCCGTCTTCAGGCTGAATAATAATATCGATATGGTCAATCTTACGGATGGGATTGTCAAAATTATAAGGACTGTTCTGATTGATCTGGATCAGGCTGCCATGAACATGGAGCAGGATCTTGTGTATCTGATTAATGTCAATGTGAGAAACATCTTCTTCTGTCAGCCGGATTTCATAATTTCCTTTTTCTTCAGGAAGCAGTTTACAATTGATGATCTTGTTGTCGAGGATCAGCTCAGCATCGATCACATCGCGCTGTTTGCAGACTTCCCATACATTAAAGGGAATCCGCATAGAATAAAAATCATCCCTTTTTTCAATTTTGCCGTTAAAGAAATATCTCATAATCTAACCTCCTAATTACAATACATTTATAGTAATTCCCTATATAAAAAGATAACAGATTTCAGGGTATTTGAAAATATATTTTTGATAAAATCATGGAAAAATTCTCATCAGAAAGAGGAAATAAATGGAGATAATGATGGATGGAAATGCGCCGGAGAATACTTGACACATACAAAAAGGCATGGAATAATCTAATTAATCTGCACAAAAGTACAGAACAGGGATCGGCAATCGTGCCAAAAGACATACGTCAGAGAGGAAATGAAGGATGAAAAACGTGACAATAACGGACAGGTATCTGGAGGTACAGGCAGGAAAAAAGAACTATCGTCTTATTCCGGTAACGGACGAAATTATCCGGTGTATTACGTCTGAAAAAGAAATTGCAGAAGACAGATATTCTTTTATTATAGAGGAATTTGTAAGAAAGAAAGAGTATTCTCCTGTAAGGTTTGAAGTGGAGGAAGCAGGAGAGAACAGGATCCGCCTCAAAACAGCAAAGGTACAGGCGGAGCTGAATCTGCTTACAGGGGCGCTCATCTGGAGGCATGCAGACGGATCGGTCTGGGCGAAGGAAAAGGGACGGGAGTTATCAGAGATCGATGTGCTCCATTATACGACCGGAGAAGAAGCGCCTGTGATCCACAGGGTAAAAACAGTTGATGGAGAACGGAACTTTATTCAGAATCTGAAGGAAGTGGTTGACCGTAAGGCCTGCCGCGCCAAAATTTTCTTTGACTGGGAAGAGGAGGAAGGAATTTACGGTCTGGGACAGGCGGAAGAAGGCATTTATAATTACCGGGGACATAACCAGTACCTTTACCAGCATAATATGCGTATTCCCATGCCAATGTTTGTATCAGACAGGGGATATGGCATACTGACAGACTGCTGCAGCCTGATGATCTTTCATGATGAAGTCGCCGATCCGGATGAAAAGGAGGCCAGAGATTCGTATCTGCTTCTTGATACCGTAGAACAGATTGATACGTATTTTCTGGGAGGCGGAAACATGGACGGCGTCATCCATGACTACCGTTATCTGACAGGAAGAGCGCAGCTTCTGCCAAAGTGGGCCTATGGATATGTGCAGTCGAAGGAGCAGTATTATACGGCCGGAGAATTGGTGGAGATCGTGAGGAGATATCGGGAGGAACAGATTCCTCTGGATCTGGTGGTTCAGGACTGGAATACATGGGAGCCGGGAAACTGGGGCGAAAAGATTCTTGATCAGGACCGCTATGGCGATATGAAAGAGTGTGCGGAGGAGATCAACCGTATGAATGCCCACACTATGGTTTCCGTATGGCCGAATATGAATACCGGAGGAAAAAATCACACGGAGTTTTTGGAGGCGGGGTATCTTCTGAATGACCTGAGCACCTATAATGCATTTGATGAAAATGCCCGCGCGCTTTATTGGAAACAGGCAAAAGAGGGCCTGTTTGATCAGGGGTTTGAATCCTGGTGGTGCGATTCCACAGAGCCTTTTTCCGGTCCGGACTGGGGAGGGGAAGTAAAGAGGGAGGCGTGGGAACGCTATTCTCTGGTGGGAGGCGAGCACAAAAAGTATCTGGATCCCGCTGTGGCCAATATTTTTGCCCTTCAGCATGCCAAAGGCATGTACGAAAATCAGCGGAAGGACTTCCCGGAAAGGCGGGTCTTAAATCTTACCCGCTCCGGCTATGCATCCGGTCAGAAATACGGCGCCATGCTGTGGTCCGGCGATACCTGCGCGTCCTGGGAGACTTTTCGCATCCAGCTGAAAGAAGGATTAAATATGGGGCTTTCGGGCTACCCCTACTGGACCTTTGATATCGGAGGCTTTTTTACGGTAGGAGAAAAATGGCAGAACAGGGGATGCGGATGTAACACGGATTCCACGCCCAAATGGTTCTGGCAGGGAAGGTATGATGATGGCGTAAAGGACAAGGGATATTGCGAGCTTTACACCAGATGGCTGCAGGCAGGGACATTTTTGCCCATGTTCCGCTCGCATGGAACAGACACCCCCCGTGAGATCTGGAACTTTGGAGAGCCGGGTACCATGTTTTATGATGCCATAGCCAGATTTATCCGACTTCGTTATCATCTGATGCCTTATATTTATTCCGTGGCTGCTTCTGTTCATTTTCAGGACAGTACTATGATGCGCAGCCTGTTGTTTGATTTTCCTCAGGATAAAAGAGCGGCAAAAGTTACCAACCAGTTCATGTGCGGTCCTTCGCTGCTGGTATGCGCAGTGACCCAGCCTATGTATTACGAAGCCGGATCACGGGAAATATCCCGGGATCTATCCCGTGAAAAGGTATGGGAATGTTATCTGCCAGAGGGATGTGGCTGGTATGATTTTTGGACCAATCAGTATTATGAGGGCGGACAGACGCTGGAGGCTGAGGCAGCCATAGACAGGATTCCGGTTTTTGTGAAGGCGGGGTCGGTCATTCCCACAGCCAAAGGACTGCAATATGCAGGCCAGAAGCCCTCTGAGCCGTTGAAACTGTATGTATACCCCGGAGCGGATGCAGAATTTACATTGTATGAGGATGAAGGGGATAATTATAATTTTGAGGATGGCGCATTTGCCATGACCACCTTCTTCTGGAATGAAGCGCTCGGGACGCTGGAGATGAGAGAACAGAAGGGGAGCTATCCTGGATGGAGCGGAGTGGAATATACGGTGGAAATTTGTGGAAGGTAGAGAGACGCCTTTTGAATTCAGAAAGTAGCTATGAAAAATAATAAACTGTTTTTTAAATATTTGATTATGAATCTGAGCCTGATCATTGTGATACTGGCAAGCTGTCTGGTAGATATTTTTTACACTTATCACCTTGAAAAGAGCAATATTATTGAGCAGAATGAAACCATGCTGAATGAGAGCAGGAGGGAACTGGAGGAGCTGCTGAATACAATCTCGTCTATTTCTTCGGCCCTGCGCTCAAATGTTTCACTTCAGGCGCTGAATAAGTATCATGGGGACAGACTCTCTACGGATAAGTATGTGGAACTGAATTATCTTCAAAAAGAGCTTTTCAGTGTTCAGACCATCGCCAATATATCCGGAACGGCGTTTGTCCTGTTTCAGAATAATCCTGCATTTGTGTCCAATACGCAGGTTTCAGATGATTTCGCAGAATATTATGGGCAATATTTTCAGGTGCAGGGCAAAACGGCGGAGGAATTCAAGGCAGAGGTAATGGGATTTTCCGATTATATCACCTGTACCGTCTATCCGCAGGTAACTGTGTTTGACGGGAGAAAGAAAGAGCTGGAGAATCCTCTGGTTATTGTGGCAAAATCCCAAATCAATCAATCGGTAGACAAATCCGTGGCGTTTGTGTTTGTGATAGACGAGAAGGGGCTATACGACAAGCTGTTTGCAGACAGCCAGAAAGATAATCTGATCTGTATTTCTGATAAATATGGGAACGTTCTGAATACTTACGGGGAAGGAGCGGAAGAACTGATCCGGTATCTGGAGCAGAATATGGAGAAGGGCAGGCGGTTTCCGATCCGGCATGATCAGTATTATCTTCAGAAGACGGTAGAGACGATTAATAAAAATACGATCATTTCAGCAGTCCCGGCAAAGCAGGTGAGAAGGCAGACTATCCGGCTGCTCAGTGTGAATTTAAGCGTGTTACTGTTTGCAGTTATAATCAGCATCTTTATCGTAATCCTGTTCAGCTATCAAAAATCTGCTTCTGTTCAGAAGCTGCTGGATCATATTAATACATGGGCAGAAGCGCAGTATGTGGCGGGAAACGAATATCAGTTTATTCGTGAGAAGGTGGGAATGATCGCCGATTCCAGAGATGAATATCAAAAAGCACTGTCGGAGCTGCGTGTTCAGATGAACAAGAATATCATGGAGCAGATGTTTGTCTGGGAGATCACTTCCCCCAAGAAGCAGGAGCTGTGCAGAAAAATGATCCCGGAGGGAATGGAGTATTTCTATGTGCTGGTCATACAGTGTGAAGAAGAGGAGACAGAGGGGCTGCTGGATACCTTCTATGTGCTGGATCGTATGTCAGGAGAATATATTGATGGAGAGTATCTCAGGGTACAGACGGCTATGAATGAGCTGAGCTTCCTGATTGGTGTGGATAAGGACGCTCCAATCAGAAAGCAGGAGGAGGTCGGGCAGCTGGAACAGTTCCTGAAGGAAGTGACCAAGGAAGTGGGAAATGTTTTCCATATCGGGGTCAGCGGGATCGGAATGGAGCTTACAGATGTTCATTCCTGTTATCTGCAGGCCAGGCAGGCAATCAACAGCTATACGAAGGAACACTTAAATACCATTGGATATTACTCGGATCTGCTCAACAGTACAGGAGACAACCTTGCCGATACGCATTTTGTGAACAAACTCTATCAGTATCTGCTCAGCGGAAAAGAGCAGGCCTTCCATGATGCGCTGGATAAACTGGTCCGGCATTACAGAGTAAGTCCTTATTTATACGAAAAAAATATACAGGAGATCTATTATTCCATCCGTCATATCATTGTCTGTGCGGCGGCAGAGCTTTCTATTCCGGAACAGGAACTGCAGATGGAGAACTGGAGCGAGAGAGGAAGCTTTGAGGAGCGTATAGAAGAAGTCCGGCAGGCGGCGGGACGGTTGTTCCAGATCAATGAAAAGAATAAGAGGAGCCATAATAATCTTCTGAAAGAAAATATCATCAGCTATATTCACGATAACTTTCAAAATCCAAATCTGTCCACGGTTGTGGTCAGTGAAAATATGAAGATATCTGAAAAATATCTGATACAGTTCCTGAAGGAACAGACAGGCAAGACCTTTGCCAAGTATATTGAAGATTTGAGGATTGAGAAGGCGAAAGCGTTATTGTCGGAGACCGAATACAGTAATGAACAGATTGCCAGTATGGCAGGATTCGGATCGCTGAACAGTTTTTATCGGGTGTTTAATAAAAAAACAGGTGTTTCTCCTGGCGTATATCGCAAAAAATAAAAAGCTCACACGATTATTCTTACTTTTTGACAGTAGGATTCAAAAATTGAAAACAGGTATATCAAAAAAGAGACCGGAGATTTTCCAGTCTCTTTTTTGGGTGTATTACTTAATAAGATGTTATGTTAGATTTTGGTATTAGGAATGAAGTGAAAAGTATGATATGGTAATCGAAAGTTAAGCAGTCAGCGATCGCAGTAACTTATTTTGAAATCAGGAGGTACAATATGAAAAAAAGGATTATCAGTATTTTATTGAGTGCGGCCATGTGCATTGGCCTGTTGGCAGGATGTGGATCCGGCGGAGATAACAGTGGAAATAGCAGTGATGCTTCCGATCATACAAATACAGCTGCTGAAACGGGCAGTGAGGAATCGTCAGAAAAGCCGGCGGAGGACGGGGCGGCATCAGGAAAGAAGACCCTGACTATTGCCATTCCTCAGAATGCAAATGTGGAGGACTACGATACCAATTATCTCACTGCCATGATTGAGGAGGAGTGTGATGTGGAATTACAGTTCCAGCTGCTCCCTACTGCTATAAGCGATGCCAAGTCAAAGCTTTCTCTGATGGCAAGCTCCGGAGAGAAACTTCCGGATGTGGTCTGTATGAGCCTGACTGATTTAGAGGTTCTGGAATATGGACTCAATGGTGTGTTCATACCTATGAATGACTATCTGTACGATGCAGAGGCCACTCCTTATTTCAACAGTATGGATGATAAGGAGGCTATCCTGCAGGCCATCACCAGTGCCGATGGGAATATCTACACCCTGGCGGACTATTCGCCGGAAGATTTTAATCTGACGCCTTACAGATGCTGGATCAATAAGGCATGGCTTGAAAAATTGAATCTTTCCGTTCCGACTACCACGGATGAGTTAAAAGAGGTGTGTAAAGCGTTTGCAACTCAGGATCCCAACGGAAACGGCGTAAATGATGAGATCGCCATTACCGGAAGCGTTCCCACAGCTACATGGGGCTGCTTTACACCCTACTATCTCATGAATTCCTTTATTTTCTATAACGGGGATCAGGCAAACAATGGTCTTGCCCTGGCGGAGGATGGCAAGACGGTAATTGCGCCGTTTGCGACGGAAGAATGGAAAGCCGGTCTGGAATATATGAACGAGCTGAACACAGAAGGCCTGCTGGATCCGTCCATGTTCACTATGGATGCCACTCAGTTTACCGCGCTGCTGGATCAGAGTCCTAACATTGTAGGATGCGTCTGTGTAGGCGGCTGGGGATACTGGACCAACGGGCTGGATTCCGAAAACTTCCAGGAATTTGAATTAATGGCGCCGTTAAAGGGACCGGAGGGCGTTTCCTACAGCGCGACTTTCGAATACAGTCCTAATTTATACTATAATATTACCAAAGACTGTGAAGATGTAGAGCTTGCAATGAAGGTGGGAGATTTCTTCTACCGTAAGGACGTATCTCTTACCACCCGTTACGGAGAAGAAGGCGTGGACTGGTCCAAGGATGAGGCGGAAACCTCCAAAAAGGTCGGGTTGTATGAGGATGCGCTGGGAATCCCCTGTGAGCTGGCAATTCTGGAAGATCAGTGGTCCAAGGTACAGAACAAGCACTGGTATCACGCATGTCCCAATGATCTGAGCGTGGATGACTACCGCAGTATGGACTCTCTGCAGGAGGGAGATGACAACAGAAACGCAGTTCTGAGATCTACTTCTTTTGATTTGTATTATGATGCGCACCCCGAGTTGCTGCCTACGTTGGTTTACACAGGTGAAGAGGCGGAACAGATTGCCGATATTGCAGCCGATATCAAGACTTATGTATCCAGCAGTCTGGCGGAATTTGTCACAGGCAACCGTCCTTTATCCGACTGGGATAATTATCTCACGGAGTTAGAGAATATGAGACTTTCACAGCTGTTGGAAATGGCTCAGACAGCTTATGACAGAATGTCGGATCAGTAATAGCAGGAAGACGAAGACAGGTCCGCTCTGGCGGTCCTGTCTTCTTATATGCAGGCCCGCAAAAGGAAGTTTGCTGCTGAAGCGGCATGCAGGCCGCGCGCGGGCAGGGAGAAAATCTTCCCTGCTCGATTGCACGCGGGCACCCATAGGAAAAATATCAGCAAAAGCTAAGGGTGCCCGATTACATCTGAGCAACTCGAAAGAGAGGAAAATTTGGATGGGTAAGAAAAGTAAAAAAACTCAAACAAAGAAGAGCCTTCGCAGAAGGATAGCAGCCGGATGGCAGGTTTATGTACTGCTTTTAGTTCCGTTGATCTATTTGTTTGTTTTCAGTTATATACCGATGGGCGGACTGGTGCTTGCCTTTAAAAAGTATACGATTGCCGACGGCATATGGGGAAGTGCCTGGGTGGGACTTGAGAATTTTATCACCTTTTTTTCATCTTATAAATTTCCCATCGTATTGAAGAATACACTGGTACTTGCCATATATGCCTTATTGGTAGGGTTTCCAATCCCGATTTTATTTGCGTTGCTTTTAAACGCATTTCCCAGAAAGCGATATGCCAAGGTGGTTCAGAGTGTTACCTATATTCCGCATTTTATCTCTACAGTGGTAATGGTAGGTATCATTATGCAGATCCTGAACAGCCGGACAGGAATCTACGGAAATCTTTTCATGTTTTTTACCGGCCAGACTCCGGAGGATATTCTGTCTAAGGGAAATCTGTTTAAGCATATTTTTGTGTGGTCCGGTATATGGCAGAGTACCGGATATAATGCCATTATTTACATGGCAGCGCTCTCCAGCGTAGACCAGAGCCTGCACGAGGCGGCCTGCATTGACGGCGCTACCAGATTTCAGCGTCTTTTGTATGTAGACTGGCCCTGTATCCGGCCGACAGCGGTGATTATGCTGATTTTAGCGGCGGGGGGTATTATGAACGTCAGCTTTGAGAAAGCGCTGCTGATGCAGAATGATCTGAATATTGCATACAGCGAAGTAATCTCAACCTATGTATACAAGGTCGGTCTGCAGAAAGGAATCGGAGATTTTTCACTATCTACAGCGATCGGCATGTTTAATTCGGTAATTAACTTTATCCTGCTGGTGATCGTCAATGCCATCAGCAAACGTCTGACCAACGATTCAATCTTCTAAGAGGAAATGTTAAATGAAAAAAAACAGGAAAAAGACAGGATCATCGGATCTTCTATTTTATAGCATTACAGGTGTTATTATCACAGCATTCTTTCTGATTGTTCTGTATCCGGTCATATTTGTAATTGCGGCATCTTTCTCGTCGGGAGATGCGGTGACAGCAGGAAAGGTATTCTTGTGGCCGGTAGAGTTCAGTCTGGATGGGTACAAGACAGTGTTCAATAATACGCAGGTGCTGACGGGGTTTCAGAATTCATGCCTGTATATGCTGGTGGGAACCACCATTAACGTGGTCCTGACCATGTGCGCTGCTTATGCGCTTACCCGGGTAGAACTGCCGGGGATCAATAAAATTATGTTTCTGTTCACGTTCACCATGTTTTTCAGCGGCGGTATTATTCCCAATTACATACTGGTTCGCAACCTCCACATGATGAATACTATGTGGGCGATGGTATTGCCCGGCGCCATCAATGCCTATAATCTGATTATTGCCAGAACCTTTATTCAGTCGAACATTCCCAGGGAGCTTCGTGAGGCCGCGGAGATGGACGGTTGCGGAGACATTAAGTTCTTTCTGAAGATCGTTCTGCCCCTTTCGGGCGCTGTGATCGCAGTTCTGGTACTGTTTTACGGGGTGGCAAACTGGAACTCCTATTTTAATGCCATGCTTTATTTAAATGACAAGGAAAAGTATTCTCTGCCGATTGTATTAAAGCAGATTTTGATCTCCAGCCAGATAGACCCTTCCACTGTGACAGATCCGGAGCTGCAGATGCAGATCGCCCGTATTGCCAATGTAATTAAATATGCGCTGATCGTGGTTGCCATGCTTCCCATCGCCCTTATTTATCCTTTTATCCAGAAATATTTTGTAAAGGGCGTCATGATCGGTTCTATTAAAGGATAAGATTGAAAATTAAAATTTTCAATTGCGAGATTTGTGCCTGCGCGTGGCTTGCCACAAACTCGATATGCGCAAAAAACAGCGCAGAAATGGGTTAAAAATGGAAAACAGAAAAAGCTTTTTTTTAAACAGACCGGCAAAAAACTGGGAGGATGGGCTTCCTGTAGGAAATGGAAGGATAGGAGCCATGATCCTGGGAGGACTGTCGGAGGAGAGTATTCCGGTAAACGAAGAAACGTTGTGGTATGGTCCGCCGCGGGATCGCGCGAATAAGGACTGCCGCGGTTATCTGGACAGGGTACGGGAATTGCTGCAGGAAGGAAAAGAAGAGGAGGCGGCCTTTTTATGGAAAATGGCGTTTACCTCCACACCTAAATATAATAATCCCTACCAGCCGGCGGGAGAAATGCATCTGTGCTTTCGGAACCATCGGCAAAGGCCTGAAAATTATGAGCGCAGGCTGGAGCTGAGTACAGGCGAAGCGGAAGTGACCTACACGATGGGCGGATATCATTATGAGAGAACTTATCTGGTCAGCACGGAATGGAACGTGCTTGCAGTGCGTCTTGCAACGGATCATCCGGAAGGAATGACGCTCAGTACCAATATTGGCAGAAAACCTTTCGAAGAATATACGGGAGCGCTGGAATGGCGTTATCCGGCAGTAGGAAACTGGGGACAAAACGGGGCTGGAGGCGTTTCCTATTTCACGGCAGTGACAGCGGTGGCTGTTGCTGCGGATGGAAGAGAGGAAGATCGCGTTGCGGTGCTGGGAGATTATATATATGTGTCAGGAGCAAAAGAGGTCATATTTTTCCTGTCCACGGCCACCAGCTTTAAGGAGACTTGCAAAGAAGGACCGGAAGAGGATAAAAAGGAAGTCTCGGAAAACATTGCAAAACGTGTGGGAGAGACCCTGCAAAGAGCAAGAGACGCCGGGTGGCAGCAGATCAGGGAAAGACACAGGACGTATTTCCGACAGATGTATGACCGCTTTTCTCTGACACTGCATTCCGCTCCTTCTGTACCCGCGGATATCCTGCCCATGAATGAGATCATGGCGGAGATACGGAAAGGGGAGAAAAAATGGGCGGATGGAATGATGGTTTTTCTGCTGGATTATGCCCGTTATCTTATGATCTCATCTTCTGCAAACTGTGTGTTGCCTGCAAATCTTCAGGGAATCTGGAATGGCTCCTTTGTGCCGCCCTGGCAGAGCGAGTTCACCATCAACATTAATCTGGAGATGAATTATTGGTTTGTACCCAAGGTGGGACTTACGGAATGTGAGGTGCCGCTGCGGAAGCTCCTGCAGAGGCTTCGGAAAAACGGAAGAGATACGGCTATGAAGCTGTATGGCTGCCGGGGATTTTGTGCCCACCACAATACCAATCTGTGGGCCAGTGCGGACCCGGAGGGGATTTTTGATGCTTCTCCTTTCTGGAATATGGGCGGCGCGTGGCTGGCGCTGCAAGTATATGATAACTATCTGTACGGGAAAGAGAAAGAACTTCTGGAGCAGGAGATTCTTCCCACCATGAGAGAAGCCATTCTTTTTTTTGAAGACTATCTTTTTGAGGACAGGGAGGGAATGCTGCAGAGCGGCCCTTCCGTCTCTCCGGAAAATACCTATCGTACAGAGGAGGGACAATGCAGTGCACTATGCCTTTCTCCTGCCATGGATATTGCGATTCTAAGGCAGCTGATCCTCTGTTTTCAGGAAGGACTGGAAGAGACAGGCAGGGAGCGGGAGAAAGAACTGGATACATTGCTGACAAAGCTTCCGCCTTACAGACTGTCAAAGGATGGCAGGCTTATGGAGTGGAACAGAGAAGTGGAGGAGACCGAGCCGGGGCATCGTCATATTTCACATCTTTTTGGTCTGCATCCCGGAAATACCATAACCAGGAAGGACAAAGAGCTCTTTCAGGCCGCCGGCAGAACACTGGATTACAGGCTTGCCCATGGAGGAGGACATACCGGATGGAGCAAGGCCTGGATCTGTTGTTTTATGGCAAGACTGGGGCGTGGGGAGGAAACCTGGAACAATTTGTATCAAATGATGCAGAACTGTATCCTGGACAGTTTGCTGGATGTACATCCACCCTTTCAGATCGATGGAAATTTCGGACTTGCAGAGGCAGTTCTGGAGATGATCGCCCAGTCTCATGATGGCTGCATAGAACTGCTCCCGGCGCTTCCTGAAGGGTGGAGGGCAGGGGAAATAAAAGGAATGCATCTCAGAGGAGGGATTACCATGGATCTTTTATGGGAAGAGGGCATACCGGTTTCCTGTCGGATGAAAGCGGCAGAGCCTGTGACGGTATCGGTTTGCTTTCGCGACAGAATACAGAAGATTGCACTTGCAGAAACGCCAAGGGAGATCATGGCGCCTGCATGAGAAGGCAGATGCCAAGTCTGCTTCGTGACAAAACAGGAGAGAGATTGTGGACCCAATAAAAGTTGGAACGATAGAAAAAAGAGAAAGGGGCGGACAGCTCCGTCTGGCGGAAATAACACCAGGTTTCTGCCATTATCTCAGATTTATCAATGAAACGCCGCTGTTTGAGGTGGAGGATAAACGGAAATGGCATCATTACAGCAGGATCGACGGAGGAATAGCGCCTGGAGTTCTGTCGGAATATTCTGCCGACAGCTCCGGATGCTGCCATTCCTATACCATTCGGGAGAACCTGCACTGGTCTGATGGAACAAGGGTTACCACAGAGGATGTGCGGTATACAATAGAGGATGTATTGCTGTTGCCGCAGCTTCAGAAATACCTTACCAATTCCGCTGACTCTCACATCATGCTTCCGGAATGGGAATGGCTTTTCTGGGGAGAGAAGGCGGTGAAGGTTCAAATAGAAGATGAACGACATTTTACCCTTGTGTTTTCAGTTCCCTGCCACGGCTTCACACAGATGCAGGTAAGATCTGCAAGGTGGCAGATGTTACTGCGGCCTTCTCATTATTTGAAACAGTATCATTACCGTTATCAGACAAAGGAAAGTCTTTCCGAAAGGATGAGGGAGGATGGCTTCGGTGGTCAGCCGTGGGATGTGTATTATCATGCGGTGGACCCGCCTGTCAGAGAAGCGGGATATTTTATGCCGGAGAGAATTCTGCGTATATGGGAATATCCGACGCTGGATCCGTGGATTTATGAGAGAGAATCAACACCGGAACATGCAATTCTCTCCAGAAATCCGTACTTTTACATGCAGGATCAGGAGGGAGTCAGGCTGCCCTATATAGAAAGGATTATCCGGAACCGCTATTCGTCACAGGAAGATTTGATGGAGGTGCTGGAACAGGGAAAATGCGACCTGGCGGGGTGCTTTCTCAAATGTACAGACAAAAGGCTGGATTCGGAAGCTGTCCGCAGAAATTATAAGCTGACGCATTTGAGACCCTGGCAGGTCCAGCAGGCGGTTTTCCTGATCAATTTATGTCCGGAGCAGAGATGGCTGCGGCCGTATGTGCAGGATCTGCGTTTCAGACAGGCTGTATCGCTGTCTTTGAATCGTCAGAGAATGCGGGATGAGGTATTTGGAGGAGAAGGGACGCCTTCCCAGATTGCCCCGGAGCCGTACAGGCCTTATTATCGGGAGGACTTTGTCCGGAAATATGCAGAGTATGATCCGATAAGAGCAGGGAAACTGCTTGACCAAATGGGAATCTGCTTTTGCAGCAGGAAAGGTGAGATACGGTGCTTCCCGGACGGGGAAAAAGCCGTCCTGGAGATGGTTTATTATCCGGTAACGCCTCTGGCCGACGAGGCGGCAGCCTTTCTGAAAGAAAGTCTGAAGCGGATCGGAATAGAGCTGGAACTGATAAGACTGAAAAACGGTTCCGAGATGGGAAAGTATCAGGTAAGAAACCGCCATATTTTTACTGTGTGGGAGCAGCCGGGGGACGATCCGTTCATTCCCTATCAGATCGGCGGCCTGAGCGACCCGTGCCCCCGGTACTGGCGCTGGTATGAAACCAGGGGGCAGGAAGGGACAGAACCAATTCCCGGTGTGAAAGAATTATACCGATTACGGGATCAGTTAAAAACAGCTGAAACGGAGGAAGAAAGGTGTGAGATCGGCGAAGAGATCTATCGCCTGCAGTCGGATAACCTGTGGGTGATCGGAACTGTTTCAGGGGTATGTCAGCCTTTTCTGGCAGGGAAACATTTGATCACCGGCATCAGGGAGCAGGAGGATACCTTGTATTCGGCCCTGTCCTCAGTAAAAACATGGCGTATCCGTCAGGAAAAGTCAAAGACCCCGCAGCAAGCTGACGGGGCATCAAGCTTGTAACGCGGCAGGAGGTAAGATTGAAAATTAAAATTTTCAATCGCGAGATTTGTGTCTGCGCGTTGCTTGCCACAAACTCGTTAATCCATTGTATGGATTTAGCCATATCATGAATTTGCGCAACAAAGCAGCGCAGAAATGGAGTAAGTCATGGAATATCGCAGCAGTATGACAATAAATGAAGGCTGGGAAAGTGTTCTGGCGGACAGAGATCTGGACACACCGGACAGGATTGGCGCGTATCAATCCTGGAAAAAAGTAAGGGTTCCTCATAACTGGGAACAGTATCACGGATATCATCGGGTTTCCCACGGAAATCTTCACGGTACGGCCTGGTACCGGAGAATGCTGGAATACCATGAGGAGTGGGAAGGAAAAAGAGTTTTTCTTTTCTTTGAGGGAGTTGGCGCCTACGGAGATGTGTGGTTGAACGGAGTACATATAGGATCGCATAAAGGAGGAAGAACCTGCTTTCAGGCGGAGCTGACCCCCTGTCTGGAAAGAGAAAAACCCAATCAGATACTGGTCAGAGCCAGGCATCCGGAAAAAATCAGAGATCTTCCCTGGATCTGCGGCGGCTGCTTTGGGACACCTAATTCAGAGGGGTCTCAGCCGCTTGGCATTTTCCGTCCGGTTCATATACAGGTTACCGGCGATGTCCGGGTGAAGCCCTTTGGTATCTGTATTACGACGCCAAACTTAAAGGGCAGCAGGTCAGATATAAGGATAGAAAGTGAAATTGTAAATCTGGGCGGGGAGGAGAGTGAATTCCTGGTGCGGCAGGAACTGCTAGATCAGATGGGCGAGGTCCTGCGCAGAACGGAAACGAACCTGATTTTGTCTGCCGGACAGGAAGGCGCTGTGGTCCAGGTTATGGAAAATCAGGATAATCTGTCTTTATGGTATCCGGACGCTCCGGTTCTGTATCGGATCAGAACGACACTGTGGAAAGGACAGGAGCAGCTGGATCAGGTGGAAAACAGCTTCGGCTTCAGGACCATCACATGGGAAAATTTTGACGATCAGAAAATGCGGGTAATTGACAGAGAGCGCCTGAGAGAGAAACCAGGGAAGGAGAACCATAATTTCGTACAGTATTCCCGGGGCGGCAAGGACTCTCCGGTAGCGGTCATTCCCGGAGGGGTGGCGGTATATATACGGGAATTTACGCCTGAGAAGGTAAGAATTTCCATAGAAACAACTGTTAAGAATCAGGATCAGAAAAAGCACCGGATACAATTGGAATCCTTTGTGCAGACCCACAATCGTACGAAATCCATAGCCAATCTGGTCACCGGAGCAGAACTGGAGCCTGGCGAGGAGATCTGTATCGTACAGGACTGCGATCCACTGAGCTTTCCGGATCTGTGGTCGGAGGAAAATCCGTTCCTCCATAATGTGATCAGTACAGTCCGCGGGGTAGATGAAGATTTGAAGGAATACTGCCAGACAGAGACTCCCTTTGCTATCTGCTCATGCGAGGGGCTGGCCAACAAAGGAGATGCATTTAAGGACATTGATCTGTTGAAGCAGGAGGATGAGGAACACAGGATAAAAAGACGGCTGCTTATCAACGGGAAGCATTATTTCCTGAACGGATCCTGTGAATATGAGCATGAATTGGGAAATGACCACGCGTTTGGAGAAGAAATGATCCATGCAAGAATGGAAATGTTCCGGGCAGCGGGGTTTAATGCATTCCGGGAGGCGCATTGTCCTCATAATCTGCGGTATCTGGAATACTGCGACCGGAACGGAATTTTATACTGGGCGCAAATGGGAGCGCATATTTATTTTGATTCGGAAGAGTTCCGGGACCTGTTCCTGATATTGACAAAGGAGTGGATTCTGGAAAGAAGAAACTCTCCCTCTGTTTTTCTCTGGAGCATTCAGAATGAATCCATGCTTCCTTCAGATTTTACCAGAATCGTGACAGAGCTGATCCACAGTCTGGATGTGACATCTCCTTCTCAGAGAAAGGTAGTTACCTGTAACGGAGGCACGGGAAGCGACTGGAACATTCCGCAGAACTGGTCGGGAACATACGGTGGGGATGTTGAAAACTATGGAAAAGAGATTGTTCAGATGCAGCTGGTAGGCGAGTACGGACAATATCGGGTAAAAGGAAAGCACCAGGAAGGAGATCCGCGCCTTTTGCAGAATAGCGGAGGGGATGTGCCGGAGGAACTCTTTACTTATTGCTTGGAGACGAAAGTGCGGGAGGCGGAGAAGGTACGGGAATACTGCTATGGCCATTTCCAGTGGATCTTTTCCAGTCATGCAAATCCCGGGAGAGAGCTTCTGTACTGTCTGGATGGAAAAGGAACCGGCCGTGTGGGAGTAGTGAACAGCAAAGGTCTTTTTACCTGCTGGGGCGAACCAACAGACGCCTACTATATGTATCGGGCAAATTACACTTCGCCTCATAAGGAGCCAATGGTTTACATTGCCTCTCATTCCTGGCAGGATCGTTTCAGGAAGGAAACGATGGCGGATATTGCGGTTTATTCAAACTGTGAGGAGGTAGAGCTTTACAACGACTATGGAGAGACGGTGGCAGGAAGGCGGAAATCCGGCCCCAGGGGGGAGCATGCTCTTTTCCGCCAGGTTAGGGTCAAATGGGGAATTCTGACGGCAAAGGGATATGTAGATGGAAGATGCGTGGCGGAGGACAGGGTTCTTTTTCCGAACCTGCCTTTGCCGGAGCGGAAAAGAGACTCCCGTTATGATCTGGAGATTTCCGCATCGCCGGATGACTGTTATCGTGTCAACTGCGGCGGGGGAGACTATGTGGATGAAAAAGGTTATACCTGGATGGCAGATCAGAAGTCGGAACAGGGAAGCTGGGGATATCGGTCCTGGGGAATGGAGTTTGAAAATGTTGAAGATGAGACGGGCAGCTTTTCTGAAACTTATGATATAATACAAAATACAGGGGATGCGGAATTGTTCAGGAAATTCCGTTTTGGAAGGGATCAGCTCTCTTACTCTTTTCCGGTGGAAAAGGGAGAATATCTCCTGGAGTTGTATTTTGTGGAGCCCTGGTACGGAACTGCCGGGGAAAATGCAAGGGGTTGGAGAATGTTTGACGTTTCTGTAAACGGGAAAACGGTTCTGGAGAAGCTGGATATCTGGCAGGAAGCCGGCGGCGCCGGAAAAGCATGGAAGAAACAGATACCGGTTTCAGCAGGGAACGGAAGTATCCGGGTTACATTTCCCAGGATCTACAGTAATCAGGCAGTGATTTGCGCGATACGGATCGGGAGGGATCAGAATGGATCGAATTGAGAATGAACTAAAAAAAAGAAAGCTTCCGGATCTCGTGAATGAGAAGACCGGAAAGGCAGAGTGGGAGGGAAGAAGAAGGGAGATAAAGCGTATCCTGGAGGACTTCCTTCTGGGGAATATGCCCTTTCTGGAGTATGAAAGTGTATTTCAAATGACAGAAAAAGAGAGGGACGCCTATGGCGGAAGGGCGGAGCTTTATCATATGCTTGCTACGGTGACGGTGTATGGAAATCCGGTTTCTTTTCCGTTTCAGGTTGTTCTGCCGAAAGGCAGAGAGGTAAAAGGAACATTCTTGTATCTGGGATTTACACCAACGATAGGAGATGGTGTCGGTGAGTGCGTACTGGAACATGGATATGGGATCGTTCATGTTTTTTATCAGGATATGGCTGCAGATTATCCGGATCATTTTCAAAGCGGACTGGGCAGACTCGGAGCACGTAATCCCCACCAGAGTGCGGGTAAGATTGCGATTTGGGCATTCGGCCTTTGCAGGGTCATGGATTATCTGGAGCAGTCCCGGCTGGTGGATATCGGGCGGGTAGCTGTTATGGGGCATTCACGGCTGGGAAAGACGGCACTGGCAGCAGGAGCCTTTGACGAAAGATTTTCCCTGACGGCTGCATTACAGTCAGGTGCCGGAGGTATTGCGGTTTTCAGAGGAAAGAAGGGCGAGCAGCTTCGGGATCTGCACCGGGAATATTCGAGGGAATGGTTGTGTCCCAGAGCGTATGAGTATATGGACGACATCGATGCGCTGCCCTTTGACCAGCATTTTCTGGCTGCCCTGATAGCGCCCCGGAATCTGTATATTGGCTCGGCGCTCAGGGATTCATGGGCGGATCCTCTGTCAGAGTACCTCTCCTGCGTGGCGGGAACAAAGGCATATCAGCGTCTGGCACATCAGGGACTGATCCGTAAAGAGGAGATAGAGGAGGTACTGTTCCGGCCCGTAGAGCAAATGGAAGAGGAAAGTGGACGATGGGGAATCGCAGGAGAATCTATGGAAGGGAAGATCGGATGGCACTGCCGGTATGGAACCCATTATCTGAGTATTCTTGACTGGGAGCAGGTTATAAAATACCGGGAGATCCATAATATATAAGAATGTAAAAACAGGCGGCCGCGGTTCAGATGATTATGATTCCCGCGAGCAATGAGCCAAGCGGCTGTCCATAGACATGCAAAGCATCTCATAGACATGCAAAGCATCTCATAGACATTTGGCGAATGCCGCAAGGCTGATCTGCTCTTCGAAGAAGAGGAGATGCCGCCCCGGCGAGGGGTCACATACCCCGCTGCTCTGCAGCGTTGCAAGCTTGATGCCCCGTTGCTTAGACGGAGGCACATATGGAAGTATTATAAAAAGTTCCATTCAACCGGCGTGGCGCAGATCACGCCGGTTCTGTCGTGTTGAAAGACAGTTCCGGTTTATGAAGCGGAATCCTTATTTTTCCTACATAAGTAAAATAAATTTCAATCGTGACATGTTTCCGCCCGCCTATCTTTTCCGGATTGTGGATTACAATCTTTTCAATAAGCTCATTGACGGTGGAGGCATCCAGTTCCTGTATCTCCGAGTATTGTTCAGCAAGCTGTAGAAACCGGCCGACATCAGACACATGTTCGGATTCTTCGGCAATCTCTTTTTCCAGCGCAGCCGACAACTGGCGGATTTCTTCCTGCTCCATTTCATACTGTGCCGATAATTTCTGGAAGCGCATATCGCTCAATTTTCCCAGGACGGAATCCTCATAAAGCCGTTGGATGATCCTGTCCAAATCCTCCATGCGTTTCTGTGCGCCGGACAGGGCTTTCCGCTTCTGTGCCAGTTCCGCTTTCCTGCTGGCTTCGTCCTGAAGCAGCATCTCCTGAGTGAAGTCGTCCCTGAACAGCCGTACATACGTCAGTGTCTGCTGTACGCATTCCAGGACACGCTTGTAAAGGGTCTGTTCCCGGATATAATGAATCTGGCAGGAGCCGGTGTTGCTCTTGTAATTCGAGCAGACAAAATGGTCCCGGCGCCCATCCGCAGAATCCCGGCTGGTACAGAAATACAGCTTGGAGCTACAGTCCGCGCAACGCACAAGGCCGGAAAAAATGCTTGTCCTGCCGGTTTTCGTCCGTCTGCGCTTGTGGGAACGGAGCGCTTGCACACGGTCCCACTGTCCCTGCTCGATAATGGCAGGCTGGGTTCCCTCAAATATCCGGTAGTTTTCCTTTGGGTTCTCCATTCTTTTCCTGAATTTCAGGGATTTGGTGTAAGTCTTGAAATTCACGGTACAGCCGGTGTACTCACGGCGTTCCAGAATCTTAACCACACCCGTCTGGCTCCAATGGTAAAGGTTTTCCGGCATGGCCTGCCCTTTCTGCTTTGCGTTATAGGCGGTGACGGTCAGCACCTTGTCCGCCGTCAGGATTTTTGAGATCTGCATGGGGCCTTTGCCCGCAATGCACAGGCCGAAGATTCTCCGCACCACATTTGCCGCCGCTTCGTCCACCACCCATTTCTTTTTGTTTGCAGGGTCTTTGACATATCCGTAAGGCGGATTGCTCGTCAGGTGTTCCCCGGCCTCGCCGCGCATTTTCACGACCGCACGGATTTTCCTGCTGGTGTCCTTTGCGTAATAATCGTTAAAAACATTTTTGAAAACGGCAAAATCGTTCTCGCCTTTGGCACTGTCCACATCATCATTGACAGCGATAAAGCGGACGTCATAAGCAGGAAAGATGAAATCCTGCAGGCGGCCCATGTAGGAATACTCACGTCCCAGCCTGGACAGGTCTTTGACAATCAGCGTGGAAACGGAATAATCCTCCACATATTTCATCATTTCCAAAAATCCGGGCCGTTGAAAAGCTGACGTTAGATAACGATACTTTTGAAAACACCAGAAAATCAAGGTTTTTCGAGCGATGGACAAGCAGGGTATTGTACTAAAAACTGAATACGACGCAAAAGCGGCGTTTCCCACTCCCTACATGGGAGAACAGGAACGCCGCTTTTTTCATGCCCTTTGTTACGCAGTAGGGGCAGAAAAAGCCTTGCTACAAGCGGTTTTGCGGGCGCGTATCTGGCGCGGCAAGGGATTTATACCTTATCCCCCGAAACCGCGCTTCTACTGCGTAACAAATCCACAGCAAAAGGAGTGATTTACTATGGCAGTTTTCAGAGTGGAACGGAACAAGGGCTACACCGTAATGAGCAACCACCACCTACGCAACAAGGAGCTTTCCCTAAAGGCAAAGGGGCTGTTGTCGCAAATGCTGTCACTCCCCGAAGATTGGGACTACACCTTGAAAGGCTTATCCCTTATCAACCGGGAGAAGATAGACGCTATCCGCGAAGCCATACGGGAGCTTGAACGCGCCGGGTATATCGTCCGTTCAAGGGAGCGCGACGAGAAAGGACGCTTGCGGGGCGCGGACTATGTGATATTCGAGCAGCCGCAGCCGCCTACGCCGGATTTACCTACATTGGAAAATCCAACATTGGATAATCCAACGCAGGAAAAACCAACATTGGAAAAACCTACGTTGGAAAATCCAACGCAATTAAATAAAGATATACAAAGAACTGACTTACCAAAAAAAGAAAAAATAATTACTGATGAACAAAGTACCCATTCCATTCCTATCCTTTCCCCTAACCCCTCTCCTTGCAGAGAAGCGGCTACGCCGCCGGAACGGAAAGGAACGGAAGCGGCAGCACAGAGCGCAGTTGATATATACCGGGAAATCATCAAGGACAATATCGACTACCACATTCTCAAACAGGACATGAAGTTTGACAGTGACAGGCTTGACGAGATTGTAGACCTCATGCTTGAAACCGTATGCACCGCCAGAAAGCGGGTGCGGATTGCGGGGGACGACTACCCGGCAGAGCTTGTGAAGTCAAAGTTTATGAAACTGGACGGCGAGCATATCCGCTTTGTGCTTGACTGTATGCGGGAGAACACAACGAAAATCCGCAACATCAAGCAATATCTGAAAGCAGCCCTTTTCAACGCCCCGTCCACAATCGGCAACTACTACACTTCCCTTGTCGCCCATGACATGGCAAGCGGCGCACTTGCGCCACAGGAGCCGCACGACCCCTATTCATTCAAACCGGGCGAAAGCCTGTAAACAACAAAAGGAGGATTTTATTATGGCACAGAGAACAGGAGCATTGGTATTTGACGAGCGCACCGACCGTTACGACATTCGCTTTGACCTCAATACTTACTATGGCGGGCTGCATTGCGGCGAGTGCTTTGACGTGTTCGTGCGGGGCAAGTGGAAGCCTACCCGGATTGAGTACGGCGACAACTGGTATCTTGTGGGTATCAGAGCCGAGGACTTGAACGGGCTGCGGGTGCGTATCTGACCGCCGCCCCATAAAGAAACGCGAAAGGAGGACGCGAGAAATTGCAGGACGAAGTAAACGAAAAGACCATAGCCCTTTACATCAAGACCGGGAAGCTGACCGCCCAGACGCTCCAAAAGGCAATGAAAGCCATACTGTCAAAGGGCAAAAAGCAGCTTGCAAAACCGCCACAGGGCAAGCAGAGCTTAAAGCAGCTTATGAAGCAGAACGCGGGCGTTTCCAACATTGAGATTACCGAGGGCAATATCAAAGCCTTTGAGAGTACGGCGAAAAAGTACGGTATCGACTTTGCGCTGAAAAAGGACGCGACGGAAAGCCCGCCCCGCTATCTGGTTTTCTTCAAGGGGCGGGACGCGGACGTGCTGACCGCAGCCTTTAAGGAGTTTTCCGCAAAGAAGCTGACACAGGACAGGAAGCCCTCTATCCGAAAGCTGCTGACAAGCCTTAAAGAAGCCGCACAGGGCAGAAACGCACAGCGCGAGAAAGTAAAAAACAAAGACAGGGGGCGGGAATTATGAAGCCGGAAATCAAGAAGCTGCTTATCCTAAACGCCCCCTATCTGCTCTTTGTCTGGCTCTTTGATAAAGTGGGCGCGGCTGTCCGCTTATCCCCCGGCGCAGACGCAAGCGCAAAGCTGCTACATCTTGGGGACGGTTTTACCGCCGCCTTTTCCAGTGCCGCGCCGAGCTTCCACCCGGCAGATTTAGCTTTAGGCATTGCGGGGGCGGTCATTGTCCGGCTGATTATCTATGTCAAGGGCAAGAACGCGAAGAAGTACAGGAAAGGCATGGAATACGGCTCTGCCCGTTGGGGGACAGCCGAGGACATAAAGCCGTACACAGACCCGGTATTTGAAAACAATATCCCCCTCACGCAGACAGAACGGCTCACCATGAACAGCCGCCCGAAGCAGCCAAAATATGCCCGCAACAAGAACATTCTTGTAATCGGCGGTTCCGGCAGCGGCAAGACAAGGTTTTTCGTCAAACCGTCGCTTATGCAAATGCACAGCAGCTATGTTGTCACAGACCCGAAAGGCACTGTCTTAATCGAGTGCGGGAAGCTCTTACAGCGGGGCGGCTATCGGATAAAAGTGCTGAATACGATTAACTTCAAGAAATCCATGAAATACAATCCCTTTGCCTATCTGCGGAGCGAAAAGGACATTTTGAAGTTAGTCAATACCATTATCGCCAACACCAAAGGCGACGGGGAAAAATCCGGCGAGGATTTCTGGGTGAAAGCGGAAAAGCTCTACTACACCGCGCTAATCGGCTACATCTGGTATGAAGCCCCGGAGGACGAGAAGAACTTCACGACGCTGCTTGAAATGATAAATGCGTCGGAAGCCCGCGAGGACGACGAGGACTTCCAGAACCCGGTTGACCTCATGTTTGAACGTCTGGAAGAAAAAGACCCGGAACATTTTGCAGTCAAGCAGTACAAAAAATACAAACTTGCGGCGGGCAAGACCGCAAAAAGCATACTTATCTCATGCGGCGCGAGGTTAGCCCCATTCGACATTAAGGAGCTGCGGGAGCTTATGGAAACCGACGAAATGGAGCTTGACACCATAGGCGACAGAAAGACCGCCCTTTTCGTCATTATCAGCGACACCGACGATACTTTTAACTTTGTCGTGAGTATTCTCTACACACAGTTATTCAACCTTTTATGCGACAAGGCAGATGATGAATACGGCGGGCGGCTTCCCGTCCATGTAAGGTGCTTGCTTGATGAATTTGCGAATATCGGGCAGATACCGAAGTTTGAAAAGCTCATTGCCACGATACGGAGCCGGGAAATCTCCGCGTCAATCATCTTGCAGAGCCAGTCACAGCTAAAGGCAATCTACAAGGACAACGCCGATACCATAGTCGGCAACTGCGACACCACGCTTTTCTTGGGCGGCAAGGAAAAAACGACGCTCAAAGAAATATCGGAGATTTTAGGCAAGGAAACGATAGACAGCTTCAACACTTCCGAAACCAGAGGGCGGGAGCTTTCGCATGGGCTGAACTATCAGAAATTGGGAAAGGATATGCCATACTTGTTTGTGAAGAGTTCAGTTGCCTTGAATTTCACATGAACAGGGACATGACCAACTGGATTCTGATAAAAATTGAATACAGGAGGTCTGAAAATGGAACAATTACCAAAACGGATACACGAAAATGGCATTGATTATATCCTTGTCGGAGATTACTATATCCCTGACCTGAAACTGCCGGAGGAAAACCGCCCTATCGGGAAATACGGAAGCCTGCACAGGACTTATCTGAAAGAATGCCACTCTGCCCGGTACAGCAATCTTATCCTGACCGGGGAACTCTGGACGTATCTTGCTGACCTGAATGAACAGGCACAGGAAAGGCTTGACACTATCATGGAACAGATGAAAGCTGCCGAGGGTGTGACGGAAGAACTGAAAGCAGCAAATCAAATGGAGTGGGTGCAGCGTTGCAATAACATCCGCAACCGGGCAGAAGAAATTATTTATGCGGAACTGGTCTATGTATAAGGATGGCGGTTTTATTTGTAAAAAAACAGCTCTACAGCCGGAAAATTGAATGGGAAATATAATAATCTTACAAAAGAGCTACGAACCGCTTTGGCGGAAACAGTAGCTTTTTTGTGTCATTCTTTCGGTTTTTTCTTTCCGAACAGGGACAACAGCTTTGATTTCCCACGCTGGCTGGTGACTGCCGGAAGTACGGGGGATTTTTTGAATACACGTGCAAGGGCGATACGGTCATCTTCCGGGAGGTTCATATAATCAATTCCGAATACCCGACAGATAGTAAACGCCCGCTTTTCGTCGGCTGTTCCTTTGTGCATGAGGGCGTCCAGCAGTATTACGGGAATATTTCTGGCAAAATCCGCTGCGGGTGTTTCCGGTTCGGCAGTTGTCCTGTCGGATTCATGCCGGGTGCGGAGGTCTTTTACAATCCGGTCAAGGTCATCATGGATAACATGACTGAAAAACATCTCCTCGCTGACCTGCCCCAGCTCCAAAGTACGCATATAAAGGTCATTTTCTGGTGTCTGGTGCTGTTCCATGACGGACTGCCTTGCTTTTTCCAGAAGTAAATTCATGTCTTGGACACGCATATCGGCAATCCGGTCAATGCAGATTTCTATATCCGTCATCAGACGCAGAAATCCGGGGTGGCAGACAAGCTCACAAAGAAGCCGGTTGTTCATTGCACCGCTTTTTAATAAATCAACTGTGGAATCATCCAAATGCAGCTCATACAGGGAAGTGTTTGGATGATTTTTATTTTCAGTTAGCCCCATGAGGTAATCCATAGACAGACCATAATATTCTGCCAGTTTTGCCAGATTAAATGGACTTATATCGGTGCAGTTGTCGGATTCATATTTTCCCAGAGTGGCTTTTGCTATGCCGGTCGCTTTTTCAAGTTCCGCAAGTGTCATGTGGCGGCTGGTTCTTTCATCCTTTAATTTTTCCTGAAGCGTTAATTTAATATACATCACTTATCTCCTCCCAAAACAGCGTCAGATTCATTATAACACAGAGCATTTCCGAAAACGTGGAAATTTCCGTTTTTTTGGATTTTTTCTGACCTTTCGGACATACGGGGGAAGCCGGTTTATTTTGTTAAGATTTCAATATCACAGGGACATTGAAAACAGAATGACCGGCTGCAAGTGATACCGTTCCCGGGGAAGTAGTGCCATGACAGGAGCATACCAAAGGAACGAGAAACGCTGGGATAATTCCGGGCAGGAACGGATTGCAGGTAAAACGGCAGAAATAAAAAAACAATTTATGGAGGTAGGAACATGAAGTTAAACATGGAAGAAAAGAAAATCTTATACGCTTTCGGGTGCGGAAACCTTGAGAACACGATACACCGGTTGAAATGGATTACCGCCCTGACAGTGGACACAAAGGTAAAACGTCGGGTGCTGTGTCTGGCAAGAAAGCTGGACAGCAAAAGTGTTGGAGAATGGTATCCCTGCTTTTACCGTCATCTCCGCTTGGAAATGGAAAGATATTTTGAAGCAAAGAAGTATATCCGCATTGTGGAAAGAAGCACAGATTGGGAGGATTTATATGGGAAAGCTGTCTAAATACGAGAAAGAAACGATTGTGAATTTCAATGAGAAAGAAAGTGAAGCCACCATTTACACACATAATGCCGACCTAAAACGCAGGCTTGCGGAGTATAGCAGAAAATACCCTGCTCTGTGTCGGTTGAAGTGTCAGAATTTGGAGGGTGGTGTCACTTATGTCATGGACAAGTCAAGGCTGTCTATCCGCCTGATACCGCCTTACAGTGAGGAACGCCGGACAGCGGCAAGGGAATATGCGAAACAGCATGGTTTTCAGGCATTGCAGACAGGGGACAGAAAAACAGCATGATTTCGGGGCGGTTTACGGTTAAAACATCGGGTGCAGACTTGATGTTTTGACCGTTTCCTGTAAGCAGGGTACAAAGATAAGGGGTACAGTGAAATAGTACTTTTGAGCGTTGCAGGGAAGCAAAAAAATATATTGCAGAGTGCATGGCATTCTGGAAAGTGTCCTGTGTCGGAGTGCATGGGGCACTTTTGTTTTACAGAAAAAACGGGAGGATTGCATGGAAGATAAGAAATATCTCGGCTATATGCGTGTCAGCAGCCGGGAACAGAATGAGGACAGACAGCGGATTGCACTTCTTGAAATGGGTGTACCAAAGGAAAATATTTATATGGATAAGCTGTCGGGTAAAAATTTTGACAGACCACAATATAAGAAGTTGCTGCGGAAACTGAACGGAAATACGGTTCTGTTTGTAAAGTCCATTGACCGTTTAGGCAGGAATTACGCAGATTTGAATGAGCAGTGGCGTATTATCACAAAGGAAAAGGGAGCAGATATTGTTGTGATTGATATGCCGCTGCTTGATACCAGACGTGAGAAAAATCTGCTTGGAACGTTCATCAGTGATATTGTGCTGGCATTACTATCCTATGTGGCAGAGAATGAACGCCTTAACATCAGGCAAAGGCAGGCAGAGGGCATTGCGGCGGCAAAAGCAAGGGGTGTAAAATTCGGCAGACCGCCAAAACCATTGCCGGATAATTTCTATGAAGTTCATAAGGCATGGAAAAATAAGAAACTGACACAAAAAGAAGCCGCCAAAGCCTGTAACATGGCGGAAAGCACGTTTCATGACAAGGCTAAGAAATTCGGAAAAGATTAGGTTTTCGGGGAGATACGATAAATCGGAAAAGTGTACTTTTTCGATTTACTGCTCATTTAACCGATTGTATATAATTATACCAAAAATCTGCGAAAAAGCAAGAAATTTTGATGAAAAATCATTCTTCAAATTAGTTGCGAAAAAGTACACTTTATCTAAGGAGGAATTTCTAAAATGGCAAAGCAACCTAAATTAGTCACATGTAAACACTGTGGCGAGGAAATTGCGACAGGAGCAAAAGTATGTCCAAAATGTGGGGGCAAAAACAAAAAACCAATTTATAAGCGTCCTTGGTTTATTGTTCTTGTAGTTTTGATAGTTATTGGAGCGATAGGCAGTGCTGGGGGAAAAGATGAATCATCTAATACTGTAAGCAAGGAAAATAATACAACTACAAATGATACTGTTGCGGACAACAAAGATTCAAGCCAAAAGGAAGTAGAGGAAGAAATCAGTTATACCGCTTATAATGTTTCTGAGCTTATGGATGATTTAAACTCCAATGCTATGAAAGCAACTGATAAATATGAGAAACAATATGTAGAGTTGACTGGAAGATTAAACGTAATTGACAGCAGTGGAAAATATATTTCTATTACACCTGTCGATGATGAGTTTGCAATTATGGGTGTTCAATGCTATATAAAAAATGATGACCAAAAGACTGCGATTATGGATATGTCCATAGGAGATACAGTTATCGTCAAAGGAAAAATTACTGATGTCGGAGAGGTCATGGGATATTCTCTTGACATTGATGAAATTAGTAAATAAATTCATCCTTTAGCATATGACAGGATATGCTTTGTAAATGAATATTTGTAAACTTTTTAAACAGACCATTTTACTGGAAAGTAAAGCGGTCTGTTTTTTTCGGAAGTTTCCAGCGGAAGGTTCTGAAAAAATCGAAGAAGCGGAAAACGAGCGACCGGGAAAATTACGAGGTTCGGCTTCTTCGGGCGGGAGTACAGAGGGCGGCAAGCCCTTTGTGCAAGGGTACAGGGAGTGCAACATCCCTGTGCGGGTCAAGGGCGGCAGCCTTGCCCAGAGGAGTGTTGCCTGCGACACTCCATACTGGGTTATTACCTGACGCAAAAGCACAGCAAAATGCAGCTTCGCTGCCATTCCCCTTGTGGGGAAAATCTTGAAGAAACGGAGGGAAACAGTTTGAAATTGACAAAACACAACGGGCGTGCCGGGAAGCATGGCGTTTACAATCCGAAGCACAATGACCGCAGTTTTGATGTGAGCCACAGCGAACACATTGACGGGGAACGGGCGGAAAGAAATGTCTATTGGGACTGCTATAACGGGTACCGCCGGCTTGCAGAAAAGAACAGTGATGAAATCGAAATGGCTTCCACTTTTGAGGAAGTCGAACAGCTTTATTACCGCAACCGCTATACGGATTATACAATCGGGCAGAACGCCCGGAACGAAAAGAACCGACACACAGAACGGAACCGCACAACAGACGAAATCCTTAAAAATAAAAAGACCTGCCCAGAGGAAAGTTTACTGCAAATTGGGAAAATAGAGGAACACGCCCCAGCAGAAACGCTCTTTCTGATTGCAACGGAATTTTTTGCAGAATTTGAACAACGCTTCGGCTCCCATGTCCACATTCTGGACTGGGCGCTGCACATTGATGAAAGTACGCCCCATATCCATGAACGCCATGTTTTTGACTGTGAAAATCAGTATGGGGAGCTTTGCCCACAGCAGGAAAAGGCTCTGGAAGCCCTCGGCTTTGAACTGCCGGAGCCGGACAAAAAATCAAGCCGGTACAATAACAGGAAAATGACTTTTGACGCTGCCTGCCGGACTATGCTCTTTGATATTTGTAAAAAGCATGGGCTTCATCTGGAGGAAGAACCGGAATACGGCGGTCGCAAATATCTGGAAAAGCAGGACTTCATCTTAGCGAAACAAAAGGAAGAAATGGCGAAACAGTCCGGTCAGATTGAGTCCCAGAAAACGCTTATTCAAAGCCAGAAACAATCCATTCAATCACAGAGCGATATGATGTATCAGCAGCGAAAAGCGTTGCAGTTCCAGCAAAGCCGGATTGAAAAACAGGACGCAGCGATTCAGGAGAAAGAAGGAAAGCTGGAAGCATTGACCTTGAAGATTGATGATGTGGAATCCCTTATTGATGATGTTTCCGAAATTGCCTATGATAAGGCGGTGGAGGTTGTGAGTGATACTGTCCGGGTGGAAACGCACAGGCAGGACATTAAAATGGTGGAGCAGTCCAAAGCATGGGTACTCTCCCCGGAGCGTAAGGCTTCCCAAAAAGAAAGGGAATATGCTGCCGCCCGTCTGGACGGTGTGGTTACAAAAATCACAAAAGCCATGCAGACAGCAATGGCAGCGGTTAAGGCTACGCTGATGAAGCCGGAAGTCAGGAAAGCAAATACAGAGCAGATTAAGGAAAAAGCCAGAACGTCTATCCTTGATAAACTGCATAAAAATCAGGCTGATATTGCCCGGCTTGAAGCGGAAAGGAGAAATACGCTGCCACACAGAAAACAGGATATGGAACTTTAACAGGCACTTGCCATTTTCGATTGAGAATGATGAGTGCCTTTTTATTTTGGAGGTATTGATTTGAATGTGTTTGAAGCAGTAAAGCAGTCTGCCACGACAAGGCAGGCTGCGGAGCATTACGGAATAAAGGTCAGAAGAAATGGGATGGCGGTCTGTCCATTCCACAATGACAAAAATCCCAGCATGAAACTGGATAAGCGTTTTCACTGCTTTGGCTGCGGAGCAGACGGGGATGTGATTGATTTTACCGCCCGGCTGTTCGGACTTGGCTTGAAAGAAGCGGCTGAAAAACTGGCAGATGATTTTTTCATCACTTATGACAGCAGAGGCAGAGCGTCCCTGAAAGAATCTGTCCGGGCAAAGCTAAAACTGGCACAGAAAAAGCAGTCCAGACAGGAAGAGAGGGACTGTTGCCGGGTGTTGTGCGACTATCTCCATTCCCTGTATGAATGGAAAAAAAGATATGCTCCGAAGCCGGAAGATACCGAATGGAATCCGTTGTTTGTGGAAGCATTGCAGCGGACTTCTTATGTGGAGTATCTTCTGGATATATTTCTCTTTGGGGATACGGAAGAAAAAGAATGGATTGTACGGGAGCATGGAAAGGAGGTCAGAAAACTTGGAGAACGATTATCAGAAATCAACAGAAACCGGGGAAGAAACAATGTTACCGACATCAGGGAACACCGAACCGGCAGGGAGCGTGGCAGAAGTCCGGGATATGCTGGAGCTGAACGATAAAGGGAATGTGAAGAATACGATTGGGAACTGCCTGACGGTCTTTCAGTATGACCCGGTATTGTCCCATGCAGTCCGCTACAACCTGCTGACAGAGCGTGTGGACGTTGGAAAGCCACTGTGGTGGGTAAAGAACTCCCCTGCCCTTACGGACACTGATATATGTTATTTCATGTACTATCTGGAAAAGAATTACGGTCTTACCAGTGAGAAAAATATCCAGAAGGCAATCCGGCTGACCGCCGACCAGAACCGCTACCACCCGGTAAGGGATTACTTAAATTCCCTCTGCTGGGACGGGAAAGAACGTATCAGTCACGCCCTTTCCCATTTTCTTGGTGCGGAAGAAAGCGGTTACTGTCGGGAAGCCTTGCGGCTTTTCATGCTGGGTGCAATCCGCCGGGTATTTGAGCCGGGATGTAAATTTGAGGTCATGCTCTGTCTGGTGGGCGGTCAGGGTGCCGGAAAATCCACCTTTTTCCGTCTGCTTGCAGCCAAAGATGACTGGTTTACAGATGATTTGAAGAAGCTGGATGATGACAATGTTTACCGCAAATTGCAGGGGCACTGGATTATTGAAATGTCGGAAATGCTTGCTACCGCCAATGCAAAGAGCATAGAGGAAATCAAATCTTTTCTGAGCCGGTCAAAGGAAGTCTATAAAGTTCCCTATGATACGCACCCGGCTGACCGTATGCGTCAGTGCGTGTTTGGGGGAACATCCAACACCATAGACTTTCTCCCTCTTGACCGAACCGGGAATCGGCGTTTCCTGCCGGTCATGGTGGAGCCGGACAAGGCAGAGGTTCATATCCTTGCGGATGAAGCCGGTTCAAGGGAATATATTGGGCAGATGTGGGCGGAAGCAATGAATATTTACCGGAGAGGGGACTATTCCCTTTCTTTTTCCCCTGCCATGCAGGACTATCTGAAAGAATATCAGGCTGTTTTTATGCCAGAGGATACAAAGGCTGGCATGATACAGGAATTTCTGGATGATTTTAAGGGAAATATGGTCTGCTCCAAACAGCTTTACAAAGAAGCTCTGAACCATGCCTTTGAAGAACCGAAGCAATGGGAAATCCGGGAAATCAACGATATTATGAACCACTCTGTTTCCGGCTGGCAGGCATTTAAGAATCCCAGACGCTTTCCCGGATATGGCAGACAGAAAGGCTGGGAACGTGCAACCGGCACTGACAATCTGCTTGGGAATGGAACAGAGGGTTTTACGGAACTGACAGAGGAAGAAGCCCGTCAGATGGAGCTTGTCTTTGAAAAATAGGAACGGGTTGCAGGTCTGGTTCATGCTTCGTTGCAGGGCATGTTGTCGGGGAAATTTCCTTGATTTTGCAAGGTATTTGCTGTACCGGCAACCATAACAACCAAATAATAATAAAAAAAGAAAACAGGAACAGATACAACCATAACTGCCTGACAAAACAGGAATCTGCATTTTTTTACGTCCGTTGCCGGACTTCGTTGCAGCTTCTTCCTTGTCGGGCATATTTTTTCGGGAGGAAATGCCTATGGCAGAAAAAAAGAAGAAAGACAGTACAGGAAACAATAAGGTGCAGTTTATTGTGGTGCGTGAGTTTGCCGGAAAGCAGACCATGAAAGAAGCCTTTGAACATCTGATTGAAAAGCAGACATGTAGACAGTTTGAAGAATGGCTGGATAAAAAAGCGTCATAAAAAGGTTGAAATACGGGCAGGGGCATGGTATTATAATAGTGTCATGTCCCTGTTCATAGAAGGAGAACACTATGAACAGGAAATCAAAACCAAATCAGAAAATAACTGCCCTTTATTGCAGGCTGTCCCTTGAGGATGGCGGGAACACCGAGAGCATGAGTATCAGCAACCAGAAACTTATGCTTACTGAATATGCTGAAAAAAACGGGATGTTCCAGTATGAATATTACGTGGATGACGGTTATACGGGGAGGAACTTCAACCGCCCCTCTTTCCAGCGGATGATAACTGACATTGAAGCCGGGAAAATCGGCTGTGTCATTACCAAAGACCTTTCAAGGCTTGGCAGGAATTATATTGAAGCCGGCAGTTATATCGAAATCTTTTTCCCAAAACACAAAGTAAGGTATATCGCAATTACAGATGGCGTGGACAGCCTGACAAGGCAGGAAATGGACATCACTCCGTTTAAAAATATCCTGAATGACATGTACAGCCGGGACATTTCAAAGAAAGTGCTGGCGGGGCGTATGACACGCTCCAGACAGGGGAAATTTGGGGGAGGACAGCCGCCGCTTGGTCTGATGCGTGACCCGGAGGATAACGGTCATCTGATTATAGACCCGGAAACCGCCCCGGTTATCCGGCATATCTATGACCTTGCCCTTGACGGACTGGGGTGTATGCGGATTGCAAAACGGCTTATGGAAGAAAAAATCCCTATCACAAGAGTAAAAAGCGGTACGAACTGTGATGTGAATTACTATTCGTGGGGCAGTTCAAGAATTAACCATATCCTGCGGAACCCGTTCTACAAAGGCTCCCATTTAGTCTGCCGAACACACCAGAAAGGTATCCGTTCCAACACTTATGACATTATTGCCAGAGAGGATTGGGAAGTGATTGATAACTGCCATGAAGCAATCATCTCACCGCAGGAGTGGGAACGGGTACAGGAAATCATTGACCGCAGACCGCCGGTCATGCAGGGCAATAATTGTCCGTTTTACAATCTTTTTCATGGCATTGTCTACTGTGCCACCTGTGGGAAATCCATGCAGGTGCGTTATGAAAAAGTGGGAAGAACCGGAAAAAACCGGTTTACGGGGGAAGAACGGGAACCCATTGACAAAGCCTATTATATCTGCCAGACCTACAATCGGTTAGGGAAAAATGCCTGCACCAGCCACAAAATAGAAGCAAGGGATTTGTATAACCTTGTTTTGAATGATATTCAGGAGCTGTCCGCTATGGCACTGAAAGACGCTGATATGTTCTACCAGCGGTTGAGCAGACGCATGGAACACCGCTATCTTGCTGATATTTCAGAAATCAAAAAGGAACTGGCACAGATAGAGGCAAGAAATAAAGAGATTGATGATATGTTTTTCAGCCTTTATACCGACAAGTCAAAAGGCATATTGACGGAGCAGCGTTTTATGAAGCTGACAGCGGCTTTGGAAACAGAACAGGAACAGAATCAATGCCGGGGACAGGAACTTACGCTGATGATGCGGCAGTCTGACGGACAGGAAAACGATGTAAAATCTTTTATCAAGGAAATCCGGCAGTACGCCACAATCAAGGAGCTGGACGAAGCGGTGCTGAACCGTCTTGTTGACCGTATTCTGATAGGCGAAGTCAGAAAAGAGGGCAGGCAGAAGTATCAGGAAGTCAAAATCATCTATAACTTTGTTGGAGAAATTCAGGAATAATGGAATAAATGAGTTCATAACCTCTCACCTGATGGTGGGAGGTTATGCATTGTCAGAAACTATTTCATTAAAATAAAAAATACGGAAACAATGCGGGCACCGTTTCCGCTAAAAAACCATTGTTTTTTGTTCGTCAATGACTATTATACCACCATTCTGTCAAAAATCAATCTATTTTCGATATTTGTTGCAAAGGTAAGATATGGTTTTTGAAACAAAGCGGTAGCTTTCCATGATAGTATCGTTCTTTTCAAAATATATTTTATGTCTTGACATCCGATTTGTGAACAGTTCATTCAGTTCGCTGATGCCCTTTTGTTTCATACCTTTGCTTTTAATGAGCCGGACATACACATATACTAAACAGATAAAATCATGGATAACGGGATTGCTCATCCATTTTTCTTTTTGGTTTTGTGATATGGTTTTTATTTTAGCAAGCTCGGTCTGTATTTCTTTGGTTTTGTGGATTGTGATATGATAAGGCGCTTTCAGGCTGTTCAGCAGGCAGTTGTTATGTGCAGCCGCATTCCGCAAAAATTTGACAGACCAGAGGAAACTGCTGTAATCTTCTGGAGATTTGTAAATGGAATAATATAGCTGGTATAAATCAATAAATTTTCCAAAAGACAATACTTCGACAATTTCCCACATGGCATAGCTGTCATCCGCTTCCTTTCGTTTCCTGATAAGGTCGCTGGCGGCAGAATTGCCAATTTTATCATACAAATCTTTCCGTCTTGTATAATCTGTATCCAGATATTTCTGGACAATCGAATATCCGTCCTCATCAGCATTATTGCTTAAATCAAACAAAATCTTTGTTTTTAAAGCGTGTTCAATATCAAGTGCCATAGAAAGTATCAGTTTACGCAAATGCATATCCAGAGTAGACAGTTCCTGCAAATAAGAAAAGTCGAGGTTCACATATTGACCGGCTTTTGCAGGGATTCGATATTTCTCATAATTTTTCCCATATGACTTGAGTTTAAAATAATAATTATTGTGCCTTAAAAAATCAGCGGCTTCTTTTTCTGAAACATATTGGAAGGTTATGTTCTTACTTTTCATGTCCTCAATTTGTTCTTCTATCGTTAGCTTTGGCTTCTTCATAATATAAAATTCCCCAATGGTTATTGTTCTGTCTGAGATAGAGATTATCACAAAAGCCTTAATTCGACAATATTATTCGATAAAAATTCAATTCATCACTTGACAATGTGGCAAAGAGCTTATGACACAGGACGAAATCGCGGTCATGGACGGAGGGAAATGTATCTTGCAGCTACGCGGGGTGCGCCCGTTCTTTTCGGACAAATTCGACATAACGAAGCACCCGAAATACAAGTACCTGTCCGACGCAGACCCGAAGAACGCCTTTGACATGGAGAAGCACTTGCGCCGCCGCCCCACTATCGTCAAGCCAGATGAAGTCTTTGACTATTACGAGATTGACGCGGCAGACTTGCCGGAAGATACAGAAGCGTAAAAGAAAAGGACAGGGAAAAGACCTTTGCATTATGGAAATGTGCATAACTGCCTATTCCGTCATGGAAAACGCCGTTCACAGCACATGGAAAAGCAAAGGGCAGCTTTCCCACGTCCTGCAAACAGCGTTTTCCACAACTCCATGAGCAAGGCAGTTATACACATTCCCACAATGCCGACTGCTACGACGAAAACCGCCCCCTCTCTTTCTTTCATAAGAGCAAAAAACTTAAAGGAGGTATCACTATCAGGAACGTAAACACGGGCTACATGATACGCGCCCCCACTCCCCGGCGCAGCACACAGCGGCAGAAGCCGCAGCCCTTACAACTGAATACCGCCGCGCCGCAGACACTTAGGCGGCGTGGGGAACCCGCCCAACCCGGCGGGCTTATGACCGCGGCAGTTACCAAAACTGGCCGCCGTTTTTTATGCCCTTTTTCGGGCAGCCGCACACGCGGCAAGAAAGGAGAATTTTATGACATTTTTTGCTTCCGCAGTAGGCGTTTTGAAAACACTTGTTATCGCTCTTGGAGCTGGGCTTGGTATCTGGGGCGTTGTCAACCTCATGGAGGGCTACGGCAACGACAATCCGGGCGCGAATGCTCATGTACGGTAAAGAAGCAAGAAACCGAAAACAAGAGATAGACCGCCAGCACCAAACTATTCCGAACCAAAGAAACCAAAGACCAAAAGACAAGCATTGTGGGAAAATCAAAACTTTTGGATTTTCCCACAATGCCGACTACTACGGAATCCCATCACCCATACATCTTTTATCCATTATTTTATAGAGCTATGTGTTTACTCTTACAAAATGTGGCGATATAATAGAAAAGCGCGAAAAAGCGCAAAAAATCGCTTGCAACGCACAGTTGCAACCCAAAGTTGCGTAATAGAAACTACATTTTGGTGGTGTGCTACCAGCAAAAATAGTAAGGTTGGTAGCGAAAGGAGGAAACCAACATGACATTTGGAGAAAAAATACAAAAATTGAGAAAGGAAGCTGGTTTATCACAAGAGGAACTTTCTTATCAGTTAGAAGTATCAAGACAGGCAATCAGTAAATGGGAACGTGACAACGGCTATCCCGAAACCGAAAAAATTGTCCGAATGAGTAAACTGTTTAATGTGTCTTTGGATTATCTTCTCAATGAGGAAGATACACAGAAGCCAGAGATAAATCCAGATGAAAAAGGAATATATGTCAGCCGGGAAATGGCAGACGGATTCCTTGCCTATCAAAAAAGAAAAATGATAAAAATTGGTATAGCGGCTGGTTTATTTGTCGGCGGTTTATCTCTTTCTTTTTGGGACGCAGAAATAAGCATGATATTGTTTATGGTAGTTGTCATTTTGGGGATTATTCTTTTGTTCTCTGTAAAATTGGCAGATAATCCATATCGGAAAATTTGGAAAGAAAGCCTATCCTTTGACAAAACAGTAAAATCAGAATTGACTGCTGTTTATGCCGACAAAAAGAAATTAGCCCATATTCTTAACCTTGTCGGAATTGCTTTGATTGCCATTGGATTTTTACTCTGTCCGATGATTGTACCGGCTGAAATGTATGTGTTAGATAATATCGTTTTTGCTTGCGGAATGGTATTGGCTGGTGCAGGAGCTTTCTTGTGTGTTTATATGGCTGGTATTGTCCGGGCATACCGAGTATTGATTATGAATGAAGAATATCATGAAAACAGAAAGTGAGGTTGCTATGAAAAAATTATTGATGTTGCTGTTAATACCTACCATACTTCTTTGTGGCTGTCACGCCAACAGTGAAAAAGAAGATGTATCTGAATATTATGAAGAACTTTCCAAAGCACAGGAAATCTCTATTCTTCCAGCAAATACTTCCACTGCAACGCAGACATTGACGGAAAGTGAGGAAATATCAGATTTTATACTTGCATTAGACATGGAGCATTGGGAGATGAAAGCACTCCCTAAAGAGGCAGAGTTAGCTGGAACTTTTCAGCTTTCACAGGAGGAAACAATCAAATTTGGAGAAAGCGCAACAGACGGAGAATTGTATTCTGTATGTGAAATGCTCTGCTATGAGGATATACCTTATGTCACACTGAAAATTGCTGGTATGAAAATGACATTTAAAGTATCTGATGCGGCTATGGAATATCTCACAAATTATTTTCGTTAATAAGCAGTCAAGGGGCGACAGTCTAAAATTGCTACCGCCCCTTTGAATTATAAAAATGCAACTGTAAACCATGCACCGCCCTATGTGGGAGAAAGGGGGAATCATTTATGCCTTGCACAGAAGCATACAGAGAACACATTATGTATACTTTCAATGGCTATTGCAAGACCGTCATACGCTTTGCGGCTATCAACGCATGGCGTGACAGGAGCAGACGGCGGCAAAAAGAAATATCCCTTGAATACCTCACAGAAGAAAAGTTTTACCCTTTAGGCACAACAGACGAATATTTTGAAGCACCTTATGAAGAATACCCCATTACGATATGCGGTCAGACAGTTATCCTCACCAATGGGGAGCTTGCCGCCGCCCTGTTATCTCTGCCGGAGAAGAACCGGGAAATCATTTTCCTTTACTTTTTCGGGCATTACACACAGCGGGAAATCGGGGAAATGTACGGACGCTGCCGGAGTACGACCGGGTATCAAATCCGCAGGACTTTACAGCTTCTGCACAAAGAAATGGAGGTGCTTTCACATGGGGAATCCGAACCTTTTGCCCTATGAAACGATTGTCCGGGCGACCAGCGGAGAGCCGGAAGCCGTGGACGAGGTTTTACGGCATTACAGCAGGCGCATCCGAATCGCTGCCATTGAAAACGGGCATATCGACAGGGATACCGAGGACAGCATAAAACAGCGGCTTGTTGCTGCCTTGTTTAAGTTCCGCTTTGATGAACAGGAGGTATGAAAAATTGTTTTCATTTATGGAAAAACGGATACATAATAAAGCAACGATAAATTCTGATATTTAGTGAAAGGAATGATAGTTGATGAGTAAAATTGTTGTACTGATTGGAAGTATGCGTAAAAGTGGAAATACAGACTTATTGGCACAGGCGTTTACAGAAGGAGCAAGCAAAAATAATGATGTTGAAATAGTGTCCGTTGCGGATTATAAAGTTAATCCTTGTATTGGTTGCAACTCATGCTTTACACGAAAAGGAAATAAATGTTTCCAAAATGACGATATGAGTGCAATATACGAAAAACTAAGAGTTGCCGACATTGTTGTTATAGCTTCCCCAGTATATTTTTATGGAATTAGTGCGGAGCTAAAAGCGATTATTGATAGGCTACATACTCCAATGAGAAATGAATTTAAAATAAAAAAACTTGCTTTATTATTGGTAGGTGCAGCATCACTGCCAAATCTATTTGATGCAATAAAGCTTCAATATCAACTTATCCTTGAGTTTTTTCATTTGGAAGATGTAGGTATGGTTCTTGTAAGAGGTGTTAAAGATAAAGGAGATATTGAGGGGAACGAAGCATTAAGAGAAGCGTATAAATTGGGATTATCAATAGGATAGGTTCGGGTTTGTAGAATTGTAGCCAGCTAAAAATTTAATAGTAGTCGTACATACAGAACGGTACACCAAGACAGGAAATCAAGAAAAGGTTTCCTGTTTTTTTGCGCCTATTTTGGCATTTTCAAAAATCGCCAGTATTATGCCGTGCAAAGGGGAAATAGAAAGAAATCCCCTTTCCCGTTTGGCAAATCCGCAGGCTGTCCGTGGAGGGCGGGCGAGAAGAAATTTTCACGAATTCCCGCCTATTCCGGCTTGTGTGGTTTTGTAAGGAATAGAGGGAAATTTCTGAAAATGTCCGTCATTTTTGCCTTTTGCGGTTTTGTAGGTAGTAGAGGGAGAAATATCGCCGTAACTTTGGCAAAATCCCCGCTTGCGGCACTAAAGGTATTGAGGGAAGCCCACACAGAGGAAGCCGCCACTTTCTTAGAGCAAGATTCTACCACAGTACCAAATTTCGCCTATCGGCTCAATTTG
>CAMWFQ010000025.1 GCA_947173495.1 uncultured Lachnospiraceae bacterium | reverse complement strand
TTATAGCCCGCGTCCCGAGCCACCCGTTTTACGGGTGGGGGCGACTGCGCAGGGGAGCACAGATGAAATTGTTGCTTACGCAACGTGCGCTCCGCGCGCGAGTAGGGAGAAAAAGCCTTCTCTACTCGATTACGCAGGCCCATGCAGAGGAATATGCCGCTTACGCGGTGGATTTACATTAAAAGTCTTCTGTGCTACAATAATCAGCAAAGCAGGAGCAAAAGAGGGGTAATGGTATTGTTAAAAAAGAGAATTTTCTGGATAGTGTGTGCGATGATTTTCTGTATGGTTTCTGCGGGGGCGTCCGCTTCTTTTGTCAGCTGCGCTGCGGAAAAGGCGGATGAGGAGGAGACGCCGGAGGATGGGGATTCCAGGAAGATGCTGCAGGCGTATGAGGAATACAGGCAGCGCTTTCTGCAGATAGAAGATCAGGCCGAAATTGAAGAAGCAGGATTTGAGGTGGATGAAGAACAGATTTTTCCTATTGCAACGGAAAGCTTCGGAGATGTTTTTATGGTACCTGCGCTGGATAAAAACTACCACCGCCTGGCACTGTTTTTTGCGGACAATGAAGGAAAGATTGTGTATCAGACCGACCAGGTTGAAGTGAATAATTGCAGCCGGGGGAAAATGGAGCAGCCCATCCGGAAGCTTAAGGCAGTTTCCTTTCAGGATCTGAACGGGGATGGACTTGTGGATATTATTCTGATCGCAGTCTGTGTCAATGAAAGTGGACCTTATGCCGGGAAGCCCTACAAAGTGGGAGACGTTCTTTTTCAGAGCAGAGAGGGGTTTTACCGGGATTACAGAATATCGGACAAGATCAACCGATTCAGTATGAACAAGAGTGTGGAGAGTATTGCGGCTTTTGTCAAAGATGGCGAATCCACAGAGTTTCTATATACGGCAGTTACCAGACAGGAGCTCCTGAACCACGGATTTGAAGTAGCCGGAGAGCAGTGCTACTACAGACAGTTTGAAAAGCTGGGAAAGCTGGAGGTGGTGCCCGGCACCTACACTATGGCGGACTTTGCCACTTTTATGATCTATCTGATCAATGAACAGGGCTATATTGTGTGGAGTTTCCAGCCTATGGGAGACTATGATAATCTATATGCCCTTAAGGGAATAACCTGCCGGGATATTGATGGAGATGGAATGAAGGACCTTCTGGTGCTGGCACGCTACAGTTATGAAGGAGAGGGAAATGAATTGATAACAAAGGGAGATTATTCCGTTTATTATCAGAGAACGGGGGGATTTTATGAGGACAGGGAGATAAAGCGGCAGTATCCCTGCAGCGAGGAAGATACTGTGTCAGGGCTTGTGGAGAAGGCCAGAGCCTACTGGGGCTGGAAGGCGGAGGAACAAAATGATGATAAGAATATTGATCGTAGATGATGAGAAGCCGATCTGTGATCTGATTGATCTGAACTTATCGGCATCGGGCTATCACTGTACGTCAGTGCAGGACGGGCTGAAAGCCATTGATTTGATAGAAAAAGATTCTTTTGACCTGATTCTCCTGGATATCATGCTTCCGGGAGCGGATGGCTATGATGTGATGGATTATATACGTCCTCTGAAGATTCCGGTCATTTTTATCACGGCAAAGCATGAGGTGAAAGACAGGGTAAAGGGACTGAAACTGGGGGCCGATGACTATCTGGTAAAACCGTTTGATGTGGTGGAGCTGGTAGCCAGGGTGGAGGCGGTGCTGCGCCGCTACAACAAGACGGATAAGCAGCTGAGTGCGGGAGACGTTGTGCTGGACCTGGAAGGGCGCAGGGTGTCGAAGGCAGGAAAACAGGTGGTGCTTACCAATAAGGAGTTCGGCCTTCTGGAATTATTTATGCAGAACAAAAACATAGCGTTATTCCGGGAAACTCTTTATGAGAAGGTCTGGGGGGATGAGTATATCAGCGACAGCCGTACGCTGGATCTGCATGTGCAGCGCCTCCGGAAAAAACTGGGATGGGAGCAGAATCTGGTGGCAGTCTATAAGGTAGGCTACCGCCTTGAGGTGCCGCAATGAAATTTTCTTCAAAGCTTCTTTTGTGTACCATGATGGTTATGGCGATAGCCCTGGGGTTCAGCGGATTCTATTTTGTGAATTATGTATTTGAGACCTCTCTTTTCAGAGAGGCGGGACAGGCGCTGGACGAAAACAGTATTCTGTGCTTTGCCTTTGAGACCGCTGCCTTAAATGTGCCGGCCAAGTATGATGTGCTCCAGGACAATACAGTGGAGCAGATCGCCTCTAACCTGGAAAATTCAGGTCAGAATACCAGCCGTATGCTGCGTCTGTCGGATGAAGAAAAGAATACGCTTTATGCCAGTGATGGCTTTGAGACAGACGATGCGCTGCTGAAGCAGACAGATGCCTCTACCAAAACCTACCGGACAATTTATCTGAATGGGCATTATTATATTCAGACCGGAAACACGGTCAACGCACTGGACCGGGTATTGTATCTCGAGACACTGCGGGATGTTTCAGAGGTGTTCAGCGAACGGGAGATGGGGTTCAGGGTCTACCGTCAGGTAACCATGATTATCCTTGTTCTGGGAACACTGGCCATGTATCTGATTTCATCCCTGCTGACCAAGCCGATCCGTCAGCTGACCCGTGCCACCAAGCAGATGGCAGCGGGGGATTACGATTACCGCGCAAAAAAGGTCAGCAGTGATGAGCTGGGGCAGCTTACCCTTGACTTTAATCAAATGGCGGAGGCACTGGAAGAAAATATTGGCAAGCTGCAGGATGAGATTCAGGCCAGGGAAGATTTTGTGGGAGCGTTTGCGCATGAACTGAAAACGCCTCTTACCGCGATCATCGGCTATGCCGATATGCTTCGCTCCAGAAGGCTGGACGAAGAAAAAAGCCTTTTGTCCGCCAATTACATTTATACAGAGGGCAAAAGACTGGAGGCTATGTCTATCCGGCTTCTGGATATTATGGTGACGAGACATGGTCAGGCGCAGTTTCAGGAAGTTCAGACCGGATATCTGTTTCAGTATCTTCATGATATGTTTCAAAATAAGGAAGATATGGAATTTGTGTATGCTTATGATGAGGCAGTCGTCTGGGCGGAGGGAAATCTGATCATTACAGTCCTGATCAACCTCCTGGATAATGCATGCAAGGCTTCAGAGCCGGGAAGTACGATCGAGATCCGGGGAAGAACGGTCAGAGAGGGATACTGCTTTACAGTGAAAGACTATGGGATAGGGATTGCAGAGAAAGAGCTGGAGAAGATCACCCAGGCCTTTTATATGGTGGATAAATCCCGTTCAAGGAGCAGAAACGGGGCCGGGCTGGGACTGGCTCTGTGCGCGGAGATTCTGGCGCTCCATGACAGCTCCCTTCAGATAGAAAGTACTTTGGGAAAGGGCACCTGCATCAGCTTTGTCCTGAGGAAAGGACTGCAGGAAAGGTGTGATGATATACATGAAGAAATCCACGATTAATTATATAATTTTTGTCGGTGCGGTTCTTGTCATGGCATTGTCGATATGGGGACCTGAAAAGCTTGCGCAATATAAGGACCGGGCCCTGCTTGACAGGATTAATACGGAAGCTTCCGAGATGGAGGGGGAAGGCTATCGATACCGGCTAGGCAGCAGAGAAAGGCTGTATATTCTTTCGGAATGTCTGAACAGCCAGAGTCTTCCGGAGAGTGAACAAAACGCCCTTGCCAGGGGAGAGGAGGAAGCTGCGGATTATCAGGATGGCGCTTATGCCTTCGTGGTCAATCACAGAGGACCTGCCGGCAGGGAGATTACGGAGGAGGAGATTTTTTCGGCCTGTAATGAAATGCTGGATGAATTCAGGGCGCTGGGGATTTTGCCTCAGACAGTGAAGGAGGTAGCGCTCAGGGATTATGAAGCGGTTCTTTATTCCGCCATCGACGTACTCGAGCCGCGGAATAATGTTGCGGTGTGGAAAGTGAGCCTGTCTACCAGCAGGGGAAATGCGGATAAGTCCAATCGCCTTCTGGATGCCTACCTGGATGCGGACGATGGAAAGGTATATGAATTTTACGCCAGGACCGAGTGGAAATGGGAGGATATTGATCCTGACCTGATTGTAGAGAAATGGAGCGCGTATATGGGGATTGAAAGCCCGGAGCCCTATGAGACGGAAACCCCCTTTCTGGAGGCGACTCCTTATTTCAAAAAGTATGTGTTTGCCGGGTTGGGGGACGAAAGAACGATTGTTACCGTGGGCTTTTACGAAGGAATCAATGAGATCTTTCTGAAAATTTCAAAGTGATACAAAAATGATGCAAAAATGATGATAAAATGATGCACCGCTTGTATAGACTTAATGTTAAGAAGAACCATGGACGTAAGGAATACAAAGGAGCATCATTTTTATGTACACAATAAAAAGATCGGAAAAAAGACGGATAGAAAGAAGAAAGCGCATACAAAGGAGCAGGGACAGACACAGAACGTTATGTTCTGTCTGTACGATACTGGCAGCGGGAATGCTGATCCTCTTAAGCTTTATGACAAAGTCTGTTCTGGCGGCGACGGGGCGCCCGGAGATGACCGCAGGGACAGATAAAATGGAGGGGAATGAGACGGCGGCACAAGAGGCATATCCGGAAGCGGAGAGAGCAGAACAGGGCACAGGGACGGCAGATGCGGGAACAAAGCGGAGTGAGGAGGAGACCCGGAAGAAAGAGGAACAGGAGTCTGAACCGGGCGCAGGCGAAGAGGAAGGGGAGGCGCTTCTGATCGCAGTGGATGCGGGACACGGAGGGATGGACAGCGGCTGCCTTGGAAAAGGAGTGACAGAAGGCGAGATCAATCTTCAGATTGCCTTTTTGGTAAAGCAAAAGCTGGAGGAGAAAGGATTTCGGGTCATGATGCCAAGGCAGAATGATGAATTTCTCTCTAAGGAGGAGAGAGTAGAGCTTGCCAACAGTTATCAGGCGGATGCTTATGTCAGTATTCACCAGAATACCTACGAGGGGAGCGATAAAAGTGTGAGCGGTATTGAGACCTGGTATGACGGGGCGGACAAATCGAGAGATAACAGGAGGCTTGCACAGTTGATTCACAGGGAGACTCTGGGGTGCAGCGGGGCCCGGGAGAGAGGACTGATTGACAGCGCGGAGCTTTATGTGGTCAGCAAGACATTGATGCCGGCCTGCCTGATCGAGACAGGATTTCTGTCAAATCCTCAGGAATGTGCAGATTTATCTGCTTCTGCTTATCAGGAAAGAATTGCGGAGGGAATTGCGGAAGGAATTTATCAATATTTCTATTTGGAAGAGGCGGAAGTCTCATATCAGGAAGCTTTTTTTTAAAGGGTGTTATTCAATGTATATAATCTCCTTTTTTATCCATAATATGGGTAAGGTCAGTTATGGTCTGAACCTCATATTGATGATGAAAAGGAGATTTTATTATGGCAGTGGATTTCAGAAACAGTGAGACGAGAAAGAATCTGATGCGTGCATTTGCGGGTGAAAGTCAGGCGCGGAACAGATACACCTTTGCGGCCGCTCAGGCAAAAAAGGAAAAGCTGCATGTGATCGAAGCAGTTTTTACGTATACAGCAAATCAGGAAAAGGAACATGCAGAGATTTTTTACAATCATTTGAAAGAGCTTTCCGGCGAGACCATTCACATTGATGGTGGGTATCCGGTAGATTTTTCGGCGGATGTTTCAAAGCTTTTGCGTATGGCGCAGCACAATGAATATGAGGAGCACGAGCCGGTCTATAAAACATTTGGCGAGAAGGCCAGAGAAGAAGGATTTGTGCAGGTGGCGGCCTCCTTTTTTATGATTGCGGAGATCGAAAAGATCCATGGGGACCGTTTTGGGCATTTCGCGGAGCTTATGGAAAGCGGCAGGCTGTTTAAAGAGGATGGAAAAACAAAATGGATCTGTTTAAACTGCGGGTATGTCTATGAAGGCGAAGAGGCTCCGCAGATCTGCCCTGTGTGTTCTCATGACCAGGGATATTTTGTCAGATTCGGACAATCCCCCTTTGAAAGCTGATTTTTTTATAAATTTGCTTTATAAATTAATTCTTAAGAAAAGGAATGTGAATTGACAATCCAGGTAAAACGCGCATATAATGAAGAATATTGCCAATGGTTTTGAAAAAGAAGATGGAGAAGGGAATGGGGAAGAAGAGAGGACTCTTGGTCTTTATGTTATGGGTGATATTCATTGTCATGGTGGGCGGGATCGTGTTTGTCTCTGTTCAGAATGGCGAGGAAAGCAAGGAATTGGGAAAACAGATGATTCTGCAGATCGCCAATGCCCGGAATGCATCCTCTGAGGATGACGTTGCGGGGATCACCTATCTGATCAGACAGAGCGCGCGTGCGATTGCTTTTCTTCTGGTAGGAATGGTGGGTACTCTGGCTGTTTATGTTTCCTTTAACAAATGGAACTGGTTTATCAAGACGGGAATTACGGTTTGTATTCTGGCGTTTATCGCCTGCTTTACAGAGAAGCTGAAGATTTATATTCCCAGCAGACACTACAGCTATGAGGAAATGATGATCAGTCTGGCGGCGGTGGCGGCGGGATTTTTGATTGTGTCCCTGCTGACGCTTCTTGGGAAGGCATTAAAGGGACTATCCCGCCTGCTTACCACAAGCCATTCTCTATAAAGGTTCCGTATATTTCTCTTCGCAGTACTTACAGCGGTATATTTCCTTCTGTTCGTCTGTCAGTACAAAGATATGGGGCAGTCCCTGCTCTATGGAAGTGATGCATCGAGGGTTTTTACACCGGATGATGTTTCGGATTTCCTTCGGCAGGGTGAGTTCTTTTTTGGAAACGATTTCTCCATCCTTAATCACATTAACCGTAATATTGTGATCAATAAAAGCAAGCACATCCAGGTTCAGCATGTCAATATCGCATTCCACTTTCAGGATATCCTTCTTTCCCATTTTGCTGCTTTTTGCATTTTTGATGATGGCAACGGTGCAGTCCAGTTTATCCAGCTGCAGGTGATGATAGATAGAAAGGCTTTTTCCGGCCTTGATATGGTCCAGGACAAAACCCTCCTCTATTTTTCCTACGTTAAGCATATTTTTTCTCCTTCCCTTTCATCCACCCTGATATTCAGTAATGTTAGAATCAAAGCCATTCTTACATAAACCCCATATTGAACCTGTTTAAAATAGACGGCCCGGGGATCGTCATCTACCTCCACAGAAATTTCGTTGACCCTGGGAAGAGGATGGAGAACCAGCATATCAGGACCGGCCAGTTTCATCTTGGCTTTATCCAGAATGTAGAAATCCTTCAGTCTCACGTAATCTTCTTCATTAAAGAACCGCTCCCGCTGAACTCTTGTCATATACAGCAGATCCAGCTGGGGCATAATGGATTCCAGACGGATTACCTCTTCATAGGGAATGTTCCGTTCCTTCAGCATATCGGTAACATAGTCGGGAACCATGAGCTCCCTGGGAGAGATGAAGATGAATTTGATTCCTTCATAGCGCGCAAGGGCATTGATCAGAGAGTGTACCGTCCGGCCGAATTTCAGATCTCCGCACAGGCCGATTGTAAAATGATGCAGGCGGCCTTTCAGGGAACGAATGGTGAGGAGATCGGTCAGAGTCTGAGTAGGATGCTGATGACCGCCGTCGCCTGCGTTGATCACAGGGATGGAAGAACGCTCAGCGGCCACTTTAGGCGCCCCTTCCTTGGGATGACGCATAGCGCAGATATCCGCAAAGCAGGAGATGACACGTATGGTGTCGGATACACTTTCTCCTTTGGAAGCTGAGGAAGAAGAGGCTTCAGAAAAGCCGATCACGCTTCCGCCCAGCCCCAGCATGGCGGACTCAAAGCTGAGTCTGGTACGTGTACTTGGTTCATAGAAACAGGTGGCAAGCTTTTTTCCATGGCAGGCCCTGGAGTATTTTTCCATGTTTGCTTCAATGTCATTTGCCAGATCAAAAAGCTGATCAAGCTCCTCTACAGAAAAATCCAGAGGACTCATAAGATGTCTCATATTTTTTTCTCCATTTCTGCTCGTGTTTTTGTATTCTTACTTTGAAAGGTAAAATTTCCGCAAAAAATCGAAGAGCAAAACTCTTCGATTTTGAATGTGCAGGGCGTACGGGCGACCCTGCACGAGAGTAGGGAGAAAATCTTCCCCCTGGATTTAACTTTGGAAAGATAATAATTCTTCTACAGGCTTCCTTCTGGGAGCAGCAGGCGCCTCATCGGGATAGCCTACCGGAACCAGAGCAGCCAGGATCCGCTCTTCAGGAAGATTTAATAAAGAAGCTGCCTTCGCTTCATCAAAAATACCCATGATTACACTTCCGAGACCTTTCTCGTGGGCGGCCAGACAAAAGGTCTGGGTGGCAATTCCCGCATCAAAGACCTGCCAGTCGGCGCCTTTGGTGGTGGAAAAGGATCCATCCCGCTCGAAGCCGCTCTTCCCCTTGATGTAGGTGACAGCAATTAATAACGGCGCCTGAGTGATGATCTCTCCGTTTTTGGGCCAGCTGCCGGTACATTCGGCGGCAATTTTATCCTTCAGCTCCCCCTCCACTGCAATGTAACGAGTGATCTGCGTATGCTTCCAGCTGGGAGCATAGGATGCGGTTTCGATAATTTCGGCAAGTAAAGCGTGATCCACAGGCTGATCCTTGAATTTTCGGATACTTCTGCGTTCTTTGATACATTCTTTGGCTGTCATATGACCCTCCTATCTGCATGGCTTAACAGGTTTTTATCATCATAGCATATTGGAGGGTTTCTTTCAATCGAATTAAGAAAGAAGAAAGAAAACATTTCCTGGTCATGGACAATTTGTTCTTTTTGAGATATAATTACCCTAAAATCCAGACTCGGCAGGAGGAAGCTATGGACAAAGTTTTGGTGATTGATGACAGTCAGTTATATGCGGAAGCTTTGAAGAATCTTTTAAAGGATGAGTATGATGTCTCGGTGCTCAGTGTGCCGGAGGATGCAGTTTCATAGGTAAGAAGCGGAGGCTATTCCCTTGTTCTGCTGGATGTTGTCATGCCCCGGATCGATGGATTTACGCTGCTGAAAGAATTGCAGGAGAATGCGGAGACAATGTATATTCCTGTGATCATGATAACCAGTTTATCCGCTACGGAGCATGAGGAAAAGGGACTTATGCTGGGAGCTGTAGATTACATAACCAAGCCCTTCAGCCCGATCATTGTAAAGGCCAGGGTGAAAACACATATCAAGCTTTATCATTACCGGATGCAGTTCAGGCAGGAGGCAATGCTGGATGAGCTGACGGGAATTGCCAACAGAAGGGGCTATGATCACGAGAGCTTCCGAAAATGGCATGATGCGATCCGGTTTAAGCTTTCGTTTTCTCTCTGTATTCTGGACATTGATAAATTTAAGCTCTATAATGATACCTACGGACATCCGGCCGGGGATAAGGTGATTGCCGCGGTGGCGGAGAGCATATCTTCGCATTTGAAGCGGTCTTCTGATTTCTTTGCCCGTTACGGCGGCGAGGAATTTGTTGTGATCCTGGTAGGAAACAGCGCCCGTTCTGCATATGAGTTTATGATGAAGGTACGTAAAGATGTGGAAGATATGCATATTCCCCATAATTCACCGGTTTCTCCATGGGTGACGATCAGTGCAGGAGGAATTACGGTGGTACCAAAGGAAGGGGAGGAGTACGATGGATATCTGAAACTTGCCGATCAGATGCTTTATAATGCAAAGGAATATGGAAGAAACAGAGTGGTCTGGTCCAATGAAAAGGGAGAGCAATGGAGAGAAAAATAGGAGGAAGCAGTGATGGCAACTGAGTTTACAGAGAGAAAAAGATGGCTTTTTTTCGGACTGCCCTTTACCTTTACACGCTACAGGATCAGAGAAAATATGATCACCATAGAAAGCGGTCTTTTGAAGAAAGTGGAGAATGACTGTTACATGTATAAGGTTCAGGATGTAGAACTGGTCGCCTCTCTGGCGGAAAGACTTGTGGGCGTGGGGACGGTGGTATGCTATACGGGAGATACCACACATCCCAGACTGGAGCTGGTTCATGTAAAGCGTGCAAAAGAGATTAAAGATTTCATCCTTGAAGCTTCGGAGGCGGCAAGAATGAAGCGGCGCACGTTGAATACGCTGGATATAGGGGCGCAGACAGAGGAGCCTGAGGATTAGGTTAAATAAGAAAACTGACGGACAGATATACAGAGGGCGTGGTTTTATAAGCCAAAGTATATCTGTCTGTTTCGGTTCATCCCGGGAATCATACCCCGCTTCTTTGCAACGCTGAGAGCCTGATGTTCCGTTGTCTGCAGCGCTGTGTTGACTTGAGAAACGGCAGACGATAAGCGGAGCTTTATTTGTGCGGATCAGACAGGGCTTTTTCAAACAGGAGCCCGGCGAGGAACCAGTTGGGAAAGTAATCCAGCCGTATGATTTTTCGGATATTCCATCGGGAGCGCTCATAGTTCCATGGACAGGATTTGAGTCTGTCAAGCAGACTTCCGGAGAGGTATTCTCCTGCGAAGATGCACAGCGCATAAATACTTCCGCGAAGCAGGAGAGGGAGATGTTTCAGCCGTCTGAAAAGAGGAGCCAGGAGACAGACGCTGCCATAGATCGGAAACATCCAGAGAGAGGTCTGTCCTGTCAGCCGCATTTCCCTTCGCCGGAGGGAACCCAGGGCAGTAAATGTGATTTCAAGGCACCAGCCAAGGAGCCCGCACTTTAGAAAGTTTTTTAATAATGATTTCATAGTATCAGTATAAGGTAAAATTGCCGGTTTATACCGGGAAAAATAAAAATCTGAGAAAGTCGCAGACAGAGAAACGATGGAAGAGAAAAAGATTATGACGTACAGCCAGGTCATGGCGTATGTAGAGGAACTTGCCAGATACGGCAGTGTGCCGGGACTTACCAATATTGAAAATCTCTGCAGCGCGCTGGAAAATCCTCAGCGGGCTCTTAAATTCATTCATATTGCGGGAACCAATGGCAAAGGTTCTGTTCTGGCTTTTCTTTCAGAAATTATGAAGGCGGCGGGATACCGCACAGGCAGGTATATTTCTCCCGTTATTTTTGAGTACAGAGAGAGAATTCAGGTGAATGGAAGACCTGTCAGCAAAAAAGAGCTGTGCCGACAGATGACCCGCATGAAAGAGATCTGCGAAAGGCTGGTGCAGGAAGGAAAGCCTCATCCAACGGCTTTTGAGATCGAGACTGCAATGGCATTCCAGTATTTCAGGGAACAGAAGTGTGAAATTGTGATTCTGGAAACCGGACTGGGAGGACTCCTGGATGCCACTAACATTGTATCAGATACGGTGGCGGCGGTGTTTACGTCTGTGAGCTTTGATCATATGGCTGTACTGGGAAAAACGCTGAAAGAGATTGCGGAAAATAAGGCCGGAATCATGAAGGCCGGAGCTGTGGCGGTGGCTCTCAAGGGGGAGGAAGAGGTAATGGAGGTCTTTGAGAGAAAAGCCCATGAGCTTAAGATTCCGTTGGTTTTGGCAGATCCCCGGAAGGCGCGAAATATAAATAAAGGACTGGAGAAGCAGAGTTTTTCATACGGGAAATATGATCGTCTCACGATCCGGCAGGCAGGAAGCTATCAGATTGAAAATGCGCTGCTTGCGGTTCAGGTGACAGAGGAGATTCAAAAACGCGGTTTTTCTATTCCGGAGAAGGCATTATACAAAGGACTTTACGATGCCTTTTGGCCGGGAAGATTTCAGGTGATTTCCTCGAATCCCTGCTTTGTGATCGATGGGGCTCATAACAGAGATGGAGCCGGACGCCTGGCAGAGTCAGTCCGTTTTTATTTTACAAACAGGAGGATTCTATATATAATAGGAATATTGAGAGATAAGGAGCAGAGAGAAATTCTGAAGGCGGCCTGTCCTCTGGCGGAGCAGGTGTTTACCATATCCACCAGGGGTGCAAGAGGGCTTTCCTCCTATGAGCTTGCGCAGACGGCGGGAGAATATCACAGTATGGTCACAGCGGCGGACAGCATAGAGGAGGCGGTGGAGCTTGCGTATCTCTGCTCAGATAAGGATACGGTCATAATTGCGTTCGGATCACTGTCCTGGCTGGGAGAAGTGACCCGGATCGTAGAGGGCAGGTCCTTGAAGGGTAAAAAGCAAACGGGGAGAAATTCGCATGGTAAACAGAGAAAAAGTTGAGGAGGCAGTCAGGCTTCTTCTGGAGGGAATCGGAGAAGACCCGGAAAGAGAAGGACTCAGGGAAACGCCGGAGAGGGTGGCCCGAATGTATGGAGAAATTCTGGAGGGGATGGATGCCTCGGCGCAGGAGCCGCTTTCCCGTGTATTTGCGGCGGAAAATAACGATATGATACTGGAAAAGGATATTTCCTTTTATTCTCTGTGCGAGCATCATCTGATGCCGTTCTTTGGCAGGGTGCATATCGCCTATATTCCTGATGGAAAAGTGGCGGGGCTGAGCAAGCTGGCAAGGACCGTGGAAGTATTTGCCCGAAGGCTCCAGCTCCAGGAAAAAATGACTGCCCAGATCGCGGATGCCATCATGGAACATCTAAACCCCAGGGGCGTGATGGTTATGGTGGAGGCGGAACATATGTGTATGACCATGCGGGGAATCAAAAAGCCCGGAAGCCGTACCGTTACGCTGGTTTCCAGAGGAGCGTTTGAAGAGAATGAAAAACTGCAGAGCAGGTTTCTTTTTCTGGTATCATAGGGCACCCGGTGCGCGGCAGGAGAAAGTCTCCCCTGCTCGATTGAGAGACTGAGACGGATTTCCGGCCGGCAGAGAGGCAAAAGGAGAAGTCTGCGCGTTGCTTGCCACAAACTCGTTAATCTATTTTATGGATTGAGCCATATCATGGCTTTGCGCAACAAAGCAGCGCAGAAATGAGGGAAATAATGAAGATAGGCAGAAGAGAATTTGATCTGAAAAATCACACTTATATTATGGGCATCCTGAATGTCACACCGGATTCTTTTTCGGATGGAGGCAGATTTAACCGGATGGACGACGCTCTTTTCCATGTGGAGCAGATGCTGGAGGAAGGAATGGATATTCTGGATATCGGTGGGGAGTCCACAAGGCCGGGATATGCGCAGGTGCCTGAAACGGAGGAGATAGACAGGGTTATACCGGTGATTGAGGCTGTAAAGAGGCGCTTTGATGTACCGGTCTCGCTGGATACCTGTAAGGAGGCGGTGGCGGCGGCAGGGATAAGCGCGGGCGCTGATATGATCAATGATATCTGGGGACTGAAATCTGACCCGAAAATGGCTCGGGTAATCGCAGATGCCCATGTGCCCTGTATACTGATGCACAACAGAGAAAATACGGATTATCAGGACCTGATAAGGGAAGTAAAAGAAGAGCTGAAAGAGTCGGTGAAGCTGGCTAAAGGGGCGGGAATCCGGCAGGAGGAGATTATTCTGGATCCCGGAATCGGGTTTGGCAAAACGTATCAGCAGAATCTTCAGATGCTTTGCGCGCTTGAAGAGCTGAAGGAGCTGGGATATCCGGTTCTTCTTGGCGCAAGCCGCAAGTCGGTGATTGGCATTACCCTGGATCTTCCTGTGCAGGAGAGGACAGAAGGCACCCTTGTCACGACTGTCCTGGCAGTGATGAAGGGATGTGCCTTTGTGAGAGTACATGATATAAAAGAGAATGTAAGAACGATCCGGATGACGGAGGCTGTACTGAATGCGGGAAGAGCGGAACAGGACAGAGGCTGAAAAGCAGGAGGATGTAAGTGGATCAGATCAGAATAGAAAATCTTGAGGTTTACGCCGGCCATGGCGTTCATCCTTATGAAAGAGAAGAGGGACAGAGCTTTCTGGTAGATGCGGTTCTGTATACAGATCTGCGGATGGCGGGTATGACAGATGATCTCGCCTTTTCCACCCATTACGGGCATGTCAGCAAACGGATCAATTCTTATCTGAGGGAACATACCTTTCAATTGATAGAAGCGGCAGCGGAGCACCTGGCAAAAGAACTGCTTCTGGAATTCCCCCGGATAGACGCGCTGGTGTTGGAAGTGAAAAAACCCCATGCGCCGGTAAAGCTTCCTTTTTCCAATCTGGCGGTGAGAATAGAGCGGGGATGGAAGCAGGCGTATCTGGGCATCGGCTCTAATATGGGAGATCGGAGAGCGTTTCTGGAAAAAGCGGTGCAAAGAATCAAAGACCACCCGGAAATCAGAGATGTGCAGTGTTCTTCATGGATGATCACAAAACCTTACGGAGGTGTGGAACAGGAGGATTTCTTAAACGGGGCCATAGGGATCAGGACCCTTTTACAGCCCTATGAGCTGCTTGCCTTTCTTCAGAGTCTGGAGGCGGAAGCAGGAAGAGAGCGGAAAGTACATTGGGGACCGCGGACTTTGGATCTGGACATCCTTTTTTATGAAGGATTTGTCAGCACGGATCCAAAGCTTACAGTCCCGCATCCGGATATGGCCAACAGAGAATTTGTGTTAAAGCCTTTATGCGAGATCAGTCCCTGGCAATACAATCCGGTGACCGGAAAGAGTGCGGGACAGATGCTGGCAGCGCTTGAAAGGCCTGCCGGAGGATTTCATTCTTCTTCTGCGTCCGTCTCTTTTGGGGCATCCTCACCGACAGGTGCGGAAAAGACAGATACATTCACAGGGCCGACCACAGGTGTGTGATAGACGGGAGTTTCGGCGCCAAAGGCGTTGAAATAGGCATAGTTTGAGGTAAGATGAAGATTTTCATAATTGCCCTCAGCCACCACCTCCGGATTGCTTCCATCAAGATTCATCCGCATGAGAGCCGGACTTTCGGTGGAATTTTTCTGGTAATAAATATTAAAATCTCCTACATTGAAGGTATCTACCCGGTCATGGGTAAGAACCTCCACAGCATTTTCAGAGAGAGAGTAGCGGCAGAGCCGGTAGTCGGAGGAGACATCCATATAATAGATGTAGCCATCATGATAGGCAGGAAACCACAGGTTTCCTTCGTAAACAGTGGAGATATTGTCTGTTCTGGTATCCAGCGCATAGAGATAATGATCTTTGCCGGTACCGTTGAAATAGATGATACCATTGTGGCAGCCGGCCGGATTGATGATATTGTCGGAGACCAGCTGCTGACCGCTCTTGTCGGTTTTAATTTTGTAAAGTTTGGTGAAATCCTTGTTGTTGTAGCGCTGATAGTAGAGATAATCTCCGGCCAGCTGCATGGTGACAGCGGCGCTTCGGTCCAGACATTTGGCCTTTTTACCATTCAGCTTTGAGCGGAAGATGCCATAGGTACGGATGACATAACCCAGCCCTGAACCTGAGCCTGAGCTGTCCAGATAATAATAAAGGTATTTGCCGCCCACATTGATGGAACCGGCCCTGGAGGTGCTCAGCCGGGTAAAGCCGGTTTCATCTGCATTCATGGAATAGAGGCGTCCGTTATCGTAGGCATTGGAAAAGTATACCTTTCCGTCAGCCTCTGCAAAAAGACCGCCGTTGTTCAGATTGCCGGCGGTGTTTCCGGTGACAGAAATGTCATTGGATGGAATACGGTCCATAAAATAGGAAATTCCGTGATAGGCAATGACACAAAGCAGGAAAACGCCTGCAAAAAATAACAGTTTTTGATTCTTTTTCATGAAAAGAGTTCCTTTCATCCGATTCTAAAAGTGTTGCTGCTTCAGTTCTTATTATAATGAGTGGTAAATTTTTGTGCAACTGCATTTTTATAAATGGAATGGGTTGAATACAGATTTTTTTTATTATAAAATAAAGTAATCCGATACAAAGCGAGGTACAGAAAAGAGGAAAGAGTGAAAGATTTTTCAAATCTTTCCTCTGCAAGTTTGTGTCTGCGCGCTGCTTGCCACAAACTCGTTAAGTCATTCATGGCTTTGCGCAACAAAGCGGCGCAGAAATGGGGATAAATATGGACTTGACCAGATTACGCGGGCAGCTTGATAAAATTGATGAACAGATTGTGGACTTATACGAGAAGCGAATGGAGGTATGCTCTCAGGTGGCGCAGTATAAGATCGAGACCGGAAAGCCGGTTTTTGACAAGCCGAGGGAGCAGCAGAAGCTTCGCAGCGTAAAAGCGCTTACACACAATGAATTTAACAGCCGGGGAATTGAAGAGCTGTTTGAGCAGATTATGTCTATGAGCCGGAAGCTTCAGTACCGCCTTCTGGCAGAGCGGGGCGGAATGGGCAACCTCCCTTTCATTGAAGTGGAGAGCCTGAATCCGGATAAGGCCAGAGTGGTGTTTCAGGGGGCGGAAGGGGCTTATTCCCAGGCAGCTATGGTACAGTATTTTGGCGGGGAGGTGAACAGTTTTCATGTAGATACCTTCCGGGATGCGATGATCGCCATTGATGAAGGCAGGGCAGATTATGCCGTCCTTCCCATAGAGAATTCCACAGCGGGGATTGTCAGTGAAATTTATGATCTTCTGGCGGAATTTGAGAATTATATTGTGGGAGAGCAGATCATGAAGATCGAGCATTGCCTGATGGCCTGTCCGGGAACGCGAATGGAGGATATCGGTACCGTGTATTCCCACCCACAGTCTCTCATGCAGTCAGCCCGCTACTTAAGCAAATACAGCTGGCAGCAGATCAGCATGCAGAATAACGCATTTGCGGCCAGGAAAGTGGCAGAGCAACAGGATAAAACCATGGCGGCGATTGCCGGTGAGTATGCGGCAAAGCTTTACGGGCTTGAGGTGCTGGCAAAGGGAATCAACCATTCCGATACCAACTCCACGCGCTTTATTATTGTTACAAATCGGAAGATTTTCTTAAAAGATGCCGGAAAAGTCAGTATTTGTTTTGAGGTTCCCCATGAGAGCGGTTCTCTTTATCATATGCTGTCCCATTTCATCTATAACAATCTGAACATGAACAGGATTGAAAGCCGGCCCATCGAGGGCAGAAACTGGGAATACCGATTTTTTGTTGACTTTGACGGAAATCTGTCGGACAGTGCCGTTAAGAATGCGCTGAGAGGACTCCGGGAAGAAGCCATCAATATGAGGATCCTTGGAAATTACTGAAGACACAAACTCGTTAATTCATTTTATGGATTTAGCCATAGTATGGCTTTGCGCAACAAAGCAGCGCAGAAATGGAGTAAAATATGAGGGAGCGGGAGCTGATCGTTTACAAGGAGTTTGAAAAAGAGGAAGGAAGCCTTCTGCATGATATGGCAGGGCTTATGACGTATTACAGAGAAGAGGACTGCGAGAAAAAGAAGGCGGCGTATCTTCTTTATGACTGTATCCACAGACTTTTGGAGATGGCGGGCAGGCATGGATTTTACGGGAATCTCTGGCACTGCTATCTGGCGAATCTTCTGGTAAACAACGAGAACAGTTACAGCAGAGCCTGTGAGATCCGGGGAGAAATCCAGGGTACCATTAACCGGGCGGTACTTCATGATATTGTGATATTCAAGGAATTTTTCGATTATGATTTCTCGGACATGGTCAGTGTTCTTGGAGTGGAAGGGTTTGAACTGATCACGGATTATATACGGAGCGACGACGAGAGCAGGGTATACAACCGCCGCATCAGGGACCGGATCTGCGAACTGGCAGTCAGGTTCACGAAAAATCATACGCCGGAGGAGATGAAGGCGACACTGACGGAATTTTACAGAGATTACGGAGTGGGCAAGTTTGGCCTTCACAAGGCGTTTCGGGTAGTTCACAGGGAGGAAGGAGCGGAAATTGTTCCGATTGAAAATATTGCGCATGTGTACCTGAATGATCTTGTGGGCTATGAGATCCCCAAACGCAAGCTGGTTGAAAATACGGAAAGCTTTGTGGAGGGGAGACGTGCCAATAACTGCCTGCTGTTCGGAGACGCCGGTACGGGAAAATCCTCCAGCATCAAAGGAATTGCCAATGAATATTATGAAAAGGGGCTTCGGATCATTGAGCTGTACAAGCATCAGTTTCAGGATCTGAACGATGTGATTACCCAGATCAAAAACAGGAATTATAAGTTTATCATTTATATGGATGATTTGAGTTTTGAGGATTTTGAGACAGAATATAAGTATTTGAAGGCAGTGATCGAGGGCGGACTGGAGAAAAAGCCTCAAAATGTACTGATCTACGCCACTTCCAACCGACGCCATCTGATCCGGGAAAAGTTTTCGGACAAAGAGGACAGAAGGGATGACCTGCATGCAGGCGATACGGTACAGGAAAAGCTCTCTCTGGTTTCCCGCTTCGGAGTTACCATCTTTTTTGCCGCTCCTGATAAAAAGGAATTTCAGAATATTGTCAGAGTGCTGGCGGAACGGTATGGCGTTGCCATGCCCGAGGAGGAACTTTTGCTCGAGGCAAATAAGTGGGAACTGGCACATGGCGGACTTTCGGGAAGATGTGCCCAGCAGTTTATTGATTATCTGCTTGGCAGAAAGGAGGATGCATGTCTGTAAAAACATTTGCGGCCATTGATATCGGCTCCTATGAGCTGGCTATGAAAATTTTCGAGGTTTCCAGCGCCAGGGGGATGCGGGAGATCGACCATATCCGTTACAGCATTGATATGGGAACGGAGACCTACAGTACAGGAAAGCTTTCTTATGAGAGGGCAAATGAGCTCTGCCGGGTGCTGAAGGAATTTTCAGGAATAATGAAATCTTATCAGGTGGAGGACTATAAGGCTTATGGCACCAGTGCCATCAGAGAGTCCGAAAACAGAGCGATCCTGCTTGATCAGATCAAACAGAGGACGGGCCTTCATATCGATGTCCTGAGCAATTCCGAACAGCGCTTTCTGGATTATAAGTCTATTGCCTTTCAGGGAGAGGAATTCCAGAGGATCATCGAAAACGGAACAGCGATTCTGGATATTGGAGGAGGAAGTATACAGCTCTCTCTCTTTGATAATGATACGCTGGTTTCTACCCAGAATATGCGGCTGGGCGTTCTGCGGCTCCAGGAGCGGCTCTGCCATATGGATATCGGCATCAGTAGATATCCGGCGCTTATCGAAGAGATGGCGCAGGCGCAGATGAACATCTACAAAAAGCTGTATTTAAAGGATCGGGAGATTAAGAGCATTATTGTGGTAGATGATTATCTATCCCGGCTGGTGACGCGGAAAGGAAAATCCGCAGCGCCGGCGGAGGGAGAAAAGCTGCCGGAGTATGAGAAAGAGGATGAAGGCGTAAGGGCCAGGAGAAATATTGCAGGAGGATTTGCAGACAGGCGCACCATGGATTACTTTTATGAGATCTGCCGGACGAAAAGTCTCTCCGAACTGGCCAAAACCCTGGATATGGCGGAGGACAGCATGCTTCTTCTCTATATTTCCATGGTGCTTTTACACAGTATCATGGATTTGATGGGAGCGGAACAGATCTGGGCTCCGGGAGTAACACTGTGCGATGGGATTGCCTATGAGTATGCGGAGAAGAAGCAGATCCTCTCTGCAGCGCATGACTTTGAGAAGGATATCATTGCATGTGCCCAGAACATCAGCAAACGTTACCGGGGCAGCAAAAAAAGGAGCGAGACACTGGAAAAGATCGCACTTGCTGTGTTTGACAGCATGAAGGGACTGCACGGACTGGGCAGAAGAGAGCGTCTTCTCCTGCAGATATCCACGATTTTACACGACTGCGGCAAATATATCAGTATGGTAAATCTGGGTGAATGCTCTTACAGCATTATCATGGCGACCGAGATCATCGGACTTTCCCACCTGGAGAGAGAGATCGTGGCAAACGTAGTGAAATATAACCATATGGAGTTTGATTATTATGACACCATGGGAAATGTCAGCTCGCTGGATAAAGCTTCTTTTCTGAAAATTGCAAAGCTGACGTCTATCCTGCGGCTTGCAAACGGGCTTGACAGAAGTCATAAACAGAAATTTAAAAATGTAAATATTTCCCTGAAGGAGAATGAATTGATCATAGGAATCACTACCCAGGAGGATATTACCTGGGAAAAAGGGCTTTTCCGGAAAAGAGCCAGCTTATTTGAGGAAGTATATAATATAAGACCCATGATCAGAAGACAATAAGCAGGAAGGAGAGGAAAAGGATGAGTTCGTCCGTATATGATGACCCAGGCTATTACAGCAACAGAGAATTAAGCTGGGTCTTATTTAATAAAAGAGTTTTGAGCGAAGCAAGAGATGAGAACAATCCGTTGTTTGAACGTCTGAAATTTTTAAGTATTACAGCCTCCAATCTGGACGAATTTTTTATGGTACGGGTGGCGTCGCTAAAAGATATGGTACATGCGGGTTATACCCGAGAGGATATTTCGGGAATGACGCCCGGCGAGCAGATCGCAGCTTTAAGTCAGGTGACTCACGAGCTGGTAGACCAGCAGTATGTAAGCTATAATCAGGAGCTTCTTCCCAGGCTGCCCGGGAGCGGTCTGCGCGTAATCTGCCGGCATGAAGATCTTACGGAAAAAGAAGCCGCCTATGTGGATAAATTTTATGAACAGAATGTATATCCGGTACTGACGCCCATGGCGGTGGATTCTTCCCGGCCCTTTCCGCTGATCAGAAACAAATCCCTGAATCTGGGGGCACTGGTAAAAAAGAAAGAAGGGGATGATGATCTGGAATTTGCAACCGTACAGGTGCCCAGTGTGCTGAACCGGATTGTGGAGATTCCCGTGCGGGAAGGCGAGGTAAGAACGGTTATCCTGCTGGAGGAAATCATAGAGAGAAATATTCATAAATTGTTTTTGAATTACGATATCGTATGTACCTATCCTTTTCGCATCATGCGAAATGCAGATCTTACCATCGAGGAGGATGAGGCGGAGGATCTTCTCAAGGAAATCGAACGACAGCTGAAGAGAAGGCAGTGGGGGCAGGCCATCCGGCTGGAGGTAGAAGAAGGGATTGACGAAAGACTTCTGGAGATTATAGAACATGAGCTGGGCGTTACGGAGGATGAGATCTACAGAATAAACGGCCCGCTTGATCTCACCTTTCTTATGAAAATGTATGGGCTTGAAGGTTTTGATCATTTAAAAGAAAAGAGATATCTGCCGCCCCAGCCGGTACCGGATCTTCCGGGAGAGTGTGATATTTTTGAAAAGATCAGGGAAAAGGATATTCTGCTTTTTCATCCGTATGAAACGTTCAGCCCGGTGGTGGACTTCATCAGACAGGCATCCAGGGACAAGGATGTGCTTGCAATCAAGCAGACGCTATATCGTGTCAGCGGCAACTCTCCTATCATAGCGGCGCTCGCCCAGGCGGCGGAAAACGGAAAACAGGTTTCTGTTCTGGTGGAATTAAAGGCAAGGTTTGATGAAGAAAACAACATTGTGTGGGCCAAAATGCTTGAGAAGGCAGGATGCCATGTGATCTATGGACTGCTGGGATTAAAGACGCACAGTAAGATCACGCTGGTGGTCAGAAGAGAAGAAGATGGAATCAGAAGGTATGTTCATCTGGGAACTGGTAATTATAATGATGCTACAGCAAAGCTGTATACAGATGTAGGACTTCTGACCTGTACGCCTTCCATAGGAGAAGACGCCACGGCAGTCTTCAATATGCTCTCCGGTTATTCGGAACCCTTAAGCTGGAACAAGCTTTCCCTTGCCCCTCTGTGGCTGAAAGAGCGTTTTCTGTTCCTTATAGGGAGAGAAAAGGCAAATGCGCTTTCCGGAAGAGAGGGACATATTATTGCCAAGGTGAACAGTCTCTGTGACAAGGATGTGATCAGAGCGCTGTATGAAGCGGGAGCCGCCGGGGTAAAGATCGAACTGATTGTCAGAGGCGTCTGCTGTCTGAAAACAGGCCTTGAGGGAATCGGTGAAAACATCACGGTTCGCTCTATTGTAGGGAATTTTCTGGAACACAGCCGTATTTTCTATTTTGAAAATAGTGGGAAACCGGAATATTATTGTGCAAGTGCCGACTGGATGCCCAGAAATCTGGAGCGGCGGGTGGAGATTATGTTTCCCATAGAAAGGCCGGAGCTTCAGAAAAAGCTTATGACGATACTGAATATGCAGCTGGAGGATACCGTAAAAGCCCATGTTCTGAAAGCGGATGGCGTATATGAGAAAGTAAGCGGAAAGGAAAAAGGAGCAGTGAATTCTCAGCTGGAATTCTGTTATATGGCAAAGGAAGCTGTCAGGCAGCAGGAACAGATGGTAAACAGCAGAGTATTTATTCCTGAAACGCATCATGAATAAACTGATATTAGCCTCTTCTTCGCCCCGGCGGAGAGAGCTGCTTGCTCAGATCGGAATCCCGCAGGAAGGTTGCATATTTGAAGTGATTCCCAGCAGGATAGAAGAAAAAGCAACGGGCAATGATCCGGCGGAGATGGTGAGGGCTCTTTCTGCAATGAAGGCGGAGGATGTATTTGAAATCCAGGAGAAGGAACAAAGAGAAGGATTTCTGGTGATCGGCGCAGACACGGTAGTGTCTTTGAATGGGCAGATTATGGGGAAGCCTGCAGATGAACAGGATGCGGTCAGAATGCTTACTGCCCTTCAGGGAAATACGCATCAGGTTTATACAGGGGTTACCCTGATCTGCCGGAAGAAAGCGGGAATGCCTCCTTCAAAGGTGACTTTCTGTGAAAAGACAGATGTGACCATGTATGCCATGAGCCGGAAGGAAATTTCAGACTATGTAAATACCGGGGAGCCTCTGGATAAGGCAGGCGCTTACGGAATACAGGGCAGATTCGCCGCTTTTATCAGAGAGATCTGCGGCGATTATAACAACGTAGTGGGATTGCCGCTGGGCAGAGTTTATCAGGAAATGAAAAAGCTGCTGACGCTGGGATAGAGAGATAGGGCAGGTAAAATGTCCTGAAGAAGAAAGAAAAGGCAGGAAAAAGAGGATGATTCGATTGATCGCATCAGATGTGGATGGAACCCTGATTCAGGATTCGACGCCGGATTTGTATCCGGAAATGGCAGATGCCATTAAAGAGTTAAAGAAAAGAGGAATTCTTTTTTGTGCGGCCAGCGGCAGACAGTACGAGAGCCTCCGAAATGTTTTCAGGGAGGTGGCGGATGACATTGCCTATATCGCAGAAAACGGGGCTCATATCCGTTACCGGAACCAAAAAATATCGGTCACGCCCATGAAGCGGGAGGATATCGAAGGGATCATAACAATGCTCCGTCCGTACTACGGAGAATGTGAAGTCGTCGTTTCCACCCCCGGAGGAAGCCTGATCGAGAGCAGAAATCAGGAGTTTATCGACCTGCTTACCTATGGCTACCACAATGCTTTCAGGCAGGTAAGCGATGTGCTCGAAGAAGAGGCGGAGATCATCAAGATTGCCGTTTACAGGAAAGAAAGTATCCGCAGGCTGGGCGAGACGTGTCTGATCCCTGCCTGGGAAAAGAAAGTAAAAGCATGTATGGCGGGAGAAGAGTGGGTAGACTTCATGGATCGCTCAGTAGATAAGGGAAACGGCCTTAAGCTTCTGGAGGAATATCTGCAAATCAGCAGAGAAGAGACCATGGCCTTTGGTGATAATGACAATGATATCGGCATGTTGATGGCGGCAGGAGAAAGTTATGCTGTGGAAACAGCAACACCGGGGGCAAAACAGGCAGCAGGATCTGTTTGTCCCGGCTGGACTGGCAAAGGAGTGTGGCAGATAATAAATACAAAAATTTTGTCACAGGTATTGACTGTATAAAAGCATTAAAGCATAATAATAGTACCAGTTAAGATTTCTAATGGAGGAACAGGGTATGCATGAATTTGATGATGCGGTATTGCAGTGCTTTTTAAACAACCAGGGGCAGCTATTCCCGGAAGATAATGTGGTCTCCAATCTGGAGGAGGCTGAAGCGTTTCTTGAGGAAAGCCTGGCCATCGTGGTAAATTCCATCGACGAAGTATGGGAGTTTTTTGAGGACGAAGGACTTGATGTAGAAGGACTGCAGGGGGATGAGATCCTTGAGGCGGATGAAGTGTTTGATATCGGCGATGGAAGATATCTGATTGTTGAAGGATAAGAGTACAAGAGGATTCAGTACACAGGAGAAAACTGGGATGGAACTGGAGGTAAGCAGGACAGGAGAAGGATAGAAACAGGATAGAAATAGGATCGAAGCAGAACCGAATACAGAAGCGCAAGCCATATCATAAACGACTTGCGCTCTTTTTATGCGCAGGGGCGCACAGATGAAGTTGTTGCTGACGCAACGTGCGCCCCGCGCGGCGAGCAGGGGAGAAAGCATCCCCTACTCGATTGTGCAGGCCCGCATAAGGAAATTTGCTGCTGACGCAACGTGCGCCCCGCGCGCGAGCAGGGAAGAAAATCTTCCCTACTCGATTGCGCAGGGGCACCAGAGGAAATTTGCTGCTGACGCAGCATGCGGGCCGCGCGGCGAGCAGGGGAGAAAGCATCCCCTACTCGATTGTGCAGGCCCGCATAAGGAAATTTGCTGCTGACGCAACGTGCGGGCCGCGCGGCGAGCAGGGAAGAAAATCTTCCCCCTCGATAGAGCAGGGGCGCACAGGGAAGCTTGCCGCTGAAGCGGCGTGTGGCTCAGATATTATTCATTGTCTTCTGATAGATTTTGGATAATCTGCAGGGGAAGCACAGGACGACACCTGCCACAGCGCCTACGCCTGCCTGAAGGATTTCGTAGGGCAGTTTCACGACAGCGTATTCCGGAGTGCTGTACACATAAGCGCGTCCAAGGGTATATCCGATTACCATGACGACTGCTCCGACCACAACGCCAACAATGGCTCCCGCCTGGTGGTTTTTCTTAAAGACTCTGTGGGCGAACAGAGAAATAATGACAGCCTGCAGTCCGTGGGTGACCAGGGATACAAACATTGGCGCAGGATAAAAGAAGAAGTCGCCTAAAAAAGAGCCAACACCTCCTACTACGAAGGCATAGAAAGGATCCAGCAGAATAGCTGCGGTACAGATGGCTGCATCACATAAATAGAAATGTCCGCCGGGAACCGGGATGCCAAAGGAACTGAGAGCAATATTCAGCGCCATAAAGACGGCCGCTATGGTTATTTTTCTGGTAGTATTTTTGATCTGCATGTTTTCATTTCTCCTTTTTTCATTTTCTATTAGCTATTATAGGGGAAAGTGGTATTTTTAAAATAACCAGTTTGGAAATAAATTACCAGACCAGTTTTAGCCAGGAAAGACATTGACAGATAAACTGTCTCCCGCACTGTGGGAAGGCAATTCCAAAAGATATTGTTAAAAGCAGAAAAAAAGCGTAAATCATTTCATGTAACTGATATCAGATAACTGATGCATAAGTGGCCGGAGGGAAGTATGTCAAACCAATTTTCAAGAACAGAACTGCTTTTGGGGAAAGAAGCTGTAAAAAGGCTGGGAGATTGCCGTGTTGCCGTGTTCGGAATAGGAGGTGTGGGCGGCTATGTATGCGAAGCGCTTGTCAGAACCGGTGTGGGAAGCTTTGATTTGATTGACAGCGATAAAGTAGCGCTGAGTAATCTGAACCGGCAGATCATAGCCACAAGAAAAACGGTGGGACAGTATAAAGTGGATGTGATGAGAGAGCGCATGCTGGAAATCAATCCGGATGCTGTCGTGCATGTTCACCGCTGTTTTTTTCTGCCGGAAAATGCCGTTGATTTTCTTTTCCAGGAGTATGATTATGTGGTAGATGCGGTGGATACGGTAACGGCAAAGATTGCGCTGGTCATGAAGGCCAGGAAAGCACAGGTCCCGATTATCAGCAGTATGGGAGCGGGAAATAAACTGGATGGAAGCGGCTTTCGGGTAGCGGATATTTACGAGACAAAAGTCTGTCCCCTGGCAAAGGTGATGAGACGCGAGCTGAAAAAACGGGGAATAGAAAAGCTCAAAGTGGTATATTCGGAAGAATTACCCCTTCAGCCTGACCAGGAGATAACGTCTGACACAGAAAAAGATTCCCGGAATCCGGAAGGCTGTTTGACGAATGGCAGACAAAGACAGATACCGGGCAGCGTCGCATTCGTGCCGTCGGTGGCCGGACTGATTATCGCAGGAGAAGTGGTCAGAGATCTGACCATTAATCGGCAGGGAGGTTTTGGAGAAGGATAAATGGACGAAAGAGAAGAGGAGCAACATATGATCCGGTCTGGCCGTACATGAAAAAAATACAAAAAAGTATAAAAAATAAAAAATTTTACTTGCAATATTTTCAGATTTATTATAGAATAATCAAGTCGACAACACATAGAAGTTCAGAGTGAACAGGGAAGTGTTTGTGGATTTTAACTAAATGAAAATGGCTCGTTGGTCAAGCGGTTAAGACGCCGCCCTCTCACGGCGGAAACAGGGGTTCGATTCCCCTACGAGCTGCGACTGTTTTTTGAACAGCCCAACCCTGAAAAGTGCTGGAAACCTTGATTGAAAGGTTTGTGGCATTTTTTATGTGCAGGGGTGTGTATGGAAAATTGCTGCTATGCAGCACACGCCCCGCGCGGCGAGTAGGGGAAGATAAACCTTCCCTACTCGATTGCGCAGCCTCATGCAGAGGAAGTATTCCGCTAAAGCGGCGCATGGGGCGCGCGGCAAGTAAGGGAGAAAAAGCCTCCCCTACTCGATGTGAAGGGGCGCACAGAGGAAAATGTCAGCAAAAGCTGACGGTCATGGATTGTTTTCCATAAATGCTGAGACAGCATTTGCAGATTCTTTCCAGCCTTTTTCATCCAGCATCATATCATGACATAAATCAGGCACTATCTTTAGCTGCTTTCTTGTATCATTTGTCGAGCAGCCATAAAATTTCGCTGTATGTTCCAGTGACTTTTCCGGGAAATAGGAATCTGCATAAGAGCCGATAACCAAAATAGGGATGTTGACAATGTAATTATGGGTATACGGCCTGAATAAATCTTTTTGCGTAATCTTACGGGATTCTCTTTGCAAAAGAGTATTATATTTTTGGGCATTACGGAAAGAAACTCTGCCGTCGAAAAATGCAGAATTACGAATATCTTCATCTGATATTTTTTTCCCGGATGCCTTATTGGCAGCAATGTGCAGATTTTTATGAAATACGAATGTGTCAAACAGGGTTTTTACTATGTTCATTTTTGGTGCGGTAGCAGGAGCAAACAATATGGCACCGCTGACGGTATCAGCATAATCGCCGATGTATTTTTGAACAACGGCTCCGCCCATGGAATGACCAAGCAAAAATGGAGTTGATCTCATTGGATAAGCGCATTCTTTGCTTTTACAGAATTCAATACATCTTTTAACGTCGTCAACAAAATCAGATAAACCATAATCGTCCAAATGGTCATATCCTTCACTGCCAGCGTGTCCACGGAGACTTAAAGCATAGCAGTCATACCCGCTTTCAGGGAAATCTGCCAGGAAATTTTCAAAACACCAGGCACCATGACATATGCCGGGAATACATAAGATACATCCTTTATAATCTTTTTTTGCTTTTCCATAAAAAACCTCTAATCTGGGTGTACCTGAAACAAAGAATGGAATATAGTTTTCTGCCATTTGTAAAGCCTCCTTCCTGCAAACATGTAATTGTCTTTACTTAATATATCGGATAATTTTGACAGGAGGAAATAGTTTAGATCCAAAATCAGGACAATACTTCCTGAAGTATTTATAAACAGGCTCACACAGGACGAAGGATAAATCACCAATTCCACAGCAGCAAAAACCGAAAAACTACCACCAGATCATAAACCTGATGGCAGTTTTTTTGTGCGCAGGGATGTGTATGGAAAATTGCTGCTACGCAGCACACACCCTGCGCGGCGGGCAGGGAGAAAATCTTCCCTGCTCGATTGTCGCGTCTGATTTACGGCAAACAGCGCGTAAGCCCGTCTTCAGTCAGTTGGTACACAGTATCGCACACTTCCCCAATGTATTTCCGGTCATGGGAAATGCTGATCACAACACCCGGAAATTCTGCAAGCATTTTGCGGATCACCGGTGCCGAGAGGGCAGAAAAATTACGCGTGGGTTCATCCAGGATCAGTACGTTGGCGCCGGACATACTCATTTTGAGAAGAAGAACTTTTGCCTTTTGGCCGCCGGATAATTCCGCGATGGGATGTGCCATCTCATCGGCAGTATATTTAAGTGCGCCCAGGAAGGTTCTGATCCGGGTCTGCTCTGCCTTATCGCCGGAGGAGGAGAGGTACTCTACGGGTGTCATGGACAGATTCAGCATCTCCTCATAGTTTTGCGGCATATATTCAGCATGGATATCTTTTCTGGACAGCATTTCTGCTGCAATTTTCCGAAGCAGTGTGGTCTTGCCGGCACCGTTCTTCCCGATGAGCACGATTTTTTCCGGCCCACGGATCCGCAGAAAAATATTTTTTGCAAGAATCTGTGAGCCATCCGGTGTTTTCAGAAGATCCAAAGAAAATTCCAGGATTCTTTTTCCTGCCGGGATCACAGAATTTTTATCTCCCAGCTGAAAGTAAATGGCATTTTCCGCCTCCGGCATCTGGGTCATATCCGCATCCTCACGCTCGAACCGGTGTTCCATACTCTTGACCGCCTTCATTTTCTTTTTCAGCAGTCTTCCCGGGCCGTCCCGGTCTGCCCTGGAAATGTTATCGAGCTTTGAGGCCACACTGTCCTCTATCCGGCGCAGCTTTTCCTCCCGGATCTTTTTTTCACGGCGTTCATTCAGCGCCTGCCTGGCCTGCTTTTCAAACTGGTTTTCCCGTTGCTGCTGATATTGCAGGTAGGGAACACGTGATACGGCGGCACGGCATATGCTTTTGCGCCGGATCTGTTCCAAATGGATAACCATGTTGGCGGTGCGCTCAATAAGGGTTTCGTCATGGGAAATGAAAAGTACGATTCCTTTCCAGTGAAGGATCAGCTTTTCCAGCCATTCCAGGGTTTCCAGATCAAGATCATTGGAGGGCTCATCCAGAAGCAGCGCGGTAGGCTCTGATAACAAAAGCCGCATCATCTGCGCCTTTACTTTTTCACCGCCGGAGAGCGTTTCCATAAGCTGATCCCCGTAAAAAAATTCGGAAGGAACATGGAATCTGCCGGCCAGCTCGCCCAGTGTCCGGGGAGTCTGCTCTGAAAAGGCAGGCTCCTCCAGGAAGAATTCATAGAGGGTACGTTTTTTATCGTCATCTGGCAGTTCCTGGGGAAGGTAAGAAAGCCGTTCGCGGTTCAGGATCCGTTCTCCTTCGGCATCAGCGTACGCTTCAATCAGTTCCGGACGCCAGATCCATTTCAGAAGGGTCGACTTCCCGTTACCCTCTTCTCCGATGATCACAGCCTTATCTCCGGCGTTTAACACACAGGAAAAATCCTGCAGGATTACGCGGAAATCTTTTTTATGAGTTATGGTTATATTTTTTATCTGTAACATACAGGGACCTCCTTTCAAAGTACCCCCCATATTGGCATTGCAGATACCACCATGAAGGAAAGGGGGGATTTTGAGTCTCCGGCGGATGCGCAGAAAATGGGAGAGGAAGATGTCACTTCGTGACCCCATTTTCACACAGTTCAGCGCCGGAGCGCTGAAATTTCAAAGTCAACAATCTGCGGCCATCCGGCTTACCAGAGCCCGCCGCTGCAGAGGCTGTGGTAATGGCGTGATTTCTGCCTGACAGACAGAAAAAAGCCTGTTTCCCTGTCAGGAAACAGACCCACACTTAAAGAACCCATATTCTACCCGATAAAGCGGCATCAAAAAAGGCTCTGGAATAAGTGAGATAATCTAATCCGGACAGGCAAACAAAACAACAAAGCCTTTGATACAGGCCTTTTCATAAACCGTCTGCTTTTCCAAATCAAACTATCTGTTTATCATTCCTTCACCTTACACATTCAGTGCCTTTCTCTAAACTGTTATTTATTTTAGCATATCTTTTGAAAGAATACAAGTATGTAACCGTTACCGGCGATGCAGATTTTGATGACGATGTGACGAGTTGAACAAAACCATTTGGAAATATGGTGATCCAAATGATTATTATAATTAGCAGGATTAATTGAATGAAATGAAATCTATGACTTTAACTTTATGAGAATAAAAGCATATTGTGTGTTATTTTACGGTGCAGCACAGAACTTCCTTTCATCTGCAACAATTCAGCCGCGCCGTTCATCTTTCATTTTCTTGAAATGTCTGTTAGAATAGAAGCAGTTCAGATGAAATCAGATCCGCGGAAAAATGAGGCGGAGCAGAGCGGGCGGGGAGAGGTTATGTCAGGTTCGTTACAGAAAGAGCAGATCGAAAAAAAGATGGCGGAATTTCAGGTGGCCGGTATTTCTCTGGGGCTCCTTGGGAGCGGAAGGCTGGAGAAGGAGATGTATCTGGGATATGCGGATCGCGAAAGAAAAAAGAAGATCTCGGCGGCAACCCTTTATGAGGCAGCTTCTCTTACCAAGCCGGTATTTGCCTGGTATGTGCATCTGCTGGAGCGGCAGGGCTTTCTGAGGGATGATACGCAACCCCTCCGGGAGCTTTCAGACTATCCCGTATGCAGGGAAAAGGGAGCGGATGAGATCACGCTGATGCAGATTCTGACGCACAGCTGCGGACTGGAAAACTGGGGAGAAAAGCCCCTGCGGCTTCTTTTTACACCGGGGGAAAGGTTCGGTTATTCAGGGGAAGGCTATACCTGCCTGCAAAGGTATGTGGAACAGCTGAGACGGGCCGGTCTGGACCGGCTGTTTGAAAGGGAAGTGTATCCCCGGGCACATATGCAAAACAGCGCCATGCGTTACTGTGATACGGTACAGGAAAAGGTGGCCATGAGCTATGACGAGGAGGGCAGGGCGCAAAGGGACCGGTATCAGGTAAGGGAACTGGAGAAGGAGCCCAATGCGGCATATACGCTGTATACCAATCTGAGGGATTACAGCAGCTTTCTGCAGACGCTCTGGGAGGATAAGCAGATGCTGGAGAAGATGGCAGCACCCAGGATTCCGGCGTCAGATGATGCGCAGAGGCTGTATTGGGGCGCCGGATGCGGCGTATGGCTGGGGAGGAAAAAAATGCTTTGGCATTATGGGGACAACGGAAATTTCAAGAATCTGTTTTTCCTGGAAAAAGAAACAGGAGATGGCATGGTTTACTTTTCCAACAGCTTTTACGGTCTGAACGCCGGATTTGCCATTGCGGAGCAATTATTTGAGGAAGACTTTTCAGAGATGAGACGCTTTACAGAGAAATGGGAATAGAGAGGAATGCGCGGCGTAACGGAGCAGGAGAGCAGGCGGGAGAGGTGGCTATGGAAAAGAAAGGAATCAGGGAATACGGATATGTGATCGGCGAGGGCAGGCCCGGAGCGAAAAATCTGATAACAGATGTACCGGGCGTGAAGGTGGGGCACTGTACAGTAGAGACAGAAGAGAACAAAACCGGTGTGACGGTGATCATTCCCTGCGAGGGACTGATTTTTGAAAAAAAACCAATTGCGGCAGTATATGCTTTAAACGGTTTCGGAAAGACTATGGGAGGCATGCAGATCGAAGAGCTGGGCACTCTGGAAACCCCCATCGCGCTGACCAATACCCTGAACGTAGGAAAGGTGGCGGACGCCCTGATCAGCTATACCTGCGGAGAATGCAAACAGGCAGGAGTGGAGGTGCAGAGCATTAATCCCATAGTGGGAGAGACCAATGACTGGCGGATCAATCATATTACGAGGCGTGCGGTGGGGGAAGAAGAAGTGCTGCGGGCGCTTGCTCAGGCGGATACCGTATTTGAGCAGGGAGCTGTGGGCGCCGGTGCAGGAACCGTCTGCTTTGGATTAAAGGGAGGGATTGGTTCCGCATCCAGGGAAATTTCTTTTGGAGAGAGACATTATATGCTGGGAGTACTGGTGCAGTCCAACTTCGGCGAGATGGAGGATCTGTCGGTCTGCGGAGACCCTGTGGGAAAGAGAATTGCGCAAAAGCTGCAGGTGAAGGAATCGGAGGACAAGGGGTCTATTATGATTATTCTTGCCACAGATGTACCGCTGGATTCCAGACAGTTAAAGAGAGTGCTCAAGCGGGCGGCGGTGGGGCTGATCCGTACAGGCTCTCATATGGGGCATGGAAGCGGAGACGTGTTTATCGGATTTACCAATGGAAATTTTATGCCGGAGAGAGAGGAGAAGGAGCTGATTCCGATACAGTGCTTTCCGGAGAATCAGATGAATGTACTTTTCCGGGCGGCGGCGGAGTCTGTGGAGGAAGCGGTCTGTAATTCCATGGTGTATGCAAAGGAGACAAGGGGGATAAAGGGTGAAGTGTTCCGCAGCCTGCGGGAGTTTCTGGAGGATAGAAAATAGAAGCCGGCAGATAAAATCATATTGCAGAAAAAGCAGACAGGGAATAAGATAAGAGCTATGAGGCATCAATTATTTCACAGGGAGGGAAAGCAATGAGGATTTTAGACACAAAATTTGTACGGGGCTTTATCAAAATGGCGGATGACGGTTTCCGTCAGGGGTGGCATGAGAGAAACGGAGGCAATCTGTCCTATCGTTTAAAACCGGAAGAGGTAGAGGGGATCAGGCCCAGGCTGAATGATCACGGGACCTGGATGTCGATAGGAACCAGCGTGCCGGGGCTGGCAGGTGAGTTTTTCCTTGTGACGGGAAGCGGTAAGTATTTCAGAAATATCAGCGTGGATCCCGAAGCCTGCATTGCCATTATAGAGCTGGACGATAAGGGAGAAAACTATCGTCTGCGCTGGGGACTGGTGGAAGGCGGTGTGCCTACCAGTGAGCTTCCCTCCCATCTCATGAACCATGAAGTAAAAAAGCGGGTGACAGACGGAAAGCACAGGGTGATCTATCATGCGCACACTACGAATATCATTGCGCTTACCTTTATTCTGCCTCTGGAAGATGAAATATTTACAAGGGAGCTTTGGGAAGCGGCAACAGAATGTCCGGTAGTGTTTCCCAAAGGAGTGGGAGTTGTTCACTGGATGGTTCCCGGCGGACGTGAGATTGCGGTGGCCACCAGCAAATTGATGGAGCAGTATGATGTGGCGATATGGGCGCATCACGGCATGTTCTGTTCCGGTGAAGATTTTGATCTGACGTTCGGTCTGCTTCATACGGTAGAAAAGTCCGCAGAGATTCTGATCAAAGTTTACTCGGTGGTTCCGCAGAAGCTGCAGACCATAACGGAAGACAATTTCAGGGCGGTGGGGCAGGCGTTTCATGTAGAGCTCCCGGAACGATTCCTGTTTCAAAAGCCGGACTTCGTTATCGGGGGGCCTGTGGTGCCATTACCGGATAAAAAATAGTCAGGATTAAGAGTCGGAATGGACAATCCGTACAGCCCCGGTCACATATTCAGCTCAGGGATTCTGCAGGACTTCGTTCTGAGCAAGCCGGTAGGAGCGGGGGGTCATATGGTAGTGCTCCCGGAAGATCCGATGGAAATAGCTGGTATTGTCATAGCCTGTGAGGGCGATAATATCCTCCACAGAAAGAGCGGTGGTTGAGAGCAGAAAGGCGGCCTGGTTTAAGCGCTTCATCTGAAGAAGCTGCTTGAAGGTGTGACCGGAATGTTTTTTTATAATTTTGCTCAGGGCATAGGCGGGCACATGGAGCCGCTGGGAAATTTCCGCCAGCTCCGCCATGCGGTAATGATTTTCAATATATTTCAGTACGGTAAAGACGAGATTCTGCTCATATTGGGCAGGATCTTGTCTGTTGATCTGATCCGTGTGATTTAAAAGATGAAGAAATAAAAGTCCCATAGTGGTCTGATTGATATTGCGGCGGTTGGGCTGACTGTTCAGAAGAGACCAGATCAGATTCTCGATCAGATTCTGGATAGGCAGAATGTCAATGGATGCAAAATGCAGGTAATCAGTGACGCTCTTTTCCTGCTTGAGGGTCCCGATGAGAAAATCCTGCAGCACGTTTTCTTCTTCCATCATGGGAAGTACCCTGTCAAAAAATTCCGGAAGAATGATGAAGTTGACTGCAATATCATCTATCCCTGCGGGAAGGATCTCGTGAGTTGTGCTGGGATTCAGCAGAAGAAGCTCTCCGGTATTTAAATGAAGGCGGGTAGCGCCGTTGATCAGATGGCTGGTACTGCCGCAGCACATGTAGATCATTTCAATGTAATTATGCTTATGGACGGGAAAGTGCACAAAGCGTGTATGGGGACGGATGTCGATCAGCTTTCCAAGCGCCAGCATCTTGCGGCTGTCGATGACAAAATCGGCGTCGTTGGTATAGAGGCTTTTCTGGACGCTTTTTTCTCCTGCCAGAAGTAGCTTTTCTTCCTCTGAAATTTCCTTTAAGTGGAGTAATAAGTCTTCATTGATCATATCTGATTTTCCTTTTTATCATTTCCAATCCCACAAGTTCAGCTTAGCATAGAAAAGAAGAAATTGCAAATAAAGACGGTAAATTAAGCAAGCCGCGTCCTAAAATTTTTGACCGGGAACAAGTAAAATAGAAACAGAGACGACAAAAGAAGTCGCTGTGTACCGGAAGCAGGAAGGAAAAGTGCACAAATAGAGTGCGGAAATGAGGTTAAAATGGGAGATTATTTTCTTGCGGTGGATATTGGAGCCTCCAGCGGGAGGCATATTTTAGGCATGATGCAGGATGGCAGGATGGTTTTGGAGGAGGTGTACCGTTTTGAGAACGGAATGGTAAAAAAAGACGGACATCTGTACTGGGATATCAGACATTTATCAGAGGAAATCATAAATGGAATGAAAAAATGCGGGGAGATCGGAAAGAAACCCGTGACTATGGGAATCGATACCTGGGGTGTGGATTATGTGCTTCTTGATGGGGAAGATCAGGTGGCAGGCGCGACCTACGGCTATCGTGACGGAAGAACAAAGGGAATGGATGAAGAGGTGTACCGCAGGATCCCTCTTGATAAGCTCTACGCGAGAAACGGTATCCAGAAGCAGATCTTTAATACGATTTACCAGCTTACGGCACTGAAGGTGCAGGAGGAAGAGATTCTGCAAAAAGCGGAGTGTATGCTGATGATGCCGGATTATTTTAATTTTGTTCTTACGGGGATAAAAAAGAGCGAGTATACCAACGCCACCACGGGCCAGCTTGTGAATGCGCAGACCAATGACTGGGACTGGGAGCTGATCGATCTTCTGGGGCTGCCGCGCAGGATTTTCAGACCGCTTTCCATGCCGGGGACACTGGTGGGAAAATTGAGAGATGATGTGGCGGAACAGGTAGGGTATCAGTGCAATGTAATGCAGATTGCCTCCCATGACACAGCCTCGGCAGTGATCTCAGTGCCGGCATTGGAGGATGAGAGCCTTTATATCAGCTCGGGTACATGGTCTCTTCTGGGAACAGAGATCAAAGAACCTGTCTGCAGTACAGAAAGTATGGAAAAAAACTTTACCAATGAGGGCGGATACCAGCACCGTTTCCGTTATCTGAAAAATATCATGGGACTGTGGATGATTCAGTCGGTGCGGCATGAATATAACGATGCGTATTCTTTTGCTGAAATCTGCGATCAGGCGGAAAAGGAAAGAGCATTCCCCTCCAGAGTGGATGTAAACGATGACTGCTTCCTGGCGCCGGAGAATATGACGGAGGAGATCAGGGATTACTGCCGGCGTACCGGGCAGCAGGTGCCGGAGTCCCTGGGCGAGCTGGCGACGGTGATCTATCAGAGTCTTGCGGAATGCTATGCCCGGGCTTTTGAGGATGTGGAGAAGCTTACCGGAAAGAAATACCGGGCGGTCAATATTGTAGGAGGCGGCTCCAATGCAGCTTACTTAAACGAGCTGACAGCGCTTAAGAGCGGACGGACCGTTTATGCAGGGCCTTCGGAGGCAACAGCGATCGGTAACATTGCAGTGCAGATGATAGAAGCGGGCGAGCTGAGCGGACTGAAAGAGGCAAGAAAATGTATTTTTGAGTCTTTTGGAGTGAAGGAATATCAGGCATAGTGGTTACAAAGAAATCATTTATAATAAAGCAGCTCTAAATGGGCGGCAAAAATAAGGAGGAAGAAACAACATGACAGTAGCAGAAAGATTTGAAGCTGCGAAGGAGCAGTATGGCGCATTGGGCGTGAATGTGGATGAGGCTCTGGAAACGCTGAAGAGGATTCCCATTTCCATGCACTGCTGGCAGGGGGATGATGTGATTGGCTTTGACCATGACGGCCCTCTGACCGGAGGAATCCAGACCACCGGCAATTATCCGGGCAAGGCGAGAACGCCCGATGAGTTGATGGCGGATATTGAGAAGGCGTTCAGCCTGATCCCGGGAAAGCATAAAGTAAATCTTCATGCCTGCTATGCGATTTTTGAGGAAGGTGAGCATGCAGACAGAGATAAGCTGGAGCCGAAGCATTTTGCAAAATGGGCGGAGTTCGGAAAGAAAAACGGAGTTGCCTTTGACTTTAATCCCACCTGCTTCTCCCATCCCATGGCGGAGGACAGCCTGACCCTTTCCAGCCCCAATGAGAAGGTGCGCAAATTCTGGGTGGATCATTGTATCGCATGTATTAAGATCTCCGAGTATCTTGCGACAGAGCAGGGATGCCCCTGTGCCATGAACATCTGGATCCCGGACGGCATGAAGGATGTGCCTGCAGACCGTCTTGGCCCCAGAGCAAGATTCAAACAGTCTCTGGATGAGATCCTGGCTGTTCCCTATGATAAAGAAAAGGTTCTGGTGTGCCTGGAATCCAAGGTGTTCGGCATCGGAATGGAGTCCTATACGGTGGGATCCAGCGAATTTACCATTAACTATGCCGCCAGAAACGGAATCATCAGCCTGATGGATAACGGACACTATCATCCCACAGAAGTGGTTTCTGACAAGATCCCTTCCATGCTTCTCTTCAATGACAAGATCGCCCTTCATGTGACAAGAGGTGTGCGCTGGGACAGCGATCATGTGGTGCTTCTGGATGATGAGACTAAGGAGATCGCCAAGGAGATCGTCAGAAACGATGCGGTTGACCGCGTGCTTCTGGCACTTGACTATTTTGATGCAAGTATCAACCGGATCGCCGCATGGGTGGTGGGAATGCGTAATATGCAGAAGGCTCTTTTATACGCTCTTCTTTCCCCCAACAAGAAATTAAAGGAATTACAGGATCAGGGCCGCTTTACGGAACTGATGATGCAGCAGGAAGAGCTGAAGACCTATCCGTTTGGCGATGTGTGGAATTACTTCTGTGAGATAAACAACGTTCCTGCCGGAGAAAAATGGTTTGAGACTGTGAAAGAATATGAGGAGAATGTGCTTCTTAAGAGGAACTAGAATTCTATTATCAATCGGGCAGGGAAGATTTTCCCTGCCTCTGTGCGGCCCGCATGCTGCTCCGGAAGCAAATTTCCTTATGCGGGCCTGCGGCATGAATAACAAGCCCGGAATCAATCGATTCCGGGCTGTGTTTAAATGTGCAGAGAGAAGATCTCTTCTGCCTGATTCGGGCTGAAAATCAGCCGCGTCTGTTTTCTTTACGTTTGCCAAATGTCATAACTGCGAGACCGAGGGCGCTCATAAAGATTACAATATACCACATAACAGAAATATCGCCGGTTTCTGGAACATCTGCCAGAGGCACATCTTCATCAAAAATATCCACCAGATCATCACCGGGAAGCGCTGCCAGAGGCACATCCTCGTCTGCAATCTCCACCAGGATTTCTCCGGTTACAGGACCTTGTGCCAGAGGAATCTCCTCCTCATTGATATTGACCAGATTTACCAGATCTTCAACGGGAATATCCGCCAGAGGGACGGGCTCGTCCGGTATCGGGTCCGGGTCGGGATCAGGGTCAGGATCCGGGTCGGGATCAGGATCCGGGTCAGGGTCAGGATCCGGCGTCGGATCGGGATCAGGTGTCGGATCAGGATCCGGCGTGGATACGATCCTGACATTTACAAAAGCTGTAGAGACGCTCAGACCGTCCTCAGATTTGCTCAGGTTAAGGAATTCGTCAAAGGTACCCTCCAGTTCAGCCTTTTTTTCATCGGAAAGCTGGTTATATTCCGATTCATTCATGACAATATAGACATTGGTATCGCGTTCATAGCCTTCAGGAGCAGTTATTTCCTGCAGGTAGTATACGATATTTTTCATCATCGCATAATCGATATGTAACTTCCCATTCTTTGTCCATACGGTGCCGGGATCCTTTACGAAGGTATAACTGTTGCTTGCCTCATCATAGGTGCAGTACATCTTTACGTCAACAGTGCTGCCATCATCCTGCTTTACCTTGTCAATATAGAATATCTGGAACTCTGTCTGGCCTTCTCCGTCATTGTCGCCGATGGTCTCGCCTGTCGCACTGTCGGTTTTAGTCAGATTAAAATCAATATCCAGTCTTTCAAGTGTGATAGAGCTGTACCAGGGCCATTTGGTATTCTGCCAGTCATTGCCGGTCAGTTCACCATCGAGATTGAGGGCCATCATCAGGCTGGTCCAGGTTGCGGCTTCAGCGCTCAGTCCTTCGCTTAACAGTGTGTTAAAGTACCCATTGGTGTCTCTCCAGATATCCTGGTGAGCCATGTAATAATACAGCGCCTTTTGATAGCCGTTATCTGTCCAGGATTCGTTTTCATACTCCCAGCGATTGTCCTTTGTATTATAGGTTACTTTCCCCAGAAATTCGTTGATGTCGATTTCATCGCCGAAGGCAAAGGAAAACAGCTGCTGGTAAAACTTGTCGTACCGGACTGACTGGGTGTGGGCCTGGACCTCGAATTTTTCCTTGTTCAGTACGAATTCTTTGTTCCCACTGGTCGCAGTTTTCGTCAGCTCTATCCTGGCATCAGGATTATGCTCAATAAGCTCGTCAAGGGTGGCATAGTCAGTTCCGCCTTTGGTGTTGTAGTAAGCCAGAAGATAGGCGTTGAGTTTTTCAGCAGTATTCCCGCCGGGATAATCTTTCAGAAACTCACTGATTTCATTATCCCAGTAGTCGGCATAACTGTTAATATTTCCCTGGCCATCATAGAGAGTGCTGAGTCCGTGACTGTTTAACGGATGATTTGCGTCCAGCATTCCGATTGTTTTGAACAGATCCTGAAGGGGTTTGGCGGTAACTGTAACATAATAAACCGTGTTATCCACGTATTGTCCGGGTAAAACCTGCCCGTCAAATCCTTTGACATCATCGCTTCCGCCGCTTTGGGTGCCCCAGTCGGGGGTTGCCAGTGTGAAACTGCCATCTTTGTAAATATAAGTGTGCCTGGAGCCGGAAGAGAGATAAATCTCAAACTTGCGGACATCACCGGGCTGCAGTTTATCGGCCTCGCATCGATGCTGATACTCGGCAAGAGCCTTTTCATACTGCTTATATTCCTCGCTGTCGGGATTGATGTCGGGCGTGGGAGCCTTGGGCTCGCCGTTTTTAAATCCGCAGCCATAATACAGGAATGTATCCAGGTCTCCGAAACTCGCTACATAACCATAAGGATCACCGTTTTGTACCCAGGAATCCCAGTCAGAACAGACCTGCTTATAATCGGCCGCATCCATCATGTATCTGGCGTACTCCTGAATATAAGGATCCTCCGGATCCAGACCTTCTGCCTTCAGATACTCGTTCGCCTTATCTACCGTACTCTGCGCTGGATCTGCAGCGGCGTTTGCAGCGAACTTATCGAACGCATCCTGGATTCCTTCGGGGACACCGGGCATCTGCGGGGCTACTGCCGTGTGGGCATATTGTCCCAGAAGCTCAAGTGCATAGGTAAGGTCAATGGTCTGATCACCTTCGGCGTTTTCAGGAATTTTGTAGGTCAGTTTGTAGGTATCGCTTGCTGCGTCATAAAAGACATCCCAGTCCGGATCAACAGGTTTTGTGATATTACCGTCAGCTGTGCCCGGATCGCTGCCGGTTTCCGTCTCCGCCGGTGCCGCAGGCTCCGCCGGGGGTTCCGTCCCCGCAGATGCTGTGGGTTCCGCGGAAGGTTCTGTCCCCGCAGATGCTGTGGGCTCCGCGGAAGGTTCTGTTCCCGTCGGTGCTGTGGGCTCCGCGGAAGGTTCTGTTCCCGCAGATGCTGTGGGCTCCGCGGAAGGTTCCGTCTCCGTCGGTGCTGTGGGCTCCGCCGGGGCGTCTGTCCCTGCAGGTGCTGCCGGTTTTGCGCCGGGATCCGATTCACCGGGCGCAGAGTTTTCCGGCTCTCCGGGCTGTACAGTGATGCCCTCGGTCTGACCGGGTCTTTCTGTCTGGCTGAGATCGAAGACCGGCGGATCCTGAGGAACGTCAATGATATTGATGTTGATGTTATCATCGGCGGTCTTTCCGGCAGAGTCAGAAGGAGCTGGCGCTTCCTCCGCAAAAGCGGTAAGGGCCATGCTCATTGTCATTGTCAGCGCAAGAAACAGTGCAAGAGAGCGCCTGCGCCGTATTTTAGTACGTTTCTTCATAATACCTTTCCTTTCTTTGCTGAATTTGCGGATGCAAAGTATCCGGCGGCCGGGCTGGCATTGTCGCTGCAAAGTTGCCCGCGCGTTTTCGGTTGTGTAACGAAAACCCGCCAGCTCTCTGCGCAGATTTCGCTGCAGAAGACCCGCAGAAAAATCATCTGGCATTAGCCCCCATAGCTTTGCGTCCCGTCGTTTCCGGCGGTTTGCTAAATAATTAGCAGTCAGGCTGACAATAGCGGTTCGAAGCCTTAGTCCCTGTGACTTTGCGTCCCGCCGTTTCCGGCGGTTTGCTTTTAATAATTAGCAGCCAGGCTGACTTGGCAGACAATACTGCTTTAGTCCCTATGGCTTTGCGCCCTGCCATTTCTGACAGTTTGCCGTTGCTTCCACACAAAGTATCCTGTGTGGACCCTCCTGTTTCTTTCAAATAGTATGCAAGCCGTTCGGCATCCCCGTCAGCGATGACATTCGACAGGGTGGGGAAAAGGGCAATCTCGGTTCTGCGCCTGTCCCGTGCATATAGGGCCTCACCTCCTTTAAGCTTTGTCATTCACCGGGACAGCCTGGGATAAAACCGGGTGCGCACTGCGCTGTAGAGACCGGAAGCTGTCCGTATAGCGATTCTGCAGTCATAGGTGAAATTCTCAGGCTGCAGAAAAACGACAAATCTGCTCATTGGTAGCATAGCACAATCTCTAATGTCATACTTGATAATTTGTTCATCGAAACCATGAGACATTTTAACACAAACAAATATTATAAATATCCGATCACTTTTTTCTGGTAGAAACGGTAGCTTTTTTTCAAAAGAGTGTTATGATATAGAATGTGTTCTGAAAGTGGTAGGTTGCTTACCATAGCAGGTTTGGAGGAAAGAGAGGAAAGGAGCAGCAGCAAATGAAGTATCCTGCGTTTTTAAAAGAGAAGGGCGCCATCGGCCTGATCGCCCCCTCCTTCGGGTGTGAAACGGAGCCTTATAAGACGGCTTTCGAAAATGCCAGGCAAAAATGGGAGAAAATGGGTTTCAGGCTTGACCCGGGCCCTAACTGCTATGCCGGGGAAGGAATCGGAATCAGTAATACGCCGGAGAGGTGCGGCAGGGAATTTACGGAATATTATCTGCGGAAGGAAAATGATGTGCTGATTTCCTGCGGCGGCGGAGAGCTCATGTGTGAAATTCTGGAGCATGTGGATTTTGATGCGCTGAAAAGGGCGGAGCCCAAGTGGTTCATGGGGTATTCGGATAATACCAATATGACCTTTCTGCTGACCACTTTGTGTGATGTGGCATCCATCTACGGACCCTGTGCATCCGCATTCGGGATGGAGCCCTGGCATGAGGCTGTGTATGATGCGCTGGCACTGCTTCAGGGAAAGAAGCAGACGTTTACAGACTATGGAAAATGGGAGAAGGAAGGGCTGGAGGATGCCCTGGCGCCCTATCAGTGTACAGAGGATTTGAAGCTCAGAGCGTATCTGCCTGCAGATTCAATTATGGAGGAGAGCGGGAGCGCGGCTATGAAAGGACGTCTGATCGGCGGCTGCATGGACTGTCTGGTGAACCTGGTGGGAACAAAGTTTGACCAGGTCGGCAGGTTTGTGCAGAACTATCAGGAGGATGGTTTCGTCTGGTTTCTGGAATCCTGCGATTTGAATGTATTTGGGATCAGAAGGGCTATGTGGCATATGGAGCAGGCAGGATGGTTTGAGCATGTAAAGGGTTTTCTGATCGGACGTCCCTTATGTCACGGGCAGGAAATGATGGGGCTGGATCAGTATCAGGCGGTGCTTCCTGTGGCGCTGAGGCATAAAGTGCCGGTGATTATGGATGCGGATCTGGGACATTTGCCGCCAATGATACCGCTGGTGAGCGGCAGCATGGCAAAGATCAAGATGGAACAGAATCATCTGACAGTCAATATGGAATATAAATAAGAAAAAAACGCCTGTGCGAATTTTACAACATATTGCCGTGAAGAAGCGGCAGGGAGGATTAAAATGGGAACAAGGATATATAAGAAGGCAGCCCAGTATCCCTGGTTCAGGGATGCAAGGAGACTGGTTATGGTGGTGCTGGCTTCCTGTATCATGGCAATCAATATTAACAGTTTTATTCATGCCGGGAATCTGATACCCGGCGGTTTCAATGGTATTACGCTGCTGACCCAGCAGATCGGGCTTGAATTTTTTCATGTGCAGATCCCCTATACGGTGATTAATCTGATTTTGAACGCGATACCTATATTTATCAGTTTTAAATTTATCGGAAAGAAATTTACAGGGTATTCCTGTCTGATGATCGTACTTTCCAGTATCCTGACGGATATTCTTCCGGGCTTTCAGGTGACGGATGATATCCTTCTGGTATGTGTGTTCGGAGGTATTATCAATGCGTTTGCTATCAGCCTGTGCCTGAATGCCGATTCCACCAGCGGAGGCACGGATTTTATTGCAATCTTTTTTTCCGAGAAATACGGAATAGACACCTTTGGCTATATTTTTGCGTTTAACGTGGTGATCCTTCTGATTGCCGGCAGTCTGTTTGGCTGGAGAGAAGCTCTTTATTCCATCATCTTTCAGTTCACCTCTACCCAGATGCTTCATATGCTCTACAAGCGCTATCAAAAGCAGACGTTGTTTATCATCACAGCGAAACCCCAGGAGGTGTATGAGTCTATCAGAGATATCACCAATCACGATGCCACTCTGTTTAAAGGAATCGGCTGTTACCGGAATCATGAATGTAACATGCTGTACTCTGTGGTGGGAAGTGACGAAATACACAAAGTAGTGTCAAAGATCAGAGAGGTGGACGAACAGGCGTTTATTAATATTATGAAGACAGAACAGATTACGGGAAGATTTTACAAAAAGCCCAACGATTGATCCGGCTTTTTGTTGTATTACCGGATTCCGGGGCAAAGAGCGCGATGAATGACAGTTGAAGTGGTATTTCATGTTCCTTATAATAGATTCATAGCATTATTTGGGAAAAATGGAGGGAATATGATGGAGCAGCTGAATTTATCGACAGTGAAAGACCCGGAAAGAGTATATAGAATTTTGGGAGAACTGATACATACGGACAGAGAATTCCAGATTATGATTACAGTACCATCGGGTGCGCATACAGAACCGGAGGAGGAGACAAATAAGGAACCGGAGAGACGGCCAAGCTTTAATCTGGAAAGAGATGTGACAGATATGATCCACGAGATCGGTGTTCCGGCACACATCAAAGGATATCAGTACTTAAGAGAAGCGATCATGATGTCAGTGGAAGATCCTGATATGCTGGGCTCTATCACCAAAGTGCTTTACCCTACCATTGCAAGAAAAAATCAGACCACAGCGAGTCGTGTGGAACGGGCCATCAGACATGCTATCGAGGTGGCATGGAACAGGGGCAGGATGGAAACGCTGGATGCCATGTTTGGCTATACCATCAACACAGGAAAGGGAAAGCCTACCAATTCGGAATTCATTGCGCTGATTGCAGATAAGATCAGGCTCCAATATCGTTAAACAGTCAAAAGGGTTCGGTTCAATTGAATTATGAAAAAGAGGTTATGTTTCACGGCCCAGGAGCCGAAAATAATAACGAAAGAGTCTCTGCAGGGGGACTCTTTTTTTATTTTTGCCCTTTTATTGGGGGCATGAATGATGTATAATGTTAAATATCAATAATGGTTGGAGGGTTTATTCATGAAAAAAATTCTTTTTGTGGCGTCGGAAGGAGTTCCGTTTATCAAAACGGGAGGTCTGGCCGATGTGGTGGGGTCGCTTCCAAAATGTATAGACAAGCAGTATTTTGATGTGAGAGTCATTCTTCCCAAATATACTTGTATGACCCAGAAGATGAAGGACAAGATGAGCTATGTCACTCATTTTTACATGGATTTCCACTGGAAAGATGAGTATGTGGGAATTATGTACGCGGAGGAAGAAGGCGTCAAGTATTATTTTATTGACAATGAAATGTTCTTTAATGGATTTAAGCCGTATGGCGACAATGCCCTTTTTGAGATTGAGAAATTTGCCTTTTTCTCCAAAGCGGCATTGTCGATTCTGCCTGTGATCGATTTCAGGCCTGATCTGATTCACTGTCACGACTGGCAGACCGGCCTTGTCCCGGTATATCTGAAGGAGCGCTTCCAGGGAAATGAATTTTTCCGCGGAATCAAGACGGTTATGACGATTCATAACTTAAAGTTCCAGGGCAAATGGAGTATTAAGGCGGTGAAGGATATTACAGGGCTTCCGGATTATTTCTTTACGCCTGACAAGCTGGAACTGTACAAGGATGCCAATCTCTTAAAGGGCGGTCTGGTATATGCAGATGCGATCACCACCGTGAGCGACACCTATGCAGAAGAGATTAAGACAGAATTTTACGGCGAGCAGCTGGATGGACTTATGCGCGCCAGAAGCAATTCACTTCGTGGAATTGTCAATGGAATTGATTATGATGACTTTAATCCTGAGACGAATCAGTTCATTGAATATAAATATAATGCGGTGAATTTCCGCAAGGAAAAGGTCAAAAACAAACGTGCCCTGCAGGCGGAGCTGGGGCTTGAGCAGGATGACAAGGTCTTTATGATCGGTATAGTTTCCAGACTCACGGACCAGAAAGGATTTGATCTGATCGCCTATATTATGGATGAACTGTGCCAGGACAGCGTTCAGATCGTCGTTCTGGGAACCGGAGAAGAGCGGTATGAAAATATGTTCCGCCATTTTGACTGGAAGTATAATAATAAGGTATCTGCGAATATATATTATTCTGAGGCGTTATCCCATAAGATTTATGCGGCCAGTGATGCCTTCCTGATGCCTTCGCTCTTTGAGCCCTGCGGTTTAAGCCAGCTTATGAGTCTGCGTTACGGAACCATTCCCATCGTGAGGGAGACCGGAGGACTTAAGGATACGGTTGAACCCTACAATGAATATGAAAACACAGGAACAGGATTTTCCTTTAAAAACTACAATGCCCATGAAATGCTCTCCACCATTCGCTATGCGGAGCACATTTTCTATGATAAGAAGAGGGAATGGAATAAGATGGTGGACCGGGCGATGGCGGCAGACTTTTCATGGCATGTTTCAGCGGCTAAATATCAGGAGATGTACGACTGGCTGATCGGATAAAAAGTTTGGAGTGTTGCAATGCCCAACAACAAAAAAAAGGACAGCTTTATTCTGCAGGCGGGGATTCTGGCTTCGGCCGGAATCATCGTCCGCATAATCGGACTTCTGTACAATGCACCGCTGGTGGCCATTATCGGAGACGAGGGAAACGGATATTATAACAGTGCTTATTATGCGTACAGCATTATTCTTCTGATCTCTTCCTACAGTATTCCATCAGCGGTTTCAAAGGTGATTGCGCAGAGGCTGGCAACAAAAGAATATCGAAATGCACACAGGATCTTCTGCTGTGCATTTATTTATGTGCTGGTAGTCGGAGGTATTGCCAGCTTATTTGTGTTTTTTGGAGCCGGGCTTATGGTGAAGATGGAGAGTGCTGTTCTTCCGCTGCAGGTACTTGCGCCGACCATCTTTTTCAGTGGAATTCTGGGGGTTTTAAGAGGATATTTTCAGGCGCACAGGACAATGGCGCAGACCTCGGTATCCCAGATCATTGAGCAGCTTGTAAATGCAGGAGTCAGCATCGGGATGGCTTATGTGATGGTGCAGGCGGTCAAAGACCAGGATGCTACCACCAGGGCTTCCTATGGAGCTGCCGGCGGAACCATAGGAACCGGCGCGGGCGTGCTGGCAGGCCTGCTTTTTATGCTGGGAGTATATGTTTTAAACAGAAAGATGATCCGCAGAAGGATTGAGAGTGATACCAGTCACCCGGAAGAATCCTACGGAGCGATCTTTAAGATGATTCTGATGGTGGTTACGCCCTTTATATTGAGTACAGGAATTTACAATATCAATAATTTTCTGGATAACCGGATCTACCAGCAGATTATGATGGGGGCGAGAAAGCTGGAAGAATCAGCGGTTGCCATGGATTTAAGTGTTGTTGCGAAGGGCACTAAGATTTCCAATATTCCGATTGCTTTTGCATCCGCCATGTCCACGGCATTGATACCGGGCATTTCCAGTGATTTTGTCCAGAAGCGCCTGAAGGGAGTCAGAAGCAAAGTGGCGAAGGCTGTGAAGGTTACCATGCTGATTTCAATACCATGCGCAGTGGGGATCGGCGTGCTGTCACGTCCCATTATGCTGGTGATCTTTCCACAGGCGGATTCCCTTGAGATTTCATCCACACTTCTTTCCTGCATGGCAGTGAGTGTTATTTTTTATGGTCTGTCCACGCTGACCCAGGCGATTCTGCAGTCTATAGGAAGGATGAGGGCGCCAATTATAAATGCGGCGGCGGCAGTGGTGATTCATGCGGCAGCAATGGTGGCGATGATGCTTTTTCTGGATGAAACATACAGCCTTTACTATTATGTGGCGGCCACTGTGCTGTATTCTTTTCTACTGTGTATTTTGAATCAGATTTCGGTGCACCGTTATCTTAAATATAACCAGGAGGCAGTCAGAACCTTCCTGCTCCCTGTTCTGGCATCTGTCATTATGGGTGCGGCGGCTTTCGGCACTTATCAGGGAATTTACGCGCTCTGCAAGATGAATATGATTGCGCTGGCAATAGCAGTCTGTGTGGGCGGCGCGTTGTATTTCATACTGGTGATTCACTGGAAGGCGGTATCAGAGGAGGAACTGCGCGGGATGCCCAAAGGTTATCTTTTGATTGCGGCAGCCAAAAAGACCGGGATTCTCAGAGAGACGGAAAAAGCGTCCAAAAAGAAAAAATCAAAAAAGAAATCTGCTCCTTCCCGCAAAATGAAAACAGACAAACGACCAAAAGTCGGCAGAACCAGCGCAGAGATTGGAAAGAGCAGGATTTACAGAGAACTGGAAGCAGAAGAAAATGAGGATTACTGGCTGGATGATTAGAATCTGCAGAATCAAATATAATCAAATAGGATAAGTATAAAAGTGTACCTTCTGGAAACAATAACAACGTCCAAGTGACAAAATTTTCAGGAGGTATTTTTTTATGGCTAATTTATCAGAACTTGACTTACAGAACCTGCGCCATCTGATTGGCGGTTATGATGTGTCACACTGCAAAATGAAGGAGTATGCGTCCGCAGCAACGGATACTCAGATCAAACAGTTCTTTGAAAAAGGTGCAAAATCTGCCATGGAAAACAAAAATGAGCTGATGAAATTTTTGCAGTAGATGTGGAACAGAAACAGGAGGAACAGAAAATGCAGATGAATGAAAAGACAATGGTAGCGGATACACTGACAGGCATCAATGGTGAACTGGTGCGCTTTGGCGAGATGATCGCACAGACAGAGAACAAGGAGCTGAAGCAGACCTTAAAGCAGTTTCGGAATACCTGCGAACAGTCTCAGGAGGAGCTTTACAAGATTGCAAGAGAGAAATCTTATTATGTTCCGGCTTCCAAAGCAACCCAGGAGGAAGTGGATCATGTGAAGAGTCTGTTCACCACAGGTACGCTCTGATCGTGGTTTGAGGTTACAGAACAGGGACGGAAATATCCGTCCCTTTTGGAGCTTTTCGAACCCTTTTCCGAAACCAAAACAATCTTGACAGCAAAATCTGAGAAAAGGTAGAATAAGAATGCATTCTGCGTTTTCTCAGATTTTTGAGCGCGGAATGAATCAATAAGAAGGAGACGGGATGATGGAAAGAAGAAAAGGGGTTGTGCTGTTACTGTTGCTTTTTTGCTGCACGGCAGGGTGTGGAATGCCCGAGAAAGACAGGGAAGAGCAGAGGAACTACTGGCAGTCGGAGATGAATGCCGGCGACGCTGCCGGAGAACAGACAGAGGTGGATGCCGACGACGCTGCCAGAGAGCAGACGGAGGCTGATGCCGGCGGCGCAGCGGGAGTACAGATAGAGGGTATGATAGAAGAGCAGAGCTTTACGGTAGAGCTGGATGAATGGGGGGAGGTTCTGTTTGTATCGGCGGTTCCCGAAGGGAAGAAAGGCGCGCCGCATTTCATGCTTGCAAAGGATGGGAATATGGTTTATACATTTCCGGAAAGCGGTCGTTTGAAAGCGGATGATTTTCTGGAAGTGAGCGCGGTATCTTTTACGGATTACAATGGAGATGGGAGGAAGGATGTGATCGCGCTGATCAGGTATCAAAACGGTACGGATATATGGAATGAGGCCCAGGTCTTTCTGCAGGAAAATCCCGACAATATGTTTTATCTGGATCATCCGGATGGGGAGGGATACCGGTTGGATGCGCCGTCAGAAGAGGGACCGGCCTTTTACAGAGACATCCGGCTGGAAGAATATCTGCTTACCCGGGGACGAACAGATACGATGTCCGATTTATCCGGCTCGTGGACAGAATATAATGCATATGTGAACAGTTTGTCGGGTTTTTATGATACGGATGCACAGGTTAGACTGCTGGCGCAGCAGCGGGACAAATGGGCGCCGCCCGTGGAATTTGCAAATGACAGATATTGCTTCACGGTTACGGATCTGGATTATGATGGACGTCTGGAGGTGATTGCGGCAAATCAGGGAGGGACGGGATCCTATACATACAGCCGGTTCTACGAGATAGACGGGGAAGGAAATGTAAAGGAGCTGGAAAACTCCTTTGGGGAAGGGGATTCTCAGCCGGACATCATGGAAGAGCAGATGACGGTTTACCGTTCCTTTTCGCCGGAGGAAATACGAGATCATTATATTGTGTATGATCAGCTTAAAGCTTCGCCGGACTGCTATGTGTACAGGATCAGCTCGCTGTGCATGGTGGATGATTTCATAATGGAAACACCCCTGGCAATCCAGACCGTTACCTATGAGGGAGAGGATTATAGCGCGCATACCATCAGCGAGGATTGCAACGGAAGGGCGCTTACCGAAGAAGAATTTACGAATTTCCCGGAGTTTTATTACACCGACATGGGACTAAGTAAAGAAACGGTTTCAATCCAATGGATCGATGTAAGCGAGCTTGCAGGGAAAGGTGAGGATGAAACCGAAGAACTGTTGAGGCAGGCCTATGAGGGATTTAAGAGAAGCTGAGCCATGGGAAGGAAGACAGAAAGAGCGGGTTAAGCATAAGGATGCCGGGTCTGCCCAGGCATCCTTATGTTTAACAATAAGGGGTTTCCCCCTGCCCGACTGACAAGAAGACTCAATCCTCTATGAGTGTAAGAGAGGACAGGTCCGAATCAATTATCATGGAATAATTGGTATAGTAGACCACGAATCCGGGTTTGCTTCCGTTTGGCTTTTTCACATTTTTCTTTTCGGTATAGTCGATCTCAACCTTATCCTGCCCGCGTGCTTTGGAATAATGGGCGGCCAGTCTTGCGGCGTCCTCGAAAGCGCTGTCAGGAAGCTCGGCGCCTTCGGTCTTGACGACTACGTGGGAACCGGGAATTCCTTTGGCGTGGAACCACCAGTCGCCTCCGGAGGCAAATTTGAATGTGAGATCATCGTTCTGGAAGTTATTTTTTCCTACATACATGTGAAAGCCATCGCGGTTTACGTAATGGAAAGGCCGGCTGGTGAATTTAACCTTTTTGGCATTTCCTTTGCGGCGGATATATCCGTTGTCGATCAGTTCTTCCTTGATCTGTATCAGATCTTCTTCCCGAAGGGCAATGTCCAGAGCGGCCTGGATGGACTCCAGGTGATCGATTTCTTCTTTCACCTGGGCTGTAAGGGTGGATAAAGCCTCATAGGTACGCTTGAGCTTGCCATATTTGTCAAAATATTTTTTTGCATTTTCGGAAGGAGACAGGAGCGGGTCCAAAGGAATCGTCATCATTTCATTGGTATAATAATTTAATGCTTCCAGGGACTTATCTCCCACAGAGGCCTCATAGCCGTAGGTATTCAGGAGCTCTCCATAGATCCGGTACTTGTCCTTCTTTTCTGTATCCTGCATCTGCTTTACCTGAAGATCATATTTTTTGATATTACGTTCCAGGGCAGTCTGGACGATCTTGCGCAGATCTGCTGATTTCTGGCGGATGCGGGTAAATGTGTTTTTTTCAGCATAGTATTGTTCCAACAACTGACTGACGGAGTCAAAGAAACGGGCATCGTCCTGACTGTATATGGTGAGAGGAAGGGGTGCATATTCTGCAGGCACGCCCTTCTCATAGAAGATGGCAGGATGAAAGTCTCCTTCCTTTATCTGCGTCATAATGCATTCGAAAGAAGTATAAAGCTTTTGCAGTATTTCTTCTCCTTCCGGCGTTTCTGTGAAAAAGGCAGTGGAGGTATCTCCATCGAGACCTCCCCGATGGCAGATTTCCTGGGCCATTACGGGAGAAAGCCCGGTATAAAAGCTGTACAGCGCTTTATAGACGGGCATATGACTGCCGGTCAAAGTATTTTTGAAGGAAGAGAAATCTGCGCACAGAGGATTTTGCTTGTCCTGGGTCATGGGGATAAAGTAGGGCCGTCCGGGAAGCACTTCCCGCACGGAGCTGACCATGCCGGAGATATGCTTGATACTGTCAATGATCATATCGTTCTCGTCTGCGAAGATAATGTTGCTGTGTTTGCCCATGATTTCCACGATCAGACGTTTATGGCAGAGATCTCCCATCTCATTTAAGTGATCGATATGAAGATGAATGATGCGCTCCAGTCCGGGCTGGGTGAGATCCGTGATCCGGCCGTTTTGCAGATGCTTGCGCAGCAGCATACAAAATCCCGGAGCGGTCATGGGGCTGGGCTTGTTATTTTCTGTCAGATAAATCAGCGGAAGAGAGGCGCTGGCTGAAATGAGAAGCCGTCTCTGGCCTCCATCGGCTGTTTTTATGGTAAGCAGCAGTTCATCATTTTCTGGCTGGGCGATCTTGTAAATGCGCCCGCCTGAAAGAGCGCCTTTTAATTCCTTTACCAATGCTGCAATGGTGATTCCGTCAAATGCCATGAGTGATTCCTTTCTACTTTTTGTAATAATTCGTCAACAGTTCTGAGACCGTTACCAGCTGGTAGCCCTGCTCCTGAAGCCAGGGAACAAGCTCGCGTGTGGCTTCAACGCTGCTGCCGTAAATGCTGTGCATCAGGACGATCTGTCCATCCAGTGTATCCAGACTTTTTATATACTCGACAATGGTCTGCGCATCCCGGGACTCCCAGTCACGGGTATCTATTGTCCAGGTAACGATGGTCTTGCCGGATTCACGGAGGAGCTGCTGATTGTACTGGCCTCCCGGCGGGCGCAGAAGTGAAGGAGAGGTGCCCGTTGCATGAACAAATTCCCTGTCGGCAGCCTCCAGATCCGCGAGTATATCTTCCAGATCCATCGTTGCTAAATTCCCATGGGAATAGGAATGACTCCCGAGTTCACAGCCCATGGAAGCAGCCCGGGCCAGCTGCTCCGGGCATTTACTGATGTTCGATCCCAGCTCGAAAAAGGTGGCAACCGCATGATTCTCTTCCAGAATATCTAATATCTCTGCAGTATAAATCTCATGAGGACCATCGTCGAATGTAAGGGCAACCATAGGAGTCCTGGGACTGAGAAAAGTGAGCAGACATATAGTTAAGAGAATGAAACAAAAAGGGATGATAATGCCTGATGAAAGTTTTAATTTTGAATTCATATTTTTTCCGCTTCAGAAGATCTGCGTTATTATATTGTGTTGATTTATAAATTAGGCTACAACATTTGGCTGATTTGGTCAATATCCAATTTTTAATCATGGAAGAAATAGCGTAGCAATTCAGCCGGAAATGCGCTGTTTATGCATATTCTGTGAGAACATAAGGTTGCTTTTGCAGCCGGAACAGGTCATAATGGAGAAGAGAGGAGGAAGAGCAAATGAACGGTGTTTTTTATATAGGGACTTATTCGGGCTCAGGCAGCCGGGGAATCTACCAGGGGATATTTGATACGGAAGGAGAGAAGCTGGAAATCAGGAATGCATATCCGGAACATGTGGAGAATCCTTCATTCCTTGCGGTAATGGAAAATCGCCTGTATGCGGCCAATGAACTGCAGAAGGGAGGGGCGGTTACCACATATGAGAGAGATGAAAGAAGCGGAGAACTGAAATTCTTGAACAGATTTTCCACAGAAGGAGCAGGAATGTGCCATGTAAAAGTGTGGCCGGATCAGAGACACATCAGTATGGCAAACTATAACAGTGGAAGCGCAGTGGTATGCGAGATGGATGACAGAGGAATTCCGCAGAGAGTATCGGCGTTTGTTCAGCATGAAGGCATTGGATATGACAAAGAGGGAAGACAGGAAGGACCTCATGTACATGCTACCGGAATTTCATCAGACGCACGATACCTGTATGCGGCTGATCTGGGACTGGACCAGCTGTTCTGCTATCAGGTGAAAGAGGATGGCAGTCTGGAGACCGCGCCGGATCAAATGCAGGTGAAGGTGCCGGCAGGAGAGGGGCCGCGGCATTTTGTGTTTACGCCGGATCAGCGCTATCTGTATCTGGTGACAGAGATGGGGAATAAGCTCCATGTTATGAAGAGGAAGACCGGATCCGGCGGATATGCTGTCATACAATCTGTTTCAACGCTTCCAAAGGGGGACAGCAGGATGAATACTGCCGCAGACATTCATTTTTCAGCAGACCGCCGATATCTGTATATATCGAACCGGGGCGAGGACTGTATTACCGGATACGCAGTAGACGCTAAAACCGGGAAAGCAGAGTGCATCGGGTATTTTCCATCCTTTGGAGAAGGACCGAGAAATTTCTGTATTACGCCGGATGACGATTATGTACTGATCGCCAATCAGTACAGCGGCAATGTGGTTCTGTGCGGCAGAGATGCAGAGACGGGAAAAATAAGCAAAATCCTGTCAGAGCTGGAAGTTCCGCAGCCGGTATTTGTGACAGCAGTGAGAAGAGAATAAGAGGAGAATATTTTACAAAAAAACAAAGGCGTATGGATTCGTCAAAGGGAATCCATACGCCTTATAATGCACACGGGCGCATAAGGAAACGCCCGGTGCGGCAAGCAGGGAGAAAATCGCCCCTGCTCGATTGCGCAGGCCTGCAAAGGAAAATTTACTGCTGGCACAGCATGACAGTCTTATTCGCTGGCGAGAGTGAATCGTCCTACCATTTGCTTTAATCCCGCAGCCTCTGTGGAGAGCTGTTCACTGGCAGCGGCACCTTCCTGCGCCGTAGTACTGTTGGTCTGTACGACTACAGATATCTGATTGATTCCTTCTGAAACCTGCCAGACAGCATCCGCCTGATCGTTTGAAATGGTAGCAATACTGTCAATAGAATCTACCACGGACTGGATACTGTTTACTACTTCTGAGAGGATATCCGCCGTATGATTTGCAATTTCCGAACCTTCATGTACGGCACCGGTAGAGTGCTGGATGAGAGAGGAAGTATTCTTGGCAGCTTCCGCAGATTTTCCGGCCAGACTGCGGACCTCCTCCGCCACCACTGCAAAGCCTTTGCCGGCATCTCCGGCTCTGGCGGCTTCCACGGCGGCGTTCAACGCCAGAATGTTGGTCTGGAATGCGATGTCATCTATTGTTTTCAGGATTTTTTCAATTTCACGGGAGCTGGTTTGAATTTTATCCATGGCAGCCATGAGCTTTTGCATCTGTTGATTACATTGTGATACTTCTTCTCCGGCATTATGAGTCTGGCTTCGGACAGTCAATGCTTCGCTGGCAGTACTCTTGGCCTGTTGGGAGATTTCGGTGATCTGCGCTGCCAGCTCTTCTACGGCGCTGGCCTGCTCCGTTGTTCCCTGACTCAGGGTCTGCGCGCTTGTGGAAAGCATATTGCTTGCGGAAGATACTTCATCCGCGGAATGATTGACCTGCCGCATGATATCGCTCAGCTCAATTTTCATATGACGCATGGAGAGCAGAATATCCTGAAAACTGCCCACATAAACATCTTCATGCTGTGTGCGGACATTCAAATTCTGATTAGCCAGTTCGTTTAAAAGATAGCTGATGTCGTTTATGACGGTACTCAGTCCATCTACCAGCAGAGCCGTAGACTTTGCGAGCATACCTGTCTCATCCCGGGTAGTGATTTTCGGCATGGGAGTTGCCAGGTCGCCTTCCACCAGCAGCTTCATCCGTCTGGCGCAGGCTTTCATCGGCCTGCTAATGCTGCCGGCAAGAAACAGTGCAATAAAAATGGAAATGAATACGGAAACCACCATTACGGCAATATTGATTGCCATACCCTTATAAGTGGTAGAAAGATAATTCAGCTGCGGTGCAGAAACTGCAATGCTCCAGCCATCCGTATCTCTTACGGGCGCATAGGCTACGAACATATTCCCTGTCGTGCTCTTATAGCTGCCAAATCCGTTTTCACCCCGGCGCATGGCCTCATGAATGAGAGCAAGATCCTTCAGGGAAGAATCACTTTCGGCTTCCGCTTCAATATTTTGAGTCGTGATCGTGTCAAGGGTGATGTCGGCAATGGTATCGCCTGTCTTGTTGATCATGTAGGCTCTGCTGTTTTCACCGATCTGAATGGAAGAGACGATATCATTTAAAAAGGTTTCGTGTGGGACGAAGTATACGACGCCCGCGATGGACGAGCCGTGGATCCCGTCCGAATAAAGAGGTGCGGCAACCATAATGGACAGTTCCCCCGTGATTTTACTGATCAGGGGTTCTGACACATAAACATTGCCTTCCATTGCCTGCCGGACATACTCGCGGTCAGAGTAATCCTTTCCGTCAAAAATGCTGATGCCGTCCAATCCGATAATGTTTCCGCGCTGAAAGTTATGCATGGAAGCGCGTTCATTGATAATGGCCTGTTTTTCATCCGGCGGGACAGAAGGGTCGGACAACTGTGGAATACAACCGGTATCCATGGCGACATTTTTGTAGGCGGTCAGCTCCTGCTCCACTCGTTCCGCCGCCAGGACGGCGGTTTCACTCATCATATGATCCACAGTAAGAATGGTGCTCCTGTAATTGGGTATGATGCTGGATATTCCCGCCGCCACAAGAGCGGTCAGAACAGTTAAAATGAGACATAAGGTGATTTTGGTTCGAATACTTTTCATCTGATGGTACCCCCGCTGCATAATAAAATAATATGGTCTGTAAAGGATTACAGCCACTATTATTATATGAGTTTTGGCTTTGAGTTGTCAACGGTCTTTGAGGATCGAAGAGACAGAAATCCTTGACGTTTTCGGATGCTTCGCCTATAATAAAAAAAGCCGGAATTTGAGCGTCAGTGCCGGAAGGCGCAGCAGGAGGAATGGCATGATCAGAAGTATGACAGGGTATGGCAGATGCGAGGCGGAGGAAAGAGAGCGTAAGATCACGGTGGAGATGAAGTCGGTCAACCACAGGTATCTGGACGTGAATATCAAGATGCCTAAAAAGCTGAACTGTTTTGAGGCAGCCATAAGAAATGAACTGAAAAAATACATCCAGAGGGGAAAAGTGGATCTCTTTATCACATACGAAGACTATACGGAAGCAAATGTATGTGTGAAATACAACAGGGCTCTGGCAGCGGAATACATGGAGTATCTGAATCAAATGGCGGAGGATTTTTCCCTGGAAAATGATGTGAGGGTTTCCGCACTGTCCAGGTATCCTGAAATATTTACCATGGAGGAGCAGAATCTGGATGAAGAAAAGATCTGGTCTCTTCTGGAAAAAGCGGTACAGGGTGCGGCGGCAGGTTTTGTGGATACCAGAATCACGGAAGGAGCGCATCTGCAGGAGGATCTTCAGGAGAAACTTTCCGGTATGCTTGCCCATGTTGCGTTCATCGCGCAGAGATCTCCGCAGATCGTCGCAGAATACAGACAGAAGCTGGAAGATAAGGTAAAGGAGCTTCTGGGGGATGCCAAGGTGGATGAAAACCGGCTGTTGATGGAGGTTACAGTTTTTGCAGACAGGGTTTGTGTGGACGAAGAGGTGGTCCGCTTAAGGAGTCATATTGAGACGACGCGCGATACGCTGCTTCAGGGCGGAAGCGTGGGAAGAAAGCTGGATTTTATCGCCCAGGAGATGAACAGGGAGGCCAATACCATACTCTCCAAAATTACAGATCTGGAAATCTCCAACCGGGCCATTGAACTGAAAACAGAGATCGAAAAGGTAAGGGAACAAATTCAGAATATAGAATAGATGAAGGGAATTTTATGAGCAAGCTGATTCATATCGGGTTTGGCAATATCGTAAATTCCGGTAAGATCATAGCCATCGTAAGCCCGGATTCGGCGCCGGTCAAGCGTCTGGTTCAGAGGGCGAAGGAGGCCGGGAATGCGATTGATGCCACCCAGGGGAGAAAAACCAAGTCGGTGCTTGTGATGGAGAACAGTCAGCTGGTCCTGTCGGCTCTTTTGCCTGAGACCATTGCAGCGAGAGCACAGACGGAAAGCAGAGATGAAAATGAAGCGTAAAGGGATATTGATTGTAGTTTCAGGATTTTCAGGTGCGGGTAAAGGGACGCTTATGAAACAGCTGGTGCATACCTATGAGGATTACGCTTTGTCCATATCCATGACAACGAGGGAGCCCAGACCGGGAGAGACAGAAGGAAAAGAATATTTTTTTGTGAGCAGGGAAGAATTTGAAAAGACCATTCGGGAGGATGGACTGATCGAATATGCAAGTTACTGTGACAATTATTATGGAACCCCCAGAGCTTACGTGGAGCGGCAGCTTGAAAAAGGGAGAGATGTGATTCTGGAGATTGAGATCCAGGGGGCGCTTAAAGTAAAGGAAAAATTCCCGACGGCGCTGCTTGTATTTGTAATGCCGCCGGATGCGGCTGAATTGAAAAGACGGCTGGAAGGGCGGGGGACGGAAAGTCCGGAAGTGATCTCAAAGCGCCTTGCGCGGGCGTCAGAGGAAGCCGAAGGCATTGAGAAATATGATTTTATTGTGATCAACGACAGGCTGGAGGAGTGTGTGGAAAGGATGCATGTTCTGATACAGGCGGCACATGATACCCCTCTGCGGAATAAAGAGCTGATCGATGATATAAGAAAAGAGCTGAAAACCCTGTGCTGAAGGAGCGGGAGGTTTTCATAAGTGAAAAGAGAAAGATTGAAAATTAAAATTTTCAATCGCGAGATTTGTGTCTGCGCGCTGCTTGCCACAAACTCGTTAAGCCATTTTATGGATTTAGCCATATCATGGCTTTGCGCAACAAAGCAGCGCAGAAATGAGGTAAAAAATGTTACATCCATCTTATTCCGATTTAATGAAGGTAGTAAACAGCGAGGTTGAACCGGGAGAGGCGCCGGTAGTAAACAGCAGGTACTCTATTGTGATGGCAACCTCCAAGAGAGCAAGACAGATCATTGCCGGCGAGGATCCGCTTGTAAAGGAGAAAAAGGATACAAAGCCTCTTTCCCTTGCAGTGGAGGAACTGAATCAGGGAAGGATCAAGATCCTTTCCGAGGAAGAGTAATTTTGATAGGAGTGTGCGTCAAAACGCACACTTTTTTAAAGGAACAGAAGCGATGAAGATATTTTTTATTTCTCTGGGATGCGATAAGAACCTGGTTGACTCTGAAGTGATGCTGGGAATGCTTTCCCGGGAAGGATTCCAGTTTACAGATGATGAGAGAGAGGCCGACGCGGTGGTGATTAATACCTGCTGCTTTATTAATGACGCCAAGGAGGAAAGCGTTAATACCATTCTGGAAATGGCGGAACTCAAAAAGAGCGGGCAGATCAGGGCCCTGATCGTGGCCGGATGTCTGGCACAGCGCTACAGGGAGGAAATTCAGAGAGAGATTCCGGAGGTGGACAGCCTGATCGGAACCACAGCGCTTTCAGAGGTTACAGAGGCTTTAAAAGAGGCGCTTTCAGGGAAGAAGACCAGTCATATGGAGGCACTTAATCTGCCGCCGGAAGGAGACAGGAAGCGGGTGATGACCACAGGGGGTTATTATGCGTATCTGAAAATAGCCGAAGGGTGTGATAAACACTGTACGTATTGTGTGATACCGAAGGTACGGGGAAACTATCGAAGCGTACCTTTGGAGGATCTGCTTAAGGAAGCGCGCACGCTTTCTGAGGCGGGGGTGAAAGAATTAATTCTGGTAGCTCAGGAAACAACCCTGTACGGTGTGGATCTGTACGGAGAAAAGACGCTTCCCAGGCTGCTGGAGGAGCTGTGCGGTATAGAAGGGCTGCAGTGGATCAGAATCTTATACTGCTATCCGGAGGAGATCACAGATGAACTGATCAGCGTCATTAAGCGGCAGGAAAAAATATGCCACTATCTGGATATTCCGGTGCAGAGCGGCAGCAATACAATTCTAAAGCGCATGGGAAGAAGGACGGATGCGGAGCAGATGAAAGCCATGATCAGTAAGATCCGGAAGGAGATTCCGGATGTGTGTCTCAGAACGACGCTGATTACAGGTTTCCCGGGAGAAACGGAGGAAGACCATGAGGAGACCTGTGCATTTGTAGATGAGATGGAGTTTGACAGACTTGGTGTTTTCACCTATTCGGCGGAGGAAGATACTCCTGCAGCCAGTATGCCGGAGCAAGTCCCGGAGGAAATAAAAGAGCGCCGCCGGCAGGAGATCATGGAGCTGCAACAGGATATTGCTTTTGAAGTGGCGCAGAAAATGATTGGACGGCGTCTGAATGTTATGATAGAAGGAGCGGTGGCGGAGGAGGAGGGGGTCTATGTGGCCCGTACCTATAAGGATGCGCCGGAGGTGGACGGATATCTTTTCGTCAATACCGGCAGAACGCTTCTGAGCGGTGACTTCGTGGATGTGGTGGTTACCGGTTCCAATGAGTATGATCTGACGGGTGAAATGGAGGATGAGAAATGAACCTGCCTAATAAACTGACAATGTTTCGTGTAGTGCTGATTCCCTTTTTTATTGTATTTCTGCTGGCGGATATCACTTCCTGTGATAAATGGATCGCCCTTGGCATCTTTATCATTGCCAGTCTGACGGATCTTCTGGATGGAAAGATTGCCCGGAAATATAATCTTGTAACAAACTTCGGAAAATTTATGGATCCACTGGCGGATAAACTGTTAGTCTGCTCTGCGCTGATCTGCCTGATCGAGCTGGAAAAGATTCCTGCCTGGATGGTGATCCTGATTATTGCCAGAGAATTTATTATAAGCGGATTCCGGCTGGTGGCCTCGGATAACGGAGTGGTGATCGCTGCCAGCTACTGGGGAAAGTTTAAGACGACCTTCCAGATGGCGGCAGTATGCCTTCTGATTGCAGATATTTCCCTGCTTTCTGTTTTTACACAGATTGTTTTGTGGATCGCTGTGATTCTGACGGTGGTATCGCTTCTGGATTACCTCATTAAAAATAAAGATGTTATGAAGGAAAATAAATAGTATGCCGGAAAAAAGGAAGACAGAAGAAAAGATCGTGGACAAATTAAAGGAAAAAGGCTGGCATCTGACCTGCGCGGAATCCTGTACCGGAGGAATGATCGCATCCATGCTGGTGGATGTATCCGGCGTATCTGCGGTTTTTGAAGAAGGTTATGTGACGTATTCCAATACTGCCAAACACAAACTTTTGGGGGTCAGCGAGGAGACGCTGCAGACGTATGGAGCCGTCAGCCGTCAGGTGGCGGAACAGATGGCGCAGGGAGCGGCGAGGCAGGCATCCGCCCAGGCAGCCATTGCGGTTACAGGGATCGCAGGGCCGGAAGGCGGCACTCCCTCCAAGCCTGTGGGGCTGGTCTATATCAGCTGTTTTGTAGAAGGGAAAGTCACGGTCACGGAACATCATTTTGCGGGAAGCAGAATGGAAATCCGGAAGCAGACAGCCAGGGAGGCTTTGTCGCAGCTTTGTAGGCATCTGTATAACGAATGAATCGGATTTCTCTGGAAACCTGTTAAGCCATTCATGGCTTTGCGCAACAAAGCAGCGCAGAAATGGAGTAAAAAATGGCAAGAAATAAACATCCGGAGGAAACGGTCAATTTCATACTGAATGTGGCTTTCCGCCTGTTTATGGAAAAGGGGTATGAATATACCTCTGTGCAGGATATTATTGATCATCTGGATGGGCTGAGCAAGGGCGCGATTTACCATCATTTCAAGTCGAAGGAAGATATTCTGGTTGCAGTTACGGAGCGGATGACAGAGCAGTCCAATCAGATGCTGGCAAGGATACGCGATCGGTCAGATTTGAGCGGAAGAGATAAACTCAAGGCGATATTTAAAGAATCTATCAACCGGCCCGTGCAGAATGATATTTTTACAGTGGCTCCGAATTTTCACAAGAATCCAAAGCTTCTTTTCAGCCTTCTGCATGATACGGTGGAAGAAGCGGCGCCAAACTATATTCTGCCCATTATCAGGCAGGGAATTACGGATGGCACGATAGAAACAGATTATCCGGAACAATTGGCCGAACTGATTATACTTGTGGCGAATGTCTGGATGAATCCCATGATATTCGACAGTTCCGAGGAGGAATCCTATGGTAAGTTCAGAATATTTGAACGGATGCTCAGGGGATTTGGCCTGGATATTGTGGACGAAGAAATGCTGGAGAGACTGCAGGAGCTTACATCGATCTATCAGAAGAATAAGTATAAGTATATGTAATTTTAAAGAAAACAAAGGGGATCGCTATGAAGAAAAAGTGGAGCGCAGGAAAGGTGGCAGCCGTCATACTGGGCGGAACAGCGGCAGGAATGATACTGTTAGTAACGCTTGCACTGGGAATGTGGAATATTGCCAGAGGAAATCTGTTTTTCGGGATTGTGAGAGATAGCGGTGCGCGCTACAGGGTGGAGCGGCAGGCGCGTATGGAGGAGCGGGTACGTGAGAGGGCGGAAAACGATACAGATTCTTATGAAGAGGACAGTCAGGAGCCTTCAACAGGAGAATCTGCCGGGAAACAGCCATACAGTGAAGAGGATCAGGAACCCTATGCGGCAGATACAGAATATTATGAATTTCATAATGCGCTCCGGGATGATCTCTCCTATCAGGCCGAGTTTGAATATTATGGTGATCTGCCGGAGGACAATATTTCTGTCCAGATCGATTATCCCGTAATCTCAGGCGATCAGCAGGAGGATTTCTCAGGGGTTAACAGAGCGATTCAGAAAGAGCTTGATGAGATAAAGGAGTACGCGGAGAGCGTATCTCAGTGGCTTCCTCAGGAGAGCAGTTTCTACTTTGAGGCGGAGTCTTATATTACTTATATGGATGAGGAGGTCCTGAGCATTATTTACCTGGAGCGCGGGTATCTGGACAGTGAGGTTTATGAAACCTATGTGGTATCTGTCAATATTGATATGGAGAGCAAAATGGCATTTACCAATTCCCAGATGCTGGATATTGACGATGAATTTTCCATCGAGTTCCGGAACCGATGTGAAAGGCAAAACGGAGAAATCAGCGAATTTTCGCTGTTTTCCGATCAGGATATTACAGATATGCTCACGGATGATGACAGTCTGATTATTTTTTATACGCCGCTTGGTATGGAAGTCGGATTCAATTATTATTATGGGTGGGTAACCGTTACGTATAAAGATTATCAGAAATACCAGAGTCATTTCTGAGCATTTCTGAGAGAATGCGCAAACCTCTTCTTTTCAGTGTAAGGATGATCATGCAGAACGAAAAAGACGATCCGGAATGCACCGCCTGCGCGCATTCCCGGGCCGTGAAACAATGTCAGTCAGTTAACACCTAAACCAGCCAGAAGGACAATAAGATTCTCAAGGAGCCCCTTAAATGCATCGGTACGCTGTGAGGTATCTCACGAACCTGGTACCCGTTACGCTTTTTATGGAGCGAAAGCGCGGTGACGGAGATTTTATTGTCCTCCTGGCGTCCATTACCGTTAACAAACTGATATTGGCTGTGAAAAGTAACATCGTTACAGCAAGTGCGAGGCAAGAATTTCCTATTGCCTGTATGCGCAAAATATGATAAATTAGAAACAGAAGAAATCTTAAGTTCATGATTCTGCTTTGCATATCCGGCGATTTCCGCCAAGTACCCAGAGCGATAAAAAACAGGAAGGGGGAATGTCTGAGGGAGTTTTATAGGACATATAATGCTGTATTATTATTTTTAACAGTAAAAGAACAATATTTTGTTGACAACAGAGAACATTTGTTTTATTCTGTTTAAGAACAAATGTTCTGCATAGTTCATTTGATTAAAGGAGAATTTATTTATGGAAAAAGAAGACAGATTAAAAGCATTAGACGCCGCCCTTGGACAGATTGAAAAGCAGTTCGGAAAAGGGGCGGTGATGAAACTGGGAGATTCCTCCGCCCGGATGAATGTGGAGACAATCCCCACCGGTTCCCTGAGCCTGGATATTGCGCTGGGGCTGGGCGGGATCCCAAAAGGAAGGATTATTGAAATATATGGACCGGAATCCAGTGGTAAAACGACTGTAACGCTGCATATGATTGCGGAGGTGCAGAAGAGAGGCGGTATTGCCGGATTTATTGATGCGGAACATGCCCTTGATCCCGTTTATGCCAGGAATATAGGAGTAGATGTGGATAACCTGTATATTTCACAGCCGGATAACGGGGAACAGGCTCTTGAGATTACAGAGACTATGGTTCGATCCGGAGCAATCGATATTATCGTCGTGGACTCGGTTGCAGCGTTGGTGCCCAAGGCTGAGATTGAAGGTGATATGGGCGATTCCCATGTGGGACTGCAGGCCAGACTGATGTCTCAGGCATTGCGTAAGCTTACGGCTGTGATCAGCAAGTCCAACTGTTCTGTTATCTTCATTAATCAGCTGAGAGAAAAGGTAGGCGTTATGTTTGGCAGTCCGGAGACCACGACCGGGGGACGTGCTTTGAAATTCTATTCCTCTGTGCGGTTGGATGTGAGAAGAATAGAGGCGCTTAAGCAGAGTGGAGAGGCGATTGGCAACAGAACCAGGGTCAAGGTCGTTAAGAATAAGATTGCACCGCCTTTTAAAGAAGCGGAATTTGATATTATTTTCGGCAAGGGTATTTCAGTGGAAGGGGATATTCTGGATCTGGCAGCCGAGGCGGGCATCGTAAACAAGAGCGGTGCATGGTATGCTTACGGAGGAAGTAAAATCGGCCAGGGACGCGAGAATACCAAGCAGTATCTGAGAGAACATCCGGAGATACTTGAAGAAATTTCCGTTAAGGTACGCGAACACTATGGTCTGCAGGGAGCGGTATCAGATGAGGCTCCTGAAGCGGCTGGAAATAAAAAGGCGGCAGTTGCTGCAGAAGAGGAAGGAACCGACAGTAAGAAGGGAACTTCGGCCGGAAGTAAAAAGGGATGACCGGAAGAAAGCAGACAGTTGGTCAGACATTTTGGGACAGGAAGGTAAAACAAAATCATGTTAGTGACAGAGATCACAGAAGTATCCGGCTCCAGAATCAAAATCAGGATAGACGATAAATCTGATGTCGTTCTGTATAAAGGAGAAGCCCGTTCTCTTGGTATTTCAAAAGACCAGGAGTTTGGAGATGAGGTTTACAGGAAGATCATGGACGAAATATTGCCTGTAAGGGCAAAAAAGCGGGTGTTAAATCTTTTGAGAAGCCGGGATTACACCTCTGCACAGCTAATGGATAAACTGAAGACAGGGGGATATCCGGCCCCGATTGCGAAAGAGGCGGTGGAATATGCCGCTTCTTTTGGTTATGTTGATGATGACCGATATGCGTTTCATTTTATTGAATGCAAGAAAGGAAGCAGGAGCAGAAAGAGGATCTTCACGGATCTGAGCCGGAAGGGGATTTCAGAGGCGGTGATCGAAAAAGCATGGGAGGAAGCGGCAGGGGATCAGGACAGTGAGCTTGAAAGAGAGCAGATCCTTCGCTGGATCCGGAAAAAAAATTTTTCCTTTCAAACGGCTTCTGTGCAGGAAAAGCAGAAAATGATGGGGTTTCTATACCGGAAGGGCTTTTCGGTTGAAAATATAAGAAGTGTACTTTCGCTTGACATAACGGCTATTTGAGTTTAAAACCTGACTTCCGTCGTTTCTCCCAAAACCTAGTACTCAGGAGCCAAGCAGTATAC
>CAMWFQ010000024.1 GCA_947173495.1 uncultured Lachnospiraceae bacterium | reverse complement strand
CCGTTTTTCGGAACACGAAAAACTACGTCATACTCAACAGGCTAAAGCCCATATTTAAGATAGCCGCAGAGGATTCTGCGGCTATCCTTTTCTATTCTGTATGGGACTCATAAGGAAAATTGCTGCCGTGCACCCTAATAGCTTTTATCTCTGGCATCCGGGGCACTGACACCTTTTTACAGTACCAGGAATGTACAACTTCCCGGTGCAAGTTCCACCGTTCCTGCTTCCTGAATCACAGGCTTCATTTCCGGCAGAGAATTGTTCTCTCCCAGGACAAGCGGCTGATCGTTCAACGTCATCACCGCCGCACGCATATTTCCGTTTTCCCCCGCCAGGGTGTAGCGCTGTGCTTCCTTCGGCAGTTCCACCACAGTCGTTTCCGTCAGAGAATTATTGATAATCAGATACACTGCCCCTTCTTTTCCATCCTTGCGGGAATGTACATAGACATGTGCTCCTTCACGGATGGGTTCTTTCGAATCATAAACCGTCGTTCCCATCAGGCGGTTCCACAAAAGTACTGCAAAGTAGTTGGGGCGGGGATCAAATACCTGTCGAGCCAGAAAACCATAATCGGAGGATGCCAGGGTATTATGGAAGATTACTCCATTGGTAATCGTCGAAAATCCGCCCAGTTCGTTTAAAGTTCGCAGGACATCCAGATAAGTGGAGGCCCACGTATCACCGCCACCGCCTGCATCTCCTGACTCCGTCACCCACATTTCCGCACCGGGACAGTATTTGTCGCGCAACGGCACATAGGTTCGGGCAAAATTCATGGCTGTTTCCAGATAAGGCTCACTGTTGGCCTCTTCCGCCTGCCAGTGACCGGCCGGCATAACGGAGGCAAGACGTTCCGAAATACCATTATAATAATGATAGCTGAAAACATCCAGCGGCTCTGTTGTTCCTTCCAGCAGATCCGCACATCCGCAGCTCTTTACAATCTGTTCTACGCCTCCCGCCTTTTCGCTTCCGCCTTTTCCAAAGGCAACATTATCTCCGCCGGTGGTGCTGGGTCCCACACAAATGCATTCCGGATAATTGGCCCTGAGCCACTTAAAGAACAGATCCTGATCCCGGCGATAATGAGCCGGGGTGTATCCCTTCGGGAAACCGGTCTCCTCCATCATATTAGGCTCATTGGTAAACTCCGCTGCATCAATGGGTACTCCATATTCCTTGCTCAGGCCAAACAGCTTTTCAGCCTCAGACGGATGCCAGGGCTCTTCCGCGGAATGCAGACCCGGACAGTTCGCTACAGAAACGATCAGCCTGGCTCCTACCGCTTTAACAAAGTCCAGAACGCCGATCCACTGTTCCTTTGTCAGTACATTCAGATAGCCTTCGGGTACCTGCCCGTTGGTGGTCCCGTCAAAATCATAGTAGGTCTTGGTAGCCCATGTTCCCGACACGCGAACCCATACCGGCCCCAGTTCCTTTGCCAGACTACGGAGCTTTTCATTGTACAGGTCAATCGGAGGATACACCTGCATCAAATCCCTGTACATGGCAGCAATCCCTTCTGCGGAGGCTTCCACATAGAATTCCTCTGTTCCTGCAATCTGCCCCGGCGTGTAAGCCTTCCAGAAGGTTCCTCCTGTCACCTCGGCAAACTCTACATTGTAGGACATCAACATCGGGTTCATCTCCCGCAGTGCCTCCAGCGATTCGGGGGTCAGTTTCATTACTTGAGACATAAATCCTTCCTTCTCCTTTCCGATTTTTTCATTTTGCTTTTTTGCTCGCTCCAAAGCAAATTTTTATTTGTTTGTATAATTATAACAATCACACAGCGAAATGTATAGTAATTTTTGGAACATATTTCTTTTATCTAAAAAGCCCGCAACAGGATGGTCTGTTCAAACTGTTACAGGCTTTACTTTTATATGCTGATCAGATGAATTATTCTGCCCACAAAATCTCCTTTCATATTGTGGAGCTGCAGACCTGCATACATCAGGGCATCTCCTCCCAGGACAAGTTCCTCGCCTTCAATGCGGTACTGTTTCCCTTCATCCAATCCTTTTAATCGGATCATTCTGCTTCGTCTGTTAACGCTTCCCAGCACCTGTATCACGGTCACCATACTTTCTTTCTTATCCTTCGAAACCACCTGCCAGCAGTCAAGATCATGATCCTTCATGGAAGATGCGATCCGGTAATAGTCTCCCTCTCTCACCAGATCATTGTATTTGTGATAAAGTGCAATCTGTCCCGGAATCTGGGCTCTGTCCTCTCCCGGGATCCGCGTCACATCCAACTCATATCCAAATGTTCCTGCCAGTGCCACGTACCCTCTCGTCTCAAAGGGCGTAATCCTTCCCACTGCATGATTCGGGCAGTCACTGATATGTGCTCCCATGGTGGAAAGCGGATAAATCATGGCTGTTCCCTCCTGAATCGCCAGCCTCTCTATCGCGTCTGTGTCATCCGAGCACCAGATCTGCGGGCTGTAATACATCATTCCCGCATCAAATCTTCCGCCGCCGCCGGAACAGTTTTCCAGTAGGATATTCGGGAATTGTGTGACCAGCCTCTCCTGAAGTTCATAAACCCCCAGCATATATCTGTGTGAAAGTTCACCCTGCTTTTCCGGGTCGAGAACAGCACTTCCCAGATCGCTTAAGGGACGATTCATATCCCACTTTACATACTCAATATTGGCGCTTTCCAGAACCGTCTTCATCTGCCTCCAGATTTCCTCCACCACTTCCCTGTTGGAAAAGTCCAGTACCAGCTGTTCTCTGGCAAGAGCCGGTGCTCTCCCCGGCACCGAAATCGCCCAATCCGGGTGTGCGCGGTAAAGTTCTGAATCCTGAGAGATCATTTCCGGCTCAAACCAGATGCCAAACTTCATTCCAAGCTTGTTGACCTCCTCTACCAGACAGGCCAGTCCTCCTCTGAGTTTATCCTTGTTCACATACCAGTCCCCCAGAGAACAGTCATCATTATTCCGCTTTCCGAACCAGCCATCGTCCATTACCAGCATCTCTATACCCAGCTCTGACGCTTCCCTTGCAATAGACAGCAGCTTATCCGTGTCAAAGTCAAAGTAGGTGGCTTCCCAGTTATTGATCAGAATAGGTCTCTTTTTATCCTTATATTCTCCCCGGATCACATGATTTCTAATAAAATCATGATAGCTTGCCGTCATGCCGTCCAGTCCCCTGGCAGAATAAGTGAGCAGTGCCTCCGGCGTATAAAAGGTCTCCCCCGGCGCAAGCGCCCACCTGAAGTTCTGGTTCTCCAGCCCTGCCATCCATCTCACAGACTGATACTGACTGACCTCGGTCCGGATCTCGTAGCTTCCGGAATACATCATCTGTACTCCGTAAACCTCTCCCTCCTCCTGGCCGGCATTTGCTGTGACCAGTGCCATAAATGGGTGATCCTGATGTCCTGACTCTCCTCTTAAGGACCCTGTCCCCTGAAATCCTCTGCAGAGCCTTCTTCTCTCCACGTGACGCTCTCTCGCCCAGGAACCGTGCAGCGTGATCATGTCAAAATTCCTGTTATCCATATCCAGACTCATGGATGCCGCCTTTTCAAGAAAGAGCTTCTTCTCTCCTCCGTTATGTATCTCCACATGCCTTGCAATCACATCCGTCGTCTCAAAAACAGAGTAGCTCAGCACCACCGTAAGATCCAGGATCTGATCTCTGCATGTGATTTCCAGGGTGCTGCACTCGTCCTCCTTTCCGAAGGATGCCGGCAGACCCGGAATCTTCTTTTTACCTGCCGTGATCTCGTGAGATACATAAAAAAGCGCACAGGCCTGGTATCCCTCCTCTGTTCTGATGCGGAGCGCACTCTCCCGATAATCCCCCACCCCATGAGTAGGATACTCCATCGGAAAGGCATCCAGGAAGGAAACTCTCTCCCTGCTGTTTTTCGATGGCACAAAGGGCGCTTCATTGGTTCTGAGCAGATATGTCAGTCTGTGTTCGTCCAGTTTTCTGCCATAATAAATATGCCCCAGAAAATTTTCCTCGTCCACAATCCCTATCAGATAGCTGGTATGTGGCGTGTCCAGTTTAAAAACTCTGTCCTGTTCAAAATATACTATTCCCATTTTTTTCCTCATTTCTGCGCTGCTTTCTGCGCATGACGAGTTTGTGGCAAGCAACGCGCGGGCACAAATCTCGCGATTGAAAATTTTAATTTTCAATCTTTACTCCTGCTTTCTTCTTCCTTTTCACGGAGCCTGCAAAATACATTTTCAGCCAAAATGCCCTACGACAGACAATTAAATTCCTCTTGTCCGCCATAGGGCATTTCCTGTAGCCTGTAAGGTTTGTCACCCATGAGGTATATTACCTGTCGAGCTCATCACCTGCGGAAGGTCAATATCACTTTCTGTCCGCCTTTCGGCATTGATTACTGTGCCGCTTTGCTCATATACTCCTCGTACTGCTTGGCCTGTTCGTTCTGGAGCTCTGTCAGCTCATCTACCATCTCCTGCAGTCCTGCGTTCTCGACATCCTGCACATAAGCATCCCAGTCGTCTACCGACTTCGTTCCGCCGATCACACTCCACATATACTCCTTGGCGATATCTCCCACGTCGGTGCCCAGCTCATTGTTCTTTACATAGGCTGCAGGATTTTTCTTTTCTACCATGTTCTTGTAAGCGTCACGGCTGTTTTCAAATACCTTGTCGAACAGTGCGGAAGTGCTTTCGCTGTTCTCGATGTTGCATTCGTCTTTTCTTGAGAACAGATCCTGGAACAGCTTGATTCCGATGTTCTGTCCCGTATTCTCGTCGCCGTCGCCGGAAACGATGATCTCATAAGTTCCGTCCCCATTGTCCTTGTAATGCTCGCCCTCTACGCCAAACCTTCTGTGAATGTAATTTTCAGGCTTTGCCATATCATCCCAGATCGCATATGCTCTTTCCGGATCAGAGCATACATTTGTAATTCCAAAATAACACCATGCTGCAACGGATGCCGGATCATCCTGCGGATTTCCGTTGTCGCCCGCCACCATATCGATGGGAACCCACTTAGCCTCCGGGTTGGTTGAATAGAAGGACTTCATGGTACCGTTGGAAGGGTTGTTATAAACCACCCAGTTGTAGGTTACGCCAAAGCCGCCGTTGGCCATCTCCTCGTCTCTGTCCGTGTCGGTGATAATATTGGGAGTGATCACCCCATCCGCATACAGCTTTGCCACTCTTTCAAGCCATATCCTGCGGTCCTCTGTGGTCGGCCCGTAAACATAGGTTCCGTCATCTTTGCGCACAAATCCGTCACGTCCAAGGCTGTCGCCGCTTCCCTGAATCCAGGGCCAGAAGCTTCTGATATCATAGCCGTCGCCGCCCAGTCCGTAGGTATCCTTGACACCGTTCTGATCGGGATCATCGTTTGTAAAAGCATACAACACATCTTCCAGTTCGTCAAGTGTTGTAGGTACTTCCAGATTCAGATTATCCAGCCAGTCCTGTCTGATCCAGAGGGTTTCGCAGGCAGGCTCCGCCACATCTCCGGGAATCCGGTAAATAGCGCCGTCATCGCTTGCGGCATAGAACAGGATACCAGGGTCAATGCTGTTGTAGTAATCGCGCATTACGGTGTATTTCTCCATATATGGAGCCACATTCACCAGAAGTCCCGCGTCTACCCACTGTACGAAATCCTCCTCCATGTTCCACCACCAGATGATATCCGGTCTCTGGGTTTCATCCGTCATCAGAAGTGTGATCTTGGCAACTGCATCCGACCAGCCGGGCAGGGCTACCACCTCTACATCCAGATTATAGCGCTCCTCCATCCATTTCTGGATCTGGCTGTCCGGCTGCGTATAGCCCTGCAGGCAGACAACGGCCATCTTCATGGTTTCCGACTGGTTCAGAACATCGATGGGTTCATCCGATACAGGCGTTTCCGTTCCTGCATTTGAGCTCCCTCCCTGTGCCTTATCACCTGATCCTCCGCATCCTGTCAGCATTCCGGCTGCCATGACGACTGATAACAAAAGTGCTGCTACTCTTTTCTTCATAGTTTACCTCCCATTAATATAATTTTTGTTTTCATTGCAGGGCTTACACAGCCTCTGCATAAAAATCCCTTAACCCTTTACGCCGCCGATCATAACACCCTTTACGAAATACTTCTGTACAAAGGGATATACGCACAGGATAGGAACGGTTGCGATTACAACGGACGCCGATTTAATGGTTGCCGCCGTTACATTTGTTGCCGCTGCAACGGTTACTCCGGCAGACTGCATAGCCTGGTTGGTATTGGTAAGCATGTATCGGAGAACTGCCTGCAACGCCCATTTTTCTTTTGTGTTAATATAAAGCACTGTTGAAAAATAATCATTCCAGTATCCCACTGCCGTAAACAACGCAATCGTGGCAATGGTGGCCTTCGAAAGAGGAAGTATGATTTTCCAGAAGATCGTCACCTCCGTAGCGCCGTCAATCTTGGCGGATTCCTCCAGGCTCTCCGGAATCGACTGGAAAAAGCTCTTCATAATGATTACGTTATAAGCGCTGACCAGTCCCGGCAGGACCAGAGATAAGCGGTTGTCGATCAGGCCAAGATTTTTCATCAGCAGATATCCGGGAATCATGCCGCCCGAAAACAGCATGGTAAAAAGCACCAGAAGAAGCATTGTTTTGGAAAAGGGCAGATCCTTTTTGGAAAGCGGGTATGCTGTGGTTGCCGTAAACAGCGTTCCAAAGAAAGCGCCTGATATGGTCACCACTATTGTTGTCAGGTAGCCGTTCCATATGGAAGGATCCTTAAACACCTTTGCGTATGTATCCAGATTAAAACCCTTGGGCCAGAGGAATACGCCGCCTTTTGCGGTGGCTTCAACCGAACTTAAGGACATCATGATTACATGCCAGAACGGATACACCATGATAATACAAAGCAGGATGAAAAATATGTAGTTAAATACGCTGAAAGCGACCTCTCCCCTGCTGCGCTTAATTGCCATATGTTTTTGCATCTTTTTCACTCCCTCCCTAGTACAGACCTTCGTTTCCGGTCTTCTTTGCGATATTGTTCACCACCACGATAAGTATGAATGCCACTACCGACTTAAACATACCAGCCGCCGTACTGAAAGAGTAATCCGCATTTTCAATACCCATTCGATATACATACGTATCAATGATATCCGCCACATCATATACGTGCGTGGAATATAACATAAAGATCTGATCAAAGCCGGCATTGAGAATATTACCGCAGTTCAGGATAAAGCATACGACAATGGTAGGTATGATGGAGGGCAGTGTAATGTTCAACGCCTGCTTCCACTTGCCGGCTCCGTCGATGGAGGCTGCCTCATAAAGCTGTGGGTCAATGCCGCTGATTGCCGCGAAGTAGAGAATGGTTCCCCAGCCCATTCCTTTGTAGATATCGGTCACAATCAGCATGGGAACAAACCATTTGGGACTGGTCAGAACCATGACCCTCTCTCCCGTAAGCCGGGCGATGACCTGTGTGATCAACCCGTTGTCGGGATCCAGCAGTGTCATAATAATACCTGCCAGGATAACCCAGGAAATAAAATGGGGCAGATATAACAATGTCTGTGAAACCTTCTTAAACTTCAGGCTCCGCATTTCATTCATCATCAGCGCCAGAATAACCGGGATCGGGAAGCCGATGATCAGCTTCAGCAGACTGATGACAACTGTGTTGCGCAGAACAGGAATAAACGACCGCTTGGAAAACAGTTTTACAAACTGATCCAGTCCTACCCACAGACTTTTTGACGGATCATACTGGTTATAATCCATAAAAGCAATCTTCAAACCATACATCGGTACATATTTGAATATTGCAAAAAACAGAATTCCGGGAATCAGCAAAAAATACAGCCATCTGTATTTGACCATTTCCCTCCACGTCCTTTGGCACCTTGTTTTGAAGCTCTCAGGCGCCGCTTTCTTACTTACTGCCATCCTCACTTTCTCCTCTCTTTTCAAATTTCAGAATGCACTATTTTGCATTATATTTACCATTTTTATATGTGATACAAAATCGTGCAATCTCTAAATTGATTATAAATATTTTAACGCCACGCTCGCTAAAGGTCAATATTATTCGCCATATTTATGCATTTTAGGCGTTTTAAATAAAATTACTTTTTATAAATTGCACTATTATGCACTATATTTGTGCAACATTCACAATGCATCTATGTGTGCAAAAAGAGCCCGGACTTTCCGGACTCTTTTTTGTCATCTGTATCTGTTTTCAATTTTATATCCCCTGGCGGCAGGATGATCTGCGTATCACGACCTGCCCCAGAACAGCTATCTTTTCATAAGGAGCGTCGGGATGCTGCATTCTCCACAAGAAGCACTGGATCATGCGTCTGCCGATCCACTTTGCATCCACATTAACCGTAGTAAAAAACGGTGCAAGCATTCCCTCCTCATCGTTGTCGAATCCCGTAACCGCTATATCCTCCGGCACGCGGATTCCCTTTTTGTGTAACGCGCGGGTCAACAGCTTGGCGATTTCATCATTTCCGCACACTACCGCCTCCGGCAGCTCCCTGTAGCCCTCCACCACTTTCTCAAAGGTCTCGTCAAAATAAAATTCACTTTCCTTTGCATCCGGCAGTACAATGGAAGGATCCGGTTCGATCCCCGCCTGCTTCATAGCATACAGATATCCGCTGTAGCGGTCAAACATCGTTTCATACAGGCTGCTGCTCTCATTGAGGAATCCGATTCTTCTCATTCCCTGGTCCAGAAGATGACGGGTGATCTGTGCTATGGCATTGAATCCTTCTGTCTTCACAATATCCCCCAGCGGCGGCCCCTCATCATCCTTACAGCGGTCCAGCATATATACCTGGATCCCCTTTTGCTTTATTTTCTGGATATAATCCCTGTTGAGCATCTTGACGCAAAACACAGCCTGAATATTTTCATCAAGTCCCAAAGGAAACTGCCGGTTTTCCTCCATCTCATCGCTTATCACCGCAACCTGTGTCTGGCATCTGTTTCTGCTGGCTTCTTCGGAAATTCCGTTAATAATCTTGTCCCAGTAAACGGCCACATCCGGCTTGCGCAGGATCATCACACGATAGACCGCACCCTCTTTTCTGTCTTCTTCCTTTTCAAAGGACTGAAATGAATATACGCCGGGATACCCTATACTTTCAGCATATTTCAGTATCATTTCCCGCGTTTTGGGTTTCACGGCCTCGTTGCCCTTCAGGGCCATAGCCACCGTATTTCTGGAAAATCCCAGCTCCTTTGCAATACTCTGAATCGTAACCTTCCCCATCAGAATGTCCTCACTGTTTCACAAATATCAACGTGAAGAGTATAACACAGCATTTTCAGAAATGCAATCAGCCGCCCCTACGCTTCCGCCGCCAGTATCTTCTGATTTTTGCGGATCAGTTCGCATCTCTGCGTGACGCAATCCACCGATCTGTGAGGATCCCTGGGTGTGCGGAAGAGATAGTCCTCGAGCTTATCGATGGTCGTCGTCGCAACATGCATCCTGGTATCACAGGAAGCATAATAAATGTACACATCACCGTTCTCCCTGGCCACGGCTCCGTTTGTAAATACTACATTGGAGACGTCTCCCACGCGCTCCTCGCCAAAGGGTACCAGGAACACACCGGAGGGCTCCGCGATGGTTTTGGAAGGGTCTTTCAAATCCGTGCCGAAAGCATAAAGCACATACCGAAGCCCCGCCGCCGTATTACGCACCCCATGGGCAATGTGGATCCAACAGTTTTTACCTCTGATAGGAACCGCGCCTGCCCCGTTCTTGGCCTCTGTAAGGGTGTGGTAAATTCTCCGGCTGATGATCTTTTCCTCGTCGATCACCGCATGCGCAATATCATCGCACAGGCCAAAGCCGATTCCCCCGCCGCTTCCCGTCTCAATAAAGCCGTCCATGGGTCTGGTATAGAACGCGTACTTTCCGTCTACGAACTCCGGATGGAGCACCACGTTTCTCTGCTGAGGAGAACACAGTGTCTTCAGATTATCCAGTCTCTCCCAGGTCTTTAAGTCCTTTGTCCTGACAATACCGGCCTCCGCCACAGCCGCCGACAGATCCGGATTTTCCCTGTCCTTGCTCTCCGAGCAGAATACGCCATAGATCCAGCCGTCCTCATGGCTGGTCAGACGCATATCATATACGTTCGTCTCCTCCGGGCAGGTATCCGGCAGCTGCACCGGGTAATCCCAGAAATGGAAGCCATCGATTCCCGTATCGCTTTCCGCCACTGCAAAGAAGGATTTCCGGTCATTTCCTTCCACCCGCACCACCATATAGTATTTTCCGTCCAAATAGATCGCGCCGGAATTCATCACTGCGTTGATTCCCAGGCGCTCCATGAAATACGGATTCGTCTCTTCTTCCAGATCATATCTCCAAATCACCGGTGCAAACTCCCGGGTCAGCACCGGATATCTGTACCTGTCGTAAATGCCGTTATAAAAATCACTTTTCTGATTCTTTCTGGCTACAAGCCTGTCCACCTTGGCCTGCTCCACATAATATTGTTTATGTACCATTCTTCATCCTCCTGATCACTTCAAAGCACATTCTACCGTTATGGTAAGGGCATTTCCAGGGCTCCACTATGGGCCTGTCCAGGGGGCGCTTCTCCCTGTCCAGAGCCCAGTACCACTCGGAGCCTTTCCGCTTGTCCACAAAATACGTCTTTATGTAATTCCAGATGTCCTCTGCCGCTTCCAGATATTCTCTGCGCGGCCCGCCTTCTTCTCCTGCAGATTTCTGATACCCGTTCAGAAATCCCACCACTGCTTCCGCCTGTACCCACCAGACGCGGGTAGTATCCACCACACCGTTTTCCGCCTCATTTACAAGGGAATGATCGATATAGGCTCTGCGGTATATATTCTCCGTGATCTGCCTTGTGATGGGGGAAATACGCTCCGTATACTCTTCGTCCCCCAGTACTTCCAGCGCTCTGTCTGTCAGCCAGGCCGACTCAATATCATGGCCGTACGAACACAGATCAATCAGGGAATGCCAGGTACGGTCAAAAAACACCTCCTGACGTCCCGCTTCCCTGTTGTATACTTTACGCTCCAGCAGATCCAGCAAATAACGGATCTGTTTTCCCGCCTCCTCTCTGCGGGAAACCCGGTACAGCTCTGTATAGGCCTCCAGAACATGGAGCAGTGTATTCATGGTCTTTTCCGCCATGACTCCGTTCTCCGAAAGCTTGTCATTCTCCTCCGGTTCAAACCGGATATTAAACGCCTCCAGATATCCGTATTCATCCTTACATCTGTCCTCAATCAGTTCAAAAAGCCGGTTTGCCAGTGCGAGCGCTTCCTCATCCTTCGACGCATCGTAGTAGGAAGAAAGCGCATAAACCGCAAATGCCTGATTATAGGTGTGTTTGGTTGTATCCTCCGGTTTCCCGTCATATGTCAGAGACCAGTATACGCCCCCATTTTCCTGATCCAGACATCGCTCCTTCAAAAAAAGGAACGCATGCTCTGCATAAGAGAGCAGCTCCTCATTCCTTAAAGTCAGATATGCATTGGAGAAAAACCACAGGATCCTGCTGTTCAGGATGCAGCCCTTCCCTGCCCTTTGATCCAGTTTCAGATCATATCCCAGATATCCGTAAAATCCCCCCTGCTCCTCATCCTTCAAATTCTTCCAGAAGGGGATGATCACTTCCTCCAGATGCTTCCTTATTTCTATATTAAACATCATATTCTCTCCTGCGGCCCTGTTATCTTTTTCCGATCTCCGAATCGGACTCCCTCACCACACTGTGCTCCTTTATGTAATCCACTACTTCATCCGCTGTGGTAAATGCCAGTCCCACATAGGTATCGGCACAGCCATAGTAGATGGCAATTCTTCCGGTTTCCGCATCCTGCATGGTAGCACAGGGGAACGCCACATTCGGAACGAATCCTCTCTCTTCATACCACTCTTCAGGTGTGAGAAGGAAATTCTCACAGCGGTATTTTACGATGGACGGATCGTCTATATCCAGAATCGCCCCGCCGATACTGTAGACATATCCGTTGCAGGTTCCGGTAACGCCATGATAAAACAGAAGCCAGCCTTCGCTTGTCTCAACAGGCGCTGCGCCGCCGCCGATCTTCAGACTCTCCCACCATTCGCTGCTCTTGCCCATAACATGACGGTGCTTTCCCCAGTAAACCATATCCGGGCTCTCCGAAACAAAAATGTCGCCGAAAGGAGTGTGGCCGCTGTCGCTGGGCCGTGAAAGCATCAAAAACTTCCCATTTACCTTCCGGGGGAACAGCACGGCATTCCGGTTAAAGGGCAAGAAGGGGTTTTCAATTCTGGTAAAGGTTTTGAAATCCGTAGTTCTGGCCATACCAATGGAAGCACCGTAAAAGTCCTGGCACCACATAATATAGTAAGTATCTTCTATCTTTACCAGTCTCGGATCATAGGCATAGACCGGCATAAAATCCTTCCCCTCTTCATCTTTAAAGGGAATTTTCTCCTCGTCAAACTCCCAGTGGATCGCATCTCTGCTTCTTCCCAGATAAATATAAGGAACGCCGTTCACCTGCTCCCCGCGGAACACCCCGATAAACTCATCCCCGTACGGCATGACCGCACTGTTGAAGATCCTTGCAACGCCCTCTGCCGGGTTCCGTCCGATAATGGGGTTCTCTGTATACCTCCATACCGGCGCTCCCTTATGCCCCGCCGGCTTATCCTGCCAGGGCACCTTTGACGTTGAAATTCCATAAATTTTTACCTTGCTCATGTTCTCTCTTTCCTTTCCCGATTAACCGATCGTGTTAATTTATTCTTGTTAATTAACTTTATCATATAAGATTAAATTAATCAACTATTTTCTCATTTTTTAACAATCAGGAAGAGGAAGATTTTTGTCCCCTGTGCAATCGAGTAGGGGAGGATTTTTTGTCCCCTACTCGCGCGCGGCCCGTGCGCCACTTTAGTGGCATACTTCCTCTGCACGGGCCTGCGCATAAAAAAAGGAATGATACCGCGTACCATCCCTTTTCCGGTTACATATTTTATCCGGGTTCCCATATGCATAAAACTCCTGCTACAGCTGCTCTTCCAGATACAGCACGTAATCCCGTCCTCTGATCCAGTCCAGCAGATCGGGTCTGTCCTTCCCCCTTCTCATTTCAAATCCTATGTTTGCCGCCTGCCTGCTGCCGTCTATCCTGCTCTTTGTCACCTCTACCGAGCGCAGGCTCACATTCTGCCTGCTCACATCCTCCATGAACCTGCGGATATCCGTTGCCGCATTAAACTCCACATAAAGCTCAAAGGACTTTGCATAATGATGCATATGCAAATCCAGCTTCGAGAGAACACGCAGAATAAACATGATGAGGATCAGCGTCACAAGCGCGCCCTTCCAGAAACCGATCCCAATGGCAAGTCCCTCGCAGGCACATACCCACAGGCCTGCCGCCGTGGTCAGGCCTTTTACATGATTTCTGCCCGTTACGATGATGGTCCCCACTCCCAGAAAGCCAATGCCGCTGATCACCTGAGCCCCCAGTCTGGCAAGATCGCCCTGACTGCCAAGATCGATCCGCATATACAGGCTGGTCAGCATGACCAGAGCCGCGCCCACACATACCAGAGAATGGGTTTTTACCCCCGCCACTCTCCCTTTGCTGCTGCGCTCGCTCCCGATCAGCGTTCCGGTAAAAGTTGCAAACAAAAGGCGCATTACCACAGAGCCCAGAGTGAGACCATTCATTACTTCTACCGTATTTTCCATAAGAACCTCCTTTCCATGGCTCTGCACGGTCCGGCTGCATTCACTGCCTGCTCTTTATCAGCTCCTCTACCTCCTGCCTGGTGGGCATCACCCTCAGGGCTCCCTTTCTGGTGGTGATGATCGAGGCCGCCGCATTGGCAAAGGTCAGCATCTGCCTCAGCTTTTCTTCATCCAGATCCTCAAGCCCGTATTGAAGAATATAGTGCAGACAACAGGCGCCAAAGGTATCTCCCGCCCCGGTTGTCTCAATGGTATTTTCCTGCAGGAAAGGGGCTGCATCCACGCGCAGATCCTTATAATATGCTCTGCTCCCGTCCTTCCCCATGGAAAGCACGATCAGAGGAATGTTATGCTGGCTTCTCAGCTCATTGACCCCTTCGTCAAAATCCTCTCTTCCGGTAAACCACTGAATTTCATTGTCGGAAATCTTGAGCACGTCGCACTGAGAAAGGCCGTAGGCCACCTGCTGCTTTGCATCCTCCAGAGACTTCCACAGAGGCGGACGCAGATTGGGATCAAAGGAAACGATCGCACCGCTTCTTTTGGCAGCGGCCACCGCCTTCTTGGTGGCATTCCTCACCCCTTCATGGGTCATGGAAAGGGTTCCGAAGTGAAAAATTCTGGAATCTGCAATCAGCTCCTCCGAAACCTCCTCTTCCGTCAGCATCATATCGGCTCCCGGATTCCTGTAAAAGGAAAAGTCCCTGTCCCCGTCAGGATAGGTATGAACCATGGCAAGAGTTGTGTGAATCTCTTCGTCCATACAGAGGTTTGCCGCATCGATTCCCACCTCTGTGATAGCCTCTTTCAGCTGCCCGCCGAAAAAGTCCTTCCCCACCTTTCCGATAAAGGAAGTCCTGTGTCCCAGTCTTGAGAGCATCGCAAGCACATTGCAGGGCGCTCCGCCGGGATTTGCTTCAAACAGGGGATTTCCCTGGCCGCTTTTTCCATTCTCCGTAAAGTCAATCAGCAGTTCTCCCAACGCAGTAACGTCGTAGTTTTTCATAATCTGTTCCCTCCTGTGATTATTGTGTAAATACCTTCCACGCAGCCGGCTTCTCGCCACCTCTTCTCTCATTATGCCTCTGTCAGATCGTATTTGACCACATCCATATTGACCAGGCCATCCGCATAAAAGGAGATTCCGTCCACACCGGGCTCTGTATACAGCGTTGCGGAAACCACCTGCTCTCCGTCGTTCACAAATACCTCCACGCTGAAATAATCCAGTATGATTCTCAGCTTCAGCCTGCCTGCTTCGCTTCTCACCAGGCTGCGGCGCTGGTGGATAATCGCTCTTCTGGAACCGGAATGTTTCCTGTCCACCTTCAGAATAGACTCATAAGGTCTGAAGCTGACAGAGGTCTGATATATATCATCCTGTGCAAAACGCACCGAAAACTTCCGGTAGATATTCTCTTCGTCGCCCGGACGGACGGACAACTCCATATCGATCCTGCGCCCCTTTATGCCGTCCAGCTTTATGACATCCGTGACGGAAACATTTTCATACCTCACCTCATTGCTGCGCATGGCTTCCAGCTCCTTCACCGGCTGCTGGAACAGCCGTCCGTTCTTTATGGAAAGCTCTCTGGGCAGGCTCATCTGTCCGAACCACGGTCTCTCCGGCGCATGGAGATTGCAGGTATCCCAGTTCTGCATCCACCCGATCATGATTCTGCGCCCGTCCGGAGCCAGAATCGTCTGCGGCGCATAAAAGTCGATACCGTAGTCAACCGTCTGATCCTTCTCCTCCGTGAAGGTGTCCGTCTCCTCATCGTAGCTTCCGATCAGGCAGAGGGTTCCGTTTCCGTTGTGATATTCAAATCCCTGGGGCATCATATCCTGAGGGCTCACAAGAAGCACCTGCTTGCCGTCAAGCGCAAAGAAGTCCGGGCACTCCCACATTCTGCCAAAACGTCCGCGGTTTGCCGCCAGAATCTTTTCATATTTCCAGTGAAAGCCGTCAGGACTGCTGTAGAGCAGAACCTGTCCGTCATGATCTGCCGTGCAGTTTCCCATAACGCACCGATAGGAGCCATCCGCCTTTTTCCACAGCTTCGGATCCCGAAAATCAAATCTGCTCCCTCCTTCAGGCAGGCTCTTCTCATCAATCACAGGGTTCTCTGCATATTTTTCGTAGTCCATGCCGTCGCCTATGGCAAGACACTGGGTCTGAACCTCCCGCATACTGCCGTCCGGCTGCGCTTCCTTGACCACGCCCGTATACATCAGCATATGGCTTCCATCCGGCAGCACAACGGCATTTCCCGAAAAGCACCCGTCCCTGTCATAATCCATATCAGGCGCCAAAGCTACCGGAAGATGCTTCCAGTGCAGAAGATCACTGCTCACCGCATGCCCCCAGTGCATCGGCCCCCAATAAGCGCTGAACGGGTGATATTGATAAAACAAATGATATTCGTTTTTGTAGAAAGAAAGTCCGTTGGGATCGTTCATCCATCCTACCCGGGCAGAGAGATGAAAGGCCGGTCTGGGCTCCTTTGCAATTTTTCTCTCCCGCTCTTCTTCATACTTTCGTGCATCACGTAAAATCTGGCTTGTCATATTAATCCTCCATGCCTCCTGTTTTTTCGCTGAATCGTGATTTTATTTTACCATCAAGGTTCTTCTTCCACAATAAATCTTTCCTGAATTCTAAAAAAAGGAGCTGCCCAAAAGCAGCTCCTTAATGCATATGATCCTTTAAACTTATCCTTCAATCGCAATATAGCGATCCTTTTTCTCCATTGCCTTCCTCTCCTCCTTCGGGATCTGGAAGGTCAGAATTCCGTTCTCGTATTTAGGGTGAACATCTTCCTCCGTCACATGGTTCCCTACATAAAAGCTCCGGCTCATGCTTCCGGCATAGCGCTCACGCCTTACGTAGTTACCTTCCTCATTCTGTTCGTCCTTATCAAGCCCTTTCGCTGCGCTGACGGTCAGATAGCCGTTCTCAAGCTGCATCCTGATCTCATCCTTCTTAAAGCCCGGCAGGTCGATGTCAACCACGTATCCGCCTTCCGTTTCCTTCACATCCGTCTTCATCAGGTTCTTTGCGTTCTTCCCATACAGCATTCTGTCAACATCTGGAAATGCGAAATCCTCCATAAAGTTATCAAATAAGTTATCTCTGAAAATACTGGGCATCATCATAAGTCATATCTCCTTCCATAAATATAAATAATTTATTTTGTTATTTATTGTTTCCTGAACCGGGAATCAAAATTCATCTATCCCTTACGTTCTATATGTACTATAACATGCATTTTAGCACTCGTCAAGTGAGAGTGCTAAAAAATGTGTAAATTATTTGTAAAAAGGTTATAAAACAGGGATTTATAGAATATCACTATTCAAGTAAATCTGTATTTTGTACCTTTTTTGTACCTTTTAAAAAAATCCTGCTGCCATTTCGTATTTAATCAAATGACAGCAGGATCATTTCTATCCTATCTTTACTTTTTTTTGAGCTTCTTCCATTTTCTCCTGAATCTGTGTAGAATCCAAATGAGTATATACATCTAATGTCACAGATACATTGGCATGGCCCATAATATACTGCAGCACTTTTATTTCAAGCCCTGATTCTGCCCATCTTGTACAGGCGGTATGCCTTAATATATGTGCAGATATGTGTGGTAAAAGCACCGCAGCTCTATGTTCCTTTTCTGCCTGTGCCTTTTCCCGTCTATTATACGCCTCTACAATATTATCCAGAACAAAATTGAATGCATTTACAGCATATGGCTTTCCCATTGTGTTTACAAAGACAAAATCAGAGATTCCTTCAACCTCCTGTCGCTTCATCGCCTTACCCAAAGCAAAATCAATTTCTTTTTGCTGAATCAGGCTCTTTCTCGCATTGGGTGTCAGTGGAATGTCACGTCGCCCGGCATCTGTCTTTAAATCTTGAATATGAAATTTACATCCCTCTCCAAAATTCTTATAAATGAGCTGCTGTCTGATCCGCACTACATTTTCTTTCAAATCCACATCAGCCCATCGTAAACCAGTCAGCTCTCCTACTCGAAGCCCCGTAGACAATGCGAAAAGAATCATAGGGTAATATACAGAATATCTGTTACTACCTTTTATAAAATCCAATATTCTTTCCTGTTCAGATATCGTCATGGATTTTCTTTCTTTTTTCGTACCGCTGATACTTTTTTTACAGTCCTTCGCAGGATTTTTACGGATAATATCAGAGTCCACTGCCAGTTTCAATGCGGAATTTATCAGATTATGATATAATTTTATCGTATTTTCTGCCATTCCTTTTTCCACAAGTTGTGAATAAAATTTTCGTATATAAATACTCTTTATATGCACGATTTTCATATTTCCCAAATCCGTACCTTCTACTGCATTTTTCCATGACATAATATAATTATTTCTTGTACTTTGCCTTAAATCTGTTTTTATTTTCATATACTCTTGAAACATCTGATTTAATGTCATATTACCTTTACTGATATCTATACCATCTTGTAAATCACATGCTATCTTTTTTTCTTTTTCCCTTAATTCCGGCAAGGAAACTGCATAAACTGTCTTCCTTTTACCTGTTAAGTCCGTATAACGATATACATAACGATTATCCTCTGAACGTTGTATCTCTCCTGTTTTCAAAATTCTGCCCTTATTATCCGTTCGCTTTTGTCCTGCCATGATCAGTTTCCTCCTTTCACAGCCGCAATCCCCCTAATAAATCCCTGTTCAAATACGGCATATTTTGTTTCATCTATACAGACACACAAAACATCTACTACATCCGTATATTTTTCTTTAGGAACATATTTTTTAAAAATTTCCATAATTCTATCTGTCTTGTCAATTTTCTCAACAATAGACGTAGAGTATTCACATCTAATAATATAATCGAGTCTATCTATATAATAGGGATCCTTACCAGATGTAAGGAGATTCAGTGCATTACTAAATCCGTAAATGAATCCCTGCCTTTCGTTTTCCATTGCAAAATTTCCAATTAGCTTTTCTGTATACAGACAACGTTTACGCGCTTCTTCCTTATCATTATTAAAATCATTTTTAATGAGATGAGCATTCAGAATTTCTCTTGCTTTGTCGGTTTCCTGCAAATCATCACATTCTCCGCTATTAATCAGATTATAATAAATTCTGCTTACAGCCTCTATATTAAGCATTTTATTCATATAGTTCCTTTCCTTTCTTTGTTTTTTACATCTGTGGCCACTTTAGTTTTTGCTTTATAACTTCATTATATTACATACTCCCATGTATTTCTATTGACAAAACAGCAAATATTACATACTCCCATACTCAAATTGTTTGTGCAAAATATACATAGTCGTATGTGCATTTCCATGCTATAATGCATTGTAGGGCGGAGAAGGTCTATCATTTTTTCCTACCCATTAATTACTAAGAAAGGATATTTTTTTATGGAAGAAACTAAGAAAAGCTCCTATAATGGTTATTCTGATGCCCGAAAAGAGGCTAATAAACGTTATATGGAAAAATTTGTCGAGCTTAAAGTACGGACAACTCCTGAACACAGAGACGCTGTAAAAGCTCATGCAGCTGAAAAAGGTGAAAGTACGAATGCTTTTGTTATCCGGGCAATAGACGAAACTATGGTACGCGATACGCAAAAGGAATAAACTTTTCTATCCGCAATACTTTACCGGCAGCAGGCCTGATCGTTTATTCCTGTCAGAAGCCAGTCATTTTCATGCCTCTCAGACACGCTGACAGCCCCGTATAGGCGTTTTTCTTATTCTTCCGTATTTCCATGTATCCATCCAAAAAAACGAAATACGAGGCTTACAATTACGTCAGGCCGATCTTTACCCTGCTGCCATATCACCTTTTTATTGAAAGACTGTCCATGTAATCGTCAACTATAGTAAAATTAATAAGATAGCGCTTTCCAATATGAATAACAGCTTCTGCATTTTCCGCTGTTTGACGCATTAATGCTTTTCCTAATCCATAACGCATGCACGCCTCATTAATTCCTCCTGTTTTTGCTGCTCTCAATTCATCTGCATTTAACTGTTTTCTTTTTTTCATATTTTTCCTCCTGTAAATGTCATTCCCCTTATTACACTTATAAATGTATCTGTTATTCCATTTCATTGATCGCTTCATTCCATTCGGCATCAGAGCCATACCCTTCATCAGACTCATTCCTTTCTCTGATAATTCGGATTTCTACAAAATCATCCTCTTTTTCTGCATTCAATAATAATGGTGTACTTCCATAGGCTCTTTCCAAAATTACTCTTGCGCAGGAAATTCTGTCTCTGTTTAGCGCATTTACATTACACATTATTTCCAGAAGAATTTTCAGCGCTTCTGGTACCGAAGCTTTTAACATCTGAGTAAACTTTTCTTTTTTCTGCTTTTCTTCTTCTGTCATTTTTTTTCTTCCTTTGGGATTTCCACTTTGATTTTTCTGCCATGGCATTTTCTTCACCTCCTCTCATTGTAATTCTATTGCTTTTATAAGCTGTTACAATATCTTCATTTTACTTTTAAATATATACGAGAAATTTATTTTCAAACATCTTTCGATCTATTTTAAATGCAAACAAATACTTTATTTCGCATTATTGATATTAACAATAATTACATTTTCATGTAATTTTCAGCCGTTTCAATATTTCGTAAATATTATCATTTAAACCATATTTTCTTTTGATTTCGTTCACCACCCTATTTTTCGCGTTATCACTTTGTCCAGTTTTTCCCGCATACATTTTCAGAGCTCTTCTGACTTCTTCCAAACAGTGCACTTTGTTTGTCATCTCCCTGTATGCACTGATAGGATGCCGTGAAGCAATCATTTTATCAGCTAATTTCCTAATTGTTTTTTTTAAACACTCATCTATTGGAGGGGCTACATATGTTCTGTAACAAACTGAAAATTCTTTTTGCAACAAGATAAGCGATTCTGCTGCCAAAATATTTTCTATACTTGTCCTGGATTCTTCTCTAAATAACTGCTTTAAATATCGGGATAGTAATACAAACTCTATTCTCAAAATATTCTCACCCATATTTTCTTTCACGCCTTTATCATATACTTTAATCTTAAGCTTATTTTTTATTGCCGCAGAAACGCACCCTGTAATTACTGTTTCAAATCCATCGGATCGTTTATTTATGAATTGTGCGGATTGCTTATTCTCATCACAAAACACCTCTGAAATTAACCGACAGAATTTTTCTATATCATCTTGCGAATCAACAGCAATCATAGCAGTTAGTTCCACCTTTTCCACTTTATTTTTATAACTGCCCCTCACAGCTTTTTTTAGTGCATTGATAATATCAGCTTTAATTAAATCCAATTGCATTGCATCCTCATCCGAATATTTATAGGGGAAAAAATTATTTTGATATCCCATTGCGCGGGGCAAATTCACTTTTAATTTGATTTTTTGCGACGTGATATATATTTCTCCATACTGTATCCCATGCTTATTTATCAACTCTTTTTCTTTAACCTTTACAAATACATCCTCCGCACAGATATCAAAAATAAGTTCGTCGATTCCACAAAACATCTTTTTCGAATTTTTTTTCATACTTATACCGCCTTTCTTTGATAAAAATAAAAAGCACCTAACAGAGACAAAAATTCATGCACGACTGCACATGCTTCTTCAAGCTGTGCAATGTTGCACTATATGTCCAATACTTTTGGCATTGCCATATAGCTGCTCTCTCAAGCAAGCTAGAAGTCATTTTTGTCACCTGTTAGGTGCTATGTAATATTCTATTTTTTAATTTATCTTATTATATCACAATATCGTTATTATGTCAACAATAAACTAAATATTTTTAATGTTTTTTATCATTCAACACATTTTTTATAAGCTCTTTCCTCCTCTGACACTACGTCAACGTTAAGCATCTTCTTATATTCTTCCAGTGAATGAATAAATGCCCTTACTGCTACTAAATCCCTTTCGCTCATATGTTCGATTTCAAAAATAAGCTTCTTTTGAAGCGGGCTCAACTTACCAGCCTTGCTCTTACTGCTCATTTTGGGTTCTCTGCCACAGAGAAGCCAGTCTACAGAATATCCATATCTCTCCGCAATGAGGCTGGCCGTCGAATTAGATAACCCACTTCCGCCCCGTATAAGCTTCGATATATAACTTTCTGTAACATTGATACTTGCGGCAAATTCTTTCTGCTTCAAACCATTTTCTGAAATTATCAAGCGAACTCTATCTGACAAATTCATCACATCACCTCACCGGACTTAGCATAACAAGAAAAATGTAGTAAGTCAAGAAAGTGAGTTTGACACTGTCGTTAGTTAATGATATTATGTAGTTATTCAAGATTTGAGTGGAGGTGCTCCTTGTGAAAAAAGATCAAACACAAAAGGAAATCATAGAAGAGATCACCAATTTTGTAATGACCTCTACAGATACAGAAAACATGATTCTTTCAGCCTTTATTGCAGGGATTCAGGTCGGGCGCTACCAGGTGTCTCCGGAAGATATAGCTGATAAAGCTCAGTCAAATATCCATATGTTTCATAATTAAAATAATTTTCTCTATTTTGCCTGGTATATTCTTAGCATTGCACCCACTATTGTCTGTTAAATCTTACAAATTTTTTGAAAAAGATATTTTTCAGAAGAATATCATCAAACAGAATATTGACTGAAAAAACAAACTCACTCATTATGATACTAACATTTTACAGGAGGGGAAAATGAAATATTCTATTGACGAACTCGATAATATGGAAGGACATGACTTTGAATATGCAGTTGCTGATCTGCTCCGTTATAATGGATGGCGGGATGTTGAAGTTACGCAGGGCAGTGGCGATTATGGCATTGATATCCTTGCCCGCCGGGGCAGTACCAGATATGCTATTCAATGTAAGCGTTATAGCAAGGCTGTTGGCGTCAAAGCAGTTCAGGAAGCCGGGTTAGGAGTAGACTATTATCATTGTGATGCCGCGGCTGTAATCACCAATAATTATTTTACCAAACAGGCTGAAACTATCGCAAAAGTTACTGGTGTCAGATTATGGGGCCGAAACTTTCTGGAAAGCTTAATTCAAAACTATGACGAAGGCTACGACGAACTGTATGTCTCAAAGTCATCTGTCGGCACCGATATGGCAAAGGTATGCCCTGTATGCGGTCGGGAGTTTTTAAGCTCTTCTACAAAATGCCCTATCTGTAAATGTGATCTTATCCGCATTTCTCCCAGAAAAGAAGCAAATAGAAAATCATCGCCGAAACAGGCTTCCACAACGGAAAAAAGAGTACCAGCACAACAGTTGCCAAAAGCCTCCAAAAACTCCGTTAAGCATACTTTAAGACCTTCTAATTTAAGCCTTATAGCCCTTGTACTATCTTTTCTGGGGCCACTATGCGCTTTGGGAATTATATTAGCAATTGTCGACTTAGCCAAAAAAAATGGCTATAAGAAAACCTATTCTGTAATTGCTCTGATAGTTGGTTGTTTCATGGCAACTCTGATTTCTTATTTTGAGGATTCCATAACCAATGAACATAGTAATACTTCATCAAATACTGCCGCAAATAGTTATTATTCTGAAAATCGTTTAGAGGATAATTTACAGAAACCGGTTAATTCAGAAAATACTGTTGGTTCCCCCACTGAAACAGACAACAATCTTGACATGAATGAAAGATTAAAAGCAGCGATCGTCAATGGAACATCCAATTTAGATGACGAAGACTTTCTGCGAATATGGTATAGACCAGAAGAGAATTTTACCTCTATTACTTTTGTTTCAACTGGAGGACTTACAAAAAAAATGAGTGTACATGCTGCATATATGAAAATGAGTGGTATTCTGGAATCCATACAGCCAATTATAGATACAAATGTTCGTATACTTGTAGAGACTCCTATAATTGATGCGCATGGGAATTCCTCTATGGAAACAGTTATAGTTGCTGATTATACTTTGGAAACCATACGCAAAATAAACTTTGAACGTTTTCTTTGGGAAAATATTCCTGTTATAGCCGATTCATGGTGGAATTATCCAGATTTTAGCGTAAACTGATCATTAGACAAGCGTATTGCAGAATCTTAAGCCTCCCCTATAAATGCCCAAAGGAGTGTATGAAATACAGCTTCTTTGGGCTTAATTAATTTCTATCTATAAAATACTTTGCTGTACCTTTTTTGTACCTTTTTCGTAATAAAAGACAAATAATGACAGCTTTTGCAATCATCACACAGTGTAGCATTCCTTATATTTTCAACTGGGTTGAACCTTGATAAGATATGATAAATTCTCAATATAACTATTCAAGTGAGAGTGCTAATAATTTTGTGAATTATTTGTGAACATTCGCTAAAATTTCATATTGACAGTCAGTCACAGATCTTCTATCATGTACTGGTACTACCAGTCGGGAGGAAAAAACAGTGAAATTTTTACGTCAATTCGCCATTATCCTGCTTATCTCATTTCTCGGTGAGATATTGCATATTTTGATACCCCTTCCTGTCCCTGCCAGTGTTTACGGGCTGATCCTTATGCTGACTGCTCTTTGCACAGGAATCCTGAAGCTGACGCAGGTAAAGGATGCTGCAGATTTTCTGATCGAGATCATGCCGGTCATGTTTATTCCGGCCGCAGCAGGGCTTCTTGAATCCTGGGCATTTCTGAAACCCATTTGGGGACCTGTTGCCTTTATTACCGTTTTAACCACCATTATTGTAATGGCCGTCACCGGGCGGGTAACGCAGTATATGATCCGAAGAGGACACAATACATCTAAAGGAGAGTCTTTATGAGAGAGCTTCTGATTCATTCCATGTTTTTCGGTGCAGTGCTCAGTCTTGCCGCCTATGAGGCCGGCCTCCTCCTAAAGAAAAAGTTCAGACTCGCAATTCTGAATCCTTTGTTAATCGGAACCGCATGTGTAATGGCTGTCCTGTTGCTGCTGAAGGTTGACTATCAGCATTATCATGAAAGCGCCAGATACATCAGCTATCTGCTGACCCCGGCTACCGTCTGCCTCGCAGTCCCTCTTTACCGGCAAATAGAACTTCTCAGGAAAAATCTGAAGGCTGTGGCGTGCGGAATTACTGCCGGCGTCCTTGCAAGCCTGTTAAGCGTCTTTCTTCTGGCAAAGTTGTTTGCTTTAAGCCACGAGCAGTATGTTACCCTGCTTCCTAAGTCTATTACCACCGCTATCGGAATGGGTATATCCGAAGAACTCGGCGGTATAGAAGCTATAACAGTTGCCGTTATCATCATCACAGGAATTCTTGGAAATGTCATCGCTGAATTCGTATGCAAAGCCTTCCGGATCCAGGATCCCATTGCAAAAGGGCTGGCCATTGGCAGTGCCTCTCACGCCATCGGTACTGCCAAAGCTATGGAAATGGGTCAGATCGAAGGGGCTATGAGCAGTCTGGCGATCGCGGTGGCCGGCCTTATAACAGTTCCGGGGGCTTCTGTCTTTGCAAAATTAATGTAAAGCAAAAAGGTATTATCAGGATGGCAAACGAAAATACTATCAGCTGGTATAATTAACGATTGAAAGCAGCAATAAAAATATAACATTCAGAAATACCAGACCGACCGCCTTTTCCAGGCTGACCTGGTCTGCCATTATTCCTATTGACTGCGTCATCAGGATACCTCCTGCCGGTCCCATAACCAGTGCTGCGGACATTCCGGATACAGATCCGTTTATAACCTTTCCCACGCCTGCCACGCAGATCGGATAAATTCCTGCAAAAGAGACCCCAAGAAGACTGATCACGATGGTAATAACCGGCAGATTTGTTGATGCCAATAATAATGTAAAAAAGACCGCTGTACTGATACTATAAATCAGCAGTAGTGTCTTATCTCTGATCTTTTTAGACCAGTATACGGTTAACAGTCGTCCTGCCGTAACTGTAATCCACATAAACGTTATCAGATTTATTGCATCCTTTTCCCCCATGATTCCTTTGCTTTTAAAATATGTAATAAACCATCCGTTCACACTGCTCTCAAGCCCTACATAAAAAAACAAAATCAGTGCATATATACGGAAGCTGCTGCTTTTTATATAAGAGATATTATTTTCTTCCGTTTTTTCTATTTCTCTCCTTTTTTCTTTTGAAGAAAAAAATACCATGATCAGAGCAATTGATATGACAAACAAAAGTGATATTGTGCAGGCCAGCGCCCGCCAGGTTAATCCAATATAAATATAAAATGACATAATAAGCGGCGCCGAACATGCGCCCGCTGCACAGATTGTATGTAAAATCAGAATCTCTGTACCCTTTTTCCCGCTATTTTCATTCACTGCTGTATTGCAGAATAAAGCGGCTGCTCCTATCCCTGTTCCCAGTATCAGACTTGCCATGTAGAGCAGTGATACCGTCCGTGTAATTGTCAATACGGACAGACTGATGGGAATAAAAAGCATCATGGAAATGGCAGCGTTCTTACTCCCCCGGCGTTTTATCATGCAGGGATTCACTACGCCTGCCAAAATACTCCCGGCTGAGTAAAGAGCCAGTAAGCCGCCTCCAATACGATAGTTAAGTCCTGCTTCCTCGATGATATAGGGAAGAAGTGCTCCAATTCCAATTGCCATCATTCCGGTTGTAAAAAATGTAATGTAACAAATCCATAGTCTCACCTTCGTTTGCTTTTTCATTCCTTCGAAATCCTCTTCCTGTCTCTCTTGCCATTTCATACAGATATTCGGATTGCCACTCATCAGCCCGGGAATTCCGGCGCTTCCCTTTGGAAAAATATAAAAGGAAGCGCCATTTCTATTTCAGTTACTGTCCAAATATCTCTTCGTATACTCTGAAGCTTTCTTCCCTGGACTGCTCAGCTTCTCTGTCACATTCCTCCAGACCGATTTCCCGGAATTTTTCTATCATCAGCGCTTTTTCATTATTAAAGTCTTCTTCCGATCGCGCCATTATCAATTTTGATATATTGCTCAGGAAGTAATTTGATGCTTCGTCTTCCTTTTCTCCCGCTTCATCCGAAAGAGGCGGCCCAAAGGATGCTCTCTTAATACCCAGATCGCTGGTTACAGTTGATACAATTCCTTCTTTAACCCATTTATCATAGACCTGACCCGGATAGCTGAATAACGGATCAAAGTCCTGTGCAAAAGCTTTTTCAGCGGTTGTTGCCATTTCGCAGAGGAACTGCTCTGTTGTTGCAAGGTCCATTGGATAACCATCCTCACTTACAACTACGTTATTTCCTGAATACATATAATTATATCCTAATTTTCTTGCAGTTCTGTTATCTCTGTAATCTGCGGACACCCCGCTTCCGCTTTTATAGGAATCCAGCATGTCTCCGATCAGCTGCGGTACGCCATCAATATAGTCCCAGTCTTCTCCCTGAATTCCATTTACCACCAAACGGGCGCCTTCGGGAGAATCCAGCCAGTTTAGGAGTTCCATCGCCCTGTCCGGATACTGACAATTTGTACTGATCGCTCTGGCACCGGCTGTGTCAAAACCAAACGGATAAGGCATTCCATAAACGCCTGCAACACACGGGAATGCTGTTCCCGGCAGATTGACCATGATTGCTTCTTCTCCGCACAATTCGGGATTGGGCTGTGTCAGGTTCCCGGTGGTCAGCAGCTTGCCATTATTTATTTTTTCAATATACTGTGCATTTTTCTGGGTCAGCCCATCCGGATCGAATATCCCCAGCTGATATGCCTTATTAAAGAACCTGACTGCCTTCCAGAGAACGCTGTCTTCTTCCATAAAGTTGCTTTCAATCTCTCCTGTCTCGAGATCCATGGAATGGTTGGTCAGATCATCCTTATATCCCTGTGCAAAAGGATAACTGATGATATACGGCCATGTTCCGCTGTCTGTCCAGCTTGAAAGAGCATAGATGGCGTCATCTCCTGTCTTTTCTCTCTGGTAGTCCTGCATCTGTTTGAGTACATCCAGATAATCGTCCTCCGTGACAATCTCCGGCGAACCGATCTCCTTATAAATATCATAGCGTGCCTTCAGATCAACGTACCCGTTTTTCTCCGGAATCTCGCTGATACCTGTAATATTTGTAGGCAGGTAATAAATATGCTCACCACCGCCCCTTGTCATTTTTACCTGCTGTAATACATCCGGAATGTTCTCTCTGATATTTTCTCCATATTGATCCAGCAGATCCTCCAGCGGAATAATCTGCTCAGAAGAGATCAGATTATTCACAATATTGTTCCCTGTTACGATTTCAATAATATCCGGCAGATCCCCTCCTGCTGCCAGCATATTGAACTTATCCAGATCATAGGTAATTATTTCAATCTGAATACCTGTCTTCTCCCTGATCATATTTATGACTTCATTTTCCGGATGGGTACCATCTCCTCCCGGGGCATCTGCCACCTGCATCCCCCATGTCAGTGTGATTGGTTCCTTATCTGCTCCATCGGCACCTGAAGCCTCCCTTTGTTCTCCTGTTTCCCCTGTCTTTTGATGCTCTTCTTCTGTTTTCTGCTGGCACGCTGCCAATGAAAATACAAGGGCAAGACTCATTCCTGCTGCCAGAATACGTGTCCATTTGTTTTTCCTCATCTTTTTTCCTCCTTTTTCCTTGGTTCTATTTCATAAAGGCTCCTGCAGTAGTCTTTATAGAATTTATGTTCCTGTCCTGTTATCCTTTCACCGCGCCCATCATAATTCCCTTAGTAAAATACTTCTGCGCGTAGGGGTATACCAGCATAACAGGTATGACTGTGATCACAATCGATGTCATCTGAACGCTTTGAGGCGTAATGGCATTTGCCGCATTCATAGCGCCCGCCGCGGCTGCGGCTCCTCCGTTTTGCATACTCTTTGCAAGCGCAGTAGCACTGTTCAGATAATTGTAAAGGATCAGCTGTACGGTCTGAAGCTTCGTATTATTTACCAGAAAAAAATTATCCATCCAGCTGTTCCACTGCCCCACAGCGCAATATACCGCTACTGTTGCAATAATCGGTTTTGAAAGCGGCAGAATGATCTTAAATAATATGGTGAAAAAACCCGCCCCCTCTATCGCTGCCGATTCTTCCAAAGACTCCGGGAGCTGCTCCATAAAGGTCTTGATCAGAATCATATAATAAGCATTCACCGCCCCCGGAATCACATACAGAAGGAAGCTGTCTTTTAGTCCGTATCCTTTCATGGTCAGATACCAGGGAACCAGACCTGCCCCTATATACATCGTAATGACTACATACCGGTAAATAATTTTTCTTCCCGGCATTTCCTTCCTTGTAACCAGAAATGCAAACATGGATGTAAAAAATACACAAAGACCAGTCCCGATTCCGGTCCTTCCGACAGATACAAGAATTGCCAGTCCAAGATCGTTTCTTGTCAGGAGCTTTCCATAGGTTTCCAGACTGAATCCTTTCGGCAGGAGCCAGACTCCTTTTGATGCCAGCCCCGGGTCTGAAACAGAATAGATCATTACGTAATAAAACGGAAAGATACATATCAACACAAAAAATGTAATACATACATACCTTATAAGATCCAATATTATTTCTTCCGTATCCTTTTTCCGGAACCTTTTTGTAACTTTCTGCATAAAATAACCATGCTCCTTTCTCTGCCTGCGAATTTGTGCTCTTCAGCACAAATTCGCGTGTGAAAAATTCATTTTTCACATATCCTCCTTAAAATTTACTGTGTCTGATCAGATAAGAGGGTTTCCCCGCAGTCTCCTGGAAATCTTATTGGCTGTAAACAGCAGCGCAACACTGACCAGTGACTTCAGCATTCCGATCACGATTGAATACGAATACTGGTTTGACTGAAATCCCAGTTTATAGATATAATAGTCCAAAACTTCAATTTTATCAGAAACCATGGAGTTCCAGAACATGTAATATTGATCGAAACCATTGTTCAGAAGATTTCCCACTGATAGAAGGAGCAACACCAGATAGGTGGGAATCAGCCCTGGCGCTGTTATGTATCTGACCAGCTGAAGGCTGCCGGCCCCATCTACCTTCGCTGCATCATATAGCTCTGTATCGATCCCTGTTATTGCCGCCATATATATGATCGTATTCCATCCAAGGCTTTTCCAGATGCTCAGCCCCAGCTGGAACCGCCAGACATTATTTCCATCTCCCAGAAGACCGAATTCCGATACCGGCAGGTTCATCTGCTTTAAAAATCCATTTACGACACCCTGAGATGAAAATAAGGAAAATGCCAGTCCGAAGACTACAATCCAGCTCAAAAAGTTAGGCAAAGTAGTCGTAGTCTGCACGAATTTCTTTATCTTTCTGCTCCGAATGTCATTCAGCATAATTGCAAACAGTGCCGGCAACGGAGAACACAGAATATTCAAAAGGCTCATCACCATGGTATTTCTCAGAACTCTGAGAATATCTCTGTCATTTAACAGCTTTGCAAAATTCGCCAGTCCCACAAATCTGGCATCTGAAAATCTCTGCCCCATCTTATAATCAAAGAACGCATATATCCATCCGAAAAGCGGCACATAGCAAAACGCAAATACAAATATCAGGAAGGGCAGCGCCAGCAGAAGATATTTCATTCCCTTCTGTCTTTTTCTGTTTCTTCTGACTGCCAAAATCCTTTCATTGCTTTTCTCCATATTATTCACATCCTTTATTTATTCTGCTGCAATTTTAGCATCCTGCCCTTAGATCTCCAATGAACTATAATGTTATTTATACAATTACCAAGAAAAAAGTTCGCCCAACTTGTATCATTTGCACAATTTGACCGAACTTTTATGTTTTTTCTAGTACTATTTATTTTTTCTGTATTTCCGGCTTTATCTTTAATGTAACGACAGTCCCTCTCCCCTGCTCGCTCTGCAGTTCCAATCCATATTCATCCCCATACTGAACTTTTATTCTGCGATTGACATTTTCGATGCCAATCTCCTTTCCCCCTGAAGTGCTTATATCCTTCAGTCTTTTCTGAAGTTCTTTCAGTTTTTTCTCTTCAATTCCTTCGCCGTCATCTTTTACCTGAATCACCATATCCTTGTCTATTTTTATGGAAATAGAAATTTTTCCAAATTCTCTCTCCGCAAGCCCATGCAGTATGGCATTTTCCACAACCGGCTGTAACAGGAAGCGGATGATACGATACTCATAGTACTTCTCCGGAACCGCAATCTCCAGCTGATAGCCTTCTGTTCCCCGCAGATTCATGATTGCTATATACTTTTCAACATACTCCAGTTCTTCTTTCACACTGCACAAAAGCTCCTGATTTCTAAATACCGGTTTCAAAAAATCAGCCAGAAGTGTGATGCTCTCCGCAATATTTCTTTCCTCATTAATGATTGCCATCCATTTGATCGTATTCAGAGTATTATAAATAAGATGCGGATTGATCTGTGAGCGCAGAGTCTGCATCTCGATTTTCCTCTTCTCCTCCTCCACTCTCTCCTTCTGTTCAAAAATTTCTTTCAAATCCACAGACATTTGATTAAACTGTTCTGCCACTATGCCAAGTTCATTTTTGGGGGGAGATTCATAAACACATCCCAGCTGCCCATTTCCTACCTTTTGCATTACCACTGTAAGTTCATTCAGGGGCTTCAGTATTTCAGAAACCCACCATACAGAAAGTGCAAACGAAACAACCACGCTTACCAGACAGGAACACAATAAAATATTACGTAAGTAAATACTTTCCTTTGCGGCCTCTGCAATAGACGTTTCACTGGCAAAGCGCCATCCCAGATCAGGAAGAAAATAAGTGATCACCTGAAATTTCCCATTTTCCCCTTCTTCTAAAGAGGTAACTGTTCTGTCATAAATCAACTTCCCTTCTGCAAAGATTCTTTCCTTTCCAATGCTTTCCCTCTCTCTGGCTGCAACGATCCGGTTATTTTCATTTACAATATAAATATTTCCTGAAAACAGGGTGCTGTTGGTACAAAAAGTATTCAAAAAGTAATCCATTTCAATGTTTATCACCAGCGTTCCTGTTCCTGATATGATATTTCTGGCTGCACTCATATAATATATGCCGTCATTTTCCCCTCCTTCGAATCCAAAATCCGTTTCCTTATATCCGCCAAACCATTTGAGTTTTTGTCTGCTTTTGCTGACCGCCTGACAGATTTCAGAAGAATAATACCAGTCTGTTTTTTCCTCATCTTTTATCAGGCAGTTTCCCTGTTTCCTGTCATTGATCGTTTTCAGTATCAGACCATCCCTGCCGTAATAGCATATACTGTGAATATACGGATAATAAAACTGCATTGTTTCAAACTGGGAGAGGACCTCTCTTGCATGATAAAACAAATCGCTGTCAAACATATTTCTGCTGTTTGAGAGTTTTTTCAAATTCAGATCCATGGAGAGCGTTCGGGATACGATCTCTACCTGCTGGCAAAAGAGTCCAATATTATATTCCGCCTGTATCAGCCTTTCAATATTGTCCGTTTCATCTTTTTTTAACAGCATATTTTTCACTTTTCCATATTGAAATCCAAAGCACATCAGCAGCACTGACAAATTGACAGTAAGGATCAGTACTCCCAGCCAGACTGCTAATTTACCCTTCCACTTTTGCAGAAGCCTCTGTTTTCCTGTATTTTTTGTGTAATTCATTTATCCGTCTCTTCCTTTAATCCTTTATGTCATCTCACGCCTTTTATACTCATTTGGTCTGATACCCACAAATTTTTTGAATACCCGGCTGAAATAGCTTTCATCCTGAAAGCCCACCTCCTGTGCAATCTCGTACGATTTCATATGCGTTGTAATCAGAAGCTCCTGCGCTTTCTTGATTCTCTGAATATTGACATATTCAGAAAAACCGCTTCCTGTCTCCTGTTTAAAAAGTTTACTTAAATAATCCTTATGCATTGCTGCTTTCCGGGCAGCTGTTGACAACGAAAGATCTGATTCACAGTAATGCTGCTTAATATAGGAAATCGTCTCGGCCACCTCTCTGCTCACCATACTGGTGTCCTTCGCGCCCTGCTTCATCGCTCTGGAATATGCATCCATAATTTTATACATTTCCTGCAATGTAGCCGAGCATCGGATCTGTTCGACCGTTTCCAGCGCAAATTTCAGTACTTCTTTTTTCTGGATTCCCCTGTCAAAGGATACCCAGTGAATCCATCGAATCAGTATTTCCTTCACATCGGCGCTTTCGGAAAGACCTCCATTTCTCATAAATGAAATTTCCTTCATTACATTCTGCTGATAGCTTTCGGTGACAATCTCAAGCTTTTCCATTTGCTCCCAGAAGTCACCTGTTTTCTTCTCATATTTCTGCTGGTTTTCCACAGCGCCATAAATTAGAAAATCCTCTCCCAGAAAAACAGCCATTTCCAGCGCCTTTGCCGCCTCTCTATACAGCCTTTGTAATTCTTCCGGGAAATCTGTAAAAGAGCTGAATCCAAATACTGTATTTCGATTCAAGCGGGAACGAATCAAAATTCGCATTCGGAACGTCAGATCCCTGAAAAAAGCTTCTCTCTTCTGTTGATCGTTCCTGTCGGGAATACCAAGTACAATCAAATATCTTTTTTCCCTCTCCTGCCATACCTGTCCTCCATTATCTTTCGAGACCAGCTCCTGAAGAAGATCCAGTATTACCGCTTCTGTCTTTTCTTCCTGCTTCCCTTCTTTTGACTGATGCTTTTGCTGGTATGGAAAGACTTCCAGCATACATACGGCCATTTCTCTCTCCTCCATCCCGAGCTTTCCCCAGATCTTTCCGAATCCGGGGACTGCGCAGGATGCATGAAGGATATAATCTCTGCACTGATTCCTTATGTGATTCATCCGCTCCGGTTGATTCGTCCTGTTATCCTCCGTTTTCCTTCTTGTCTGGCTCTGTATCATCTCCTCATATACTTTACTTATTACCTGTTCAATTTCCTCCGGCAACATCTTAAGTTTCAGAATATAGTCCGATATCCCCAGTTTAAATGCCTGCCGCACCAGATCAAACTCCTCGTAACAGGTTAATACGATGATTCTGGTCTCTGTATCTTCCTTTCTTATCTGTGTGATCATCTCCAGCCCATCCATCACAGGCATTTTGATATCCGTCAGAATCATATCCGGTTTCAACTGACGGTATTTTTCCAATCCCTGTTTTCCGTTCCGGGCCTCCCCTATAACCGCCATATCCATATCCGCCCAATGAACCATACTCTTAAGACCGGCGCTCACCAGCAGTTCATCCTCCACGATCAATACTGTATACATCCAGCTCTCCTTTTTTATTTTTTATTTTTCCATTACGCAGGAAATGCTGCCCTGCACGGACAGCATTTCTTTATAAGATCAATATGCCTCTAGCTGCAGCTCAAAATCAAAACGGCAGTTATCTTCACACCACATTTTAAAGTTAGTACCCCATTTATTATTAAACAGATTAAAGGCAAATCCCTGCTCCAGGCCGGGCATTGCATGATAGTCTCCATACAGGTTCCGGCCTCCTGTACTGACCAGCGGAGCATGGATACTCCTGATCAGCGCTTTCCCATCTGCGCCTTCATAGCGCAATACCGGAGCGCAATGCTGCAGACGATTCCCGCCTCTCACCACATTCAATGGATGTACTTCCGTCCCCATCTTGAGCATCTTCCAACGGTTTGGATTTTCCGTATGAAGTCGGAATCCAAACCACATAGCCTCCGGCATACGGTTTGCATCCTTTTCAAACCAGGCAAGATTTATATTTATTTTCTCATCCGTAAATGTATATATGATCTGTGCTTTTCCAGGACACCCGTACCGTTTTTTCGCATTCTCCCAGGCCCCCAGGTCAATCGTCAGCCGGTCCTTTCCTTTCCGTATGGACTGTACAAAAAATTCATAGTTCCGGTGCTCCAGATCTTCCACAAACTCCAGCCCCGGCTTGGATAAATCTGCTTCCGACCAGCATCCGTTCCTGTAAAAATCCCGGCTGTATCTATAATAATCATTCACACAATTCAGCGCATTAAACGTTTCATATGAAAAAATTCCAATTTCTCCATCCTTTGCCCAATCTTTTGAATCTTTCTCCAGACGCACCAATGCTCCCGTATTTCCCACCTGAACTTTCCATCCCTGTATTTCCGTTTCTTTTCCCGGGTACAATATTTCTCCCTCTTCTGAACATAAAACCGGAGACATTTTTCTCATTGCTTCCAAAGCCTGTTCTTTTAAGTCCTCCGGAAGCTTTTCTATCGCCTTTTTCAAATATTGTCTCTGTTCCTCATGAGAGCTCTCATAGTGAGAATAGGAGCCTGAAAAGATTCCCTGCCGGTAGCTTTGGATCTCTTTTTCCAGTAACTCTTTCAGCTGTGCATTCCGATTGGTCAAAAGCTCCAGTGACGTTCTATCCTCCATCCGCGCTTTGCTAAAGTCTTCCTTCGACCAGTTTCTGAAATCTGCCAGATATTTTTTATAATCCAGCCCCCAGGTATGTTCTGCTATCAGCATAAGATGTGTCATAAAATCATGATACCCCGGCGTCGTCTCATCAAACCTCTTTTCTTCTTTCCACTGGTCCTTTAAACGTATCAATTCCCGATATCTTCCTGTCTTCCAGGGGTCTGATGCAATACCATAAATCCATGTGTCACCGATTTCTTCCTGTATAACCGGAAGTGTATTCTTAATTTTACGAAGGCTCCGGGCATAATGATCCAGTGTAGATGCCTCTACTGCAGCGCCCGGATAAATCCTGCCTATTCTCTCTATTTCCCTTTCTATCTCCCCTTCTGACTGAGGTCCCATATTATCTGCCGTATGCGCAAATTCCAATACCTCATCCATTCCTTCCACATAGCCGGCTGCTCCGTATTCCGATGAATATTGCACAATAATACTTTTTCCTCCATGTCTCCAGACAAATGTCCCGGGGACCTCCGGCACCATGCTTCCTCCATTCACACCAATATGCAGAAACCCTATTCCACGCTCTGCCAAAGCATCTACGATTGCAATCGTATGTCCCGGTACGTCTGTCATTTTTGCCGCAATCGTTTTTTTCCCAAACTGCTCATCCAGCTTTTTCCCTATGTCCAGGCTATATCGAAATAAATCCATATCCAAAAGCTCCGTATGTGTTGTGCACGCAATCCCGTGCCAACAGATGTCCCCTTCTCTGATCGCATGATCCAGAGCACTTCTTTGCTCTTCAGTCCCATATTTTCTGCAATAGTCAATCAGATAAGACCCTACTGTCCAGATAAACTTCTTGTTCTCCCCTGTATTGAGTCTTTTCGCCAGCAAAAGGGCACGCGGAATATATTTGTCCATATAACAGTCCAGCACTGTCTGTGCCATATCCGTGAACCCTATATCCAGATGCGTTTTAAATACAATATGTACTTTTTTTATTTTTTCTGTATTCATACTTCACCTCTCCATATGCTTTATTCACCTGATCAATTGTATTCTGCATTTTTTAAGGTATCATATTATTCCTTTTGAGAATTGTCTTTTTTGCAAATAAGTTGTGTTTTTTTATCTATTTTGCCTGCCTCGTCATTTCTTATGTAAAAAAGCCGGATTCATTTCCGGCCTTTTTTCCTCCTGCTGCTGTTGTTTCTATCTTTTGTCTGTACGGTTTCTTTTTCGAAACTGCAGAGGGGATTCCTTATACTTCTTGTTAAATACATGGAGGAAATGGGATAACGAATTAAATCCTGAAAAATAGGAAATATCCGTTATCGATTCATTGGAAAGCAGTAAAAGCTGCTTTGCATAATTCAACCGCAGATCTGTCAAATATTCCTTAAACCCTATTCCCAGGCTTTCATGTATGACCTTGCTCATATAATTGGAAGAAAAACCCGCAAATTCGGATACCTCATTCAACGTAACCGGTTCCTTAAAGTGTGTCCGAATATAATAAAGTGCTTTCTGCACCGGAAACGGCAGTGCATGAAAGCGTAAAGAGGCCTCCGTGTCCTGCCTCTGCAGGCGCAAAAGCTCGATCAAAATACAGGATATCATATTTTGTATATACTTTTTATTCAGGTATGCGTTTGCTGACACTTCTGCAGACAGGCATCTGGTCATATATGCAAGACGGTTTGCCGTCACATCGTCAATTGTCGTAAAAAAGCCATGGCAAAGCGTGATAAATTCACTGATCACAGAATCTTCTATGCAATCCGGCGTGAAGGTAAATGTAATCTGCAGAAAGCGGTTCCCCGGATCCGGTCCGAAGGAATGAAAATCTGTCGGTGTCAGAAAGCATAACGTGTTGGGAACAATCCGGTATTCCTTTCCATTCATATTCGTCGATCCGTTACCGGTCAGATACAATTCAAATTCATAAAATTCGTGCCAGTGGGGCGGAGAATATTCCTCAAAATATCTTTCGCATACCGCCATGTTATATTCTTCAATAATCGTCCTGTGAGCCGGCCAGCGATACAGTGTATCCATAAATTAACCTCCAAAAACATCACACATGCACCTATGCATCGTATCATAAATTATTTCTGTCCACAACGACAAAATAAATTATCACAGTTTAATGTAAAAAATCGCAAGAAATCCATCTGCTAAAATCGTATATTGACAATAACCTATGACCACGAAGAGCGGAGGTACGTATATGATCACTTTACAAAAGGCAAACTTTTCCCTTCAGTTTGACGAAAAAAAGGGCGAGATTTTTTCTCTTTCAGACAACGCCCGGCAGTATATTGGAGAGAGAGTCACTCTCTTCCGTTTTGCGCTCAGAGACAAATCCGGACAACAGGATATTATGGATGTGGCGGACATGTCTCTCCAGTGCTGTAATTCTGACGAATCTTCTTTTCAATGTGAATACCAAAACGGTTCTGTATTTGCCACAGTATCCGCCCGTATCGCAGACAGTATTTTGTGGAAAATTTCTGTCAGCCCCAAAGAGGAGACTGCTGTGGAATGGGTTGATTTTCCCAGAATTGCCGTTCCCAATGATCTGAAAGATCAGGGCGGAACATCCAGAATTTTGTGGGGATTTAATGAAGGCGTTCTTGTAGATGATTTGTCATTTAAAGAAACTGCAAATGCTTATGAGGAACCTGTATATCCCAGTATCCCCACCTCTCATCTTTATCCTGCTATCGTAGAAACTCAGTTTATGGCTTATTACAATGACGTTTCAGGCTTGTACTTTGGCGCCCATGACAGAAATTTTCATTTGAAAGGGATTGATTTTTACTCTTATAGAAACGGAGTTATGCTGCATATGCGCCATTATGGCGGAGTAAATTACGGTGAACAATATCAAATGCCATATGAGACTGTAATGAAGCCCTTTACCGGAGAATGGCAGGATGCGGCACAGATTTACCGGGAATGGTTCGAAGAGTCCGGCAGCAACGGCTTCCTATCTATTCCGGATAACAAACGCCTGCCGGACTGGTATTCGGAGTCCCCCGTCGTGGTAGCCTACCCGGTTCGAGGCACATATGACTGTGATGTCATGGAGCCAAACAGCCTCTATCCCTACTGCAATGCCCTGGAGCATATTGAACGGCTGGAACAGGAATTAGGCAGTAAAATACTGGTTTTGCTGATGCATTGGGAGGGAACTGCCCCCTGGGCGCCTCCTTATGTATGGCCGCCTTATGGCGGAGAAGCAGAATTAAAAAAATTTATTGATGCGCTGCACGAAAGAGGAGATCTGATCGGATTATACTGCAGCGGTATCGGCTGGACTCAGTACAGCCGGCTGGTGGATGATTACCGCCGGGAAGCGGAATTTGAAGAAAAAAATCTGAAAGATATCATGTGCCTTTCTCCCGGTCAGGAGCTTATGGAAAGCGCGGTTGTCCCAGGTATCAGAGCCGGATATGATATGTGTCCCTCCCAACAATTTACAACCGACGTACTGCGTTCTGAAGTAAAGCACATGGTTTCAGCCGGCGTTGATTACATCCAGCTACTGGATCAGCAGCACGGAGGGTCCTCCTATTTTTGTTACAGCCAGAGCCATGGCCATCCGCCGGTTCCCGGCAAATGGCAGGTGGATGCTGTCAGACATCTTCTTGAGGAAATAGAGAAGGAAACCGGACAGGTGCTGATCGGAACAGAATCCGCGGCGGCTGAGAGTTATATCCCCTATCTTTTATTCAGTGATAACCGTTTCCACCTTAATTATTCCGTCGGCCGTCCTGTACCTGTTTACGCTTACCTCTATCATGAATATGTAAACAACTTTATGGGGAATCAGGTCTGGGCGCAGGCTCATATAGACTTTGCCAAATCTCCGGAAAATGTATTAGAGCGTCTGGCGTATTCTTTTTCTGCAGGCGATCTTCTCACCATAATATTGACTGAAAGCGGTGACATCGATTGGTGTTGGGATTGCCGGCATGTCATAAGCGGACTGCCTGATCAACAAAATATCAAGAACTTTGTACGGCATCTGAACAGCTGGCGTCAGGGATTCGGAAAAAAATACCTGCATACCGGGAAAATGGTAAAGCCTCTTGCCATATCCTGTGATCCGTTTGTCATCCACTGTAAGGTAAACGCTCATGAGACTGTTATCGACAGCCTTCATACCTCCGCCTGGCTGTCCAGGGATGGGGACTATGGTCAGTTTCTGATCAATTATCATACGAAAGACGTCACCTGTTCCCTTCAGCTCCCGAAAGGTTCTTACAGACTTTATGAGAATGAAACCACATATCAGGTATTGGAAGAAGGATACCACAGGTTAACTGTCAGGAGACTTTCCGCCTGCCTTCTGGAAAAGCAGCACAGCCAGAAGTGTCCTGCAGTATAAAACGAAAGGAGGCTGCGCCAAAGCGCAGCCCCTTTCTGTTTCCATTCCTTATTTTTTAACCTTAATAAACAACCTTCCACTCTTCAATGTTCTCAGGCGTAAATGCGAAAGGTGCGCCAAGGATAATCTCTGTGCCGCCATCGCCGGCTGTCACAATCTCATACTCACCCATGTCTCCGGCCGTGAACTTCTCTCCGGCTGCACCTGTAATATCTCCGTTCACCAGTGCTGCGGAAGTATAAGCGCCAAGACGTCCCAAGTCGATAGGGTTCCAGAGGAACATATACGGACAGGAATGCGCATCATCATCACCGATATATTCAGCCATCTCAGAAGGAAGTCCAAGGCCTGTCAGCTTCACAGAAGAATTCTGATCCTGAAGAACCTTAGCCGCTGCTGCGATACCTACTGTCGTAGGCGCACAGATCACCTTAAGATCAGGGTAATTCTGAAGGAGAGCCTGTGTAACGTCTGTAGACTTCTGAGGCTCGTCATCGCCATAAGCAACTTCTACCAACTCCAGACCCGCATATTTAGAGTCGCTTTCAATGATCTCTTTCATGGATTCAATCCATGCGTTCTGGTTTGCAGCCTGGGATGTTGCTGAAAGAACTGCCCACTGCCCTTCCCCGCCGGTAATGTCATATACTGCATCTACCAGACACTGGCCAATCTCCGTAACGCCCGCCTGGTTTACATGGACCAGACGACTGGCCACATTTACAGTAGAGTCAACCGAACATACCTTAATGCCGGCGGCCGCTGCTTCCTCAAGCGCTGCCTGAAGAGCATTCTCGTCGTTTGCCGCAATACAGATACTGTCAACATTCTGGGAGATCAGAGACTGGATCACTGTGATCTGCGCATCAGCTGTCGCTGATTCAGGATGCTGGATAATAGCGGTTCCTCCAATGGCTTCAACGGCTTTCTGGAAACCTTCCGCTTCCTTCTCATTAAACGGATTACCGGCGGATTTGGTAACCAGTGCATACGTTCCACCGCCTGCCGCATCTGTCTCAGGTTCTGCTTCCTCTCCGCCTGCCGCATCTGCTTCAGGGGCTTCCTCCTGATCCTCTGCTGCCGTTTCCTCTACTGCTGATGCTGTTGTCTGCTCTTCTTTACTGTTTCCACAACCTGCCAGAAGAGATGCTGCCATTACTGCGCTGAGAATGGTACATAAGATTTTTTTCTTCATTCTTAAATCCTCCCTTAAATTTAATTAGTTTCTATATCAAATCCCTGGTGGGACATTGATACCTTATCAGGCTTTTTTTCTCGTTTTATGAAGTGCTGATGATATATTGGGCAGAAGCACGGAGCAGATCAGCAACAGGCCTAAAATAATCAGGATCACCTGAGCATTCATGTTAATCTGTCCGAGTCCCACACGCAGACATACAATCGTAAATGCTGCAATGACAGCTCCTGTCAGCTTTCCTTTTCCGCCTGCAGTAGAGATGCCTCCAAAAACTGCCATTGCAATAGCATCCATCTCGAAGCCTTTTCCCGTTGTCGTATTTGCCCCGTAGGTTGCGCTGATCAGAAAAAGCGCCGAAACACCTGCCAGAAATCCCAGAACAGCATAGGCTGTAAATAATACCTTATTTACTTTTATTCCTGAATAAAATGCCGTTCTGCTGTTACTGCCGATGGCATACAGGGAACGCCCATAAACTCTCTTTTCTGCAATCACTGTAAAAATCACTGCACAGATGATTACAACGAAAAACAGATACGGAAAGGGTCCCACTTTCCCGGCAATCATCCGAAAGCCATCCGCATTCACAAGAGAAACAGAACCGCCATCTCCTAATGCAATCTCTGCAATCCCACGGAATACGATCTGTGTTCCCAGCGTAATGATCATGGTAGGCAGTTCCCTGAATTTTACTGCCAAAAAACCATTGATCATACCACAGACTGTTCCCGTTGCCAGCCCGGCCAGCAGTACAATACCAAAGGGCAGTCCCGCGTTACTTACCAGACAGGCAACTGTGGCTGATAAGCATACAGTGGAACCTACCGAAATATCAATCTCTCCCATCAGCAGGATATATGCCATGGGAAACAGCAAAAAGATCTCTGTCAGGTACTTGGGCATTTCCCGAAGCACATTGGTAAAATTATAAACCGGGGAAATGCATTTGCAAAAAATATTAATCCCTATAAACAGAACCAATAAGATTCCTTCCCAGCTTAAAATCGTCTTCATAAACGACTTCTGGGGAACTGCAGATATGGTTCTTCCTGATTTTCCTGCCATGTCTTCCCTCCTTACATTTCTCTCTTTTCCAGATTTGTCTTATCCATCATGCGCTGCGTCAGTACATTCAGTATAATAACCGCTACAATGATCACGCCCTTAACGGTGTTCTGAGCAATGGCATCGATTCCAACCAGTGGAAGAGCCTTGGCAATAACGGACAATACCAGCGCTCCCAGCAATGCTCCCAGCACAGACCCCCGTCCGCCGTTCATACTCACTCCTCCAATCACACAGGCTGCAATCACATCCATCTCCTTGGATGTCTGCATATTAGGCTGGGCGGATGCGTACACAGATGTAGCAAGCGCGCCCGAAATACCTGCGAGGAGACCCATAATGGTATATACCGCCGTCTTTACTGCCGTCACATTGATGCCCGAAATCCGGGCTGCCTCTTCATTAGAACCTACCGCATAGATATTACGTCCGAACTTCGTCCATTTCAGCACAATATAGAAAATCACATAGCAAAGTATGGTGATTACAATCACGTTATTGATCAGGCCCAGTCCCAGGCTGTTGCTCAGCGCAAAGTCCTTGAAGGTCCCCAGAGCATCCGCCCCTGCCCACTGGTCCTGCGCCACCAGATAAGCCAGCCCGCGGTATATGTACATGAATCCCATGGTTGCAATAATAGGAAGCACCCTCCCCCATGAGATGACCAGACCAATGACCAGTCCGCATACAGCACCCATTGCCGCGGCAATCACAAATCCAAGCAGCGTACTTTCAATGACACTGTATTTGTACATCATTCCGATACTCATGCCCGCCAGCGCCAGCGTTGATGTAATGGAAATGTCAATTCCTCCTACCAACAGCACACACAGCATTCCAAGTGACATGATCATGATGACCGCATTGTTTTTCAGGATTTCCAGAATATTCTGCATGGACAGAAATGCCGGACTTTTGACAGAGATCAGCGCGCAGAGCACAATCAGAACAATGACCAGACTGGCCTCACGGGAACCTGTAATTTTCTTCCACAATGATTTTTTTTCCATTATCTTTCTGCCGCCTCCTCTCTTTTTTCTTTCTCCATAGCATACTCAAGAATGCGTTCCTGGGTTGCCTCATCCCGGCTAAGCTCACCTGTGATACGCCCGCTGCACATCACATAAATTCTGTCGCACATCCCCAGTATCTCCGGCATTTCAGACGAAATCATAATAATGGCAAATCCCTTCTGTGCCAGTTCTCCCATGATTTGATAAATCTCAGCCTTGGCGCCTACATCTACACCTTTTGTAGGCTCATCCATGATGATCACTTTCATATTGTCCTGGACCAGGGCCTTTGCCACTACCACCTTCTGCTGGTTGCCGCCGGACAGAGAACTCGCCGCATCAAATATGGTAACCGCCTTTGTATCCACATCCTCAAGGAACTTTTTGGACAGTTCATTTTCCGCCTTTTCATCAATGAATCCTTTTCTGGTCAGCTTACTGATAATGGGAAGCGTCACATTTCTTCCAAGCCCCCAACTCAGGATCAGTCCTGTCTTCTGCCGATCCTCCGGCAAAAGAACAATCCCATTATCCATGGCATCACCAGGGCCTTTTATGAAAATCTCCTTTCCCTCCAGAAAGATTCTGCCTTCGTCCGGCCGGGTGATTCCGCACAGGCTTTCCATAACCTCTGTACGTCCTGCACCCACCAGACCGGTGAGCCCTATGATTTCTCCCGCTCTTACCTTCAGACTGATATTTTTAAAATAACCAGTTCTGGAGAAATCCTCTATCCGAAGCAACTCCTCTCCCAGCCTGACCTCCGGTTTAGGGAACAGATCTTTAATCTCGCGTCCTACCATATGCTTGATCAGCTCCGCGTTGGTTATACCATTTACATCATAAGTTCCAATATACTGTGAATCCCTGAATACTGTCACTCTTTCAGCCAGCCGGTACATATCCTCGAACCTGTGGGAAATGAAAATAATGGATACCCCCTCATCCCTGAGCTTTTCTACAATTCTGTACAGCTTTTCAGACTCACTTGCAGTAAGCGCTGCAGTAGGTTCATCCAGAATGATGATTTTGGCATGGGTGGAAATAGCCTTGGCGATCTCCACCATCTGCTGCTGGGCTACGGAAAGAGATCCCATCTCCACAGTAGGCTTAAAATCTGCATCCAGCTGGTCCAGGTACTCCTGAGCCTCTTTATTCATCTGCTTCCACTGAATCATGCCGTTCTTCTTGATCTCATGATTCATGAAAATATTTTCTGTCACTGTCAGATCCGGATATGAAGTAGGATGCTGATACACGGCGGCAATTCCCGCCTGCTGGGCATCCCTGGGTCCTCTGAAATCCACCTTCTTCCCCAAAAGATACATTTCGCCCTCTTCCGCCTTATGTACACCGGTTATGACTTTGATAAAGGTAGACTTGCCTGCACCATTTTCGCCCATCAATGCATGAACTTCACCTGGTTTCAGCTGAAACTGTACATTATTCAGCGCCTTCACTCCGGGAAAGATCTTGGTAATGCCTTTTAACTCAAGCACATACTCGGACAACTCTTTTTCCTCCCTTCCTCCTTTTAAAGCTGCCTTAAGTATAGCATTAAGAATTTTTCCGTACTATCGTAGTATTTTTCGATTTCGGGTAAAATTGTTTCTTTTTTTCGGGGAGTCTGGTAGAATATTTTTGTTACATATGATTATTTTAGAGGGAACTATGAAGCTTCTGATTGTAGATGATGAAAAACTCACCAGAGAAGGGCTGATGAACAGCATTGACTGGAAAAGCATAGGAATCAGTTCTGTCACACAGGCGGATGACGGCATTCACGGCTGTGATGTTGCGTTGTCTTTTCATCCGGATATCATTCTCAGTGATATCAGAATGCCCCGTATGGATGGCATTGAAATGGCTGAAAAGCTTCAAAACGCCAATCCGTTTCTCAGTATAATCTTCATGAGTGGTTTCTCAGACAAGGAATACCTGAAAGCAGCTATTCGTCTTAAAGCCGTCAGCTATGTGGAAAAGCCCATTGATCTGGAAGAAATTAAAGATGCTGTCAGGGAGGCCTGCCTGCGGGTTACGGAATCAAAACGGGCCGCCTCCTCACATGCCCTGTCTCTGTCTCACTCCCGTTCCATGCTGGCTTCCGCCCTGATCTCCGCTCCAGGCGGTGAATCAGAGCTTCCGGAATGGAATGAACTGGATTTTTCCTTTCCCATAGATGATAAAACACCCTTTTTTACCTTTTTAATTCGTTTTTATCACAATGCACCTATGCAGGAAGAATTAAGCGGCAGTATCACATCCCTTGTAAACAGACTTCTCTCCGGCCAGCGTTTGAAAGAAATACACGCTGCCAGACAGGACTTCCTGATCTTTTTTCATGTATGGGGATTTACGGACTATGACGACCGGCGCAAGAAAGCCCTCGGCGGACTGATCGAATCTTCTCTCCGGCAGATGGACTTACATTATCATCTCGTGTTCGGTAAAAATGTAAAGGGCGCAGCACAGATTTATGATTCCTATTATTCTGCTGTCATTGAATTACAGAATGCATTCTTTACAAGAGAAAATACCTGTTGTATTTATCAAAATACAGATTCCCGTTCCGCTTTCCCGGAGATCAGCAGTCTCAATACCAATGAAAAACTTGCCGGGCTGCTTTCCCAGAAGAATACTGCTGCCGTTAATGCTCTGATGCAGGATACCTTTGACCTCCTGTTGTCCCAACATAATATACTGCCTAATCAGGTGAGGGATTTTTACTATAAGCTGTTCACTGCAGTGGAGGATGCTTACTATGCACTGCATATCTCTCCTGACAATTTTGCCGGCAATAATTCCGGCAGCTATCAGGGAGCCCCTCCCAATGCCACAGCTCCCGGCCTGGCGGAAAGCTCAGGCAGTCTCTGGGAGGCCATCTCAAACTGTTCATCTATTTATACGCTGCATGATCTGTTGTTGGAAAAGATCCGCCTGTTTTTCCTTCAGGCTGAAAAAAATACCGAGAGTAATTCTTCCATTTATCTGATCAAAAAATTTATTGCAGATCATTATATGGAAGAAACCCTTTCGATTAAGGTGATCAGTGAGCATGTATTTCTGTCCACCTCTTATCTCTGTACTCTTTTTAAGAATGAAACAGGACAGACCTTAAATCAATATCTCACTGACTTTCGGATCGAAAAAGCAAAAAAGCTTCTGCGTGATCCCAGGTACCGGATCACAGATATCTCTGCTCAGGTGGGGTACAGCGACGGCAATTATTTCGGCAAAATCTTCAAAAAATCCGCCGGCATGTCTCCTTCCGAATACAGAGATGGGTATGGAGGGACTGTATGATCTCTTTTTTCAGTACTGCTATGCACCACTTTCTGCATGATATGAAATTCAAGCATAAATTTATTATCCTCAATCTGCTTCTGGTACTGGTTCCAACCTTTGTGGTCTTCTGCTTTTTGTATGGCCGTCTGTCCCATATCATAACCACCAATGCTATTAATTCCGAGCAGGCACTGGTCAGTCAGACCGCCGAGACACTTGCCGCCACTGTTAACCAGCTTGAACTGGCCATGGAAAGCATTACTTCAGACACAGTGCTTTCCGATATTACTCACGCCGCCAATGTCTATGACTATTTATCCTCACACGGGAATCATCCTGACACTCTGAACTATTTCAGAAATATCCGATCCCTGATCGATTATGATTTTATTACCGCGGTGCGTATCTATGTCCCTTATATGGAAAAATCCTTTCAGGAGCCCTCCCCTTTTTATCTGGTGGAATCCACCTCCCTTATCGAGAGAAGCTACTGGCACGGCATCTTCGACGGCGCGCCTGGTATTAATGTGCTGCTCTGTCCCGACTTTTATCTCACCAGATCCGAGGTTGACAGTCTGGGATCTATGGCATACATACAGAGGATTCGGAATCCCTACGATCCCGCACAGGAATCCTGCTATATTGCTGTTTACTTCTCCACAGAATACCTGAAGAATATCCTTTGCAAAAATCTCACGGATACGGGAAGTGTCTATTATATAAACAACAGCAGGAACTCTATCGTCGCCTCCTCCGATACCGCTCTTGCAGGAACCTACTTTATGCGATATGAGTCTATTCCAGGGCGGATTGGAAGTACTCAGAATTTTGCCGCTGTGACTATTCTGGATGAAAATCTTTATATGGGGTACCGGGAGGTGGATCATACAGACTGGAGGCTGGTATCTATCATTCCCACAAACAGTGTATTTTCTGAGAGCCGGCAGATCCTGCTCAATATGGTATTTCTCTACCTGTTTTTCGTTGCCCTTGCCTACATAACCGCGTTACTTTTATCCGGCAACATTGCAAAGCGCCTTTCTCTGGTAGTAGATAAAATGAATGAAGACAGGGGGAAAACCCCTGTAAAATTTGATAATGAAGATGATCAGGATGAGATTGGGCAGCTGGTCTGCAACTATAATGTCATGGTAGACCGCATCAATGCACTTATGACAAAAGAAACGGAGACTGCTGAAAAGCTGAAGGTCTCCGAAGTAAAGGCTCTGCAGGCGCAGATCAATCCCCATTTCCTCTATAATATGCTGGACATGATCAACTGGCTTGCTCAGAGCGGAAAGCAGCAGGAAGTCTCTATTGCTGTGCAGACACTGTCAAAATTTTATAAACTGACACTGTCAAAAAAGAACATCACCATTCCCATCCAGGAGGAGCTGCGGCATGTAGATCTCTTTGTAAAACTGCAAAATATGCGTTATGAAGACCGGATTAACTTCCTCATTGATGTGCCGGATGAAATTCTGGATTTTGAGATTCCCAAACTGGTGCTCCAGCCTATTGTAGAAAATTCGATTCAGCATGGCATCTTTGAGCGGGAATCCAAGTCCGGAGATATTGTGATTATGGCATGGACAGAAGATATGGATATCCTCTTCACTATCTCTGACACTGGTATGGGAATTCCCGCCGGACAGCTTGCCAATATACTGGATGGCACAGGAAGCGGCAGCGGAAGCAATATCGGGATTTACAATACGCATCTTCGTCTGCAGCTGTTATATGGAGAAGCATACGGCCTGCAGTTTCAAAGTACCTACGGGAAGGGAACCGAAGTGCATGTGAGGATTCCGGCCATTAAATACCGGGAGAAATGATAACGGTCATTTTTCTGCTGTATCGTGAACTTCCATACAGAGATTTCCGGCTATGTAACGGCAGTTTCTACGGATACAAGCGGCAGTAACATGCGAATGCGATATCTGTGGATTTATTGCTTTTAGTGAAGGCTGGTGTTAAAATAAGAGCGTCTGAAGAGAAGCTTTCTTCGCATAAAACGCATAAAATGGTGGGAGCTCAAAATTATGAAAAAGAGTATAGAAAAAACAAACGTAATGAGAATACTGGACCAGAAAAAAATCATCTATACGAGCCATTGTTATGCCGATACCGGTGTCATCAGCGGCATTGATGTTGCTGCTGTCCTTCAGCAGGATCCCCGGCAGGTTTTTAAAACATTGGTGACCATCGGGCATTCAAACCGTAATTATGTTTTCCTTGTCCCTGTTCATAAAGAACTGGATTTAAAGAAAGCGGCCGCTTCCGTTGAAGAAAAGAATATCAGTATGATCAGATCGAAAGACTTATTGGAGTTAACCGGGTACATTCACGGAGGCTGTTCTCCTATCGGTATGAAAAAGCAGTTCAGAACCGTAATCGATGCCTCTGCTGAAAACTGTAGCACAATCATTTTCAGCGGCGGCAAGATCGGTTATCAGGTTGAAACTTCTTTAAGTGATCTTAAAAAGGTGTTGCGGTTTGAGCTGAAGGATATCATTGTCAGTTAGAGACTGTTCTCAAAGCTTCAGATTTTCCGCCAGCCATACTGCAACACCGTCTTCATTATTTGTCCCACATAAATAACCGGCGGCCTGCTTTGCCGCAGGACAGGCATTGGCCACAGCTATTCCATATCCCGCTTTTTCCAGTAATTCTATGTCATTATAGTCGTCGCCAAAGAAAAAAACGCTTTCCAGTCTGATTCCTTCTTTTTCGATAATTTTCTTAACAGCCTGATATTTCGTGGCTTTTTTGTTCATAATCATTCCAAAGTTCTTTTCAATTACCACTAAATAGCATTCTTCGGGAATACTGCTTTGAATTTCCTCTGCCGAGTCATTTTCATCAAGGAAAAACAGTATTTTATCGGCATGATCTACCATGATCTCTTCAAACTCAGATTTTTCATAATCTTCTTCCTTCCATACTTCCCCGGGAGAAAAATTGGCAATCATTTTATCATTCGATTCAATGGCAATCCTGTTATTTCCCGGAAGCGCTTTCAGCGCCTGCAAAATCTGTTCTATATCCGCCCTTTTTATACTACTGTACAGAAGTCCTTCTTTTCCGGATATGACTGCGCCGTTATGGCAGATGGTATAATCCGGCTTGATCCTCATGCTGTATTCAGAGACTGACCGCAAAGGCCTGGCCGTAGCAATCGCCACTTTCATCCCCTTGCTTCTGCACTTCTCCAGTATGTCAACTGTATAGTCAGAAAGAGATTTATCATCATGCAGCAATGTACCGTCCAGATCAAATACGAGCATAAAGAATCCTCCATCAGAAATTTTGAAATATCATATCATGTATTTGATATTTTTTCAATTCATCCGGTATATGTTTCCTGCGCCTGTTACACCTTGAGGCTTCTGAAAAATACACGGATGCAAAATAACCCTTCCTGTGCTTATAAAAACGACACTTTTCGCCACTTCTCGACATATATTAATATTAAACACGTTTCGGAATGATTTATTCCGCGAACTTGTATAATGGGATTTTTCCCGGAAATAGAGGATTAGAATGGCGAAAGAAGCAGAATGGAACGAGCGGTTTAACATAGGAGTTGATTCCATCGACAATGCACACCGGAAACTTTTTTCGATCGTACGCAAACTGATCTATTTAAGCAAAAATGAACACCATGGACAGTGGGCATGTGCCGAAGGGATCAAATACTTCAAAAGTTATGCCATAGAACATTTTACTGACGAAGAATCCTATATGCGGTCTATCGGATACCGGGGATATGAAATACACAAACGTCTGCATGATGATATGCGCTATAAAACACTTCCCGCTCTTGAAAAAGACTTGTCAGAATCAAACTATTCTCAGGAATCCATTCATCACTTTCTTGGTATTTGTCTTGGATGGCTGACCGCCCATATTATGATTGAGGATCGTGCTATCACAGGAAAAGTTGCAAATAAATGGAAAAAGGACAATATCGGAAAAGACATGGACACTCTGGAAGACGCTTTGACTGTCACTATACAGGAAATCTTCCGGCTGCAGACAGAAGTTGTCAGCGAACATTACAGTGGTGAAAACTTTGGCAACAGCATGATCGACCGGCTGTCTTATCATTCAAAGGAAGGAAAACAAGTACAAATTTTTCTGGTGCTTGAAGATCATCTGGTGCTGCGGGCCGTAAGCTCCATGTTAGATATGCCGCTGAAAAAAATGGATAAACTGGTCCTGAATGCCGCCAGGCAGCTCTCAGAGCAAATAGCAGATCAGGTAAGTATACATTGCAACCTGTCCTCAGAATACCAATTAGAAAGCAACCACTTGATGACTGCAGAACAGTTCCGCCAGGTGTTTTACTCAGAATATTTCGATTACAGCCTGCTGCTTAACACCGGAACCGGATATTTTGCCTTCTGTATTAAACTGGATTGACCGGCAAAAACATTGTATTCAAAAGAAAGATCAGATATACTGATAACAGCAGACAGACAAAAGACACACAAGACGAGCGCGAGCAGGTTTGTGTCTGCGCGGCGTCCACAAACCTGCCGGATACTTATACTTGCGTACAGTAAAGCCGCGTAGAAACGGAGTAAACATGTACATAGGGGATCTGCATATTCATTCCAGGTACTCCCGGGCTACCAGCAGGGATTGTACACCGGAATATCTGGATTTATGGGCAAGGAAAAAAGGAATCGACATCATAGGAACCGGAGATTTTACCCATCCGGCATGGCGAAAGGAGCTGGAAGAAAAGCTGGAACCTGCAGAGGATGGATTGTATGTACTGAAAAAAGACTACCGGCTTCCGGAAGCGCCCCCTCGTCGGCCCCGTTTTGTGGTGACTGGAGAAATCAGTTCTATTTATAAAAAAGGCGACCGGGTGAGAAAGGTGCATTCCCTTCTGCTTCTGCCAGGGCTGGAGGCCGCGGAGGCTCTGGCAAGGCGTTTGGAGCTGATTGGGAATATTCACTCTGATGGCCGGCCTATACTGGGCATTCCATGTCGAGATCTGTTAGAGATCATGCTGGAGACCAGTCCTTCCGGAATCTATGTACCAGCCCATATCTGGACACCGCATTTTTCTTTGTTTGGCGCTTTTTCGGGGTTTGACAGCATTGAAGAATGTTTCGGGGATCTGACGCCCCATATTCGTGCTCTGGAAACAGGACTTTCCTCCGACCCCCCTATGAACTGGCGGGTCAGTGCTCTGGACCGCTTTTGTCTGATCTCCAATTCTGATGCGCATTCTCCGGCGAAGCTGGGAAGAGAAGCCAATTTATTTGATATAGAATTATCCTATAAGGGACTCGCCAATGCTATTCAGGAGGGGCAAGGGCTCGCCGGTACTATCGAATTTTTCCCGGAAGAAGGCAAATATCATTTTGATGGGCACAGAAAGTGTGGTTTATGTATCAGTCCTTCAGAAACAATTCAATACGGAAATAAATGTCCTGTATGCGGGAAAAAAATAACCATCGGTGTGCTGAACCGTATAGAGCAGCTGGCTGACCGGGAAGAAGGATTTATTCTCCCTGCCGGCCGCCCCTTTGAAAGCCTGGTTCCTCTCCAGGAGGTAATAGGAGCCTCCACGGGAATTTCCCCAACAGGAAAAAAGGCTGTCGCGCAGTATGAACACTTAACCGCGGCCCTGGGGCCCGAGTTTACTGTCCTGCGGGAAATACCCATTGAGGATATCCGAAAGGCGGCAGGTCCCCTTATTGCGGAAGGAATCGAACGGCTGCGTAAAGGTCAGGTAGAACGTACTCCGGGCTTTGATGGGGAATATGGAAAAATCAGTCTTTTAACTCCGGAAGACATTAGCCGCCTGGAAGGACAGATGTCTCTTTTTACAACGGAAAACGGGCAGGAATTGAATAAGATGCCGCAGGCTGATAATCGGCAGGAAGAAATAAAAATGCTTACGATAGATGCCGGCCAGCACCTGTCGCCCGCCAGGCAGAGCGTGAACGTTGCATCAGAAATAACTTCCCTGCCAGATGAAAAAGGGATTCAAATAATCAAAGACAGCAGGCATCCCGCAAAGGATCTGACAGCAGACACCTCTGCTCTGCTTCTCTATGGTCTGAATAAACGCCAGCAGGAAGCTGTAGAGCGTATCGGACGGGGAGTGGCAGTGATTGCCGGTCCGGGCGCCGGCAAAACCAGAACACTGATTGCCAGGCTGCATCATCTTCTGGAAGTCCGAAAAATTTCTCCCGCAGCAATTACAGCTGTAACCTTTACCAACAAAGCGGCAGAGGAAATCTGTGCCAGAATGATGGAAAGCTCTCTTCAGGAAAAACCGCATTCAAAAAGTCCAAAGGCGGCAGGAAGAGAAAACGCAGTCCAGATTGGAACCTTCCATGCCATCTGCAGTCGTTTCCTGCAGGACATGGGGCTTTCCTTTGTGGTGGCGGATACAGGGCTTCAGAAAGAGCTTGCAGAAAGAGCGCTTCATGAATTTGAAAAAAAGGATTCTCCCTCTACATTTCTGCGGGAACTTTCCCGCATCAAAAATGGTCTGGCTGAAGTTGAAGAAAAAAACAGACGCGTATATGAGTTTTATCAAAAGCTGCTTCATGAAGCCGGCGCGCTGGATTATGATGATCTTCTCCTGGAAACATTGAAGCTTCTGAAAGATATACCAGAAGATGCCGCGGAACGAAAAAGCTTTTCGTACCTGCTTATCGATGAATTTCAGGATATCAATCCTCTTCAGTACCGACTGGTAACAGAATGGGGACGCGGCGGCCGGGAATTATTTGTGATTGGAGATCCTGATCAGTCCATCTATGGATTTCGCGGCTGTGCCCCTGACATCTTTCTTCGCCTTTCCAGAGAGTATCCGGATCTTACCACGATTCGTCTTGAGGAAAACTATCGTTCCACACCGGATATCCTGCAGGCCGCTCTCGGAGTAATCTCCCATAACGAAGGAGAATTACGCCAAATGACAGCCATAAAAAGGGGCGGGCCTTCTGTCCGCATTGTGTCTGTGGAAGACGAACGCAGGGAATCCATCTTTATTGCGAAAGAGATCGGTCGTCAGATCGGCGGTATCGATATGTTGGATACTGACCAACGAGGAGCCGGGGAAGATTGGGTGGCCAGAGGATTCTCGGATATTGCAGTACTCTACCGGACTCACCGCCAGGCCTCACTACTTGAAAAGTGCCTCCGACAGGAAGGGATCCCTTACCTGGTTGCAGGACGGGAAGATTTTCTGGCAGATCGTGAAGTTCGTGCCACACTGTATTTTTTCTATCAAGCTTTGTATCCTCAGGCACGGATGGCAGAGGAACTGTGTCGAAGGCTACTTTTCCATTGGCTGGAGAAAAATCAGGAGGATCAGCTTTCCTATTTGACCGAAAAATATCGGAAAAAAGTTAAGAGAACCCGTCCGGTAAAGCTCCTTGAAGAATGGTTTGAAGAGATCTCCTTTGAGAACGAAGAATCACTAAGAAAACTGTCGAATATGTCAGTTCTTTATCCCACTATGGAATCTTTCCTTCACATACTTTCTTTTGGAGAGGACGGCGATATAAGACGCAATGGCTCCAGAAAATTTACTGCAGATGCAGTAACGCTGATGACGCTCCATGGATCTAAAGGACTGGAATTTCCAGTCGTCTTCCTTTATGGGATGGATAAGGGACGACTTCCATTGGAATTTGGCGGCACTGTCTCAGCGGCCTCCCTGGAAGAAGAACGCCGCCTGTGCTATGTGGGTATGACCCGGGCAAGGGAGGAACTGATTCTGGTCTGCGGGCAGGATCCCTCCTGCTTCTTAGAGGAAGTTCCTGACGAAAACGCCAGATGGGAACGGCCGGAAAAAGAGAGTGATAAAGATACGGAAGATGCTGTGCAAATGAGCCTGTTTGATTTTATATAAAAGGCGCTAACCTGATCTTTTTACGTAGAATTCATGGAATAAATCATGTTGCATATTAATAAAACATTATCTATGTAACATCGCCAAAGGGTCTGTCGGAAAGTTAACCGACAGACCCTTTCGAAAAAGAAATAAAACCATTTATAGTTTTATACTCTCCTAGCGTTTTCTCTAAACATATCACATAGTATCCGCATAGCGGGAATTCCCCTGCACATTATATTCCCCCGAAGCTGTATAGCCGCTGGCGGCACTCGCCTTGGTAGTCATATAATAATCTACAAGTGACGCGTTGGTTGCAATAGAAGAACCATAATCCTTGAAAAATTGTTGAACCTGAGACATATCTGACTTTTTGAATGCAGCCTCGTCAATTTTCATTCTGCCCTTCTGGTCCACACTGATTCCAAACTGCTTAAGTGCATCCGCATTGCGGGCCGTCTTTTCTCTAATGTATGACAGATTTGCCACTACTCCGGAATTTGAACTGGACTCAGCAGAATCAAACATCTTATTGTAATTGCTTACAAAACTCTTTGCTGTGGCAAAAATTTTATCAATATCATATCGATTTGTCTCATTGCCGTCCTTATCTTTTACCCTTTCGTATAATTCATCAGATGCAAGCTTCCTGGCATCTGCTTTCAGGGAAGATGCGCCCCCTGTCGTATTATCAGTCTCTGCACTGCCTGCAGCATTTGTGCTGGAGGACGTTCCTGCAAACTGGACACGCGATGCAATCGTTGAACCATAACTCATAATATTATCGGCTGAAAACAACTCCTGCACTTTGGAAGTACCTGCTGCCTTCAGTTTAGCCTCATTCAGATCAAGCGTCCCATTTGCATTGATCGTAACACCGATTTCTGAAAGCTTACCTGCATTTGCGGCCGTACTGCTCATCATATTTGCCACATAGGCCGTTTTGCCTGACAACGTCGATCCTTTTGCCGCACTCACAACATCATTATAATTTGTCACATAGGCTTTCATTGCAGAAACCACCTTGTCTGCTGCGCTCTGCCCGTTTTCCGTATCTGTGTACGTTTTACTGCTCTGCAGAGTCGAAACAGAGGTCTTCAGACTCGCAAGTCCTGTTGTCAGTTTCGCATTTGCCTCTTGTGCTTCCTTGGAAACCTTCGGATTTTTTTTCTCTTCCAGAATTTTGTCAAGAACATTGCTTGAGTTAGATTTCCTGTCGGCCGATACCGTACTCGAATTCAAACCTGTGCCATAATAAGTCTTCATGAGTTTTGCATAACTGCCATTTTTAATACTGGCATAATCTGAGAGAAAATTCAGATTTCCCATTCCGCCGCTACTGGATGATAAGCTCTGAAACAGATAAGAATAATCCTGATTTTTACCTACATTAATACCAATACCCATTGTCATCACTCCTTTGAATAAAAATATGGACTTCCCTGTCCTTACAGCCAATCTATGCAACAGATTGGCGTAAATTTTATAGTTACTTTTAATATAACATCTGTATTTCAAGATTGCAAGATGACTTGATAAAAAAACAAAGTTATCGTAACGAAACGTTATGTCCTTGTAATAAGAAAGTACAATAGGTAGTAAGCTTTTACACCTTACACCCTTCGTGTCCTTTTGTCCCGCACCTTACAATACACCACCGCCACCGCCGTACTCACAAACGTCGCCACGATCGCCGGCCCGATAATCCCCGCCGGGTTCACGCTCCCGTACTGCTGCCGATAAGCTGGTGTCAAGTTAGGACTAAAAAATATTTCAACTTTATTCAAATAACTACAAATTGTGACTATAGATCGAAATGTTGGCTTAAAGCCTCAAGATACTCCTGATTCATGCCTTCATATGGGCATGCAATGAAAACTGTTTTCCCAAGAACCTTACTTTTTCCTATATGTATATCCATCTGAGACAGGACATCCATTCCAATAAGAATATTACCTGTCCTGTCATAACTGACTTTCACATAATCCTTATTAATGCAAACTCCGCCAAAGTCAATCTCAAAATTTCCGTGTTGGAACGTTACAGATTTCAAATCCATGTACTTTCCAGCTTTAAATTTTTCTTTGTCTGTATCTCGTTTTTCCTTTGAATCATTCACGCCAAATGAAATTTCTTTTCTGATTCTGTCGTCAACACAATCTCTCTGCTTCATTTTCTGCGCCTTCGTACTTGATATACCAAACTTAAGAATTGGAATTGATGTATAAGGACACCCTGTATCTATCTTGACATTCATATTCTCTATTTTTGTAAGTTCCATGCTTTTTATTGCCATATTCACGTCAGCCCTTATCTCATTCCGCTGATTCATTTCGAGAAGAATATATTTATTCTTCATAGTAAATATCTCCCTCTAATTCCATACTGTCATTGTATACCGGACATACCATATTGCCCTGTGTAAACAACTTATCCGATTCTTCATTGGTTTCTTTACCTATGAACCCTACTGTATATACATCTGAATCACTGCTTTTTACAAGCATAACCCATGTATCGTATATGTTACTCAACTGATTCTTATCTCTTATCTCCATTCCTATATATAAATCTTGTAATGCAAATTTATTATCTATTATTGCCATGAAGTGAACTCCTTCCCATATTAGCTGTCTTTTTATTTTAAGTATATTCTAAAAGACTTCTTACCTCAACATCCTTTTATTTTTCAAATGCTTAAATGTAAAACTAAATACTAATTGCCGGTGCGATAATCCCCGTTTTTACATATTCTTTGCGAAAATGAGCTCCCGCCGCAGAATGTTTTGAAAAGTCTATGGTACTTCATATTGTTTTCATAATCATCACTATTACGTGCAAGAAGCGAAACCATAATATCAACGTCTGATTCCAAATTAAAATCCCCACGTGCATATGAACCATACAAAATAATACGTTCAATCTTTGCACCAAATAATTTTATCAATTCTTCATATACTTCAAACGTAATATTTTTTATCTTATCTTCCATTTCTTGATACCTCATATATTTCTCAAATCCCAATATCCATCTTTTTTATAAGTATATCCCAAACAACTTTGCTTCTCAACACTCTTTCATAAAAATACTAAACCGGAGAGTCCTCAAACTCTCCGTCTCCTATCCTTCACTTTACAATACACAATCGCCACCCCCGTACTTACCGCCGTCGCCACAATCGCCGGCCCGATAATCCCCGCCGGGTTCACGCTCCCGTACTGCTGCCTATAAGCGATCATATTCACAGGTATCAACTGCAGGGAAGAAATATTCAAGATCAAAAACGTACACATCTCATTGCTTGCAACCCTGCCGGCCTTTCCCTCCGTCCCTCTCACGTCACCCAGGTAAGCCGAATTCCCCCTCTCCTCCTCCAGCTTCGCCAGCTCCTCCATGGCCTTCAGCCCCGCAGGCGTACACGCCCAGCCAAGCCCCAGCACATTAGCAATAATATTCACCGAAATATAATCCTTTGCTTTGTGCCCTCTGGGAATTCCGGGAAACATAAAGGTGACGAAGGGAGACAGCAGTGCCGTCAGTTTCCTGATCAGTCCCGAACTTTCTGCTACCTCCATCAGTCCTACCCAGAATGCCATGATCCCTGCCGTAGTAATACACAATGAAACTGCTTCCCCTGCACTGTCCAGCGCCGCCTCCGTAACCTCCTTCATATTCCCGTTAACAGCGCCAAAGAGAATTCCCACTATCAGCATAGCGGCCCAAATATAATTTAACATAATACTGCTCTTTTCTTTTTTTGCATCTTATGTAATTTTTGGCAAAAATATTTCTTTTCTATATCAAATCGCAAAAATATACAGGCATTGCTCTTTTTTCAGAGCAATGCCTGATAAACATCTCTTTTGCTTATTCCCCGGTCGGCTGCTACCTGCTTCATGGCTTCTTTTCTCTCCATTCCTTCTTCTTCATAAACGGCCATGTGCTCTTTGATGGAAAGGGATTCCCATTTTGCCTGCTCTGCCTGCCTGCTCTGCTTTCTGTCCTGTCCCTCTATCACCAGCACGTATTCTCCGCGGGGTTCATTTTCCTCATAATACAAAAGTGCTCCCTCCAGAGTCGTTGGAAAGACTGTTTCGAATCGCTTGGTCAGCTCCCGGCAAAGTGTAATCCTTCTTTCTCCCAGCACCTGATAAAGCTCCCCCAGCGTACGTTTCAGATGATGCGGAGCCTCGTATAAAATGATCGTACGGGTTTCCCTCCTTAATTCTTCCAGAATATTCTTTTTCTCCTTTTTGTCTGCAGGGAGGAATCCCTCAAAGCAAAACCGCCTTGTTGACAGGCCGGATAGGGTAAGCGCTGTAATGCAGGCACAACATCCCGGCAGAGAGGTAACATGTATTCCTTCTTTCAGACATTCCCTTACCAGCACCTCTCCGGGATCAGATATCGCCGGTGTTCCCGCGTCGGTAATCAGCGCGATATTTTTTCCTTCCCGCAGCCAACAGGTAATCTGTCTGGCCTTTTCTATCTTGTTATGCTCATGATAGCTGGTCATAGGCGTTCGTATCTCAAAATGGTTCAGCAGTCTGATACTGTTCCTGGTGTCTTCTGCTGCAATCATATCCACCTCTCTTAAAGTATTCAGCACTCGTGAAGAGATATCTCCTAAATTACCGATTGGTGTCGCACACAGAAATAAAGTTCCTTCCATCTTTCTATTCCTCTTTCAACAATCCATCCTCCGTGTAACGGTTGGCTGCGTTCCATAAAATCCATTCCTCGTAACCGGCATCATAAACAGCCTGTATCTGATCTCGTATTTCTTTCGCTCCATAGGGAATGTGTCCCTTCACCCATGATGCGGTAAAGTCCTGAAGCCAGGGACGCACCTGGGCCCTGATGCCTTCCATCGGCATTAATCCTGCTATCTGCTCATCTGTATATTCCGGTCCTTCGTTTCCTGAAACCGTGTTCTCCGAAACTGTTTTTACAGGAATACCCGCCAGAATCTTTTTTGATGACTGCATTGCCGTCAGTACCAGTCTATAGGGCTCTGCATCCGGAACAGGAATATTGTAATTATAAGGTCCATAATGTGAAGGATATACCATCGGGCTGATATAGTCCAGATACCGGGACATTTCCCTGTAATTCTGGCCTACGATCTGCTGATCGATCTCGCTGTCGATCACCATCCCATAAACATCCGCTGAAATCATCCCTCCCGCCTTATGAATTCTGTCCGAGGCATATTTCACAAAATCCGTAATAATCTGCTCACGATCTCTGCCCTCTGCCTTCTGCCCAAAATCTACATTTTTCATCCCTTTGTCTGTAGAAAACCGGATATAATCAAACTGCACTTCATCAAATCCTGCTCTCAAAGCTTCCTCTGCTATCTCCAGAAGATACTCCCACACCTCCTGGCAATAAGGATTCAGCCATGCAAGCCCTCCTTTATCCCGAAATAGTGTTCCATCCTGATTATGTATACACCATTCCGGTTTTGCCTCCGCAAGAAAAGGATCTTTAAAAGCCACCATCCGGGCAATCAGATAAATATTTTTCTCTTTACACTCTGCAACCAATGACTTCATGTCCTGTATATAGTTAATCCCTGCGCCAATTTCCTGTACCGCCGGAATCTGCATATCATACACAACCCTACCTTCATCATTCTTAAGATCCAGAACCATAGCATTTAATTCTGTTCTGTCCACCATTTCTATCAGCTTTTCCATGTTAGAGCTTCCCGCCATTTGGCCCGTAACAAAAATTCCTTTTATTTTAGGCGGCACAGGCTTTTCTGTCTGCTCATTTTCCTCTGCTGTATCTTCTGTTTCTGTAGAATTTCTCTCTGTTTTTTTGCAATCCCCTGTATCCAAGGCAGCAATTTCTTCCCTGCTTTCAGGATCTGGCGTTTCCTCTTCCTTTCTCCCTGTATCTGTCAATACACCCTTTTCCGCTTCCAGATCCGCAGGTTCTGTCTTCACAGCCTCTGATCCTGTCTCCTGGACCTCTCTCCCACATCCCCAGAGAAACGAACTCCACACAAGTATCAGACATACGGCACTTACGATTTTCATCTTATGTCTCATTTTATACATAATCTCCTGCCGGTATATTAATAACCATAAATATCACATATTTCATCTGTATAGATTCCCGGTTCTTTATATATGATCAGCGGTTTACCCACTCTCATACGAGATTTTCCTCCTCTGTTTGCCCGGATCAGAACCATACTCGGCTCCCTGTCTGCATAGGGATGTACCAGTTTCAGTTCCTTTGGTTCCAGTCTGTACTGCCTCAAAAGCACCATAATATCTGCCAGCCGGAAAGGCCTGTGTACCATATAAAAATTTCCCCCCGGCTTAAGCAGTCTGCTGCTCTGCTCTATTACATCCTCCAGCGTGCACAAAAGCTCATGTCTTGCAATCGCCTTGGGCGCCTTCGGATTGATCAGACCATGGTGCTCTGTCATGTAAGGCGGATTACAGGTTACAACGTCAAAAGAAGCAGCTCCAAACAGACTGACTGCTTCTCTGATATCTCCTGTAACAATCCCAATTTTATTTTCCAGATGATTCAGTCTCACACTCCGGCGTGCCATATCTGCACTCTCTGATTGAATTTCGAGGCCGGTGAAATATGACGCTTCCGTTTTGGCTGTCATAAGAATAGGAATAATTCCCGTTCCTGTCCCAAGATCAAGGACTCTGTCCTTCTTCTCCGCCCTTGCAAATCCGGAAAGGAGCACCGCATCCATTCCAAAGCAGAATCCTTCCGAATCCTGAATAATCCGGTAATGGTTCCTTTGAAGATCATCTATTCGTTCGTTTTTCTTTAAAGGCACCTCCAGCCTGTCCACAGGCTTTTCAGGCGAAATCCTCATCCCTGCCCCTCCGATATTCCTAATTATCATCAAGCTTTGATTTAGACTCTTCCTTCTCCAGCTTTTCAAGCACCTTCAGCTCTTCATCCTGCACATCAACCTTACTATGTTTGTGTCGTCTCTTAAAGCGTAGCTGCTCTACACGATATTCCTGTATTTCCTTTTCATCACCCACATCCACAATTACTTTAACCAGTTGCCTGAGCACATTAACACTATGCACTTCTCCACGTAGTCCATCTTCGGTCGTTACACGGTCTCCTATATTAGGAAGCCTGCGGTTCAATTCTTCATAAGTATCTTCCTCATTCTTAAGACAACACATCAACCGGCCGCATACACCTGAAATTTTCGTGGGATTTAAAGACAGATTCTGCTCCTTTGCCATTTTAATAGAAACGGGAACAAATTCCGATAAATGTCTGTGGCAGCATAACTCTCTGCCACAAATACCAATTCCTCCCAGGATTTTGGTTTCATCTCTCACTCCAATTTGGCGGAGTTCAATTCTGGTTTTAAATACTGATGCAAGATCTTTCACCAGTTCTCTGAAATCAATACGTCCGTCTGCCGTGAAATAAAATAATACTTTATTGTTATCAAATGTATATTCCGCATCGATCAGTTTCATTTCCAATCCATGCTTGTTGATTTTTTCCAGGCAAATCCTAAACGCTTCTTTTTCTTTTATTTTATTTCCGGCTTCCTGCTCATCATCTCTTTGTGTGGCAATCCTCAAAACCGGCTTCAGCGGCTGAATCACCCGCTCCTTATCTACTTCCCTTGGATCGCCTACTACCGTTCCATACTCGATTCCCCTTGCAGTCTCTACTATTACATGATCCCCGCGCTTTATGTTCAGCCTGCCCGGATCAAAAAAATAAACTTTTCCCGCCGTTCTGAATCGAACTCCTATTACCTTTACCATAAATCTATCAACCTCACTCAGTTTTCTTTAATAGTCAGCATCAAAAGCTCCATAGTCAGCTCAAGATTCACATTTGCGTTCAGTCTTTGCTTTGATTTCTCCAGAGCATCAAGAATTTTCTCAATTCCTTCATAGGCGCTTCTGTCGGCCACCTTTCTAATATACTGTATTTCTTCCCTGAAAATCAAATGATTTACATCGTGAGTAGCTTTAAAAAGAAGCACGTCCCGATACCAAATGGAAAGAATGTCCATATAATCATTGATATCAAACTTATATTCATTAATTTTTTTAATGGCGGCAACTATTTCGCTCAGTTCCATTTCATTTATGTATTTCAGCAGAGTAATTGCCTCCTCCTTTACCTTATCAAACTCCTCGCTTTTGGCCAAAAGTCTTGCTTTCCCTACATTTCCCCGGGCAAATGCCACACAGATATTTGCTTTATAGTCAGGGATTTCCATAGTCTTCATTAAATATTCTTTTATCTGACTGTCCCGAACCGGCTTCATATTCAAAAGAACACACCGGCTTAAAACTGTGGGAAGCAACGCACTCACATTCGCGGTAAGAATCAGAATTACTGCATACTCCGGAGGCTCTTCCAATGTTTTCAGCAAGGCATTCTGGGCCTGTACTGTCATTTTTTCCCCTTCATTAATAATATAGATCTTCTTTGGCCCCTGATATGGTTTAATGGCTACATCCGAATTGATCTGCCTTCGAATATCGTCTACACCAATTGTACCAGGCTTTTCATGCGTAATGAAAATAATATCCGGATGATTATTGCCTAATGCCTGCCTGCAGGAATGACATTTCTCACAGGGTTCAATTTCCTGCCTGTTCTCACACTGCAATGCCATGGAAAACGTCTTGGCAATAAACTCCTTACCGGAGTTTCTTTCTCCATTAATGATATAGGCATGATTGATCTTATTACTTTCAATAGCATTTTTCAAATGTTCCTTCAGTTGTTCCTGTCCTATAATATCGGAAAACCTGCGCATATGTTCCTCTCATTCCGCCGCACACATAACGGCCCCCTCATCCTCTCTTATCCCTGACAACCCCTTTATTTTAAGTCAAAATATCTAAAAGCAGTCCTCTGATCTCTCCGATCTTCGAAAGAATGGCCAGATGATCCTGCTCATCCTTCATAAGCTCTTTTGCCAGCTCATCCAGATTTTCATCCACAAGGCGTATGATTCCATACACTCTGTGTCTTCCCTTCCGATCCAGGAAGTTCTCCCGGGTAAAGGAATGAGATCGGCTGACGATTTCATTCATGAAATCCTTAATCAGGCCTCTGTATCTTTTCATATCTCTGATATCCCGCTTTTTAGCCAGTTTTTCACCCTGCATCGTTATTTCGCCCATAAGAACATTCAATCTGGACTGTAATTCCTGCTCTTCGATATGGCTAACCAGCGTAAACTTAAACGCGCCGTCAGACTCGTGTACCGGCGCCTGAGCTTCCGGTGATGATACAGGAACTGTCTGGTTCACTTTTATATCCATACTGACCACCTTTCTCCAACTTCAGACTTTCCGATATATATTCTTTTATTCTCTCAAGACAGCCATTCAGATCTGCATTTGAGAATCTTCTGATAATTCCTGCCTGTTTTATTTTTTCCTCTGAAAAGTCTTCTGCATCTGCCAGAAACCGCCTGCACATTTCCTGGTATCTTGGATTCTCCTGACTCTTTTCTCTGGCCAGCGCACGCTCCAACCGCAAGCCATCATTCAGTTCAAGCAACACTGGAATAATACTATCTCTTCCAAAATGCTCTGCTGTCTTTAAATAAGATTCCAATGTTCCAATAATCAGATAATTCCCGGACTCCAAATCAATACTTCCATCATCGACCGTAAAATAAATCCATATCCCATGGCAGGTATGATAGGCACGGGATTCAATCACTCTGCCCCGGGACTTTAATGACTCAAAACCGGCATGATCTGTAAAATGATATTCCTCTCCCTCTTCCTCTCCGGCGCGTATAGGCCGGGTCGTATAAGGCACTACTTTCTTCAGGTTAAAATCCTTACTTTCCAGCAGATGTCTGTAGACGGTATTTTTGCCTGAACAGCTTTTCCCCATTAAGTATATCATTTTTCCCATATTATTTAAACCTCTACCACACGAATCATGTTGGTATTTCCTGACACCCCCAACGGTACTCCTGCGGTCAGGACAACCCTGTCACCCTTTTTTATATAGCCGGCCTTTTCCGATACACGCACCGCCTCATCAAACAGATCATCTGCACTGCTTTCCCGCGCGACCCAGACAGGCGTCACTCCCCAGGACAGACTAAGCTGTCTGCAGACTCTTGGGCTGACGCTGCACGCAATAATTGGACAATCAGGCTTATACTTTGCGATCATCCCTGCCGTAAAGCCTGAAATCGTTACTGTAATAATAGCCGCCGCCTTTAAATCTACAGCAGTTGTACAGGTAGCATGAGATATCGCCGTTGTAATATCCAGATCTTTTCCAAGTTCTCCCTGCTTCATTCTACCATTATAGTCAATATCCTGCTCTGTCCGTTCTGCAATCCTGGCCATGGTCCTGACAGCCTCCACCGGGTATCTTCCGGCTGCACTTTCTCCGGAAAGCATGATGGCAGTAGTTCCATCATAAATTGCATTGGCTATATCCGTCGCCTCTGCACGGGTAGGTCTTGGATTCCTGATCATTGATTCCAACATCTGCGTCGCTGTAATAACATGCTTTCCCTGGCCTTCCGCCATTCTGATCATTTTTTTCTGCACGACAGGGACTTCTTCCATAGGGATTTCAACTCCCATGTCTCCCCTCGCAACCATAATTCCATCTGAAACCGAGAGAATCTCCTCCAGATTGCGTATCCCCTGCATGTTTTCAATCTTGGCAATAATTTTCATATGGCTGTTATGCGCATCCAGAATTTCTCTCACTGCCAGAATGTCTTCTTTGCTTCTGACAAAGGAAGCTGCCACAAAGTCAAATCCCATATCACAGCCAAACATGATATCATTTTGATCGGTCTCGCTGATATACGGCATCGACAGCACTGCGCCGGGAACATTGACTCCCTTATGATTGGAAATTATTCCTCCATTGATCACCGTACATATTATATCGGTCTCTTCTATCGCATCCACAACCATTTCGATCAATCCATCATCAATCAAAATGGTTGCTCCTTCAGAAACATCCTCCACAAGATTTTTGTAAGTAATGGAAGCTTTTTCGCTATTTCCTAATAGTTCTTCTGTGGTAAGTATGAATTTCTGCCCGGCAACAAGCTCTACCTGATTTCCTTCAATATCCTTAAGCCTGATTTCCGGTCCTTTTGTATCCATCATCGTTGCAACCTGTAATCCCAGATCATTGCTGACTTTAACTACTCTGTCGAACTTTCTTTTATGTTCCTCATGTGTACCATGAGAAAAATTAAAACGCGCAACATTCATCCCCGCAAGCATTAAATCTTTAAGTCTTTCTTCACTTTCACTTGCCGGTCCGATCGTACAAATTATTTTTGTTTTACGCATTAGATTTCTCCTTCTTAATCATGTCTTACTATTTTAATCTTATTTTGGGATATCCCTTGAATATTATAACCCTCTTTTAAACAGATATAAATCATTTTTATCAGCTGGGTATCTACAATTTCTCCTGGGACCAATAGCGGAATTCCTGGCGGATAAAGGCATATAAATTCTGCCGCAGTTTCTTCCGCCGCCTGATCCAGATCCTTCTCCTGCCAGGGAGCTATATACGCTTCCCACAACTCTGATCTTATTATATTCCTGTGTACGCCTATGAATCCTTTGATATTTTCAGGCTGATATTCCGCTCTTTTCTGTTCTGAAGATATCTCTCTGTCTATTTCCTGAAGCGCGCTGGAAAGTCGCAGCATCCCCTCCTCTGTATCCATCATTGTTATAATTGCAATTACATAATTTCCCGACGCCATTTCCATTTGCAAATGATATTTTTCCCGTAAAACATCATACAGTATCTGTCCTGTCATAGAATAATCCCATATAGAAATAGCAAGTTTTCCCGGCTCTGTAAAGGGACATATTTTTATATGCTCACAGTCTTCAGTTTCTTTGATTATATGATTTCGCAGGTACAAAAGGCGATCCAGCCTCTTATACCCTTCCTTCTCTGCGAGCCTGACAGCCTCATCAATTCCCATCATCAGGATGTAAGAAGGACTGCTGGATTGATAAATGCGAAGATATTTTCTTAAAACTTCTTCCTTAATCAAATCCCCATTTCTATGGATCAAAGCTGTCTGAGTCGGCGCCGGCAATGTCTTATGGACACTGTGAATCACGATGTCTGCTCCTTCTGTCACTGCATTTTCAGGATACAGCGGATGCATTCCAAAGTGTGCTCCATGAGCCTGATCTACAATCAACGGAATACCATAGCTATGGACTACCGTAGCAATTTCTTTTACATTAGATACTATGCCATCATATGTTGGGGATGTTATCACTACGCCCGCTATCCGTTCCTTCGAATTTTTTCCTGTTTCCTTTTCTCCGGACAGGATGCCTCTGATCTCCCTTTCCACATCTCCTGCCATAATTGGTCCGGCCATATCATAATCCTTCAGAATATCCGGATAGACATAATGTAATTCCAAACGATTTAAAAAAGCCGCATGATATACGGCTTTATGGCAATTTCTGGAAATAATCAATTTTTTCCCTGTCTCAGCCACTGCTGAAACAGCGCTTAAAATTCCCCCGGTACTTCCATTCACAAGAAAATGAGTTTCCTTTGAATGATATAACTCTGCAGCACGCTGCTCTGCTGCCTTAATTATTGACTCAGGTTGATGAAGATTATCAAACCCATCAATTTCCGTGATATCATATTGATACAACTCTGCCAACTGCCCTGATTCAGGGTTTCTTTTATGTCCAGGCATATGAAAAGGGTACGCCTCACTAGCAGTATATTTTCTCAGTCTCTCCAATAATCCTTCCTGTTTCATCCGGTCACTCCGACCTTGACTCTTCTTATTCGGGAAACATTTCCCTTTCGCAACCTGAGCGTCTCCAAAAGAGAGCAGTATTTATCTGCTGTTGTTACTATCCATGCTTCTCTGCAAAGAGGCGGAACCACTGTCAACGGCCACATATGCTTTTTTATAATATCCTTTTCCCTTAATGTCAGCTTATATTCCTTGTTTGCATTTCTAAGCGCAATTCCCGGATGATAAAATCCATGCAGGCTTTGATAATCCTGCCTTGTCTTATCATGCCAGTCATACAAAAAATAATCATGAAGCAAGGCACCCCTCACCATTTCCCGCTCATTACAGGGAACCCCCAAAAGTCTGCTGATCAAAAGACTCTGTCTCGCCACATCAATGCAATGTCTTCGTACCGGTATGCTTCCATGCTGAATATAATTTCTTGTACTCTGGAAGTTTTCTGACATAAGGATATCCGGAGCATATTCCTTCAACAATAAATAAAATTCTCTTTTTTGTTCATATCTTTTCCTGATCTTTTCGATATGTTTATTATAATTTCTATATTTCTCCATCTTAAATTACTTCCTTAACGCTTTACTTTTTCACATTATCAAAATACTATAAAACCGAAAAAAAAGCAATAGAAAGCGAAATTAAGAAAATATAAATTTGAAATCAAACTCACATGGGATTATCACTATAAAATTGAATAAGCTGAACCTTTGAAAAGCAAAACCGGATTAGCGAATAAGATCTGTTTCTAATAACATATATAAAAACATGCCCAGAGCCGGAATCGAACCAGCGACACGAGGATTTTCAGTCCTCTGCTCTA
>CAMWFQ010000023.1 GCA_947173495.1 uncultured Lachnospiraceae bacterium | reverse complement strand
TGCCGGAGAGCGCCTCCTCATAAGTGAGCTGCTCCATGGTCTCAAAGGCCTCCCAGGTGATTTCCCCCAGGGGCTCATAAAAATCGTCCTTCAGGGTCCGGATCCAGTGCCCGATCCTGTCCTTCCATTCTGAATGCATCAGTTTCATTTCTTTTTCTCCTTGTCCGCAGTCGATTGTTTCTCCTGCTTTCTGTTATGCTTTCATTATAAAAATGCAGAGAGAAAAGTCAACACACAACCTGATACAAGTTCTTCACAATATTATTTCCGCGGGCAACGAGCCAAGCGGACATGCTTGCATGTCCATTTGGCAACTGCCGCGAGGGTCAAAGACCCCACAGCTTGCTGCGTTGCAAGTTTGATGCTCCGTCAGCTTGCTGCGGGGTCTTTGACTTCTGTCGCTGCTCCTGCAGCTCTTCATAAACCCTTTCCCATTCATACCCGGGGCTGTATTTCTCCGCCGCTTTGCATATCTCTGTGATCACCGCCAGTTCCTCCCATTTCTGCATATATTTCAATCATTATTTTGACTGTTTTTTGTTTTTATTATCATAGTTTTTAACGTAAGAATGTGTCAACGAGAAGACCGGCGAAATCCTGGACTCTGCAAAATCTTTTTTACTGATATAAATTTCATTGAGTAAATCACTCTATAATTTTTTCAATGACTGTGCTAGTGTTAAATTGTGTTTATTCGTTGGGGGAAAAACTGTATGACAAGAAAAGAACAAAAAGAAGTCCGAAAAATACAAATTATTCAGGCTACGCTGGATTTATTTGTGGAACGGGGATACTACGGAACCAAAACAAGCCAAATATCCAGACGGCAGGGATCAGTGAAGGACTGCTGTTTCACTATTTCCCTACAAAGGAAACGTTGTTAGAGGAATTGGTAAATATCGGTTTGGAGGGGATGCGCACGCCAATGCAGGTCAAAGCAAAAAATGGTTTGGATTTTTTTTATCAATTTACAAAAACGTTGTTTCTGCATACAGAAGAAAATCCTTTTATTGCAAAAATGTTTGTATTTATGGGACATATCGTGCGGGGTGAAGATGTACCAGAAAAACTTCGTAAGCTGGCAGCTTCCGTAGATACGGTTGCATTTTGCCAAAACTGGGTGAAAGCAGGGCAGAAAGACGGAAGCATTCGCAAAGGAGATGTCATGTCGCTGTCAAATATGTATTTGTGTGCGGTACATGGAATTATGGAACAGTATACTTTGCGTCCGGATATTCCATTGCCGGAACCGGAGTGGATGGTGGGTATGCTGCAAAATGAGAAAGAACAATTTAGTGCAAATAGTTTATTTATGGAGGAAAACAATGAGTGAAAACAAAAAGAAAATTGTAATTGCAGGTGGCGGCATTGCCGGATTGTCAGCAGGAATTTATGGAAAACTTGCAGGTTATGACGTGGATATTTATGAAAAAAATTCGATTGCCGGTGGGCAGTGTATGGGATGGAACCGGAAAGGATGTCATATTGATAATTGCATTCATTGGCTTACCGGAACGAAAAAGGGGACCGCACTCCGCAAAGTATGGGAAACAGTCGGAGCATTAGATGAACATACGGAATTTGCGGATTGTGACAGTTTTTATACAAGCATCAAAGGGGACTTTCAGGTAACATTGTGGAAGGACTTGGAAAGGACGAAGTCGGAATTGCTCAAATTGTCCCCTGAAGATGCAACGGAAATCGAAAAATTTATAGAGCATGTGAAATATGCGGCGGAATGTGAAATACCAGCCGAAAAACCTATGGATGCTATGGGAATCATGGATTATATTCATATGGGCGCTTCAATGGCGGATATGCCAAAGGTAATGAAGGAATATGGCTCCATTGATTTGGAAGAACTGTCCCGGCGGTTTAAACACCCTGCCTTAAAACAACTATTTACAGATTATTTACCAAAAGAATATGTTGCAAGTTCATTTCTCGTTTCTTATGCCAGTATTGCATCCGGCAATGGCGAGATTCCAATGGGCGGTTCTCTGGCAATGGTAAACCGTATGGTAAATCGCTTTTTACAGTTGGGCGGAAATCTGCATTGCAATACGCCGGTTTTACGGATTCTTATAGAAAATAAAAAAGCAATAGGAATCGAAACAGCAGATAAAAAAAAGGTGTTAGCGGATTATATTATCTCATCAGTAGATACCATGGAGATGTTTGGCAGGTTAATCGGGAAAAAGTATATGGATGCAAAATGGCAGTCCTGTTATGCTGATAATGAAAAATATCCTCTTTTTAGTGCTGTTCAGGCAGCATTCGCAGTAGATCAGGAAGCATATGACAGAAAAGGTACTATTTTCTTTGACTGTAGTCCTTTTGAAACAGGAGGAAGGAAAGTGGAGCGGATTTCGGTAAAGAGTTATGAATATGAACCGGAATTTGCTCCAACAGGGAAAATAGTGATTCAGGTAAATGTTCCGCAATTTGATAAAGAATATTTATACTGGAAGGGTCTGACAAAGGAGGAATATGAGCGCCGGAAAAAGGAAGCAGTAAAGGCAATAGAAGAACGATTGCAGATGCAGTTTCCCAGTCTTCAAGGGCATATGACATTTCTTGATTGCTGGACGCCGATCACTTATGAACGGTATTGTAATGCATATCATGGAGCATATATGGGATTCATTACAAGAAAAGGTGTAAAGTCCTTTCGTGTGAAAGGACTATTAAAGGGGGTACAAAACCTGTATATTGCCAGTCAGTGGATTATGGCACCGGGAGGACTTCCGGTAGCAGTAACGGCGGGAAAGTTCGCTGTGTGGCGGATTTCCCGCAAAGATAAAAGAATGCTAGAAGGTTAATTTTTCATATTAAAATTGCAACAGTCAGGAAAAGATTGTAAAATATATACTATAAAAACTGCCGGAGGAAAAGATTGAAAATTAAAATTTTCAATCGCGAGATTTGTGTCTGCGCTTCGCTTGCCACAAACTCGTTAATCCATTTTATGGATTTAGCCATTTTATGGATTTGCGCAACAAAGCAGCGCAGAAATGGAGTAAACTATGGACATCAATTTATATGAAATGATATTCAAAAGGAAGTCCTTCCATCTGTTCCGCAATACTGGGACAGAACATATATCAGCACATCAGTTGGACAATATTCGGGAAAAATTTAAGTCTCTGGAACCTCTCAATAAAAATATAAAGGTCGATATAGAAATCGTGCCCGCAAAGGAAACAACTTGTAAAAGGGGTGAAGAATATTGCATTTTATTATATAGTGAAGAGAAAGACAATTATTTGCAGAATATTGGATATATTGGAGAACAATTAGATCTCTATCTCGCATCAATGAATATCGGGGCATTATGGTACGGCATCGGAAAGCCGGAACACAGGATGCTGAAAAACCTGAACTTTGTCATTATGATCGCTATAAAGAAAACAGATAGCGATAACTTCCGGAAAGATATGTATAAAAGCAAGCGAAAACCTCTTGATGAAATATGGATAGGAGATACGATTGAGCATGTATCAAATGTAATCAGATTTGCGCCAAGTGCATGTAACACACAGCCATGGATTGTTGAAAACACAAATAATACACTATCTGTATATCGATACAAGAAGCCCGGAAAGCGAGGACTTATGCCTGCGGACAGGGTGACATTTTACAATCGGATTGATATGGGAATATTCCTATGTTTTATGGAGTTGTGTCTTAACCACGAAAACATTTATTACAAGCGAGAATTATGTTATGACAGTCAAGATGATTCAAAGGTGTTAACAGCAGAATATAGGCTTTTATCATAACGGAGTCACAGGGGGTATCTTATACCCCCTGTTCTCTCACGGTCGTTTTACGAATCTTCGGTTGTCTCTTAAGGCTTCCCTCTTTTGGCTGTCAGAGCCGGCGCTGCTCCTGAAGCTCTTCATAAACCTTTTCCCATTCATATCCGGGACTGTATTTCTCCGCTGCTTTACAGATCTCTGTGATCACCGCCAGTTCTTCCTCTGTCTCTTCCGCGATCACCTCCGGCCCCTTTCCTTTAATCAGCTTCCGGCAGACCTGTTTGACCAGATGCTGCTCTTTTCCCTCTTCTTTTCCCTCTTCCTTTCCATCCTGTCTGGCATATGCCAGTTCCTCCCATTTCTGCATATATTTCACCCCCATTTTCTCCGATTTTCGAATATCTGCTACCCTCTTATGAATTCGCTTTATCCGGACACTGCTCGTCGCCTCTGCCGTTTCGTCTGTAGTTTTTGTAATATATTCCATGAAGTCCAGGAACTCCTGGGAAAAGTTCTCTCTATTTCTGCCTCTGGTATTAATAAATATCCTGACAGCTCCATCTTCTATGGCAAGTTCCGGACATTCTCTGCAGATTCCTTCAAAAGTATATCGATACAGTCCCTTTCCAAACATATCAAAAGGAGCTATCAGTATAAAGCAGCTGCTGCTCAGCAGATTAAAATCCGTCGTTCCCGGCTCCAGAAGCGAAACGTCCATCTGTGCCTGGTAATACCGGCTTCTCTTCCTGAGATTTCCGGTATCCCTTTTCTGCATTTCTGTGTAATAAATCATTTTCTCCTGATCCATCCCTACTACATCCAGTCTGACCTGTCGCAGATCCGGCGACACTCTCAGTTCCTTTTCCGTCTCCGGTCTGCCCAGAAGTTCGATCTCATTTTCAAGCAGAATATTGATCACTGCCTGATAGGATTCCGTATCCTCCATGGTCTCATCGAAGAGAAACTTGTCCACAAGATTTAAGCTCTCCAGTTTCGTTGTCACATTGTTCATGCATTCTCCTCCTTTGCGCAGGAGACTTTTCCTCTGTAGAGGAAAATGCAGGCAGACTTTCCCACAAAACTGTTCGACCTAATGGTCTAACTGTCCGTTTCTCTTCCTGTATCTCCTGCCGTATTTAATGTTTGTTGGGTTTCAAAAGCAGGATTTCAGGAATGTAAAGATCAGATCGCTCTGTAAGATGCGGCCATACCGCTGTATCAGCTTTTGCTGAAAGAAATCGTTTGCTTTGGTTGGATTATATCATGGAAATAACTATATTTCAATCATTATTTTGACTGTTTTTTGTTTTTATTATCACATTCCATAATTCGTTCTTAGTTACATATAGATATGTGATTGTAAATCCAATATATAAGCCTACACCTGTTAATATTTGTACTACAAGAGTTCTGACGTTTTCTTCCATTATAATGCCAATCAAATATACTACCGTACTCATAATAATTGTAAAAAATAAATACGGAATCATTTTTCTCAGATAGTCCATTACTGGTAAATATTTAAAAGAATAAGCTGTCTGTATCAAACATACAACTCCCTCCGCTATGATTGTACCAATTACCGCCCCAAGTGCCTTCCAATGTGGTATCATCAAAAAGTTAATGATAAGATTCACAGCCGCACCGGCAATAACCGAGATTTGGAATACTCTGTCCTTTTGATGTGGAAGGAGATACTGAGTGCGCAGAACATTTGCAAATGCCGTAAAAAGCAATGAAAGTGCAAGTCCTCTTAGAAATATATCACAATCTCTGAATTCTTTTCCCCAAAATACAGGGGCAAACGTACTTGCAGTTCCCATAATGCCGCCAGCTAACGCCATGGAAACCGCCATCACAATCTGCATGGAAACTGCCAATATTTTTTCTCCCTGTCTTCCCTCTCCTCGGGATATCAGGTTACTCATTCTGGGCATCATAACGTTTCCTATTGCTGTGACAAATCCTAATGCTGCAATAATTATTTTTTCTGAATTCTCATAATATCCCACCTGCACAGTATCTGTCATTGCACCTAACATAATCTTATCCATTACTTTATATAAACTCACAGCTACAGAAGGAATAAAAAATCCGATCAGAGGGCCTAACTGACTCCATGCATTCTTCCAATCCGGCCTGACTATTTTAATATACCTTGGAAAAAATCCCCATACTATAATCTCACTGAGTACCGCTCCAACTGCCATAATTGTACAATATTTCCATACATCATCCGGAGACTTGACAAAAAGAAATATCGCTGCCAGCGACACAATCTTTACCACCGAATTTCTTACCACAGTAATTTTAAATTCTTCAAGTCCAAAATATAACCAGTTAATCTCTACCATTTCTGCAAAGATATATAATGTCTGGATCACTGCGATCCCCCGATGATCTACCTTTCCCAACAATATATATCCACTATATATAAACAATACAACTACAGATACGCACAAATGGACTGCCAGCAAATCAGAAAAGGTCTGATTCAATTTCTGACGATCATCTCTTACCATAGCAATTACACGATTTCCGTATGTTTGAATGCCTAATTTAGCAAATAATACAAAATACGATGCAATAGAATAAGTGTAGGAATAAATCCCTACACCTTTTGCACCCAACACTCGGGCAATATATGGAGATGTGACAAGAGGAATTAAAATCGTCAAAAATTGATAAGCAATCTGATAACTTATGTTTTTTTTGATGCTGCTCATTTTCATTTCCCTCTATACCAGTAACTTGATCTATAGATAAAACATTTATAAATTTAATTTGATTTTTTCGCCCAAAACCTTATCTGTCTCTGATGGTTCCCACTCATAAAATCCTGAGTAGGGCGTAAATGTCATTTCACCAAATTTTATTTTTTCATCGTCTAATTCATACAAGTCAACACGTACATAAATAAATCCTTCACTCAACTTTTCAGCAATTTGAAGCATTTCTTCCAAATGTACAGGCTTTTCTTTTATTGAATCATATCTGGAATATGCTCCTGTGATAAAAGGCTGTAGAACCCACTCCCTATTGTAAAAAGCCTCTTTTGCACAATGTGTCTCGAAATTTCTATCCCCAATAACGTGGATATATTCAGGTTTCCCGCCAAAGCAATGAATCTTATAATCAAACAGATTATTATTTCCATTTTCAATATACTCTTCAGCTATTATTCGGGGCTCAATATTGAAATATTGCATTTCAAACCCTACCATAAATGCAAAGTTTAAATTTATCCATTCATTAAATTTCTCCCGTACTTTTGTCCAATCTTCTTTCTCTTTATTTTTTATAATAACATTCCATCCACTTCCATGATTTGCTTTCAGTACAAAAGATTTCGGTAATTTATCTATATCTATCTCTTCAAATGTCCTCCACACCCCTAAAAGCGGAATCAAATATCGTTCTCCAATTTTTTCCTTTATCCATGCCCGAACAAGATATTTATCTGTTAAAGTTGTTTTTAACGCTATATTATCATATAGTTTCAACCATTGCATTTTTTCATTAAAAGTATACAATTCCCTGAAATTCAGCTTCTTCCCTGTTTTGGAACCATATATTTTTATCAAAAAGTTCTCAATTTCTTCGGCTTTCTGCTCTGACGATTTTAGATACAAAAATCTTTTTGCTTTATCGCTTCTAAAAATTTTGTCAGTAATTCTAAGTCCTATATAATACGGCCCACCAATTCTAAACGAATAGTATAATTTATTTATTACTATTTTCATTTATATGATTTCCTGCCCCTTTCGAATAAAGTATCTCTGCAAATGAGATCAGAAAGATATTATGTGCCAACATATATAATCCTGTTTCCATAATACCATATACTGCATATACAAACAAAATAATTGCAAGAATAAACTCTCTACGTTGGATCATCTTGGCTAATAAGTAAATATAAAAAAAGGAAAAAAACAAAAAAACCAAAACCCCATATCTTAGTAAAATACTTACATATGCATTGTCAAGCCATAACGCACTCTTAATACCTACTAATTTCCTTTCTGCTTCTGTCACATATACTCTTTGTCCAAAAAGCGATACACCGTATATCATCCATACTCTATGACATACTGAAAATCTTGACGACATCCAGCTGTTTATTTTTGCCAGAACAAAATTTTGATTAACGTCAATATAAGACAAAATTAGACTTAATACATTTAATAAAAACGCTCCTGCCAACAAACTTGTTGTATAAATTTTCTGCAAAATCTTTTTTTGATTTTGAATATATTTGTCAATAAGTATTAATAGCAAAAATACAAAAATGCTAATACATGCTGTCTGCGAATTGGGAACCATAATTATGAATAAAATCATTCCAAAAATAACTATATAATTATTTAGCTTCAGCTTTTTCCTATGAACATAAAAATGGCAAAGGGTTAGTTGAAAGCATCTTAATCCTAATTGATTCGGATGGGAAAAACCTAACGAAAAACGCTGCGTATTGTCTCGAAATAAAGTCTTATCTTCTATTACACCCAACAGGCATAAAACAATAACCAACGGAATCATTAGCAATAAAATTTTATAGGCGATATGGATTATTTTATCCAAATCACTGTTTTTTGCTGCCACAACAAACATCCACAGTGATAAAATGGATTTATTTCCTGACAATACCGTCGCCGCAACAACAGGCAAAGTAATTCCAATTATAATCATTAATTCTCTTTTTTTATAAACTTGGAATAGCACAATTTCGATCATCAGAAAAACAAGGATCAGCCAATCGACAGCGCTACTTATTGTTTTTATTGATACTCCCATGACCATATTCATCGTAGTGTTAAAAATGATCTCTGTGCTATACCAAAGTGTAAAAATTAACGGAAAAAAATTTTTAAAACTAATTCTTTTATACATAAAGTTTCTCTATAATCTCTTATTCCCCATTTGTTGATTTATATCTTAATCAGTCTTTCTTATTCATAATTTTTTTATATTCATTCAATATGAGTTGCGCATTTCGCCCAGAATTAAAATACATTTGAGCACTCATTCTTGCTCTCTTTCCCATTTTTTTAATCAAATCTTCATGATTTATTAGCAGACTGATTTTGTCTCTCAAATCTTGTATATCACCCCAGTGATATAAGAACCCATTTGTATTATTAATTACGATTTCTGAATTAGCACCTGTGTCGGATGCAATAACAGGCAATCCTGCCATCATATATTCTACCGTTACTCTTCCAAATCCTTCTGATTTTGAGCACATAATTCCACAATCATATTCACTTATATCCTTCAACAAATTTTTCTGGTATCCAAGGAATCTGATTTTATCCCTTAATCCATACTTTTCCACCATTTTTTGTAATTCTTTTATGTAGGATCTACTTCCTCCACCAATAAAATCTAATGTAATTCTCTTCTTCTCTTCTTCTGTCAGTAGTCCTAGTGCCTGAATAATCTGGTACTGTCCTTTCGTCACGCGTATGGACCCCAACATAATAAACTTAATTTTACCAAATTTATTTACATAATTCTCTTTTATCGTGATTTCTGATGAAACCCCATTATGAATACGAATTATTTTTTTTTCTTCCAGTCCCTTTTTTATCCAGTGAATTTTAACCGCTTCGGAAACAGCAATAAATTCTGACGCTGCCGTATTCATAAACTCTATATATTTTTTTCTAAAACTAAAACATTCATAATCTATATCTCCAAACTCTCTGATATGCCATATTAACGGCTTTTGATATTTTAGTGCCAACATCGCTCCAAAATCTTCTCTTGAAGAATTAGAATGTATAATATCTATTGTATTTATATCTAATTTCTTTCTTATACAATATAGCCCTGTCCATCTTCCAATCCAATATTCTATACCCCTGACTAATCTTTTTGCAGGTATCTTCCATCTTTGCTCCGGTATCCCCTGATAAAAAGACTCATAGAGTATTTTATAAACATGACATCCCATTCGATAATAATAATTTTCCAAATTAGATCTCAGGGGCAAAATAACGCTTATCTCTATATCCTTATGGTAAACTAACAACTCTTCCACCAATTGTTTCATGGATTGAGATGCCCCATATTTGTCATCGCTATCCGAAATAAACAATATATGCATACTTTTTCCTTTACTCTGCTTATCTCAGGCCCCCTGTTTATATTTACTTGTTTTTCTGATTCCTTCTTTTCAGTAATAAGCATAGCCATTCATAATACGGTAAATCTATTTTGAAAATCTGCTTAAGAAAAAATATTTTACATGAACTTTCACCCAAGTCTATCCTGAATTTCTGAAAATTACACAAATAGTAAGATAAACTATGATCTGGTAAAATTTTTCTCGTTTTACCATTTAGGACTTGGAAACCTTTAAATAATTCTACTGTAGAATATTTGGGGCGCACTGCAAAACGTGAATACATATTCATAATAGTATTCACTGGTAATGGCACTTTACTATATAATTTATCTTTTTCTACTAGATACAAAAATTCCAATGCCGACTTCTGTAACCTATCTACAAATTTTCTCTCTTCCTTACCATATTCAGCTTCCATAAAAACAGGTCGGATTACATTCTTTTTATTTTCATACTCCTTTACGCTGCCGGAGCCATTTAAAAATAACATTTCCAGAACTTCAGTTGTAAATCTTGTTCTTAAATCATAATCCTCATTTTCTCCAGGTTCAAATAAGTATCCTTTCCTTAAAAGATCCGAATAGTGTTTATCTTTTTCTAAATTTCTTACACCAATATAGTAACCTTGAATTATTGTCTCACTGTCTAATAGATACTGTTGCAAAGAACTCTGCATAGTTCCGGACCAACCTATATCAACTACAGCAACTTTACCTTTAAAACTATTTTCCTCTAAATACTTTACAATATATTCTTTTTGTTTTCTAAATTGCTCTCTTGCTAATTTCTTTATTATCCAGGATACTTTTTCCTTTTTTTCAAATGGAACATCCCGTATTTCTATATTCTCATGTAACCCGGCTTTTTCTAATTCTTTGTAATATTTTCTCTCATTCAACCTGCAGACTTCTAAAATAGTTTTCAACGTCGGAACTGGTGTATGAAAAAGATATTTTATTCTGCTCATTATTTCGTCAAAGTCAACTGCATCTTCAAGTAACGGAATGACTAATGATTGTCGAGATACATATAAATAAGATTGTGGGATCTTATTTTGCGGATATAAACTATTAAATGCCTTCTGGATTATTTTTCCCTCTCGACTTAAGAAAAAAATCTTTTCGATATTATCCTCATATACTCTCTCGTTTAACCATCTGCAAAAGCCTAACAGTATTGGACCTAATACTTCATAGCCAATTCGGGCAGTTTCACTTATCTTCTGTTCTATATGATTATTTAAAAAAGAATACCACATTTGGTATACAAATTGATCATTTATATTTCTACTATTTTTTTTCCAAAACCATAATAAATTATCTTGTCCATCAATTAATAAAGCATCTATATTTTTCATTTTGGGAATAACATAATCACCTTTTACATTATCACCAATATGCAATATTTTTCTCTTATATACTGAATAATCTCTTTTTATAACCTCATATATGCTTCCTGTTGATTTGCACTTATCAAAAGACGAGGATAAATACAATTTTTCATATTCGAAATATCCACATTTATATAAAATTTCTTTTATCAAGTTTTCGTCTAAATACATATCTGATGTAATAATAATATGCTTACCGGCTTTTAATGCTTTTTTATATATTTCCCGCATTCTGAAATTAGGGTAAGAAACTTTGAGCTCCATTTTCTTTTCCAATATTTGAAGTATGTCTTTATGCTTTTCGGGTATTCCCTTTAAATATATAAATATTTCCTCCAAAGATATCTCTTCTTTCTGAACATTTTTTCTCGCCTGCTTTTCCGCCCATATTCTATCCTTTGGATACCCCTCATATCTGATTCCAGTCTGTTCAAAAAAACATTCATTTACTAAATCATGCAAATATTCCGGTTTGCTAATATTTCTTTTTACCAACGTGTCATAAATATCAAAAGAAATAACCTCTGCCTGGCTGATAGCCTTTTCAATTTTATCATTTGAAGCATCTAATATTTTTCCCGCTTCATATTTTATAATTTTTTTAACCTTAAATTTCTTATTCATCGAGTTTATTTATACTTTCCACTGTATACTTTATAAAAACTTACCACTTCCTACCCTTGGTCTAAAACTAATCCCCTCTTTCACCCCCTTCACCACCACCTTCATCTTCTCCCATTTTCTTTCTTTGGAATTTATCATGATATTAAGCAGGGTATACATATCCTTCAAAATAATATACAGCCATCCTTTCACCCCATATCGACGATAACAATGAACATCATTTCTGTATATATAGTGATATCTGTCTATCCTGGAACTGTCATCTGTTGCAAAGTCCACTCTCGTATGTTTTTTCATTGCATGGATAACTTTACTTGAAGGAACCATATAGCAAGGATATTGGCTTGATATCCGGCCTGTATATTCGTAATCATCTGTCCAGATAAAATACTCTCCGATGGGCAGCCCGACCGACTTTACGACACTCGCTCTGACTAGCAGAGAGACAAAAGAACACATTACCACCGGTGCCATTTCTGCTTGATATTCCTGCTTTCCGACATGCCTGAATATCGTCTTTTTCTGAATATTCATGCTGCAGAGGTTTCCATCCGTCCAATATGCAACACTGGAAAGAAATCCCCAGTTCCCACTTAATTTCTCATTCGCCTTCAAAAGCTCACAGAGCGCATTTTCTTTCGGCAGGGTATCATCATCCATCATCCAGATATACTGATATCCCAGAATCACTGCCTGCCTTACGCCATATTGAAATCCGCCGGCTCCGCCAAGATTTGAACCTGTATTTATATAAGTGATCTCCAGCCGGTCAAAACGGCTTTTAATCATCTCTCCTGTCCCATCAGTACTCGCATTATCAATGACTATGACATCACACTCAGCATCTTCTTGGCTCATAATTTTCTCAAGGCACTGTTCCAATAATGCTTTTCGGTTATAAGTGACCACTACTGCTGCAATTTCTTTCCTCATATTCTCAAGTCCACACTAACCAGCCTAATACGCCCCCTCCCCCGACACAATCGCCGGGATCGTCTTTACAATTATTTTCACGTCTGTCCACAAGCTCATATCTTCTATGTAATCCAGATCCATTTCCACCCACTCGTCCCACCTGACGTCCGCGCGGCCGCTGATCTGCCAGTAACAGGTCAGGCCGGGCTGTACCAGCAGCCTCTGTTTCTGGTAGTCATTGCATTCCGTCATTTGAAATGCCAGAAGGGGGCGGGGACCTACAATACTCATATCCCCTTTGATGATATTGATCAGCTGAGGCAGTTCATCGATAGACATTCTCCGCAGAACCCTGCCTACTCTGGTGATCCTGGGATCCTCTCTGATCTTAAAGGCATGGCCTGTCTGTTCATTATATTTCATCATCTCCGCAAAATCCTCGTCGGCATTTACATACATGCTGCGGAATTTATAAATGTGAAACAGCCTGAAGTTTTTCCCGGCTCTGGGCTGAACGAAAAATACCGGCCCGCCATCCTCCAGCTTAATCGCCAGAGCACAGACCAGAAAAACCGGAGACAGACACACCAGTGCCATACATGACAGCACAATATCAAGCAGCCGCTTCATAAGCTTATAGCCGCTGCTTTTTTTCTCATAAATACTCTGTAAATCATTTCTGTAAGCTTTTTCTCTCTGTCTCTGCATATTTAAGCGGTCCGTCTCATCGGCTGACACTATCTCCATTAATCTGCTTCTCCTTTTCGGGAGTTTTCCTTCTCCCCACCCCGCCGCCCAAAGGCGGCGGACTGTTTACCACTCTACGGCATTCTCATTTCGACGCTTTGACAGCTTCCTTTGCCGGTTCTTCAGCAGTTCCTGCTTCTGATTTTTTTGCTGTTTCCGACTCCGGCTCCTCTGTGGCTTCCGTTTTTGTCACTTCAGCCGTTTTCGCCTTTGATTTGTCTGCGGCTTCCGCTTTCGGCTCACTGACAGATTCTGCCTTCGGTTTCTCTGCACTTTCCGCTTTCGTCACTTCAGCTGCTTCCGTCTTCGGTTCCTCTGCGGCTTCCGCTTTCGTCACTTCAGCTGCTTCCGTCTTCGGTTCCTCTGCGTTTTCTGCTTCCGGCACTTCGATAAAGGCCAGAATCCCATGAGCAGTCATGTTTACCACCACATGGTCGTCCCGTATCTCTGCGATCTCAAGCTCTACCCACTCACCATCGATGAGCTGATAGACTTTGATCAGCTGGCCGGTCCTTACTCCCTTTGCATAGAAGTTTACCTGGGCTGTTTCGAATTTCCCCACCGCCTGGGATTTGGTGCCGACCACATTGAGCACCTTCCCTCCAAGGGCATCCGCCTGGTTTCTGGCAAGCGTTACTGTTTTGGCTGAAGGCTTGGTCAGAAAGAAGACCACATTGCTGGGGGCACCGTTAATGATCACGTGTCCTCCCTGAGCGATAGGTGTCACCTCGTCCAGACCTGGAACCTCTACCACCGCATTATTGGTATATTCTCCTACCGATTTGCCTTCGGAAGCTGCCTCTTGGGCAACAGAGGCCATCACTGCTGCCGCAGAGGGGCTCGTTGCCGCCATAACAGGCATACTGCAAATCATGGCTGCTGCCGCTGCAAGAGCGATCATCCTTTTCACTGGGCATTTCCTCCTTTCCCCCGGATATCCGGGTATCCTGAAATATATTCTCATCCCAGGCTGTTGCCGGGATGGAAATATCATCAAATGCGGAAGTACAAAGCGCTGAATGTACTCCCGGTTTCACCACTCTACCTGCCGGTCGATCTTTCCCGCCGCGTCGGATATAAGCGCGCCAAGTACCACAAACTGTTTTTCCGGATTTTCACTGCTGTGAGCGGTCAGTGTTACAAGAAAATGATAAGGGGTCACGTCTTCCCAGCCTTCGCGGAGGTTTTTTCCCATTTCCCGCAGTCCATACATATCCTCCAGGAATGCTTCGCAGCCCCCGCCGTATGTGAAGTCATAGCTTCGGATCAGGCTGGTGTTTTCCCTCTCATAGGCTGCAAATATGGTATAGGTCAGAAGATTATCCTCCAGGTAAATATAAAATTCCTGATGACTGTCAAAAAACGCAGGATCTGCAAATCTCTTCAGATCCGCAAACACTCCCTCTGCAGAAGCTTCCTGACCCGTCTCCTCCCCCTGAAAAGAGCTCTTCCCGTGAATCACCGTGTTGAAATCACACATATCCCTGAGATTGGCAAGCTCCGTATACGGCGCCCCCTCCTCGCTGATCTCCTGAAAGGCATTGTGGCTTTCGTAATAGTCGTCCGCCTCCTGGCTCTGAAGGATCGGGCAGTCAATTTGAGTATCCGGAATATAGAGCCATGCGAAAATATCAGGGTTTATCTTTTGGAGCGCTGGAAAGTCTATCGTCCCGTCCCGGGCAGATTCCCCCAGACAGCCGCTCTCCTCTTTACTTTCTTTACCCTCTTTTTTGCCCTGAAGCGCCTGCTCTTCTGCCTTCTGCGCCGCCTCCTCCCCCGTTTCCGGCATCTCTTTCTGTTCCGGCACTGTCATTTGTTCCGGTTTCTCTCTGCTGCCGCACCCTGGCAGCAAAAACAGGCCGACTGAAAGAATGCTACACAAGATCCTGAGACCGGAGGCTTTTTTCCAGGTCAATCCCCATCTATTCATCTTTCATTTCCTCATAAAAGATCTCCAGAATCATCTCATACAGGGCGTCTTCATCTGCATAAAACTCCTCAAACCTCTCTCCCATGACCGTTTCTCCCTCCAGCATATAAAAGCTGTCTGCATCAAACCGGTAGTTCACCAGAAGCGGGGCAAGATAGACCACCTCATCCAGAGAAATGTTTGTCACCATCTGCGCCGAAATTGCCTGATAGAGTCTTCCCGCCACCGTGATATCCTCTCCGGCGGCCTGCTTCGCCGCTTTTATCAGAGCATTTAAGTACTGTTTCTGCCTGGCAAGGCGCCGGTCCGCGGAGCCGAATTCCTCTGCATCTCGATATTTCACATACCAGAAGGCGCTCTCCCCGGTCAGATGCACCAAAGCGCCCTCTGTAAGCGTTTTGTCCACTTTCGTCAGATCCTCCTGCACCGTTACGTCCACGCCTCCCACCGCGTCATTGATGGTGGAGATGGCACTCATATTTACCGCCGCATACCCATGTATGGGCAGCTGATAAAAAAGCCGCTCAACCGCCCTCTGCTGATAGTCACAGCTCTCCTCCAGACCGTTCCCAAAGCCGTGCTGTACTGCGATCTGCGCCTGCGTGGTGGTCACATATTCTCCCTGATCGTCATACACATCAATATCTGTCATGGTATTTCTGTTAATGCCGATCACCTGAATCAATTTACGGTGAGGGTTCAAAACCGCCAGAAACAGGGCATCTGCCTGTCCTCCCTCTGTCCCCTCTTCCACTTCCTCCACATCGGAATTTTTGTCAATACCCATAAATAAAAAGGTTCTGATGTCTTCATTATAGGCATAGATCCTTCCCTGATAACGGATCCATCCCTCCTGCCACCTTTCTTCTTCCGGCGACTCCGGAAGTTGTTCGGGGCTCATCTCTTCATCCGGCCTCTGCACCAGCTCCGGCGCTGACTGTCTGGCTTTCTTTTTCAAATTTGCTCCGCCGATGGCGCGGACTGCTTCAAAAGACAAATATGCAATACCGGACGCCAGTATGACTCCCAGAAGTATTTTCATCCAAAGCCTAAGCCCGGGTCTTTTCTTTCCCATATTTTCCGTAGTACTTTCCATAATATTTGCCGTAATATTTTCCGTAATGCCCGTAATATCCCTTACTGCTCATATCCACCTTATTCAGCACGGTTCCCAGTATTCTGCAGCCGGTCTTGTCAAGCTGCTCTTTGACCCTCTGTGCAAATTTATAGCTGACCGCATTGCTTTCCACCACCAGCACGGTACCATCGCAGCTTTTTGCCGTCACGGCCGCATCGATTACACTTCCCAGAGGCGGGGTATCCACAATAATATAGTCAAAGACCTCCTTCAGTGTTTTCAGAAGAGCGATAAACTTATCTCCGCCCAGAAGCTCGCTGGGATTCGGAGGCACCGGTCCTGAAAAAATCATATAAAGCCTTGAAAGGTTCGTGCTGCATATGATCTCCTTGTAATCCGCCCTTCCGATCAGACTGTGGGTCAGCCCCAGCTTCACCGCACCGGTCTTATAACGTCCCATCAACACCGATTTACGCATATCCGCGTCGATCAGCAGCGTACGGTTTCCCGCTTCCGAAAACGCCCTCGCCACCTCCATGGCAATACTGGACTTGCCCTCGTTGGGGGTACAGCTTGTGATTGCGATCACCCGGATCTCTTCTCCGCAGAATTCAATATTGCTCCTTAAAGTTTTAAAAGCCTCTCTGGCACGGTAGTCCTCTTCCTGATCAAAATGTAAGCTTACACTCTGCATAATCGATTTCCTTTCCTCTCTTTATCTCTGCCTTTTCTTTCTGCTTTTCCGCACAGATGAAGATTCTTCCTCCGTTATGGGAATCAGCGCAAGCGTGCTCAGGTTCAGGTATTTCTCCACATCTTCCGAGGACTTAATGGTATCATCTAAAAGACAGCGGATCAAAAGAACGGCACATACGATAAAGCATCCCAGAATTCCCCCTGCCAGCGCCCATTTTACACAGCTCGGCTTTGCCTTATCCACCGGGAAATTCGCAGTTTCCACCACATTCACCGCATCGATATCCATGACATTCTGAATGTGGGTGCTTGCAACTTCTCTGATGCAGTTGGCAACTTCCATGGCCTGCGCCGGATCGATACTTTCCACCGTGATAGAAACAATACGGGTATCGCTGGGCGTTTCCACGCTTATTTTTTTATACAGCTCGTCATACTCCATGGTAAGCGAAAGCTCCTCAATCACCTTTTCAAGCACATACCTGCTGCCGATCAGCTCCGCATAGTCCTTGGTCAGCTGTGTGCCCATCTGCACATCGCTGTAAGTAATCGAGGCGTTCTCCGTTTTATTCAGAATGTAGATTTTGGTGGTTGACTCATAAACAGGCGTAATCAAATATCTGCTGATCAGAAAGCCCGCAAGTGCAAACAGCAGTCCGCTCCCGATGATCAGCCATATTTTGCCGATCAGGATCCCAAACACCTCTATCAGATCAATCTCTATCTCATCCTGTCCTCTCCGATTTTCCATTCACTTCTCCTGTATCCTGCAGATTTCTCCTGCTCCTTTATATAGTAAACGACAAATTATTTTGTCGTTTACTATATATAATCATTCGCAATGACGCTGGCCGGATTGTTCACAAAAATCTGCTCCGCCCGCTGTTGCCCGTATTTTTTGCTGATATATTTGGCGCATTTCGACAGACGGCAGCCTCTTTTTTGATCGTCGTGAGCATCTGATGCCACGAAATGCACAAGATCCAATGCCAGCAGACGTCTGCAGAACCTTTGGACTTTAAAACCGTACTCTCCCGTAATGCTTCCCCCGTTTATCTGAAGATAACATCCCATTTCCACCAGTGCGGCGGCCTTCTCCACAGACTTCCACAGAACGTTATAGCGCTCTGCATGAGCCAGAACCGGACGATATCCCCCCGAGAGAATCCGGTACATGCTCTTTCTTATGTATTCAAAATCATCCATTGGACCAAATTCAATCAGCGCGTAATCCGAATCGGCCAGTGTGCATACTTCTCCTTCCTCCAGCAGTTCTAAGAGCTCACTCCGATAATAAAGTTCATTGCCTGTATACAGCTTCAGTTCCAGACTGTTTTTTTGTACCTCTTCCTGGAGTCCTGCCGTAAGCTCTCTGATTTTGGAAGGATCCGCGTTATGATGCATCGGCTTACTGTGCGGGGTAAGGAAAATTTTGCTGACTCCATCCTTATTTGCCGCCGCAAGCATTTCCATACACATCTCCTCATTTCTGGCTCCATCATCCACTCCGGGAAGGATATGTGTATGTATATCTGTGTAAAGAAACATTGCGCTCACCTGTATTTTTTCAAATCCGGCCTGATGCTCCGGCTTTTCTCTAAAACGATATCTCAAACCACAGTACATTCTACTACAATCTAAATTAAATCTCAATTACTATCTATTAATTACCAGTTTATATCCTCTACTTCAGCAAAAGAAAAGAGCATATTTTCCTTTTCTTCAGTCCTTTGAAAATACGCTCTCCTTAGCCCTTTATCCGGTTCCCCTTCTCTATATATCGTCAGAACTCTTTCTGTCTTTAGCCTTCTGAAACCGGATCATACAAATATGTAGAGTGAACGACAAAAATTTTTGTTTTTGGCGTTCACTATAATTAAATATTCAGTCTCACACAAAGGGATTATAGAATCTGCTTCCATCCGCAAAGGTGATCAAAAGCGCTGCCGCCGTAAACAGCATGGTAAAACCAATGGTCAGATAATCGTTGCGCAGAAGCTTTTTTTCCATATACCAGGTTCTCTTCTTATGCTTGCCATAGCCCCGGAGCTCCATGGCATTGCTCACCACATCAATTCTGTCCATACTGGAAAAAATCAGCGGAAAAATAATGGCCGCCGTATTTTTAATCCTGTTGATAAAAGAAGCCTTGCCCGACATCTCGATTCCTCTGGCTTCCTGCGCATGCTTGATCTTGGTGAATTCGCTCTGCACGTCTGGAATATACCGCAGCGCGATAGAGATGGCATACCCCACGTTATAGCTGATACCCACCTTGTTCATAGATGCGGCAAATTCACTGGGATTGGTGGTTACCAGAAACATAAACACCGCCGGAATAATGGTAAAATATTTAATCACCACATTCAGTTCATAAAAAAGCTGTTCCAGCGTCACGTCATAGCGCCCCGCAATGTGGAAAAGCACCGTCCTGGTACCGTAAATGGCAGTTCCCTGATCCGGTGAAAAAAGATATATGGCAAATACATTGAACGCCAGAAACACCATGACCAGTTTAAACACGGCTCCCACCTGACTCCACCGGGTCTTTGAGATCTTAAAGACCACCAGCGAGAAGATCAGCATCACCACCAGCACCCGGGTATCATAGGTTAACATGCTGGTCAGACACCAGAGCAAGAAAAAAATCAGCTTGGTCACACCGCTGAGCCGATGGATCCAGGTATCTTTTTCTTCATATGATAATATCTTAGCCATTCCCCTGATCCTCCTTCCCCCTCTTTTCCCGCTCATACGCGATAAACCGCTCTACAAACTCCGAAGGATCTTCAATCTGACAGTCCAGCGCCAGATCATACAGAGAGGTCTTCTTCAGATACGCCTTATCCGCAATGGTCTCGTTGGTCAATACCTTTGCAGGCGTATCATCGGCGATCAGATGTCCGTCTGCGATCACAATGGCCCTGTCCGTGTATTCCAGCATCAGATGCATATCATGGGTGATCATGATGATCGTAATCCCGCTGTTTTCATTGATCTCCTTTAAGAATTCCATGATTTCCGTGTAATGCCGGTAGTCCTGCCCTGCAGTCGGCTCATCCAGAATCAGCACTTCCGGCTTCATCACCAGGATCGATGCGATGGACACCCGCTTCTTCTGTCCGAAGCTCAGTGCCGATACCGGCCAGTTACGGAAGGGATAAAGGCCGCAGATTTTCAGGGTCTCATTTACCCTCTCTCCGATTTCCTCCTGAGATACCCCCCGCACCTGAAGACCTAACGCCACCTCCTCGAAGATCATGGGCTTTGAAATCATCTGATTCGGACTCTGCATCACCAGACCGATCTTTTCCCCTCTCTCTTTGATGGAAAGAGGCGCCATATCCTGGCCGTTTAAAAGAATCCGGCCTCTGGTCGGCTCATAGAACCCGCAGATCAGATTGGAAAGGGTGGATTTGCCCGCCCCGTTTTTCCCCACGATACTCACCATCTCCCCCTTGTGAATATCGAAATGTATATGCTGGAGAATGGGTCTGCCCTCTACATAAGAAAAATACAGATCCTCCACTTTCAGCACAGACGGTGTATCTGCTTTCGGTTTCTTTGCCTCCGTCCGGTCAAACCATTCCCGCACCTTCTGAGCATAGGGTTCCAGATGCATGCTCTCAATATGCTGAGGCTTATCCTTTGGCGAAATCTTCCCTCCCGCATGCTTGATGGCAGTGACATAAAGCGGCTCCCGGATTCCCTGCCGGTTCAGAATATCTCCGCAGAGAAGCTCATCAGGGGTGGTATCCGTGACGATGCGTCCATCCCCCACTACAATGATTCTGTCCACATCCCGGTAGAGGGCGTCCTCAAGGCGGTGTTCAATGATGACGATAGTGGTATTTCTTTTTTCACGGATCTGGTCGATCATCGCAATGGCACGCTTTCCTGTAGCCGGATCCAGGTTGGCAAGGGGTTCATCAAACAAAAGGATTTTCACATCATCCACCATGACCCCTGCCATGGAAACCCGCTGCTTCTGCCCGCCTGAAAGCTCTCTGGGCGCATGATCCAGGAGTCCTTTCACATCCACCATTTCCGCCACTTCATTTACCTTACGGAACATTTCTTCCTGAGGCGTCATGTCGTTTTCCAAAGCAAATGCGATATCCTCCGCCACGGTCAGACCGATAAACTGTCCATCCGTATCCTGCAGTACCGTTCCGACGATCTTGGAGAGACCAAACAGTCCCAGGTCCGCGGGATTCTTCCCGGCGATCCTGAGACTGCCTGTGATCTCCCCGGACCAGGAAAAAGGCACCAGCCCGTTGATGCAGTGGGCAAGTGTGGATTTTCCTGAACCGGAAGGACCTACGATCAGAACCTTCTCTCCGGACATAATGGACAGATTGATGTTCCGGAGTGTGGGTTCCTTCTGTGCTCGATATTTAAATGAAAAATCTTTAAACTCGATAATGGGTTCCATGTATTAATCCTCTTTGGTAAGGCTGGAAGATTTTGCTCCTATTTTGGAATATCCCGCACACAAAAGTGTGCCTAAAATACCAATGATCAGGATATTTCCCAAAAATGCAGCGGCACCCTGGGAAAGTAATTTCTCCATAGGCTCCGCATAAATCAGAATATCAAGAGCCGGCGCAAGGAGCATCCATGCGGCTGCATTGACTGCCACCTGAACCACGTTAAAGAGCACAATTGCCTTTGTGCTGGTGAATCCGCCTTCCTTCACCGCATACTTTGCGGCAAACAGACCAATCACGAGACCCACCAGGCCATCCGGAAAGACCCAGCTCCACCACACGCTGCCATAGAACATCGCGTCACCCAGAGCATGTCCCAGAATACCTACCACACCGCCCACCACAGGTCCGAATACTGCGGCAAGAAAAGCCATCACTGCCATACGCGGCTGCAGATAAGTATTGGGAATGGGCGTAGGAATCTGAATCTCTGTCAGCGCCACAAACAGTGCCGTTCCAATACCGATGGCAACAACCTCTTTGATACCAAATTTGAACTTCATGATATGTTCCTCCTCATATGTTTGTTATGCGGCAGCGGACGCCGGACGTCCCGGCTCCTATTTATATGCAGGATACGCCGCCTTCACCGTTTTCGTCTTTAGTATAACATAATCTCTTTCCCCAGTGCAAAAGAATATATGATTTTTTCCGTTACCTCCCTGCCTGTAAGGCGGCCGAGCGCCTCTGCGTAATAGTCCAGCTGAATCTGGTAGCGGCCGATCAGTTCCTCCGGCGTCTTTACCGCATCGGTTTTGTAGTCGGCCACGATCATCTTTCCATCTTCCTCAAAAAACACATCGATGATTCCCTGGATCAATACCTGTTCCGAATCCGGGAACTGCCCGCCCAGCCTTCCGGCGCTGATTCCCAGCACAAAAGGCTTTTCTCTCTGAAGCGTTCCGGCCTGCGCCGCCCGTCCCATCCGCTGTGCAAGGCGGCTCCGGAAAAAGGTCATAAGGCGGGAAAGGGAGATCCCTTCCTTCCACTGGCGGCTGATCATTCCCATACTTTCAAACTGCTCCAGCTGGCGGCTGATCTCCTCCCTCTTCTCCTTTTCTCCCTCTTTCCCGGCAACTGACTGAAAATCAAACAATTCCATGGCCTTATGATAGGCGCTTCCTCTGTCCGTACCGGTCATTGTCTCTTTCGCTTCTATAAAAGAAGGAATATAGGGAATGATCTCCGGCTCCGGAAAAAGTGTCCTGGTAAACGCCTGCTCTCCGGCTCCTGCCTGTTCCGGTTCCGGCTCTGAGGCCAGCGCTTCTATTGACTTCATTGGTAAATCATGTATTGCTTTCTTCTTAAGCTCTGACACCGTTGTTTTTATGAACAGATCCGATAAATACTGACAGGGATAGGATGCCTCCAGCCTTTTTGACAGCTCCGCCAGTGCCCTGTTGTCCCGTTCGGTCATTTCACCCTCCACAATTTTCTCCGCAAACAGCTTCTGACTGCGTTCAATCTGCGCCACTGCATCCTTCACATCCCGGACAAATCCCTCCTCCGGAGGGAGCAAAGTTGCCTTCTCAAGGCAGGGGGCGACAAAATCCAGATAACTCCTTGCCCCTGCGAGAACAGAAAAAGAAATCTTTTTTCTCTGCATCTCTGTCTCCTGCCAGAACTTTTCAGGATCATCCACTGTGGCGGAGAGGATCAGCTTTTCTTTTGCTCTGGTCATGGCCACATAAAGAACCCGCATCTCCTCCCCTAAGGCGTCAAGCCTCATTTTCAGCGCCACCGCCTGCTTTTTCAGGGTATGGCTCTGAATGCGCAGGCTGCTGTCAACATAATCCGCTCCAATCCCCATGTCCACGTCCGCAATCAGTCTGCCATTTACATCCTGCATATTAAACCGCTTGGAGAGTCCGGCGACGAAACAGACAGGAAACTCCAGCCCCTTACTTTTATGAATACTCATAATCCGGACCACATCTGCATTTTCATCCATTATATCCGCCAGCCCGTAATCCACCTCATACTTTTCCAGTTGTTCTATATACCGCAGAAAATGAAACAGTCCATAATAGCTGGTACTCTCGAACGCCGCCGCTCTGGTAAGGAGCATCTCCACATTGGCCCTGCGCTGCCCTCCGCCGGGCGACGCCAGTACATATTCCAGATAGCCGGAATCCGCAAGAATCTCCTGGATCAGTTTGTGGATCGGGGTATAAGCAGTTTTTTGCCTGTAAGTGTTCAGTCGTTTCAAAAACACCTGTATTTTTTCTTTCAGTTTTCCTTCATGCGTCGTTAAAAGATAATATAACAATATCTTTTTCTTTTTTGCCGTTTTCCTATCTCCCGGCTCCTCCTGCTCTGTATCCATCCCCCGCAGAAAGGCAATCTCCTCATCCGAGAAACCTCCGAAGAAAGATTTCAGCGTGCCGTAAAGCGGAATATCCTGAAGGGGATTGTCGATCACCTGCAGAAACTGCAGCAGGGTCCGTACCTCTGCGGCCTGAAAATAGCCGGTGCGTGAGGATACATAAGCCGGGATATTTTCCTTCTCCAATATCCTTCGGAACTCCTCCGCCCATCCTGTTGTTGTCCGAAGAAGAACTACCATATCGCTGTATTTTACCGGGCGCAGCTCTTTGCTGACCGGATCGGTCACCTTCAAATTCTGATACAGCTCCCGGATTCTGCGGGCAATCGCCAGGGCCTCCTGCTCCCTTGCCGTAAGCGGCAGGTCCTCATTCTTTCCAATCAGCAGATACTCTGTCTCATAGCAGGCCGCTCCCTCTTCAGGATCCGGATATTCCGCTCCCGGGTAGAGCGCAGCCTCCTCATCGTATTCTACTCCCCCAAGCTCCTGTCCCATGATTTGGCTGAAAAGATCATTGACACTATCCACCACCTGTCTGCGGCTGCGAAAATTTCTGTGAAGGTCAATTCTCTGACAGAGCGAATCTCCCTTTGAATAACAGTTATATTTTTCCATAAAAAGCTCCGGACGCGCCAGCCGGAACTTATAGATGCTCTGCTTGACATCCCCTACCATAAAACGGTTAAAGTTCCCTTCCTCTTCGCCTGATATACTTTTTAACAACAGCTCCTGAACCAGGTTACTGTCCTGATATTCATCAATGAGGATCTCCTGAAAAAACTGCCTGTACTCCCGGGCCGCGGGCGTCGGAGAAACGCTCCCATCTTCTTCCTTTTTCAGCAGGATATTCAGGGCAAAATGCTCCATATCGCCGAAATCAATCACATTATCTCTTTTCTTTCTCTCCGCCAGCCGTTCCCCATAATCCAGCACCAGCTGCAGAAGCTCCTTCACTGCAGGGGCCGCCTTTTGCATCCGCTTCAGCATCTGATCCGGAGAAATTGCAAGATAGGAGATGCGCACCTCCTCCAGTTGCTTTTTCACCTTATCTCTTATCTTTTTGACCTGCTCTCGCCAGAGGGGATCAACCGAAGGATCCTTCCTGGATGAAAGCCTTCCAAATGTTATTTTATCAAATGCTCCGTACAATTCCCAGAGGCCCTCTGCTGTTAAAAGTTGATTTAACATCTCAGCCTCACGTTCCAGCATCTCCCCGTACATATAAGGTCCATCGGGCCTTTCTGCTATCTGCAGAGCATTTTCCATGCTGTTTCGGCACTCTGTAAGGATATTTCTGATGTATTTGAGCAGTTCCCGGCACCAGGAGGTGTTTTCCATTTCCATAACATCTTTTATCTCATACCCCTCTCCGCATTGACTGATCCAGTCTTCCGGCCAGGGAAAGCTCATGGAAAATTCATAAATCCTGCTGATATACTCCTCCAAAAGTCTGTCATTGCTTCCTCCCGTGAAATATTCCACACAGTCAACGAATGTTTCTTCTCCTTTTTGATATTTTTCTTCCAGAAATTCTCTCATTACATCCTGCTTTAATAATCGCAGTTCTCCCTCGTCCGCCACCCGGAATCCCGGATCCAGCCCGATGTCATTAAAGTTATTCCGAATAATAAACAGACAAAAGCTGTCGATCGTTGTAATCTGGGCATTGTGAAGCAGGGATGCCTGCTTCTGCAGATGAATATTATGCGGATCGTCCATGAGACGGTTGTTCACCGCCTGGCTGATCCGCTCCCGCATCTCCGCCGCCGCCGCATTGGTGAAGGTTACCACCAAAAGCCGGTCAATATCAGCAGGGCGCTTTTCATCTGTGATTCTTTGTATGATACGTTCCACAAGCACAGTGGTCTTTCCCGAACCGGCAGCTGCCGATACCAGAATATTTCTGTCTCTCAGCTCAATCACCTTCTGCTGCTCTGGTGTAAATGATTTTCCCATATCTTTCTCCATCTGTAAGATTTCCGGCCGGATCCATCTTATGAATTGGTATCCGCTCCGGGAATACATACTTCCCTCATCTTTTCAAGCAGAATCTCCTCCGGCAGAGAAGGGAGACGCCGCATCTGATAGCCGGGGATCTTCTCCTCAAACCCGCATACTCCCCGGTAGGCACAATAGGTACAGGGCTGCTTATTATCCTGTTTATAAGGATTGACCTCAATGTTTCCCGAGAGAATCTCTCTGCCCAGCTGCCGGATCTTATGATTCACGAACTGTGAGATGATCTCATACTCCTGTCTGGATACTGTGGAAGAGGATGCGGAAAAGCTGCCATCCTTTTTACGTTCCACCGGAATTACCGCAGACTTTCCTGTAAAATTTTTATCCAGCAGGCTGACCGCTTTTTCATCTTCACTCACCAGTCCTGTAGTCCGGAGTTCCCTTAAGATTTGCTGATCAATCTCTTCAGGCGTCATCTCCTTCTCCGCCCTGACCATAGGGTCATTTACGTGGTAATAGAGCAGAGCTGCCGGTACAATCTCCTTGTCAGGGTGATTCCGTCCCGCAATTTCAGAGGCCACATTCATATAAACCACCAGCTGCAGCTGCAGTCCATAATAGAGCGCCGCCAGATCAAATCGTTTGTTCCCTGACTTGTAATCCACCACCTTCACATAGACATGTTCCTCGTCCTCACACAGATCAATCCTGTCGATTCTGCCCCGCAGCTTCATCTTTTCGTCCTCGGACAGGGCAATGGTAACTGCATCCAGTTTTTCCACCCGCGAAAAAGACATCTCGAAGGCCGCGGGAACAAACTCTCCTTCCTGCAATTGTGCTTTCAGCGTCTGCACCGTTCTTCGCAGAATCCGATACATCCTCTCCACCATATACTCATACCGGGCGCTGCTGTAGAGAATATTCTCTCCATAGACCTGAACGCAGGCCTCTAATGCTTCCCTCAGAAGCCTGTCCCCCTCCTCCTGCGTAAACGTAAACCATGTGAGATTATTTTCTGCAAGTTTTCCTGCAAAGGCTTCCAGCACTTCATGGAAAATATTGCCCAGATCCGTCTGCTCAAAGCTGAATTCTTCCCGCTCTTTCAGCATAAGTCCATATTGCAGGAAATGTGAATAAGCACAGGCCGCGTATCGTTCCAGCCGGGTGACACTATTCTCCAGCATACTGCCATAAAGGGCTCTTGCCACCGCCTTTTCCAGCGGTTTATGCTCATAATGGGAGAATGCCGCCTCCTGCAGGCTGTGTACATAAGTACGGTATGTACTGTCTCTTTCATACAGGCGGTACATTCCCCGGAGTTCTCCTTCTGTCAGCTCTCCTTCTCTTGCCTGGGCATAATTCTGCAGCTCCTGCGCCAGCAGGGTCAGTCCATCTCTTTTATTCACAATCTGCTCAAAGCCATTATTAATAACACTCGCTTTTTTAATAGAGATCATAGGAAAAAGCTTCCGGATCATATCTGTGAGATAAGAAGGCCGCAGCGTTTTTCCCTGGCTGCTCAGCCGTGACCAGGAAAGATAGAGACGCTCGGAGGGTTTCGTCATATTCATATAAAGATAGAGGCGCTGAATATACATCTTCTGTCTGGGCGTTGGCGCCAGTTCAATCTCCGACTGCTGCAGAAACTCTCTGTCAATGTCAGATATAATTCCCCCCTTTGCACTGCTTTTCGGAATATTTCCATCGTTTACTCCCAGGAAAAACAGTACCTTTACCTGTTTTAAACGGCTTCGCTCCATATCCCCTACCACAATTCTGTCCACACTTCCGGGAATCAGCCCCACCTGTATTTCTCCAAATCCCGCATCCAAAATCTCCGCAAACTCCTTAAGGCTCATGGCCTCCTCCTTAAGAAGCGACATGATCTGCTCCAGCAGTTCCATCACCAGCCGGTAGATCTGAGCATACTCCTTCGCCCGCTCTCTCTCTCCCTTCTCCATAAAATAATTTTCATAATCATGGAGTTTTTCCTGAATCCGGCCGGCCAGAATAAAATCATAGAGCGCCAGCACCAGCTCGCCGGCTGTTTTTTTCTTTTCCATCAGAGGCGCTATCTGTTCCATCAGCCGGGCTCTGCTCTCATTGAGCTTTTCCAGCAGGATCAGTTGTTCCTCCTCCTCTTCCCTTTCGGTATCATTCGATATTATTAAATTTGAATTTAATTTTCTTGTAAATAACTGGCTCCATTTTTTCTTTCCCTTAATCCCCAGAGCCAGCACATAATTCTCCAGAAGATCCACTTCCTCCTGTTGAAAGTCTGCAAGTCCGCAACGCAGATAATGGAAGACCGCTTCATAAGAAAAGTCCAGAAGGATGATTTTAACAGCACTTCTGATATACTCAATAAAGGGATTCAGCAGAATTCCTCTGGTCTGATCCATAAAAACCGGAAGCTCGCATACAAGGGCCTCCCTCTCAAAATAGTCCCGGTATGTTTCCATATCACCCGTTACCACTGCAATATCCCGATAACAATATCCCTCCTCCAGCACAAGTCTTTTGATCATAGCACATGTCTGCTTCACCTCCTGAGCCGGATTCAGATTTTCCGTCAGATGGATACTTTCCACATGTTCCTTCCGATATGGCTGGATCGGATAGCGGAACAGATTTTTTTCCAGATGAGCCAGTTCCGGATTATTCCGAAATCTTGGCAGAGGATCCGGTTTTATATAGACATCTTTTAACCTCCCGCCATTTTCCGCCTGCCTTCCCTCTGTTCCGGCCAGCCTGCAGAGATCCCGCACCGTTTTCTTACTCAGATAAAACAATTCCTGTTCTCCGCCCATTTGAAAAGGATCTTCTCCGGCCTCAATGGTAAGCGATACAATGACTTTTTGGGTCAATCCAAGCAGCTCCTGGATCAGCCGGTACTGTACGGGGGTGAATCCTGTAAATCCATCAAAAACCACAACGCTGTCTCTGATGATACGGGATTTTCCCACAGCGCAGGTCAGAAGTCCCAATGTCTCCTCGGTGGTGATGAAGCTCTCTTTTATGTAATTTGTAAAGCCTTCGTAGATCAGCTCCAGATCCTTTAATTTATAATGCAGCGCCCCCCGTCCTTTGGAAAACTCCGCCAGCTCCCCCACTCCGGATGGGGAAATGCCATACTGCATGAACTCCGACACTGCTGACTTCACTTCATGGATATAACCGATTTTGTTCAGGTTTTTCCCTATGACAGGAAGCTTTTCCTGAAGAGATGCCGCCACCTTGCGAAGCACCAGACTTTTTCCGGTATCGTCCAGAACCGGCCTGTTTCCATAGCCTGTCTCCTCAAAGATACGGTGCGCCAGACGTCCGAAGCTGAGCACATCAATGTTCATGATACCGCCGCAGTCGCTTGCCCTCACCAGATCCACCTGCGTCTGCATGGTAAACTGATCAGGAACCAGAAACAAAAAATTGCGTTCTGGTTCCTGCTTTGCCCACATTAATACATCTTTATGAAGCCGACTGCTTTTCCCGGCGCCTGATGCGCCAAAGTAAAACTGTAATGCCATATTCTGCTTTTCCTTTTATACAGACAAAAACCTGTTCTGCTTTCTCTGTGACCTTCCTGAAATTTCACAGAAAGGGAATCATTTCTTTTACGGAGGAAAAAATCAGATCCGGAATCACCTCAGACTCTCTGACGTCCTCCATGCCTGCTTCTCCGCTGAGCACCAGGATTCCGGTATAACCGTTGTTTACCCCTGCCGCCACATCTGTATAGAGCCGGTCTCCCACCATTGCGGTCTCTTCTTTTGCCGCCCCTGCTTTCAGGGCCAGATAATCCATAATATCTCCCCCTGGCTTGCCGATAATATGATCCGGCCAGCGGAAGGCAGAAGCATGAATAAACGCATGGATCGCTCCTGCATCAGGCACAAATCCCGTCTCTGTGGGACAGTTAAAATCAGGATGGGTGGCCAGATAGGGAAGTCCTTCCCGCACCAGATCGCAGACTCTGCACATTTTGGCATAGGTAAGAGAAGTGTCAAATCCTGTCACCACCACCTCCGGCGCTTCTTCCTCCAGCCGGATCCCCTCCCGCTCAAACTCTCTGCAAAGAAGTTCGTTTCCCAGAAGGTATACCCGCTTTCCGGGAAAATGCTTTTTCAGATATGCAATGGTTGCCATGCCCGATGTGACGATTTTGTCAGGCGTAACCGCAAGACCCATTTCTTCCAGCTTCTGCACATAGCTTTCCTGGTTTTTGGAGGAATTATTGGTGAGAAAAATATAGCGCTTCCCGGCCGCCTCCACTGCATCCAGAAACTCTCTTGCCCCTTCGATCCACTCATTTCCCAGATATACGGTTCCATCCATATCCAGAGCAAAACAGGTGATGCGCTTCAGAATATTTTCCGCATCCCTGTCTACCTCCGGCAGATCCTGTCTCGTCATTTTCATTATACCGCCCGGGTGGCTTTTCTCAGCCACGACAGCTCTTCTCCTTCAAAATAAGGGGAAAGCTTCTCATACACTTCTCTGTGATAATCATTCAGCCGCCTTTTATCCGATTCCTCAAGGGCGGACACCTCTACTGCATCCAGATCCACAGGCGCCAGAGTCAGATCCTCAAAGTACATAAACTGACCGTACTCGTTTTCTTCGCCTTTCCGGCAGAGGAGCTCGTTCTCGATCCGGATTCCATGACTTCCCTCTATGTAAATTCCCGGCTCATCGGTGGTCACCATGCCTTCTTCCAGTACGGCTCCCGGCTTGTTATCCGATGCAAGTTTCCATCTGAAATTGTTGGGTCCCTCATGGACATTCAGCAGATATCCCACGCCGTGCCCTGTACCGTGCTTATAGTCCAGCCCTTTTTCCCAGAGCACCTCTCTCGCCGCAATATCCAGATTCGCTCCCCGGCATCCATAAAGGAACCGGATATTTTTAAGCCGCAGCATGGCCCGCAGGACCAGCGTAAAGTGCTCCTTCATTTCTTCCGTGATCTCTCCCACTGCAAAGGTCCGGGTAATATCGGTGGACCCTTCCAGATAATGGCCGCCGCTGTCCACCACCAGAAGACCTCCCGGGAGAATCTCCGCACAGTCCTCTTCTCTGGCGCTGTAATGATTCATGGCGCCGTTCGGTCCGTATGCACAGATTGTTTCAAAGCTCAGCTCAATGAAATGTTCCTGCTTTCTCCGCTGTTCCTCCAGATACTTTGAAGCACTCACTTCGGTCATGGGAATCTTGCCGGCATTCTTCTTCAGCCAGTACATAAAATGAGTAACCGCCACTCCATCCTTTAAATGGGATTTCCGGAGATTTTCCATCTCCAGCGGATTTTTCACCGCCTTCATAAGGGTTGTGGGATTCGTCCTGTCAATCACCGTCACATCTTCAGAAAGCTCTTTCATCAGCCGGCAGCTGACCCTGTCTTTGCACAGCAGCACCTTTTCGTTGCGGATCCGGGGCACATATTCATAAAAACTGTCATAGGCAAGCAGCTCCACTCCGTTTTCCCGCAGATACGCCTGCAGGGCCTCGGGCCAGACCTTTGTATCCCTTTTTCCCCCTTCTGCAAAAAGAAGAACCTTCTCCATGGTGACGATCGCGAACGCCAGTACCACCGGGCAGCACTTCACATCATCGCTCCGTATATTGAGCAGCCATGCGATATCATCCAGCGTAGTTAAAATATGTACCTCTGCTCCCTCCTCTTTCATCTTTTCTCTCACACGGAAAAGTTTGGAGGAAGTACTTTCACCACTGTAGCATTCCTCCAAAAGAAATACCGGATGGTGGATCAGCTCCGGCCTCTCTTCCCAGACTTCCTCCGAGAGGTCCTGATTCCAGATCAGATTTCCCTTCTTCCGGGAAATCATTTTCTCGTAATTCTCTGCATCTTTGGCTGGCACTACTCTTCCATCAAACCCCAGATTTTGGCCTTCCTTCAGGCCATTCTCAAGATACTCTTTCAGCTCCGGGACCCCCGGCTCCCCCATTTTCATCAGCTTCACGCCGGAGGAGGCAAGCTCCTTTTCCGCCTGAATAAAATATCTTGCATCGGTAAAGAGCGCCGCTTCCTCCTGCCAGACTGCCAGTGTGCCTGCAGAACCCGTAAAACCGCTGAAATACTCCCTTACCCGGAAAAAGCCGCTGACATATTCGCTGTCATGATAATCCGAAGTCGGAATCAGATAACAATCTATGCCTGCAGCTTTCATTTTTTCTCTTAATTTACATAATCTGTCCTGTATCATCGCTTTCACTTTCCTTTCTGTCTTTCATTATACTAAGTAAAAGTGAAAAGGACAACTTCTTATTTTTTCATCTTGGGGTTAAAAACCAAACTTGCCAGATAACCGAAGATCAGAGCCGCGGAAGTTCCCACCGCTCCCGCCTTGAAGCCTCCCGAAAACAGTCCCATAAAGCCTTCCTGATCCACAGCCTCTTTTACCCCCTTCATCAGCACATTTCCAAAGCCCAGAAGAGGGACTGATGCTCCTGCCCCCGCAAACTCCACAAAGGGCTGATACCAGCCTAATATACTGACTGCCGCACCCGTACACACCAAAAGTACCATGATGCGCCCGGGCATCATTTTGGTTTTTTCCATTAAGATCTGTACCAGCGCACAGATCAGACCGCCTACCCAGAATGCATTAAAATAATCCATGATAATCCTCCTGTTCCAGTTTCTATTCCAGTTCCGCATATATCCTTCAATGCCCTTTCTCTGGAACGGTTTCCGGATGCTGCACATCCTGAAATCGTTCCGGCTTTTCCGGATATATGCTGTTTTTGATTCCAGTTCCGCGTATATCCTTCAATGCCCTTTCTCTGGAACGGTTTCCGGATGCTGCACATCCTGAAATCGTTCCGGCTTTTCCGGATATATGCTGTTTTTATTCCAGTTCCGCGTATGCTGTTTTTTCACGATATGATCATGGATTATTATGTACGTTTCTTTTCATTTTATACGGTTTTTGCGCGCTCCGGCAGCTGTACCAGGATCACCGCGCCGAACACCAGGGCGCAGCCTGCCATCTCTCTCGGGCTCAGAGCCTGTCCCAGAATGATCCATCCTGCCAGTACGGAAAATACGGATTCCAGAGACAGGATCAGGGAAGCAACCGCAGGCTCCATGTTTTTCTGTCCGATGACCTGCAGCGTATAAGCCACACCGCTTGACAGGATTCCCGCATAGGCAAGGGGAATGATTCCATTCAAAAAGTCCGAAGGCCTGGGATTTTCAAAACAGAGGGCCAGAGCCGATGCGATCAGTCCTGCCGTGAAAAACTGGATACAGGAAAGCTCCACGCCATCCGCCCTCGGTGAAAAATAATCGATCACCAGGATATGGATAGAAAACACAATGGCGCACAAAAACACCAGGGCATCTCCTCTGCTCAGAGAAAGCCTCTCGCTCATGCATAAAAGATACATGCCAAGGGCAGCAAGGGCCGCGCCGATCCACACTCTGCCTCTCACCTGCTTTCCCAGAAAGATTCCCATGACCGGCACGATGATAATATACAAAGTTGTGATAAATCCCGCCTTCCCCACCGTCGTATAAAGGATCCCAAACTGCTGGATCAGCGCCGCTGTGCACAGTGCCAGGCCGCAACAGATTCCCCCTGCAAAGGTCACCTTCCATCCTGCCCTGGGATTTTTTTTCTTTCTGTCTGTGCTTCTGCGGACCCAGACAACAGGAAGCAGCACCATACCACCCATAAGAAATCTTGCGCCGTTAAAGGAGAAAGGCCCCATATAGTCCATTCCCACACTCTGGGCCACAAAGGCAACGCCCCAGATCAATGCTGTTATAAACAGCAGAAAGCCGCTTCCCAAAGACATTTTTTTCATAAGCAGTCACCCTCTCTCCGGCGGGCTTCCTTTTCAGAAAACGCGGCAATTTCTTCTACTATACTGCGGATAGTTCTGCCGCTGCATTCCACTGTCCTGTCGGCATACTTTTCGTACAGAGGGATCCTCTCTTCATACAGATCCCGGAGCGTATATCCTTCCTTCAGAACCACTCCCCGCTCATGCAGATCTCCCAGGCGCTCTCTCAGCTCCTCACAGTCCAGTCTTAAATAAACTACCTGTCCGGTTTTCTTAAAATGAGCCATGGCTTCTTTTCCGTAGACAGCGCTTCCGCCAGTGGCAATCACCGCTGCCTTCGCCCGGATCGCCGCATTTATTTCGTTTTCAAGCATAAGAAAACCTGCTTCACCTCTCTCATCTATGAGCTGATGAAGCAGTTTTCCACATTTCTCCTGAATGATCAGATCCGAATCCAGGAACCGATATCCCAGTTTCTTGGCAAGCACCACACCCACCGTGCTCTTCCCGGCACCCGGCATTCCGATTAAGATGATATTTCTCATACTGCCGCGATAACCTCGACTTCACAGAGTACGTTTTTGGGAAGCTCCTTTACCGCCACACAGCTTCTGGCAGGCTTTCCGGTAAAATACTTCTCATAAACAGCATTAAACGCGGCAAAATCTGACATCTGCGCAAGAAAACAGGTCGTCTTTACAACCTTACCGTAATCCGTTCCCGCTTCCCTCAGAATCTCTCCCACATTCTTCATCACCTGCTCTGCCTGAATGGTCACATCTCCTTCGGCTACCTCGCCGCTTTCCGGGATCAGGGGAATCTGTCCTGATGCAAAGAGAAATCCGTTTGCAATAATTCCCTGAGAATAAGGCCCTATGGCTGCCGGTGCTTTTGCCGTTGATACTTTTGTTAACATAGCTTTTCCTCCGCTTCTTTTGTTTTCATTCCTCGAATTGCGCTGTCACATAAAACCCCCGTGCATTTTCCACGATACTGACCACCTTTCCCTCTCTGGCAAGCATCCTCTCCCGAAAGGGAATATTGCCCGACATGGCCAGAGACGGATCAATGGTATAATAGTAATTGCTGGGCAGTACGCCTTCCGTCACGGTAATCGCATCCCCCTCCTTCAAAAGGCCGGGACGCTCCATTTTGAACTCCATCTGCCGCATGCTTCATCCTCCATACCGTTTTACTTCATGCTTCTTTATTGTAATCGGATTGGAATATTTTTTCAATTCCTTCTTTTACTTTTTACAGATCTTCCATTTACAGACCGGATCTGAATATTCCTTCTGCAAAATAAATAAGACTTCCCGTAAGCTTCCCGAAGGCAGCCGCTGTAATCGCGATTCCAAGCCCGTGCCTGAAACCGATCCGCCTTGAAAAAATAGGGATGGAATTGAGCATCTCTGCAATGGCGAGGGCAAGGCATCCCACAAACATCCCCGCGAAAAATCCCCACAGGATCAAAATCACGCCTCCCATCAGCCTCCAGATCTGCCAGGTATTTTCCCCCAGGAGATTTCTCTCCAGAAGCATCTTTCCCGGAGAGACGTTCTCAAAAAAAATGCTCAGAACGCCTCCGAAAATTGTCCCCAGCACCACTGCCTCTTCCAGTACAAAGACTTTTTTGGCCACATGCATCTTTCCTGCAAACCGCGGAATCAGCCCCACAGATACCAGAACGGTAAAAACGCCTGCAGAAGAGAGCAGCCCAAAGCTCAGACCGCATACCCCCAGAAAAATCTGCCTGAAAATCATAGTCAGATCAAACATCTATCGTCTCTCCCTCCCTGTCCGCCGTCTCGATCAGAGCCTTATTCACATCCGTCTCATAGACCCGCATTTCTACCTCGATGGGCGTGGGATCCTTGGTGATCCTTCGTCCGCCAATATGATTGAAAAAGACAATGATCCCCACGCTCAGCCCTATGGAATAGGATATCTCCAGAATACCGCACCCCTCGGAAGGAGTACCTGTTACAAGCTCATACACATGGGAAAAAATTTTTGTAATACTGATATCATTGTGAAAGGCCATGATGGTAAAAGCGGTTCCGAAAAAGCTCACTGCAGCCACAAAAACAAGCTTGATCCACTGAACAGGTCCCTTATGCTTATTTACGTCGACCAGCTCCACCAGTACTGCATTTTCTCCCAGGCTTTCCACTGAAACTCCGGAGCACTCCCTTTCGATCAGCTCGATCACCTTTAAAATACTGATCACCTGCCGTTTTTGTTCCTTCTCGCCAAACTGGTATATTCTCAGGGATTTTGCCTTTGCGCAGACTGCTTTGTCCGCACAGTAAAGGGAGGCAATATCCTTCACACATACGTGCTCGTTCATCACCTCCGCATTTTGTTCCGCTTTCAGATATAAAACCGTATTTGCCATACGTAACCTCCGATGCCTTTTTATAAGTCTGACGACCTTATTCTACAACCGTTGACCGCAGTAAGTTGTTCTGATATGGAGGATAGTATGACCTTTTCAAATCATTTGTATACAAAAAACCGCCCCCGCCTTACCGGCAGGGACGGTTCCGTTCTTTGGTTACGATTCGCAGCGCCTTTCTGCTGCTATGTTCTCTTGCTTACCTGTTTGTGATATAATCGATATATGCAGGCGCATAAGAATTTTCATTCAGCATAGCCAGGCTGCACATCATTTCCATTCCATGTTTTTCAAAATATCTTGATACTCTTTTCATAACACTCATCACTAACAACTCCTTTCATCTCCAAGACCGTTGCTTCGTTTCCTTGTTACAAGTATGATTCTAACTGATTTTCCCTGTATGAGATAGGGAGGTATTTGACTTTATTTAAGTCGATATTGACTTTATTTTCCATCTATCATATAATTTATCCATATATTCAATACATAAATAGGTCAAAACAGACTTATCCATTTTTCACAGGGCTGCTTATAACTCTGCAGAATGGAGGATTATTATGAAGGAACCCCGTTATGAAACCTTACAGAATTTAAGCCCGCTGGGCATTCACATTGCCTATGTCACCACGCCCGGCGGCTATCACCCCATGCACTGGCATCAGGAGCTGGAAATCCTCTATCCCCTGAATGGATCCATAGAACTGTGGATCGAAAAACAGCGCTGCCTGCTGAATAAAAAAAACCTGGCAGTCATTGAATCCTCCCAGGTTCACAGCACTTATTCCCACGACAAAACATCCATGTTTCTTGATATCCATCTGTCCAAATCATGTCTTACAAGCTATCTTCCGGATATCGAACTCTATCAGATCCACTGCACCCCTCCTGACATCCGGGACGATAACTTTCCTCAATATCGCGAGGTCTGCGAGCTGATTGAAGAACTGACCCGGACTTATATTATGGATGATCCCTTTTATCCCCTGAAAGCAGAAGGGCTGATTCTTCATATTCTGGCCTGCCTGCTCCAGAACTTCTCTGTTAACACAGCCTCCGCCCTTCCTGTGGTCAACAAGGTCACTATGGAGCGGATCCGGGATGTTATCACATATGTGGATAAACATTTCCGCGATCCCATATCCCTTCAGGACGCTGCCGGATGCCTTGGGCTGGGAACTGAATATTTCTGCCGTTTTTTCAAAAAGAATATGGGAATGTCCTTTCTCAACTATCTGAACGAAGTCCGTCTCTCTCATGTGTATCGCGACCTGATGTATACAGATTCCTCCGTGGCGGAGATCATGGAAGCTAACGGCTTTACCAACCAGAAACTGTTCAACCGCAGTTTCAAGGAATTATACGGCCAGACGCCTTCTTCTATCCGTCACATGGCAGAACCGAAGTAGTCAATTTTCTGTCGCTTTTTATTCCTCCAGTATAAACTGCATGAGCACCGGGTCATGATCAGAAAACTCATATCCCCAGTCCATATTCTGATAATAGTTTACCTGCACATTATCGGAAACAATAAAGCCGTCCAGAGTGACCGTATAAGTCAACTCCTCATCGTAAGGCATATCCGCACTCCGGCAGGTATTATGGGCAATATCTTCCTGCCTTGCGCTGTCCATCGCCATGTGGAATCCCTCCGGAAGACTTTCTCTTGGGAAAGGATAGGCCCATTCCGGTACATCTTTCTCCTGATTTCCTTTCAGATCATGGTTAAAATCCCCTCCGCAGATCACATAGTTTCCTTTGTCAAAGTCTCTCTTCATGTCCTCATACAGCATGGAAAGCTGCGCCTGTCTGATCTCATCGCTCCCTCCGTATGCAGAAGTATGCACGTTGTAAATGCACAGCTGCTTTCCATTCTCCACAAGTATCCTTGAAATCGAATAACACCTGTCCAGATCTACCAGCTTGCTGAAGGATTCTGATATGGGAAGGCTTCTTCTCATCCCCTCCGTAATCTCTCCTCTGGAATAAGTCACCAGTCCGCTTTTGTTGGCCCCATGGGGCTCCCATGGCGGGAAAAACAGAAACGGTGAATCATAATCCTGAGCAAAATTATAATAATATCCTCTGACAAACTGATTGACCAGCTCAAGCTGATCCACATGATAGGAGCGGGTGCCGTCCACATCCACTTCCTGCAGAAGAACGAAATCAGGATCCACAGTATTCACAATCTCTCCCATGGCGCACACTCCCGCTATCACACTCTCCTCATCTTTCCCCCAGGAGGATCTGCCCCCATCCATAAAAAAGCTGTAATCCTTTCTGTAGGCTCCAAAACCGATATTGTAAGTCATAATAAAATAAGCCCTGCCGGTGACCACTGCAAAATCTTCATCAAAGTATGCATTCTCTCCGCTTCTTTTGACTTCCAAAGTCAACTTATCCGGAAGCCGGTAGTAGGTTCTGAACACATAAACAGCATAAGCTCCAAAAGCAATCATCAGTATCAATAATAAAATGAAAATCCGTTTGACTGTCCTTTTCAATTGCTCTCCTCCCTGTTGTTGCCTGATATCATATTAACACAGAAGAAGCCTGTCCGCCACGAAAATTTGACAGTTTGAACCTCTTTGCTTATAATGTAGCCAACTGGACATGCCTGTATCCGAATCATACAGAAATGAGGAAAAAATGAACTATACCGAAATTAATGCTCAGACAATAGACCGTTGGATCGATGATGGTTGGGAATGGGGAATTCCCATCTCGCATGAGCTCTTTATGGCCGCCAGAGGCGGTGACTGGAGCATGCTGCTCACCCCGACCAGGCCGGTCCCCAAAAACTGGTATCCATCCCTTTCAGGTACCAAAGTACTGGGACTGGCTTCCGGCGGCGGACAGCAAATGCCTGTTTTTGCCGCACTGGGAGCCGACTGCACGGTGTTGGATTATTCGCCCCAGCAGCTTGAAAGCGAGCGTATGGTAGCTGCCCGTGAAGGATATGAGATCCGGATTATCCGCGCAGATATGACGCAGCCGCTTCCTTTTGAAGACGAATCTTTCGATCTGATCTTCCATCCCGTTTCCAACTGTTACATTGAGGATGTGATGCATGTCTGGAAGGAATGTTTCCGCATCCTCAAGCCCGGCGGACGTCTGATGGCCGGTCTGGACAATGGAATAAACTTTTTAGTAGATCCGGACAATGAACGCGAAATCCGCTTTTCTCTTCCCTTCAACCCTCTCAGGAATAAAGAGCTTATGGCATCCCTGACGGTCCGGGACGATGGCGTTCAGTTTTCCCACACCCTGGAAGAACAGATCCGCGGTCAGCTCCAGGCAGGCTTTCAGCTCCTGGACCTGTATGAAGACACCAATGGTTCCGGATTCTTACATGAGCATGGAATACCCACATTCTGGGCAACGCTGACCGTTAAACCTGTCACACTTTGCAGGCCGTCTTAAACAATAGAATCCACGCACCGCATGTCTTCCATTGTCATGAAGAACAGATAAAATTATAAGACGCAGAATGCGCGGAAATGAGGAAAACAATGAACCGGATCCTTATGATTATTATGGCAGCCGGTGCTGTCATCGGAGGTATTGACCGGCTGCTTGGAAATAAAAAAGGATATGGCGCCAAATTCGAGGAAGGATTCCTGTTTCTCGGCCCCACTGCGCTTTCCATGGCGGGAATGATCTGCCTGGCACCGGTTCTTGCGGACGCGCTGGGAACAGTCATTATCCCTTTTTATCGAATGATCGGCGCTGATCCGGCCATGTTTGGGAGTCTTCTTGCCATTGACATGGGCGGCTATCAGCTGGCCAGAGAACTGGCAGTCAATCCGCAGATCGGAGGATACGCCGGAATCGTCGCCGCCTCTGTTTTTGGCTGCACGGTTGTCTTTACGATTCCTGTGGGAATGGGAATGCTCAAAACAACTGACAGACCTTTTTTCGCAAAAGGAATCATGCTGGGGCTTGCCGCCATGCCTGCAGGACTTGTCACCGGAGGGCTCCTGTGCCATCTCTCCCTTGCAGAATGCTTCCGGCAAAATCTCCCCGTCCTTTTCCTTTCCCTGCTTCTTCTCCTTGGACTGTGGAAGATTCCCGAACAAATGATCCGGGGATTTATCCTTTTTGCAGGAGGCATCCGCTGTATCATCACTCTGGGGCTTATCCTGGGTACCGTGGAATACCTGTGCGGATTTCATCTCATTAAGGGACTGGCTCCCATAACCGATGCCATGGAAGTGGTCTCTTCCATTGGTATCGTTATGCTGGGAAGTCTTCCTGTCGCCGAGTTTCTTCAGCGGGTCCTGAAGAAACCTTTTCTCTTTCTGGGAAAACAGGTGAAAATAAATCCGGCAGGAATGACGGGCCTGCTTGTGGGAGCAGTCAGCGTTATTCCTGCCATCTCTATGTTTCAAAATATGGATGAACGCGGCAAAGTAGTAAACGCGGCATTTCTGGTCAGTGCTGCCAGTCTGTTCGCCGCTCACACAGGCTTTACCATAAGTACAGAGCCTGAGCTGCTGGGCGCTCTCATAGGCGCCAAATTAGCCGGCGGCGCTGCTGCCGTTCTGCTTTCCATACTTTTATATAGACGGAGAGCTGAATAATGCCCGGCCGGTTCAGTGCCGCTTTTGTCTTTTTTCCGTCCTCTTCTCTGATTCTTTCCTCCTTCAATCCTTTCTCCTGAAGATCAGATAGCTTCCCAGGCCAACCGCTATGCTGGCAAGCAGGATCACTGCAATGATCCCCGCTGCCCGGCTGGGTTCTTCGGCCGGCAATTCCTCCTTTGCCTGCGCCATAGCCGCCAGCGCCTGCTCTTTAGCTGCCTGCAGCTGCCCGGCTTTTTCAGAAAGCAGCATCTCCTTCGTCTCATCGCTGATGATAATGACATAATCAGAAGCATGTTTGAACGCAAAGGCCGCACTGCCGGTGTTGCCGATCTCTGTCGCACACATGAATTCAAAGTCACCGTCTTCTTCATTATAATAGAACAGATTTGCGTATCTTCCGGCCCACGCTCCATCCAGTTCCACAGAAAGCAGCGCCGAAAAACCGAACGCTCCTTCATGCTCCAGCGTCATTTCCACATAACTCTCTTCTCCTGCCAGAATCGCCAGCCTGTCCCCGGGAATCTGACTGCTTCCAAGAGTCACCTTCAGATTCAGATCTTCATAATCTCCTTCTTCCATGCTGCTTCCATCGATGGTCCAGGTAATACCCTCGTCAATCTTCAGAACCACCTTCATCTGCTGCTCATGAATCTGCTGCAATGTCTGGGAATAAACCATACCTGTCTTACTTACGTCCATTACAACCGCATCTTTTTCTTCTGATTCCGTGATGGGCTTCGGCGTAGCCGCCGCCACCCTTACACCTGCAGAATTGGCATTTTCCGTCACACTGACCGTTCTTTCATTTTCACTTCCATTTTCGGTTTCCGCTGCCGGAGATGCCTGAACCGGCGCCGGTGTCGTATTCCCGGCAGTAGTTCCTCCGGCGTCTCCGCCGCCTCTGTCTGCTTCATTACTGCTTCCACTTTCTCCGGAAGATGTATTCTGCGTATTCTGTACCGGTGTCCGGGAAGGCTTCTTCGGAGGCGCAGCTGTTGCTGTAGGCGGAGCTGTCACTTTCGGCGCTTCTGTTCCCTTTGGCACAGCTGTCTCTGAGGGTGACGGTACCGGTGTCACCTTCGGCGTGGCTGTCTCCGTCGGTGATGAAGTCACCTTCGGCGTCGATGACTCCGCTGGCGCCGGTGATGATGTCACCTTTGGTGTGGACGTCTCTGCCGGTGCCGGTGATAGCGTCGCCCTCGGTGTCGATGTCTCTGAGGGTGTCGCCTTTGGCGTGGCTGTCCCCGCCGGTGTCGCTTTGGGAGTCGATGCCGCCGTCGCATCAGGCCTGGCCGTTATCTTCGGAGTCGATGCCGCCGTTGCATCAGGTCTGGCCGTTATCTTCGGGGTCGATGCGGCCGCCTCGTCAGGTCTGGCTGTGGCTTTCGGCGTCGCTTTCGGAATTGCTGTGGGCCTGGCGGTCGCTTTGGAAGTGGGTCCGGGCGTCGCTGACGGCTCTGGTGCAGTTGCCGCCCCGGGCGTCGCTGTGGCCTTAGGTGTAACTGCTGGTGTTACTCTGGGGGTTGCTGTGGCTCTCGGCGTCGGAGCCGGCGTTGCCCTGGGTGTTGGTGTCGCTTTTGAGGTCACTGTTGGCGTCGCTTTCGGCGTCGCAGCCGGCGTTGTCCTGGGCGTTGGTGTCGCTGTTGGCGTCGCTTTGGGCGTTGCTGTCACTTTCGGCGTCGCTGTTGGCGTCGCTGTGACTTTCGGGGTAGCTGTTGGCGTTGTTTCGGGCGTTGGCGTTACGATTGCTGTCTGTCCCGGAGCCGGACATGCCGTCGCCGGCATGTTGTTATAAACCGGAATCTTAAACACAAAGGAATTCTCAAGAGCGCCCGTTTTGCTGTATGCATTTTTTACCATATAGGACTCTGAATAGGGCGCCATAATATTCTGCATATACTGGTGGGTATACAGTGTCCCATCACTTGCATCTACATCAAACTTCTGAAGGTAGAGCGTATCCTGTCCTCTTAAAATGTATCCTTTGGAAAGAATCCCTGCCCCTCCCTTCAAAGCTGCATAGGGCGTGTTCCATCCTTCCTTGCGCGCTCTGGCCAGCCCTGATTCCACCACCTGTTTGGTAGTGGTTCCGGACGCTCCGATATTGAAATAATTATAATATCCCTTATATTCCGGCACCACGTCATAGGTTCCGGAGATCAGCGCAGAAGTTCCTTTGCCCTGCTCCTGATAGACCCGGCATGCAAGATGAAAGGGGCTGACCTTTAAAGATACTCCGATCTGAAAAAATGCCTCCGCATAAGTCATTCCGGCACCTGGCAGAGTCCCCTTCATAAAGGTATTATTCAGAATATTCTGTACAGCCGCTCCCGTATGATAAGAGGGGTTGTAGGTCAGCTGTTCAAACTGGAACACTCTGGTCTCGTCCAGAAAATTTCTGGGATCCAGATAATATTGGACTGCCGCATTGCTTGCATAGTGCCAGTTAGGACTGTGATAGTCTCCCCGATAGGCGGCCCCCATAGAAGAGCTGATCAGATTTCTGTCTTTATAATCCTCTTTACTGACCACCGTTTTCCAGTCCAGATTGGTATTCTGCCTTACAAAAATCCAGTTGGGATGCGCCTGCTTCAGCCGCATCAGCTTATCCTGATAAGATGCGGGAAACTGCTCCACATCCGCATAACTGCTTGCCAGCGTGGCAAACATTGCTGTCTGCGGCAAATAAAGGTTTTCCCATTCCTTCAGATACTCATTGGAATAAGCAAGGTAAATTTTCTCTATGTACCCGTTGTAAACGACACCGTTATATTCTGCGGAAATCTGGAACCAGATATTAAACTCTTCGTCCACCGCCATGCTTTTGACAAAAACCGTAGTACCAGAAGGCAGCTTAACTGCCTCTTTTCCTTCCGTGTCAGGCGCTTCTCTCACCGGATATCTGTCGCAAAGATACACAAGCGCCATCAGCGTTTCTTTCTGCGCAACCGCCTCAAGCGCTTCCCGCGCTTCTCTGATATATTCTGTCAGTTCCTGATCTTCCGGATCCTCCGGTTCTTCCTGCTCATCTGAATCTGAATCCTGGTCTTCAGAATCATCCTGCTCATTTGATTCATCATCCTGATTCTGATCCTCTGAGCCTTCCGGGTCTGTTTGATCTTCCGGGTCCTTCCCGCTTTCATCCTGCTCCTCCGAATTCTCTGTAGAATCTTCTAGGCTTCGCAGGATATCCTCCATATCCCGGTCCTGTCCATCTTCTGCCTGTGCTGCCCGCACTCCTTTCCCTGATCCGAACAGAATACTTACACACAAAACAAACACTAAAATCTTTTTGATCTTCCTCATTCGTGCACCAATCCCATTATAAATTTCCTGTCAATATTTTATACCATACTATATAGAAATAGCCGTGTCAACTGATATCCGTCCGGATGAAGAACGATCATAACATGCCATAAGTGAATACAATTTCCGTATCTGTCAGATTGCTTATTACCCTTCCGCAATCTTACTCCGCATATCCAGCAGAATCCTTTTTTCCATCCGGCTGACCTGAACCTGACTGATCCCCAGGACCCTTGCAACCTCTGTCTGTGTCTTGTTCTGATAATACCTGAGTCGGATCAGCTTCTGATCCTTTTCCTCCAGAGAGCCGATCAGCTGACTCAAAACCAGATGATCCAGAACCATTTCCTGTTCGTTCTGCTTCTCGTCCGCCAACTGATCTACCATAAAAATCTCATTCCCATCATTTTGATATACCGATTTATAGATAGAATCCACCTGTATATTCGCCTCCAGGGCAAGCACCACTTCCTCCACGGAAAGCTGTGCTTCCTCCGCCACCTCCTCAATGGCCGGTTCCCGGTTCAGTTTATTTGCCAGCCTCTCTCTCGCATATTTTACCTTCATATTGTTTTCTTTCAGCGTACGCGATACCTTTATCATTCCGTCATCCCTGATAAATCGTTTGATTTCCCCGGTGATAAGAGGAACTGCATAGGTTGAAAATTTCACCTCATAACTGGTATCAAATTTGTCTATGGACTTAATCAGCCCGATCACGCCGATCTGAAAAAGGTCCTCCGGGTCGTGTCCTCTTCCCAGAAACCGCTTCACAATATGGCGTACCAGTCCCAGATTCTGCTCGATCAGTGTCTCACGTGCTTCTTTTTCTCCCGCCTGTGCCCTCTGAATCAGTACCACGTTCTCTGTCATAGATCATTCCTCTTCTCCGATCCATGGTGTAACGCCAAGTTTCTTCTTCATCAATACCACAGTGCCGCAGCCCGGCTCCGATATCACCTCCAGATCATCCATAAAGGCTTCCATAAAGGCAAATCCCATACCGGATCTGTCCATCTCGGGTTTGGTGGTAAATAAAGGCTCCATAGCCTGTTCAATATCCTCAATTCCCTTTCCTGTATCCCGCACCTCCACCTGGAGCACATCTTCCTCTATCCGGCAGTGCAGATAGACTCTGTCTGTTCCTTCCGTCTGATTTTCCTGAAGGAATTCACCATCATAGCCATGAATAATCGCGTTGGTCACTGCCTCTGAGACCGCTGTTTTGATATCTGATATCTCCTCCATGGTAGGGTTTAAAGGCGCCACAAAAGCGGCGACCGCAACTCTTGCGAAAGATTCATTGACGGATATGGCGTCAAATGCAAGTTCCATCTCATTTTTTACAATTGTTTTGTGTCCTGTCTGCATACTTAACCTCCATTTGTATTTGTCCTGCAGGTCCGCATCCGCACCGGCCTGCCGTATCGTATTTCTATTCCATAATTTCAATCACTTTATGTAACCCGCAAATCATCAGCGTTCTCCTGATTCTCATATCCGTGTTGATGGCAAACACCTTACCGCCAAAATAAGATATTTTCTTATACCTTCCAATAATGATCCCTATTCCGGAGCTGTCCATAAAACGCGTCTTTTCAAAATCAAAAACCACATTTCCCACACCCTCCTGCATGATATACTCATCAGCGGTTTTGCTTATGTAGACCGATTTGTGATGATCCACCTCCTCCGGCATTCTGACCATCAGATAATTTTCAATCACTTTAAAGTTATCATCCATATGAATCCTCCTTAATGCCTGATACATAATTGTGTTACCGGGTTTCGGTATTGTGCGCAATCGAGCAGGGGAAGCGCTTTTGTCCACTGCCCGCGCCCCCCATGCGCCGCTTTAGCGGCATATTCCTCTGTACGGGCCTGCGCAATCGAGCAGGGAAGGTTTTCTCCCTGATCGTGCACCGGGCACTGTCAGCGCCTGCTGACATTTTTCCTCTGGGTGCCCGTGTGCATAAGAAAAGAGAACAAACGCTGTGTCTGTTCTCTTTTGTAAACTGTTTTCTGATGAATTTTACTGTTCCATGTTATTGATCTCAGCCAGATATGTCTTAGACTGGCTTGCACTGTTTGTGGTAGGGAAATTATCAATCACCTCTGCGAATGTCTCTTTTGCTTCATCGAAATTTTCATTCCGGTAGTAACTGACTCCCAGGAAAAACAGCGCGTTCACATTCTTTTTATTATATTGGTAAGCCCGGCGCAGATCGGGTATGGCCGCTTCAAATTCCTTCGCGTTATAGCTGGCGTAACCGGAAGCATAATAGTAACTCTCCAGCTTCACGCTTACAGCCTCCACCAGGCCGTTGTACAAAGCCTGATAGGCTTCTGTCTGGTACCGCTCCGCATCCTCCTCCTGGCTTTTCTCCTCAAGCGCCTCCAGATATCCGGCAATGGCTTCTATATCATCCGGATTGGACAGATAAGCGCCGACTGCAAGCATAAGCTCGTCTGTCACGGCCAGATGATCGTCTGTCACTTCGGATGAGGATATTTCTGTCTGAAGCTGCGCATTCTCATCGGAAAGCCGCTGCACCTTCTGTTCAAGTTCATCAATGGTGGCCGTTTTTGCATCTGACTGTTCGCTCACAGCCCGGAGCTGTTCATTGATATCCGCCTTCGCACTCTGGATCCGCCCCGGAAGAATCAGGAAACAGGCAATTGCCACTCCAATGATCAGGCCAAGTCCCAGATTCAACAGCGAGGAAACTCCCCTGGGCTCCTTCACATTCATTGGCTGGATGATCATCTCATTTCCGCTTTGATAGCGCACGGTTTTCATCGGAGCGGATTTTTTCCGGGATCCGTTTTTAGCTGCCGCCTCCGGCATCAGCATCTCCTCCACTTCCCGCAGGTAGCGAAGGGTGGTGGTATTATTCGTGTCGATCTGTATGCATTTCTGCAGCTCTCTGTATGCCCTGTCCCATTCCGCAGAATTAATATACAGCAATGCAAGCAGCTGGTGGGCGCATACATACCTGGGATTGTAGGAAAGCACCTTTTTCAGCTGGATCACTGCCAGATCCCTGCTGTCCTGGGCACAGTAAGCCAGCGCCTGATTGTATTTCTTGATGGTCTGATTGATGGTATCCAGCCTTGACTGGTTTGCCTGTATCATTTCAATATAATCAACTGCAATGTTTTTCTTGGGGCGGGAATTCACGCTCAAAACCCATTCCCGAAGAGCCGAGACCACTTCTCCCATCTCAAAATAAACCAGACCCAGGAGATTCCTTGCATCGATATTCTCTTTATTAAATTTTAAACTCCGCCGCAGGCTCACAATCGCCCCGGACAGATCCCGCACTGTAGCCTTCTCCAATCCGTCATTATATAAACGGTTTGATGTAAACATGATTCTTTTATACAGGACTACATCTGCACCACAGCTCGGACAAAAATCGTATTCTGACAAACGGCAACCGCATTTATAACAATTCATGCCAAGCTCCTTATTCTTCTTCCTTCTTAGATTTTTCTTCCATGATCCTGTATAAGACCGTAGCCATATCTATTTCCTGATTCTGAGTATTGATTGCCTCTTCTGCATCTTCAACCTCAAGACTGGGCTGAAACTTTTTTAATTCTTCTTCAAAATCAATCATCCTATATTCTCCTTATCAGAGACTTTATCTGTCCTGCCAAATACAGCGACCCGGCAATATATATCCTGTCCCCGCCGCCCTTTGCTTTCAAAAGCGCAAGGCAGGCTTTTTCTGCATCTTCATAAAAACTACAGGATATTCCTTTATATTGCGCCCAGGCTGCCTTCAGTGTGTTCAGAGAAGCACTTCTATCCGTTTCAAAAACCGTCACAGCCGCTCTTTCAAAAAGTCCCGACTTTGCAACCTTCTGTATCATTACACTGTACTGCTTATCCTCTGAAACTCCAAACAGTAAAAATCTTCTTCCTTCACAGCCATCTCTTTCGACTGTGGTCAAAAACGCTTCTATTCCATCTTCATTATGGGCGCCATCCAGATAAACGCCAGGCATCAGCACTTCCATCCTGCCCGGCCAGAAGGCCTTCCATAATCCCTTCCTGACTGTACTTTCCGTAACCCTTTTATCTCTCAGATACTCTGTTGCAGCAACTGCCAGGGACGCATTTTCCGTCTGATATACGGCAATTGTGTTCAGAGAAAAACTAACATATTTATAATAACCAGTATGAAGCGAAAAATCAATGCTTTTATGATTTATATTCACATTCAAAATATTGTCTTTTCCGATAATAGTCGCCGGGCTTTCCGAATTTCCGGCACATCCGGTCAAAATCTCCGTACTCTCTCTGCGGCGGTCGACAAAAACAACCGGAACCCCGGGTCTGATAATGGCAGCCTTCTCAGATGTGATCTGTTCGATGGTATCTCCCAGATACTGCATATGATCATAGCCGATCTCCGTAATCACACATACATCCGGCTCCACACAGCTGGTGGCATCCAGTCTTCCGCCCAGCCCTGTCTCCAGAATGATATATTCCGGCTTCTTATCCTCAAAATAAGCCATTGCCATGAGGAAGAGAAATTCAAAAAAGGAAGGATGGGGACGGGAAGATTTCATTTCTTCTTCTGTATATGCCCTGATCTTTTCAAAGTAGAAGACGAACTCCTCCTGGGAGATCATTTCCTGTCCAAGGCATATCCTCTCACGCATCTCTTCCAGATGGGGCGAGGTAAACATCCCCACACTGCAGCCGCTTTCCAGGAGAATGGAACGCAAATAAGCACAAACGGAACCTTTTCCGTTTGTGCCTGCAATATGAATAACCTTACTGTTTTGAATCCTGCATGTGCCGTCTGTGCCGCGCTCTCTCCCCGCCTCCGGCTCTCCCGTAATCCGGCCAAGCAGCCGGGCCGTATCTTTCAGAGGACGCTTTCCGGCAAACTTTGGAATTGCAAGTATATATGCTTCCGCTTCTTTACAGGTCATCTGTAGTTACCCTCACTTCCACGCCGTATTCTGTTTTCTTTTATGATGAATATGCAATCACACTGCTCTCGATCATTCCCCTCTGCTGGAAAAACTTCATGAAACAGGTATCGTTTGCAATGGGCGTCTGTACCTGCGCTACACACACTACCGTTCCTCTGTAAATATTTCCATTCACCACAATCTCCGAATCCTGGCCTTTCGTAATGAGCTCTTCCAGTTTGGACAGCTCTTTTCTGCTTTCATCAAGTTCTTTTTTTGCAGATGACACTCTGGATTCCAGAACCTTCAACTTAATTTCCAGTCCATCCGGAATTTTGCCCGCTCTTTTCTTTCTTTCAATTATGGAGTCCACTTCCTCCATCAGTTCCTTTAGTTCATTCGTCTGTGATGCTTCCTGCGCCCTTATATTCTGTACCTTCTGATAAACTTCTTTCTCACAGCCTACATGAACGACTGTTTTGGTTTCTACGGAATTTCCGATTTCAGTTGCCTTTATCCCCATCATCGCATGAGTATATCCCCCGATGATGGCTCCTTTTTTCCCTGTCAGAATAATCTGGCCATCCGCCGAGACTCTGGAATTTAAGATGGTATTTGCTTTTACATCCCCTCCGGCTACCACCACCGTGTGCTCAAGAAAGTCCGCAAAAATATTGCCTCTGGCCGATACCTTTGCCCTCTTTCCTCCCTGGATTCCCCGGCTCAGAACAATATCGCCGCCGGCAAAGAGATTTACCGCCTCAACGTTTCCTTTAATCTCTATGTTTCGTCCGGCCCGGATCACCACTCCAGATTCCACACTGCCGTTGATAATCACATCCCCGTAAAACTCTATCTTACCTGTAATCAGCGTCACATCTCCGTTGATCTCATGCACTGCCTGAATATCCACTTTTCCATTCTTCAGTTCAATCTTACCGTCTCTCTCCGCCAGATAAACGTCCGGATCGTCCTCGTGATAGATTGCCTTTCCCTGAAGAGGGGGAATCTCTTTCACCTTTTTGGCTGGCAGATTTTTCCCTTTGATATCATATCCATCCTGACCTTCTTTTGCATGATGATAAATTGCAACCACTTCTCCCTGGTGAACATTCTGAAGCGAGCTCATATTGGTATAGTCCACCCTGCCGTTAGCCAGTACTTTGGGGGCCTTGCGCTGATTCAAATCAAACTTATATTCAAAATATCCATTGTTTCCTTCGATCGCCGGCTGCCCCTGCGCCACCAGAATCTTTCTCTCATACACCTTCTTTTTGATCATGGCAGCCAGATTCGATCTGTGAAAACCTGTAAGAACTCCGTTTTGTTTGAGGAAATCCATAAGCTCATCCATAGTATAGTCTTCTCTTCCCTCTTCGGGGGCGATCAGGTAAAGCCATGCTTCCATATTATCTTTGGAGATCGTCACATAAGATCCGTTCTTCTCCACAGAAAGGATACTGGAATTCGCCTCATCTATGATATCGCTCAGGCTCTGACCTTCCGGCTGCTTTTTATCATCTATCCCTCTTTTACCGATAAACTCGTCAATTTCCTGACGAAGCTCCTGTAATTCCCGTTCTGATAAAAAATCGTCATTATTCGCCATCCTGCTCCTCCCAATCTGTCATATTCCCAAAATCATCGGTTTCTTACAATATTCTATTTCTTACTGCTGCAACTGTGCAAGCCTCACTTTCACCTGTTCCATCATCAGCGTATATTTCTCCAGCTTCTCTTTCTCCGCCGCAACTTTGTCCTCAGGCGCTTTTGATAAAAACCTCTCATTGCCAAGCATGCCGTTTACCCGGGCAAGCTCACCTTCCAGGCGTTTCTCCTCTTTCTTCAGCCGCTCAATCTCCTGACTGATGTCAACCAGCTCCTCAAAAGGAATGTATAAAGTCGCATTGGCGATCACCACAGACACCGCATCTCCTGCAATGCCTTCTTTATCCTTCTGAATCACCACCTCGGATGCGCCTGCCAGAGACTGGAAGAAAAGTCTGCCCTCTGTGAAGGCGGAGAGGATTTCCTCCCTGTCGCTCACCACGAAGATCTTCGCTTTTTTCCCCAGGGGAACATTCATTTCCGTCCGCACATTACGGATTCCTCTCACGGATTCCTTCAGGATCTCAATCTCCTTTTCTTCCCTCACAAAGTTCTTCCGCTCTTCATAAACAGGCCACCTTGAGATCATAATGGACTCTTCTGCAGACTGCAGGGAGCAGAAAATCTCTTCCGTAATGAAAGGCATATAGGGGTGAAGGAGCTTCAGCGCATCCAGAAGCACATTTTTCAGGGTCCAGAGGGCGGCGCACTTGCTCTTTCGATTATCTGAATTATAGAGACGGGGTTTGACCATCTCAATATACCAGTCACAGAATTCATCCCAGATAAAATCATAAACCTTCTGCACGGCAATGCCCAGTTCAAAATTCTCCATATTATCCGTGACATCACGTACCAGCGTATTCAGCTTTGAGATAATCCACTTATCTGCGGGCTCCAGAGCAAGCCCTTCAAGAGCGTCCGCCGTCATATTTTCAAGTTCTCCGGCAAGATCTCCGGCATTTTCCATATTCATCAGAATAAAGCGGGATGCATTCCAGACCTTATTGGCAAAATTTCTGCTGGCTTCCACTCTTTCATAGTAGAATCGCATATCATTTCCCGGTGCATTGCCGGTGATCAGCGTGAGGCGCAGTGCATCCGCTCCGTACTGATCAATGATCTCTAACGGATCGATCCCGTTGCCCAGAGACTTACTCATCTTGCGTCCCTGAGAATCCCTCACCAGGCCGTGGAACAATACGGTCTTAAAAGGCCTTTCCTTCATCTGCTCATAACCGGAAAAGATCATGCGGATCACCCAGAAGAAAATGATATCATAACCTGTCACCAGCACATCCGTGGGATAAAAATATTTAAGATCCTCTGTCTCCTCAGGCCATCCCAATGTGGAAAACGGCCAGAGCGCAGACGAAAACCAGGTATCCAGCGTATCCGGATCCTGCGTCAGATGATCATGCCCGCACTTGGGACAAACTTCAGGCGTTCCGGCGCTCACAATGATCTCCCCGCATTTGTCACAGTAGTAGGCCGGTATCCGGTGTCCCCACCAGAGCTGTCTGGAGATACACCAGTCACGGATATTATCCGTCCAGTTAAAATAAGTTTTCTCCATGCGGGGCGGGATCAGACGAATATCCCCATTCTTAATCCCCTCCACAGCAGGCTTGATCAGTTCCTCCATCTTCACGAACCACTGTTGCTTGATCATGGGTTCTATGGTTGTTTTACACCTGTCATGAGTTCCCACATTGTGTACGTGATCCTCGATTTTCACCAGAAGCCCCATCTCCTCCAGTTCCTTTACGATGGCTCTTCTGGCCTCATACCGGTCCATTCCGCAGAACTTCCCGCCATTTTCATTAATCGTGGCATCATCATTTAATATATTGATCTCCGGCAGGTTATGACGCCTGCCTACCTCAAAATCATTAGGATCATGAGCTGGAGTGATCTTTACCACACCGGTACCGAATTCCATATCCACATAAGCGTCTTCCACCACAGGAATTTCTCTGTTTACAAACGGCAGAAATACCTTCTTTCCCACAAGATCACGATATCTGTCGTCTTCAGGATTGACTGCCACTGCCGTATCACCCAGCATGGTTTCCGGTCTGGTGGTGGCAAACTCCACAAATCTCTCTGTGCTCACACTGCCGTCATCCTCGATCAGAGGATATTTGATATGCCAGAAATGTCCCGCCTGCTCTGCATAATCCACCTCCGCATCCGATATGGAGGTATTGCACACAGGACACCAGTTGATAATCCGGCTTCCTTTGTAAATCCACCCTTTTTCATGCATCTTGCAGAACACTTCCGTCACTGCCCGGTTACAGCCCTCATCCATGGTAAAACGCTCTCTGTCCCAGTCGCAGGAAGAACCCATTTTTTTCAGCTGACTGATGATCCGTCCGCCATACTCCTTCTTCCAGTCCCAGGCCCGCTCCAGGAATTTTTCACGTCCCAGCTCTTCTTTGCTGGTGCCCTCTTCCTTCAGCTTCTCGATGATCCTGACTTCCGTCGCGATGCTGGCATGATCCGTACCCGGCTGCCAGAGGGCGTTATATCCCTGCATTCTTTTAAAGCGGATCAGAATATCCTGCATGGTATTATCCAGTGCATGTCCCATATGAAGCTGCCCGGTGATGTTCGGGGGCGGAATGACAATGGTAAAAGGTTTTCTGGAATGATCAACCTCGGCATGGAAATATTTCTTATCCAGCCATTTCTGATATAATCTGTCTTCAATCCCTTTCGGGTCGTAAGTCTTTGCAAGTTCCCTGCTCATGGTTTTCTCTTCTCCTCATTTCTGCATTTTAAAGCGCAAAATCTGATATTATCATCATAGCTGTGAGCGCATCTTTTGTCAATCCTTACTTCTTTTGCCCTTTTGTCCTGAAACGCAGCCCGGGCGGCACTTTGAGCCGCCCGGTGAAAACCGCTTATTGCAACGCTATTTCGTCTCCGTCCTCTCCCAGCAGAAAAGCCGCTGCCTTTTCCGGTTCGACGACCCGGTCAAAGCGCACTACCTTCTCATAATTTCCCGCTTCCTCCAGCTTCTCCCAGAGCATCAGATAGCCTGACTCCCCCAGAACGGATCCGTCCTGATATTTCACGCCGTTGACAAACATAGAGGAAAGTGCGTCCGCCTGATCCAGATTCACGCCTTCCTTTTCCTCCAGCTTCTTAACATCCGCCCCCCTGCAGACGATCTTTCCCGTAAGCGGGGATAACTCCACCGATTCCACGTATACCGGAATACCTGCGATTTCGCACTCCTGTTCTGTATCGAAACGAAGGGACGCCGAAGGATGGACTGTCAGGGAAAAGTCCCAGCTCCCTTCGATCAGCACAGGGCCCGCTACCGCCTTCTCTCCCTGCCCTGTAAGTGCCGTAAAATTCAGATTCATGTTAATGTCTGCCTCTTTTTCCTCCATCTTGGTTCCAAAAATCTCAAAATATCTGCTGCTGCCCGGCTCTTGTCTTTCATTTCCAACAAACCCCCAGCTCATGGCCGTTTTCATATTACAACAATTAGATGAAAAAGGATGCCGGAAGGTCACAGAAAAAGAATCTTCGCGGAGCAAAGATTCTTTTTCTGTAAAAATCGAGTAGGGGAAGGTCTTTGTCCCCTACTCGCGCGCGGGGCGCATGTTGCGTCAGCAACAAATTTCCCACGCATTTATGCGTGTGCGCTCCTGCGCACAAAAAAAATCGGGCAGGGAAAAATTTTCCCTGCCCGCCGATGAACCGAATATTTTAGTCTGAGCCGATCAACACTCTCTTTCCGCAAAAGGCAAACCCATACCTGCGTATGCGCTCCTTTGGGATTCCCCTTGCCGTCAGATTTGCCTGATAGTTCTTTTCCTTGATCTGACGCAGAGCCTCCCGTACGGTATCTGACAACTCCTTTTCGTCCGTATCCTGCACCTTGAATTCGATCAGAATAGCATCTCTCTCCCGGCTCCTGGGCTCTAACATGATGTCATATCTGCCAAAACCGCTCTCCCGGTTGGAGGTAATCACGTACCGGTCGGCCAGTTCCACCATGAGCCCCAGCACGAAACCGTGGTAGAAACGCTCCGGTTCCTCTCCCGACGGATTCTTTCCCGTATCAAAATAGCTGAAGGTGGAGAGGGTAATACGGTTCATATAGGTATTCATGGCCTTCAGGTCACCGATAAGCAGAGCACGGATAAACTCGTTGCAGCTGTGATCCTGTGCAAACCAGTCGTGTATCATGTCCTCAAACATGAGGCGCACCTCTCTGTTGGTCAGCGCCAGGTCATAGTATTTGCGTCCGTTCTCTTCCTCGAAGGTAATTCCGGCCACCTTCAGATAACCGCTGGCAAGCAGAAGACTCCATATGGCATCCCTCTTTGCGGAAAGCTGATCATAGATAATCTGCTCGTCAATCCGGATCCGGATGCTCTCCCCGCACATCAGACGCTCAAATAACTGTTTGATATCTGGATCTCCCTCCCGGAGAACTTTTCCCGCAAGCGAGTTGGAACTGGTATTTGCCCAATAGGTTCCCACCCTTTTCTTGTCCAGAAAATTGATGATAGACCAGGGATTATAGATGTCCGTTCGCTCCCCGAAGGTAAAGCCATCGTACCAGTCCTTTACCTGCCCCTTACGGTCTGACAGGCCGTATTCGTCCAATGCGCTGAAGACCTCCTCCTGTGTGAATCCGAAGCAGGTTTCATACTTTCCGCAGGTAGCAGTCACCACCTCTGGGTTATTAAAATCAGAAAAAATAGACTCATATGCTTCGTAAGAAGCAATGCTGATTCCTGTGATGCCGGTGAGTACGGCTCGCTCCAGATAAGGGTTTGTCTTGAAGGTGGAATTGAACAGGCTCCGGATGAAGGAGACCATCTCCTTCCAATAACCGTTCACGTAGGCTTCCTGCATGGGCGTATCGTATTCGTCCAAAAGAATAATCGCCTTCCTGCCGTGATATCTGCAAAGGAAATCAGATAAGGTCCGTAAGGAGGCCGAGGCTGTCCCAACAGACATATCCGCCGAAATCTTCTGATAAAAGTTCCTCTCTTTTTCATTCAGCAGGCAGCTTTCCAATAAATAGTCATACTTATTATACTGCTCTTCGATGGTCTGGCAGATTGCTCTTTTCGCCTCCGGGAAAGTAAGATCCTTTATGTTGGCAAAGCTCAAAAACAGGACGGGATACGTTCCCTGCAATTTTCTGTACTTTTCCTCATCCCAGATGGAAAGTCCCTCAAACAAACTGCCGCATCCGGCATAATTTATAGAAAAAAACTTTTCAAGCATACTCATGTTCAGGGTCTTTCCGAAACGCCGGGGACGGGTGATCAGTGTCACATTATCCCCGTTTTCCCACCACTGTCGTATAAAATCTGTTTTATCAATATAGAAATATCCATTTTTTCGAATTGTCTCGAAATCCTGGTTTCCGATCCCCACCGGTCTTGCCATTCCTGTTCCCCTTCATGGTTCTTTCATTCTATCATAATCTTAATAATCTCATCGTTGGTCAGCCGCATTCCCTCTCTGCCCAGTCGTCCAATATTTCTGATGGTGTTGTCGATTCCCTTGGTCACCAGGCCGTCCCCGCCGTAAAACTGCTGCCCTCTCACATACATCTCATATCCCAGGATGCCCGCATTCACGGAAAAGGCAATCTTTGCAGCACAGGATGCCTTGGCGCCGTCACAGACCATACCGGAAACAACTGCCAGCGCATTCACCACCGTATGAATCACCTCCTGATAGCCGCCTCCCTTCAGATAAGCGATCCCGGCCCCTGCCGCCGCGCCGGCACACACCGCTCCGCAAAACGCCGACAAGCGTCCGATCCCGGTCTTCTGATGAATGGCCACCAGATTGGAAAGTGTCAGTGCACGCAGCGTTTTTTCCTCATCGGCTCCCAGCTCCCTGGCATACTCAATCACCGGCACGGAGCAGGTAATCCCCTGATTTCCCGAACCGGAGTTAATGACCACAGGCATCTCGCAACCGTTCATCCTGGCGTCAGAGCCTGCCGCCGCTTTGGCGCTGGCGCGGTTTCTGATATCTTCTCCATAGGCCCCCAGCATAACGGATCCGATATTTGCCCCGTAATTTCCCGCAAGTCCCTCCTGGGAGATAGCCGTATTGCAGGCGATCTGCCTCTCCAAAACCTCCTTCACATCCTCCGTATCGCAGGTCATGGCAAAATTCCAGATATCCTCCATATTCAGGAGTGATCTGTCTGTCAGGCCCTCCTCGCTCTCGCCCTCTACGGGAATCTCAAGTTCCTTTTCACCGTTATGCTCCACCAGAACCACATTGGTATGATAATTGGCGATCCGCACCCTGCTGTGGTTGCTGCCTTTCCTTTCCTCGATCACGATATCAAAGGTCAGGTCACTTTCCAGCGCATGCACCTGGATATCCGTCCGTTCCAGATACTCCTTGATCCGTTCCTTCTCCTCTTCACTGACAGAAGCGATCACTTCCAGCTCTCCCGAAGCATCCCCCGCAATGATCCCGGCTGCAGCCGCCGCCCTGATTCCTTTCATTCCTCCGGTGTTGGGAACGATCACAGATTTCACGTTTTTGATAATGCTTCCGCTGGCCCAGACTTCCACCTCGTCCGGTATCTCTCCCAGAACCTCCCGGCATTTCGCCGCCCCGTAAGCAAGCGCTATGGGCTCCGTACATCCGGTTGCCGTGATCAGTTCTTCCTTCAAAATGTTGATATATGCCTGGTATTTTTCCTGTTTTCTGTCCATAAGTTTCTCCTGCGTTTCTCTTTACTCCCCTTCGATTCATTTGTTGGTAAACGTATCCCTAAACAAGGATCTGATATCCCGCCTTCCAGACCTCCTCCGGAGCAATCAGGTTTCCCCACTCTCTCTCCTTCAGATCTCCGGTAAATCCTACCCTGTCACATCTTCCGTACCAGGGTTCAATGCAGATAAAGGGGGCTTCGGGCGACGGACTCCATACAGCCATTAAAGGCGCCTTACTTCTTAAGGTAACATAAGGGGTTCTGTCCGCTCTGCACAGCGCCACCTCCTCCACCTGGCTGTCCTCCAGCATCAGCGTGTCGCAGTCAAATAAATGCTCTGTCACTGCCAGATATCCCTCATCCAGAGAATAGATCCCTTTCTCATTCGCCGCCAGTCCGTTACTGATCCGGGTACTGGCAAACTCTTTCCCACAGTCAAAAGAAAGGAAATAATCCGTCTTCTCTGTGCCCTCCTCAACAGGACAGTTAAAGGCCGGATGTCCTCCGATGGAAAAGGGCAGTTCTTCTGTTCCGGGATTCTCCACCTGCCAGATCACATCCACGCCGGAAGAAAGCAGGCGGTAACCCAGCTTCAGCACAAACGCATAAGGATACTTTTCTCTTGTCTCCTCACTGTCTGTGATCCCAAACCAGATTTCATTCTCTGTCTGCGAAAGCAGCTCAAACTCCATATCTCTTGCAAATCCATGTTGCCCCATGGGATATGTCTTTCCCTTTGTCCGGTACTCCTTATTGTTCACCGATCCCACAAAGGGAAACAATACCGGCGAGGTCCTCCCCCAGAAGGCCGGATCCGCCTTCCACAGATATTCCGTTCCCGTACTCAGCTTTTGCAGAGATTTCAGCTCGGCCCCCATTGAATGGATCCTGATAGATACTGTTTCGTTTTTTAATTCGTATACCGCCATAACACCCTCCTGTTTATAATTCCGCTTTTACACCGCAGGCTGCTCTGATCACAGCACTCCGATGCATAAATTTATGTTACCATAACATTCTGTTCTTGTCATCGATCAATTTCCTGCTGCAATACGGAGCGGACTGTGTTATCCCTCATTAGCCGGAACCATACAGCTTTCCGGCAGGCGTCGGCAGAAACGGCGGATTCATTCCCGCTCCGCCGGGCGATGGTGATTGTGCCGTGCCGGCATGGCAGGCGTGCGCCCTCCTTTCTCCCGGATTCCGGGATCGAGTAGGGAAGATTTAAAGAGCAGGATACCCGTTTAGATTTCCTGCTCTTTACCGTCATTAATTGATGGCTGATATTCCGTTGTCGTTTTATTTACTCTTTCCCATAAAAGGCCTCCATCGCCTGTGCGATAAATTCTGCTGTTCCTTCTCCATACTGCCCGTCGATCTTGGATTTTGCCGGCTCTGAGTTCTGGAACCACGCAAGGTATTTCATCATTCCGGATTCTTCTTTTACCTGAGTAAGCTGTTTCATGACAAAACCATATTCGCCGATCAGTTCCTTTACTTCGAAGGAATCCGGCGGACATTTTTTCTTTCCGGCAAGTTTTTTTATAACCGCCTCTATACGCCTGCCATAGCTTTCTGCCACATCCCTGCCCAATGGATGGGCAGACGCTGCTTGATATGCTTCCTTTCCGCCGTACCATTCAACCATCTTCGCATATTTCTTCTGCATATCTTCTGATGCCACTGCCTCCATATAATGCTTTTTCCATTCCTCAACGCCCCCAAATTCATCTGCGGCAATCTGGCGTATCTTTTCCGGCATACGTTCATAAGTCTGCCGGAACATTTCTTCAATCTCTTTTCTGTCAAAAATTGCAAAATCCATTTTGTTTTCTCCTCTCAGGATGTCGTCAATGTTAGCAATCAAGCGTTCCATGCGCTCCTTTTTTGCTGCCAGCATTTTCCTCTGCATTTGTAAAATCTGGTTTCTGTCAAGAGCCGGGCTTGCCATAACCGCTTTAATTTCCTTCAAAGGAATATCAAATTCCCGGAAAAATAACACTTGCTGCAATGTTTCCAGTGCTTTATCGTCATAAAGCCGGTATCCCGCTTCACTTTTGCCAGTCGGCTTTAACAGCCCGATTTCATCATAATAGTGGAGCGTGCGCACGCTGATACCTGTTAAATTTGATACTTCTTTTACTGTCCTCATAGCTATTGGCCTCCTGTTCCTGATATATCCACTCTAATCCATGACGTTCCGTGAGTGTCAATAGGAATTTCAAATATTTTTTAAAACAAAATCTTTGCAACAGACAAAAAAGGCATGGTGTGAGAAGCCCGTTTAAAAATAGTATGGTACAATATGAACCAGCGAAATGAGAAATATCAAGAGGAGGTACACCAATGCACGCATGGGAAACAATTGAACAGGCTTTGACTTTTATCGAGGAACACCTGACAGAAGAAATTTCAACGGAGGAACTGTCGCATACGGTTGGACTCTCTCCCTTTTATTTTCAGCGGTTGTTCAGACGATTGGCCGGAAAGCCGGTACAGGAATATGTGAAGCTCCGCCGTCTGGCAAAGGTGATTGAAAGCCTGAAGGATACGGACCGAAGAATTCTGGATATTGCTTTGGACTATGGCTACTCAAGTCACGCCAACTTCACACGGGTTTTTAAGGAAACATATGGGATGACTCCGGACCAGTACCGAAAGGATTTTCCGACGCTTAATACGTTTATCAGGCCGCACATCTCTATGAATTATGCATGCATAGACGAAGGCATTCCGCTGATAGTGGAGAATATTGTCTTGGAAATTCAAAGAAAAACTCTGGAACAGCCGGAAATGTATATCGGCTTTCAAACAGAAGTTAAAATTTCCGAACAAATTCCAATGGGTGAAAGCACCGGCGTAGATATACCGGGACAGCTTTGGGAGCGTTATCACAGAGAGAAGGAACTGCTTGCGGCGAGTCTCAGCAGTGAGACAGAAATGGGGCTGTCCTGCATGGGGAATTCCGCACCCGGGTTTTTCACTTATTTTGCAGGCGGACTTGCACAGATCATCCCGGAACAGTTGCCGGAAGGCTTTGCAGCGCAGGAGCTTTCATCAGGAGAATATATCGTCTGCACAATTGAGGCTGAGAATTTTGAATATTTGGTAACAGAAGCTCTGGCTCAGGCTAACAAGTATCTTTTCAGCACATGGCTGCCCCGGCACAATTTCTCCACAGAGCCGTTCGCGGCAGAAATATATCACAGCAGCTCAGCGGATATGGCAAGTATGGAGCTATGGGTGAAGCCTTTGCCGTTGGAAGATATAGAGTAAAGATAAGACAACTGTAGATCCTCGCGGCATTCACCAAATGTCTATGAGATGCTTTGCATCTCTATGGGAACATTGCTCGCGGGAATCAACCTGGGGTTTCAGGAAGCTTCGCGCAGACAGTATGGCATATGGAAGATCAGAATGGTATAATTAAGCCTCACAAGGAGGTTACAGACTATGATAAATTTAAAACAATTCGGAGAGAACCTGGCCACATTGCGAAAAAAGCAGGGCTTAACCGGAGAAAGGTTTGCAGAGCTTCTGAATGTATCGCCTCAGGCGGTATCGAAATGGGAAACAGGTAAAAATCTCCCGGAAAGCAATCTATTACCTGACATCTCAAAATTGCTTTCAGTTTCCATTGATTCCCTGCTCATTCCCGGGAAATATTCGGTAAAATATTACCTGGGCGGATGCTATATTGATGCGGTTCTCACTCTGAAATGGGGAGATATGCAGGATTGTACCTGGGCTGGCTGTATGCGGCTTTTGTTGGATGTCTTCGGCATATCGTTGACATATGCGGAGGTAATGGGATATTCCGGATCCTGTTATTATTTTTCCATGACAAAAAATTGGTGTCCTTCTGCCACCATGCCCCATATTCTTTATGATCCTGCGGCTGTATTGGAGCGTGCAGTCGGGGTGAAGCGTGCCTCTCTTTCCTTTGACCGGATGGATGCCTGCGTAAAAGAGGCCATTCATTGTGCAAAGCCTGTTATGCTTATACAGCCGCGGGTAGAGATGGAATGGGGCGTCCTGTGCGGCTATACCGGAGACGGACGGTTCTATGGGAGAAGCTATTTTGACTTTCTAAAGCCAGGCGTGGAAGATATTTTCACAGACAATCATTATTTTCTTGCCGACTGCTATTCCCGGACAGATCCTCATTATGTATATTTTCTGCAGGAACGGACATCCCCTTTGCCCATACAGGAAGCATTAAAGGCCTCTCTGGAAACAGCTCTGAACATTTACACAGCGGCGCCACAGTGTGGCGGCACCTATTACTTCGGCAGGCAGGCCTATGATATCCTGATCGATTCTCTTCGGCTGGAGGATAGCAGTTTTGCTGCTTTGACGCAATATGGGACTACAGGTAACGGCCATAATCTACTGGCCTGTTTGATTGATGCCCGAAGGGCTGCCCGGGATTTCTGGGTTGAGAAGTCTCCTCTTGTTCCCGGAAAAAATGGGAAAAAGCTGTGGGACTTGGCTGCTCTTTATGGTAAAATGGTGTCTGAATTGAGTAAGATAATTCCCAATGATCTGGTCGCGGCCACCCTGAACGCCTATCCCTTTACCGCCTGGTCACAATCCGCACGTCTGGTAATTGCCGATGTGCTGACGGCCTGTAAAGAATACGAGCGGCAGGCCATTATCCTTATAGAGGAAATTCTGGCGCGGTGGTAACAAACGGCTTTGACATAGTTCAGTGGATACATAAAGCGCAAATCCATGAGTAAAGAGCTTAAACAGAAAAGAGAGGGGCGCAGCAAGGATTATGAGAGAGATACGGACAGCAAGGCTGATTCTTCGGAATTTTGCCACAGCAGATTGGAATTCCTTAAAAAAAATGATTGTCCCTTATATGTCATCCGCTTACGGTAAATATGACAGCCAATGGCCTATGGACGACGAGGGGATCCAGGGAGTCTGTGAATGGTTCTCTAAAGGAGATGATTACCTGGCTGTATGCGAGAAAGAGAGCGGTGTCCTGGTAGGGATGGTCTGTATGAACCCTGCAGACAGAGAAGGTGTCTACAATCTTGGATATATCTTCAGCCCGGACCACTATGGCCGGGGCTATGCATATGAGAGCTGCATGGCTTATATTTCCTATGTCTTCGAAGAGCTTGGCGCAAAGGAGGTTATTACCGGGACGGCGGCTGCAAACATTCCGTCCTGCAGGCTGCTGGAAAGGCTGGGCCTGCCGATAGTAAAGGAGTCCACGGGTTCATTCTGCAACGATGAGCACGGAAATCCGATTACTTTCAAAAGCTATGAATATAAACTGACTTGCGATTCATGGTCAGAAATGATAAAGCTACACTCTCTAAGGGGTGAACGGGGAACGGAAAACGGCATTTAAGAAGAGGAGACGCATCCCATGTTGAAATTGGTAAAAATGGACGAAAAGTACATACCGCTGCTGAATGAAATGATGGATGAATGGACAAATACCAATGAAAAAATCGTACCGTGGTCTATAGGGAAATGCGACTACCATAACATAGGAGAATACATAGAAAGTCTGGAAATAAAAGAGTCATTCGGAAAGTATGTTCCGGACACCACATTCTTTTGTCTGGATACGGACAGAAACCTTTTTATAGGGGCGGTCAATATCAGACACTATCTCAATGAGGACTTAGCAAGCGGGGGCGGTCATGTCGGGGCAGGAATCAGACCCGGCGAACGAGGAAAAGGCTATGGAACAAAAATGCTTTCTCTGGCACTGGAAGAATGTGCAAAACTGGATCTTAAAAATGTTCTGGTGTGTTGTGACAAGAGCAACCTTTCCTCTGCAAGAATCATTATGAAAAACGGGGGTGTCCTGGAAAATGAAATCACCGATGGAAATACCCTGATGCAGAGATACTGGATTGCGCTTCCGGCGAAACACCCGGCGTGACTTATGCCGTGCCAATTAACTAGAACTTTTATCATATTTTTAGCGTTAGTCTGGAAGCGGGTTGTAGCCACTATCCACACTCCAGACATCCGGCATTTATGTGGCTTGTGAATAGGTTTGGGAGGCTTTTATATAAAGATGGAACATATAATCGTCAGGCGGGAAGAAGAAAATGATTATCAAAAGGTAGAAGAACTGGCGAGAGCAGCATTCAATTATCCTGACAGAATCAGGCGTGGTAAAATTGGTTGTCCTTATGAACATTGGATGGTTCATGAGTTAAGACACCGTGACGGTATTATTGAATTGAGTTTAGTTGCTCAACTAAAAAGCGGAACGATAGTCGGACACATTATTTGCAGTAAAGCAGTCGTTAAAACGGAAAGCTATACACTTCCCGTCCTTAACTTTGGCCCTTTGAGCGTACTTCCTGAATATCAGCGTCAGGGCATTGGTCAGGCACTCATTGAAACAATGATCGAGAAAGCCAAAAAACTTGGTTACGGTGCTATTTTGTTTTTCGGAAGACCGGAATACTATCCACAGTTTGGTTTCAAGGAGGCAGTCATTTATGGCATATCTGATGCTGAGGGCCATAATTATCCTGCTTTTATGGCTATGGAATTAAGAGAAGGATATCTGAAAAGTGTTTACGGCGGAAAGTTTTTTGAGTCGGATATCTATAATGACGATCTTAACCGTGAAGCTGTGATTGAGTTTGATAAAGATTTTTGAATATGCCTGTTTTCTTAATGTAATCGTACTTACAACATGTATTGCTTAATATCTCCCGCCAAATTGATTACCGCACCGAGCCAATTCGCCAAATATTTCTTAAGCTTCCTTGTTCCTGTACTTCCATAATGCCATTGGATGCTTTGCAACATTCATAAGCTCATTACTATGCCCAAATACCCAGTCAGGATAGTAATTTCCTTCTGAAAAAGCTTTCCAGAACAGTTCTTCCTCCCTTACTTTCCCGATATTATCAAGCTCAAATTTTTCCGGTGGCTGTGCTGCTCCGATTGCACTATAGAACACAGCACACCATGGCAATTTCACTTCTCTTCTTGCTACTGGAAGTACATGACAGCGAATCTCTCAGAAATCCCAATTCTTTTGCCATTCTGCCCAGAGTTAATCTATCCCATTGCATCATAATCATAACCCCCCTTATCTATTAGTCCTTTCAGCGAAGTTGGTGCATAAAGCTTCCAGCGTTTATGAAATACATTATCCCATGACTCTTTCATCAGATAACGCTTTGCATCAGAGGAATGTTTCTCACACTCTTCAAAAAAGCCGGTAGAAAAATGAAATTCTTCCTGCATTTTTTCAAAAAGGTATCCGCATTTCTGATACAGAAAGCCATTACTATTTCTTATCAGACATTCCAGAACTTTCTGCTCATTCAGCCCCGGCACCAGCATCATGCAACGTACCACTTCCTCAAGACCTGCTATCTTTTCAAAGTCACGGATACTGTCTACAACGGTCTGCTCTACGGATGTCACTCGTATGCTTCCCTGCTCTACTACTTCCATATCAGGCTTACGCTCTATGCGCCGATACTTCACCCCGTCATACTCAAAATCGTTAAATCGTTTGTCCGTTGCAACATAGCACTCATAAAACACCTGACTTCCATATCCATATACTTCAAATGCACTATGATGCGTGATACACGCATCCGAAAACAGATGGGAACCTATCTGATAACGGGAGAAAACCGGCTGTTTCGTTTCCATACTGATTACCACATAAAAATCCCTTTTGACCTTTTCTATCAGTCCTTTTTTCTGATATTCATAGATTACCTGATTCGCCGCTGTCGCTGTTCCAACAAGCTCTATCAGTTGTTCCCTTGAAAAACATCCTTTTGCAAGCATTTTTTCATAATGCTTCATTACGCATCCCCTTCTGTTTTAAAATTAGCACAATATATTTTCTTTTTTTAATACTTTGTGACTTTTTAAAAATTATATGTTTTCATTTTACCAGATATTATTAGAAATTTCAAATTCATTGTGCATTTTTAAAATTAACTCTTCTCATCAGCCCCTGTATCTGCGTTATGGCGGGAACAGCCGCATAATCACCTGCCTGCAGAAGTATTCACTTTTTTCCCATAAGAAATCATGTTTCCATTCACAAATGTATATCCGGCAGTCGGGTTCTCTGCAAAGAAATCCGCAATTTTAATATTTCGACTGCAATAATCTTCGGCTTCTTTGCGGGATAAACCATGGGTCAATAAATGGAGAATCAGCCTTTCCTTTTGCTCATCACTAATGCCGGAAGTCCAATCGTTATATGCGACAAAATCATTTTTTGTTTCCTCATAATTTGCAGATTGCGTAGTAACAAACTCTACCTTATCGCTCATTCTTACGTCGACATCAACAAGCCCCAGCTTCTGCATCATATGTGCGGCTCTGATTGCAACCGCATAATCGCGCCCCTGCATTGCAAGTTCAGTCTTCCACTTTTTTTCCAGCCCTTCATGCCTGCATAATTCCTGATAATCCATGCCATCAATATAGAGCCCACAGCACTCAAATTCTCTGTTTGTATCAATGCATACAACATATCCATCCGGTTTTGCAAACTGAATCATCTTCTTTATAAAAGCTGACGGATGATCCAAATGCCTGAGAACAGCCTGACATACTACAAAATCATACTGATTTTCGGCTGAATACTCAAAAACATTTTCACAGAGAAAATCCGCCTCCCATTTTTGACTTTCAAAAAGAGCTTTTCCCTTTTTGATCAGATCCTCTGCAAAATCAATTCCTGTATATGTGCTTTTCTCAGGCAGATAAGGAAGCAGCAACAGTCCTAAAAATCCATATCCACAGCCGCAGTCCAATACGGAAATCGGTTGATTAATCTTCCAGACCCGGGAAATAAGAAAGCGAATATAGTCATGGTTCCAATAACTCTTTCGCGACCTTAAAAGGTATTCCTGCTTTTGGTTCCAGAACTCTTTTGTTGCTGTTTTTTCAGGAATATATGTCTCCCCGTCAAGCGGTTTTAAGCCTAATAACTGATCTGTTGATACCTTAAAATAATCTGCCAGTAATGGAAGAAGGGTTATATCCGGCATACTGACTCCGGTTTCCCACTTGCTGATCGTTTGGAATGACACCCCAATGCAGTCTGCCAGTTCCTGCTGAGTTACTTTTGCTTTTTTACGCAAGTCGGCAATACGCAATACTATTTTATTCATCTGTAAAACCTCCTGAAGAGAGCTGTCTTATAGGTTTTTCTCTTGTTTTAAAGTATATCAAGAATCAGAGATTTTGTATTCACTTAAAACGGCGAATGTTTTCGCCTGCAGGTTGAAATACTCAATGAAGTCAACATACTGAAATACCATATAGGGTCTCCACTGAAACAACCCTGAACAACCCCTTATTAAACCTCGAAAAATTCTGGGAATTGTGCTATACTATATTATGTGAAATTATATTTTTGTGAAAACGGAGGGTTCCACCATGGATAACAACCTTGAACGTTGGTATTCAATGAGGGAATTTATGGAATATTTGGGAGTTGGCCGTGATACAGTTCTCGACTGGATGAAACATCGTAATATGCCCTCCACTAAAAACGGCAGACTGTGGAAATTCAAAGTCAGTGAAGTCGATGCCTGGATGAAATCCGGCGTTGCGACTGATAAGTAATTAGAATTTGGAGGTGCAATATGGCACTTGAAAATAAATTGGGATTGACAAGTTCCGCAGACCTTGCCCGTGAGGAAGAACGCATCAGTAAGAAAAAGGCTCTTGCGCTTTTCGAAAACAGTATGCTCGATAAATTAGAAGCGGGAAAATTCTCTGCGCTTAAGGCAATTCATAAGTATCTCTTTGACGAGATCTACGACTTTGCCGGAGAACTCAGAACCGTAAACATTTCAAAGGGCAACTTCCGATTTGCACCTTTGATGTATCTCGAAGCGGCTCTTGCTAACATTGATAAAATGCCGCAGTCTACTTTCGATGAAATCGTCGAGAAGTATGTGGAAATGAATATCGCTCACCCCTTCAGAGAAGGAAATGGGCGCAGCACTCGTATTTGGCTCGACCTCATTTTCAAAACCGAGCTTCACAAGGTTGTTGACTGGAGCAAGGTTGAAAAGGAAGATTATCTTCTCGCTATGGAGCGCAGCCCCATTAAGGATATCGAAATCAAACATATCCTGAAGACTGCTCTGACCGATGACATCAATAGCCGTGAAGTCTATATGAAAGGCATCGACCACAGCTACTACTACGAAGGATATACAACCTTTAAGACAGAAGAATTATGATAACGAAACGATGTGCAAATATGCCCGATAGGAATTGGCAATTTGAACTTGAAGAATATATAAAGCAGGGCGAATCTGAGAGCGCCGAAAAAAGTAAAGCTTGGCAAACTTCTATCGGCTTGCAGGCGGTTGACGGACTCAATACGTCTGAATATTTGCTGAAAGGATCACATCGAGGGCAAAATCACCATCGACGAGGCTCAGAAGCGTATTCACAGCTATTATGAGCAGAGGACTACCCGCACCGAGGTTGAGGACAATACACTCTACCGCATTGGTTCCAGGGTGATAAAGAACAGCTACACGGGAACGGCAGGCGGGCATTTTGAAAAAGAAGAGCTTAACGATCCCAAAGCCTGTGTTTTGCGCGAGCTTTTGGAGGAAACGGGACTTGGGGAAAAGGATATTGGAAATCCGCCAAAATTATTTTTACTTTGCAAACCTGGAATCGGATATTGAGGTGACCAGCAATGAAGGGATGCTTCAATGGTTCGATTTTGACGAAGTGCCTGAACTGGACATGCCCTTTACCGCAAAATATGTGGTAAGGCATTATCTGAAAACAGGAAGAAAAACAGATTTACTTTATGGCTTTATTATAAAAGATACGCACGCTCCAAATACAATCTTAATCTTTTTCAATTTTAAGCGCCGCAGAAGTTTGATTACCTCCCGACACTCAACGGCAGGCGCAGATGTAACCTTGCTGTTAATTCTTCGTGCAGAATATTGTATTTTTCGTGCAGATAGCATATACTGTAATCACCAGCAGGAAAGGAGATGGTTATATGGCTGGCTCTACTACAAACATTAGCATCCGCATAGATTCAGACCTGAAAGCGCAGGCTGACAGGCTGTTCGGGGAACTCGGCATGAATCTGACAACGGCATTTAATATTTTTATCCGCCAATCTCTCCGGGAAGGGCGGATTCCCTTTGAGGTTTCGCTCAACCAGCCGAACAGCGAGACGATTGCCGCCATGCTGGAGGCAGAAAGGATTGCGAAAGACCCGGCAGTAAAAGGGTATACCGATCTGGACGAACTGTTCGCAGA
>CAMWFQ010000022.1 GCA_947173495.1 uncultured Lachnospiraceae bacterium | reverse complement strand
AGCACTCGGCTGTTAACCGAGTTGTTGTAGGTTCGAGCCCTACTCGGGGAGTGAATTGTTTAAATAACATGTAAATGACTGATTTTGATCAGTCAGTAGTGATGAGGCTCCGTGGTCAAGCGGTTAAGACATCGCCCTTTCACGGCGGTAACACGGGTTCGATTCCCGTCGGAGTCATTTTATGCGTTAAATTACAGAGATGTATCTATAAGGAATCATTGACTGTAATTTATTAGTTTGTTATAATTACATATGTGGCGCAGTAGCCAAGTGGTAAGGCAATGGTCTGCAACACCAGTATCCACCGGTTCAAATCCGGTCTGCGCCTCTTACAAAAACCCCGAAAATAAAATTTTCGGGGTTTTCATTTATGTGCAGGGGCGCACAAGGAAGACTTACGCAGTATACGCCCTGCACGCGAGCAGGATGAAACCTTCCCTGCTCGATTAACAAGCTGTCTCACAAAGTGCAGATTCTATTTATGTCGCTATCCCTTTACAGCGCCTGCTGTAAGTCCTTTAATGATATGCTTCTGCATACAAAGATAAAAGACTACAATAGGGAATATGGATACAACAGAAAGAGTCATAAATCGGGGCCAGTCTACACTGAACTGCCCTTTTGCACGGAATACCTCCAGAACGATAGTACCCTTCATACGGGAATTAAGGAAGATATTTGGCGCAATAAAATCATTCCAGATCCACATTGTGTTAAATATAATAGAGGTAGCAGTAATTGGCTTCATAAGAGGAAATACAATAGTGAAAAATACACGACCGATACTGCAACCATCAACAATAGCGGCTTCAGTCAGCTCTTTGGGGATCGTGCGCATATATCCCACAGCAAGAAATACGGTTAATGCTGAACCATTGCAATAAAACAGGATCATACCGTGGATGGTGTCGATCAAATGCAGTGCCTGCATAACCTCGAACAAAGAAAGAAGGATTGCCTGAAAGGGTACCAGAAAACCGATCATCAAATAAACCATAAAGGCATTATTAAGCTTATTAGCATTAAAAACGATAGGATAAGCTGCCATTTCTCCTATTACGACGATGAGGAGAACAGAACAAAGGGTAATAACAAAAGTATTTCCAAAGGCTTTATAAATCTGACTTTGTGAAAAAATATCTTTATAATTATCTAAAAACAGAACCGTTGGAAAAGCGACAGGATTAAAACTCATTTCCTGCATGGTTTTAAAGGTATTGATGACTAGATAATAAAAAGGATACAGGAATACAATGCAGATCGGGATTAATATAAGGTCTGATAAAAAAAATTTTTGCTCATTTTTCTTTTTCATGAAATATCTTCCTCCCTTTTCCTCATAGTCATGAACTGTACACAGGAAATAACCATGACAAGTATGATGAATATGGTTGCCAGCGCTGTAGATGCGCCATACTGTTTTTCAGAGATACCCCTTTGAATAATTACTTGTGTTACCGTATAATTTGAAAAACCGGGGCCTCCTTTTGTAAGTGCATAGGGAAGATCATATACTTTCAAACCATTGGTCAAAAGCAAAAGCGTATTTACGGTAAAGCCTGGAGCAAGCATGGGAATGGTGATCTGAGTGAACTGTTTCCATTTGCTGGCTCCGTCGATGCTGGCGGCTTCATAATATTCAGAGGAGATAGCCTGCAGATAAGCCAGATATACAGTGGCATGCCAACCGGTAGAGGTCCATACAGCCACACCAATGATACACAGTCTTGCTCCCCAGCTTGTAGAGGTCCAGCCGATAGGGGATACTCCAAAGGCACCCAGGAGAGAATTTGCAGCTCCGGTGGGAAGCGGAGAAAGGATATAGCCCCAGATATACCCCAGAAGTAATGCGCTGACAATAGAAGGAAAGAAAAAAACAGCTCTTTCTGCCGATTTCAGTCTTGTCTTTTTATCCAGGAAAATAGCCAGTGGAATTGATAATAAATTGATGAGAAGCATTGTGCAGAAGGTATAAAATAAAGTGTTGAACAGAGCCTGCCGCATTACTTCATCCTGAAAAACGCCTATAAAGTTCTTTAATCCCACGAAACGATATTCATGGCTGATACCATTAAAATCTGTCACACTGTACATGATGGTCTTGACCAACGGAATAACGGTAAAGGTGGTAAAGGCAATCAGCGCAGGTAAAAAAAATATTTCATATTGGATTTGCTTGACCAGTTTTCTCTTTTTTTTCATATCCATTCTCCTGTAGACCGCAGGCAGCGGAATATGTGATTCTCGCGGCAGATACCAGATGAACAGGTCAGTGATGATTTTTAGGCCGCCCTTTTGGCATACTGTCCGCGAGAATTACAGTTTTCAATATATGATATTTTAGAATTTATTCAGCCGATACCTCTGCCAGCTTGTCATCCAGTCTGGTTGCTGCTTCTTCAGGGGTGATAGTGCCAACCATACAATCCTGCAGGGACTGGATATAAGTAAGCCTTAATGATTCTGTATAGGAAAGCCAGTCAGCCATAGGGATATAATATTTACCAGCCTTTACATTTGCAACTGCTTCCTGAATTTCTTCAGGGAATTCAGGGGTAAATCCATCTGCGATGGTAAAACCGCCGTACCCTTTATACTGTGCTTCCAGACCTTCCGGGGAAGCTGCAAATTCCAGAAAAGCCTTTGCAAGTTCCTTATTCTGGCTGGCAGAATTGATACATAATCCGACATTAATAGCACCGCAATAGTAGGTTTCGTCTGTTCCGGGAACTCCCATACATTTATAATTCATATCAGGGTTAATGGTATCGATGGTATTCAGGTTCCAGGAACCACTTAAAATCATAGCAACCTGCCCGGTAGCAAATGCAGTGACGACTTCATCGCCTGTAGCACCTACCATATCTGCAGTCAGATATCCGTTATCAATAAGGCCTTCTTTCCACATGGCGATAGGTGTGGTCCAGGTGTCTTTAAATGTAGCTTTTCCTTCGAAGATATCCTGCACAATATTAGCGTTGTCGGCCTTTACTTCCGACCCATAAAGCGGAGCGGTAAAGTTAACCGCAGCATCCTGGCAGTTATCCATAATGGGCTGGATTCCTGCATCCTTCAAAGTCTGGCAGACTTCCAGAAGCTCATCCCAGGTCTTGGGTTCTTCTGTGATTCCTGCCTGCTCAAACATATCCTTATTGTAGAAAATACCTCCCACCCAACAATCCACAGCCAGTGAATAGGCTTTTCCATCTGCACCATAAGTAGTTTTGACGGAATCCGGGATAGTACCATCTGTCATATAAGGTTCATTGGAAAGATCTTCTACATAATTACCTTTAATCAGATCTTCTCTGTTCTCCAAAGCCATATAAAAAATATCCGGGCCGGCTCCGGAATAAAGCAGTGTGGAAAGCTTTTCCACATAATCTGCAACAGGAGGGGAATACTGGAAATCAACAGTTACATTGGGATACTTTGCCTTGAATGCCTCAAGAACAGGAGCTGCCTTGGTCTCGTCATACCAGGAGAGGATTGAAAGAGTACCGGAAAGATCATCAGCAGGCTCAGAAGCTTCAGAATCATCAGCAGACTCAGCCTCAGGAGCATTTTCTTCAGAAGCCGCAGTTTCTTCTGCCGGTTTACTGCTTTCCGCTGTTGCTCCCTCAGATGCTTTCCCTCCGCATCCGGTCAGGATACTGCTCAGCATAACAGCTGTTAAAATCAGTGAAACAATTTTTCTTTTCATATTTTTCCTCCTTTTTAACTTTGGGAGTGTTGCCTCCCTTTTTCATTATTTAATATAATGATAGGAAAAAGCATTTGCTGATGAAATACAAAATATTGCAGAAATTTTGTAATTTGTTGCAGTTTCCCTGAAATTCGTTGAAGGAGGTATCCTGTTTTGTTAAACTTAGACAAAAGAAAACCATTTGGAAAAGGAAATCTGATGATGAAGGCATTGACTCAGCTGAAAAAGAATTTGTCGGCCCGTATTCTTATGCTGTATCTGACTTTTAACACAATTTTGATGATCGTGTTCGGCGGTTCCATTACATTATATTCCAGGCGGACCGTAGAGCAGGAGGTCACTCATTATATGGAGAAAATTCTGGAGCAGGCATCTCTGTCTCTGAATACAAATATAAACGATATCACGACACGTATCATTTCCTTTATTACCTATAATAAGGAGATCGGAGCGGCACTGAGCAATCCGACGATGACGATATTGAATCAGCTGGAATTGGACAGACTTCTAAGTTCAAAGCTGAAAAGCAGCAATATGTTCAATAATATCGTGCAGGATGTCTTTATTATCGGAGAAAACGGATACGTCTGCAATATTTCGGATCGTATGAATCTGATCAAGGATTATCCGTTTACAGAACAGGAATGGTATCGCCAGGCGGTAGCTGTGAACGGAAACAGTCATATTCAGACGATTGGCCTGTATGCACAGGACTACTATAATACCCGGATTGCACCCAAGGCAGCGAAAGAGGATACATTTTCCATAGCCTTGTCTATTACGAACTCCAAAAGAAATGTAGTGGGAGCGATTTTTTGTACCATAAATATAGAGGAACTGGGAAAAACTTTAATGTCGAGCAATTATGAAAAAAGCGGTAAAATTGCATTGCTTGATGAAGAAAACCGGATCGTAAGTCAGACTGATAATTCCGATATAGGTTCTGTTCTTCCATTTACAGATAAGACGCTGAAAATTCTTGAAGCTAATAATATGGGATCTTTTAAGGATAATATTGGAGATGAGATGCATCTGATTAATTTTCAGGATACATCACTTGGATGGAAGCTGGTTTCCTATGTACCTTTAAAAGAAATCCGGTATCATACCTGGCCGATCTCACGGATTTTTGGCTGTGCTCTGATCGTATGTCTCCTGGTAAATGTGATGATCTCTGTCAGCCTTTCACGATCTATTCACAAACCGATAAAACTGCTGACCGATAACGTAAATAATGTGGACTCCGAACACATGAAGCTGGAAAATACCGATTACACTTATTCGGAATTAAATCATATAGCTGATAAGTTTGATGAATTGCTGGTGAGGCTGGAACAGTTGATAGAGAATGATTATAAATCGCAGATTATGATGAATAAATTTCGACTGTATTCCCTGCGGTCCCAGATTAATCCGCATTTTCTCATGAATACCCTGCAGCTTTTACAGACAGAAATTGTATATGGGAACATAGAAGTATCTAACAGCATCGTAGTATCTCTAAGTCGTATGCTTCGTTATACGCTCTATAATTATGATAAAGAGGTCAGGGTAACCGAAGAGCTGAATTATATCAGAGAATATCTTTCGCTGTTTATACGGAAATTTAATGGAGAATTGTCCGTCCATTATGAGATTGAAGAGAGGGTTAAAGCCTACTATATGCCGAAACTTCTGCTGCAGCCTATCGTGGAAAACTGTATCGAACATGGTTTTGAAAATAATCCGTCGGACAGTCTGATTACCATAGATGCCAGATGCATGGAAGAAGGGGTGATTTTTACAGTATCCGATAATGGAACGGGTATGAGTGAAGATGAAATAACATCTCTTATCTCGAATCTTTCGAAAGCGGATATTGATGATGCAGATATTGGAATCCGCAATATATATCAGAGAATAAGAGGAAGCTATGGCGAAAAATATGGAATCAGGATAGAGAGTCAGAAAGGGAAGGGATGCAGAATCTCGATGACAATACCTGTAATCCGGGAGGAAGGAATTGATGAAACTGCTCATAGTTGATGATCAGAATTCTGTTCATATGTTTTTTAATAAGATGCTGACTGACAGTTCATTCGGATTAACTCAGGTGTTGCATGCTTATAATGGAAAAGAAGCTCTGGATGTGCTGGAAACAGACCGGCCGGATATTATGATGCTGGATGTAAAAATGCCCGTTATGGATGGAATGGAAACCCTGCATCAGATAAGAGAAAGAGGATTTTCTGTCAGGACAGTAATACTGAGCGCATACAATGAATTTGAATATGCCAGACAGGCGCTTCAATATGATGTAAAGGATTATCTTCTGAAGCCTATAGACTGGCAGGAGGTATCGGCTCTGCTGACCCTGTTGACAGAGAATATCAGAAAAGATGCAGTCTGTCAGATCAGAAATGTGCTGGAGAAATGTCTGAAAGGGCAGGAAGCAGAGCCGGATGCCTTCGTGCATCCATTTGAAAGGCTTTCCGTTAATGGATATGGCTTTCTGGCCTTTCGGTCAGAAGAGGGGGAATGGCTTGACGAACGTATAGGAGAAAACCTGCTCTGCAGTGTTTCTGCGGACAATTTTATTCTGAGTCTTGCAGTTATGGATAAATCTGAAGAATGGGAGGAATTGAAGTATATACCGGTTCCAGGCGAAATGGCATTTATAGGATTGAGTCTTTTTCATGAGAACGCCATGGAAGCGGTGGATGCTATGAAACAGTCCGTAGAAGCTTTAAAACAGGGATTTTATGATCCGGGAATTCATACTTATGATGAAAAGTTTTTCCCCTTGACAATAAATTCAATAGAAATGAATCTGGCAGAGCAAATCAGGAACGCTTATGCCCAGGGAGATGTTCAGGAAGTAAAACTGCTGATAGAACGGCTTTTTGGTATTTTCAAACGAAACAGAATACATCCTGAATATGTGCAGGAATTCTGTTACAGTTTTCTTTTGCAGCTGAATAAAGATTTCATGACAACTTTCCAGCAGCTGAAAGGAAGTTCCTTTCTTTCAGAATTTAATTGTTATGATGCAGTGAGCCTGAAAAATACAGTACTGCGGATTATGATTAATATGCAATGTGATTTTCAGCCCGAAGAAGCAGGAACAGACTCCGATGTGGTATGCCGGATCAAGCAATATATAGATATTCACTATGATCAGGATCTTTCTCTTGATACCATGTCAAAACATTTCTTTATTGGGAAATATCAGATTAGTAGAATTTTTAAAAAAACATATGACATTAATTACAGCGATTATATTCTGAAGGTTCGAATGGAAAATGCTGCGTTCCTGCTGCATACCACATCCTGTAAGCTTTATGAGATTGCGCACAGGACAGGATTTGAGGAAACAAGTTATTTCAGCAATGTATTTAAAAAATATTACGGTATTACGCCAAATGAATACCGGAAAGAAAAATAAAGAAGGGAGTGCCGCAAAAGCGGCAAAATGTAAAGGCCGATGAAACTGACATTATTATGTGAGGGACTTAAGGATCCCGTTGGGATTGACACTCCGGCACCCCAGCTTAGCTGGAAAGGAGAGGAAGAGGGAATACGGCAGAGCGCCTGCCGGATATGGATCAGAGAAAAGGAAAAAGAGGTCTGGGACAGTGGATGGATAGAGACAGCAGATTCCAGATATCTTGTCCCTGTGAAGCTGGAGGAAAAGAAGAGATACCAATGGAGAGTCATAGTCAGAACGGATGAGGGAGAGGAAATAGAAAGCCGGGAGGCTTCTTTCCGTACAGGCATTTTAGAACAGGAACATTGGACAGGTTCCTTTATTACAGGCGGGACGCTTCTGAGGAAGGAATTTGTGCTGGAACAAAAGCATTTGTTTGCAGCTTGTTCCTTTACAGGCCTGGGCTATTGCGAGGCATGGATTAATGGAGAAAAAGTGGGGAAGGACGTACTTTTTCCATCCTATACTACATATGGAAAAACTGTAGAATATGCAGTACAGGATGTTACATCCATGTTAAAAGAAGGCAAAAATGTAATTGGCCTTATGCTTGGCGGTCACTGGAAGCTGGATGAAAATTTATGTGCAACGGAGGTTTACAGTGAAGCGTTTTATCGTGGCCGCTGTATGGGATTATGCCAGCTGGATTTGGAGATGGAGGATGGGAGCCATGCCGTGATTGGAAGCGATGAGAGCTGGCAGACATCTGCGTCTCCCATTACTTTTTCCAGTGTTTTTGATGGAGAGCATTACGATGCCAGATTGGAGCAGGCAGACTGGAGCGAACCGGAGTTTGATGCATCCGGATGGAACCGGGCAGAACTGTGCAAAGATGCTCTGGGAGAGCTGCGTTATTCTTATATACCGCCAATCCGGGTAACGGAGGAACTGTCTGTCAAATCTATACAGGAAAGGGATGGAGAACTGGTTCTTGATTTCGGACAGAATTTTTCCGGCTGGATCCGACTGCACATACAGGAAAAAGAGGGAACACAGCTGCGCATCCGTTATGGAGAAGTGCTTTACGAAGACGGCACTTTAAATACTGAAAATCTGCGAAATGCCAAGGCAACAGATATTTATATCTGTAAAGGCGGCGGGGAATATTATGAACCCCGGTTTACCTACCATGGATTCCGCTATGTGAGTATTTCAGGGCTTTCCGCCCTTTCAGCAGAAGATGTGACCGGACGCGTGGTACACAGCAGCAATCCTTTTATCGGAAGTTTTCATTGCTCTAATGAGGACTTTAACCGGATATACCAGGCAATGACCTGGACCATGCGCAGTAATATGCATTCTATACCGACAGACTGCTGCCAGAGAGATGAACGCCAGGGGTGGATGGCGGATGCAGGTGTATCTTCGGAATTTGGGGTTCTGAATTTTGATCTGCAGAGATTTTACCGGAAATGGTTTCAGGATATCCGGGATACTCAGCTTCCCGATGGGTCTCTTCCTCTTGCCGGTGCACCGGGCTGGCCAAGAGACACCTTTATCTGGAAGATCGGATATCATATGTCTCTGCGCAATCTGTATCTGTATACCGGTGATCTGCGTACCGTAAAGGATAATTATGATGCTCTGAAAAAATACGAAGCGTATATGCATTCTACATTGGAAGGAGGGTTGATTCCCTATGACTTCTATAACGACTGGCTGGCAATCGAATTTGCAAATAATCTGATGATTGCCAATTCTTATTTTGTAGATTTTTATAATGCAATGATCCTGTTTGCCGAGGCTATGGAGGATGAAGAAGGACTTAAGCGCTATAAGGAGCGCAGCCAGGCTCTGATGGACAGGATCAATGAAGTATATTATGGCTGGTGCCTGGACGATCCTCTGGGAACAGGATATTATGGTACATGTGATACAGTTGCGGCAGCACCTTCTGCTATGGCGCTGGAATACGGAATTGTGCCGGAGAAACTCCAGAAAAAGGTGGAAGACGCTCTGCTATGGCAGTTGACACGCTCCAGGGGAAGCGTTCAGTTTCCGACAGGAATTCTAACTTCCGGGATTTTGGTGGACTGTCTGGCTCACAGAGGATATGACGATGTGGCCTATCAGCTTTTAAACCGGGAGGAATATCCGTCTCTCCGGTTTATGCTTGCTCATGGTGCGACTACCATATGGGAAAGATGGCAATATCTGGTCGGAAATGAAATGAATTCTCATAATCACCCGGCATTATGTTCACTTGGCGCATGGTTCTTTAAATCGCTCTGCGGGCTGAGAAAGATTATGCCTCAAAAGGATGGCAGGGTAAAGGTGCTTTTGCAGCCTTATCTGCCGGATGATATGGACGAGGCCGATATGAGCCTTGATACACACTGGGGAACGATTAAACTGAAATGGACAAAAAAGGACAGTGTTGTCAAATATGATGTATGCCTGCCGGGCAGAATGGCCGGGAAGGTCATTTTACCGGATGGAAGGGAAAAAAATGTCTCTGCCGGAGAGATGAGATTCACATGGTAATGCAGAAGATTTGCTTTCAGGAGGGTGTCATGCTATAATCAGGCTACAGATTTGACAAGACAGGAGGGATTCATGATGCAGTTACCATTTCAGATTGATCTGTCTGGCCAGGTAGCAGTGGTTACCGGAGGCAGCGGTATTATAGGAGGGATGTTCTGCAGAGCATTGTCGAAGTGCGGAGCAAAGATAGCCGTTCTGGGAAGAAAGGCGGAAAATGGCCGGCCGGTGGTGGAGGACATTCAGGCAGAAGGCGGGGAGGCTGTTACCATAGCAGCCAATGTGCTGGACAGAGAGAGCCTTGAGGCTGCAAAGCAGAAGATTCTTGAAAAATGGGGTAAGATTAATATTCTTGTAAATTGTGCCGGCGGAGCTGTAAAAAGTGCGGAGATCCCTCAGGATCAGCTTGCTGATTACGAAGAAGGAACGTTGAACTTTTTCACAACGGATATGGAAAATGTCAGGCGGGAACTTGACCTGAATTTAAGCGGTACGATGCTTCCCACACAGATATTCGGTGAATGCATGATAAATCAGGAAAATGCCAATATCATTAATATATCAAGTATGGGGGCATACGGCCCGTTGACCAGGATTCCCGGTTATTCCGGCGCCAAGGCAGCGGTCAGCAATTTTACGGAGTGGGCTGCAAATTATTTTGCCAGAAGCGGTATACGCGTCAACGCGATTGCACCCGGATTTTTCCAGACCACACAGAACCACAATCTGCACTTCAATCCGGATGGAACGCCCACGCCCCGCAGCCAGAAGATTATAGACAGCACTCCTATGAGAAAATATGGCGAGCCGGAGGATCTGATCGGCGCTCTGTTATTTCTGGTAAGCCCGAAAGGAAGCAGCTTTGTAACAGGTGTGGTTCTTCCTGTAGATGGAGGATTCCATTGTTATCTTGGCGTATAAGGAGGCAGGAGGAAAGAATATGTTACCTACAAGAGAAGAGGCGGAGCTGTTGTTGAAAGAAGCGGAGCAGTGTAATCCGGGCCCATGGGGAGATCACAGCAGGGTGACGGCAATGTGTGCAGAAAAGATTGCATTGAGATGTCTGGAAATGGATGCCGAAAAGGCGTATATTCTGGGTCTTTTGCATGATATTGGGAGAAAGTTTGGTGTAAGGCATCTGGGACACGTATACGATGGATACCGCTATATGCTAAACCAGGGATATGATGAAGCTGCCAGGATCTGTCTGACCCACTCCTTTTCCACGGGGAGGCTGGATGACTATATTGGAAATTTCGATATAGCGCAGGAAGAGCAGGATGAACTGCAGAAGGCCCTCGCCAGAACGCCATTTGATGATTACGACAGGCTGATCCAGTTGTGCGATGCTCTCGCGAGTGCAGAAGGAGTTGTACCCATGGAGGAGCGTATGGAGGATATCCGGAGAAGATACGGGAGATATCCGCAGGAAAAGTGGGATATGAACATGGAATTAAAGAGACTTTTTGAAGAAAAAACAGGAAGCAGTCTGGATAAAATTTTAAAATAGTCTGCGAAATATAAAATCCTGGAATTCTTGACAGCCGGGACTGCACAGAGAGGAAGAAATGAGTCTGCAGCAGTCCCGGCTGTTTTATACGCACAGGTATCCAGAAGAAGATTGTCAGCAGAAAATGACTGACGTCCAGCGTGCGGTCAGGGAGAAAATTTAATAAATTTTAAACGGAATCTTCCCTTTTTTCTCTGGCAGATGTTACAATAAATAATATATACAAACAGGGACAGGACATACGGGAAAGATGTAGTCGGGGGTTAATATCAAATGTATCCGGTTTTGATTTTTCTGGCAATTTTATTTATTGGGTATTTTTTTTGTATAGCGTTTTTTGCAGGACATGGAACCGATTTTTATTTTATATGGCTGTTTTTGGGAATAGGTGTATTTTTTTTGAGTATTCTCATGAGAAGGGGGATATGGAAAAATAACATTCCTATTATGTTCAGGAGAGTATTTTGGGGAATGGTCTGTCTTGGCGGCCTGATATTCATGGTGACAGAGGGATGTATCATCAGCGGCTTTTTCGAAAAGGGTCCTGAAGGACTGGACTATCTGGTGGTACTGGGAGCACAGATGAAGACCGGCGGCCCCTCTAAGGCTCTGCAGTATCGTCTGGATAAAGCATACGACTACCTTTTGGAAAATGAGAATACCCGGGTGATCGTGTCAGGGGGACAGGGAGCAAATGAACCTGTTTCAGAGGCACAGGGAATGTATGATTACCTTGTAGAGAAGGGGATTGCCGGAGACAGAATTCTGAAGGAAGACCAATCCACGAATACCTTTCAGAATCTGACATTTTCCGGAGAGCTTCTGGACAGAAAGGAAAGCTCCGTGGGGGTGGTCAGTAATAATTTCCACATATTCCGTGCGGTTAAAATTGCCAGAAAGGCAGGATATGAGAAGGTATATGGGATTGCGGCAAAGGGAGAACCATTTTTGCAGTGTAATAATATGATGAGGGAATTTTTTGGAGTGGTGAAGGATTTTCTTGTGGGAAATATGTAAAAACGATTTTACAGAAAAATCGAATTTGAGTAAAATGAAAAAGAGGTTCTTTATGGAAAACGTAACAGGAGGAAGGGGTATGGATAAAATTGAACAGTTAGCGAAATGGATTGCAGGGAGTGACAATATTGTGTTTTTTGGCGGAGCGGGTGTTTCTACGGAAAGCGGTATTCCGGATTTCAGAAGTGTGGATGGACTGTATAATCAGAAATATGATTATCCTCCGGAGACGATTTTGAGTCACACTTTTTACAGACATTATCCGGAAGAATTTTTCCGATTTTATCAGGACAAGATGCTCTGTCTTGATGCAAAGCCCAATGCGGCGCATTTAAAGCTGGCTCAGTGGGAAAAGGAAGGAAAACTGAAGGCCGTAATTACGCAGAATATTGACGGTCTCCATCAGGCAGCAGGAAGTAAGAAGGTACTTGAGCTTCATGGAAGCGTGCTCCGCAATTACTGCGAAGGATGCGGCAGGTTTTTTGATGCAGAGTATATGCTTCATGCAGATGGGGTACCAAAGTGCGATGCCTGCGGCAGTTCTGTCAAACCGGATGTGGTTTTGTATGAGGAAGGGCTGGATGATAAAACACTGCGGGATGCCATTAACTACATCAGGAACGCAGATGTACTGATTATAGGAGGCACTTCCCTGGTAGTTTATCCGGCAGCAGGTCTGATCGATTATTATAGGGGAAATAAACTGGTGCTGGTAAATAAAACAGCTACGGCAAGGGATACGTCAGCAGATCTGGTAGTACAGGGAAGTATCGGTGAAATATTTGCCGCTCTGTAAGGAGCATTTCCGGCACGAACAGATATTGAGAAGAGAGGTGACGCTTTATGGACATTCGTGTAGGTGATAAAGTAACCTTAAAGAAGGTACATCCCTGCGGAAGCTTTGAATGGGAGGTACTTCGTACAGGGGCGGATTTCCGGTTAAAATGTTCCGGCTGCGGTCATCAGATTATGGCGCCCCGAAGCCAGATTGAGAAGAAAATCAGACAAGTATTACGAAAACCACTTGAAAGCCGGGAAAATTCGTGATATGATAATAATCCGTGATATGTTTAAATCATTCGTCGCAGGACGAAGAAGACACATTCCTTGCTCCTTAAAAAGAGGGGCCAGAGACCAAAAGGAGGTAACTTGAGCATGAACAAATATGAATTAGCTGTTGTTGTTAATGCGAAAATCGAAGATGAGGAAAGAGCTGCGGTTGTAGACAGATGTAAGGCTCTGATCGAAAGATTTGGCGGTACGATCACCAATGTTGACGACTGGGGCAAGAAAAAGCTGGCTTACGAAGTCCAGAAAATGAAAGAGGGCTTCTACTACTTTATCCAGTTTGAAGCCGAAAGCTCAGCGCCGATTGAGATCGAAAACCGTGTTCGTATTATGGACAACGTTATCAGATTTTTATGCGTCAGACAGGATGAAGCATAAAGCGTATATAAGAGATACGCGGGAAAGTTGAGGAAGGTATGAATAAAGTAATACTGATGGGGCGTTTGACAAGGGATCCCGAGGTGAGATATTCACAGGGGGAAAGCCCGATGGCGATTGCCAGATATACTCTTGCAGTAGACCGGAGATTCAATCGTAATAATGATGAGAACACTGCAGATTTTATAGGATGCGTAGCCTTCGGAAGAGCAGGTGAATTTGCTGAAAGGTATTTCAGAAAAGGAATCAAAGTTCTGGTGACAGGGCGTATTCAGACAGGCAGTTATACCAACAGAGATGGAGTTAAGGTATATACCACAGATGTGGTAGTCGAGGATCAGGAATTTGCTGAAAGTAAAAATAGCAGTGTTAATGCAGAGTCAGGTGGTTTTGCCGCGGGAGGAACAAGAGCCCCGGAACCTTCAGGAGCAGGCGACGGATTTATGAATATTCCGGATGGAATAGACGAAGAGCTGCCGTTTAATTAAGATTTATAAGTAGGATAGGAGGCAATTATTATGGCATATAATAAAGCAGAGAAGTCTGATTCTCCGATGAGAAAAAGAGGCGGAGTGCGCAGAAGAAAAAAAGTGTGTGTATTCTGTGGTAAGGATAATGTAATTGATTATAAGGATGTAAATAAATTAAAAAGATATGTGTCTGAGAGAGGCAAGATTCTTCCCAGAAGAATTACAGGAAACTGCGCAAAGCATCAGAGAGCATTGACAGTTGCCATCAAAAGAGCACGTCATGTGGCATTAATGCCTTATACCTGTGATTAATATTATTTACAAAATGTAAATTTGTGCGTTAAGCAAAAAAGCTGTCGGTATTACCGGCAGCTTTATCAATATATGGGGAAAAACGTGGAATGCTGTCTAAAAGCTCCGAATAATAAGCTGGAAAATTTTTGGGAAAAATGTTATACTAAACAAGTATATTCTAGTCATGACAATAGAAAAATTGTGGATAGAAGAATTGTGGACAGAAGAATCTATTGCTCATTGCATCGGAGGACAGAGGGGTAACTTTAAAAATGGCTCCATTAAAGAACAATATTAAGCTAAGGGGAAGGCTGAAAAAGTATATACAGACTTCTTTATATTTAGGGTTATTGCTGGCGGTTGTCAATCTGGTGGTATATTTGATCAGCGTGCCTGCCGGTCTGGTACTGACCTGTTTTGTGTTGATTTATTTTGCAGTGTTGCTTGTCCTGCAGTTTTATAATAAACCTGTGATTGTAAATGAGCTGGTCAGCTTTGCCACTCAGTACGGGCAGATACAGAAGGTATTGCTGCGTCAGTTTGAGATTCCTTATGCAATTCTGGACGATGAGGGACATATTATCTGGACAAACAGAGCTTTCGAGAAGGTGGTTCATAAGGAGAAAGGATACAGAAAGTCCATTACATCTCTTTTTCCCTCTATCACGAGAGAAAAACTTCCTGGAGATACAGAATATACTGAAATTGATCTGACTTTTGAAAACAGCAATTATGCGGCTAAAATGCGAAAGATATCTCTTGGGGATATGCTGGAGAGCAGCAACATCGTTGATACGCAGGATTATGAAGGATTTTTAATTGCCTTTTATCTGTTTGATGAGACAGCTCTCAAGATTGCGCTTCAGGAGGTGGAAGACCAGAGTCTTGCAGTGGGGATGATTTATCTGGATAATTATGATGAAGCGCTTGAAAGCGTGGAGGAGGTAAGGCGTTCTCTGCTCACCGCATTGATAGAAAGAAAAATTACGAAATACATTGCTGCCCTTGATGGAATCTGTAAGAAGATCGAGAAGGACAAGTATATGATTATTCTCCGCAGGAAGGCTACAGAATCGCTCAGGGAAAGTAAATTTGATCTTTTAGAGGATGTAAAGACGGTTAACATTGGAAACGAGATGGCGGTTACGATCAGTATCGGGCTCGGGCTGGATGGATTTACTTATGCGCAGAATTATGAGTTTGCCCGCAATGCAATAGATCTCGCGCTGGGGAGAGGGGGAGATCAGGCAGTAGTCAAGACCCCGGAGAATGTCACCTATTATGGTGGAAAGAGCCAGCAGGTAGAAAAAAATACCAGAGTAAAGGCAAGGGTAAAGGCGCAGGCGCTTCGCGAGATTATCACCAGCAAAGAGAGGGTTCTGATCATGGGCCACAGATTTCCGGATGTGGACAGCTTTGGAGCGGCAGTAGGAATTTATCGAATTGCAACCACGCTGGACCGTAAGGCGTACATTGTCCTGAATGAAGTAAATTCTTCTATGCAGCCAGTGGTGGATCTGTTTAAAAAGCATGAAGAATACAAGGATGATATGATTATTAATAATCAGCAGGCAACAGAACTGGCAGGCAATAACACGGTACTGGTGGTAGTAGATGTGAATAAGCCAAGCATTACAGAATGTCCGGAGCTTTTGAGGATGTGTAAATCGATTGTGGTGCTGGATCACCACAGACAGGGAACGGAGATTATCGAAAATGCGACTCTTTCCTATGTGGAAGCGTATGCCTCTTCTGCCTGTGAAATGGTATCGGAAATCCTGCAGTATATAGGACAGAGCATTCGTATTACGGCCGAGGAAGCAGATTGTATGTATTCCGGTATTATAGTAGATACCGATAATTTTGTGACAAAAACGGGTGTCCGTACCTTCGAGGCTGCGGCTTTCCTGAGACGGAACGGAGCAGATGTAACCAGAGTCCGTAAGCTTTTCCGCGAGGATGCCAACGAATATAAAGCGAGAGCAGATGCAGTCAGCCAGGCGGAAATTTACAGGAACGCATTCGCGATTTCCACCTGCACCAGTGAGGATATACAGAGTCCTACTATTGTAGGGGCACAGGCTGCCAATGAACTGCTGAATATCAAAGGGGTAAAGGCGAGTTTTGTGCTGACTGATTATCAAAACCAGATATTTGTAAGCGGCCGTTCTATTGATGAGGTTAATGTACAGGTAATCATGGAAAAGATGGGCGGCGGCGGCCATTTAAATGCGGCGGGCTGCCAGCTGAATGGTGTGTCAATCAGTGAGGGAATTGGTATTTTGAAGGGAACGCTGGATAAGATGATCGCAGAAGGAGATCTGGTGATAGAATAATGACGGGATGGAGGATAAGAAAATGAAAGTAATATTAATGTCAGACGTAAAGAGCCTTGGTAAAAAGGGTGATGTGGTAGATATTAATGATGGATATGCGAGAAATTATATTTTACCCAAAAAACTGGGAGTAGAAGCGAACAATAAGAATATGAACGACTTAAAGCTCCAGAAGGCCAGGGAAGCAAAGATTGCAAAGGAACAGCTGGAGGAGGCCCAGGCTTTTGCTGCAGAGATGGAAAAGGATGAAGTAGTCTTGTCTATCCGGGCCGGGGAGGGCGGCAGAACGTTTGGCGCCGTTTCATCCAGGGAAATAGCCCAGGGTTATAAAGAGCAGTGCAATAAAGAGATTGATAAGAAAAAGATCGTACTTCCGGAACCGCTCAGGGGATTTGGGGTATTTGAAGTCAACATAAAGCTCCATCCAAAGGTGACAGGCAAGCTGAAAGTCAAAGTGATAGAAACGAAGGGTTAAGCAATGGCAACGACGGAGGAAGCGCTTATAAAGCGAATATTACCCCATAGTATTGAGGCGGAACAGTCAGTAATCAGCGCCATGATTATGGACAGAGAAGCCATTGCAGTGGCATCTGAGATTGTATGCGGCGATGATTTTTACAGCAGACAATACGGAGTAGTGTTTGAGTCCATGGTGGAATTAAATGATGAAGGAAAGCCAGTGGATCTGATCACCTTACAGGACAGACTTCGTGAGAAGGACGTTCCTCCGGAAGTGAGCAGTCTTGAATTTATCAAGGAGCTCATCAATACCTTCCTTACATCAGCAAATGTAAAATATTATGCCAATATTGTCGCAGAGAAATCAACGTTGCGAAAGCTGATTCGATTAAATGAAGAGATAGCCAATACCTGTTACACAGGAAAGGAAAATCTTGAAACAATTCTGGAGGACACGGAAAAAAGAGTATTTGAACTGATCCAGAGGAGAAATACCGGAGAATTCGTTCCGATCAGGCAGATTGTGATGAATGCAATGGACAGGATAGAAAGAGCGTCCAAGAATCATGGAAATGTAACAGGTATTGCTACAGGATTCATTGACCTGGATTATAAAACTACCGGACTTCAGCCTTCGGATCTGGTATTGTTTGCAGCAAGGCCCTCAATGGGAAAAACATCTTTTCTTCTGAATATTATTCAGTATGTTGTTTTTAAGCTGGAGCAGACAGTTGCTTTGTTTAGTCTGGAAATGAGCAAGGAACAGATTGTGAACCGACTTTTTTCCATGGAATCGAGAGTGGATTCACAGCATCTCCGTACAGGAAATCTTTCCGATATGGAGTGGGAGAAATTGATTGAAAGCGCAGGCGTAATTGGGAAATCCAGTCTGATCATCGATGATACGCCTGGAATCAGTATTTCCGAGCTTCGATCGAAATGCAGAAAATATAAACTGGAACATAATCTTCAGCTGGTAGTGATTGATTATTTGCAGCTGATGTCGGGAAGCGGAAAGGGAAGCGATTCCCGGCAGCAGGAAATATCAGATATATCCCGCTCGCTGAAAGCGCTGGCAAGGGAGCTGAATGTGCCGGTAGTTGCGCTCTCTCAGCTCAGCCGTGCGGTGGAACAGCGGCCGGACCACAGGCCGATGCTTTCAGATCTGCGCGAATCTGGTGCTATAGAGCAGGATGCGGATGTAGTTATGTTTCTTTACAGAGATGAGTACTACAATAAGGATTCAGAAAAAAAAGGCATTGCGGAAGTGATTATTGCAAAGCAGAGAAATGGTCCTATTGGAACAATCGAACTGGGCTGGCTTCCTGACTATACAAAGTTCGTAAATTTGCAGAAATAAAATTGCATAGGATAATGATACTACAAAAGAGGACAGGCATATAGGGGCAGGTTCTCTTTTTTTGTGCACAGGCCCGTGCAAAGGAAGCAGGCCGCTAAAGGTGGCACGCGGGAAGGAAGAAAAACTTCCCTGCGGGATTACACAGCTGTCTGATAAAAGTTTTGAGAATTTTTTGTATTATGATGCAGATAAATGATACATTCAGTCAAGAAAGGAGCTATCTTATGACACAGGCAGAAAAGATCTATATGATTTCAGATGCGGCGAAACAAGTGGAGGTGGAGGCTCATGTTCTCAGATATTGGGAAGAGGAGCTTGAGATCCCCACGAAGAGAAACGAGATGGGGCATCGCTATTATACGGAAGATGACATTACTAAATTTAGAAGAGTAAAGGAGTTGAAGGAGCAGGGACTGCAGCTGAAAGCGATACGTCATATGCTTAAAAGAGGAAATCTGCAATCGCCCGTCCTTCTGTTTGAAAAAAATGCAATGGGAGAAAGTAATGCGCAAGAAGAACAGAAAGTGCCGGATACAGTGTCCGGGCAGGGGGAGGTAGATATGAATACACGTCATGTTGTAATGGTGAAAAAGGGAGAATTTTTGCCAATGGAAGGGAAAACCATGGCGGTCCAGGAGGAGAGCAAAGAACAAAAGAGCTTCAGGCTGCAACAGTTGCTCAGGGAGATGATTATGGAGGCGGTACAGAGTAATAACGAGGAAATGTGTCAGGAAATTAAGGAAAGTCTGTTAAAGGAACTTGACTACCAGTTTCGGCTTCAGGAAGAGAGAGAAGAAGTTAAGGATGAGGAAAGGATACGAAGGCAGGAGGAGCATTACCAGAAGATAGATGAGCTTCTCAGGGTCTATAATCAACGTGGAAGAAAAGGAAGAAAACTGCGCCGGGAAAATGCCCGAAAGGAAGCTGCAGAGGAGACAGAACAGGAAAGCAAAAAGAATAAAAACAAAGAAAAGAGTGAGACAAAAGGATTTTTAAGAAAAAAGCGTTCAGTCGTCTGACTGAACGCTTTAAGCTCTCGTCTTACTCTTCGGAAATTGCGCCTACGGGGCATCCACCGGCACAGGAACCACAGCTGATGCAGGTGTTAGGATCAATTTCAAACTTGCCGTCTCCTTCGCTGATAGCGCCTACAGGGCACTGTCCTGCACAAGCACCGCAAGAGATACATGCGTCACTAATTACATATGCCATAATCATATCCTCCTTATATGTCAGTTCTTATTGATATTTTATTATCAATTTCTATTTATTCTAATATAAAATGATAGGGAATACAAGCAAAATATCTTTAAAATATTATGAATTTTAGTGAGAAACGTGTTCTTCCCGGCGAGCACGGATTCCTCTTAAAATAGCTTCTTTTTTATCTATGATTTTATCCTTATCCATTGCCGGAACACCCGCAAGCTTATAGGGAATACCCAGTTTTTCGTACTTGGCTTCTCCCATTGTATGATAGGGGAGCACATCGAGCGCTTTTAAGTTGGAAAACTGTCCTATGAAGTAACCCAGTTTAAAGAGAGATTCCTCATCATCTGTAATACCGGGAACAACGACATGCCGAATCCACATGTCTACATGCTTCTCATTCAGATAAGAGGCAAAAGCCAGAATACCGTCGTTGGGCTGTGCTGTCAGCTCTTTATGTTTCTCGGGATCAATATGCTTGATATCCAGCATGACCAGATCGGTTAATTTCATCAATCGGTCAAGCTTTTCAATAAATACTTTATTGTCGGGCTTAAAAGCGATGCCGGAGCTGTCAATGCAGGTATGGACATGGTTCTTTTTGGCAATTGCAAAAAGATCGGTTACGAAATCCACCTGCATTAGTGGCTCGCCGCCAGTGACAGTGATACCACCATTTTTATAAAAACTTTCATTTCGCTTATATTGTTCGAAAATTTCCTCCGGTTCCATCATAGTGCCGCCGGTCATAGCCCAGGTGTCAGGATTATGACAATATGCACAGCGCATGGGACAGCCCTGAACAAAGACAACAAAGCGTGTGCCGGGTCCATCTACTGTGCCAAAACTTTCCAAAGAGTGAATTCTACCTTGCATAACTTATGTCTCCCTTCTATTTCTCCTATAGTATATCAGAATACAAAGAAAAATCCAATGTTCACGGAAAATTTATTTTTCAGTATTAATTTACCATTCATGCAAAATCCGAGAAGCAATTTATATAAATAATATTAAAAATATAATGATAAACATTAAAAATATATTGACAAACATGTAATTTACAATTACTATTAATAGTAGAGAAAGCAGTCGGACTGGCTGTAAAAGGCAATCATGGAGAAAAGAGGGAGATCAGTGAAAAGAAATTTAAAAATTGAGAGAATACAAAAAAGCAGCAGAGCAGCATTTATTGTAACGAATGTCATTAAGATATTGTTGATAGTATGTTCGGGCATTTCGATCGTAGCCGGATGTATGGTGATCGGGTTCAGAAGTATCATAAACAGTGCGCTGACAAAAGAATCTGTAATAACGGATCTGCTGGAGGAGGATATTATACCATCTCTGGCTCTTCGTAATTTGGGAGGCAGTCTGATTGGCAATGGTCAGTTCGCGGAGGCGACAGGGGTGTATACGATTGTGCTGGGGATAATCCTGGGGTGTATGGCAGTAGTGCTCCACTTTGTGAGTAAGGTGTTTAGAGACTTTATGCTGAGTTATTCTCCCTTTCAGACTCAAATCGTAAAAAATCTGAAAATAGCTTTTATTCTTATTACTGTTTTTGTATTGCAGTCCAGCCTGGGCTATGGTTTACTTATTGGTCTGGCATCATGGTGTGTAATTAATATATTTGAATATGGTTGTGAACTTCAAAGGCAGTCTGATGAAACCCTGTAATAAGGAGAGTGATAAACTTTGGCAATTATTTTGAGACTGGACAGAGTAATGGCGGACAGGAAAATCTCTTTGAATGAACTGGCAGCAAAGGTTGGGATTGCAAATGTGAATCTTTCCAATATCAAAACAGGGAAAGTCAGTGCCATCCGTTTTTCTACACTGAACGCAATATGCGATGTACTGGATTGCCAGCCGGGCGATATTCTGGAGTTTCAGCGGGAAAAGAGAATGTCGGATTTAAATGATGAATAATAGCGGGCAGAACGCTTTGCGAACTGTCCGGTATCAAACAAACGCTGCCACGCTTCGCGAACCAGCTTATTGTTAAATAAAACCCCTCCGGTTTGGTATGACCGGAGGGGTTTACATCTTTTACTGATTATTTTATGATGTTTCTAAGACTTCTGATTAAACAGATTCATGGAATGTACGGGAAATAACATCAGCCTGCTGTTCGGGTGTCAGCTTAATGAAATTAACAGCATATCCGGAAACACGGATTGTAAGCTGAGGATAGTTCTCGGGATGTTTCTGAGCATCCAGTAACATATCTCTGTTTAATACATTTACATTAAGGTGATGTCCGCCTTTTGTTGCGTAGCCATCTAATAATGATACTAAGTTATCTACCTGTGCTGAACTTGCTGCCATGGTAATTTACCTCCTTTAATTATCGAAAATCATCCAAACCTTCTTCCAGGGTAGGCACGCTACATGCCAGCGGAGTTCTGGAGCAATCCGTGCACCCCATGGTCTGAACATTCTTGGAATTCTCTTCTGCTTCGTCATAGTCCACATTTACATGGCCTACACCCATAGCCATACCGGAATCAAGCAGTTTTACAAGATCATCAATCATTTTTTTGTCATCCAATGCATTGTACCTCCTGGAATTAGGTTATTTTTAAAATTATTTGTTTAAATCAACTTCAATATCGCCTGCAAATACTTTGTCCTCTTTGCCAAGCGCTCCGGGAATGATAGTAAACGTATTGGATATACCATCCTGCGCATCATTAAAAGGAAGCTTGGATACGGAAGAGAGGGATGCTACTGCACCATGAGTATCGCGTCCGTGCATCGGGTTAGCGCCGGGAGCAAAAGGCTGTCCCTTTTTACGGCCATCAGGAGTATTACCTGTTGCCTTACCGTAAGTTACATTGGATGTAATGGTAAGAATAGAAGTGGTAGGAACACCATTTCTGTAGGTATGATGTCTTCTGATAGCAGTCATGAATTTGTGTACAACTTCCTGAGCGATGCTGTCTACACGGTCATCATCATTGCCGTATTTAGGGAATTCACCAGTGGTCTTGAAGTCAACGATAATGCCATCTTCATCCCTGATTACTTCAACCTTGGCATATTTGATAGCGGATAAGGAATCAGCTACAATTGAAAGCCCTGCAACACCTGTTGCAAAATAACGCTTAACATCTCTGTCATGAAGAGCCATCTCTGCTCTCTCGTAGCAGTACTTGTCATGCATATAATGGATAATGTTCAGGGTGTTTACGTATACATCAGCCTGCCACTCGAGCATATCGATGAATTTGCTGTATACATCATTGTATTCAAGAACATCACCTTCCACAGGACGATACTTGGGACCAACCTGTTTCTTGGTAACTTCGTCGATACCACCGTTCAGTGCATAAAGCAGACATTTTGCAAGATTTGCTCTTGCGCCGAAGAACTGCATTTCCTTACCGATTACCATGGAGGATACGCAGCAGGCAATTCCGTAGTCATCGCCGTGGGTTACTCTCATAAGATCATCGTTCTCATACTGGATAGAAGAGGTCTGGATAGACATCTTAGCACAGTATTTCTTCCAGTTCTCAGGAAGTCTGGTGGACCAGAGCACCGTAAGGTTGGGCTCAGGACTGGGTCCTAAGTTGGTCAGTGTGTGCAGATAACGGAAGCTCATCTTTGTTACCATGGGACGTCCGTCAACGCCAACACCACCTAAAGATTCGGTTACCCACACGGGATCGCCGGCGAAGATCTGATTGTATTCGGGAGTACGTGCAAATTTTACGCAACGCAGCTTCATAATGAAGTGGTCAACAAACTCCTGAATTTCCTGCTCGGTGAAGGTACCGTTGGCAAGATCTCTCTCTGCATAGCAGTCAAGGAAGGTGGAGGTACGTCCAAGGGACATTGCCGCACCGTTCTGCTCCTTAACAGAACACAGATATCCGAAATAAGTAGCCTGGATTGCTTCTTTTACATTAGAAGCGGGTTTGGAAATATCACAGCCGTAAGAGGCAGCCATTTCCTTCATGAGCTTTAAAGCTACCATCTGCTCGGAGAGCTCTTCACGAAGACGGATAACATCATCTGTCATAACACGTCCGGTAGAATCCTTCTGAGCCTGCTTGTCTTCAATCAGTCTGTCAATACCGTACAGAGCAACACGTCTGTAGTCGCCGATGATACGTCCGCGGCCGTAAGCATCCGGCAGACCTGTGATGATATGAGCGGAACGGCATGCTCTCATCTCTGCGTTGTAAGCGTCGAAACATCCGGCATTGTGAGTCTTTCTGTGTGTTGAGAAAAATTCGCTGATCTCAGGATCTACTTCGTAGCCATTGTCAGCGCAGGCCTTCTCTGCCATTCTGATACCGCCGTAAGGCTGAAGAGAACGCTTGAAAGGTTTGTCTGTCTGGAAGCCAACGATTTTTTCTTTGGATTTGTCCAAATAACCAGGGCCGTGTGAAGTAATTGTAGATACAACCTTGGTATCCATGTCAAGAACGCCGCCGGCTTCACGTTCCTGTTTCTGCAGATCAAGTACCATCTGCCATAAGTCTTTTGTGTCCTGTGTAGCTTCGGCAAGGAAGGATTCGTCTCCATCGTAGGGATGGTAATTTCTCTGAATGAAGTCACGTACATTAACTTCGTTTTCCCACTTGCCGCCTACAAAATCTGTCCATTCTGGTCTCATTTTGTGTAAGCCTCCTCAATTTAAATTAATTTATTTGTGCATAAAAATTTATGCAATTAGCGTAATTTCATTATATGTTACAAAGTCATTATGAGTCAAGGCGAAGCGTGTATTTTTTTATAAACAAAGTATGAAGTTAAGGGAAATTTTAGAATTTTTTTGTGAGAAATGTGCATCACAGGTACAATGTTTAGTCTTGCCAGAAAGTGGGCAAAGTATTATACTGAACATGGCCGGACAGGCACAGACTGGCCGGCTGTATCATTGAAGGCTTACGATAAAGGAGGTTGTATCATATGGCACAGATTACGAAAGATATGACGATAGGTGAGATCCTGAGGGCCAGGCCGGAAGTTGCACCTGTACTCATGGAAGCGGGAATGCACTGCCTTGGCTGTCCTTCCGCACAGGGGGAAAGTCTTGAAGAAGCTGCCATGGTTCATGGCATGGATATTAATGATTTAATGGCAAAAATCGAAGCGCTCTAAACTGGCGGGAGAATAAAGAACAGACCGGCTTTTTGCCGGTCTGTTCTTTATTCTCAAAAAGAGCTCAAACATCTGCCCTTTTCAGATACAGGATAACGATTGCAGAGCATTGCTTCTGATAATTGGTTCAAAATGCTCCTCCAGATATGCAGGGGAGGCAGGGACAGATTTTACGCCGCTGCCATATTCAGACAGAATGTTGCATATTTTATTAAATTCCACAGGCGTATGATCGCTTTTGGACAGAACCAGAAGGTAAGAGCCGTCCGCCTGCTTGTAAAGAGAATTATCGCCTTTATAAAAATCTGAAAGAACATGTGCTGAGCTGATGAGCTCATGAAGACCGCTGAAGGAATAAATCTTGGTAAGATCTACAGGAACCGCCACGTCAGAAAGCTTTTTCTGAAGAGCATTTTTAAAGGAACGTTTGGCTTCCTCAATACTCACAGCGCCTTCTTCTGCCTGCGGCTTTTCCTGTCCGGATGAATTTTCTGCTTTATTGTTCTGGAGTTTTTTAAACAGATCCAGAACGTCATCGGCGCCTTCGGCAATGGTATCCAGGACTTCGTCCAGCGCGTTGTCGCCTTCGTGGACAGAAGGAGCGAATTTTGAAAACCGGGTATCAAGTTCGTCAGGGTCTTCTACTTTCGTAATAATCAGAACGATACATTCAGAGTTCAGAGGTATCGCTTCTATCATTAAAGGGATGTCTTCCGCTTCAAATCCAAATTCAAAAGATGCCTGCTGCATCATGTCACGGAACAAATCTTTCGCTTTTTCGGTACCGTAAGCAAGTTCGCTGAGCTTTAATTCCCTGTCGGCCAGATCCTCTCTGGTAAGGGTACAGCGAATCTGGTGATCATTTACTTTTTCTATTTTCATATTCTTCTCACATCCTTACTATATAAGATACTGTTATCCTGCCGTTTGGTGACACTTTTATCACTTAAAAATATATTATACTTTAGGCGAATTTAAGTCAATAGGTCAGAAAAACAGTTTAAAAATTTTTTATAAATAGAAAATTATTTAATGATTTAAATCAGATTGTAAAAAATAAATAAATAATTTAAAATACCACTTGCAAAAATTGGCAATAAATACTATAATCGTTGCAGTGAGATGCTTCCGGATAAATCTGTATCAGGAGGAGGCATGTTTTTAAAAATTTTTACACGAATCTGAATAATGAAATCAAAGGGCGCCCCCGTAAGGCCGATGTGATTAAACGAGGCCGGGCCGGCACCATCTATCCCCTTCAGGTTTTCTGAACTGTATGAGAGGTTTGCGGGTATATACACTGGCAGCAATATTGACAGCTAAGCAGAACCTTTAGTTAAAGAAGGGATGTCTTACAGGCTTTGTGCTTGTCGCGAATATTTCTGTAGATTTTCATCTGTTATAATTCACCCCTATTGGAATTTCGCAGCGGTAACTTATTTAAGATACGTATCCGGCATCTTACCTGTTTTTATTATCGTCATTAATTAGAAAACTATAATCAGTTTTGGGATTAATTCATCTTTTTGGCATGACATATCACGGAGTCCTTTTGGAAATTGTCAAAAAATGTATCCCGAAGCAGATGGGAGAAGACATGACTTTACAGGACAAAATTGATTCCGCGCTTCTGAAGCTTCAGCTTGAAAAATTTGAAAAGGGAGGCGTCAGACTGTACTTAAATGGCGTTCCGTCCACTACGGAATATATCGTTGATCACTGTGTGAATGAAGATACAGTATATATGCCTGACTATGTAGCCGATGAGAACGGGAAGATAACAGAAATCCGGTACGACAGAATTTTTTACAGGTAATTGCTTCCTATCCATGATCCGGCATGCCGTCGGAAAATTAAATGACACAAAAAGCCCCTGATAATTTCAAATATGTTTTCTGATGGCTGCCGGACACAGAAATATGTCTGTATTGCCGGGAATAAAATGTTGGAAAAAGTCAAAATTAGTAATGACGGTATGAAAATAGTTTGCTATAATATAGGGCGATTGGAGGTTAGGGAATGAGGAAAAAAATAATACCCGTTTTAATAGCAATCGTCCTTATTATAGTGATCGCCGGTGTCAGCCTGGGGGCTAAAATTCTGGAGAAATACTCTTATACAAAAGAAAGAGCAGATCTGTCCGCTTATTTTAATATGAAAGGAGAGTCGGACGTGGCCATCGTTCTGCAGGATGAGCTGATAGAGGAGAGAGCCAGATTATTTGACGGTGTTTATTATTTGGATCTGAATACGGTCCATAGGTATTTTAATGACCGTTTTTATGTAGATGAAGGGGAAGGACTTCTGCTGTATACTAGGCCGGAGACGATTATCCGAAATGTAATCGGCAGCAGTGAGGTCAGCGACAGGAACGGAACACAGACTTATACTTATACACCTGCCCGTTATGAGGGAGAGAATGTGTATATTGCAATAGATTATGTGAAACAGTATGCCAATTTTTCATATGAGGGTTTTGAACAGCCCAACCGTCTGCAGATTAATGTGCAGTGGGATGAGAAAGAGGTGGCAGAGATAAAAAAGGATACGGCAGTAAGGCTTCTGGGAGGTGTGAAGAGCGAAATTCTTAAGGATGTGCAGGCAGGGGAGCAGGTGACAGTATTGGAAGAGATGGAAAACTGGAGTAAGGTTAAGACAGCAGATTCCATCATTGGATATATAGAAAACAAACGGCTGGGGGAGACGCAGACAGAGAGCCCTGTGCCGGTGACAGATTATACAGAACCGGAATATACCAGCCTTACAAGAGATCACAAAATTAATCTGGGCTGGCATGTGATAGGAGGAATTGCCGGAAATGATACTCTTGAGGAGGTGATGGCTGATACAAAAGGTCTGAATGTGATATCGCCTACATGGTTTAAATTGAGCGACAACGAAGGAAATTTTACCAGCTACGCCACTCAGCAATATGTGGACAGAGCTCATGATATGGGACTGGAAGTCTGGGGACTTGTGGAAAATATCGAGTATAAGGACAGCATCGACATGTATGCAATTCTTTCCTCTACAACTGTGAGAGAAAAGCTGATTAACGAACTGGTAAATGCAGCAGTTACTTATGGGCTTGATGGAATCAACGTGGATTTTGAGCAGATCAGTACGGATTGCGGAGAGCATTTTATAGAGTTTATCAGAGAACTGTCCATTCCCTGCAGGGAAAAGGGGCTTGTGCTTTCGGTAGATAATTATGTGCCTATGGGCCATAATGATCATTATGACAGGGCAGAGCAGGGCCTGGTAGCAGATTATGTGATTATTATGGGGTATGATGAGCATTATGCAGGGAGCTCCGAGGCAGGCAGTGTTGCTTCTATTGATTTTGTGGAGGAAGGAATTCAGAGGACAGTAGATCAGGTGCCGTCAAATAAGGTGATCAATGCGGTTCCTTTTTATACAAGGATATGGGAAACCGATAATGGGGTACTCGGCAGCCAGGCGGTGGGCATGGAAATGGCGGAAGAATTTATCAGAACACATAATATTTCTGTAGAGTGGGATGACGAAACCTGTCAGAACTATGGAGAAAGTACGGAAGGGAGCCGCCTGTATCAGATCTGGCTGGAGGATGAAAGGTCCATAGAAGTGAAACTTAATATTATGGAAAAGTATCAGATCGGAGGAGTGGCGAGCTGGCGGCTTGGTTATGAAAAGCCGGAAATATGGGATGTGATAGGAGTATATTTAAGCCGATAACTGGATGTTTTATTAATAGAGCCGGAAGATGAGCTGCGGGGTATACCTGCAGCTTTTTTTTCATATATTTAGAAGAAAACCGATAGACTGAGGTGCAGTGTGACCGATAGGCAGGACAGGATTTTAAAGCTGGTGATGGTAGGAATCTTGATGTTCTCCATGTTTGTAGTGGCAAGGGAAGGAGCCGCTTATGTAAATTCTGTGCAGATAGAACAACATAACAAGGTCTGCATCGTAATTGACGCGGGACACGGCGGTTCTGATCCGGGTAAAGTGGGAATTAATGGTCAGCTTGAAAAGGATATTAATCTGGAAATAGCTAAAAATCTGAAGCTGTTCTTACAGACAGAAGGCATTCAGGTTGTGATGACGCGAGAGGGGGACGACGGGTTATATGATGAAGGAGCCTCCAATAAAAAGGTACAGGATATGAAAAGGCGTCTTGAGATTATTGAGGATTCTGACCCGGTGCTTGTGGTAAGTGTCCACCAGAACAGTTATCATGAAGAATATGTAAAAGGTGCACAGGTTTTTTATTATGCGACCAGTGAAAAAAGCAAAAAGCTGGCGGATGTGCTGCAGGAGCAGCTTCGTGGCCTGGATCCGGAGAACAGGAGAGAGGCCAAAGGGAATGACAGCTATTTTCTTCTTAAAAAGACATCTAAACCCATTGTAATTGTGGAGTGCGGCTTTTTATCCAACAGAGAGGAGGCGGAACAGCTGTCAACGCCGCTTTATCAGGAAAAAGTGGCATGGAATATTCATATGGGCATTATGAAGTTTCTGAATTATGATCAATAAATCAGTTCAGACATTCAGAATACAATATCAGATGAGTATTAAGCAAAAGCAGAATCTGCGATCTGCCACCTGCTTAAAGAAAAATATTCGGCGGGGATAAGGGAAGATATTTGGGTTGACAGATGGATAAACATTATGATTTATTAGTAATACAGCAGAAATGTTTGAATAATACCGGATAAAATGATAAAATAACGAAATGAATACTCAAATCATAAAAATAGATGAAGAAAATATAGACATGGAAATGATCCGGAAGGCCGGAGAGATTATCCGACTGGGTGGGCTGGTCGCATTTCCGACGGAAACGGTATACGGACTTGGAGGAGATGCTTTAAATGCAGATTCATCCAGGAAGATTTATGCGGCAAAGGGAAGGCCTTCTGATAATCCGCTGATCGTTCATATTGCAAATCTGGAGGCGCTGTTTTCTATTGCCAGGACAATACCGGCGGTGACATTTAAGCTGGCAGAACGCTACTGGCCGGGCCCCCTTACTATGATATTTGAAAAGACAGATAAAGTACCTTCGCAGACAACAGGCGGGCTTGAGACAGTGGCAGTGAGAATGCCTTCTGACAGAATTGCAAGGGCGCTGATAGAAGCGTCAGGAGGATATATTGCGGCGCCCAGTACGAATCGTTCAGGACGCCCAAGCCCAACGGTGGCAAAATATGTGATCGAAGATCTGGATGGAAGGGTGGATATGATCATAGATGGTGGAGAGGCCAGGCTGGGGCTGGAGTCCACGATTGTTGATCTGACAGGGGAAAAACCGGTAATTTTAAGGCCTGGATATATCACGAAAGAAATGCTGGAGGAGATCCTGGGCAGTGTAGAGATGGACAGAACTGCATTCGAAGAAAATACTTCTCAGCCTCCAAAAGCGCCTGGAATGAAATACAGACATTATGCGCCCAGAGGAAACCTTACAATTGTGGAGGGAGAGCTGGAGCAGGTGAGGAATTTCATTAACAGAGAGCTGAGGAATTCAGAGGATCAGGGGAGCAGAACAGGGGTGATTGCCACCGATGAGACAGCCGGCAGCTATCGGGCATCCAGCATAAAAAGTGTCGGAAGAAGGAAAGATGAGGTACAGATTGCAAGACGTCTGTTCCGTATTCTGCGTGAGTTTGATGATGAAGGTATAGAAGTGATTTATTCGGAAAGTTTTGAAGGCCGGGGAGTGGGACAGGCAGTTATGAACAGGCTTCTGAAGGCGGCGGGACACCAGGTGATCCACCTGGAAAAAGGATCAAATAGCGAATAGAAAGGAACCGGGGAATGATAGCATTGGGCAGTGACCATGGAGGATATGATCTGAAATGTCAGATCATGGATCATTTAGAAGAAAGAGGAATACCCTGTAAGGATTTCGGGTGTTTTGACAGACAGTCATGTGATTATCCTGATTTTGGTAAAGCGGCGGCCAGAGCAGTTGCATCAGGAGAATGCGAAAGGGGGATCGTGATATGTACGACGGGTGTTGGGATTTCCATCGCGGCAAATAAGATTCCGGGTATCCGTTGCGCGCTCTGCACAGATCCTTATCTTGCAAAAATGACAAGATTGCATAATGACGCTAATATGCTGGCTCTTGGAGGAGGCTGTACAGGAAAAAATCTTGCAGTTGAAATCGTGGATGTTTTCCTGGATACAGAATTCTCTCAGGGAGAAAATCACATACGAAGGATAGAAAAGCTGGAAGAGACCGGTTAAAGGAAGGTGAAGAAGATGAAGGGGGAAGAGAAGAAAAGCATTGCTGCGATTATGGCGGCAGTTCTTTTGACAAGCGCCTTTCCCATGACCGCATATGCTGATAAAATATCGGATCTTGAAGATCAGATTAACCAGAGACGGGAAGAAAAAGAAGAGACTGAAAATGAAATCAGTAAGAGAGAGGATGAGCTGGAAGAGCTGAATGAAACAACGGAGGGACTGAAAGGTCAGCTCAATACATTAAATGCGAATCTGACGGAGGTCAGCAATCAGCTGGAGGATCTGGAGAGCAGAATTCAGGCTAAGAATAAAGAAATAGAGCAGACGGAAGCGGAGCTTGAAGAGGCGAGAAGGATTGAAGAAGAACAGTATGCCGCTATGAAGAAGCGGATTAAATTTATGTATGAAAAGCGAGATTACATGATATTGGAGCTGCTGTTTGGCTCTTCAGGCTTTTCGGATTTTTTAAACCGCAGTGAATATATACAGAAGCTTTCCAGATATGACCGCAATAAACTTGAGGAATTTAAAAGTACAAGACAGAGCATTGAGGAAACAGAGAGCCGGCTTCAGGAAGAAAAAGAGGAGCTGGATGAGCTGAGAGCTTCAGTGAAGGAAGAACAGAACCGTTTTGCAGGGATGGTGAATCAGGCGGCGGGTAAAATTTCCAGTTACCAGCGGGAGATATCGGAAACAGAGGCGGAGATGCTGGAATATGAAAGGCAGCTGGAAGAGCAAAAGAATGATATTGCGCAGTTGCAGGAACAGCTGGCAGAAGAACGAAGATTATCTCAACTGGCGGCACAGTCGGCCTGGAGAGATATATCAGAAATTACGTTTGCAGAGGGTGACAGATACCTTCTGGCAAATCTGATTTACTGTGAAGCAGGTAACCAGCCATATGAAGGGCAGATCGCGGTTGGCGCTGTCGTTATGAATCGGGTGATGAGCTCTGTATTTCCCGATACTGTGGCCGGAGTAATTTATCAGAACCGGCAGTTTTCACCGGTAGCCAGCGGACGTCTGGCACTGGCACTGGCAGAGAATCATGCCACCGATGCCTGCTACAGAGCGGCAGATGCTGCTATGGCAGGAAACACTACGGTGGGAAATTGTCTGTTTTTCAGGACTCCGATAGAAGGACTTTCAGGACAACAGATTGGCGGGCACATTTTCTATTAAACATATGATTTTAACTGATCAAACTTTCCGGAATAGATAATCTGAAGCAGCTTATCGAGGTGGAGCAGACTCATTTTCAGCGTATCAAGAGAAATGGACTGTTCATTAAGAGCAGTTACAAGCTCGTCCAGATCGACAACTTTTACGAAACCGTCAGGATAGATGACCACATCTGCCAGGAGATCGGTGACGATCAACGAGTTGTCGGCGGGGCGATAAGTAAAATCAACAATATCACAGTACCAATATAAAAGACTTCCATCTTTGCGGCAGAATTTGCTTACTTTAAAGCCTTCTTTCAGAAAATAGCAGGAACTGCCGTGGTGGAGGTCTTTTTTGGGATGAAGAGCCTGCCATGATGTGACAATATGGCTGTCATCACAGGAAAGGATGATATCGTCTTTCAAAAGAATACATTCATCGGGAATAATGCGTCTGCGGTATAAAACAGGATTTTCCATAGGACCTCCTTGAGCAGAATATGATGACTTAAACAGAGATTATTTATGAAAAATACTACTATTAAACAGGAAGAAAGTCAATAAATTCAGTGAATTTGACGAATAAAATTTCGCAGGGCTGCAGGAATAAAAGCAAGCGGAATTCAGTGGCTTTTCAGGATTATTTTCTAGACATAAACGGAAAAAGTGGTATAATTAAAAATGAGCGCATGAAATGAAAAGAGTATTTGAGAGGGAGAAACAGGTGAAATATAATCGGGGTGTTTATCAGGCATTGACAATGATCGGACAGTTTGGAGTCAATATGCTGGTTCCTGTTTTTGCCTGTTCTTTTTTGGGTATGTTTCTGGATAGAAAGCTGGGAACAGATTTCCTTGTATTTGTATTGTTTTTTGTGGGGGCGGTGTCGGGAGGATATAATGTGTATCGCTTTTCCAGACAGATTTTTGAGAAAGAAAGCGAGCAGTCAGCATATCTTCATAAGAGCAGGAGGAGCAGAGAGACCCTAAATGAAGGAGAAGATTACCAGGATAAACAGGACACTGTTTGAACTTGAAACGGGTGTCTTTATATTTGGTATTTTATGTCAGATTTTGGTAGTATTGGTCAGGGATAAAGCAGAATATTCTCTGGGATTGTGGCTGGGGATAGTGATTGCCATGATCAGCGCCGTTCATATGTGGTGGTCCCTTGACCGGGCGCTTGATTCAGGAGAGCGCCAGGCAGTCAAAGTTATGAGTATGCACAATATAGTGCGGTACATTTTTATTGTAGCAGCGTTTGCACTGATTGCCATAAGCGGCTTTGCAGATCCGCTCGCGGCGTTTTTAGGTATTATGAGTCTTAAGGCATCGGCCTATATGCACTTTATTACCCAAAAGATCAGTACATTGATATATGGGAAGGAAATTCTTCCCCCGCTGATAGAAGAACCTGTCAAGGGACAGAACATATAAGGAGGGAGGTGAAAATATGGGAAAGGGAATTCTGTTATCTGAGTCCGGAAGTGTGGATTTTATGGTCCACGGTGTTTTTTCCTATGAGCTGTTCGGCCAGACTGTCTGGATAACGACCACACATGTGTGCGTTCTGATCGTCTTTCTGATTATCATTGGATTTTGCATTGCTGCGAACAGGGCGATTAAACATGCTACGGAAGTACCGGGAGCATTTCAGAATGTAGTGGAGCTGATCGTGGAGATGCTGGATGGGATGGTGAGCGGTGTTATGGGCCCTCAGGCGGTCAGATTCCGGAATTATATTGGAACAATATTTATATTTATTTTATTCAGCAATATTTCCGGGCTATTGGGACTGCGTCCGCCTACTGCCGATTATGGCGTAACTTTTGCATTGGGAATTATTACGTTTACGCTGATTCATTTTAACAAGTTTAAGTATCAGAAGGTGTCAGGTGTACTGAAGGGATTATGTGAACCGTGGCCAATCTGGGCGCCGATTAATGTTATAAGTGACTTTGCGGTTCCGATTTCATTATCGCTTCGTTTATTTGCGAATATTCTGTCAGGGACTGCGATCATGGCATTGATCTATGCATTGCTGAGTAAGGTGGCTATTATCTGGCCGGCTGTGCTGCATGTGTATTTTGACCTGTTTTCAGGTGCGATTCAGACTTATGTATTCTGTATGCTGACCATGACCTATATTGCGGATGCATGCAATACAGGTGATTAGCACAGACAGAAAATAACCTTTTGTGATTGACAGCTGAAAAGCTGGAAAGAAAAATTGATAAAAATCATGCATAAAGCATAAGGAGGAAACAAAAATGGAATTTAATGTTAACTTTATTTTGGGTTGTTCAGCAATCGGTGCAGGCCTGGCAGTTATCGCAGGTATCGGACCTGGTGTAGGACAGGGTATTGCAGCAGGGCATGCCGCTGCAGCAGTAGGTAGAAATCCGGGAGCAAAATCTGATATTACATCTACTATGCTTCTTGGGCAGGCAGTAGCAGAGACTACCGGTCTTTACGGTCTGCTTATTGCAATTATTCTGCTGTTCGTAAGACCTCTTGTGGGCGCTGCTCAATAAAAAGAATTTGCTAAAGTCAGCGCAAGGAAATAAAAGAAAGGAGGTTTACGGATGGAACGACTTTTTGACCTTGACCTGCAGCTGCTCGCGGATGCTGCTCTCATGATTATTGCAGTGTTTGTGCTCTTTCTGGTGGCATCTTATTTTCTGTTTAATCCAGTAAGAGAACTGCTTGCAAAGAGACAGGCGAAGATAAAGGATGAACTGGACAGCGCAGCCAGGGATAAGGAAGAGGCGTCTGAGCTTAAAAAGCAGTATGATGACAAGCTTAAGAATATCGATAAAGAAGCAGAAGAAATTTTAAGTGATGCCAGAAAGCGGGCTCTGGAAAATGAAAATAAGATTGTAGCAGAGGCAAAAGAAGAAGCTGCAAGGATTATAGAGAGAGCCAAAGCGGAAGCTGAGCTTGAGAAACAAAAGGCGGCAGACGATGTAAAACGTGAAATGGTAGTGCTTGCATCCATAATGGCCGGTAAGGTAGTAAAAGCATCTATCGACACAACCGTACAGGAAAGCCTGGTAAACGAAACGTTAAAGGAAATAGGTGAGAGCACATGGCAAAGCTAGTTGGCGCAACATATGGAGAAGCTTTGTTTGAACTGGCTGTGGAAGAAAAAAGAGAGGAAGAGTTCCTTGAGGAAGTAATGCAGCTTAAGGAGCTTCTCTCTGAGAACCCGGATTTTGGGAAATTAATGAATCATCCGAAAATTCTCAAGGAGGAAAAGCTGAATGTCCTTGAAGAAGTTTTCAAAGGCCGTATTTCGGATGAGCTGCTTGGCTTTTTACATCTCATTATCAGTAAAGACAGATATGGAGACATTGACGTCATACTGGATTACTTTATAGGGGAAGTAAAAAAGGTTAAGGGAATCGGGATCGCTTATGTGACCACAGCGTTCGATTTGAGTGAGGCAAAGCAAAAAGAAATAGAACAAAAGCTGCTCTCTACCACGTCTTTTAGCAGAATGGAAATGCACTATCAGGTGGATAGCGACCTGATCGGAGGTATGATCATCCGTATTGGCGACCGGGTAGTGGACAGCAGTGTAAAAAGCAAGCTGTTTGAACTGCAGCGTGAGCTGCTCAAAGTACAGTTGCAATAGTTTAGATTAGTAACCAGAAAAGAAAGGTGCGTATTACCATGAATTTAAGACCGGAAGAAATCAGTTCTGTCATTAAAGAGCAGATCAAAAGATACGCTTCAGAACTTGAAGTTTCAGATGTAGGTACCGTTATTCAGGTGGCCGACGGAATCGCCCGTGTACATGGTCTGGAAAACGCAATGCAGGGAGAACTTCTGGAATTTCCCGGAGAAGTATATGGAATGGTGCTGAATCTTGAAGAAGATAATGTAGGCGCGGTACTTCTTGGAAACCAGAGTAATATCAACGAAGGCGATACTGTGAAAACGACCGGAAGAGTTGTTGAAGTTCCTGTAGGCGATGCTATGCTGGGGCGTGTAGTAAATGCTCTGGGACAGCCCATTGATGGAAAGGGTCCCATTCAGACAGACAAATATCGTAAAATAGAAAGAGTTGCATCTGGTGTTATCACCAGAAAGTCAGTAGATACACCGTTGCAAACAGGTATCAAGGCGATTGATTCCATGGTTCCTATCGGAAGAGGACAGCGTGAGCTGATCATTGGCGACAGGCAGACGGGTAAGACAGCAATTGCAGTTGATACCATCATTAATCAAAAGGGGCAGGGCGTAAACTGCATTTATGTTGCGATTGGACAGAAGGCATCTACAGTTGCGGCTATCGTTAAAACGTTGGAAGAATTTGGCGCAATGGCCTATACTACAGTAGTCGCTGCAACCGCCAGTGAGTTGGCTCCTTTGCAGTATATTGCCCCTTATGCAGGATGTGCAATCGGGGAAGAGTGGATGGAAAAAGGCGGAGATGTACTGGTGATCTATGATGATCTGAGTAAGCATGCTACTGCATACCGTACACTCTCCTTACTCTTAAAACGTCCTCCCGGACGAGAGGCATATCCGGGCGACGTATTCTATCTGCATTCAAGACTTCTTGAGCGGGCAGCAAGAATGAGCGACGAGTATGGCGGAGGGTCTCTTACGGCACTTCCTATTATTGAAACGCAGGCGGGCGATGTTTCTGCTTATATTCCGACCAATGTCATTTCAATTACAGATGGTCAGATTTATCTGGAAACCGAAATGTTTAATTCAGGCTTCCGTCCTGCCGTAAATGCAGGTTTGTCCGTGTCACGTGTAGGTGGTGCGGCACAGATCAAGGCCATGAAGAAAATTGCAGCACCTATCCGTGTGGAGTTGGCGCAGTACAGAGAGCTGGCGGCATTTTCACAGTTTGGATCGGAGTTGGATGCAGACACCAAAGAAAAGCTGGCGCAGGGCGAGCGGATCAGGGAGGTCTTAAAGCAGCCTCAGTATAAACCGCTGCCGGTGCAGTATCAGGTTATCATTATTTATGCAGTTACCAATAAGTATCTGCTTGATGTTCCTACAGAGGATATCACAAGATTTGAAAGTGAGTTCTTTGAGTTCCTGGATACGAAATATCCTGAAGTGCCTGATGCAATTGCAAGTGAAAAGGTGATATCTGAAAAAACAGAAGAAACCCTGAAGAAAGCAATCAATGAGTTCAAAGCAGCGTTTTTAAAATAGTTAAAAGAGCAAGAATGGAGGATTACTATGGCTTCAATGCGAGACATAAAGAGGCGCAGGGGCAGTATCCAGAGTACCCAGCAGATTACCAAAGCCATGAAGCTTGTTTCCACTGTTAAGCTGCAGAGAGCAAAACAAAATGCAGAGAGGTCCAAAGCTTATTTCCATTGTATGTATGATACGGTCAACTCTATTCTGAAAAGGACAAAGAATCTGGAACATAAATTTCTGAAGTCCGGTGAGTCAGGTAAGAAGGCTGTGATCGTGATCACATCCAACAGGGGACTTGCAGGCGGCTACAATTCTAATGTGATCAAGCTGGTCACAAGGGGGGAGCTTGCAGACGAGGATCTGGCGATTTATGCAATTGGCAAAAAGGGCAGGGAAGCATTGCAAAGGCGGTATGAGATCAAAGCAGATTATTCTGATGTGATTGAGGAACCGGCTTATGTGGATGCCATGGCGATCTGTAAGGAGGTGCTGGAGGCTTTTTCAAAAGGCGAGATCAGTGAGATTTATCTTGCTTATACGGGATTCAAAAATACAGTTTCTCATATTCCAACTTTGCTGAAGCTCCTTCCTGTGGAGATTAACGAAAAAGAATCTACCGTGGAATCCGGCGAAGAAGCATCTGGAGAAAGCAGAGCATTGATGAATTTCGAGCCGGAAGATGAAGAGGCTTTGAATTTGCTCATACCTAAGTATATTACAAGCCTGATCTATGGCGGTATGATCGAAGCGGTAGCCAGCGAAAATGGAGCAAGAATGCAGGCTATGGATTCAGCTACCAGCAACGCGGAAGAAATGATAGATAATTTGACACTATTGTATAACAGGGCGCGTCAGGGTTCCATTACACAGGAACTGACAGAAATCATTGCAGGGGCAAACGCTATCTCATAGTTGCTTCTTCCTGAACGCAGTGTCAAAAATGAAAAATATGACCGGCGGTTTTCTGGCCGGCAGGAATGGAGGAAAAATGGCAGATATAAATGCGGGCAATTCTAATTGCCCGGGAAAGATTACACAGATTATCAGTGCCGTTCTGGACATCAAGTTTACAGGCGGCAGACTGCCGGAAATCAACGAAGCGATCAAAATTCCTCTGAAAGACGGAGGAGAGCTCGTGGTGGAGGTAGCGCAACATCTGGGTGATGATACCGTCAGATGTATTGCCATGGGGTCTACTGATGGTCTGGTGAGAGGAATGGAGGCAATTGCGACGGGGAGTCCGATCAGCGTACCGGTTGGCGAGAATACCCTTGGACGGATGTTTAATGTACTTGGAAATCCCATTGACAACATGCCTGCTCCGGAGAATGTAAACTATGAACCGATACACAGACCTGCACCTGAGTTTGTTGAGCAGTCTACCCAACAGGAGCTCCTGGAGACCGGAATTAAGGTGGTGGATCTTCTCTGTCCCTATCAGAAGGGTGGAAAGATCGGTTTGTTTGGAGGTGCCGGCGTAGGAAAGACCGTTCTGATTCAGGAGCTGATCCGTAATATTGCAACTGAGCACGGCGGATATTCTGTATTTACCGGTGTAGGAGAGAGAACCCGGGAAGGAAACGATCTTTATTACGAAATGAAAGAGTCCGGAGTTATCGACAAGACGACCATGGTGTTTGGTCAGATGAACGAACCTCCCGGAGCAAGAATGCGAGTTGGCCTTTCAGGGCTTACCATGGCGGAATATTTCCGTGACAAAGGCGGCAAGGATGTGCTGCTCTTTATTGATAATATTTTCCGTTTTACGCAGGCAGGTTCAGAAGTTTCTGCTTTGCTGGGACGTATGCCTTCTGCCGTAGGCTATCAGCCTACGCTGCAGACTGAAATGGGCGCTCTGCAGGAGAGAATCACTTCTACCAAGAACGGATCTATCACTTCCGTACAGGCAGTATATGTGCCTGCAGACGACCTGACGGACCCGGCGCCTGCAACCACCTTTGCGCATTTGGATGCGACCACGGTATTGTCCAGATCCATTGTAGAACTGGGAATTTACCCTGCAGTTGATCCTCTGGAATCCACTTCCAGAATTCTCGATCCCAGAATCCTTGGTGAAGAACATTATCAGGTAGCCAGAGGAGTACAGGAAATTCTGCAGAAATATAAAGAGCTGCAGGATATTATTGCAATTCTTGGTATGGATGAGTTGTCAGAAAGCGACAAGCTGGTAGTTTCCCGTGCAAGAAAGGTGCAGAGATTTTTGTCACAGCCTTTCTTCGTAGCAGGACAGTTTACCGGACTTCCCGGTAAGTATGTTCCCATTAATGAGACTGTTCGTGGATTTAAGGAGATTCTGGAAGGGAAGCATGACGATATACCTGAAAGCTACTTCTTAAATGCCGGAAGCATTGATGACGTACTTGCCCGCGTGAAATAATTACGGGGAGGAAGCAGATGGCAGACAACAATTTATTTTCATTAAAAATAATCACGCCTGATCGTATTTTTTATGAAGGACAGGTTTCTATGGTGGAATTTAATACGACAGAAGGTGAAATAGGCGTTCTGAAGAAACACGTTCCAACAACAGTGATTGTCAGGCCAGGTATACTTACGATCACAGAGGAACAGGGGACAAAAGAGGCTGCTCTTCATGCGGGATTTGCTGAAATTCTACAGGATGAGGTCGTGATTCTGGCTGAGGTCATAGAATGGCCCGGAGAGATTGACATGGATCGAGCACAGGCCGCCAAAGCCCGTGCGGAAGAAAGGCTGCGCAGCAAAACGCCTGAAACAGATGTCCTGCGTGCAGAGACCGCTCTGCAAAGGGCACTGGCGCGTATTCATGTACTAAAATAAAAAGAATGAAATGATAATGGGATGTTGTTTTATAACCAGAAATGGTTATGAAGCAACATCTCTGTTTATATACAGGAGCGAAAAGCAAATGAAAGCCGAAATATTTTAATTTCACAAGATATCCGGGAAATGCATATGATAGCTGTAAAGAGAAAAGGAAGTCAGCTATATGTATGAACGCAAAATACTGCCATTTTATATGACCTATCCGCTTCCTATGTATTATCAGGAGGAAGACTCTATCATAAGAGACCTGGAATATCTGCAGCAAATGTATCCTGTGGAGGCAAAGCGGTATCAGAAGGTTATAAGCGGTATTCTGGATAAACTGGATTATGAGGGCAGCATGATCTATGATGAGTATCCGGATAAATGGCAGCTTTATAAATTATCAACGGATATTCTGGACCGAATCAGAAGAGAAGAGGAAAAGGAAAATCAGGATGCAGAGACCTTGCCTGAGAAGTGGAAGTGGACAGGAGATATGATACAGATTCTTTTATTTTATGAAATATATAAAAGAAGGCATAATACCAGAAGAGGGATACTCAGATTCTGATAAAGTTTTTGTTGTGGTTTTTTCTATAAATAAGTAAAATATAGTCATGACATTTGTTATGGCTATATTTATATATAGAAAATCATAAACGAAAACAGGAGAATTATGAAAAAGTCAATCATCAAGAGTGTAATTGTGCTTATTGTTTTTATAGGAGCACTGTTTATTATCAGTAATGTCATGAATCAGGGAAATGCCGATATGACTATGGAAATGGGAAAGGCAACCTATCCTGTGATTTCTGTAGACTACAATGGAACCGCCATCAATGAGATGCATGGATATGCGGATGTGATGGAGGTGAGCCAGATGAGGGAGAGCATCACGCCTCTTACTTCGGGCAGGAGAATCAGACTGGAGATAGAACCTTTTGATAATGTCATCAGTGAAATTAACTTTGAAGTCAGGAGTCTGGATGGAGGACGTCTGGTGGAGAATACCAGAGTAGAGGAATTTGAAGAGTCAAAAGAAGGAATTGCAGTATCCTTCGGGCTGAAAGATCTGATAGAGACAAATCAGGAGTATATGCTGGTTATTTTGCTTACATTAGGTGATGGAAGCGAAATCAGATATTATACGAGAGTGATCAGTACAGAGGAGTATCATGTAGAGGACAAGCTGGATTATGTGATCGATTTTTCGAATAAAACTTTTGACAAAGAAGCGTCGAAAGATCTGGCAAAATATATGGAATCCAATTCAGAAGGAGATAATACCACTTTTGGAAGAGTAACGATTCACAGTAGTTTTAAACAGGTGACATGGGGAGAGCTGGAGATCACAAGGGAAAGCCGACCGGAAGTAACGATTACAGAGCTGGCCTCCCAGACTGGAAACATTCTGGTGGAGTATTATGCTTCTCTGTCAGAGGGGAAGAATAAAAGTTATTACAGGATAAAAGAATTTTACCGCGTAAGATATACTGAAGACAGAATGTATCTATTGGACTATGAGAGAACCATGGATCAGATTTTTGACGCAGCGGGAGAAGTATATGCAAACAATAAGATTCTGTTGGGCATTGTCAGTGGAGAGACAGAACTCAAAGAAAGCGACGACGGAAATAATCTTGCCTTTGTCACGGGAAACCGGCTTTACAGCTATAATGTGACAGAAAATAAGATGGCGCTTCTGTTTGGATTTTACAATGAAGAAAATCTGGATAAAAGAACTTTGTATGATGGACATTCGCTCAAAATATTAAATGTAGACGAGGGAGGAAATGTGATTTTTCTTGTCTATGGCTATATGAACAGAGGGAGGCACGAAGGCGAAGTTGGAACCTCCCTTTACTATTATGACAGTGCAGTGAATACAGTGGAAGAACTGATTTATATTCCCTGTGCACAATCACAGTCTCTTCTTATGACAGAAGTGGAGCAATTATCTTATATAAATGGAAACAGTATGCTTTATCTTAAATGGAAGGATAAAATCTATGGAATCAATGTGATGAAGAGAACCTGTGAGGCAGTGGTAGAGGATCTTGCGGAGGGCAGCTATAAGGTATCGGAAAGCAACAGAATGGCAGTCTGGCAGAAAGGTGGAGAGCAGCATCAGGGACAGGAACTGGTGTTGATGAATTTTACTACCGGCAAGCAAAAAAGTATTAAGGCAGGCAATGGTGAATGGATCAGACCGATTGGCTTTATGGGCGAAGATTTGATATACGGAATCGCAAGAGAAGAAGATATTGTAATGGATTATGCAGGAAATACGGTATTTCCCATGTATTGTGTTAAGATTGAAAACGAGACAGAGGGTGTGCTTTTAGTCTATCAGCAGGATAATGTTTACATTACAGAAGGAACGGTAAGTGAAAATCAGATTATTCTTTCGCGTGTTGAGAAGACGGAGGAAGGATTCTATACAGAGATCAAGGATGATCAGATCATGAATGCAGAGATTGCATCTGAGAGCCGGAATACAGTTGAAGTTGTCGTAACCGAAAAGTATGAGAAACTGACCCAAATTGCGCTCAGAGGAACCATAGCGTCCTCTTCCATGAAGCATCTGACGCCCCGGGAGGTTCTTTTTGAGGGAGGGAGAAGGATAGAGTTTGCGGATGATCAGGAGGGAAAAGGAAGATACTATGTATATGGTAAATTTGGATTGGAAAGTATACACACAAAGGAAAACAGCGCAGTGAATCAGGCAGACGATATTTCAGGAGTAGTGGTTAACGAGGAAGGATATTATGTGTGGATGCGCGGAAACCGCAGTCTGAGCAATCAGATTATGGCAATTCATGGATCTGGTGTTACAGAAGAGAAAAATGCGCTGGCGGTCTGCCTCGACACAATGCTGGAATATGAAGGTATCATTAGAAATTCCGAGTATATGTTGAACAGAGGGGAGTCTGTGCTGACGATCTTAAAGGAGAGTATGCCGGATGTGCAGGTGCTTGATCTGACGGGGTGTACGCTGGAATCTGTGCTCTATTATGTCAATCAGGATATTCCAGTTCTGGCGACCATGCAGGATGGAAGCGCAGTACTCCTGGTGGGATTCAACGAAAAAAATACAGTAGTTATGAATCCGGAGTCGGAAGCGCTGGTTTATAAGATTGGAATGAATGATTCGACAGAATGGTTTGAGCAGAACGGCAACTGTTTTGTCACCTATATCAGGAACAATGAATAAGGAATCAGCATATCAGAGGAGACGCAACCGATAGTTGCGGCTCCTCAAACTAAAGTTGGTGGTGCTTCCAGATAAAACAGGCATATAATCTTTTCATAAGGCAGGCCGAAAATAACAGCCCTTGTGTGGCGGAATGTGAGGAAAAAATGAATATTGAAATTGCAAATCGACTTGTTCAATTAAGAAAAAGCAATAATCTATCTCAGGAGGCGCTGGCAGAGAAACTGGGGATCAGCAGGCAGGCGGTGAGTAAGTGGGAAAGAGCAGAAGCATCGCCGGATACGGATAATCTGATTCTGCTGGCACGTCTTTACCAGGTTTCGCTGGATGAGCTGCTGAAAACAGATGAGGAAATTATGGTGCCGGAATCAACCGACGCAAAAGAAGATGCCGGGGAGAGGGAAGAGCAGAACAGTGGAAGGGACTGGATTTTTGAATTTACAAGCTTTCCCATATACCTGATCATTACGATTATTTATTTCATTATTGGATGTATTTACGGAGCCTGGCATCCGGGGTGGATTTTATTTTTATTGCCGCCGATATGGAATTCCATAATAACAGCCATCAGAAACAGAAATGCCCTTTGCTTTGCATATCCGGTTTTCGCAACATTTGTTTATATGTGTCTGGGTCTGTTCTGGGGAGCCTGGCATCCGGGCTGGATTATATTTCTTACAATACCGCTGTATTATTCGCTGGTAAGAGGAGGAAGAATGGCTGCCCATGCCTATCATACAAAGGCTGACCGCCTGGAGGAAGGAACAGGTGACAGGGATGAGGAAAGATAGGATCTGTCTGCTGATTGCGGCGTGTATTATGCTGTTTGTGATTGTGGGAGTCAGCATGCTTTGTGTGAGAGCTGTGTCAGGAACGGGAAGCAGAGAAACTGATTTCGTTTTTGGAGGAAAGGCAGAGTTAAAAAATACAATAGAAATACCGCTATCGGAGGCGGAATGCCTGAGTGTCCAGTATAAAAGCAAAAACATCAGAGTGTATCCTGTTCAGGGAGAAAAAATTATTATTAAAGAATACTTACACAGCAAGGCCCCGGAAGCACTGGCAGCAGTCATTTATGAAGACGAAAAGAAAGTTACCGTAAAGGGAGGGGAAAGAAATTCGTTTATTGTTTTTGGATTCTGGGGTTCAGTGGAGAGAATCGAGGTTTATGTTCCCGAAAAGAGTCTCAAAGAGTTTTCTGTGGAGACCAAGAGCGGTAACATTAAATCGGAAACCGACTGCATCAGAGAGGATGGGATTCTCAGGGTCGCTACAAAAAGCGGCAATATAAACTGGGAGGGAGCTGACGGAAGGGAGCTTTCCTTTGAGAGCGGAAGCGGAAATATAACGGGAGCGCTTCTGGACGGAGAGGTGGATGTGCAGACAGGAAGCGGAAATATCAGACTGAGCAGTCTTTCAGGAAACGGAAGGGCAAAAGCGGGAAGTGGAAATATAACGGCGGATTTTGACGAAGTAACGGGAGATATACAGATTCAGACAGGAAGTGGAAATGTCAAACTGGAGGTGCCAGAAAAGCTGGAATTTCAGTTCCGGGCCGATACCGGAAGCGGGAATATCTGGACAGATTTTGAGGAGGTTCTTTCCTATAATAAACGGGAAAACAATGCCGAAGGAGATGTGGGGGAGAATGCATCCTGCAGGATTGAGGCAGAGACGGGCAGCGGAAACATTCATGTGGACAGAAAATGACAGAGAAGCGAAAACGGGAGACCGCCCTTGGAGGAGGTTTCCCGTTTTTAATGTGCAGACCCGCATAAGGAAGTTTGCTGCTGACGGAAGGCTTATTCGCCCGGGAAAAGCCTGCCTCGGTATTTGGACAGGGCAAATAAGAGCAGCATTCCCAGTACACCGCAGGAAAGAACTTCCCCAAGGGCAACTGTGACGAAGGAAAACCACAGGGGCTTTATGCCATAGGCAAAAAGCAGTACCGGAGGAATGATCAAAGTGTTTGCTGTGATGGGAGGGATGGGAGCCAGCCATTTATACCTCCGAAGCTTCCGGGTAAAAACGGCGCCAATCAGCGTAGCAATACTCCCGAAAACAATATCAGGAAGTGCGAGACCGGTCAGAACATTGGACAGCAGACATCCGATAAAAAGTCCCGGTATGGCAGCAGGGGTAAAATAAGGCAGAATAGTGAGAGCCTCTGAGAAACGAAGCTGTACAGCCTGGCTGGCCAGACCCAGTTCGTTGGCGATAAAGGTGAGCACTACATAGAGCGCAGCAATCATAGCCGCCTGAACAAGCAGCAGAGTGTTGAAAGATTTTTGATTATTCATTTTTATTCTCCTTTAGTATTTTTTTAACGAGTGGAAGGTCTCGAACACTCGGCGGCTCTGAATACAAAGTGTATCCGAACCGGCTTTTTAAGTATAGCACGCAGTTAAGAAAAGTCAATAGAAGCAGAACTATTGCGAAAAAAGGCGATACGTGGTAGATTAGAAAAGAGAAGATATGGGGGCACCTAAGGGGGAAAAGTCATGAATAAATTATGGAAGAAATTTGAAAAATTGTCGTCAAAATGCTATGCAAATATGGAGCAGTCAGATGTAAATCTGGAAGACTGGGATAATGCATTTTCGGTTTTGATGGAGATCATAAAAGAGGATGCAGTCCCGGAATTATATCTGCTGGATGACAGAACAGACTATCAGTTTGACGTGTGCGGCTGGCTGGATGATTACCTGGACGAGCTGGAAATACTGGAAAAGAATGAGGAAGTCCAGAGCATCTGTGAACAGCTTCTCGGACTGTTTAAATGGGAGGAGGAGGATCCTGGGGAGCTGAATTTCCGGATAGCGTCCGCAATGAGAGAACAGGGAAAGAAAGAGGAAGCACATGCGTTTTGTGAAAGATGGTATCAGAAGAATACCGAGGATGTGCTTGCAGCAACGGCGCTTATCTATGCGAAGATTGCCATCAGAGATTACGCAGGGGGCAAAAAGCTGGTGGATCAGTATATATCCGAGGATACTGTCTGCACGGAGGACAACGATATTATTTTTACGGCGGCATCGCTCCTTTATAAGCTGAGCGGGAATAAAAAGGCCGAAAAGGCCATAAACCAGGCGATACAGCAGTATGAGGAGGAAATAGAGCAGTATTTTGCAGGGCTGGGTGAAGATGAGCTGGAATTCGAAATGGATGATGATGAACTTCCCTTTCATTAAAAATAGCAGGGTTTTTATGAGAATAAAATAGAGGATGGAAGACTATCGGAGGGAGATGATTCCTTCCGGTAGTTTTTATTCATGACAATAGAATCTTCGTACCGGAATTGATGAAGAAGCGGAGGATTTGTGGGAGTGGGGTACAACCGATTTTACTTTCACGGAAAAGTATGCGGCACAGACAGGGCATTTCTTCGGGGAATCGCATTATTATATAGTTGGAACTGTACAGAGCAGCGGGATGACCGTATATCATCACTTTTGGAGGACGCGAAGAGACGGGAGAAAAAGATTACCGTTTTGTTAAGATAAAGTTAAGCAGAAAATTAAGGATATTATTGGTCAATATAAGGTCATAACCCTTAAGCCCCTTTCATACAATGTAAAAAAGTGTTCTGAGGGGATTTCCTTTGAAAGATTATATCGAGGAGAGAGCAATCGATATTGCCAATTATATCATTGACAACAATGCAACAGTGAGACAGACGGCGAAGGCATTCGGAATTTCGAAATCTACGGTACATAAAGATGTAACTGAAAGACTTATGCAGATCAATTCTTCGCTCGCCAAAGAGGCAAGAAAAGTTCTGGATGTGAATAAACAGGAACGCCACATTCGGGGAGGTATGGCAACGCGGGAAAAATATCAGCATATGCATCATGAATAATCAGAAAGACAGGAAAACATACTAGTGGCGCTTCACATGAAATAGAGGGTGAGGCGCCATTAGATCAATAAAAGATAAAAGGGAAAAATGTGATTGCAGGAGGAAAGAATTCGAAAAATCTTTTGACAAGTATTTGCGGCAATTTTATAATATGGAATAAAAAACGTTGATGATAAGAATATGCCTGCAGGCAGACAGGAAGCAGAGGAGTACATTATGAAAAAAGAAATGATTGTTGTGATTGATTTCGGGGGTCAGTATAATCAGCTGATTGCGCGGAGAGTCAGAGAATGCCACGTATATTGTGAGGTTCATCCCTGTACGATAAGCATGGAACAGATCAGAGAGATGAATCCAAAGGGTATTATTTTTACCGGAGGGCCGGACAGTGTTTATGGTGAAAATGCTCTTCGATATTCTGTGGAAATTTTTGATCTGGGAATTCCGGTTTTGGGCATCTGCTATGGAGCGCAGCTCATGGCATATCTTTTGGGAGGCAGTGTTAAGACCGCGCCTGTCAGCGAATATGGAAAGACAGAAGTGGAGGTGGATAAAACCTCGCTGTTGTTTTCGGATGTATCGGAAAAGACTGTCTGCTGGATGAGCCATACGGACTATATCGAGAAGGCGCCTGCCGGTTTCAGGGTGACTGCCCATACGCCGGTTTGTCCGGTAGCCGCAATGGAAAATGTCACTAAAAATTTGTATGCTGTACAGTTTCATCCTGAGGTTATGCATACCCGGGAGGGAATGAAGATGCTTTCCAATTTTGTATTCCATATCTGTCGGTGCAGGGGTGACTGGCGTATGGATTCCTTTGTTGAGACTACCATCAGACAGATTCGTGAAAAGGTGGGAGAAGGCAGGGTACTTTGTGCGCTTTCAGGTGGCGTGGATTCTTCGGTGGCGGCGGTTCTTCTCTCAAAGGCAGTGGGGAAACAGCTTACCTGCGTGTTTGTGGATCATGGGCTTCTTCGTAAAAACGAAGGGGATGAAGTGGAAGCAGTGTTCGGGCCTGAGGGAGCTTATGATTTGAACTTTATCCGTGTCAATGCACAGGAGAGATTTTATGAGAAGCTTGCCGGAGTAAGTGAACCGGAGGCAAAAAGAAAGATCATTGGGGAGGAATTTATCCGCGTTTTCGAAGAAGAGGCAAAGAAAATCGGCGCAGTAGATTTTCTGGTGCAGGGAACCATTTATCCGGATGTGATCGAGAGCGGTCTTGGAAAAAGCGCAGTGATCAAATCTCATCACAATGTAGGCGGACTTCCCGACTATGTTGATTTCAAGGAGATTATTGAGCCGCTGCGATTACTGTTTAAGGATGAAGTCCGCAAGGCGGGGCTGGAGCTTGGCATTCCGGAGCATCTGGTGTACAGGCAGCCGTTCCCCGGTCCGGGGCTTGGCGTCCGTATTGTGGGCGAGGTAACTGCCGAGAAAGTTCGTATGGTACAGGAGGCAGATGCTATCTACAGGGAAGAGATTGCAAAGGCCGGTATAGATAAGGAATTAGGGCAGTACTTCGCAGCGCTTACCAATATGCAGAGCGTAGGCGTCATGGGGGATGAAAGAACCTATGACTATGCCGTTGCCCTGCGGGCGGTGAATACTTCTGATTTTATGACGGCTGAAGCGGCGCAGATTCCATGGGAGGTGCTTGGCGTGGTGGCCGGCAGGATCGTGAATGAAGTGAAGGGAGTTAACAGGGTGCTGTATGACTGTACGGGGAAGCCGCCGGCGACGATTGAATTTGAGTGATGAAAAATTTTTATACAAAAATATATAAACAAATATAAATAGAAAATTTAATGTTTTTATGACATTTTGTCTTATAATTTATTTATATTTACGAGGAGCAGATGGAGAAAACAATGGGAAAAATAGATTCTAATAAAAAACAGAAACGGGAAGCTTTTATCTGTACTTTAAGGATAAATATGATATCAGGAACAAGCTGATTGTGCACAAAGCCAGCCGTATTTTTCCCATTGCCGATGAAGCGCTTTCCCAAACGCAGCTGACGGAATTAGACGAGAGAATTATTTTATTTCCTCCGGGGAAATTTCCGATGTGGATTTTTATAATAGTTACACTATCCATGAGAATTCTTCCAGAACGTTTAAGAATCCTGAAATTTAGGGCCTTCGGAAGTCAAATTTATCAGTCATCTCTTCCGGTACATATCCCCTGTACAAAGCTTTCCAGCACTGGGGAGATATTTTTTCCCTTTTAACAAACGCCTTATAAAACAAAGAAGGTGATGTGTAGCCGATATCTTCACTGATCTGAGCAATTGATTTTGTGCTGACCAGAAGCAGCCGTTTGGCTTTCTGGATGCGCAGTCGAATCACATATTCATAGATGGACGTTTCAAATTGTTTCTTAAATATTTTTCCCATGTAATCGTTGCAGTAGCCAAATTGCGAAGACAAATCGTTTAAGGCGATTGCCTTGTCAAAATTGTCGAGAAGATATTGACGTACCTGGAAGGCGATTCCATTTTGTGTCGCCTGAAAATCCCTCTTTATCTTTAACAGAATGTACTGAAAAACGATATTTCCATAAAGCCTTCCGTTTTTTATATCGCTTTGATTTTCATACAGCTCTTTTGCAAGAGGATAGACGGATTGTGCGTTAAATTTTCCTGTAACGGGAAGCGCCGCCCCCGAATATTCCGCGTCATTTAAATACTTTCCGTCGAAATGAGCGTAAAAATATTCCGGGGCGGGCGATCCGATAGTTCCTCTCTGTAATAAGTTATCTCTTTGAATATACCAGGTATTTTCCGATACGGAAATTTCTTTCCCATCCTCCTCAAAATTCAGAGTGTTTTTAAAAACAAGCAGCAACACGCTTTTATTCCACTTACGCGTAATGTGTCGCTCGCCCGGAAAAAATTTTCGAAATTCACATTCATCAAAACGGATATCCTGAGATAAATCTAAATAATACACCTGTCAGTTTCCCTTCCGGTCGAAGCCCAGATCCTCGCCGTCATGAAAAGCCACTCCAATCTGCTCCACAAACGCCCTTCTTCCATTATACCAGAGAATCCATCTGTCATTTTCTTCCTCATAAATTGCGAAAGGCTTATAGGCCGCCTCGCAATCCCAGCTTCCGGCCCGTCCTCCTACGATAATCGGGTTTTCCGGATGACGTTCCCATCCGGTAATACCGTCTTTAGAGCGTGCCATATTAATACGGGCCTTGTCAATATCCTCAAACCCAATATAAAACATATAGTGCCATTCTCCATGACGGACTACCTGACAGGCCGTTGCCCGCTCCCGCTCCCAAAGATTTTCCGGTACCGCCTCCAAAACAGGGTTGCCTGCATATCTTTCCCAATGTATTCCATCCCGGCTTTCCGCATACCCGATCGCATCCGGCTCAAACCATCCTCCGCCGGAATACCACATACGGAATTTCTTCATCTCCTCGTCATAAACCACATGCGGACACATTAAGGATTTCTTTTCCCAGGCCTGTGCAGGCTTCATAACCGCCTCGTCCCTGCGCTCCCAGTGTATTCCATCCTCACTGACGGCCAGCCCTATCCAGGAAAACGCGTTTTCTTCCTCCTGATAAAGAATATGCTGTTCGTTAATCAGGGTTCCGCACACCTGTCCACTGTACCACATCCAGTACTTTCCTTCATGAAAAATAACGCTGATGCGGTTCACATCGTCTTCCCAGCCCGACTCCGGCCTGGGTCCCATAACAATCGTCGGGCTCTCCCAGGTGAGCCCGTCCGGGCTCTCCGTCATGGCAATGCTTTTTTTACTTCTCCATGAAAAATACATACGATAACCGCCTGCCTGCCTGGAAAAAACGGAAACGTCAAAACATTCGCCCAGCTCGTTCCCAATTACGGGATTATTCTCATATCTCCGCCATCCCGGCGCGCATCCCTGTCTTAAAGCGTCTATCCTCATAAAATAAATCCTCCTGTTATCCTTTGATTCCCGTCATGGTAATTCCCTTTATGATATGTTTCTGAAACAGCAAAAACACAATCATCATGGGAACACTTGCTAAAAACGCGGCCGCCATGGGCATCACCATGTCCGATCCCATCAGACTGTTGAACATGGGTAAGCCAATTGGCACCGTCATCTTCTTACTGCTTGTCAATGTCAGAAAGGGCCATAAAAAATTATTCCAGCTTCCGAGAAACAGAAAAATCCCAAGCGCAAAGATGGCGGATTTTGAGAGCGGCACAAAAATATTTAAAAAAATTCTTAAATATCCCGCGCCGTCAATTTTGGCCGCCTCCGCCAGTTCTCTGGGAATCCCGTCATAAAACTGCTTTAAAATAAAAACTCCAAAAGGTCCGGCCAGCGCGGGTAAAATGATGGAAGCATAGGTGTTGGTTAATCGAAGCTCCACCATTTCCTGATATAAAGGAATAATTTCCGCTTCGACAGGCACCATCATTCCCAGCATAATGAACCAGAATATCAACTTTTTCCTGGGATACTCTATGTAGGAAAGCGCATATGCCGCCATAGAATCCATGACAACCGCTCCCAGCGTCGAGATTATCCCCAGCAAAAGGCTGTTTTTCATCCAGGTCCAGATTTCACTTTTGGAAATTTCTACATAATTCTCCAACGTAAAAGGCCCCTTCACCAGATTTTCCAGAATAGTAACCGCGGAATTTTGAGGTTTCAGCGATGCCAATATCATCCAGATAATTGGGGCGACCCAAACCGCCGCGCAGAGTATCGCGAACAGATAGAGAAATTTTCGACTTAACCTGATTTTTCCGCGCTTCATCCGACCATCCTTTCCTTATCTTCACGTTCCGAACCAATCCGGTGTTGAACGGCCGCGAATATCAGCATAATTACCAGCAAAATCACGGACATTGCCGTTGCAGTCCCCAGCTTATTTTCCGTAAACGCCTTTACGTAAATATAATGTACAATACTTCTTGTCTGCGTTCCCGGCCCCCCCTTGGTTAAAATAAAGGTATGGGTGAAAAGCTTCATAGAGGCGATCGTCTGCATTATGGTAATCATCAGAGTAATATTTTTCAGTCCGGGCAGGGTAATATACCTGAACTTTGCCCAAATGCCCGCGCCGTCAATCTCCGCCGCCTCATACAGATTTTCATCAATTTCCTGCAATCCTGCGAGAAACATAATCATATTAAAACCGACGCCTGACCATACCGTCATAGCTACTACGCTTCCCCATACAAGTCGTTCATCCTGTAGCCACATAATTTCATTTTGCATTCCCAGCCGGTGAAGAAGCGAATTTAATAACCCGCTGTACGGCTGAAGAATAAATTTCCATATATACCCCACCACCGATATGGAAAGTACATACGGCAGGAAAAAGACGGTACGGAAAACCACATTTCCCCTCAACCCCGCGTTGAGAATCATCGCAAGCAACAGCCCGGCAATAATTAGCACAGGCGTATTAAGCGCCACGTAAATCAGCGTATTTTTCATGGACTGCCAGAAAAATTTATCGCCGAATAACGTTTTATAATTTTCAGCCCCAACATAGGTTTGTGAAAAATCAAGTTTAACCTCGCACAGGCTCGTATAAAATCCCTTTCCTATTGGATAAATCATAAATAACAGGTACACCGTCATAAAGGGCAGTAAGAATAAAATGGCCGCCCTCAAATTCCTGCCTTTCTTTGCCGTCATATCTCCCTCCTTACCATCATTTATGATACACTGCCCGCTGCCGAAAGCCTTAACAGCGGGCAGTATTCTTCAACAGTCGCCGGGTAATCCCTATATCCCTTATTGCAGCAACGCGTTAATTTGCTGCTCACAGTCCGCCAGCACGTCCTCCACAGGGCTTGCCCCGTTAAAAGCCAGCGGAATATTGTTACGGAACACTTCCACAATGGCGTTTACATTATCCACAGCCGGCAAATCCATCATATACGTATTTACCATCTCATAGGTTTCCCGATGCTCCAGAGCCTTATACTCTTCGGACTCTAATACATTATTGTTTGCCGGGATATGTCCGCCTTTTGTCCATTCCGCGCTGTTGCAGGCCATCCAGTTGGCAAATTTTACCGCCTCAATTTTCTGCTCCTCGGTCTGTCCCGGTCTTGGATTCAGATAAAACACATGGGTTCCCCCCCATGCGGAGGGTTCGTCATAGACCTGCGGAATCGGCATGGCAATAAAATCCATTCCCGCTTCCGTAGCCGCTCCTACCCACCAGTTTCCGCTTACATAAAAAGCCGCTTTATTTGCCAGAAATACCTGATCCGAATCTTCAATATTTGCCGGCCACAGTCCTTTTTCTGTCAGGCTTGCCGTCAGTTTTAATGCTTTTTTACTGTTTTCGGAATTAATATTGGTCGCCGTACCCTCTTCGTTAAGTAACCGTTCTCCGGTTTGTCCATAAAAAGACCACCACAGACGGTACGGATCATCCATCGTAGTACCCCCTACAATGGTGTAGATGCCGTCCGGCTTCTTTTCCTCATACTCCTCCAGAAAAGCGATAAATTCTTCGGGAGAGCTTCCAAAGTCAATGGCGCCGTTTTCATTCAACCGAAGCATACCCGCTTCTTCCAGAAGCGTCTTGTTGGCAAACATAATCGTAACATAAGAACTGAGCGGAATAGCCAGATGTTCCCCGTCCACAGTGCAGGTACCCAGAACATTCTGATTATAGCTGTTCCAGTCAACCCCGGCATCCTCCGTATACGGCGTGATATCTTCCACCAGTCCTGCCGCCTTGAACTCCACCAGCCGGTTGGCGTCTCCCGTGGAAACATCCGGCCCTTCTCCTGACGCAATGCCCGTTTTAAACTTTGTATAATAGTCTTCATTGGTTACTTCCAGGTGTTCTATTTCCACCTCAGGATGAAGCGCCTGATATTCTGCCACCATATTGTTCAGATATTTTCCATCATCGCCGCCAAAATGCGACCAAAAAGTGATTTTCACCGTTTCTTCCCCGGACGCTTTGATTGTCTCCGCCTTTTCTGCCACAGCTTCTTCTTTCGTGGGTTCTTCCTTTGCAGGTTCCCTTTCTGCATTTTGGGTTCCGCATCCGGCCAATATCCCCAGAGAAAGGACAGCTGCCGTTAATAAGGCTGTTATTTTTTTCATTTGTTTTCTTTTCATATTTCCTCCTTCAAATACTGCAAATTCCGACTTTCGTTGTTTTCGTGTTTCCCTGTAAATAAGTTACTTCTCCATCACCTCCCCAATGTACGGCAATTCTGTCATACGAATATTGGTACAGCCGTAAGGGATAAATGTTTTCATACAGGGCTCTCCCTTGGCCTCTCTCGATGCAGGTATTTTCGCCACACAGGTATTTTCTTCTTTCCAGTCAATTGGTATACATCTGACTCTTAAATTCAGCGGTGCGCCGTCCGGAGAAAAGGGGTAGTCCCCCACGCCGCATCTGCATAGCTGCATCGCCCATCCGGCAATGCCATATCTCCACTCGCTCTTTCCCCGCACTTCATAGTCGCAGTGGGGAAACTCCTTCCCCTTCTCATCCTGATGAACCCGTACCCATTCTTCTTCCAGCTTCAGCGAATAAATAAGAGGGCCTCTTTTTATTGCCACCAGATTATTGGGCCGGCCTTCCAATACCGTGGAAACCAAAAATCGTATTTCCAGTCTGGTTTTTCCGCTCCACCGCCTCTTCAATGTAAAGTTTTCTCCTCCATTTACCACGTACGTTTCGCCGCAGGATATCATGGCGCTGTAAGCATATTCGGGAATGCGCAGGCAAAGGGAGAATGTTACCTCGGCCTGTGTTTCCACCTGGATGACGGCCTCGTCGCAAAACGGATATTCTCCAAGGACTTCTATCGAAACTGGCGCACCGTTTACACTGGAAATCACCTTATTGGGCACATAGGATACCACGTAAAAGCTTTCTTCGCCCTGGAGAATTGCCGAAAGCGCGAACTTGGGCCAGCCCTGTCCAAAATTCGCGGTGCAGCAGCCAAAATGCGGCTCCAGGCCAAACAGATTGGAATCGCCTCCGTTTGTATGAAACACCGTTGTTTTTGTTTCCACGCAGTTAATTTGATTTACCTGCTGGTCGTACTGGTGGGTCCACATATCCGGGCTGATTGCCGCGGGCAGCGCGTTAAACGCTATCTTTTCAAGCAAACTGCCATACTCAGATTTTCCGGTTATCATGATCAGAATTTCAAGAGAATACATCATTTCTGTCACCGCGCACAATTCCGTTCCCTGTATCGGGCTTCTCCCTGCCAGACACTCGTCGGCGGAAAACATTCCCGTGACCATTCCATGGTATTTTTCCAGCTGTTCCAGCATGAAATCCGTATAGCTTAAAGTTTTTTCTTCGCCTGACAGCAGAAATTCCATAGCCTTTGACTTCAGCGCCATGGCAATGTTGACGCCATGTCCCATCAAAGTCCACTCCCCTTTTTTTACCGCGTTTTGATAGGGAAAATTATAAAAAAAATGTTCATAGTCAAAGCCCTGCGATTTCAGCTTTACCGCCAGCTCAACCAGCCAGTCCTCCGCGCGTCTCCCATGAAGCCATATGATTGGCAACAGACATTCCTGCCAGCGCATCTGCGCCCATCCGCTCAGAGTATACACATCAATATGCCTGTCCAGATTTTTAAGCGCCCTGTACACCGCGCCTTCGATCCTTTCGTCCTCCGTCGCATCATGATACAGGATCAGGACCTTCAAAACCAAGAACAATGCCCACACATCATAATGCCCGCGTTCTTTATCGGAACAGGGGCAAATCCAGCCATCAGCCCGTTGCCCTCTTAAAATCGCATCGATATAAAAATCCGCTCTCTTTATCATTGCCTCATCACGCAGTAAAAATGCCAGTGGGATAAATCCGTCCAGCCAATAGGGAACCCTCTCCCAACCCTCGCTGGCTCCGCCTATCCATTTACTGTCCTTAATGTCTGCCCAGAACAAATCCAGGTTTCCACATAATCCCTCTGCCTGGATCTCCAATTGACGGCGCATCCAACCCTGCGGAAATACCTGATTCATTTTCAGATTATGATACACGGGATTCCGAAAATTTTTTTTCATGTAACAAGCCCTCCTAACGGTTATTTCTCTTATCGTATTGTTCAATTTGATTACTTTTTCTTCGTTTGCTTCCCGCCAAAGCAAAAAAATGTACACAAAATTGAAATGATTGATGTGTTACATTATATATTTCTTCCAAGGTGATTTATATATCAAATACAGTTCTAAATCATTCAAATCCCGACCGCTACGCTATCCTTCCCGCCAGGGAATCGGTACCGTAGTTTTTAAAAATGTCCAGCACCGGCCCGGTAGCCGCCGAAGAGGAAAACATTTTTATGAAGGACGGCGGAACCAGTTGCGCCGGGCAACCCGCCCGCTCGCTGACGGAGCGCACCAGATACAAAAAAATCAAGAAAATCCAACGCCCGTAGCACGCCCGCGCCAGTCATCAGCGCCACCAAAGTGGGCATAATACCCACCACCGTCTTTAATCCGTTTTTTTGTATTTTATAGTGGCAGGTACAGAGGGAGGGTGCTATAATCGAAAGCATGATTTAAGATATGGGAGATGAAACGGCATGGAGATAAAGATTGAGGATTGAGGAAGTGCTGAAGCTTACCGATAAGCCAGTTACGGCAGTAGCCACACATATTCACTGGGACCATATCGGAGGACATAGGTATTTTCCGGATTTTTATGCTCACGCTGATGAATTGGACTGGCTGAATGGTAAATTCCCTTTATCAATCGAAACGATAAGAGAGATGGTCGTAGACCGCTGTGATTTGCCCGAAGGGTTTTGCGTGAGCGATTATGAATTGTTTCAGGGTATGCCAATAAAGGTGCTGACAGACCATAACATCATTGATATTGGCGGCAGGGAAATTGAAGTGTTGCATACTCCCGGGCACTCTCCGGGGCATTTGTGCTTTTGGGAAAAAGCAGGAGGATATTTATTTACAGGTGATTTGGTTTATAAAGATATTCTGTTTGCTTATTATCCGTCCACTGACCCGGAAGTCTACCTTGATTCTTTGGAAAAAGTTGCGGCATTGCCTGTAAATAGCGGATTTTAGGGCTTTGTCTTTCTCTCGTGATGTTACAGTGATGTTAAAGAATAAAGGTGTTACATGATTTATATTGCAGACAATCTATCAAATTATTTCATATATCTTTTTATCATTCACTTTGGATTCAGGTTAAATCCCAGAAAAAACAGGATTTTTATTGGCGCATCGGTTCTGATTATGTTGTCTGCCGGCGCTTATAACGTATATTTTGATACAAATTCTCCAATTGTCTATCTTCTTTGGAGTGTGCTTTCCATATGTTTATTTTTCGAAGACAGGCTGTGGCATCTGGTTATATTGAGCGCCGCCCTTATGTATTTCACGGGAATCGTTGACACGTTCAGCGTCATGCTGATACAGGTTGTTTTAATAGGCGGAGGGATTGACAGTACGGCTGTCACATGGTGGATGGAGCCTGCCTATCTGATTTCATTTTTGGTATATCTTCTGATATATTTACGGCTCTTTAAGAAAAATGATGTATATTTATGCGATATAAAATTTAAATATAAGCTTGCAATTTTGATACAGGGCGGTATTTTTCAAATATTTTATAATTTTGTTTTTTATTTTTTTAACGAAAACCATGCAAGGTATGGCTTAGACGCCTATGCAGTATTTTTTATCAGCATAGCGGGTGCGCTGTATTCCATTTTTCTTACGCTGGGTCTTGCCATCAAAAATATACTGTCAGACAGGCAGAACAGGGAACTGCAGTCTTTTATGTATATGCAAAAGCAACAGTACGATTATCAGTTACAGCAGTCGGCGGCGGTACGGCGTTTTAAACATGATCTGGTAAATCATATGGGCGTTCTCAGAGAGCTGGCCAGTCAAAAAAAGACAGAAGAAGTCAAAGAGTATATAGATACCATTTGGAATATGCAGGATGAGTTTGATTTAAAAATCCACACAGGAGACGGTCTGCTTGATGTCATCCTGAATTATTATTTCTATTTGGCAAAAAAAGAAAATATAAATTTCGCCGTAGCAGGAAAACTGACCGAAAAAACAAGTCTTGAGATGTTTGATCTTACGACACTGATGGGAAATATATTGCAGAACGCCATGGAAGCAGCCGTACAGGCAGCCGGCCCCAAAATCCGGGTGGAGCTTATAGAACACAGAAAAGAAATTTTTATTGTTGTCAGCAATAGTGTGGCGAAGGAAATGAATAACTCAGAAGGTTTTCTCAGGACATCAAAGGCAGATACGGCGAATCATGGATTTGGCCTGAAAAATATTGCCGCAGCAGTCCGCAAATATCACGGGGAATATTATATGGAGTCTGTCGTGGAAAATGGAGAAGCAATGTTTCAAATCAGTATCGCAATCCCAAAGAACGAAATTCCAAAGGAGAACAGGGTATGAAAATATGTATAGTGGAAGATGAAGAGGTATGGAGGGATAAGATAAAGGCCGCCGTTTTCAAATATTGCATGGATAAAGATATTCCGGCCCGGATTATAGCATATGACAGCGGAAGAGATTTTATAGAAAATACAGACGCGGATTTATTGTTTCTGGACATTGAACTTGCAGAAGGTGAGGATGGCTTTCAGATAGCTGAAAAAATAGTGGATTCCGGAAGCCAATGTAAGATATGCTTTTTAACCTCGCATGCGGAAATGGCCAGGCAGGGATACAGGGTTAACGCTTTCCGATACATTGACAAGAAATATTTGGAGGAAATAGATGAGGCGCTTGATTCCTTTTTTAAAACAAAGCTCCAGGAGCGGATCATTTATTGTAAGGACACGGACGGGATTCGGATTAAAATAAGCTTAAACGGGCTTCTGCTTGTTGAGACCAGCGGGAGAAAATTAAGATATCTCATGCTTGACGGCAGGGAACATTTTTGTGAAGGACGGATATCGGAAGCGGCGCAGAATCTCTCCCCCTTTGGTTTTTTTCAAGTACAGCGGTCGTATATCGTCAATTTGAAATATATTGAAAGTGCAGACAGCCGTGAGATTGTGCTGTGTAATGGATTAAGAATAGCAATCGGCAGAGTTCATGGCAGGGAGTTTAAGAAGGAATTTTTTAAATGGAGAATGTTGTTTGAGGACTGACTGGTGTTGTTTATGCAAAAAGCGTGTCGTTTATGCAGATAGTATGTTATTTTTCCCTCAGTGTGGTATAAATAAAACGTCATAACAGAGAAAGAGGTATCATGTTATAATGGTGCAGAAACGAGGGAAATGAATTATGAAAAAAATGAAAATAGCAGAAATACTTGCCTTTACTATGGGAGTGGCTGTGCTTGCACTTTCAGCATGCGGCCAGAAGGAGAATCTGGAAGAGACTCAGATAAATGGAGCGGACGGCGCTGCAGAAATCAGCAGCAGTACGGATGAGGACCGGGAGACACAGAATGATGAGACTGCAGATTCAGCCAATAGTAATTCGTCAGAAAGTACAGATGAGGGACATCCGGTAATCGGTAAAAAGGACGTGTTGGAGAGCCTGGCAGGAGAATATGATTATTTGTCGGATTATGGAACCGGTAAATTAGCGATTAAAAAAACATCTTATGGCTATGACATTTCCGATTATGAATCAGAATCCACCTATCGCTTTTTGGCGGATTCATCCAATATAGAGACGATGGAAGGTGACAGAATCTATATAAAGTATCCCGAACAGACATTTTCTGATGGAGAGACTGTTTTCGGTTATTATATTCTGGAATACGACACAGAGGGAATAGATGTATATTATGGAAAATCTTCATTTGAAGAGACGGAATTTTTATATCATGCAACAAAGAAAGCGGAGGCGGGGGCAGAAGAACTCCTGGATTTGTTTATCAATGGTTCAATAGATGCGATCGACGCCACAGATTTGACAGCGACATTTAATATAACTGATTTAAACAGGGACTCTGAGGAATGGAATTCATATTCTATCGGAGAGAAGGTCGATCTTGACAATGACGGAGAAAATGAACTGGTTATCAGCGGCCCTTATGGCGGGATTTACCTGGATGCGCGTGATAACAGGGTATATGAATTTGCGGCAGCAGAAGGTACGGCGCTTGTTCTTTCCTATGTGTATTATAATGGATCTGTATGGATTATGTACAGCAACAGATCAAGTGCAGGATTTGAATTCTACCATATGGAAAAATTTGAAGGAGCGGACAACCTGGTTGCAGAAATGAATTTCGGCGAGGAACTTGTTGACCCCAATAATGCAGAGGACGGACTGAAATATACATTGAACGGAGCTGAAATTTCTTATGATGAATATACAGAATTATGCAGCAAAATTTTCGCGACTGAAGTAAGTACAAACTGAAAGAAAAAATTCCAACTGTGCGGTTGGACGCTCCAAGGAGCATCCAACCTGACTCCCACATTCGCCCCCGCGCGGCGAGCAGGGAGAAAAATCTTCCCTGCTCGATTCTTTAAAGGATTCTTAATTCTATTAGCCGCCTATTTCATACCAGAGAATCTGATTGGCATCCAGATCAAGAGAAAAGCTGGAGCCATCTCCCTTATAAACAACGGTACTCTGAGGCTCATAAGTATTATTCACCACACAGTATTTTCCGTTTTCAGGATAAGCATGAACGTCAACGTTGTAGTTCGAGGAAAACCATTGGTGCAGACTATCCTCATCACCGGCGCTCCAGAGGATGGCTCTGTGCAGAAGCCTGCTGTTTTCAAAGCTGTAGGGAAGCCCGCTGATATAGACGGCGCGTCCTCCTCCGAAGCTGTTGACGGCCAGCTGTACATCCCTTTCACCCGAAGAATCGGTGCCTACAAGGACGGTTGTACCTTCCAGGGCGTAAATATTTTTCTTTCCTTCGCCGAAGTCAACACGGTCTTTTATGTCTTCTGTGATAAAATGGCTGTGGCTTTCCCAGTTGTATTTGTCATAGCCCAAGGTAAAGCCCCGCTCCTCCTCCACACCGAAAACATTGGAGAGCTGGAAGAAGTGCCCGTTAGCCTGGTGAGCGCAGGGCTCGCCTACACCGATGATGCCGCCGCCTTCATATATAAACTGCTTTATCAGGGAGGAAATTTCTGGGTCGCACCACCATTCGCCTCCGGTGTGTGCCGTGTCGGCATCTCCCACATTGATCAGTACGTCTATTTCCTTTAAGAGACCGGGATCGGCCTTAAGGTCATCAAAGCTGATAAAGCGCACGTCATAAGGGGCCCCGGAGAGAGCTTCAATGATCCCTGAATAGGAATAATTCTGTCTGAAATAAATGGCGTGATGCACCATATGGCATCCCCAGGCACGCATTTTGCCCCAGCAGTTCAGCACGGCAACCCGCTTGACACAGTACGGCACACAGCCTTTGATATTATCATACAGTTCCCGGAATTCCCTGCAGACAGACTCCACATAATCCACAAATTCCGGAAAATCCAATGCCAGCTTCAGATATCCGCCGTATCCGATCCGGTCGATGGGTTTGCGGAGAATTGCCCGGCGGGCGGTTACCCAGTTGACTTTGGCCTCCTTTACAGGATCGCCGCCCTCGTGGAAAGTGTCCGGGAAAAAGTAAGGCAGAAGTCTGCCTTCTGTATAAGACACACCGTCTATATCGCTGATCAGCCGCAGCGTGGATCCGTTTCCCACACTGCCCACCACGGCGTCCAGTCCCATTTCCTTAAATTCTCCCATAAAAGGTTCGGTGCCGATCCAGTGATCGCCCAGAAACATCATGGCTTCCTTACCGTATTCATGGGTGATGTCCACCATTTCTTTGACAATCTTCCGGACCTCTCTTCGCTGAAAGGCCTGAAAATCCTTAAATTCCCTGGAGGGGATCCGGTACTGATTATTGTAATATCCCTGATCGATGATATATTCCGGGCGGAAGGGATACCCGGCTTCCTTTTCAAACTGTTCCAGGATATAAGGACTTACAGAAGCGGAATAGCCATACCAGTCTACGTATTTTTCCCGGGCCAGCTCATCGAAGACCAGAGTAAACTGGTGGAAAAAGGTGGTGAAGCGGAGCACATTCACGTAAGGATGCTCCTCAATAAATTTTTTCAGGCGCTCTAAGGTATAAGCGTGGGTTTTGGGCTGCCGCACATCAAAGGTGATCTGATGCTCAACCCCCTGCCATTGATTGACAATCGCATTGTACATATGTACGGGATCCCACATGATATAGGCCAGAAAGCTGACGGTATAATCATGGAAGGGGACGGTTTTTATAACAACTTCTCCGGTCTGCTCCTCGTAATGCCAGTGGGAAACAGGAAGGGGCTCTCCCGTGCTTCTGTCCACCACCTCCCACCACCGAGTGATGTCGTCTCTGGTATTGGGCGTCAGCATATCTCGATAGAGCCCTTTCATCAGCGGAATGCGGAGCGTTTCTTCGGAGGCGGTACAGAGAGGCGTCATGAGATACATCTGCTGTATCTCGTCCGGATTGGCCCTGGCCCAGGCATTGTCTTTCCGGGTAGTATAGTAAGTGGCGTACACCTTCAGTCCCGCATCCTTCAGTTCTATGGGAAAGCTGGTTCCGTCACAGTCACGTACGGCATCAGCGCCCCACTTTTCAGACAGCTTAATCGTATCCTCAATTACATCCATATCCGTAGGGATTGTGATACGTCCTTTTTCATTCATCAAACAGCTGCTCCTTTCAAAAGTGTAAGAGATATCTATTTATATTGCCGGTTATAGAGCCACAGCAGAAATATCAGACCGGCAAGTCCGGCCAGCTGTGTGAAAAGTCCGGAAGGGCCGATATTTCTCTGTCCGATTACCACAAGCGTTACACATGCGGCAAACACAACAAAGAGGATAATTCCAATAATAATCTTTTTACCAAATTCGCTCATACGCTTCCACCTATCCTTTCAGTCCGCCTACGGTCATACCCTGCGTCAGCTTCTTCTGCACACACATGTACAGGATCAATGTGGGCAGCATGACGATTACAAGTCCGGCATAAAGCTGTCCGTACTGTACGGCAGATTTCTGGGCCGCCATCAGATTCATGAGACCAACCGGAAGTGTCTTCAGATCCTGCTTGGTCAGTAATGTCATGGAGATGATGTACTCATTCCAGAATGCAAGGAAGTTAAACAGGATCACCGTCACCACACTGGGCTTGGCCATGGGAATGATCACGCGCACCATGGTATAAAAGTATCCGGCCCCATCCACATAGGCCGCTTCCTCGTAATCTCTTGCAAGAGACTTGAAGTATCCGGAAAGCAGGTAGATCGTAAAGGGTAGCGCTGTGGAGGCGTACACCAGAGCCAGGATAAACAGGTTGTTCAGGAAAAAGGGTTTCCCGATGGCTTTCCGCAGGAAAATATCTCCGTTGTTCAGCATCAGAAAGATGGGAACAACAATATAGTTTACATTGATGAACAGACCGCCCATGAACAGCGTATTCCAGATGGCCTTGCTCTTAAACTTGAATCTTGCAAGTACATAGGATGCCGGAAGTGCGATGGTTACTAAGAGCAGCAGGGCGAGTGCCGTTACCAGGACGGATTTAAGCATATACTCACCCATATTTGCCGTCTGCCATGCATCTATAAAATTCTGATAGTGGAATCCCTGGGGTATTGTCCAGGGGCTTCTGTAAAACTCGGAGTTTTCCTTGATGGAAGCTACAAAAACCCATGCCACCGGAACCAGAATCGTAACCGCCAGAAGGGCCAGTACCAGATAAATAAAAGCTTTTACAATTTTCGGGCTTGTGCCGAACCCACTGTTTTCTTTCTTCATTTCCTTCCCTCCCGCCTAAAATTCAATTTCTTCACGCCTGGTTACCGCATTCAGGATTCCTGCAAGAGCAAAGGAGAAAATAAATACGGTTACGCCGATTGCCATACCATATCCGTAGGAGGAATTGGTGTAAGCCTCCTGATACATGTAACTCAGGAAAACATTGGAGGCTCCATCCGGTCCGCCATTGGTCATAGCCTTTACCATCAGGAAGCTCATGTTAATGGTACTGATGATGAAAAAGGTAAGTGTGGTGCGTATATTGGTCCACACAAGCGGCAGTGTAATGGAAAAGAACTGATTGATCCGTCCGGCGCCCTCCAGCGCCGCAGACTCATAAAGACTGTCCGGTACATTCGCCATACTGGCCATATACATGACCATGTAATATCCTACGGCCTGCCAGACCATGGCAATGGCCACGCTGTAAATGACCAGCTTCTGGCTGCCCAGCCACAGGATGGGATCTTTATCCCCGCGAAACAGGCTTAAAAAGCTGTTCAAAAGCCCCTGATTCGGGTCATAAATAGCGGAAAAAATCGCACTGATGACTACAACGGAAAGGATATTTGGTATATAGAACACAATACGGAAAAAATTCTGTCCTCTGATCTTTTCCCGGGAAAGAATAGACGCAAACACCAGGGAGAGACAGAAGGTTACCAGTGTCACGATGACGATCAGCAGGATGCTGTTCTGGAAGGACTGATAAAACTTGGGGTTCTGGAACAGCTTTTTGAAATTTTCAAAGCCCACAAAGGTCTTCTCCGCCGTGTAACCGCCCCATTTGTACAGGGACATACGGAACACGTCGATGGTGGGAATGATCATAAAGACAATAAATAAAATAATGGCAGGTGCAGTACAGGCGACAATGAACCCGCTTCTTCTCTTTTTTTTCATGCATTATACCCCCTGAGCTGTAAGGTGTGGAAAAGGCCGGTGAGAACTTCTCACCAGCCTCGTTCACCTTTTCACGCTTCCTGTTGCTGAAACTTTTTATTCTTTTAATGCTGCTCTCAGAGCATCGCTGTCAGCCTTGATCTGGTTCACCCAGTCTTCCTTTGTCTTATCACCGGTTACCAGAGAGTTGACCGGATCAAAGAAGGTTGCACGGGTGGTAATTCCTTCCACTGCTTCTGTGGCTGCAAAAGCATCCATAACAGCAACTGCGCCGTTGTCATAAATGGAGTAGTACAGCTTGTTGTCGCCGTCGAGCTTATCTGTCATGCCCTGGATCGGCTGAATAGCACCGCTGCCTGCAAAAATTTCGGCTGCTGCATCAGAGTAAAGGAAAGCGATAAATTCCTTTCCGAGATCCTGATTCTCAGCGCCGGCCGGCATCCATACCTGCTCGAAGAAGGAATAGGAAGCTCTCTCGCCGCCTGCGCTTACTGCAGGAAGTGCTGTGAAGCCCCACTCGAATCCTTCAGCTCTGGGTGCTTCAGCCATTTCGCCGATTACCCAGTTTCCGTTGGGCATAAATAATGCCTTGTCATCCAGAATCAGCTGCTGATTCTTCTGGAAATCGTTGTCATTGGCATTGGCAGGAGTAGTGGACTCTGTATAAGAAGCCAGCTTTTCAATGATATCAAATACAGTCTGTGCTTCCGGAGTATCCCAGATGCCTTCGCCGTATCTTAAGGCTTCCTGGAACTTGTCATTGCCCATGCTCTCATGGAGCAGTGCGTAGAAGAATGCATCGAAGTAACCTGCTGTAGGATATGTAAACAGTGCGATTCCCTCTGCCTTGGCTTTGTCGCCTAATTCCCACATCTCATCCCATGTCTCGGGAACATCCCATCCCTTGGCCTTGAACAGTCCCTGATCATAGAACAGTCCGCAGGGGCCGTAGAACATGGGCATCAGATAGGTCTTGCCATCCCCGTAAGGGTTGCAGATGGAATTTTCCACAAAGCCCGGAAGGATCTTGTCCCCTACTGTGGTGCTTTCGCCGGGAACCGTCATGGAAAGAACATCTGTCAGATCTACCAGATTGTTATCCTTTACGAAGGTTTCAGTCAGACCGGACTCGGCGCCGACTGCACGCAGGATCACGTCAGGGTATACGCCCGATTTCATTTCCGGAGTGATCACATCTTCAAGCTTCTTATCAACGGTGAGCTCAATGGTAACGCCCTCATGGCTTGCTTCAAAAGCGGCGCATACATCTGTCCACATATCAGCGCCATAAGCAGTCTCCACTGCAGCGACCTTCAATGTGCCGGTGGCGGTTGCAGCCTCATCGGAAGCGCTGCTGTCCTCTTCCTGACTCTCAGCCTCCTCCTGTGCGGCACCATCATCCTCGGTACTGTCTGCTGTATCCTCAGCCGGTGTGCTGTCAGCGGTGCTGCTATCCCCCCCGCTGCTTCCGCAGGCGGCTGTGCCAAGTACCATTGCTGCGGCCATCAGGATACATAAAACCTTTTTCATTTTCATAGTTATTACCTCCCTTTTCGGTTACTGGATTACGGAATTGTAATTTCAGTAACCTAAGTATAACACGCGTGCGGTGGGAAACAACTCATATCTTGCTTCGTTTTTTATATATCTTGCTTTACAGTAGAAAGCATGTTATGATTAATTTGTAGAAGAAAACAGAATTTCAGAGCAGAAAAATGCATTTATTTACATTATTATGCGTCAAAAAATGTCTGTTTGTTGTGTAAAATGTATAATAATCGATGACTGATTTGAGGGAAAATATGTATGTAATGCTTTTGATGTTTTTAAGACATCTTCTATATTACTAAATTATACGAAGCCTGCAGGCGGAATATTCTGTACAATAGTCATGCTCTGTATGACAGATATATCCCGTGAAATGAGGGGATATTCTTTAGCCTGCGGAATCAAAGGGAGGTGGCTTATATAGGAACTTCGATATATCCTGTCGATCACGCTTTCACAGACGCAGCTCAGAACAGACTGCTTTATATTACGCATTCCAGATATGAAAATGACTGGCACAGCCAGCCTCACATACATCCTTTTACCGAATTATTTTATGTGAAGGATGGCGTGGGGAGTTTTTTGGTGGAAGAGGAAGAATATGCGATACAAAAGGATGACTTTGTGATCGTGAATGCCGGTATATCGCATACGGAGCTTTCCTCCAATACAATGCCTTTAGAATATGTAATGATCGGAATGGAAGGGATCGAATTTTCATTTGAGGGAAACAAAGACCACATTATTTTCAGCTGCAAAAATGAAAAGAAGGATCTGCTTTTTTATATGGATGCCATGCTGGGCGAAATGGAAGAAAAAAACAGAGACTGCGAGATAATCTGCCAGAACCTGCTGGAGGTGCTGATCATCAAGCTGATCCGACGGACAAATTTTGCCTTCGAAGTGGCGCCTGCGGTCCAGATTAACAGAGAATGTATCAAAATAAAAAGATATATAGAGGCTAATTATATACAGAATATTACTCTGGATTCCCTGGCGGAGCTTTCTCATCTGAATAAATATTATATGGCCCATGCCTTTACCCTCCACTGCGGATGCTCCCCTATCCGCTACCTGTGTCAGACCCGCATCAAGGCGAGTAAAGAACTGCTTGCCAATACGGATTACAGCATTACCGAGGTGGCTCAGTACGCAGGGTTCTCTTCGCAGAGTTACTTTGCCCAGTGCTTCTTAAAAAGCTGTGGCCAGACAGCTTCCGCCTACCGGAAGGCGTGCAGGGAGACATACCAGTAGGCATACCAACACAGGTGATAAGAAGAGAGCGGGTTCTTGTGGCACAGGGCGGGGAAAGATGGTAGAATGGTAAAAACAGACAGGTCTGTGCATGCACTGCACCGGCTGTGAGAAAACGATTCAGGGATGCAGAAACAGATCTGGAATGAATTTTTGCAATAGTCAGAACAAACTTAAGAGACAGGAGAAAAAAGTATGAAACAGGATATGATCGTTATTCTCGATCTGGGCAGCACGGAAAATACCACGATTGCCCGTCAGGTACGGAAGCTGGGAGTATACAGTGAGATTCACCCCCATGACATTACGCCGGAAGCGTTAAAGAACCTGCAGAATGTAAAGGGAGTCATATTAAACGGAGGAGAAAACCGCGTGGTGGACGGCGCAGCTGTGGATATTCTTCCGGAGCTGTATGATTGCGGTTATCCCATGCTTGCCGTCGACCACCCCACGGCAAAGTGTGACAGAAAGCTGGAAGCTCTGCCGGATGAAGCGGCTTTGAAGGAATTTGTGTTTGACATATGTCATGCCGAGCCCAACTGGAATATGAAGAATTTTATAGAAGATCAGGTGGAGCTGATCCGCAGGCAGGTAGGCGATCGGAAGGCGCTTCTGGCGCTTTCAGGCGGAGTAGATTCCTCAGTGGTCGCGGCACTGCTGATCAAGGCAATCGGACAACAGCTGGTGTGTGTCCATGTGAATCACGGTCTTATGAGAAAAAATGAATCTGAGAGTGTAATCGAAGTATTCAAGAGTCAGCTGCACGCAAACTTAATCTATGTAGACGCAACGGAACGCTTCTTGGGAAAACTGGCAGGAGTTGCGGATCCGGAGCAGAAGCGCAAGATCATCGGCGGAGAGTTTATCCGGGTGTTCGAGGAGGAGGCCAGAAAGCTGGAAGGCATTGATTTCCTGGGACAGGGAACGATTTATCCGGATATTATCGAAAGCGGAACCAAGACGGCCAAGATGGTGAAGTCTCACCACAATGTAGGCGGCCTTCCGGAGGATCTGAAATTTGAACTGGTGGAGCCGCTGAAGCAGCTGTTCAAGGATGAGGTGCGCGCCTGCGGCATCGAGCTGGGACTACCGGCCGAGATGGTCTACCGCCAGCCGTTCCCGGGACCCGGCCTGGGCGTGCGTTGCCTAGGTGCAATCACCAGAGACAGACTGGAGGCAGTGCGGGAGTCGGATGCGATTCTCCGCGAGGAGTTCGAAAAAGCGGGACTGAACAAGAAGGTATGGCAGTATTTTACCGTGGTGCCGGATTTCAAGTCTGTAGGCGTGAAGAATAATGCCAGATGCTTTGACTATATGGTAATTATCCGCGCGATCAATACCATTGATGCCATGAGCGCCACCATTGAGAAGGTGGACTGGGATGTGCTGGAGCGGATTACGAACAGGATTCTGGCGGAAGTAGAGCATGTGAACAGAGTGTGCTATGATATGAGCCCGAAGCCGCCGGCGACGATTGAGTTCGAGTGATGAAATTGGATTTAGAAAGCCAGTGTTTATACAGGGTGCAAGCAAATTTGTTTAGGAGCTGGCAACGATTTGGCAACATTTTTCAACATCACGCACTAAATAATTACATCAATGGCATAAAGAAAACCTTGCTGATTTGCGCGAGCAATGAGGAAAATGGGAATGCTTGCATTTCCATTTGACGAATGCCGCGACAACCGCACGACAGTGCGGGTTCAGATATGGAAACTGAATATCGGCAAGGTCTTTTTATGCTTATTTCTGCTTTTTCTTTTTAGCTGTTTTCTTTTCTTCTTTCTCGATTTTCTGAAATTCCTCCATAAGCATATCACTGACCGCCTGTGAGGGGACTTTCGCCCAATGCTTTGAGGTGTCCA
>CAMWFQ010000021.1 GCA_947173495.1 uncultured Lachnospiraceae bacterium | reverse complement strand
TAAAAATAATGAATGATTCAAAACAACGATCAGATTTTTTAGATGTTTGCTATAAATATGATTCAAATCAATATGTCTGTGGTATGGGGAAAGACAATTTGTTGGCAAAAGGCGATTTATAAACTATAATTCCTGCCACTCGTTATGCCACTACATTAGCCTGATATTCACGCCGACACGCAAGATATAGTGTCAATCCGCTTAAATACTGTGGTTTTGACTATTTGGCATTTTCACACAATAAGTGAAACAGTTTTTATACAAAAAGAGCTTCAGATTTGCTATAATTATGTTGGCTGGCAACCACACATAAAGCAAAGGAGAAGCCCTCTGTATAGTTTAAAGGAAATCCAGCTCAAATACAATAAGCAGTTTATCGTAAATTTTGACGGCGGGGAGCTTTCCTCCGACGGAGGCCTCCTTTTGATAAAGGAAATTCTCCACGCTCTTGGTTTTGAGACGTTGCTAAGGGATGAGTTTTTGCAAGTAATACCACCACTTTGTTATTTGTTATTGGACTGCTAAACAGTCCTGTAAGTAACATTTAATTGGAACAATATGTCCTACTATCTAAAGGCGGCATATGAAGCATGGGAATATCAGTGCCAGCTCCGTTTTGACACTCTCAAAACCAACGAGGAAGAACTCAATCGCATTTTCATTGACATCTACGGCCTGCAGGACGAGCTGGACTTGGATGACGGTGTGAAGGTCAACTATCGCAAGGTGCAGACCGGCAGAGATGGCAAGTTCTATGAGGTGCTGGCGGACAGCAAGAATATTATGGGGAAGAAGTAGGTAGGGTTAATATGGAATACGGGCTTGTTTCAGATAGAATTGAGGAGAAGCGCTATGTCATATTTAGATAGTGTTCAAGAACTTCTGGAAGCAAAAGAAGGCGAGCATGTACAATTCAAGGAAGCTAAAAATCGGTTTAGCTTTGAAGAAGCGGTAAAATGTTGTTGTGCCTTGGCAAACAATGGCGGTGGTAAGCTGGTATTTGGTATCACAGACAAAAGGCCTCGCAAGGTAGTAGGAAGCTCGGCTTTTGACCAGCCGGAGCGTACACGCATGGGCTTTATTGAGAAGCTGAAAATCAATATTGATTTCCAGCTGTTCAGCTATGACGGGAAACGAGTTCTGGTTTTCGATGTGAAGAGTCGTCCAATAGGATTACCTGTCCAATGTGACGGTGTGGCGTGGATCTATGAAGGTGACATATTAAAACCTATGCCGGAAGATACGCGCCGCAGGATTTATGAAGAGACCGGCGGCGATTTCTCCGAGACGATCTGCGCCGGAGCGGCGGTTGATGATCTGGACGAAACCGCTATTGAAAACTTCCGTACCAAGTGGATCGAAAAGAGTGGCAAAAAACAGCTTGCCACGCTTTCAAAAGAACAGCTTCTCCATGATTGCGGCGCGGTCACGGATGACGGCGTGACATACGCAGCCTTAATCCTGTTTGGAAAGAACGCGGCAATCATTAAGTATTTGCCGCAGGCTGAAATCATTTTTGAATACCGCTCTTCCGAAGCGTCAGGCCCTGCTAACCAGAGAGAAGAGTTTAAGGTCGGCTTCTTCGCGTGTTATGACCGCGTTTGGGAGCTTGTCAATCTGCGGAATGACAAGCAGCATTATCAGGAAGGCTTTTTCGTATTTGACATTGCTACATTCAATGAGCGTGTTGTCCGAGAAGCAATCCTGAATGCGGTGAGCCATAGAAACTACCAGTTTGGCGGCAGCATATTTGTCCGTCAGTTCCGGGACAGATTGGTTGTGGAAAGCCCCGGCGGACTGCCGTTTGGTATCACACTTGACAATATACTGGATCGCCAGCTTCCGCGCAATCGACGTATTGCGGAAATCCTTTCCCTGTGCGGCATGGTGGAACGCTCTGGACAGGGTATGAACCTGATGTTTGAATTAAGTGTGCAGGAGGCAAAACCGCTCCCTGACTTCACAGGAACGGATGATTTTTTCGTTATCGTCACGCTGAATGGTTTGATTATTGATAAAGCCATGCTTTCGGTTATCAACCGGATTGGTGAAGCCACTATGGAATCTATGTCCACCGATGATTTTTTGGTTATTGATATGCTGTATCACGAGCGACCACTCACTGAAAAAACGCAGTCTCGGTTGAATCGGCTGATAGAGATGGGTATTGTTGAGCATATCGGGCGAAAGAAGTATGTTCTCGCGAGAAGCCTCTATGCGGCAACGGGAAAAAGTGGTGTGCATACAAGGCACGTTGGTTTGGATCGAAACACTAACAAGGAGCTACTTCTAAAACATATCCGCCAGAACAATGAAGTTGGTACTCCGTTCAAAGAATTGCAGCAAGTTTTACCGGGGCTTGATCGCAACCAAATCCGCGTTTTAATGAGGGAATTGCGTAAAAGTGGAAAGGTTTTCTGCGAAGGAACAACGAGTGCTGCAAGGTGGTACACTAACGAATGATTCAAATAGCTAAGGCATTTTGGAACCAACTTGGGACTAACTTGGGACTAACTTGGAACTAACTTGCGACTTGATTGCTATTTAATTCTCCTGTTTTATAATTTATCCAACATTAAGCAGACTATGAATTACCCAGGGTTGAATGGTAACCATGACTATAAAAGTGTAAATGGTAAGCAAAAACACTTCGACCATATCATTGACATTCTTAGAGGGAAACTTTTTTCTCAAATGATCAGGTAAAACTTTGGATAATAGATAATAAACCCAATATCCGGCGCATACTCCTGCTGTATTTGTTATAAGGTCATTTATATCTGTTGAACCCCATCCAAACATCTGAACGATTTCAACAGATAAAGAAAACAGAAAGCCGGTTAATACAACGGACTTTATGTTGCAGTATTTCTGATACAGCAACGGCAGAAAAAACCTAACGGAACAAATAAAACAACATTCAGTATGGTATCTATTGGTCCGCTTATCATATCGAAAAACGGAATCAGAGAAATTTTGGGGCGGAATGACATGGTGCTTGTATAACCAATTCCTGTTACGGTCAAAATCCCGAAAAGATAATAATAAAACAAAAATATATCACCAATATGGAGGAGGCTTTGCTTTCTTTTCGATTTTTTAAGGTATAAGAAATACAATATAAGAACCGGAACTATAAACACATATCCACTTACTGAGCGGATAAGAATATCTGAAATTGGTAACATATTTTTCCTCCCGGCTATTCTCAATGTTATTATCTTATCATGAATGCACACACATGTTTATTAAAATTAGTTTGAGATTTGTTTAAATTCTTTTTGTCTTATTCTTTGCAATCTTCATTTGCCATGCCCGTTCTCTCTGTCGCCCTCTGCATTATCCGAGTGAGTCTTTGGAAAGAAGTTGCGGGAAAGCCTGCCCGATAGTATAATGGGAACGGAAAGGAAGGGGCGGGTATGGAAGACAGAAAAATCAGGATGAAGGAACAGGAGCTGACATATAAAAAGGGGTTTAAGTGGCACACTTTGCCCTATGCCGATATTGTGCAGGCTTATATGCGCATCGAGGAAGTGAACGGAAAGATGTGCTGCGGGGTTGCAAATTTTAACATGCATTTTCTCATGCTCAGGACCAGGTCAGGGGAGCTGCTCAAGATGGATGCGACGGCCCGGGAAAAGGTGGAACAGATGCTGAAGGAGCTGAAGCAGAGAAATCCGGAAATTAAGATCGGATACGAGAAAAAGGAGAAGTAGGATGAGAGCAGATGAGATGTGCAGGCAGTGCTGCAAAAAAAAGATAAAAGAATATGCGGAAATTTATCAGGTGCCCGGGGAGCGGAAGGAAGAGGTCATCCGGGAGGCGGAGCAGTATCTTGACCGGGCGCCGGATGCCTGGTCTGCTCCGCGCATGGTGACGGGAGTGCTGGAGCTGATGAAGGAAGTGAGCGGGAATGCAGATCCTTATGAGCGGGTGAAAAGGGACTATAATCTGCTGCTGCTTAATATGGAGGAGCAGATCTGCCGGAGGATTCATGAGGCGGAGGATGCATTCAGGGCTGCCCTGCAGTTTGCCGTGACGGGAAATTATATTGATTTCGGCGCGCTCTCGGAGGTGAATGAGGATAAGCTGAAAGAGCTTGTGGAGGCGTATGATCAGATTGCTTTAAATCCGGAAGAGCTGGAAAATCTCAGGGAGGAACTTGGCCGGGCCGGGAGTCTTTTGTATATTACGGACAATGCGGGAGAGATTGTGATGGATAAAATCTGCATCCGTATTCTGAAGGAGCTCTATCCCGGTCTGGAGATCAAGGTTCTGGTGCGCGGGGAGCCGGTGCTCAACGACGCAACGAAAGAGGATGCCGGGCTGATCGGTCTGGACAAAATTGCAGAGATCATATCCAATGAAAGCAATGTTCCGGCAACGGAATATGACCAGATATCCGATCAGGCAAAGGACTGCATCAGAGATGCGGATCTGTGTATCGCCAAGGGGCAGGGCAATTTCGAGGGACTGAGGGAATGCGGATACAATATTTACTACCTGTTCCTGTGCAAATGCGATCTTTTCGTAAAGCGGTTCCAGGTAGAGCCTTTGAGCGCGGCTCTGCGGAATGAACTGCGGATGTGAAAAGCGGGAAGCAAAAGCTGTATCAACAACAAAACGGGGCAGGGGGGTACATTATGCCGGGCATTCGTGAGGTCGCAGCATACGCCGGGGTGGGAGTCGGAACGGTATCAAGAGCTTTAAATAAAACCGGTTATGTTTCCAGGGAAACAAAAGAAAAAATTGATGAGGCGGTAAAAGCTCTAAACTATCATCCCAATGAACTGGCAAGAAATCTTTATCGCAACAGAAGCGGAATGATCGGAGTTGTGGTTCCGGATCTGGAGAATCCTTTTTTTGCAAAATTTTTAAAATATACTGAAATTGAGCTGTACAAGCAGGGATACAGAGCTGTGGTCTGCAATACGGTGGAGATCAGCAGCAGAGTGGAAGAGCTGATCGGCCTGATGAATCAAAACGTCCTGGACGGTCTGATCGTGGGGGTGGATCCGCCGGAAAATGTGAATCTGAAAACGATCAGAAAACCTGTGGTCAGCCTGGACCGGAACTGGGGGGAGAAAATTCCTGTCGTAACCTCGGACAATGAAAAGGGCGGCAGGCTGGTTGCGGAACAGATTGTGAAGGCGGGCTGTAAGAGAGTTCTTGTGTTTGAAAGCCGGCCCCGCATGAAGAACCCCTTTGAAAGCAGAGGAAAAGAAGTAAAAAAAGCTCTGGAAGAAAATCATGTTTCCATTATAAGAGCGGAAGTGGAATGGAATCTGCTCAGTTATGAGTACTATATGCAGGCAGTGGAAAAGTACCTTTCCATTTTTGACAGTGTGGATGCAGTATTTGCAGGAGATATGATTGCCGCGGCCGCTCTGGCTGTTGCTCAGAGAAAAAATATCAGGGTGCCGGAAAAACTGAAGATTATGGGCTTCGATGGGCTGGATATTGCAAAGCTGACCTCGCCGGTTCTTACGACAATCAGACAGGATGTCCCTCAGATGGCGAGGAGATGTGTGGAAGCGCTGATACAATTACTGGAAGGCGAAAAGGACGTTCCCCTTCTTCAGGTTTGTGATGTGGTACTTGACAAAGGTGGAACAATATAACTGTTCCATATAAGCAGAAAACGATAATTTGTGATTGTGCATAGTTTTGACATAGAAATATGTCGGATATGCACAATCTTTTTTTGCTTTCACATAAATTGTTGACGCCAAATTTAAAAGGGTATATGATATGAATATGGAACCGGTTCCTCATAGAAAAAGGAGAAATCACTTATGGTATTTAAGAGCGGTCAGTACAGAAAAGTGGAGTTGTTTGCATGCGCAGTGCCCGGAAAGGAAGGCCTGCTGCAGCTGTCTGAGAGCGGGAATGTTATTTTTAAAAATCGTCTTATTTCCTGCAATTATCAGCGTTTCTGCATTCCGGTTACAGAAGGGGAGTACTGTTTTGAAATGAAGGATGCACATATCAGTCAGATGTATCTGCGGGATAGCCGGGATATGCCCGAGAACGGGATCAGGTATCTGATGGTGAACGATACGGATGTGGAAATGATCCACATGAAAGATTTCCTGGACACGCCGTTCAGAGAGCAATATCACTTTACGCCTTTTGTGAACTGGATGAATGATCCCAACGGCCTGTGCTGGTATAAGGGATACTATCATCTGTTTTACCAGGCCAATCCCCATCGTCAGAAATGGGGAAAAATGTATTGGGGACATGCAGTCAGCTCGGATCTGATCCACTGGAAGCATTTACCCTTTGCGCTGGAACCGCAGGAAGAGATACGGGATTCCGACCTGATGACAGGCGGAGCGTTTTCCGGGTCGGCAGTCGCCACAAAGGAAGAGATCAGATTGTTTTTTACGAGGGATGCAGAAGTCATCGGGGATCCCGCCTCGATCCGTCAGTACCAGGCATCCGTGCGGAGCAGGGATGGCATTGACTTTGGAGAGGAGGAGGAACTGCTGCCGGCTTTTTCTCTGGAGGGAGCAAATGCAAATTTCCGTGATCCCAAAGTTTTTTCTCTGGATCAGAAGTGGTATATGGCAATTGCCTCCAACTACTATGGAAAGGCAGCGGTGCTTCTGTACGCTTCAGAGGATATGCAGAGCTGGAAATTTGTACGGCCTCTCCGACAGTTTGAGGATTCTGCCATTTCCAGTGCAGAATGTCCTGATTTTTTCCGTCTGGGGGACAGATATGTGCTGCTGGCATCATTGATGGATATCAGATCGGAGAACGGCGTCTACCAGCCGGTAAAGTATTATATCGGACACTGGGAAAAGGAAGAATTTCAAAGCATTTGTGAGGGAATGGCTGACTTTGGAGGGAATTTTTATGCGGCTCAGACGTTTGAACACGAGGAAAGAAGAATTCTGTTCGGGTGGATCTGCGACTGGCACGGCGAGCATGAGAGAGAAAAAAACGGTTCCTATGGGAGCTTTACGATTCCAAGGGAACTCTCGCTAAAAGGGAACTGCCTGTGTCAGGCTCCGGCCAAAGAGGTGTACAGTCTTTTGGGCGAGGTGCTTTTTGAGGGAAAAGGGTGTACTGCGGCAGATATAAAAATTCCCGGAAACTGTTATTACAGTGAACTTCTGTTTTCAGACAATACAGGGTTTGAAATCACGCTTGCAGTGGATGGAGAAGACTCCATGAAGCTTCTGGGGGACAAAGGAGAGCTGGAGATTCTGTCGACCAAAAACAGGGACAAGGATGCACGTTTTGCGACAAAGACAGAGAAAATCAGGAAGATTGAAATTTTTATGGATCGAAGAGTTGTGGAAGTCTATGTAAACGATGGAGAGCGGGCAGGGACCAAGATTTTTGTAAACCATTCAAAAGGCGGTGTTTTCAGGGCATTTTTTGATGAACCGGCAAGAGTAAAGCGGGTGCTTGTAAGGAAAATGGAGACGATATGGTAAGAGTGGGTATGTGGACAAAAAAAGTAAAAAAGAAAATTCAGCATAACTGGAGGCTTTATGTATTAATGCTGCCGGCGATTGTATGGCTGGCTGTGTTCGCCTATTATCCGATGTACGGTCTGTTGATTGCATTTAAGGACTTTAAGGCGGCGTCAGGCATTGTCGGATCGCCATGGGCACAGCCGCTGTGGAAGCATTTCGCGGATTTTTTCAGTACGAGTGTGGCCAGGACGGTGATTGTCAATACGATTGCACTGAGTCTTCTGACAATACTGATTTCCTTTCCGATTCCGATTATCTTTGCGCTTCTGCTGAATCAGGTGCGGGGAAAGAAAAGACGGAAAGCGATTCAGACAATTTCCTATGCGCCCTATTTCATTTCCAATGTGGTGGTGGTAAGCATCCTGAATGTCATATGTGCGCCCAGCGGCTTTGTGAATACGATTATAAAAGGACTGATCGGACATCCGCTTCTTCTGATGTCGTCAGCCGAATATTTCCGCCCCTTATACATCATTTCAAATATATGGCAGAGCATGGGATTTTCGGCAATTGTTTATATTGCGGCCCTGGCGGGGATCAGCCCGGACTATTATGAGGCAGCCATTATGGACGGAGCCGGCAAATTTAAAAGAATCCTGTATATAGATATTCCGCTGATCATGCCCACAGCCATTATTATGCTGATTTTGATGGTGGGCAATGTAATGACGGTGGGATATGAGAAGGTATATCTGATGCAGGCAGGCACAAATACGCAGGTCAGTGAGATTATCTCTACCTACGTCTATAAGGTCGGTCTGCAGAATGCACAGTACAGCTTTGCAACAGCAGTGGGCCTGTTTAATGCGGTGGTAAATTTCGTAATACTGGTCATTGCCAATCAGATCGCCAAAAAGGTAACGGATGTCAGTATTTTTTAGTGTGCACAGGTCCGTGCAAAGGAATTGTGCCGCCAAAGCGGCGCACGGGCCGCGCGGAGAGTAGGGGAGAAAAGCGTTCCCCTGCTCGACTGAACACGGGTACCCGGATGAAATGTGTCAGCAGAGCTGACAGGTGCCCGGCGCGGGCAGGGGAAAAGATTCCCCTTGCTTAATTGAGGCAGGCGTTGAACGGTGAGGAAAGGAATCTGAGAATGAAACTGAAATCAGGAAACGATAAGGTGTTTGATGTCATAAATGCGCTGATTATGATCGTAATTTGTCTTGTGATCGCATATCCGCTCTACTACGTTTTTATGGCGTCTTTCACAGATCCGGGAATTGTGAATTCCGGGAAATTATTACTCTGGCCAGAAAAGCTCTTTTTGGGAGGCTATCAGAAAATATTTGCGTTCAAACCTATCTGGACGGGCTACTGGAATACGATCAGATATACGGTGCTGGGAACACTGACGGCAATCGCAGTGACCATACCATGCGGGTATGCTTTGTCAAGAAAGGATCTTGCGGGACGCAGGCTCTGGAATTTTCTGTTTACCTTTACCATGTTTTTTAACGGAGGAATTATTCCGCTTTATCTGGTGATCAACAAAATCGGAATCTATGACACGATTTTTGCCATGATTCTGCCCGGTGCGGTGAGTGTGTACAATCTGATCGTATGCAGATCCTTTTTTGACACCAGTGTTCCGGATGAACTGATTGAGGCGTCAAAGCTGGATGGCTGTACGGATTTCGGAATCTTTTTCAGGATCGTGGTTCCGGTTTCTTCTACGATCATAGCAGTGATGCTTTTATTCTACGCCACATCCATATGGAATTCCTTTATCAATGCATTGATGTTCATGGGGGACCAGAGCAAGATGCCCCTGCAGGTGATTCTTCGGAGTCTGATTCTGTCAAATCAGGCCTCATCCGTGCTCTCGAGCGGAACAGAAATGATCGAGAGGCAGAAGCTGGCGGAACAGCTGAAATATGGAGTAATTGTTGTATCGGCAATGCCTCTGCTTGTAGTATATCCCTTTGTGCAGAAATATTTTGCAAAGGGAGTCATGATAGGTGCGGTCAAAGGTTGAGAACGCACAGACGCGTTCTGCAGTTGACAATATAAAATTTATAGGAGGATATTTGAATGAAAAAGAAGTATTTGGCGGCTTTACTGGCTGCGGCAATGACTCTCGGGCTGCTGTCAGGATGCGGCAAAGGCACGGCGTCAGGCGATGCTGCCGGGAGTGCGGAGGAAACAGAGCAAAATGAGGAGTCTGATGAAGCGGAAGATACAGCGGAAGCATCGGATGATAATTTTAATCTTGACGGAACGCTTCCGATTGTAAAGGATCCGACTGGGATGGAACCCATCAAAATGGCCATCGTAGTGCCCCCTGAGAGGACGGCGTCGACAGACGAGATGCCAATGGTAAAGAAAATTGTGGAGGAGACGGGAATTCCTGTTGAGTGGGTCGAAATCCCTTCTGACGGCTCTGCGGAAAAGATCAATCTGATGTTAAACGGAGGGGATTACCCCGATGTGTTCTGGAATGGAATATCATCAGAAATGGCGGTACAGTACAGTGATCAGGATATATTCGTCCCTACCGAGGAACTGATCGAGAAGTATTGTCCCCGCCTGATGGATATCTTTGAAAAGCATCCTGAGTACAGGGGCGGCTCCGTGGCGCCTAACGGTCACAGCTACGGATTCCCTTATGTGGAAGAAATGTACGGCCTGGTTCTGACCCCCGGACCCTTCCTGATTAACAAGACATGGCTTGACAAGGTCGAGAAAGAGGTTCCCACGACGGTAGAGGAATGGGTAGACTGTCTGAAGGCATTTCGCGATGCCGGAGATCTGAATGGAAACGGTGAAGCTGATGAAGTTCCTTATTCCTTTGGAATGGGCTGTGATGGGTTGTTTAATTCTTATGACACGTTTTATTATTTTACCGGCGCTTTTGGATCGGCTGACTCTGTCTGTTCCGGAAATCCGCAGGCTAATCATTTGCGGATTGTAGACGGTAAAGTACATTTTACAGCCGCTGACGAAGCTTTTAAGAAAACGGCGGAATTTTTTAATATGCTTTATGAGGAAAAACTGATCGACATGGATTCTTTCTCACCGGGACCGAATGAGGATACGCCCCTGTACATCAGTAAAATGTCCGGAAACGAAGCGGTGATCGGATGCCTTGGAACATGGGCGCCTGTAAACGAAATTATTGATCCGGAGGTAAGAAAACAGTATGTGGCCCTGCCGAGACTGGAAGGAGAAGCAGGCAAAGGCGGCGTGGAAGTCAACTATTCGGAAATGGCGGAAACCTCCATGGTGGCGATAACCAATAAATGCAAGTATCCTGAGGTGGTTGCCGCTTTGGTTGATTATTGCATGGATCCTGAGATTTCGATTACTCTGAACTGGGGACCTGAGGGCTACACATATGTGAGAGGTAATGACGGAATCCTGCATTTTAACCTGGATGAGGATAATAATGTGATTCTGCAGGAGGGATACCAGTCGTTTACCGAGCAGAGAGCAAACACAACGCCCGGAAGAGGTTCTCTGATCGTATTGAGCGATTATTACGGAACGGTTGCAGATTATACCTGGGATGCGGTGGATCTGCTGGAAGGTCAGCGCCAGAACGGCAAGGAAGAGATCATGAAGGACATTGAAACAGTTCCCAAAATGATGCTGACACTGGATGAGCAGAACCGTATTGCACAGATCTATCCTCAGATTGCCAATATCGTGGACGCATTTCAGATGAATGCCATCATACAGGGGAATGCGGAAGAGCTCTGGGATCAATATTTACAGGATCTGAAGGATGCGGGAGTAGACGAGCTGGTGAGTACCTATCAGGGTGCATATGAAAGATTCACCAGTGCGGCAGGTTAAGCTTCGTTTTAGGAAGGGCCGGGCCGGTAAGGACTAATGAACTCACCTTTTGCCTTCCGAATCATATACTAATGCATAAGTGGTCAGAAAGCAGGACACAGTTATGCAAAACTTTGTATAACTGTATCGAAAAGGAGAACATTTATGGCAGAAGGTTATTTGATCCTACAGGCAAGAACGGCTCATGAGGCCCTTCCTTTAAGCGGCGTTCGGATTCAGATTCTGGACGGGAAAGGGCAGGTGGTCTATGATTTGACAACCGATGAGAGCGGAGATGCGGGAAGCGTGTCTCTGACAACGCTGGAGAGGAGTCTTTCCCTGAATCCGGATTATTCCGGTGCGGTTTATGTGAGCTATTATGTAACGGCGCAGAAGGAAGGCTTCAATTCCATCTACATTTCAGGCATTCCCATCTATGAAGGAGAAACCGCAATTCAGCCCCTTGTGCTGGTACCAATGCAGGCGGATCAGCGCAGTCCTGTGTGGACGGAAATTGTGATAGGAAAGCCCGCAGTGGCTACGCAGGAAGGGCATTTCCAGCCGGGACCAAAGGAGGAGGAAGAACCTCAGATCCTGCGACATGTGGTGATTCCCAATCCCATCACGGTACATCTGGGAAGTCCTTCTTCCTGGGCGGCGGATGTGCAGGTATCCTTTCCCGATTATGTAAAAAATGTGGCCAGCAGTGAGATTTATCCTACTTGGCCGGAGGCCGCTCTGCGGGCGAATATCTATGCGATCATTACCTTTGCGCTGAACAGAGTATTCACTGAGTGGTGGCGAAGCCATGGGTCATTCGGGGTAAGGAATCCGGAAGCGGACGACGGCCATCTCCGGGGTGATTTCGATCCGTTCGATCAGCCGGTTTACCAGCATGCGCTTGCAGGCGTCGTCCGCCCTGCTGAAAACCTGCCGCCAGGATGTGGGAAACCCCTGAACCGGCGTCGGAGCGCCCTGGGGGTAAGAAGCGTCTGGTGAAGGGGTTTCCTGCAAAAGTGTTTTTTGTTCCGAAGTTCTCTGCTCTAAAGTTTTTTGTTCCGAAGATTTTTGCTCTAGGAGCTGTTTTTTTACGGCCTGCTTTTCTTTGTATTTTCTGATAAGCCCGGTCAGCTCTTCCAAAGATAAGGGAAGCCTTCCCGCCATGGCGTCAGGAGTGTGCGCTTCCAGTTCTTCTATATCCTGTGTGATTTTGGAGAGCTCCTTCTGAAGGAGCTTCAGATGGGCTCCCTGCTGCTTTTGTTCCTGTCTGTACTCCCGGGTCAGAATATCGGAGACAGATTCTTTTTTCAGCAGTTTTTCTATGAGATCTCCCAGAAAAGAAAACACAAGAGGTTCGATTTCATCGGCGCGAACCTGTGCACTTCGGCTGTGAGGCAGTCCTTTTTGTGCTGCCGGACAGCGGTACATGGGAATCCGGCGGGCGCGCTTCTCCCCGGTGGATTTGAGAGTCCAGTAGCTGTATCTGGTGCCGTTTGTCAGTCTGTTTTTGCAGTATCCGCAGAAGATCACATCTGTCAGAGGCAGTATTTTGCCGTTTCCCGTGCTGGCAGAATGAGCCGGAAGAGAGGTGGAACCGGGATATTGTGCATCCTCTCTGGGAGGATTCTTATCCCGATAATTGACATCAGCTTTGTAAAAAGCTTTGTCCCGGTTCCGGTCGCCGTATCTGTCGCCATGATTGTCGCAATACTTGCCGCAATATTTGCCGCAAAACTTGCCGCAATATTTGCGTGCCTTCTCCTCCCGCAGCGTCTGGGTGCGTTCCCATTGTTCCCGGTCAATGATTACCAGGGAAGGATCGGCTCTTTCGGAGAGGATCCAGTCCTGCCGGTTTTGCCTGTGGGAAGAACCATCTGTTTTTTCCCGGCGTCGGTAGGCGGAATGGCCCGCATAGACGGGATTGGACAGGATACCGGAAATCGTTCCGCTCATCCAGGTGTTCCTGGGGGCCATCTCTTTGTAATACACATCCTCATTGAGCGTCCTGGCAATTCTGGCAGAGCCGAACTCCCGGTAAAGAAAAAGGCGGTAGATATACTTTACCACCTCGGCCTGTTCAGAAACAATTTCCAGTCTGTGGAGGGCCCGTCCGTGCTTGCTGATTTCTCCGGATAATACCAGCCGGTAGCCGTAGGGGGCCGGGCCGCCCATAAATTTGCCCTGCAGAACCATTCTGGAAGCAGTGTCCCTGACACGCATTCCGGTATCAGAGCTGCTCTTCTGGGCATTGCCGTAACGAAGCGCCAGCATCATCTGCCCCATGATATCATCGCTTTCGGGAGAGATGCAGCCGTCCTTTACCGTATAGATATCGACGCCGCAGCTCTTCAGCGCCATTACATAGGCACCGATCTCCCACATGCGCCTGCCGATCCGGTCGTCCTTATAGACAGCCAGAATATCATATTCTCCCTTCCGGGCATCATCCAGGGCTTTCTGCAGAGTATCTCTTTTTTCCAGAGCAGTTTTGTAGCCGCTGATGCTGCCCTCGAAATATTCCGTTTCATCCAGCTGCCAGTTCTCCTGACGGGCGACGTATTCTCTCACCAGCTGGCGCTGTATGGAAAGATCGCCATCGGCCTCCAGCTGTTGTCCGGAGCTGACTCTCAATAAAATGCGGACCTTTTTCATGGAGTATCGGCTCCTTTTTCAGGGATTTTGCGGATCTGCTCCCGCAGCTCCTGGCACAGTATCTCACGGATCTGTTCCCGGAGCAGAAGAGAATCGGGGGCGGTTTCCGGAAACTGCAGTACCAGATGGCCGATGCAGGAGGTGGAGGGGATTTCGTGTATGATCTCTTTCATAATTCTGACAGCTCTCTTTTTACATAATTCTATTTGCAAAGAGAGGCTGTTATTCCTTCCTTCTGACAGATCACAGCGGATGATCTTACATGTCAAAATGAAATGAAAATGAAACACATCTAACCTTAATCTCTTTTTAATGACTTCTGAGACAGGGCATGTTATAATGTTGGGCAGATGATTTACGGTTACCCAAAAGAAATCAAAATGATGTATACAGGTAAAGGAAGGATGAGCCAAGTGAAGAGACGAATGATAAAAATACTGGCGGCGTCGGCCGCTGCAGCGGCAGGCATGATGCTTGCAATGGTCATAAAAACAGGATCCGGCAGCATGCTGTACGCAGAAGCGGCAGGGCGTCCGGTATCCATTGAGTCCTGTCTGATCTCAGGAGAAGATGTGGTATGTGAGCTGAAGGCGGGTAGCGTTCCCTCCAGTGACGATGGAAAATTTTATATCTACGCGGACGAGGTTTATGAGGACGGAACCACCGGCAGGATCGTGGGAAAGACGGAGGCGGGAAAGACTGCTTATGTCAGCTTTCCGCTGAATTACAATACGGACGAATCCAATCTGAGCTGCAAATTTCTGGTGGCAGTGAAGCGGAGCGGGCAGATGATCCAGGTGAGTGACGAGCACTATATCACCAATCCTGAGGCACTGGCGGGCTACACCTCTGCCCGGCAGGATACCGGGATCAAAGGGCTCCTTCCGGATATCACGAAGGTGACGGAGCAGGAGCTGCAGGAGCTTGGAATTCATCAGGTGGTCTACAATATGAACGTGGATGAGATCTGCTCGGCGGAAGGCGTGCCGGGAGCGGTTCCCTTTGAATACAACGGGCGCACCTGGTATTTTGATGGGGATGCCCTTGCCAGATATGATTCCACTTTAAGGAGTCTGAACCACTACGGAGTGCAGGTCACCATAGTCCTTCTGAATGGCGGAAAGGGGCTCTATTCTCAGGATCTTCTGCATCCTCTCTCGGAGGGCGGAGAGTGTCCGGGGTATGCGCTGAATGTGGCGGATGAAGAGGGAGTTTCTCATCTGAAGGCCATCGGCGCGCTTTTGGGACAGCGCTATTCCGGTCATTTTGACTGCGGCCAGGTGGATAACTGGATCATCGGCAATGAGGTAAACGCAAGAACCTCCTGGTGCTATACCAGCTCGGATTCTATGGATCTGAATGTGAATATTTATGTCAAGTCATTCAGGATTATTTATAATGAAATCAAAAGCCAGAACGCCAATGTGCGTATTTATAATTCCATTGATCAGGAGTGGAACCGGAAGTCTAATCCGGGAAGCTTTCTGGCAAAGGAATATCTGGATCAGTTCAATTATTATATGAACAGGGAGGGAAATATCGACTGGAGTCTTTCTTTTCATCCTTATAACTCACCTCTTTATGATCCTTATGCGTGGAACGGTCCGGAGGTATGGGTCAAGGACAGCATTACCTCACCCTATATCACCATGCAGAACCTGGATATTCTGATCGACTATATGCATCAGGATAAGTTTTTGAATCCCCAGGGAGAGGTGAGAAGCATTTCCCTTGCGGAGATTGGATATACCTCCAGCTTTGGAACGGATGCCCAGGAGGCGTCCATAGCCTATGGCTATCTGAAAGCGGCTTCCTTCCCGGAGGTGGATGCCTTTATCTTGTTCCGGCATTCGGATGAGGCCTATGAGATGGAAAGTCATCTGGCGTTAGGGCTCTATGATCTGGAGGGAAACAGAAAGCCTTCTTACGAGATTTATAAGAATCTGGGAACGGAAAATGAGGCGGAAGCAAAGGAAAGGGCTTCGGAAATTATCGGCATGGATATCGATGAAATGATCAGCGAGAATATCATGTGGACAAGAAGCGGTACCGGAGTGGTACAATAAACAGCGAATAAGGGCCGGCTGCGGGGTACAGAAGCCAGGGCTATGGTTTCGATATCACCAACAGTACGGCCTATGATCAGGCATTTGTATATGGAAGAACCATCTACGAGTCCATCAGCAGAATCGTGGATGAGATCTTCAACGAATATGTACGCAGGCAGGGACGGAATGTGCCTTACTTTACATCCTTCTGCAACGGAACAACCGTTACCTGCTCCGGGCTGTCCCAGTGGGGAACGGTGAGTCTGGCCCAGCAGGGGCTTACGCCGCTGCAGATTCTGAGAAGCTACTATCCGAAGGATGTGGAAATCGCAGAGACGGACACGGTTACCGGTATCCTGACCTCCTATCCGGGAACTCTGCTGAAAGAAGGCAGTAAGGGGTTGGATGTGGAGACCATCCAGACCTATCTAAACAGGATCAGGAAAAATTATCCTGCCATTCCCGCCGTTACCGATGAAAAGGGTGTTTTCGGCAGCAGTACAAAAGACGCAGTAAGGAAATTTCAGAGTATCTTCAATCTGGCTTCCGATGGGATTGTAGGGAAAGCTACCTGGAATAAAATATCAAGTCTGTATGCAGCGGTGACCAGGCTCGCGGAGCTGGATAGCGAGGGAATCTCGCTGGGCGTGGGGACGGTTCCGCCTGATTCGGTGCTCCGCCAGGGAGCAAGAGGCACGGATGTGATCACCCTGCAGTATCTTTTAAATGTGGCGGCCGAATTTTATCCGACACTGCCCGGAATTTCTCAGGACGGCATTTTCGGTAACGGGACCAGGCAGGCGGTGACCGCCTTTCAACAGATGAGAGGTCTCAAGCCGGACGGAATCGTGGGAGCGGATACCTGGAAGGCGCTCTATGACACTTATCTGAATATTCAGGGAAGCGTGCCGGGAACAGGACCGGAAGAGAACGTGATCTCCTATACGGTCAGGCCGGGAGATACCCTGTGGCTGCTTGCTCAGAGATTTGGTACAACGGTGGATGCGATCCGGAACCTGAACTCTCTGACCACCAGTATTTTGAATATCGGACAGGTGCTGAAAATACCGGTGAACACGTCCCAGTCCTATTTTGAATATACGGTTCGCTCGGGAGATACCCTGTGGCTGCTGGCCAGGAGATTTGGTACGACGGTGGAGGAGATCCGGCGGCTGAACGGACTTACCGGCAGTTCGCTGAATATCGGGCAGGTGCTGCGGATTCCGTCGGCAGGCAGAGGGACAGAAGGAGCGACGCGGACATAAGAGCAGAAGAGGAAAAGGCTGCGGACGTAAGAGCGGATCAGGAGAAGGAAGGCTCCGCACTTAAGGACAGAGCGGAACCAGAGCTTCTGCGAAAGGAAAACAGTCAACAGCACAGAAAAAAGAGGAAAACAATGAAAATCGTATACCACGAGACCAGCAGAACATTTCATTTGTACAATGATTCCATAAGCTATATCATGCAGGTTATGAGAAACGGCCATCTGGGGCAGCTCTATTTTGGAAAACGGATTCGGGACAAAGAGGATTTTTCTTATTTCCTGGAGTTTTGTGAGCGGCCTATGACCGCCTGCATTTATGAGGACGACAGATCCTTTTCGCTGGAGCATATCCGGCAGGAGTATCCGGTGTTCGGAACCACAGATTATCGGCAGCCGGCGGTGGAGATCCGGCAGGAAAATGGCAGCCGGATCTCTGAGTTTCAATATCAGGGGTATCAGATTTCAGAAGGAAAGCCGGCTCTCCCCGGACTCCCTGCCACCTATACGGAACAGGAGGAGGAAGCACGGACGCTGAGAATAACGCTGAAGGATGAGCTGACGGGGATCCGGGCAGACCTTTTTTATACCATTTTTGCAGAAGGAGGCATTCTTGCCCGCAGCGTAAAGTTTTATCACGAAGGAACGGCTCCGGTGGCTTTAAGCCGCGCCATGAGCCTGTGCCTGGATCTGCCGGATTGTGATTACACCTGGTTGCAGCTTTCCGGATGCTGGGCAAGGGAGCGCTATATTCATACCCGCAATCTGGAGCCGGGCATTGTATCCGTGGGCAGTATGAGGGGAAATTCTTCTCATGAGCAAAATCCCTTTGTTGTGCTGAAGCGCCCGGCGGCGGATGAGAGACAGGGAGAGGTGATAGGCTTTTCCCTGATCTACAGCGGCAATTTCCGGATGCAGGCGGAGGTGGACGCCCATAATACCCTGCGCGTGCTGGCGGGGATCGAGCCGGATACCTTTGAATGGAGACTGGAGAGCGGCGAATCCTTCCAGACGCCGGAAGCGGTCATGGTGTATACGGACCGGGGACTGAACCATATGAGCCAGACTTTTCACAGACTGTATCAGAAACGACTGGCAAGAGGATACTGGAGGGACAGGGAAAGACCTATCCTGAATAATAACTGGGAGGCGACCTATTTTGATTTTACGGAGGAACGCCTTCTGGAGATAGCAGCCAGGGCAAAACAGTGCGGCGTGGAGCTCTTTGTACTGGATGACGGATGGTTCGGAGCGCGCAGCGGGGAGAAGGCAGGTCTGGGGGACTGGGAGGCCAACAGAGAAAGGCTTCCCGGCGGGATCACAAGGCTGGCGGAGCAGGTAGAGGCTATGGGGCTTAAATTCGGTCTGTGGTTTGAGCCGGAAATGGTGAACAAGGATTCCAACCTCTACAGGCAGCATCCGGACTGGATACTGGCGACTCCGGGCAGAAGCCAGTCTCACGGGAGATTTCAGTATGTGCTGGATTTCTCAAGAAAAGAGGTGGTGGATGCTATTTATGAGCAAATGGCCCGGATCCTGGGAGAGGCCAGGATATCTTATATCAAATGGGATATGAACCGGAGCATTACGGAGTGCTATTCCTCCGAATGGCCGCCGGAGAGGCAGGGGGAAGTTTATCACAGATATATACTGGGCGTATATGATCTTTATGAGCGTCTGACCAGGCAGTTCCCGGAGGTACTTTTTGAATCCTGCTCCAGCGGAGGCGGCCGGTTTGATCCGGGGATGCTCTATTATGCGCCTCAGGGCTGGGTAAGCGACAACAGCGATGCGGTGGAGCGTCTGAAGATTCAGTATGGGACCTCCCTGTGTTATCCCATCAGCAGCATGGGCGCGCATGTGTCTGTCATTCCGAATCATCAGGTATTTCGGAACACACCCCTGCATACAAGGGCGAATGTGGCGTACTTTGGAACCTTCGGATATGAGCTGGATCTGAATAAGCTCACGGAAGGAGAGCTCGAAGAGGTCAGAGAGCAGATTGCCTTTATGAAAAAATACAGAAGGGTGCTGCAGTTCGGCTGGTTCTATCGCCTGCAAAGTCCCTTTGAGGAAAATGAGGCTGCCTGGATGGTGGTAAGCGAGGATCAGAAAACGGCTCTGGTGGGGTGGTACCGTGTATTAAACTGTGTCAATGGGAGATACACACGGCTTCGTCTGGAAGGACTGCATCCATCCTACAGTTATCGGAATTCCCGCACCGGGACAAGTCATTTCGGAGATGAGCTGATGTATGCAGGACTGATCACCAGTGATGAGACGGCCGGACAGGTTCCCTCCCATGTAAAACCCTGTACGGATTTTGAGTCGAGAATTTATGTACTGGAGGTAACAGAGCCTTGAGACATCTGAAAAAATACACGCCCGGGCGGATTGGGCTGATGCTGCTGGGAATCTTTCTGATCGGAACCTGCGTGGCATCCTATCGCATGAGCGGATTCGGCGTGGATGCTTTTTCCTGTATGAATCTGGGGATCAGCGGATTCCTTGATATGTCCTTTGGAAACTGGCAGTTGATTGCGAATGCGGTTTTGCTTGTAGTGGTGTGGTTTACGGTAAGGAGCTGTATCGGGCTGGGCACGGTTGTCAACATGGTCATGGTGGGATACACGGCGGACTTCCTGTGCTGGGTGTTTCAGGAACAGATCGGGCTGGCTCTGACCATGCCCATCCGGGTGGTATTCCTGATAGTGGGAACCCTGTTTGCCTCTCTGGGATGTGCCTGTTATATGCTGGCGGATATGGGAATTTCGCCTTACGACAGCGTTGCCATCATAATTACAAAGTATACGCGGGATAAGCTCTCCTTCCGTATGGCAAGGGTGCTGTCGGATCTGACGGTGATCGTGATCGGTATTGTATTCTGCGTGTCGGCACATAACAGCATCTGGGAGATCGTAGGGCTGGGGACGATTGTAAATGCCTGCTGCAATGGGCCGTTAATCCAGTTTTTCCGGGGGAGGATCGAAAAGCTGCTGAAGCTTTAAGAGGGCCTTTTTGCAGGGCAGATATTCCAGGCGGAAAGAACCGGGCGTCGAGGCAGATATTCATAAAAAGAGGAAAAGAGCTGTGATACTCAAGTGGAGTGGAGCAGTTCTTTTTTTATGCGCAGGGGCGCACAGGGAAGTTTGCTGCTTACGCAGCGTGCGCTCCGCGCGCGAGCAGGGGGAAAAGCCTCCCCTACTCGATTGCGCCTCGCTCGGCAGGCAGCAGGAGAAATGTGTTTTCTTCGTACCCCCCCATCATGCTCAGCCTGCCGCTTTGGCGGGCCGCATGGCCATCCATGCTATGAAAGTCGAAGACTTTTATAGCAACTATTCAGCCAGGTCTGCGCATTTGCTGCGCAGACCGTAAGAAAGTGCATATTTAGCCAAGAGTGGGTACAGATGGATTTCGGAATGTATATTGACATAAACAATACTATGTAGTACGATGTATATAAATAAAGGAGGTACATCATGAATTTAGAAAAGTGGCAGTCACAGATTGCACGGGGAACTCTGGAATACTGTATTCTGCTTATGCTGAGCAGAAAAACATATTATGGGTATGAAATATTACAGGAGCTGAGTAAGTATCCCATTATTGCTTCTACGGAGAGCACGATTTATCCGCTGCTGAGAAGGCTGCAGAAGGACCATTATCTGCAGTCTGTCTGGAAGGATTCGGCAGAGGGGGTGCCTGCCCGGAAATATTATTCACTGACATCTGAGGGAGAAAAATATCTGAAAGCAATGGCGGAGGAATGGGAAAATCTTCTGCATGCGATTGCAAGTCTGAAGGGAGAACAAAATTATGAATAAAGAAATGGAAAAATATCTGAGCGCGGTTGACAGGCATTTAAAACCGCTTCCCACATCTGAAAGAGTGGATATCGTCAAAGAGATCAAGAGCTCCATCCTGGAGATGGAGAGCGATAACCTTCCGGAACAGCAGATTCTGGAGAGACTGGGAGATCCCAGGGAGATGGCAAAGGCCTATCTGGGAGATATGATTACAAAGGAAAAGGGATTTGGTCTGAATAAGCTTCTGCTGGTCTGTGCATTTTACAGCGTGGTGGGCTTTTCGGGGCTGTTTGTCATTCCCACGCTGGGGATCATTGCTCCGGTCTTCATGTTCTGCGGGGCGCTCTGCCCCATTCTGGGAGCCGCCAAGCTGGCAGACTATCTGCTGCGGCTGAATCTTCCTTTTATGAAGAATGTGGCGATTTTTCAATTTGGCAGTTATATAGTGGAGCCGGTTCCGGCATTTTTTCTTTCGATCCTTACGGGAGCAATTTTATATCTGGTGGGAAAGGCATCCTGGAAGCTGCTGATATTTTACTGCAAAAAAGTCAGCAGTACCAAAAGAGACTTGGATATCTGAGCGCATCAAAGATCATATAATCCTCCATGCTGCCAGCACCTGCAAATTTGTGCCGATGCTGTTTGAGGGAGTTTTATGGGACATATAATCTGGCATAATGATCCTATGCAGAAAGCAGACACAAAAGCTCATACAAACAGTGAGGTGGATTATGATGCAAAAGACGCAGACAATAGAATTTGCAGTTACATGTACCGGAGGAAAGATCAGCAAAATGGGCAGAATAAGCATACTGCAGCCGAAGACGCATTTTGCCGGAGGGGAAATCAAATGGTATGAGGACAGGCCGAAGGCCCAGAAAGTGCAAAGGCCCTGATCATTTAATAGACTTTACACGTTGTATTTTGTGCGATACAGTTATGTAGTTTTGATTATGCTGTATGTGCCGACTGATCGGCTTTATGCCTGTCTAAAATACCATGCACTCTTTCAACTTCATCAAGAATCAATTCGTCCATGGCCTTTAATTCAGCAGTAGATTTCAGAACCTGGCGTTTTAAATTGCTGACATCTTTTTTTATGTCTTGCACTTCTGAGAGAATCAGATCAAGTTTTTCATTCTCTGTCATAGGTATCCTCCATGCTGCCAACACCTGCAAATTTGTGATTGATGATTTTGAAGGTAATTTACTGATTATTCAAGTACTTCATAAACGAGTAGGGATGCTTTTTCTCCCTGCTCGCCGCGCGGCCCACACACCGCTTTAACGGCATGTTCCTCTGTGCGGGCCTGCGCATAAAAAATGGAGCATACGGGATTCGAACCCGTGACCTCCACACTGCCAGTGTGGCGCGCTCCCAGCTGCGCCAATGCCCCATGCGTCCAGTATAGCATAATTCAGGAAAAATACAACAGAAATTTGTCTTTTTTCGCATAACAATATGATATAATGAGTGTTAGCGAGAAGAATGTGCTTGCACATTCGGCGAGCGGCGAATGTCGATCATGAATCGCAGATTCATGATATAATGAGTGTTAGCGAGAAGAATGTGCCCACACATTCGGCGAGCGGGGCGAACCCGGAAAGCTGAATGTTTCACGGGTTTCTGATCGAGAATTTGAGGAATCCGTCCAAAAGGAGGAAGAGGCATGGAATCAAAAATACAAATCAAACCGCCGGTAGAGGTGCGCTATCAAAAGGAACTGGAGGCTCTGGCCGCTTCTGACCATGAGAGAAAGCCTCTGAACTGGCGGCTTTCGCCCAGGGCGGTGCGGACGTTTATTCTGGGCAGCAGGAAGCCTCTTATTTTGAACGGGGAAGAAATCTGGATCCGGAAGAAATATCTGGGAAATGATGCGCTGGTGGAGCGCTGTATTATTACGCTGGCGGGCAATCGGGGACTGATGCTGGTGGGGGAACCGGGAACGGCCAAGACAATGCTCTCGGAGCTTCTCTCGGCGGCCATCAGCGGAAACAGCACCAATACCATTCAGGGAACGGCAGGCACCACAGAGGATATGATCAAATACAGCTGGAATTATGCGCTGCTTTTGGCAAAGGGACCGGTGCGGGAGGCTCTGGTGCCGTCCCCTCTTTACCTGGGGATGGAGCAGGGGATTCTTACCCGGTTTGAGGAGATTACCAGAACACCTGCAGAAATTCAGGACAGCCTGATCAGCGTGCTCAGCGATAAGGTGCTGAATGTGCCGGAGCTGGGGGAGGAAGGGCTGCTCTTTGCCAGAGCGGGCTTTAATGTGATCGGCACAGCCAATACGAGAGACAAGGGAGTCAACGAGATGAGCAGCGCCCTGAAGCGGCGTTTCAATTTCGAGACGGTCATGCCGGTACAGGATGTGGCGCTGGAAAAGCAGATCATCATAAACGAGGTGGAGGAGCTGACCCGCGGAAGTCAGATCGATATGCCGGTGGATGAGGATGTGGCGGAAATTCTGGCATCCACCTATCATGAGCTGCGGGAGGGCGTCTCTTCTATGGGACACCGCATTGACCGTCCGGCAGCGGTGATGAGTACGGCCGAGGCGGTATCCGTCTATTACCAGACCATGATGACGGCCTATTATTATGGAGATCAGCGTATGGATCTGGGATGCCTTGTCCAGAATCTTGTGGGCGCCATTCAGAAGGAAAACAGCGAGGATATGGAAAAGCTGCGCAGCTATTTCCAGACGGTGATCCGTGATAAAGGAGGAAAAGAGGGCGGTTTATGGAGGAGCTATTACGATGCGAGGAAATACCTGAAATAGAAGAGGGTATTTTTATGGAATCCATTCAGGAGCTTCCGGTATCCGTCTGCTATGATCTGAGCCGGCAGGTTCTCTATTTTCCTGTTCGCCACCACAGTCCGGCCTGTACCTTTCATTTAAAAAAGGCAGTGGAGGATTATAAGCCGGAGTGTATTCTGATCGAAGGGCCGCAGAATGCCCGGGAGCTGATTCCGGTGCTTTCCCATGAGGATACCAGGGCTCCGGTTGCGCTGTACTACTTTTATAAGGATCAGAGGGGACTTCTGAGCGAGGAAAAAGAAGATTATAAGTGCTATTACCCCTTTCTGGATTTTTCTCCGGAGCTGGAGGCCTTGAGACAGGCGAAGGCGCGGAACATTCCGGCAGAGTTCATTGATCTTCCCTATGGGGAAATTCTGCTGGGGACGGCTCAGAACAGAGGACTTCGCAGACAGGGGGAAAAACAGACCTATAATGACGATTATCTTTTGAGCCGCAGCCGGTATCTGAAATTGCTCTGTGAGAAGACCGGGCTCAGAAATTTCGATGAGGTATGGGAGAAATATTTTGAGATCGGCGCTCTTTCCATAGAGACAAAGGAGTTTGTCAGGCAGCTGCTTATCTACTGCGGACTTTCCAGAAAGCGTACTTCCCGGGAGGAGATGGAGGAAGACGGATGTCTTTTGCGGGAGCAGTATATGGCGGAACAGATTGCAGAGGCCTCCCGGAAGTATCAGCGGATTCTGGTGGTGACCGGAGGCTTTCACACCTGGGCGCTGCCGGAGCTTTTGAAGGAGCAGGAGGGACATTTGATCTGCCGGAAAAAGGCCGTAAAGCTCCATAACCTGAATGAGCGGGAACAGGGCGTTTATCCCCTCTCCTACTCTATGGAGGCCGCGGATGCGCTGAACGGTTATGCCAGCGGAATGCGTTCCCCCGGGTTTTATCAGAAGGTCTGGGAGGGACTTTCGGAAAGGGAGTATCCCGCTAAGGCATATGAGGAAGCAGTGCTGCATCAGCTGGTGAGTGCAGGCAGAAGGGCGAGACGAAAGAAGGAGGCGGTCTCCTCCTATGATGTGATCTGTGCGTTTTCCATGGCCAAAGGGCTGGCTGCTCTTCGGGGCAAGACAGAGCCGGGGCTTTTTGAGCTGCAGGATGGAGCGCTTTCCGCCTTCGTCAAGGGAGAATGCAATCCGTCTTCGGATCTTCCTCTGCGGCTCCTGGCGGAGCTGAACACGGGCGCGCAGGTGGGGACGCTGTGCAGGGATGCAATTCGTCCGCCGCTGCTTTCAGATTTTGAGGAGCAGTGCGGGAAATATGGACTGAAGATCCATTCCTCCGCAGGAGCGGAGATCACCCTTGAGCTGTTTACAAAGAAGAGGCATCTTGCCCTGAGCCGTTTTTTGTATCAGACGCAGTTTCTGGAAACAGGATTTGCACAGCGTCGAAAGGGTGCCGATCTGGTAGGCAGACGTGACAGAAACCGGCTCCGGGAGGTGTGGAGCTATCGTTTTTCCGGACAGGTGCTGGCAGCGCTGGTGGATGTGTCCATAGCGGGAGGCACGGTGGAGGAGGCGGCACAAACCCTGCTTGCGAAAAAGTTTGCGGGTAGTACCGGCAGCCGGGAGGCGGCTCGTTTACTGGCACAGGGATTTCTGATGGGATTTTGGAAGGAACAGGCGAAAATGGCTTTGCATATGAGGGCGGTGTTGACCTCGGATGGCGATTTCTTTTCCCTGGCGGAGGGCTTTTCCCATCTGCGGATGCTCTGGGAGCTGCAGGATCTTTATCAGGTAAAGAACGTTACAGAGATGGAGGAGCTCATCGGCATTGCTTTTCAGAAAATCATACAACTCCTGCCGGGGATGGCGCAGGTAAAGCAGGAACAGCTCCAGGGCTGCATGGAATGCTGTCTGTCTCTTTATCAGATAACTGGGAAAAAGGGCTTTACCCATTTCCGCCCGGCGCTTATGGAGAGCTTTCTGCGGCTTCTGTCCCATAAGGAGCCGGAGCCGGGACTTGAGGGCGCGGTGCTGGGGCTTCTTTACGGATATGACAGCGCCTATGGCAGCCGGATCGGGGAGACGGCCGCAGGTTATCTCCAGGGGACAAAAGAGCGGCAGATGAAGAGCGCCGGCTTTTTGAGAGGACTCTTTTTTACGGCAAGGGATCTGGTGTTTGTAAAGGATGATTTCCTGCTGATGATCGATAAGTTGCTTGCAGGGCTCTCCGGTGAGGCGTTTATGAAGCTGCTGCCGGAGCTGCGGCAGGCATTCGGTTATTTTACTCCTCTGGAGATCGACCGGATCGCCGGGAGGGCCGCCGGATTCTGCGGTGCGAAGAAGCAGGAGCTTTTAAGGGGCAGGCTGGTTTCGGCAGAGGAATATGAATATGGGGAGCTTCTGGATGCATTTGCAGGAAGCGGGAAAGAATTCTGAGAGGCTTTCCGGGCAGTGGCACGGGCAGAAGCGCGGGTGTGGCATGGGCATAGCACGGGCAAAAGCCCGGTGCTTTCCGGACAGCTCTCCCGTGGTTTCCCGGGAATGGGAAAGGAGAAGAAACAGGAATGGAAAATTCTGCAACTACCGGTCAGAGAAACAGATGGCGTCTGATCCTGGGAAGCTATGCCCGGAACCGTTTGCCCTTCGGGCCCGGGGCGGCGTTGGGAGAGGGAATCTCCTGCATGGACCTGGAGGAGGTGCTGGACTTTCTGTACAGCAGGGAGCAGGGAGAGGATGTGCGCCGTCAGGGCGGTACAGAGGAAAGCCATCTCACAGCCGCTACCTGGATCACCCGTATCCGGAAGCTTTTTCCAAAGGAGACGGTGGAAATTCTGGAAAAACAGGCGCTGGACACCTATGGAATGACGGAGCTTCTGACAGACAAGGAGGTACTGGAAAAGCTGGAGCCCAATCAGGCGCTTTTAAAAACCATCCTGCAGCTGAAGCATCTGATGAAGGGAGAGGTCCTGGATGCTGCCCGGCGCATCGTGAAAAAGGTGGCTGAGGAGATTGCAGAAAAGCTGATGTGTGATATCCGCCGTTCGCTCCTGGGGAGGATCGACCGCAATACCAAAAGCTCTGTTCCCTCCATGCGTAATCTGGACATCCAAAAGACCATCCGCAAAAATTTAAGGCACTATGACACGGAAAACCAGAGGCTGATGCTGGAGCAGGTGTATTTTAACAGCAGAACCAGGATTTTCAATAAATGGAAGGTGATCATTGCGGTGGATGAGAGCGGCTCCATGCTGGACTCTGTGATTCACAGTGCGGTAATGGCAGGAATTTTTGCCCGGCTTCCCATGCTGGATACCCGTCTGGTGATCTTTGATACGCAGGTGGTGGATCTGAGCGCCTATCTGGAGGATGCGGTGGCGACTCTTATGAGCATTCAGCTGGGCGGCGGAACCTTCATAGCGGGAGCACTGCAGTATTGCGAATCTCTGATCGAGAATCCTCACAGAACCATGGTGGTGCTGGTTTCCGATCTGTGCGAGGGCGGCAGTGTGCAGGGGCTTTTGAATGTCAGCCGGGGAATCATTGAAAGCGGCGCAAAGCTGATCTGTCTGACCGCCCTGGATCTGGAGGCAAATCCGGTCTATGACCGGCACACTGCCCAGCGTCTGGCTGATCTCGGGGCCCATGTGGGCGCCATGACGCCCCAGGCGTTGGGAGACTTTATGGGAAAGATCATGAACGGATAAGGCATACAGTCAGCCATAATAAGGAGCAGCTTATGGATGCAGAAAACTTAAAAAAGGTGATAGAGAAAGCGGATGACGATTATCTGGCGGGCCTTGGCAATAAAGGAATTCTGAAGCGCGCTTATAAGGATCTGGAGCAGGAGAGTCCGGTGCTCACATGGAAGGGACCGGAGGCGCAGGTGTCGTTAAAGGAAGAGAGCTGCACGATAAAGGCGCCATTGGGAGAGAGCACCTGCAGCTGCCCATCCCGCAGCATCTGCAGACACATTATAACAGCCGTTCTCTGGATGAAAAGAGAGGCGGCCGGGCGTGCCGGAGAATCCTCTTCTTCTGGAGAGTCCGCTTGTGCCGAAAAGCCGTCGTCTGTTGGAGAAACTTCTTCTGTCAAAGAGCCGTCTCCTGTTGGAGAGTCTGCTTCTGCCAGGGAGTTGTCTCCTGCCGGAGAATCCTCTTCTGCCAAAGAACCCTCTCCCTTCGAAGAGATTTTGCAGATCCCGGCGGAGCGTCTTGCGCGTGCCTGCCGGGGAAAACATTACAGGGAGTTCATGACCAGAATACGGCAGGAAGGATGTCCCCCGGTGCAGGAGGCTTCTATTGTGACGGTGGAAATTCCCTGGGAAAAGGCAGTGGTTAAGCTTCTTAAGCCCTTTTCCTATTCCTCCTGCAGCTGCCACAGCAGACAGCTGTGTATCCATAAGGCCCAGGCCGTTTTGATCTATCAGCTCTGCAAGGGCAGGGTTACGCTGCCGGAGCTGGAAAAGCTTAAGGAGCAGGAGCATTCATTGGACGAGGAGCTGGTGAGGCGCAGCTGCGAGAGCATCTGCGGGGATCTCTGTCAGCAGGTGTGCATCGGACTTTCCAGACAGTCGCCGGAGGAGGCGGAGAGTCTGGAGAGGCTCTCGCTCATAGCTCATCGGGCTTCACTTCCTGCTCTGGAGAGGGTGCTGCGGGAGGCCTCCTTCTGCTATCAGCAATATTTTTCACGTTCCGCCGCTTTTCGCACGAAGGAGCTGCTGGAAAAGCTCCTTTCGGCCTACGGGAGGGCGAAGGCGCTGACACAGGCCGCCGGGCAGGAGGAGATGCGCCTGCTGGCCGGGAACTTTCGGGATACCTACGTGCCGGCGGGAGTGTTGCATCTGACCGGCATGGGGGGAAGATCCTTTACCAGCAAAAACGGATATGAAGGAGAAATTTACTATTTCCTGGAGAGAGTACAGAGGAAATGGTATACCTGGACGGATGCCCGGCCGGTACTCTATGAGAACGTGCGCACCAAAAGGCCTGCGGAAGCGGAGAGGATGCAGGCGCCCTGGGGGCTGAACTGCAGCAGAGAAAAGATGCAGGAGGTGGAATTTGATTTGCAGAATGCCAGGGCGGCGTCAGGCGGCCGGCTTTCGGCAAGTAAGGAATCCAGGGCGGAGATCACAGGCAGCAGCAATATGGACAGAGAAGAGATCAGGCAGATGATCTGGTGGGACTATGAGGAACTGCTCAGAGACTGCTTTGATCCGGGGAGAAAAAAGGCAGATACCAAAGAGGAGGAGCTCCTTTTTCCGGAGGAAGAGGGCCTGCAAAAAAGGCGGGAAAAGCTGGTGATGGCAGGAGCCTGTAGTTGGGAAAGCGCCTCCTTTGATCCGGTGGAGCAACGATTTTCATGGATTCTTTATGACAGAAAGGGCCGGGAGCTTTCTATTTCCCTTACCTATACAAAGCAGGAGAAGCTGACCATTCAGTTGCTGGAGCGTCTGGAGCAGAGACTTCGGGGGCAGAAGGGAAAGGCGATCGTGTTTTTCGGAAGCGCCTATCTGGAGCGGGGGCGGCTGTGCCTGTACCCCATTGAATTCTTTTTCAGAGAAGCCGGGGAAGCAGTCCGAAACGCCCCTTTGGGAGAGATAAAAGGGGCAGTTCCTGATCCGGAAATTCTGGATACCATGGAGCAGTATGTAGCGGAGGCGGCGGACGGGCTGCGGGATCTGTTTGTGAGCGGCCTGTATTCCCTGCAGGAGGAAACCCTTTTACAGCTCCGTCAGCTGTCGGAGGAGGGAGAGAGCCTGGGACTTCATGGGGCGGGAGAAAAATTTGCCCGGCTCTGCAGCTTTTTGCAGAATAAAAGGCACCAGATGACGTTTTCGCCGGAACCGGTGCTGGAGGAGATGGCGGCGCTGGAGGCCTATTTGGAGGCATGTCAGGAAAAAATTTCCTATGACCGTTGTCTATGACTGTTGTCTATGACCGCTGCCTTTTTTGCAGCCCTCCGGCTTATTGTCCGCAGGGATAAAGAGAAAGGTGTCTGGCAGGTCTGTGCTTTTAACGGGCAGACGTGGAGAAAGTAATTTTGGGAGGAAGAGGGTATGAATTTAAAAGAGGAGAGGGATCACCAGAAGCTTGCGGAGACGCTGGAGGCACTGGAGTTGTCGAAGGAAAATGATCTTCTGGCAAAGCAGTATCTGGATATGAGTGTGCCGGAAAACAGAGAGCTCCTTGCAGGGGTTCAAAAACAGGATTTTTCCGGACTGGATAAGCAGAAGGCGCAAAAGAGCAGAGACTATCTGGCCCATTTGACAAAGCGCAGGCGGATGCAGGAGATAGAGCGCTATGTGAGATTTACAGCGGCGGCAGGAGGCGCTACGGCTTATTATGTACTGTTCAGCTATGGATGGAATCTGGGGACGGCAGCGGATTTCCTGACGCCGGAGCAAAAGACGGCCGTTCAGGCAGAGGGCGTGGTGTGGAACAATTACGCGCTGTCCAAGGCGGCGCGGCTGATCGCGGAGAAGGATCCCCAGGTGATCCGCAGAGCCATGGAGCTGTGCTATCACAAGAGCGCCAATGCCAAAACCCTTCTGGCAGGACTTGCCCTGCGTTATACGAAGGCCCGGAAGGTGCAGGGCGGTTTTTTGAAAGGATTATTTTCCGGAGCAGCACAGGCTGATGAGACGCTCAGGCTGGCGGATGATCTGGCAGGAAGTCTGACAGAGAGTATACCCAATCTGTTTTTTGCCGGAGGAGAGCCCTCAGATCTGGAAATGAAGCAGCTGGTGTCTTTTGCGAAAGAGGGACAGAGGGACAGAGATTATTCGGCAAAGCTCCGCAAAATTCTGCAGGGGAGACAGGTGTCGGAATATCTGCTCATGCTTCTGTCCGGAGCAGCCTTTCTGGCAATCGAGCATTCCGGAAAATTTGTATCATTTTTGCGGCTGATGATGGCCATAGATGCGGAAAAGGGAGGGAGGGTTACCCTGAATACCTGTCTGCACATCGGCGGAAAGGAGTGGTTCCTTCAGCAGATCGGGGAGCTGGAGGAGGTGCTTTCCTTTGCCCCGGAGGACTATATGCTCTGGTGTATCGGTGAGGGGCTGGAAGGCCCCCTGGGGCGTATGGTGAAAAAGCATCCGGATGCGGCGCGGCAGGTGCAGCAGCGGGTGCCTGTGGGGAGCTATTCCTGTTTTATGGCGGTGGTTCAGAAGAATGATCCCGGACTTTACAGGGAGATGAATGTGCAGGGAAAGGAGACATTCCTGCAGAAGATGGCCCAGGAGCTGACGGGGCGTTTATCTCAGGGACAGCAGGAGGCACAACGTTACCTTCTGGGAGAGGCGCAGCTGGATGACATCATCCCTTATCTGGAGCAGTGGCGAAGCGATAAGAAATATTATTACTGTAATTATCAGGAAAAGCTGCAGCAGCTGAAAAGCGAAAAAGAGGGGCAGCAGATGTTCCGGAGAATGTTGGTGCTGGAGGGATTTTGCGGAAGGACCAATCCCTTTACCTGTCTTAAGGGAACCTACAGACAGATCGACAAGCAGGATATGAAGGAAATTCTGGAGATTTTTGAGGAGGAGGCGCTTCCTGCCCGGTATCAGCTGGAGATCTTGGCGGCAATCCATGACAATTATTACGCGGAGAAGGACAAGACGGCCTTTTTAAATCTGTGCGTGATGGAGCTTTGTAGAAAAAGAAGCGGGTGGGAGGAGATCCTGATCGCCTGCAGCAGGGAAGGAACGGCTGTTGTCCGTTTTATCTGTATCCGGGTGCTGGATGTCTACTGGCAGGAATACAGGGATGTGATCTTAGCCTGTGCTTTGGACAGCGCCAGGCAGGTGAGGGAGCTGCTGGAGGCGGTTTATGCAAGTCACAGAGAGTGGGAGCCGCAGATCAGGTCTATGCTTGGCTCCAAAAAGTCCGCGGAAAGAGAAATGGCCGTACTGGTATTGGGAAAATGGGGAACAGAAGCCTTCCGGGAGGACTTTGAGAGGGCGTTGGAAACCGAGAAGAGCAGGAAGATCAGAGAGCTTCTGGAGAAATATCTGGGCCGGGCCGGTGAAGGGACGCCGCATCCGGAGAAGGAAGGCGCACAGAGCCTGGACGATCTGGCAAAGGGGATCCTAAAAGGCGGCAGGAAGCGTAAAGTGGCCTGGGTCTTTGAAACGCCGCTTCCCCAGGTGCACAGGATGGATGGCACAGAGGCTTCTGAGGAATATCTGGCGGCATTGCTGGTGACCTATGCAGATATGGGAACGCCGGGCATCCATCAGGATGCGGCAAGGCTGGCGGCAGACCTTCAGAGCGGAGAGCTGGCAGATTTTATGAACATACTTTTCGGAAAATGGATGGATGCCGGAGCTGAGGCCAAGAAAAAGTGGGTTCTCTATGCAGCCTCTATCCACGGCGGCGAGGGTATGATTCAGGTGTTGTACGGACAGATTCAGGAATGGCCCAGGGCGGCCAGAGGAGCCATGGCGGCTGAGGCAGTCAGAGCGCTGGCCTTAAACGGCAGCCCCACGGCCCTGCTTTTAGTAGATCAGATTTCCCGCAAATTCAAATTCCGGCAGGTGAAAAGCGCGGCGGCAGCGGCACTGACGAGTGCGGCCAAAGAGCTGGGAATCAGCAGGGAGGAGCTGGAGGACCGTATTGTGCCGGATCTGGGCTTTGACGAAAAGATGGAGCAGACCTTCGATTATGGAAGCCGGAGCTTTACAGTCATGCTGAGCCCTTCGCTGGAGCTGGAGGTCTATGATGAAAACGGGAAAAAATTAAAGAACCTTCCCGCCCCCGGCAAGAAGGACGATCTGGAAAAAGCCGGGGCTGCCAGTGATCGCTTCAAACAGCTGAAAAAGCAGTTAAAGACAGTGGCAGCCAATCAGAAACTCCGGTTGGAGCAGGCTCTCTCGGCGGAGCGGCTCTGGCAGGCGGCGCAGTGGAGGGAGTTGTTTGTCAGAAATCCTGTTATGCACCAGTTTGCCATCGGCCTGATCTGGGGGCTTTACGATCAGGATGGGCTTAAAAGTACCTTCCGCTATATGGAGGACGGAAGCTTTAATACGCTGGAGACGGAAGAGCTTTCGGAGGAAGAGTACGAGCTGCCGGAAGAAGGCACCATCGGCCTGGTTCATCCCATAGAGCTCTCTGAAGAAATGCTGGCGGCATGGAAGGAGCAGCTCTCCGACTATGAAATCACCCAGCCCTTCGAACAGCTCTCGCGCCCTGTTTATCCCATGACAGAAGAGGAGCGGGGACAGAAGGAGATGACCCGCTTCGGAGGCATGCTGCTGAACGGGCTCTCTTTGTCCGGAAAGCTCCAGGGCCAGGGATGGTTTAGAGGAAGCGTGGAGGATGGCGGCGTGTACAGCTTCTTTTACCGTGAGGACGGGAACATGGGAGTGGAGCTGGAATTCTCCGGCAGCTATGTGGGGGATGAAAACGACGAGGTCACCGTTTACGGAGCGCAGTTTTACCGTGCAGGATCGGTGAACAGAGGCAGCTACGTATACGACAGCGTAAAGGAGAAGGACAGATATGCACTTTCGGAGGTGAGCCCCCGCTATTTCAGCGAGGTGGTGTTGCAGCTGACAAAGGCCACAGCATCTAGTCAGGAAAGGGTAGCTTATCCGGAATGCAAAAAAGGATGAGCATTGTTTTGGACTTGTGTCAGATTTTTTCGTAAAATTACCAAAAAATTTTCTTTTAAACCTGTTATTTATTGTCATTATGATGTATAATTTTGTTATAACTATATTTTATTTAGGAGGGTAGCATTATGGCAAAAGAAATGATTGCAATGCTTCTTGCCGGCGGACAGGGTTCTCGTCTGTACGCACTCACACAAGAGCTTGCAAAACCGGCGGTTCCTTTTGGCGGTAAATATCGTATTATTGATTTCCCGTTATCGAACTGCGTCAATTCAGGAATTGATACGGTAGGAATTCTGACTCAGTATCAGCCGCTGATATTGAATGAATATATCGGGAACGGCCAGCCCTGGGATCTGGACCGTCTTCACGGGGGTGTACATGTTCTGCCGCCTTACCAGAAGGCCAGCGGTTCAGACTGGTATAAAGGAACGGCAAACGCGATCTATCAGAATATATCATTTATCGAGAGATATGATCCGAAGTACGTGATCATTCTTTCAGGCGATCAGATCTGCAAGCAGGATTACAGCGATTTCCTGAGATTCCATAAGGAGAAGGATGCGGAATTCAGCGTGGCGGTTATGGAGGTTCCCTGGGAGGAGGCTTCCCGTTTCGGCCTGATGGTGGCAGATGAAAATGACAAGATCACGGAATTCCAGGAAAAACCCAAAAATCCCAAGTCCAATCTGGCTTCCATGGGCATTTATATTTTTAACTGGGATATTCTGAAGAAATACCTGGAGGAGGACGAAGCGGATCCCAATTCCGAAAATGATTTCGGTAATAATATCATTCCGAATCTCCTGAGAGATCAGCGGAGGATGTATGCCTATCATTTCAGCGGTTACTGGAAGGATGTGGGAACGATTTCCTCTCTCTGGGAAGCAAATATGGAGATTCTGGATCCGGAGCACAGCGGAATCAATCTCTTTGATGAGGAATGGAAGATTTTCAGCCGCAACAGCGGTATGACAGGTCATAAGATCTGCGCAGGCGCCGAGGTGGAAAACTCCATGATCACGGACGGCTGCCGGATCAAAGGAAAAGTAAGACATTCCATTCTCTTTGCAGGCGTCAAGGTAGAGGATGGAGCTGTGGTAGAAGATGCCGTTGTGATGGGCGGCACAGTGATCAAGGCCGGCGCGGTAGTCAGGCACTGTATCATTGCTGAGAATGTGACCATTGGTGAAAATGCTGTAGTGGGAGCAATGCCTACGGAAGAGGAAAATGGAGTGGCAACCATTGGTGCGGGTATTACCGTTGGCGATAATGCCAAGATCGGACCCAAAGCAATGATTAATAAAAATGTAGAAGGCGGTGAAGAAAAATGGTAAATACAAATACAAATGCACTTGGCATTATTTTCCCCAACAGTTATGACGCCCTGGTTCCGGAGCTGGTGAATGTGCGTTTGATGGCATCCATTCCCTTTGCCAGCCGTTACCGTCTGATTGACTTTATACTGTCCAGTATGACGCATGCAGATATCAACAACATTTCCGTTATGGTGAATAATAATTATCACTCCCTGATGGATCACCTGGATTCCGGACGTGAGTGGGATCTGGTGCGTAAGAACGGCGGACTACATATTTTCCCTCCTTTTGCTGAAAAAGGATCCAAACCCTATAACGGACGTGTAGGGGCTATGGCGGGCATTCTGGAGTTTTTGAGAGATCAGCGCGAAAAATATGTGGTAATAACAGACACCAATATTGTGGTTAACTTTGATTTTAAGGCTATGATCCAGGCCCATATTGAAAGCGGCGCCGATGTGACGGTAGCCTATAATGAGCAGGAGCTTCCGGAAAGCTTTTTGAAATCAGAGTCCAATGACAAGGGATACTATTATACCTTTGGCATTGAGGATGGCCGGATCACGAAGATTTATGTCAATTCCAGAAAGGCAGGGATCCAGAACTTCTCCATGAATATGTTTGTGGTGGAGAGAGAGCTGCTTGTTGATATGATCAATACCGCTTTTGTCCGGGGAGATGAATTTTTTGAAAGGGATGTTCTTCTGCCGCAGCTTGGCAGACTGAATGTACATGCTTTTAAATATGAAGGCTATGTAGCGCGTATCTGTGACATGAAGAGCTACTTTGACGAGAATATGAAGCTTCTGGATGAGTATAATCTGGATGCGCTGTTCTCCGGACCGGCTATTTACACCAAGATTCATGACGACAACCCTACCAGATATATTGGAAGCGCAAAGGCTGAAAATGTTATGGTAGCTGACGGATGTGTCATTGAAGGAGAAGTGGAGGACAGTATTTTGTTCCGTGGCGTTAAAGTCGGGAAGGGCGCAAAAGTTAAAAACTGTGTTCTGATGCAGGGAACCGTGGTGGAAGCAGGTGCCAACGTGGAATACCTTATTATGGATAAGAATGTTACGATTACAGCCGGAAAGGAAATGAAGGGAACCAATACATTCCCGGTCTATATCGGAAAATTCCAGGTAGTCTGATGCTGTAATGTAAGCAGGGCAGGGGAAGGAATTGCTGCTAAGAGCGGCTTCCAGGCCATGAAAAGGAACGAATCGGTATAAAACAAGGAATCGTCAGCGAAGAGTTGACGATTCCTCTTTTTTGTGGTAAAATTCAGGTACAGATGAAAAGCAAAAAAGAACAGGGGTGAATTAGGATGAAAAAAGGGAAGTGGGGCGTTCTATCGTCTTTTTTGGCATGGAAAGAGAAAAAATCCGGAAGAGCATGGGCATCCCTTCTGGCAATTATGATTCTTCTGGGGCTGGGAGTGGGATCCGTACAGGCAGCGCCGGCAGGAAAACAGACGGGAGAAACAGAGAAACTGACGGTACATTTTCTGGATGTGGGGCAGGGAGACTGCACACTGATCACCTGCGGATCCGATGCCATGCTGATTGATGCGGGAGACAACAATCAGGGTACCAGAATACAGAATTATCTTAAAAAGCAGGGGATTAAAACTCTGGATTATGTGATTGGAACCCATCCGGATGCGGATCATATCGGCGGCCTGGATGTGATCCTTTATAAATTTAACTGTGAAACCATACTGATGACGGATGAACAGAAGGATACCAATACCTACCGGGATGTGGTCAGAACCATGAAGACGAAGGGCTATAAGAACACCCTTCCGGTGATGGGGCAGGCATATGAGCTGGGAGATGCTGAATTTACCATCGTAGGTCCTTCTGTAACAGGGAGTGACAGTAATAACAATTCCATAGCGATTCTTCTGACCCATGGGAAAAATAAATTCCTGTTTACAGGGGATGCAGAGACAGAAGAAGAGCAGGAAATTATGAATTGCGGTATTTCCATAGAGGCTGATGTGTACAAGGCAGGGCATCACGGCAGCAGAACAGCCTCATCCAGAGAATTTCTGGAGGCGGTTTCTCCTGAGTATGCACTGATCAGTTGCGGGGAGGGAAATTCCTATGGTCATCCTCACGCGGAGACCATGAACAGCTTTCGCTCCATGGGAGTGCAGGTTTTCCGGACGGATGAGCAGGGAACCGTTATTGCTTCCAGCGATGGAAGAACAATTTCCTGGAATTGTCCGCCTTCCGATTCCTGGCTTGCAGGAGAGCCCATCGGTACACAGACAAACAGTTCCGCCTCCGGTACCCAAAATGCAACGCAGGCACCTGCATCTGAGACAGCAGGTGTGGCTTTGACGGGAAAGAACAAAGCCGCGCCTGCGGCAGAGAAACCTGCACCGCCCGCCGCGGCAGTGGAAGAGCCTGCAACACCGGCAGAGCCGGCACAGAATCCTGCGACGGTCAATTATATCTGCAACACAAACACAGGAAAATTCCACTACCCTTCCTGCTCCAGCGTGAAGCAGATGAGTGAAAAAAACAAACTGCCCTTCACCGGGTCCCGGGATGAGGCTATCGCACAGGGGTATGAAGCGTGCAAAAAATGCAATCCCTAAACGGAATGGTGGGTATCCATCTTTCGTTTATTCTTGCGGGCAACGAGCCAGGCGGAGATGAAGGCATGTTCATTTGGCTCGGATTAACCTGTGAAATCCCCGGCATACACCGCAACCGAACGGCTCATTTCTCTGGAAAAACCGGAATGATATTTCCGTTCACAAAATCTCCGGCACCATTCTTCAAAGGGCACTGCGCTGCATTCCTTAGCGAACATGCGGCGCAGTTCTTCTCCGTTTCGTACCCGGTAGCAATTTTCCTGGACGATATCTTCCAGGCGGCAGCGCTGAGGCTTTGGGCGTTGCTGCTGCTGCAAAGTGGGATATCCGAATACAAGCATGGCAGCCGGGAAGACGTACTCCGGCAGATGAAGAAGATCCTGGTGAGTTTCACAGTTTTCCATGATATCTCCGATATAACAGGAGCCGATCCCCATGCTCCAGGCAGCGGTGACAGCATTCTGGGCGGCGATATTGGCATCCGATACGGCAAGCATCAGCTCCCCCATGCCCGGTTTGCGGGGCTGGCAGCCGCCTTCTTTGAAGGTGTCATACCACTTCCGAAAATCTGCACAGAAAATCAGAACCATTCCGGCTTTGGCGATGAATGGCTGATGGTCGCAACTTACGGATAACTTCTGCTTCAGATCGCTGTCGGTGATATCCAGTATCGTATACAGCTGCTGATTCCCGGCGGTAGGAGCTGCCATTGCCGCCAGGAGGATTTCTTTTTTCTGATCAGGGGTGATCTCCTGATCCGTAAAAGCACGTACCGATTTTCTTTCATGGAGTTCTCTTATCACTTCGTTCATACTGATTCCTCACACGGCTCTGGAGGAACGGCTTACGGCCAGAAGCTTCTGACGCATTTCGCCTTCAATGCGTCCCAGCTCTGCTTCCGCATTTCTCCGCTTGGTGCGTCCCTCCTCCTGTATCTTCATCACCTCGTCCAATGTGCTGATCAGCGTCTGATTGGTAGCGGTCAGAGTCTCAATGTCCACGATTCCCCGTTCACTTTCCCTGGCGGTTTCAATGGTAGCGGTTTTAAGAGCCTCTGCATTTTTCTTAAGCAGGGCATTGGTCATATCGGTCACTTCCCTTTGGGCTCTGGCAGCCTCACTGGAGTGATTTAACCCGATGGCGATTACCATCTGGCTTTTCCAGAGAGGAATCGTGTTTACAAGGGTGGATTGGATCTTTTCAGACATAGCAGTATCATTGCTCTGAATCAGCCGGATCTGGGGGGCCATTTGCATGGAAATGGTTCTGGTCAGCTCCAGATCATAGATTTTCTTTTCAAAGCGCTCGCACATGGCGGCGTAGTCATTGGCGGACTGGGTATCCTCCGGCAGGGAACTCTGCTCGGCCTTCTTTAAAAGAGCGGGAAGCTCCACCGTTCTGGCCTGGTTCAGTTTTTGCTTGCCGGCAAGGATATACATGGACAATTCCTTGAAATAATTCAGGTTCAGATCATACATTTTGTCCAGCATAGCGGCATCTTTGAGCAGCGTTACCTGGTGTTCTTCCATGACCTTACAGATCTTGTTGATATTTGACTCCGCTTTATCATATTTAACCTTCAGACTTTCCAGTTTGCTGCTGCTTTTTTTGAAAAGGCCGAAGAAGCCTTTTTCTTCCTCTTCGCCGAAATCCTTCAGCTCTGTGACCACATCGGCCAGCATCTGACCAATCTCACCCATATCCTTGGTGCGCACGTTGTTCAGGGCGCTTTCTGAAAAATCGGCGATCTTTTTCTGGCTGCCGGCGCCATACTGCATTACCTGCTGGGTGTTGGTGATATCGATCTGTGCGGCGAAGTCATCCACCATCTTCTGCTCCTGTGGAGTCAGAACCACTTCGGGAACCTTTGGCTCTTCCTCCACAGAGGGGAGAGCGGTGCTTTCTGTGGCTTCCGCCGGTTCAAATGGCTCAAAGGTCAGCGAAGGGGCTTCTTTTAACATTTCATCCAGATTGTTGCTCATTTTATTTTCCTCCATTTTTATTCATGGCAATAGAAATTTCGCGAAGTGTAAATTCTATTGTTTGCCGTTTTTCTCAGAAACGTTTCCCCCAGAATTAATATCTGTAGAAAAATCCATCTCGTTCATCAATCCCTCCCGCGCCAGCATGGTCTTAAGTACCTGCGCATCGGTGGTGGCGTCAAGAACAGCATCCTGAAACAGATTGTTCAGGAGCTCCGTAAAGGCCTGATTGATGGTGTCCAGTGTGTTTTCAATCTCCGCTTTGGCAGCAATGATGTCATCTCCCGGTGCGCTTACCCTGTCAAATTCTTCATATGCCTCCACCAGCTTCAGAGTGGTGGGGAGATAATAACTCATCAGCTTATGCATCCGGTGCATTTGATCAGGATGCTCCCTCAGGCTGTCAAAGATATCCTTCAGCAGGCTTTCCAGACGGGAAAGCTTGACGGATATGACTTCCCCCGGAATTTTGTCATTCAGAAGCCTGAGCCTGCGGATACACTCCATTCCTTCGGCGATCATCGTATTCAATTCGGACTCCTGTCCGGAAGGCTCCGGTATGGATTCAGCTTCCGGCTGACGGAGAGTTTGGGGAGGATCCGGTTTCTTTTTACTTTCGGCCTCCCGGAGCCTGCAGTTGTTTTCCGTTTCCAGATATTGTCTGTAGACGCTGTCGCTTAACATAAAACAGGTTTTCTTTTCATCCAGATGCCCTTCGGGAAACATACCAAGTTTCAGCATCTTCTGCAGATCTCTGACCACATGGCGGGCTTTTTTACCGGTACTTTTTGCCAGATATTCAATTTCTCCGTACAGGCCGTGTTCACAAAGCCCGGCATAGCGCTCGGCAAGCTTCAGGCGCCTGCGCTGTGAGGCTCCCAGCCGGATCATGCCCATAAACAGCATCAGCGAAAGGACATTCACGATCCAGCCTGCAAGGTTCGTGGGGCCATTGGATACCAGAAAAGTAAAATGAAGAAAGGTCATCAGGATCGAAACACCCAGACCGATTCCGCCAAATACCTGATATAAAATATTGGATACGCTTCCTACTCTGTTGATCCTGATCGAAGAGGAAAAAGCATCTGCCTTCTGTGCGCTGCTGCCTGCAGGAGAAGGCCCGGAGGATTGTCTTACCCTGACATATGGGCTGTGGATCTGAACCTGTTTTACTCTTTCCTGAACCTGCTGCATCTGCCTGTGAGCGCGCTTCTGAGCGCGCTCCATGTGCTCCTGCCAGTTTTTCTGCGCTCTGGCCTGTTCCCTTGCGATCCGTTCCTGCGCCTGCTGCCACAGGTCATCTTCTCTCCATTCGCCCTCCTGCTGGTACTTTCCGGAGAAACCGGTGTTCTCTTTCGCCCGGGATGCATTCTCCCGTAAGGGAGTTTCCCGGGAGGAGGTCTCCTGGAAAGGTGTCTTCCGGGGAGGCATGCTTCCGTCCATAAAGGAAATATGCTTCCCGACTTCATTCAGGGCATTTGTCACACCCTGAGAGACAAGCTGATTCAGATCACTGAAATCGCCGCTCTGCAACGCGTCTGACAGAGCTCTTTTCATCTGTTCTCCCATGTTGCCTGTGTTCTGATTGTCATTCATATGATAAAACCTCTTCGTGTCTTTGGCATACAAAAATATTACAGACTTTATTATCACACATCTATTTCCGCTGTGCAATAAGGAACTGTTAAAGAATTCATCTTTCCATCTGAACAGTGACTGAGAAACTTCCGGAAAAAAGTCCTGTCTGACAGGAAATAAATTAAGGAAAGCTGCGCGGAACTGTATTATACTGAAATGGCTTATAAGAAAGGGAAGGAGGAGTTGTATGGTATGGAGTTTCAGTTAAAAAGCAGGATGATGCCGGCGCCGGTAAATGGAGGATTCCGGATGGAGGGTTACTGGATATGGTGCGGAAGTGTAGCCAGAGGAGAAGATGGACGGTATCATATGTTTGCTTCCCGCTGGCCGAAAACGCTGCCTATGCACCCGGGATGGCTTCTTGCTTCTGAGATAGTAAGGGCAGTTTCCGAAAAGCCCGGGGGGCCTTATCGATTTTGCGAGGTGGTCCTTCCTGCCCGGGGCGCTCAATACTGGGATGGGCGGATGACGCATAATCCGCATATTACAAGGCAGGGAAAAAAATGGGTGCTGTATTATACGGGAAGTACTCATCCGTTTGCGGATGTAAGCGACAGCGAAACGCCGGGAACAGAAGATGCAAGAGTCATTGCCGCCAGAGCAGGCAAACGGATCGGAATCGCGGTTGCTGACAGGATAGAAGGACCCTGGGAGCGATTTCCGGAGCCGGTTCTGCCGGTGAGGCCCGGGCGTTTTGACAATTTTCTGACCTCCAATCCGGCACCTCTTGTGGAAGAAGATGGAAGTATTCTTATGTTATATAAGTACAGGTCCTATCGAAATCCGCCCTATACCGCCGGCCCGCTTTATGGGGCTATGAAGTTGAACGCTGCCAGAGCGAAAGACTGCCGGGGACCTTACCTGAGAACGGAAAAGGAGGAGCTTTGGCCGGAGGATGCGGAGCTTGAGGATCCCTTCATATGGAAGGAAGAGGGCGCTTATCATATGATCGCCAAGGATATGCACGGCAATCTGTGCGGCGAAAAGTACGGCGGAGTCTACGCCCGGTCGGAGAATGGAATAAATTGGAACATTGCACGGGGAGAACTGGCATACTCAAGAAGGGTGTTATGGGAGGATGGCAGAAGAAGACTTATGGGAAATATGGACAGACCCTTTATCCTGTTTGAAAAAGGAGAGCCGGTATGTATGTTCTTTGCAGTATCGGATGGAACCGACAGCTTTCGGGATGCTTCCGAGACCTGGAACATGGCGGTTCCGCTTAAGCCGGACACAGGGCAGAGATAAGCCGGGCAAAGTGCAGATCGAAGACAGGCAAGGTGCGGATATAAGTCAGGCAAAGCGCAGGCATAAGACAGACATAAAGCAAATGACAGGGCCGGGACAGGGAGAAAAGATATGTATTCAATATTAATTGCAGATGACGAGCCGCTCGCTCTGAGGGGCAACAGAATTATCATAGAACGATCGGGGCTAGAAGTGGAAAAGATATATGAGGCGGGGGATGGAGCGGAAGCATGGGAGCTGCTGGAAAAATATCCGGTGGACCTTGTGATCACAGATATCAAGATGCCGAAGATAGATGGTGTGTCACTGTGCAGGCGGATTTCTCAGGAGAAAAAGAATATCAGAACGATCATTGTGTCCGGCTATGCGGATTTTCAGTATGCGAGAGAGGCTCTGCGCTACGGCGTGAAGGATTATATCCTCAAGCCGGTGCAGAGACAGGAGCTGATTCAGTCTGTTTCCAGTGTGCTGTATGAGGCCGGAGAACAGGAGCCGGTCTATGTTTCTCACAGGGAGATAGAGGAGGTTCTGACGCTTTTGCAGCAGGGGATCTGGCTGGGAAGGCAGGAGGATCTGGAACAGGGGATCCGGATGTATGAGGCCATCATGGAGAAGGTCAGCGAGGATTACGCGCTGAGCGTTTCCGGGGACTTCTGCAGGATGCTGGCGGAAAAGCTGTCCCTGAAAACGGGACAGCTGATTGATCAGAAGCCTCTCTTTCCCGAGAAAGGTGACAAAAAGACGATTGTGAATCTGACAACGGATTTTGTCTGTGGGATCCAAAAAGAGCTTCTTCTGAAAAAGCAGACGGACTATACGGACGTGCTGCTGGGCATGGCGGAACAGTATCTGGAGGAAAATTATGCCCGGGACATTACCCTTGCGGATCTGGCCTCCAGAACTGGCTTCAGCACCAATTATTTCAGTCAGATCTTTAAAGAAAAGACCGGAAAGACCTTTGTTCAATGTCGCACGGAATACCGCATCAGGAAAGCGAAGGAACTGCTCCGCTGGAGTGGCAGGAGTATTACGGATGTCGCCATGGAGGTGGGCTACAATGACTCCAACTATTTTATCCGTGTGTTTAAGGAGCTTGTGGGACAGACGCCCAGCAGCTACAAAAAGGGAGGGGAATGCAGGCGTTGGCAGCATGGAGGGTATGATGAATAAGATCATTCAGGCATTCAGAGACAAGCCCTTATTCTGGCAGTTTACCATTGCATTTGTTACGGTGATACTCTGTCCCATCGTGCTGATTAATTTTTTCAGTTATTACAATGGCGCGGCGAAGATCCGGGAACAATATGAGGAGAGCCTGCGCCAGATCACCGGCGATATCAACGGCAATTTTAACTCTGCGATGCAGGAACTGGACTGGCTGACACTGCAGATCGTCAGCCAGCCGGAGGCAAGAAATTTTGTTCTCAAATCTCCGGACAGCTATTACGAGAAATATCTGCTGAAGCAATGGGGAGACAAGCAGCTTTTTTTTAAAAGGCTGTTATCGGAAAGCGGCCATATCGGCAGAGTGAGTATCGTAGGGGATAATGGGATAGAATACAGCTTTTACAGCGACGAGGGACAGGAGTATGACAAAAATCTTTATGACCACAGAGCCATCGTAGAGAAGGCGGAGCGTTACCGGGACAGGCTGCCTTCCGATGGAAAGAGCCAGGTATTCTTAAGCCGGTTGAAGGAGGATTCCTCCAATCTTTATCTTACATTGGCCAGAAGATTTTCGGCAGGAGCCTATTTCCATATGGCAGGGACTGTTTTTGTGGAAATGCAGGCTGAAAGGCTCTGGAACGTGGCAGGAGACGAAAATCTGAGAAACGGTCAGGTGTGGGTTCTGAATGAAAAGGAGGAGATCATATATCAGCCGGACACAGGCAGGATAGGAAATTCCATAAGTAGCTATATTCCGGAGGGGCTGCCTGAGGAGGAACAGGGAAGCTTTCGTGTAAAAATAAATGGTGTAAGGATGCTGGCAGTGTATACCAGAGATCCTGTAAGCGGCTGGTGCAGTCTGATCACGGTACCGGTAAGTCAGATGGAAAGGCCGATTCAGAATATAAAGACCATGTTGTTTTATACACTTATTATCGCATTTCCGCTGACGATGCTGCTGGGATATCAGTTTATCCGTTCCATATTGGAGCCGGTGCACCAGCTGGAATGGTATATGGCCAGACTGGGGATGGAAAAGTGGGAAAAGGTTATTGGAAGAATTCCCGGCAACGAGATAGGAAATTTGATGCTGCAGTACAATCAGATGGTAGAACAGATCCATGAACTGATCGAAAAAGTGTATAAATCCGAGCTGCAGCAGTCTCAGGATAAGCTGATCAAACGAAATGCGCAGCTTCAGGCCCTGCAGACACAGATCAATCCTCATTTTCTCTACAATACGCTGGGGGCGATCAATACCTATGCAATAGAAGCGGATCAAAAGGAGATCGAGCAGATGGTAAGCGCCTTGAGCAAAATGCTGCGTTATGCGGTGCAGAATCCCTTAGAGCCGGTCAAAATAGCGGATGAGGCGGAGCATGTGGAGAACTACCTTACCATCATGAGATACCGGCATGGAAGAATGCCCCGGATCATCTGGGATGTAAAGTCCTGTCTGAGCGAACCCATCCTGCGGCTTACCGTACAGCCTCTGATAGAAAATGTATTCCAGCATGCGTTTGAGGATGGAATTTCGGAGGAGCATTTCATCAGGATACGGGCCCGGAGAGAAAAGGACGTACTGTTGGAGGTAGAGGACAACGGAATCGGAATAGAAGGGCTGGAGGGAGAACGTCAGTACCGCCTGGAGGAAGTGACAAACATTACCTTCGGCATCGGCATGTCCAATGTCAATAAGAGGATTCAGCTGATCTACGGCGAAGAGTATGGCATCACAGTCTTCCGGAATCAATCCGGCGGAACAACTGTGCGTCTGGTACTGCCGGAGGCGGGGTCAGATGGCAGATTTGCCGGCATCGGCATGTAAAAAGCACATCTTAAAAAAATACAGCTCTATCGGAAATAAGTTAAGGCGACCGGCTCCTTTTTTGCCTATAATCTGATCATGAACAGCAGATAACACAAAAAAGGAGTGGATGCCATGACAGATGCAAGGAAAAAGCTGATCCGTAAGGAGCGGAAGGAAAATCTGAAAAAGTACCGGATGCTGTATCTTATGGTGATACCGGGAATCTTATATTTCATTATTTTCAAGTATATCCCGTTGTTTGGAAATGTAATCGCGTTTCAGGATTACAATATTTTCAAAGGTATTTTCGGTTCGGCATGGGCGGGATTTAAAAATTTCGCAATGCTTTTTCAACACGGTGATTTTGTACCGATTCTGAAAAACACCATTATAATCAATCTCTACGATCTTTTATTCGGTTTTACAGCGCCCCTGATACTGGCACTGATTATCAACGATATTACCTGTACATGGTTTCGCAAGGGCGTGCAGCAGATCGTATATCTGCCTCATTTCCTCTCATGGACCATATTGGGCGGGATCGTGATCACACAGCTGTTATCCCCTTCCCAGGGAATGGTCAATATGCTGCTGCAGAAACTGGGAATGGAGCCGGTCTACTTTATGACGGAATCCTCCATGGCAAGGGGCATTGTGGTGCTGGCCGGTCTGTGGAAGGATATGGGGTGGGGGACGGTGGTCTATCTGGCGGCCATGACGTCCGTAAGTCCCAGCCTGTATGAGTCGGCAAGCCTTGACGGAGCAGGAAAATTCCGGCAGTTGATCAGTATCACACTTCCCAGTATTGTTCCCGTGATTGTAACGCTGTTTTTGCTGCGCATCGGACACTTCCTGGATTTCGGGTTTGAAAGAATCTGGGTTTTCCAGAATGCATCCAACACATCGGTGCTGGAGATCTTCGATACCTATATTTACAAGGCAGGTCTGCAGCAGGGGCGTTACAGCTATACTACGGCAGTGGGACTGTTTAAATCCATAGTGGGGCTGCTCCTTTTATACAGCGGAAATCTGCTCAGCAAAAAGGCAACAGGAGAAGGTTTGTATTAAGAAAGGTATGGTTAATTCTATGAAGATTAAGGTGAGCCCTGCAAGGAGAATCTATGTCTGGATCAGCAGCATAGTGCTGGTCATACTGTGTACGGCCATGGTGCTGCCGCTGCTCAAGGTGGTGGCGGAGAGCTTCAGCAGCAAGACGTTTATCGAGCAGAATCAGGTACTGTTCTGGCCGAAAGGCTTTAATGTGGATGCCTACCTGAAGGTATTTCATAATCCGACGATTTTTATTGCACTTAAAAATTCCATTTTTATCACGGCAGCCGGAACGCTGATCAATCTGGTTATGACAGCCATGATGGCATACCCTCTGTCGAGGCCGGAATTCCGGTACAAAAAACCGATCCTCATGATGGTGACACTGACCATGATCTTCACCTCTCCCATGATTCCTTCTTATCTTGTAATCAAGGGAATGGGGCTGGATAATACGGTTTGGGCGGTCATCCTTCCCGGCATGATCAGCGGCTATAATTTCTTCATTATGAAATCTTTTTTTGCCGGCCTGCCGGGGGAGCTGATTGATGCGGCCAGGATTGACGGATGCGGAGAGTTCCGGGTTCTGTTTAAGATCGTGATCCCCATGTCAAAGGCAGTCATGGCAACCATGACGCTGTTCTACGGGGTAAGCCACTGGAATTCCCTGCAGCAGCCGCTGATTTATCTGAGGGATCCCAAAGTACATACGCTGCAGATCAAATTGTATCAGATTCTGATGGAGGACAATACTTCCATGGTGGATGTGGGACAGGTGGCCATTGCTCCGGCCACCATTAAAATGGCAACCGTAGTGATCGCAACCATTCCGATTCTGGTGGTATATCCCTTCCTGCAAAAGCATTTTGCGGCGGGGGCAATGCTCGGATCGGTAAAAGAATAAAAATTAAAAAAGAAAACAAGAAGGAGGATTCTTATGAAAGCAAAACGAGTAACGGCACTTCTGCTTGCGGCAGCAATGGCAGCCACAGCAATGGCAGGATGCGGACAAAAGGAAGAAGGATCAAAAGAGACAGCCACAGGGGTGTCAGAAAGTATGGAGGATGCCGGTGATACAAAGGCCGAAAGCGGAGAGGAAGACAGCGGCGCGCAGGAGAGGGCAGAGGGCGGACAGGAGCCGTTAAAATACAGCTTTTCCATGTCCAGTCAGCTGAACGAGTATATTCTGCAGTCCCCTGATATCAACAGCGATAAATGGGTACAGGATTTCAACCAGCGGTACAATACCGATGTGACCATCCGGCTTTTGGATCACAAGCGTTTTAACGAAGAGATGCAGATGATGTTTGCCTCGGGAGACATTCCTGATGTGGTCAAGTGCTATGAGAACTACACCCACGAGGCAATGTGCCATGCGGTGGAAAACGGGGTATTTCAGCCCCTGGATGAGTATCTGGCGGATGCCGGGGAAAAGTATCCCAATCTGATGAAGACCATACCGGAGGATACCTGGGAATACAATAAATACGACGGAAAAATCTACGGAATTTCCGTATGCTATCTGTCTGAGACCTCCAGAAGAGCGACCTATATCCGCAAGGATCTTCTGGATAAGACGGGACTTGACATACCGGTGACACTGGAGGATACGGTGGAGGTTTTAAAGGCATTTAAGGATCTGGGGGTAGAGTATCCCTATGCGGGAAGAGAAAAATGGTCTTATACAGATGTATTTTTCGGCGCTTACGGCGTAAATCCTCTGACCTGGAATCTGGATAAAGATGGAAATCTGGTTCCGGATATGATCCGGCCGGAGATGAAGGAAGCGCTTGCCTTCCACAGAATGTTAAACGAGGAAGGACTGATGGATCCGGAATCTTTAACTACCAACAGCAGCGACTGGCTCAACAAGATTTATTCCGGCAAGGTGGGGATGTTCGACCATAATGCCACCCAGATCGCATCCTTTAATTCCAGTCTGAAGCAGAATGTACCGGATGGAGAGTTTATTCTGATCCCCAGCCCGGAGGGACCTTACGGGGATAAAGGGGCATGGAAGTATTCTCCGGTTCTCGAGACCATTTATTTCAACAAGGACTTTAAGGATGTGGACAGATTTCTGCAGCTTCTGGATACCATGTGCACAGAAGAAGCGCAGGACTATTTAAGCTATGGCATTGAAGGCGAGAACTGGACAAAGGAAAACGGCGAAGTGAAATTTGAGTATCCCGACAGTGTGCTGGGAGAGGATGAGATCCGTTTCCGCAAGTTCCTGGGCTTTATCCGGGACGATGCCTATGATCCCAGACTGACGCCTTATACACCGGGAGGCGACCAGCTGATGCAGTGGATCGAAGAGACAGGGCCGAAAGAGGGCAGTGAAAATATTGATCCGGGAAATCTCACGGCTCTGATGAATTATCCGGAGCTGGATACAGGAAACTGTGATCTGTTTTATGAAATGGCGGCAAAAATTTTCTACGGACAGGAGCCGGCGGATTATTTTGATGAGTTTGTTGCCGAATATAAGAGCAGAGGCGGAGATGAGATTATTAAAGAGGCGACTGAGGCTTATCAGGCCGGAAAGGTATTTTTGTGCAGATAGAGGAAGGAAAAGATAAGAAAGAGAAAAGGACAGACAGTCACTGGATGCAGCCGATTCAGGATAAAATGACGCAGATGCAGCACAATCTGGGAGAATGTGTTCCATGGTATGCCTGTGAAGGGCGTTACAGAGGATGCAGAGAGGATTTCTGGGTGAGCGGGTTCTGGCCCGGCATGCTGTGGATCATGTATGATATGACGGGAAAGGATTTGTTCAGAGAAGCGGCGTGGCAGTGGGATGAGCGGTTGGAGAGATGTTTTGTCAGAGAATCCAATATGCATCATGACGTGGGATTTCAGTTTTTGCCTTCGGCAGTGATCAAATATAAGCTGACAGGGGATAAGGATGCGCGAAGGAGAGGGCTTTTTGCAGCGAATTTCCTGGCCGGCCGGTTCAATCCGGCCGGGAGCTTTATCCGGGCCTGGAATCAGGAGAAAACGGGATGGGCTATCATTGATTCCGCCATGAACCTTTCGCTTCTTTTCTGGGCGGCCGCTGAAGCGGAGGATCCCCGGTTTTATCATATTGCCATGTCTCATGCCAGGACGATTTTGAAGCATTTTATACGTCCGGACGGATCAGTATGCCATGTGGCAGCCTTTGATCCTGTAAACGGAGAGAAGCAGAATGCTCTGGGAGGGCAGGGATATGGTCCGGACTCCTCCTGGAGCAGGGGACAGGCGTGGGCTATTTACGGCATGGCAAATGTTTATCGCTATTCCGGAGAAAAATGCTTTCTGGATGCAGGGAAAAGAGTGGCTCATTACTTTCTTGCAAATCTGGAGGAAAGTAATCTTCCCTGCTGGGACTTCCGCGTTCCGGATCGGCAAAGGGAGCCTCTGGACTCCTCCGCGGCGGCGATTGCTGCCTGCGGCCTTTTGGAGATCGCAGAATCCGATGAAAAGGACGAAGAGCTGTACCGGAAGTCGGCGCTGAAGCTCCTGGATGCCTTAAAGCGTGAGTGCGCTGCGCCGGAGGATGCGGAATATCAGGGACTTTTGCTTCATGGAACCGGAAACAGACCGGCGAAGGAACAGGTGGACGTTTCTCTGATCTACGGAGACTACTTCTATCTGGAAGCGCTGGCGAGACTTTCGGGATGGAAGCACAGGATCTTTTGATACAGAAGGACAGAAAGAGAGGAGCGGTACAGATACATGGCAGGAATAAAATGGATGCAGGATGGGCGCTATGGTATTATGGTGCACTATCTGAGCCATATCATGCCGCGGGCGGGAGAAAAGAGGCGCACATGGGACGAAATGGTGAACGGGTTTGATGTTTCCCGATTCTGCAGCGAGATGGAACAGTCGGGAGCCGGATGGGTGATCTTTCCCTTCGGACAGAACACAGGATATTACTGTTCTGAAAACAGAGAACTTGAGAAGTACTGGACAGGGAAATGCTCCTGGAGAGATCTGATGCTGGAGCTGGCGCGGGAGCTTAGGCGAAGGAGGATCAGACTGATCGCCTATCTGCCATCGGAGGTGGACAGCGCGCCAAAGGAGCAAAGAAAGGCTCTGGGGTGGGATCTGGATAAGGAGGATAAGTCGGAATTTATGAAGCGGTACCTGGAGATCATCAGATACTGGGCCCAAAAGCTCGGGCCGGATCTTTCTGGCTGGTGGTTTGACGGATGCTATGACGCTTCGGGGAAATCCTTTACAAGGACGCACGAATGGCATAACGGCAGATTTGATTATGACCTCTTAAGAAGCGCCGCAAGGGCAGGAAATCCGGAAGCCGTGATCGCAATGTGCCCGGGAGCGGAAAGCATGGAGTATGTATTTGCAGAACAGGACTATCTGGCGGGAGAGGCCAATACTCTGGCGCATAGAGGCGACATCCCCCTGCCGGAAGGGATGCAGCGGCACTGTCTCATCTGGCTGGACTGTTTCTGGATGCACAGCAAAAGCCCGGGAGAGATAGCGCCTCCCAGATTTTCGGACAGAGAACTTCTGGAATTTGCCGAAAGCTGGTGGAAACATAAGGGAGCTGTCACATGGAATGTAGGGATCTATGAGGATGGAACGCTTGCGGAAAAGACGATGGCGCAGGTAAAGAGGATCGGCGCCTTCAGGGAGGAGGGCACCTGAATCTTCAGCCTGTGAAAATGCGGCTATGTGAATCTTGACTTGAAACCGGAATCATAATAATATAATGATATAGATTTCGGAGAGGTAAGAGAGATATGCAGGTAAAAAAAGCCGGAGAAAACAAGACGATTACCATTTATGATATCGCCAGGGAAGCAGGGGTTTCCCCGGCCACGGTTTCCAGAGTTCTGACCAACAGGGCGAAGGTCAGCGGAGACAAAAAGGACCGGGTGATGGCGGTAATTGATAAATACAATTTTAAGCCGAATATGTTTGCAAGAGGGCTGGTAGAGACCAGAAGCAAGACCATTGGGATTATTGTGGCGGATGTGCGAAATCCCTATTATGCATCTATGTTTGTGGCCTGTGAGAGGGCTGCCCGGGAGGAAGGGTATTCCGTCATTTTATATAATTATCTGAGGGGGCTCGAGCCGGAAGAGGCTCTTCTGGAAAGGTTGCTGGAGCAGAGAGTGGATGCAATTATTCTTCTGGGCGGTCATGCCGATGAGCTGGTTTCAGACATGGAATTTGTCGAGCTGATCAATGATGTTTTTTCCACTACACCTGTGGTGATCACGGGCAAACTGGATGGAACGCCCTGCCATATCGTAAGGATTGACGATGTGAAATCCATGCGGCTGGTGATGGATCATCTGTTTTCTCTGGGACATGAGAACATTGCCATGATCGGAGGCCGTATGGATGTATTTTCCACCCGTGAAAAGCTTCTGCGGTATAAACAGATTCTGAAGGAAAGAGGGATAGAATTTAATCCGGACCTGATTGGAAACGGAGGAAGCTACGACTTTGATGCGGGATATGAACAGATGAACAGCCTGTTTGACAAGGGAGTGCGTCCAACAGCGGTGATCGCCATCAACGACTATTCGGCCATGGGAATCATAAGAAGTATTCATGAGCACGGAATGCAGATTCCGCGGGACATTTCAGTGGTCAGCTATGACAATACCTATATGGCGGAAGTGGCGGAGCCGAAGCTTACCAGTGTGGATTATGATTACGAAAAATATGGAAAAGATCTGGTCAGGACCGCTATTGGTCTGAGTATGGGGGAAGAGGTACAGCGGATGCGGCTGGTGACGCCCAGATTAGTGGTGCGGGAAAGCAGTACGGTAAACAGGGAAGCTGTAAAGGCAGGCGGCGAAAGGACAGACAGTTCCATAAGCGCAGAAGTCATGGGAAGCTGCAGAGATCTGGAGGACGGGAGAGAGAAAGAAAGTATCGGATAAAATTTGCAATCGATATCACAAAAAGAGAGGGAAAACGAGAGATTAATTCGTTTCCCTCTCTTTTTGTGTGTTTACAATTGGTAAAAATGTATAAAAAATTACTTGAAAATATGTGAAAAATATAGAAATATAGGAGGACATGCACATTTTTATTGACATGAAAATGAAAAATATATATCATAAATTTTAAGAAATCGATTTCAAAATGAAGAGAGGGAGAAAAAGGATGAAGAAAAAGAAAAATGGGGAAATGACCTTTATTCAAAAGGTGATAAAGTACCGGACACTGCTTCTGATGTGCCTTCCGGCGATCGTTTTCTTCTTTATGTTTAACTATATGCCCCTTCCGGGAATATGGGTGGCATTTGTGAAGTACAACTACCGGAACGGTATTTTCGGAAGTAAATTTGTGGGATTGCAGAACTTTGAATTCCTGGCAACGTCAGGCAAGCTTCTGAGCCTGACCAAGAATACGATCCTGTATAATCTGGCGTTTATTCTGCTGGGAAATCTGCTTGCGGTATTTGTTGCGATCCTGCTGAACGAGATGCAGAGCAGGATGTTCAAGAAGGTATCGCAGACCATTATGTTTCTGCCATACTTTATTTCACAGGTACTGGTAGGAATTCTGGTATTCAACCTGTTGAATTACGATACCGGATTTGTAAACGGAATTCTGACGAAGATAGGGGTGGAGCGATGGCAGCCCTATTCCGATCCGGGGGTGTGGCCGGTGCTGCTGGTCATCATATATCTCTGGCAGCAGACAGGATATAATTCCGTTGTGTACTTTGCGTCGATCATGGGAATTGACGGGGAGATGATGGAAGCCGCCAAGGTAGACGGCGCCAACGGTTTCCAGAGAATCCGATACATAATTCTTCCCTCCTTGAAGCCCACCATTGTGATTCTCCTGCTGTTTGCACTGGGCGGAATCGTGAAGGGCAACTTCGGACTGTTCTATAACATTGTGGGAACCAACCCGATCCTCTATGAGACCACAGATATCATTGAGACCTATGTATACCGGGCAACCATGACAGACTTCAACTTTGCGACAGCGTCTGCGGTGGGCCTGTATCAGTCCATTGTGGGATTTGTGATCGTAGTTACTGTCAATTACATTGTAAAGAAAATAGAGCCGGAGTATTCCCTGTTCTAAAGAGGGAATGCTCGCCGGAAGGGGAGGTTGATCATGGCAAACAAAAATATGGATTTAATGGATTCAGGTGCCAAAGTCAAGCTTGGCACATCAGATAAGATCATCAGGGGATTCGGATACGCATTTATTACCTTTTATGCAATCTGCTGTATCATTCCGTTTGTGATCATCGTCAGTACTTCCTTCACCAACGAGGTAACCATTCGGGCGGAAGGCGTACAACTTCTTCCCAAGGATATCACCCTGGAAGCCTATGCAATGGTGGCAAAGGGCGGCGGGATCTGGTGGTCATACCTGCTGACAATTGTGCTGACGGTAGTGGGAACCTTTGTGGGGCTCTCTATTATATCAATGACGGGTTATGCGCTGCAGAGAAAGGACTTCCCTTTCAGAAACGGAATCTCCTTTTACATTTACTTTACCAGTCTGTTTTCCGCAGGTCTTGCACCTTACTACCTGCTGATGACCCAGACCTATCATCTTCAGGACAGCTACTTTGCAGTACTGCTTCCGCTGATGATGTCCTCATGGCTGATTATACTGATGAAAAACTTTGTGAAAGCGATTCCACATGAGATTACAGAGTCCGGAAAAATAGACGGAGCGGGCGATATGAGAATTTTCATTTCTCTGATCCTGCCCATGTTAAAGCCGGCGCTGGCAACCATTGGACTGTTCCTGGCCCTGGGTTACTGGAACGAGTGGTATCAGTCCTCACTGTTCTTAAGCTCCAAGGTGGCGGTAAAACCTCTGCAGTATACCCTCTATGAGGTGGTAAACAAGGTGGACGCCCTTAAGAACTCTGTGGCGGGACAGTTCGTGGATCTTTCCGAGATCCCCCAGGAGAGTGTGAAAATGGCCAATGCAGTACTGGCAACAGGTCCTATCGTTATGCTGTATCCTTTTGTACAGAAATATTTCATCAGCGGTATTACCGTTGGTGCCGTAAAAGGTTGATGCTCTTTTAAGAGTTCAATATAAAAAATAATAATGGAGGTAAAAAATGAAAAAGAAATTACTTGCAGTACTTCTGGCTGCTACAATGGTAGCCGGACTCACAGCCTGCGGCGGCGGAAACGCTGACTCTGCAGGGGGCGACACTTCTACATCTACAGAGGACACTGCCTCAGAGGACGGTTCTTCTGACGAGGCTTCATCCGAAGAGAGCGGGGATGCGGACACAACAGCAGCGGCTGATATCGACACATCCGAGCATGTGAAGATCGTCTACATGACCACCGGCGATGCGCCCTCAGGTGACAAGCTGGATCGCTACAATGAAATGATGGAGCAGTTAAATGCCATTCTCACCGAAAAGGTGAATGCCGAGCTGGAGACTCTGTTCATCTCCTGGACAGATTATCTTTCCAACTACAACCTGACACTGGCACGCATGGATGGTACGGTTGACCTGGTAGGTACCGCATCCGACTGGCTGGATGCATGGCCGAACTCCAAGAACGGCGCGTTCATTGAGCTTTCTGAAGATATGCTCAAGACCTATGCACCCAAGACATGGGAGAGCGTACCTGCTGAGAACTGGGAAATGTGCAAGTACAACGGCGAGATCTATCTGATACCTGAGGACAATTATGCACAGTGGACCAACCACGGATTTACATACCGTCTTGACTGGGCGAAGGAAGCCGGACTGGAGAACGGTGTGCACAGCTGGGAAGATATGACAGAGTACTTCCGTTATGTGAAGGAAGCCTATCCTGACATTATCCCCTGGGATTCCGACGGTACACAGTACGCCACCATGGTGGGCGGATGGATCGCTTCCCACTCCAATTATGTACCGATCGACGGAATCAACTCCGGCGCTATGTGGGGCGGCACCAAGGATGATCTCTATACTGTTTATTCTCCTTATGTGACAGATACCGATTCTCTGGTAGAGTTCGCCAAGATGATGAAGGAATGGGATGAGATCGGCGTCTGGAAGACAGACGTACTGAACAACACAGCATCCACCAACCGTGATGACTACAGAATCGGTAAGGTTGCAGCAGAGCAGCATCACACCCAGACCTGGACAGACCTTGTAAGCCATACACCGGCTAACAAGATTTATGAGACAGACGAAGATGCAGATTCAGGGTTCTTCTACTTCGGCGAAGAGAGCCAGAATGTTGTGGCACTGTCCATTACTCACGGCGCAATGGCTGTTTCTGCAGGAAGCGCAAATCCTGAGAGAGCCCTTATGGTTTATGACCTTCTGAGAAACGATCCCGAGTGCTATAAGCTGTTCTGCTATGGTATCGAAGGTATTTCCTATGAAGTGACAGACGATGGTCTCCGTGCAACGCCTGAAGGCTACAACAGCGAGACTGACAACATCAATGGAATCACCAACTACTGGTGGGGACGTAATGATGATCTTGAGATCAGAGCAGCTGACAGAGACTGGGATAAGATTGATAAAATGTATGCTGATTACGACAAGATCAAGATTGAATATCCTTACGGCCAGTTTGTGGCGGAGGTTGACGATATTCAGGCTAAGATCTCCAATATCAACGAAATTCATACCAACTACATGAAGCAGATTGCTTTCGGTAAATATTCCGGAACAGCTGAGGAAATCGTTGCAGAATACCAGGAAGCTTTAAAGTCCGCAGGTATTGATGATGTTACCGCAGCACTGCAGGCACAGTTTGACGCTCTTTACAAATAAGAGGGACTGACGGATTAAAAAAGCGGCAGATTCCGCAAAAGAATAAGGAGGCGAGGAAGCGGTATTATCCGCTTCCCCACCTTGAAAAAGGTAGGGGCTTTCTCCCTGCCTTTTTTTTACAATAAAACGGCTCGTGAAGCATGGCAGCGCTGGCTTCGCAGGGGTATGCGGGGAAGGCTGGCACGGAAGCGGCCCTTCGGGGAACGGGCGGTAGTGGAAAGAGGGAAATATATGAAGGGCATATTTGAAATTAGAGACGATTTTTATCTGAATGGTGAAAAGATTAAAATCATCTCCGGCAGCATCCATTATTTCAGGGTTGTTCCCGAATACTGGCAGGACCGCCTGGAAAAGTTGAAAGCGCTGGGATGTAATACGGTGGAGACCTATATCCCCTGGAATCTTCACGAAAAGGAAAAAGGGGTATTTGACTTTTCAGGGATGCTGGATGTGGAGGGCTTTGTGAAGACTGCGCAGAAGCTGGGACTGTGGGTGATCCTGCGCCCTGCACCCTATATCTGCGGAGAGTGGGAGATGGGAGGTCTTCCTTACTGGCTGCTGGCAGAGGATGGCATGCGGCTGCGCTGTATGTATGAACCTTATCTGAAGCATGTGAGGGATTACTATGAGAAGTTGTTTGAAGTGATAAGACCGCTGCAGATCACCGAAGGCGGGCCCGTGATCTTTATGCAGGCGGAGAATGAATATGGTGCCTATGGGGATGACAGAGTGTATCTGGAATATTTAAAGCACCTGATGCTGGAACTGGGATGCACGGTTCCGCTGGTGACTTCAGACGATCTTCGGGGCGATTTCTTTGAAAGCGGCAGGATCGAAGGAGTACTGCAGACCGGAAACTTTGGCTCCAGGGCAAAAGAGCGGTTTGATACAATGCGTTTAAAGATCGGCGATAAGCCGCTGATGTGTATGGAGTTCTGGGTGGGATGGTTTGACAGCTGGGGAGCGTCCTGCCACCAGACAGAGGATACCGGCGCTCATGTGGAGTCGCTGGATGAGATCCTCTCCCGGGGACATGTGAATATCTATATGTTTATAGGAGGGACCAATTTCGGCTTTACCAATGGCGCCAATTATTATGATACACTGACACCTGATGTTACTTCTTATGATTACGATGCGCTTCTGACAGAGGATGGGCGGATTACGCCTAAATATGAGGCGTTTAAAGAGGTGATCGCCAGGCATGTGAAGATCCCGGAGGTGAAGCTTACTGCCCGGATCAGGCGAAAATCCTACGGAACTCTTTCAGTGAAGCGGAGCACAGGACTTTTCTCGAATCTTGAGAATCTTTCAAAACCGGTGGAGACACTCTTCCCCAGATCTATGGAAAAGATGGGACAGGGATATGGCTATATGCTCTATGAGAGTATCCTGAAATATGAAGGTGATCTGGAAATGATCAGGCTCTATGGGGCAAATGACAGAGCTGTCGTTTTTATGGATGAAAAGCCTCTTGTTACCCTTTATGACAGGGAGCTTCTGGAGGAATACAAATTTGAGAAGCCCGTTCCCAGAGGGGAAAAGCTGTCTATCCTTATGGAAAATATGGGGAGAGTCAACTATGGCCCAATGCTGGAGACCCAGCGCAAGGGGATCAGCCATTGCGTGGTGGTCAACGGACACCAGCATTATTATTGGAAGCAGTATCCCCTGCCAATGGAAGACTTGAGCGGGCTGGACTTTAGTCTGCCGCTTGCGTCGGGAACCCCTGGATTTTATGAATTTTCTTTTGATGTGGATGAGCCGGCAGACACCTTTGTTGATTTTGAGGGCTGGGGAAAGGGCTGTATTTTTGTGAACGGCTTCAATATAGGAAGATTCTGGGAGATCGGCCCGCAAAAGCGTCTTTATCTTCCAGGACCTTTGCTGAAAAAGGGAAGCAATACCATTCTGATTTTTGAGACGGAAGGAAAGGCCTCCGGAACCATAAGACTTATGGATGAGCCGGATCTGGGATAAAGATATAGTGAAGGGGCTATCTATTTCCCGACAGCCCCTTCATTATAAAAAAGCAGGACGGATGCCGCCGGCTGATAAGAGGGGCGGAGGAGGTTCTGCTTTTTTGATGGTTTGCAAAAAGGACTTTCTCCGATTACGTTTGCCCGATCGGATGCAGGAGAATGAAAAATGCTTGCGGTCAGAAGGAAGGATGGGGTATGATAATGGAGAATGATCGGGGGAGATCATAAAATGAGAATTTGTTAAGTATATTATGGCTTTGCGCAACGATGCAGCGCAGAAATGAGGTAAAATATGAGCGATTACAGGATTAATACGAAATGTGTACAGGCAGGATATACGCCGGGGAACGGAGAGCCCCGCCAGATTCCGATTATACAGTCTACTACTTTTAAATATGACACCAGCGAGGATATGGGAAAGCTGTTTGACCTGGAGGCGTCCGGATATTTTTATTCAAGGCTTCAGAATCCCACCAATGACCACGTTGCGTCAAAGATTGCGGCGCTGGAAGGGGGAACGGCGGCGATGCTCACCTCCTCCGGACAGGCAGCCAACTTTTTTGCCCTGTTTAATATCTGTGAATGCGGAAGCCATATTGTATCTTCCTCTTCTATTTATGGGGGAACCTTTAATCTGCTGTCGGTTACGATGGCCAAAATGGGAATCGAGGTCACCTTTGTCTCTCCCGATTGTACAGAGGAAGAGTTGAATGAGGCATTCCGTGAAAATACCAGAGCAGTGTTCGGAGAGTCCATAGCGAATCCGGCACTGACAGTCCTTGATATCGAGAAATTTGCAAAGGCTGCCCATGCTCATGAGGTGCCGCTCATCGTGGATAATACCTTCCCTACGCCGGTGAACTGCCGTCCCATTGAATGGGGAGCGGATATCGTGACACATTCCACTACGAAATATATGGATGGACACGGAGCCGCTGTGGGCGGAGCCATTGTGGATGGGGGAAAGTTTGACTGGATGGCTCATGCGGACAAATTTCCGGGATTGTGCCGTCCGGATGAATCTTATCACGGTGTCACCTATGCAGAAAAATTTGGGAAAGAGGGAGCCTTTATCACCAAATGCACCTCTCAGCTGATGCGTGATCTGGGATGCATTCAGTCGCCTCAGAACGCTTATATTCTGAATCTGGGACTGGAATCTCTTCATGTAAGAATGCCGCGCCATGTAGAAAACGGCCAGGCGGTGGCAGAGTTCCTCGCAGGTCATCCTCAGGTGGCATATGTGAATTATCCGGGCCTTCCCACGGATACCTATTATCAGAGAGCGCTGAAGTATATGCCAAAGGGAGGCTGTGGCGTTGTGTCCTTTGAACTGAAAGGCGGACGCAGGGCAGCGGAAATTTTTATGAAGCATCTGAAGCTGGCGGCCATTGAAACCCATGTGGCGGATGCAAGAACCTGTTGTCTGAACCCGGCAACCTCCACACATCGGCAGATGACAGAGCAGCAGCTTACGGAGGCAGGTGTCCCCGCGGGTCTGGTACGCATTTCCTGCGGACTTGAAGACAAAGAAGATCTGATTGCCGATCTGGCACAGGCGCTGGATGCGATATAAACAGCGGAAAATGTGTAAATCCGGCCGGGAGGGAATCTGGGATAATGCAGAAAAAATGCTTGATTTTTCCGCATTATCCTTTTATACTATTATGTGATTAATTTTTTGCAGATGTTATTACATAACAGAAAAGAGACGAATGCGATGAGGCGGCTGCGAAGGTTAGAAGCAGAGCCTCTTTTTTCTAACAGGAAAGTCTCGGGGAACATTGTATGAATGATTTTGGCAGAATTGAGAAAAGGCTGAAGGAACTTCCCGGAAACATCAGTTTCTATTATCATAACCTTATTACAGGAGAGCACTTTCAGTATCGTGCGGAAGAGAAGCTGATGGCGGCAAGCGTCATCAAGCTCTATATTATGGCCGCGGCATTTCAGCAGATTGCGGAAGGAAAGCTGAATCCGGATCAGCTGATTTCCACCAGAAGAGAGGATTTCGTTCCTTCCTGCGGTGCTGTAGCGTATCTTCATGAAGGACTTGAGGTGACGGTACGGGATCTGATCACACTGATGATCATATTCAGCGACAACACCGCCACCAATATTCTGATTGATCTTATGGGAGAAGATCAGATCAATGAAAGGATCCGCAGTCTGGGCTTTCGGGACGTATGGCTTCGGAGGAAGATGTTTGATCTGGAGAAATCCCGTCAGGGAATCCAGAATCTGATCACGGCGGAGGAAACCGGCATGCTCTTTCAGAAACTGTATGAAAGCAGACTGGCAGGCGAAAAGGAGGACGCTCAGATGCTGGAAATCCTCAAATGCCAGCAGCTGAACGGGAAGATTCCTTTTTATCTGAAGGCGGCTGTGCCGGAGCCGGATATTGCACATAAAACGGGAGAGGATGAGGGGATCACCCACGATGTGGGGATTATTTACGGAGAGGAGCCGTTTGTCGTGTGCTTTTGTGGAAACGAGACAGATACGCCCGGGTTTGAGAGACTGATGGCGGAAGTTTCTCTGGAACTGTATCAGGAAGTTCTGCAAAGAAAAGGAAGAATGTGATATGAGAATTGAAAGGATTGAAACAGCAGAGATCAATATTCCCCTGGTCACCCCCTTTAAAACCTCTCTGCGTACGGTGGAGAGCGTAAATGATATTGTCGTGCGGGTGATCACAGAGGATGGATGTGAGGGCTTTGGAGAGGCGCCTCCTACAGCAGTGATTACGGGAGATACCAAAGGCTCTGTACGATGTGCCATTGAGGAATTCATCGGACCTTCCATAGTGGGAATGGACATTGAAAATCTGGATGGAATCATGAAAAAGCTCCATGGCTGTATTTTGAAAAACACATCGGCCAAGGCGGCAGTGGATATGGCGGTTTATGATCTGTTCGCAAAGTCCTGCGGGAAACCTTTGTATAAGGTACTGGGAGGAAATCGTTCCCGGATAGAGACGGATCTGACCATCAGTGTCAATGGGATTGATGAGATGGTTTCAGACAGCCTGAAAGCTGTGCAGCAGGGATTTGGAGTCATTAAGATCAAGGTGGGCAAAGAAGGAACGAAAGATATTGACAGGATCAGAGCAATCCGCCAGGCAGTGGGGCCGGATATCAGACTCAGGATCGATGCCAACCAGGGCTGGAAGCCCAAAGAGGCAGTGAGGATTATTCAGACGCTGGAGGATCTGGGAATCGAGATGGATCTGGTAGAGCAGCCGGTAGATGCTCACGATTTTGAAGGAATGAAGTTTGTGACCGCCCGTGTACATACACCGATCCTGGCAGATGAGAGTGTGTTTTCCGTGCAGGACGCTATCTGCCTGATCAGAGAAAGAGCAGCGGATCTCATTAACATCAAGCTGATGAAGACCGGCGGGATCTACGGGGCGCTTAAGATCTGCGGGATCGCAGAGGACTATGGAGTGGAATGTATGATAGGCTGCATGCTGGAGAGCAAGATTGCAGTAAGCGCAGCGGCGCATCTGGCAGCAGGAAAGGGAATCATTACGAGGGCGGATCTGGATGGCCCATCCCTTTGCAAAGAAGATCCCTACACAGGAGGTCCTGTTTTTGAGGGCAGCCAGATCATCATGAATGAAAGCTGCGGGCTCGGAATTACCCGGGTACCTGCGTTTGAAGCTTCATTAAATTGAGTTAATCCCCGAGGGTTGCCGTGAAAAATAAATTTTCACAGTGTTGACAGCTGGAGGGTTAACATATAAATCAGTCCCGAAACGGAAGCGCCGGGAAGGGATTTCGGACGCGAGGCGTCAGAAGATCCCTTCCAGACGAGTGGGCGCTGCAGTGCAGGGACGGAACTATGAACAGCATGTGTCAGGAAATGCACGGAAGGTTTTCAGGATGCGCAGCATCTGAAAATCCTTCCAGACAAGGTGCATTGACATGACACATGCGGAACTAAGATCAGTCCCGAAACGGAAGCACCCGGAAGGGATTTCGGACGCGAGGCGTCAGAAGATCCCTTCCAGACGAGTGGGCGCTGCAGTGCAGGGACGGAACTATGAACAGCATGTGTCAGGAAATGCACGGAAGGTTTTCAGGATGCGCAGCATCTGAAAATCCTTCCAGGCAAGGTGCATTGACATGACACATGCGGAACTATTAATAGGAGGAGAACTATGAAAAAAAGAAGAGTAGTTGCTTTGATGCTGAGTGCAGCCATGGTAATCTCTACAGCCCTTACCGGCTGTGGCGGCGGCAGCTCAGAAAACACCACGGAAACGCAGACGGATTCAGAAACCGGAGAGAGCAGTACCGGGGAGCAGACGGCAGAAACAGAAGGCGGCGAAGGCGGAGTATATACGACACTGTACTCCAGCGAGTCTTCCACGCTGAACTATCTGGTAACATCCACCATCGAGGAGCAGAGAGTGGGCGCTAACTGTATCGACACCCTGGTGGAATATGATGCAAAAGGACAGTTAAAGGAAGGACTGGCCACAGAGTGGAATTATGACGAAGCGTCCATGACCTGGACCTTTACTTTAAGAGATGCCAAGTGGGTGGATTCTACCGGCGCAGAGGTGGCTGATGTGACGGCCCAGGACTTTGTGAATGCGCTCAAATATGAACTGACACCGGAGTATGAGAGCGCCAACGTACAGAATCTGTTCGGGGTAATCGCAAATGCGCAGGAATACTATAATGGGCAGGTTTATAACGGCGGTGCGGATGAAGACGGTACGACCTGGGAAGCCATTGATTTTTCGGAGGTTGGCGTGAAGGCTGTGGATGAGCATACGCTGACCTATACTCTGGCAAAAGAGGTTCCTTATTTTATCTCTTCTCTGGTATATGTGGTATATATGCCTGCTTATGGCCCGCAGCTGGAGGAGCTTGGCAAGGAATTCGGTACGGCAGCAGATAAAATGTATTATAACGGCGCATTTTACCTGGCGGAGTTTTCTCCCCAGGAGAGACAGGTATACAAAAAGAACCCTTCCAACTATGATGCGGCAAATGTGTTTATTGATGAGATACAGAGAATTTATAATGCGGAAGCAGATACATTAGGACCGGAGATGGTTAAACGGGGTGAGGTTGACTATGCAGAGATCAGTGCGGATCTTCTGGATGACTGGCTTGGCAATGAGGAGACGAAAAATCTCGTAAGCCGGGAACGTGCGTCAACCAGTTACTCTTATTTCTACTGCTTTAACTTTGATCCCCAGTTTGACGCCGAGTATGAGCCGGACAACTGGAGAAAGGCCGTAAACAACGAGAACTTCCGTAAGGCTTTGTCTGCAGGTCTTGACAAGACCAAGGAGGTGGCTGTCTTAGAACCCAATGCTCCGGAAGATTATATTTTATCAACTATTACACCTTTTGATTTCGCCTACAACGCGGATGGTGCGGACTATACCACTATAGGAGCCATGGCGGGTATGGGTGAGACCTTTGACGAGGCAAAGGCCAAAGAGTACAAGGAGGCCGCTATGACGGAGCTGGAAGGAGAGGTTACCTTCCCTGTGAAGGTCCTGATGCCCTACAATCCTTCGGTAACAGACTGGGATAAGGAATGTCAGGTTGTGGAGCAGCAGATGGAAGCTCTTCTGGGTTCTGATTTTATTGATATTATTATTGAAGCAGGTCCTACGGATAATTTCCTTACAGAGGTACGCCGTTCCGGAAAATATGCCTTCATGAAATGTGGATGGGGCGCGGACTATGCGGACCCGGAAACATGGACAGATCCTTTTTATCAGAGCAAGGGTGAATCCGGGTATGATCCGGGCTATAAATACGCTTTTATAGCCAATGCGATCACGGAAGGAACAGATACGGCCCCGGCGATTCAGGAGTATTTTGACAAGGTAGATGCCGCCAAGGAGATCACAGTTGACACCAATGCCCGTTTCGAGGCATTTGCAGAGGCGGAGGCTGTGCTGATTGACCATGCGCTGGTGATTCCTTTCAGTATTACGGTAAGTCCTTATATTGCAACTAAATTAGATGAGTTTGAAGCTCAGTATGCACCTTTCGGCGTATCGAGGCTGAGATTCAAAGGACAGCACGTGCTTGACCATTATGTTTCCATGGAAGAGTATGAGGCTAACAAAGAAAAATAAAAAAGCAGGACGGTTTGTTGTAGTCAGCAGCAGTTCAGCGAAGGCTGAACTGTTGCTGTATTTACAACAGCCCGTGTGTGACCAAAGAAGTCAGATCAGGTTTATGGCTGTGAATTGTTACAGGAAAAGGAGTTAACCGCATGTTAAAGTATTTAGGGAAACGAATCGGGCGTTCTCTGCTGACGCTGGTGATTATACTTACCATTGTGTTTTGTCTGCTGCGTCTGATGCCGATCGAGGGATATTTTCCTAACTATGAAAAAATGACGCCACAGCAGATTCAGGTGGGATTGCAGGAGATGGGACTGACAGATCCGCTGCCTGTACAGATCGTCCGTTTCTTCGGAGAGCTTCTTCATGGAGATCTGGGAACCTCCCGGATCTACCGTGCCAATGTGCCGGTGAGCGAGGTGCTCTCGGATAAGGTGCCCATATCCATTAAGCTGGGAGTTCTGTCCATGATCGTGTCACTGTGCGTGGGTATTCCCATGGGCGCATTGATGGCCAGATATAAGTTCCGGCTTTTCGATAAGCTGGGAACAGTGTTTATCGTCTGCATTCAGGCGATCCCGGCAGCAGTGTATTATCTTTACATTCAGCTCTACGGGACACAGCTTTTAAATGTGGGGCTTTTGTTCGATGTTCATAATCCGAAATACTGGATTCTGCCGGTAATATCCATGTCGCTGTACAACATTGCCTTTTATGGCATGTGGCTGAGAAGATATATGGTGGATGAGAGTAATAAAGATTATGTGAAGCTGGCGAAAGCCAAGGGAATTTCCGAGAGCGGTGTGATGTTCAGGCACATTTTCCGCAATGCCTTTGTTCCTTTGGCTCAGTATGTGCCCACGGCATTTCTGAATACAGTAATCGGTTCTATCTATATTGAGTCTCTTTACAGCATCCCGGGAATGGGAGGACTTCTGGTAACGGTGATCAAAAAACATGATAATGCCATGGTACAGGGGATCGTACTTTTGTATGCGTGCGTAGGCGTTCTTGGGCTTTTGCTTGGCGACCTTCTGATGGTACTTTTAGATCCCAGGATCAGTCTTGGAAAGAAAGAAGGTGACAGATGATGAAACAGTTCAGTTATCGCCATACAAAAGAAGCGGAATTGATGTCGAATATGGAAGCTGTCTCCCAAAACCCATCGGAACTGACAGAACAGGAATTATTTTCTTTTGCGGAGTTTAATGCGGAAGAAGTGGAAAGAACCGGGTACAGTAATTATTCTTACTGGAGGAGTACGGTGCAGGCATTTTTGAAAAACAGGGGTGCGGTTGCGCTTCTGGCTCTTTTGGTGCTTCTTTTGCTGTTTACCTTTATCCAGCCTTATCTTCCGGGGCAGTATGATCCCAATATGATTATCAATGATGACAGCGGCATGCAATATCGGAATATCCCGCCAGGAGACATGTTTCTGCTGGGGACGAATTCGATCGGCCAGGATCTGTGGTCCAGGATATGGGCAGGAACCAGAACTTCACTGTTTATCGGCCTTTCAGTGGCGCTGGCGGAAGCGCTGATCGGAATTACCGTAGGTGTGATCTGGGGATATGTACGTAAGGCGGACTTTATTCTGACAGAGGTTTATAATATTATCGATAATATACCCAATACCATTATCTTGATTCTGATTTCTTATATTTTAAAGCCAAGCGTAAAAACGCTGATCTTTGCCATGTGCCTTACCGGCTGGATCCAGATGGCCCGGTTTGTAAGAAATCAGATCCTGATTATCCGGGATCGGGACTACAATGTGGCCAGCCGCTGTCTGGGAACGCCTACATGGAAGATCATGATCAAAAATCTCCTGCCTTATCTGGTATCGGTGATCATGCTGCGTATGGCGCTTACGATTCCGGCAGCTATCGGAAATGAAGTTTTTATCACATATATTGGCCTGGGACTTCCGGTAGATATTCCCAGTCTTGGAAATCTGATCAATGAGGGACGCGCGCTGATCACAAGTCCGGCGCTGCGCTATCAGCTGGTATATCCTACGATTATTCTTTCTTTTGTAACAATTTCGTTTTATATCATCGGAAATGCATTTTCGGATGCCGCCGACCCCAAGAATCATACATAAAGAAAGGAATGTGGAAAAATGGCTGAAAAAATGTTGACAGTGGAAGAGCTGGAAATCAAATTTGAGCTTCGGGGGAAGACCTTAAATGCCATCCGCGGCATATCCCTGGATCTGCATAAAGGGGAGATTCTTGCCATCGTAGGGGAGTCCGGAAGCGGTAAGTCTGTGTTTACCAAGTCCTTTATGGGTCTTCTGGATCAGAATGGAAAGATCACCGGAGGCAGGATTATGTACTATGGGGCTGACGATGGAAAGCCCATAGAACTGACGGCTCTTAAGAAAGAAAAAGAATGGTATAAGATCCGAGGCCATGAGATCGCCATGATCATGCAGGATCCCATGACCAGCTTAAACCCCTTAAAGACCATTGGAAATCAGATTATGGAAGCGGTGATGCTTCATCAGAAGAGCAGCAGGGCGGAGGCAAAAAAGAAAACCCTGCAGTATCTGGAGGATGTGGGAATCTCTCATCCGGACAGACGTTTTTCTCAGTATCCCCATGAATTTTCGGGAGGGATGCGGCAGAGAGTGGTTATTGCCATTGCCATTGCCTGTGCGCCTCAGATCCTGATTTGCGATGAGCCAACGACAGCGCTGGATGTAACTATACAGGCGCAGATTCTTGATTTGATAAAAGATCTGCGTCATAAATATAAATTGTCTGTCATTCTGATTACACATGATCTGGGTGTGGTAGCCAATATTGCGGACAGGGTGGCTGTGATGTATGCGGGGGACATTATCGAGATCGGTACCAGCGAGGACATTTTTTATGATCCCAGGCATCCTTATACCCAGGCGCTTTTGTCCTCTCTTCCCCAGGTAGGGGTAAAGGGGACGGATCTGTTTTCGATTCCGGGCACACCGCCGAACCTGTTCACAGAGGTAAAAGGAGACGCCTTTGCCCCCAGAAATCCCAGAGCTCTGAAAATAGATTTTGTGGAAATGCCGCCTTATTTTCAGGTTTCGCCGACACACAGGGCAAAGACCTGGCTGTTGGATCCCAGGGCGCCAAAGGTGGAGCCGCCGGCAGTGGTGGAGAAAATTCGGAACGGAGGTCTGATTTGATGGAAAGAGAAGTTCTGCTGGAGGTAAAGGATCTGGATGTGATCTACGGGGAGCGGAAAAAGAAATATAAAGCGGTCAAAAAAGTGAACTTTAAGATCTATAAGGGTGAGACCTTTGGACTGGTGGGAGAATCCGGCTCCGGCAAGACCACCATCGGACGGGCAATTATGCGAATTGTTCCCTCCGCGGGAGGCGAGATCCTTTATAAGGGAGACAAGATCAACGGGAGGATATCCCCGGAGCTCGACAGAAAGGTGATCAAGGAGATCCAGATGATCTTTCAGGATCCTCAGGCTTCCTTAAACGAGCGTGCAAAGGTGGATTATATCATCAGCGAGGGACTGATGAATATTGAAAAGGGAATCAGCGAAGAAGAGCGGAAGGCCCGGGTGGAGCAGGCGATTCTGGACGTGGGGCTTCTTCCTGAGTTTTCCAGCCGGTTTCCTCATGAATTTTCCGGCGGTCAGAGGCAGAGAATCGGTATTGCCAGAGCGCTTATTATGAATCCCGAATTTATCATTGCAGATGAACCCATCTCGGCGCTGGATGTCTCTGTCCGGGCACAGGTGCTGAATCTTTTGTCAGATATGCAGAAAAAGCGGCAGATTACCTATCTGTTCATTGCCCATGATCTGTCAGTCATGCGGTTTATCACAGACAGGATTGGCGTGATCCATAAAGGACGGATTGTGGAGATGGCAGAGACAGAGGAATTGATTACCCATGCCATTCATCCATACACAAGAGCGCTGCTCTCAGCCATACCCATGCCGGATCCCAGGCATGAGCGGAAGAAAAAGCTCCTGGTATATGATCCGGACTGCCATGATTATGCCAGAGAAGAGCCGGCGTGGATGGAGTTGAGAGAAGGGCATTTTGTGCTGGCGAATACAAAGGAAGCGGATGAGTGGATGAAGGAGTAGAAATGCGATGGAGTATGCAGTGGTAACGAAAGCTGTCAGCACAATATATGAGTGCCCTCTTGACACGATGGAGGCGAAAGGAGAGGTGATATCCGCTGTTTCGGATGAAGCTCTCAGCGGAATGCTTCTTGTGGTAACAGGGAAAGAAACAGAAGGATATCTGCCGATCAGAACTTTTTATGGATATACAGGATATATTTCATCGAAGGATGTACGGCTGTTTGGTCGGGAAGCGGCGGAGGCATGGGAGGATTCCGCGCTTTGGGTGACGGACGCATTCTGTGTGGATGTGGTATCTCTTCCCAAAGTACAGGGAGTACGTCTGGCCAGTCTTTTCCGGGGAAGTATCGTACAGGTGCTCCTCTGGGAATCAGAGGAAGCAGGCTGGGCAAAGATACGCCTTGCAGATGACAGAACAGGGTATATCAGGAATCAATATCTTCGGGAGAAAAGATTCTCTCAGAAGGGAATATTCGGAGGAGAAATCATTCAGAGTAAGATCCTGGATGAACAGCAATTCAGGAAGGATGTGGTGGAAACTGCAAAGACTTTTCTGGATGTTCAGTACAGGTGGGGCGGGCGTTCCACTGCGGGAATTGACTGCTCGGGACTGACCTCTGTAAGCTATATGCTGAATGGAATACTTACTTACCGGGATGCCAGGATAGAGAAGGGGTATCCGGTTCATGAAATTCCGCTGGAGAACAGGAAGCAGGGCGATCTTCTGTACTTTCCGGGACATATTGCCATGTATGTGGGAGAAAACAGATACATCCACTCTACGGGAAAAGTGGGAAGCGGGGGTGTGGTATACAACAGTCTTGATGCTGGCAGCAGGGAGTACCGGCAGGATCTGGCGGAGAGCCTGTATGCTGTGGGAAGCATTTTTTAAGACAGGGCGATACAGACATCAGAGAGGATTTTTTGGAAGAAAATGGATGCGAGATTTACACTGGAAAAAAGAATTGAAGCAGAATTGAAAAGTTATGATGGAAAGATGTGCATATATGCAGACGACTTCCATGGAAATGTTCTTACCATCGATGCGGATGAAAAGGTGGAGACTGCAAGTACCATTAAGGTATTTATTCTGGCCTGCCTGTTTGATGAGGTGGAAAAGGGGCGTGCCAGTTTGGAGGATATGCTGACCTATCAGGAGGAGCATGCGGTAGATGGAAGCGGCGTGTTGTGCGCCCTGGAGCCGGGAGCAGTTTTGCGGGTAAAGGATGCGGCTACACTGATGATCATTGTCAGTGACAATATCGCAACGAATATGATGATTGATTATCTGGGCGCGGATACCATAAATGCATGCATCAGAAAACTGGGCTGTAAGGATACGGAGCTTCATAATTCCATTCATTTTGACAGGTATGACAAACTGGGAACCACCACAGCTTCTGATTATGCGGGGATGTTTATAAGAATGGCAAAGGGAGAACTGATCAGTCCGCAGGCTGACAGTAAGATGATTGAAATTCTGAAAAAGCAGCATTATAATAGTATGATTACCAGGAATTTTCCGCCGGTGTATATGGACAGCGATAATGCCGATGAGGTTTTAATTCATGTGGCATCTAAAAGCGGAAGTATGGATGCCTGTAGAAACGACGGTGGTGTCATTTACACTCCTTATGGTCCTTATGTCCTTGTGATGCTGAATAAGGAGTTTGGCGATGCGATGTATTATCCGGATCACCCGGCCACTGTGTTTGGAGCGAAGGTCAGCCGGATGCTTCTGGATCAGTTTCTGGCATTGGAGGGCCGGTTTCTGTGAGAAGGGCACAGGAATAAGCAGCGTACAGATGCATAAGCGGCGCGGAAAAAAGCGGATTATGTTGGAAAAATTTGAAAAAGTATAAAAAAGGTCGAGTGTCCACATAATAGTTTTGGAGGTGGACACAGAGTATGGATGGAAGTTTTTCAAATAATGCACTGGGACTTGGCGCAGTGCTGGCGTGGAATGACCACGCCCAGGAAGGAAACCCGCAGTCGGGAGAAGGACATCTGAGCGAAACGGAAAAAGAGCATATTATTTTCAGATGTAAAGATGCAAAAACAGAAGAGGAAAAGGACAAAATTCTTGATTCTCTTTCTCCGGAGGATCTGGACAGTCTCGGAGATGTTGTCAGAGGACCGGGTATCGGATGAAATAACTGGAAAATCTGACAGGAATCAGGTATAATAAGTACGGGCTCAGGCGTAAGATGCGGGCCCGTACTTTTTAAAGGAGCAAAAGAAAATGAATATTGCAGAGATTTTCGAGACAAAGAAGAAAGAGGGAAAACCGGTTCTATCGTTTGAGATCTTTCCTCCTAAAAAAGAAGAGGCGCTTAAAAATATTGATGCCACGCTGGAAAGGCTGTGTGACCTTCATCCGGACTTTATCAGTATTACATTTGGAGCCGGAGGAAGTACAGCTGATCATAAGACGGTGGAAATCGCCAAAAAGATCAAAAGTCACTATCAGGTTGACCCTATTGTACATCTGACCTGTCTGTATTATACCAAAGAAGAGATCAGCCAGATCCTGAAGCAGCTTGAGAGAGCAGGAATTGAAAATATCCTTGCGCTCAGAGGAGACAGGAATCCTGACAGTCCGGTGAAGCAGGATTTTAAATATGCAAGCGAGCTGGTAAGCTTTATTAAGAGCCAGGGAGATTTTACCGTCAGCGGCGCCTGCTACCCGGAAACCCATTTGGAGGCGCCGGACGCGGTGACGGACATTCGAAATCTGAAAAAGAAAGTGGATGCGGGAGTAACCCATCTGGTATCCCAGCTCTTTTTTGATAATGAATTTTTTTACCGATTTTATGAAAAAACCCGGATTGCAGGGATTGATGTACCGATAGAGGCCGGCATTATGCCGGTGACAAATCGTGCACAGATAGAGCGGATGGTACACACCTGCGGCGCATCTCTTCCGCCCAAATTCAAAAGGATTCTGGATAAATATGAAAATAATAAAGAAGCTCTTTTCGATGCGGGAATGGCCTATGCCATCAATCAGATTGTGGATCTGATTGCCAGCGGTGTGGATGGGATACATGTCTATACGATGAACAGTGTAAAGGTTGCCGACAGGATCTGCAGCGGTATCAGGAGCCTTATCTGAGTTACACACTGAAGAATCGCAAAGAAGCGATTCTTCTCACGGATTGGAAGAGTGACAGAGTGAGAAAGAGAGCATTGATTACAGGAGCCTCCCGGGGAATAGGGGAAGCGGCTGCCAGAGTTCTGGGGCGGGAGGGATATGATCTGTTCCTGATATGTAAAAACTCCAGAGACAAAATAGAGCATTTGCAAAAGGAACTGGAAAAGGAATATGGGATTTTATGCGAAACTGCCCTTTGCGATGTCTCGGATCCGGCGGAGGTGGACGAACTGTTCCGGCAGATAATAAGCGGCAGCGGGAATGGTTATACTTCGAATTGCAGTCAGAGAGAGATCCATGTGCTGGTGAACAATGCTGCTATCTCCCATGTGGGTCTTCTTACAGACATGACACTGGAAGAGTGGCATCAGGTGATCAGTACCAATCTTGACTCTTTATTTTATATTTGCAGGCAGGTGGTGCCGCAGATGATAAGGCGCAGAGAGGGAAAAATCGTGAATATATCGTCTGTCTGGGGAAATGTGGGAGCATCCATGGAAGTGGCTTACAGTGCGTCCAAGGGCGGGGTAAACAGCTTTACCCGGGCACTGGCTAAAGAGCTTGCCCCCAGCAATATACAGGTAAACGGAATTGCCTTCGGGGTGATTGACACGGACATGAATGCCTGCTTTTCGGAAGCAGAGATGGAGTCGCTGAGAGAAGAAATTCCTGCAGACCGTATAGGGAGAGCTATGGAAGCGGGAGAGATGATATGGCAGGTCATAAACGCTCCGGACTATCTGACAGGACAGATTATCACCATGGATGGCGGCTGGATATAAAACAGTATATATCAGAAATATCCGGAGGAATATGTATGGAACGGGAGGAAGAGTGAAAGATTTTTCAAATCTTTCCTCTGCAAGTTTGTGTCCGCGCTGCATCCACAAACTTGTTAATCCATTTTATGGATTTAGCCATTTTATGGATTTAGCCATTTTATGGATTTAGCCATATCATGGCTTTGCGCAACAAAGCAGCGCAGAAATGGGGTTAATTATGTATGATGTTGTGATTATTGGATCCGGTCCGGCGGGGTTGTCGGCATCGATTTATGCAAAAAGGGCAGGACTTTCCGCTCTTACGCTTGAACAAAATCCCATGAGCGGTGGTCAGGTGCTGAATACCTATGAGGTTGATAATTATCCGGGACTTCCGGGAATCAACGGATTTGATCTGGGAATGAAATTCAGAGAGCACGCGGATAAGATCCAGTGTGAATTTAAAAGCAGTACGGTATGTGGAATAAAGAAGGTAGAATCAGGATTCAGAGTAGAGACCGATCAGGATGAAATCTTTGCCAAAACAGTCATAGCGGCTATGGGAGCTACCCATGCAAAATTGAACCTTCCGGGAGAAGACGAGCTTTCCGGAAAGGGCGTGTCCTACTGCGCAACCTGCGATGGCGCTTTTTTCAGAGGAAAAGTGACAGCGGTTATAGGCGGCGGTGACGTAGCGGCAGAGGATGCTGTTTTCCTGTCCCGGAGCTGTGAGAAGGTTTATCTGATTCACAGAAGAGATGAACTGCGGGCGGCTGCAGTGCTCCAGAAGGAAGTCATGGATCTGCCTAACGTGGAAATTCTCTGGGACACCGTGGCGGAGCGGATTGAAGGGAATGAAAAGGTAGACGCGCTGGCCGTGAAAAATGTAAAAACCGGGAAAAAAGAAAGACTGTCAGTGGATGGCGTGTTTGTAGCAGTAGGCATCATTCCTTTCAGCGATATTATAAAGGAAGTGGCGGATTGTGATGAGAGAGGATATCTGATCGCCGGGGAGGACTGCGTGACCGGAACCCCGGGAATTTTTGCGGCGGGAGATATAAGGAGTAAAAAGCTCCGGCAGGTGGTGACAGCAGTAGCAGATGGAGCGAATGCTGTAACATCTGTTCTGGAGTATCTGTCAGTGTCATAAAAAGAGCCTTTCGAGGCTCTTTTATGCGCAGGGGTGTGTATGGAAAATTGCTGCTATGCAGCACACACCCCGCGCGGCGAGTAGGGGAAGATAAACCATCCCTACTCGATTGCGCAGGGATACGTAAAGAAAATTGCTGCTGTGTAGCACACACCCCGCGCGGCGAGTAGGGGAAGATAAACCATCCCTACTCGATTGCGCAGGGATGCGTAAAGAAAATTGCTGCTGTGTAGCATGTATCCCGCGCGCAGGCAGGGGATAGGAGCATTCCCCCGCTCGATTGCGCGGCCCGCAAGGAGAAGTTTGCCATAGAAGGTAGCATGCGTGCTGCGCGAAAGCAATGAGCAAGACGGCTGCGAAGCAGACATTCATGATGACTCCATAAGCTGACATGCAAAGCATCACAGCGTTTGACTGGGAATAGGCAATTTTTTTACCGAATTTTCTTGAAAATAATCGGTAGATAGCGTATAATACCTGACTTCCGTCGTTTCTCCCAAAACCTAGTACTCAGGAGCCAAGCA